>NZ_RAZF01000024.1 GCF_003612555.1 Acutalibacter sp. 1XD8-33
GATATCGCAAAGCGATTTGATTCAGAGAGCCCGAGCTATGTGATTCAAAGCTGGCTTCGCAGTAGGAATACGATCGCATTTTTAGGCCAGTGGGAAAGAGAAAATAATCCCAGCTTTGACGAGCAGGCATTTCAGCAGTTACTTGTTGATGTTCGCTCCCCATCCTATACCCTAACTCCGGTTAGATGGATCGAACGAGTGAATGCTGTTGGAATTATCTCTAGGCGAGGGAAAAACGGTGGCACTACGGCTCATCCTTTTATAGCTTGTGATTTTGCGATGTGGAATGACACTGAGTTGAGGTATGGAGTATTGAAATATTTCACCAACTCAAGAATGAAAACAACAGACGATTCTGCGATTTAGAGGTAAAAATGAAATTAGACAAAATACAAACAGCAGCATATGAGTTAATTCAATCAGATACACGATTTTTATATACATTGGTCAATACAGGTCAAAAAGCAAGCCGCATTAATAGTAATTATATAAATGATGTGCCAACCATACATCGGAGTCTTTGCTGATGGAGCAGAACAATGTTGCAAAAAGTTAGGGTTTAAAGCGCCATCATTTGATGAGCGGGAAAAAGAATATTACAGTGCGCTAAGACAAGGCCACAAACTTCTTGAGAAAACATCCGTTGAGTATGCTACCCTATTGATGGATAAATTTACTGAAAGTGAATAGACACTTACAGAAATCCAGAATTGCCAAAGTCTTATTCTATTTCAATCTATTACTACCTCTCTTTTCAGAGAACCTTGTAATCAGCGAAAACCTGTGGAATAACCATAGCGAAAAGGACCAATTGGGGTTAGTGCATATGGCAAATCTGATTGGAACAGATCAGTTTAACTTGAGCCGAACCATCGTCATGTTACTTCGGAATGCTGCAAAGAATTAAGAAAATGGATTATTCAAAACGCGGTGTAACAGATTTGTTTCAAACAATATAGGCGTGTAGTAACGTATGAATTCATATCGAAATTGCTAGATTTCTTATACTCTTAAGCAATCTTCGTGGAGTGATTGTATCAATTGCAGTAATTTTCTTTCACTCTGTTCAATCGCGTAAGAAGTCTATTACGGGGAGAGAAAAATATGTTAAATCCCGATTCTCTGACAACGTTGTTCTCAAGTAGTAGCGCTATAGCAGTATACGGTTTTTGGGGAAACTATATAGGCGGGCAAGTATTAGATCATTTATCGTCTTGACAGCGTGCCTCACAATTATGATTGTATTTATCGCAAAAGTAGCATATCTAGAAGGACTAGCGCTGCACAAGCTTTTTGGAAGGCTTGTGGAAAAGGGCTTTAAGCTGAGTGGAGAAGATACTCCTGTGAACACGAACGCCTTCAAAATGACGATACGATTATTCGGCAGATGTGTATTCTTTCCTCTCTTGTAAAATACAGTGACGCTGACAAGATTATTCTGACCTATGTTTTCATTATTCCGAACCTACACTTTGAATTCAGGCAAGCAAAGCAATGGTTTTGAATCCAGAAAAATAGCAATCTCATAAAGTTATATAAGATGGGAATGTCGGAACATGTCACGAATAATCGGAAACACATCTATTGGATGCACTCTGTTATAGCTGCTGCAGTTCGAGAACAACAAAAAGAACACCTTTATATGCTTTCTCGTCCTTTCGTTGATATTCTCTGCCAAGAATTAAATATTGGATCAGTATCCGGAAAAGAATATGAAAAAGCATATTTGATTCCGTTTTCGTGGTCAATCGCAGATATTATGGAGAATCACTGGTGTATTGAGGATGACACAGATTTTTTAACCAGCTTATTCCACATTTGTTTTTCCTGTGGTAATTATACCTTGTGTGAAAAGATCATCATGACTATTCCTATTTTGATATGTATGTGGTGTCCCCGATAAGGCCCTAGAATATAATGAAAAAGCCTATAAAATTGATGTAGAATTATTTGCAGAGCATAGTATCACAAGAATGAGGACTTTGAATACCAAAGTGCTCATCATTTGGGAACAGGGTGACTATGATAAAGCGTGCTCCACCTTGGAATACAGTATCAACACAACGGAGCAGATGGGCAACAACTACCTTGTAGATCTCTTTGATTTCTCACTCAATTATGCCAGATGTTTGCATGAAAAAGGCAGCGATACGCGTTCCAAAGAATAGTACAGTGTATCGACATATGGGCAAATATGTCTGGCGGCGATTCCAGAAACTTATGTTTAGTTTTTCAGGAATATGGTGATATCTTATTCAGCGAAATGATTCCCGGTGAGGCCTTATCAAAATGCGAAAGCGCCCTCAAGTACAATACGGAGGATTGGTACATCCAAGTTGATCTTATTGATAGCATAGCGGCATGTATGATGATGAACGGTCAAACAGATGAAAGTCTTCAGGAATTCGCATGGTTACTATGGACTCTAGCAGAGGATGACATCAAGGATGCAGAAATCAAATTCCAGCTCGGCAACAATCTTGTATGCGTACTCGATTCAGATCCTGAGGAAGAGATTGAATACAAAGAATCTCTGTTCGACCTTGTCAAAGATGATGTCACAGTTCTTTCTTATGCTATTCATTATTTTAGATGATTGGCTTCCGGATAGTGCTAAATAGAATGTGCCAGATGAGTTGTTGCCAATGGCGTATATAAGTTGCTTGCACCTGCTCTGTATCAAGTGCTTTTATCAATATATACATAGCCTTTTGAAGAATATAGGATAGGTGTACTCCTATTCTATCGGTAGTGGGTTTCTATATCACATCCTGGTGCCAGAGAATTGAGTGATTTCACATTTGAGCTGTTTTGGGGATAGTGGATTACAAGGACACTTCTCTCTATTTTTTGGATTTCATGAATGCATTTCCAAGGGGTCGAATCCAACTATCAAAAACACAAATCCATCTTTTTGTATCCACCTCACATTGAGAAACCACTTAAACGCTGAATTTGAGCGGTTTCTCATGCTTGGAGGAAGGGGGTTCCCTTATAGTTTCCCTTATTGGCTCGAAACGCTCTTGATAAAGGCATCCATACGATTGGCGCTTTCCTGTTTCATCTCTTCTGTGACATGTCCATACACATCCAAGGTAAAGGCGGCAGTGTGATGTCCCAAGTTGCTCTGCACCGTCTTAATATCGTCTCCGGCACGAAGGGTGGCCACGGCGCAATTGTGTCTTAGGTCATGCAGGCGTGCGTCGGGCAGACCAATAGACGAGACGATTTTCTTGAACCGATGATACACTTGCTGGGAGAGAGGTGGTCTCCCATTTCATTTGTAAAGACAAAGCCTGTGTCCTGCCAGAGTTCACCAGCATACTCCAGCATCTCGTTCTGACGGTATTTATGTTCTTTAAGCACGTCTACCAAAGAATTCGCAATCGCGATCGTCCGGCCTTTATTGTTCTTGAGAGAGAGAAGCCGAAACTCCCCTGGTTTTCCAGGTATGCCTTGAAACTGTTTGTTTATGAATATCTTCCTTCGGTCTAAGTCCACACAGTCCCAAGTCAAACCGCATATTTCGCCTCGCCGCATGCCGGTAAACAGCGTAGTTAAATATAATGCCTCAAACCGGTGTCCTCGTATCGCTTTCAGAAACTTACCCATATCGGACCCCTCAAGCGGGATGATCTCTTTGCGCTCGATTCTTGGTAAAGCGCACGCCTCTGTAGGGTTTGTTTGCAGATATCCAACTGAAATGGCTTGTTGGAGGGCCTTGTGTAAGATTCTGTGAATACATTTCACAGTTTTTGCGGACAGTCCCGGCGCATCATCCCCTGGATTGCTCAGACAGTTATAAAATGCCTGGATTTCTCCTATTTTTAGAGCGCCAAGAGTGATGTTCCCGAGAGCAGGCTTCAAATGGTTCAATAAATAGTAAAAAAATTTTCCAGCAGCGAATGGATTCGCCGTTGCAAATCGTATTAAGATTGAAACCGGTCAAACGGAAAACACAATCATGGAGGTATGCACGATGAAAAAACTAGTATCCGTTCTTCTGGCTACGGCTCTGGTGTTTGCAATGGGCTCTGGCAGCGCGTTTGCATCCCATCATCATTCCAGGCTGGTAAACAGCCTGTGTTCCGGAATGCTTTCCGGCTGCGTCCGACTGGAGCGGAACCGCCCGTCTTGTAACAACTGCGGCGTGAACCATTGCGGCTATGGCCGTTTCATTGACAAAGACGGTGACAGCGTCTGCGACAACTGCGGATATGTCCACTGTACCAGTAACTTTGTGGACGAGGATGGCGACGGCGTCTGCGACAACCACGGCCATGCCCACTGCGCCGGTAACTTCGCGGATGAGGATGGGGACGGCGTCTGCGACAACTGCGGATATGTCCACTGTGCCGGTAACTTTGTGGACGAGGATGGCGACGGCGTCTGCGACAACCACGGCCATGCCCACTGCGCCGGTAACTTTGCGGATGAGGATGGGGACGGCGTCTGCGACAACTGCGGATATGTCCACTGTGCCGGTAACTTTGTGGACGAGGATGGCGACGGCGTCTGCGATAACTATGGAAACGGCAATGGCTGCGGTCAGGGTTATGGCCAGAGACAGGGCCAAGGGAACCATGGCCGGGGGCATCACGGCGGCGGGCGGCATCACTGGTAATCCCCAAACATGCGGAACGAGCAGGAGGCCAGACGGGCCATGGAACAATATGCGGACACTGTCTGGCGACTGTGTCTGCTCCATGTGAAAAACCGTGCCGATGCGGAGGATGTATTTCAAACTGTGTTTTTGAAGTACACCCTCAGTTCCGTTATGTTTGAAAACGAAGAGCACGAGAAAGCCTGGTTTATTCGGGTCACTACCAATGCCTGCAAGGACTTTCTGAAAAGTTTCTTCCGTTCCCACACCATTCCCATTGACGAAATAGCCAATTTACCCGCCAATGCGATGGAAAGCTACCGGGAAGTTCTGGACGCGGTACTCTCTCTGCCCGCCAAATATCGCGATGCGGTATACCTGCATTATTATGAGGGATATACCGCGCCGGAGATCGGTCGGATTTTAAAGAAAAAGACCAATTCGGTCTATACCCTGCTCAACAGATCCAAAAAGCTGCTGGCAGAAAAGCTGGGAGGTGACGGCTATGAATAACCGGCTCGGGCAGGCTTTTGACCAGATTCACACCCCGGAGGATCTAAAAAGCCGCACGGAAGAGCTTCTTTCCCTGCGCATTTCTAAGGGCAGCGTTCCGCCCAAGAGGATCTGGCGATATGCCGCCGCTGTATTCTGCATGCTTATATTGGCGGTTGGCGCACTGGGAGGCTGGCTGTATTTTACGCCGGTATCTGCCATCAGCATTGACATCAATCCTTCTTTGGAATTAAATATCAACTGTTTTGACCAGGTGGTTTCCGTAGACGGTTTTAATGAGGAGGGCCGCGCCTTGGCGGAGTCTCTGGAATTGCGTTTCATAGACTATGCCAGCGCGATCGATCTGTTGCTGTCAGAGCAGGGCGTAGAATCCTATCTAAAGCAGGGAGAGGGGCTTTCTATCCTGGTAGTCTGCGATGATCCGGAGCGCAGCGAAAAAATGCTGGCTACGGTGGAAAATTGTACCGAAGCCCAACGGCATGTACATTGCCACAGCGAGGGCTCGGAAAATGCCGGTTCCGCCCATGCGGCCGGGCTCTCCTGCGGGAAATACAGGGCCTATCTTGAGCTATACGCTGTGGACCCCAGCATCACGCCCCAGGACGTCCAGGATTTGACTATCCGGGAAATTCGGGAATGGACATGGAAGTTGAGCGGCATCACCCAGAATTCCTCACCAGAAAATGACGAAAACACAGGCAGCGCTCCAAAGGCTGACGCTACGCCAGAGGCGACGGCCTCTTCTCCAGAGCCTTCCTCTGCCAATGGCCACAACGGCTCCGGCCAAGGTCATGGTCACGGCCATGGAAAGGGAAAGCACCGGAAGTGAGGCCCAGAGCCTGTCTTAAAACTGATTCTGGGATTTTTATAAAATGACTAAAAGTCAATATTTATCTTGCCTTTTCCACGGATACGGGTTATAATATAGAAAAACCAGTAGGAAGGCGAGCATATGGGCAGAGTGCAGGAAAAGAAGCAGCTGAAGCGCCAGGCCTTGCTGGACGCGGCCTATGAGCTGTTTCTGGAGCAGGGGCAAAGCAAAACCAGCATCGATAACATCGTCAGCCGGGCAAAGGTGGCCAAGGGCACCTTTTACCTATATTTTACGGACAAGGACGCCATATCTCAAGCTCTGATCTGGCGCATCAGCGAACGGATCTTTGACGAAGCCCTTGCCCAGGTGGAAAAACTGGGCAGCACGTCTTTTTCCGAAAAGCTATTGGCACTGGCCGACCATATGCTGGAATATCTCCGGCACAACACTTTTGTGCTTCGGCTGGTGCGTCATAATCTGAAATGGCCCCGGGTGGACGAGCTTGCAGAAAACGGCGCTCCGCCGCCGCTGCTGGCAAAGGCATTCGGGGTAATCCGTTCCTGCCCGGAACTGAGGGGTCGGGACGAGCTGGAGATCTATCAAACGATAACGGCGATGGTGAGTATGTGCGTCAGCGTCTGCTACAGCTGCGTAATCGAACAGCGCCCTACCTCTCTGGACAATATGAAGCCTGTGCTCTATGAGATTATTCGAAAAAGCCTGCAAGAATAAGAACCTGTATTCACACCCTGCAATCACCGTCTAAGCGGCCTTTTTTGGGATGCTCTGCGTTAAATTTCCTTAAAATACAGAAAGTATTCAAGAGTTGCAAGGCAGCTCTGCGAAAATTTGCCGAGGGCTTGTCTGAAAAATCGAAAAGGCCGTCTTTTCCTCTATTTTCAGACAAGCCCTCGAGCAGCCCAAAAAATTCAGAGCTCAAGAGCTCTTGCTCATCCGATAACTTCGGTTATGAATACAGGTTCTAACTTGCAGGCTGGGAGGTTCCATTATGGTAAACTACGATCTGTTGCTGAAACAGGCGGCGGCTCTTATGGAGGGCCAGGAGCACCTGATTCCTAACCTGGCCAATCTGGCCGCCCTGCTTTGGCAGGCCCTGGCGGATATCAACTGGGCTGGTTTCTATCTGACTGTTGACGGGGATCTGCTGCTGGGGCCCTTCCAGGGCAAGCCCGCCTGCGTAAAGATCCCCTGGGGCAAGGGCGTGTGCGGTTCCGCCGCTCAGCAGGCTGAAACCCTAATCGTGCCAGACGTTCACGCCTTTGCCGGGCATATTGCCTGCGACAGCGCCAGCCGCTCCGAAGTGGTGTCCCCGCTGATTGTCCGGGGAAAAGTGGCGGGCGTGCTGGACGTGGACAGCCCCCTACCCAACCGCTTTTCCCCAGAGGATGGGGAAGGCCTTGCCCGGCTGGCCCGACTGGCCGCCGAAAGCTGCCGGTGGGGGTGAATGGCGCCCGGCTCTTCCTGCGGTCCAGGCCTTGTCAGGACCGCACAGCCTCCGGGCCCGTCATGGTTCCCATAAAAACCGGAAGCATGGTTTCGGCATCCACGATCATAAAGAGGAAAGGCCGCTCCAGATACACCTGTTCGGGCTCCTCTGGCAGAGCCCTTCCGGCTTCTATCATCACCGCTGTCACCGCCCCGGCCCTGGTGCCCTGTTCGAATACCGAAATATAGGCCTTGTGAATCACCTTGCCAATATACAGGGGATCGCCGCCCGCGCAGCGGCCCATGGGCGTGAAATCCGCCATATTCGGGTCAAAGGCATCGGTAACGCCCATATTGTTCAGCATCGCGTTGAGAGAGCTCTCATATTCCATCTCAAATTTTGGAATCCGCGCCCATACCTCTTTGTCCTGGGCGTTGGTGAGTACCTGCCGCAGCCGCTGACCGGTGAGACTCTCAAGATATTCCCCCAAGGTTACGCCTTCGTCTGGCAGCAGCGCCGCGAAGGCGTACTTTTTATCCGCGTAATACTTCAGGAAGCCTCTGGCGTTTTCATCCCTCAGAAAGGCCTGCTCTGTGGAGGACATCATGTCTACAGTGAGCTCCACAGCGTCCTCCTGGGTGAAGATCCGTTTCTGCACCGAGCCCTCTTCGTAAGGATCCTGCCATTCGGCCTCAAAAGCCAGGGCGTTTATCAAAACCATCATCAGCTCCGGGTCGATCTCGTCCAAAATGGAGGGAATCATCTCATGGGTGTGCTCCTTTACCCAGCCGTTGATCTCCTCCAGGGTGTCCCCGTCAAAGGGCTTTCGGTACACATCCGCGCCGAAATAGTCCGCGTTGACCTGGAGGAAATCCCGCTCCACTTCCACTTCGCCCTCCCGAACCCATAGGGAATTGGCCTGATGCAGGCTATACTTCTCTCCACTAGGCAGAGAGCTGTTATAGGCAGCCAGATACCGGCTGAGTTCCCCGGCAGGCAGGCCGAAAGCCTCCTCCATCTGGGCCAGGGTCTCGTTCCCCGCGCCGTTGGCGGTCATGGCAAGGGCGCTGAGCACCGACTGAGGGGAAAGGAGCACGCCCTCCTCCGGCCTGTCCGCGCGGGCCTGTTTCAGTAGTTCCAGACCGAAATCTGTATAGGCCTGCGCCCCGGTGCCCTTCAGGTCTATTTTTTCTGTAGCGCGAGCCTTGGGCTGAATGCCAACCATCAGATCTCCGCCCGCGGTGGAGGCCGGTTCCGCGCCGGAACACCCAGAAAATCCAAATGTAGCGGCCAAGGCCAGACAGAGGAGCGATCTCCGCAGCTTTTTTCTCATTTTCGCCGATTTCATCGTCATAGCTCCTTTCAAGGGTTTCTACTTAGGATAGTCGTTTTTCAAAGAAAAAAGTTACGCTTTTAGAAAAAATTTTTTCCGCCCCTCTCTATAGGTATTTTGTATAGTTTTTGAGAATGTGTTTTGGCCTCCGGCAGGGAGAGGCTTCGCCCCCTCCACCCCTACCACCTTTTGAAAAAGGTGGACGAAAACTTTACCCTGGCTAGCTGTGTGGGATAAATCCTGACATGTTGCGCGGTCAAGGGGCGGGGAAAATCGCCAGTGGCGATTGTTCTGGACCGAGCCGGCAGGCGGGACAGGCCCCTTGCGAGGTGTGGAGCAGAGCTCCACAACCTTGCCGTAGTGCGAAGCACGAAGGCCACATAGTATTGCTCTCAAAACCTATACTTTACAAAACTTTAGAACTTGTACCGAGCAGTCACTTCCCAGCTGAATTTGCCGGAAAGGGGGATACAAACGCCTATAGGTACGGCTTCTTATATTCCGAGAAGCCCTTTCAGCCAGTTGGCCAGCGCGTCCGCCCCGTATACCGCCAGCATGATCAGCACGAGAAAAGCGGCCGCCGACAGCACCTCCGCCGCGATTCTCTTGGCGCTAGGGGGCGTTTCTTCCCCAGCGTCCTCCTCTACATCCTCCTCCCGCTTCCTATCCGCTTTGGCGGCCAGCTCCCCTGCCTTGTCCCAGTCCGCATACCGCACATAGACATTCTGATCGGTTGGCATGGAGTCTCCATCAAAATTGAAATAGCTCTGCCCGGCATTGGCGTCCTGGGTTTCATATTCGATTTCTCCCGCGCTCAGGGCCTCCCCCAGGCGTTGGGCTCCATACAGGTCCGTCTTTTGCAGCAGGACAAAATCCCTTCCAGCCACCGGACGCAATTTCCCGCTGCGGCAGGCGGGGCATCTCTTTCTGCCCTCCTCGCAAATCCGGCGGCATTGCGCGCAATATAGCACGGTTCTCCCCCTCCCTGTTTAAATCAGCTCCTGGCCGTTAATCGCCAGCTTGAATTCCAAGCCCAATTTTTCCGCCGCTTTCCGGCAGAGAATCATCCGGGCCATAAAAATCTCGAAATATTCCATCACAGAGCTGAAGCTGGGATCCACCTCCAGACTGAGCCAAATGGCTGCCTGCTCCTTGTGAATTTTCAGCTCTGAGCTGGTAACAGAGTAATTCACCCGGTCGTGGATGTCAAAGCTATGAGGGTCCTTGCCGCGAACCCGGGTGCGGCGCACATCGGATTTGTCCGCTAGAATCAAAGCGGCGGCCTCGGCGCTTACTGGCACACCAGTACCCTCGTCGTGGTTGCCGATAGCCGTGGCGACCATGGCGATCTCCTCTGGAGGAAAGCCCATATTGTCCAGCAGGCGGAAAGCCATCACTGCGCCGCTCTGGCTGTGGTCCACCCGATTTACCAGATTGCCGATGTCGTGGAGGTATCCCGCGATTTTCGCCAGCTCTACCTGTCGGGGCGGATATCCCAGCTCCTGAAGAATCCGTCCCGCTGTCTCTGACACCCGGCCCACATGGGCGAAGCTGTGCTCTGTAAAGCCCAAAGCCGCCATGGAGGCATCCGCCTGGGCAATGTAGGTTTTGATGGCCGGGTCCTTCTTGATCTGCTCGTAGCTCGTCATAGCCGTCTCCTATTCATTTTTTTCAAAAATATCAATCTCTTTGAACGGCGGGGGCAGGAATGTTCCTGCCCCCGCCGTTTCCTATAGGATATTCTCAATACAAATGATAAATCCGAACACATTCCCCACCTGGAGGATTGCGTTCGGATTATCATGAGATGGTCCGAGTGGCGAGACTTGAACTCACGGCCTCTTGACCCCCAGTCAAGCGCGCTACCAACTGCGCCACACCCGGACAACGTATATATTATAGCGGATCTTTCTGTAAAATGCAACCCCTTTTTTTAATATTTTTTTAGAAAATTCTGAAAAAATATTTCAAAAAATATTTGCTTTTTTAGCGTATATGAGATATAATGAACCCAAGTTATCTATAATTGGAGTTTTCCTCAACCGTAAAATAACTGGTTTTGCGGGAATACCGGGAATCCCCAATTTGGATTTATAGTCTGAAACCAAGGATTTCCCTAGAAAAAAGGAGTGTGCTCTCAAAATGAAAGTAGCTGTCATCGGCTGCGGCACCATCGCCAACGCGGCCCATATCCCGTCCTATATGAACAACCCCGAGGCGGAAATCAAGTATTTCTGCGATATCATCCTCGAGAGGGCCGTCACCGCCGTCAATAAATATGGCTGCGGGACCCCGGTGGAGGATTACCACGACGTGCTCAACGACCCCGAGGTCCAGGCGGTCTCCGTGTGTACCCCGAATAACGTCCACGCGCAGATCGCCATCGACGCCCTGCGCGCCGGGAAGGACGTGCTCTGCGAGAAGCCCGCCGCCCGCACCTACGCCGAGGCCCTGGAGATGCAGAAGGCCCAGCACGAGACTGGCCGGGTGCTGAACATCGGCGTGGTGAACCGCTTCAACGACAGCGTGAACCGCATCAAACAGTATATCGACGCGGGCAAGCTGGGGAACATCCACCATGTATACGCCAGCTTCCGGGCCCACCGGTCTATTCCCGGCCTGGGCGGGGCTTTTACCACCAAGGCCATCG
This sequence comes from Acutalibacter sp. 1XD8-33, assembly GCF_003612555.1. GTDB lineage: Bacteria > Bacillota > Clostridia > Oscillospirales > Acutalibacteraceae > Acutalibacter. The sequence goes on from NZ_RAZF01000024.1 coordinate 11,361, forward strand.
CCGGCGGCGGCGCGCTCATCGACTGGGGCGTCCACTACCTGGACATTGTCATGTACTGCTGCGGAGACCCCAAGGTGAAAACCGTCACCGGCGAGACCTTCTGCAAGCTGGGCAAGGACATGAAAAACTACACCTACGTGGACATGTGGGCCGAGGCCAGCAGCAATAAGGAGAGCGGTGTCTACGACGTGGACGACTCCGTCACCGGCATGATCCGTACCTCCGGCCCGGTGATTACCCTGAACGGCGCCTGGGCCCAGAACATCGGCGAGAGCGAGACCTATATCGACTTTATGGGCGACAAGGGTGGCATCCGCCTGCGCTACGGTGCGGACTTCACCTATTATACTGCAGAGAACGGCGCGTTGGTGAGCACCACGCCCCAGTTCAAAATGCGGGACCATTTCCAGAACGAGATCGATGCCTTTGTGGACTGCGTTAAGACCGGCAAAAAGCTGCCCTCCCATATTGACACGGTGATTATTACTGCCGAGATGATGCAGGCCATTTACGACTCCGCCGAGCAGCACAAAGAGATCCAGCTGGCGTAAGGGCCGGGGGAGAGAGCCATGGCAAAAAGCGACAACGCCCACGCCCTGCGGTTCTATGAGAGCCTCTCCCAGCTGAGCGAAGAGGCGGCCATAGCGTTCGCGGAGGAGCATCCTCTTTCCAAGTCGGCGGACTATGAGAAGAAATTCCGCTGGGCGCGGGAGCAGTGCCGGTTTCTTGAGGAGCGTTTTTCGGCGGAGGAAATTGCCGCCGTGCGGGCCGGATGCCATTGCGAGGCTGGGAGCGCCCTGGCGAAGCGAATGAAGGGCTATCTGAAAGCTGCGGCTGACCTTGCCGGCTTTGCCGCTCTGTTTAATGAAAAGGAGAAGTATGTCACTCTGGAGGCTGTGCCCGGCGGGCTGCTGCTGATCTATCCCCAGTGCTATTGCTCCTGCGTCAAGCGGATGGCGGAGCCCGTCTCCCGCACTTGGTGCCTGTGTACCCTGGGCCATGTTAAGAGTCTGTTTTTCCAGGTTCTTGGCCGGGAGGTGGAGGCAGAGCTGCTGGAGACAATAAAGACCGGCGGGGAACGCTGCGCGGTTAAAGTGAATCTATAAGAACCTGTACCCACAACCTGCAATCACCGTCTGAGCGGCCTTTTTCGAGCTGTCCGGCCTTAAATTTCCTCGAAATAAAACAATTGATTTCTAAGAGCTGCCTGCAGCTCTGCAAATTTGCTTTGAGCAACCCGAAAAATTCAGAGCTCAAGAGCTTTTGCTCATCCGGTAACTTCGGTTATGAATACAGGTTCTAAAAAAGGAGAGATTGTGATGTATCCATTTTCGATAGGTGTGCTGCTGGAATCTTTCAAGCTGAATACCTTGGCTGCCCTGGACAAGGCGAAGGAGCTGGGCATGTCCGGGGTGCAGATCCGGGTAACGGACGGGGAGCTGACTCCGGAGAATTTGACCCCGGAGAGGCGCCGGGAACTTTTGAAGGCCGTGAAGGACCGGGGGCTTACTGTTTCCGCCCTGTGCGGAGATCTGGGCCAGGGCTTTGGGGACCCCGGGAAGAATCCTGGGCTCATTGAGCGCTCTAAGCGGATCCTGGATCTGGCCAAAGAGCTGGAAACCGATGTGGTGACCACCCATATCGGCGTGGTGCCAGGCGAGAAGAGCCATTCTCGCTACGCCGTGATGCAGGAGGCCTGCGGGGAGCTGGCGGCTTACGCGGATCAGATGAAAGCCCATTTTGCCATTGAGACCGGTCCGGAAACCGCTGAAACCCTTAAGGGCTTTTTGGACGGGCTCCACTCCACCGGCGTGGCCGTAAACCTGGACCCGGCTAATTTTGTCATGGTGACGGGGGATGATCCGGTACAGGCCGTATATACCTTGAAAGACTATATTGTCCACACCCACGCCAAGGACGGCCGCAGGCTGCGGTATGTAGAACCGGAGATCGTCTACGGTCTGGCCGAGGAGGAGATGCTGGGCAGCAGCTCCTTCATCGAGCTGCCCTTGGGCGAGGGAGACGTGGACTTTCCGGGCTATCTGAAAGCCTTGGATGAGATTGGCTACAAGGGATTTCTCACCATCGAACGGGAGGTAGGGGATGATCCCGCTAAGGATATCGCTGCGGCGGTGCGGTTCCTGAAGGAAAGGATCTGAATTAAGAAGCTGTACCGACAGGATTTGCGTTAACTATAGGTTTTGAGAGTGTGTTTTGGCCTCCGGCAGGGAGGGGCTTCGCCCCCTCCACCCCTACCACCTTTTGAAAAAGGTGGACGAAAACTTTACCCTGGCTAGCTGTGTGGGATGAATCCTGACATGTCGCGCGGTCAAGGGGTGGGGAAAATCGCCAGTGGCGATTGCTCTGACCCGACCGAACCGGCAGGCGAGACAGGCCCCTGGCGTGGTGTGGAGCAGAGCTCCACGACCTTGCCGTAGTGCGAAGCACGAAGGCCACACAGTATTGCTCTCAAAAACTATACGATTTTCGAGCAAATGCAATGGGGAGAAGCAATCTGGCGACTGGCAAGCTTTCACAACGCCACTCCCCGGCTGAATTTGCCGGAAAGAGGAATGCAAACGCCTATTGGTACGGCTTCTAAGAATTGGGGAGTTTTGAATCTGGATTCATAACCGAAAAGGTGGGATGAGAGAGGGCTTTTTGTGCCGGTCAAGGCGAATTTGCGGATTTAACGAGGAACGGCGCAAAAAGGCCGCTTAGGCGGCGTTTGCAGGTTGTGAATACAGGTTCTTAAGGGAATGTTTCCGGAAAAGAGGAACATTCCCTCTTTTTTTGCCGAAATGGGTTGTAAAACCAGGCGAAGGGTGGTATAGTAAATTCAACGGCATAGCGGCCCTTGAAATTCAGGAAGCACCCGGGTTTCAGGGGCGTTTGCGGTTTGTTCTGGACTTATGAACTTGGAGGGAAGCGAAATGGAAGAAAGCAGCCATAAGCCCGCCTTTTCGGGGTCAATCCGGGAAGGCCTGAAGAAATTTCTCATTATCAATGTTGGAGTTCTATTGATTTCGGTGGGAGTTTACTTCTTTAAATTTCCCAATAATTTCACCACCGGCGGGGTCAGCGGCCTGGCCATTATTCTGGGCCGGTTGGTACCGGTTCCGTGGCTTTCTCCCGCGGTGATGATGGGCGCTATCAATATGATCCTCTTGGTAATCGGTTTTATCTTTTTGGGCAAGGGTTTTGGCTTCTGGACCGCCTACTGCAGCCTGATGTATTCCTTTGAAACCTGGGTGATGGAGGTCCTGTACCCTATGGACGGGCCTTTTACAGATCAGCCTCTTTTGGAGCTGTGTTTTGCCATCATGCTGCCGGCGGTGGGGTCCGCGCTTCTGTTCAACTACAACGCCTCCAGCGGGGGCACGGATGTGATTGCCATGCTGCTGAAGAAGTACACGGCTCTTTCCGATATCGGCAAGGCGCTTTTCGCCAGCGACAGCCTGATTGCGCTGTCCTCCTGCTGGATTTTCGGGATACAGACAGGCCTGTTCTCTATTCTGGGATTGTTTCTCAAGGCTTTTGTGGTGGATTCCGTGGTGGAGAGCATCAACCTGTGCAAGTTCTTTTCTATTGTTACCACCAAGCCTCAGAAAATTTGCGACTATATCATAAAGGACCTGAACCGAAGCTCTACGGTGGTGGACGCCATGGGGGCTTATTCTCACCTGGGCTGCAAGGTGGTGCTTATTGCGTGCCGCCGGGGAGAGGCCGTCCACCTGCGCCAGCGCTGTAAGCAGATCGATCCCCAATGTTTTATGTTTATTACCAATACCAGCGAAATTATTGGCAAAGGATTTCGCTCCATATAGGCTGGAAAAGGAGGAATCTGGATGGAAGCACAGCCCAAAGAGGAGTTTGTGGAGATTTTTCAAAAACAGATCACCCGGGAGGGCAGCGAGCGGCTGCTGAACTGGCTTTCTGGTACGGATTTTTTTACTGCCCCTGCCAGCACAAAATTTCACTGTGCCCAGGAGGGCGGCCTTGTCAGGCATAGCGTGAACGTGTATAAAACCCTGCGGGAGAGGTACTATGAAGAGGGGGACAGCGAGGAGAGCTTTGCCCTGTGCGGCCTGCTTCATGACGTATGCAAGGCACAGTTCTACAAGACGTCTACCCGAAACGTGAAGAACGATGAGACAGGCCAGTGGGAGAAAAAGCCCTTCTACACAGTGGAAGACGCCTTTCCCTATGGTCACGGGGAGAAGTCAGTGTATTTAATCGAGCGTTTCGTGCGGCTGAAGCCGGCCGAGGCGGTGGCGATCCGCTGGCATATGGGGGGCTTCGACGAGGCGGCCAAGGGCGGCAGCTTTGCCATCAGTCTGGCTTATGACAAGTATCCCCTGGCGGTAAAGCTGCATCTGGCAGATCTGGAGGCAACTTACCTGCGGGAGCATGGCACCTCGGAGGCCAGATAGCGCCGGCAGGACTTTATCCTACATATTGATTCTGGAAGGAGGCGCGCCATGGATGCCATAGCGGCCTATGATCTGACAAAAATCTACGGGGGAAAAGCCGCCCTGCAAGGCGTCAATCTGCAAGTGACGGAGGGCGGGGCCATGGCTTGCGTTGGCTTAGAGGGCGCGGGAAAAACCACGCTGGTGCGGTTGATGGCCGGGCTGGGAAGGCCTACTTCCGGAGAGTGTAGTGTGCTGGGGCTCTCGCCTGGGTTTGAGTCCGCGCGCCTGCATGGCATGACCGGCACTGTATTACAGAGCGCCAGGCTTTACGCCTGTATGAGCTTATGGGAAAATCTAAGGTTTTTTGCCGGGGTGAACTATGTGCCCAAGGATCAGGCCATTGAGCGGATTTCTTTTTTGCTGCACCGGCTGAATATTTGGGACGAGCGGGACAGGACCCCCGACCAGCTGTCCACGGGCGTGCTTACCCGGGCGGGACTGGCCAGGGCGCTCCTGCACCGGCCCCGTGTGGTCTTGATGGACGAGCAGGGCGCAGGTATGGACAGAGAGTCTGCCGAGATGGTTCGGGAGCTTTTGGGATATGCTTTGCGGGAAGAGGGAATCACCCTTTTGCTGTGTTCCCAGCATATGAACTATGCCCAGAGCATATGCGGCAGCTTTGGCCTTTTGCATAACGGAATCCTGCTGGCCCGGGGCACGGTGGAATCTCTCCGCGCGGGGGGCGGGGTGCGCCTGAAGGCCGCTCTGCGTCTGGCGGATGGACGGGAAGGACCCCAGGGATTTCGCCTGGAAGAGGGCTTTTGGCAGAAAGAGATTTCTTCAGAGGACGAGATGCCCCAGCTGATCGCCCAAGCGGTAGGCAGCGGGACAAGCCTTTATGAAGCCGTGGTAATCCGGCCCACGCTGGAAGAAATTTATAGGGCTTATCTGGCGGGGGGCAGAAGAAGGGAGGAGTTTTTCCATGGGGAGACAGGAACCGGGCCGCAGGCCTAGCCACGCCCAAAAAAGGCCTGGCCAAAAGCAGGGCCGCCAGCCCCCCCAGAAGCGGGGGCTGAGCAGGCTTTTTTCTTCGGCGGAAATGCTTTTGGTAAAAAAAGACATGGCGGGCATTTGGGCCAGAAGCAGCCAGCGCGCTCTGCTGATGCTGCTGCCCGTTACGCTGGTGGTAGTGATCCCCGCGGTTTATTTTGTGGCGATTTCTCTGCTGCCTGCGGAACCCGGCGCGCAGCTGCCAGAAGCCATTGTGGCGCTGCTGTCCGGCACTGCGGAAAAGCTGGACTATCGTCAGGGCTGGCTGATTGCTTTTACGGATCTGCTGTGCCCGCTGCTGTTCCTCTGCGTGCCCATCCTCACAGCGGCGGCTTCCGCCAGTTATGCCTTTGTGACAGAGCGGGAGGGCGGTACGCTGGAAACCCTTTTGCTTACCACCATGGACGTAAAGAATGTTTTTAACGCGAAAGTCACAAACTGCACGATTCTGTCGGTGGTGATTTCCGGCGCTGCTTTTGTGGCTTTTGCCATCACGGCCATTATCGCGGAGGTCTTTGCGGGGGTGCGCCCCTTTTTCAGCTGGGACTGGCTGGTAATTCTGGTAATGCTTACGCCGGTGCTGTCTCTGTTTTCCGTGGTATTTGTGGCGATGATTATCACCCGGGTACACAGCACGGGCGAGTCGCTGCAAACCATGGGTTATCTGATTCTGCCGGTGGCGGCGGCATATCTGGCCCAGTTTACGGGGATTTTTCGGCTGAATTTCTGGATTTTAGGCTTGGCTGCTCTGGTGCTGGGGGCGGCGGCCGTGGTGCTTTTTAACATGGCTTCCCGAGGATTCACTGCGGAAAAGCTGCTGGCAGATGAAGAAAGAGAGGCAGGATAGAAGCGAAACTTATAGGGGAGAGGAGTTGTTTATATCAAGGAATCTATGAAATGCCCGAAATGCGGGGCGGAAGTGCCCGTGGAATGGCAGGGAGAACGGGTGGTGCGCTGCGCCAAATGCGGTCAGGGAATGTACGCGAAGGCGCACCCCTCTACGGGGAAAAGCGTGCCTGTAAGCGAGAATACCTTTAATGAGGAACTAAAAAAGGAAACGAAATATGTGGCGGCGCAGATCTATCAGGACAAGCTGGACACCCCGGCCTTTCAGAAGCTGCGCCAGGGCAGGGATTGGGCCAAGGAGCAGAAGCGGAAGATCGAGAAGGAAACCCAGGCCCTGGGGAACTACACCTCGCCCTGGAAGATCACTTTTTTCCTGTTGGTAGGTTGCGTGCTCCCCGCTGCCTACTATATGCTGGGCCTCTACACCAAAGACGACGACCCTGTATACTGGGGTATGGTGGTGGTGAGCACGGCCTGTTGGTTTTTTTCCCTGAAGTCCTGGTTCGACCAGAAATTTAGCAGCTGCTTCGGGGTGATTTTTGGCTGGGTTCTGGCGCTGGCGATGGGCCTGAGCATGCACCTGGGGCTGGGCCTGCTCACGGTAGAAGGGACCGGCGTGATGGAGAATACCGCTCTGGGCCGAGGCATTTCCGGGGCTTTCGGCGCGGCGATGCTCTGTGTCTGGCTCTACTACCTCTTTGTGTACTCCAGAAAAATGCAGGGGCGAATCCAGCGGATTGCCGCGTATAAGAAGGAATCCCGTGAAAAAAAGGACTCCTTTTCCGACCTGGAAAAGGAGCTGCGGGAGGACTGGGGCCGCCTGCTTCACCGGATAGATTCCAAATATCAGGGGCCTCAGGAGGAGATCGAGGGTGACCCCCGGTCCCGGGAGTATAAGCAGGCCATGATCTAAAGGGCCTTTGACAAGATCGCTGTGACGGCGCTGCCTATGGAAATTGAGGCTGCGGTGCACGAAAAGATAAAAGAGCAGGCCCGGTCCCTGCTGGATTCCTTGAATGAGCTGGGGACATGAGGGCGTCGTGACCGTCTTGACAAGGCTCTTGAAATCTGCTACAATATGCGGTAGAGTTTAGAAAGGAGCGCGGTAAATATGGAAATTCATTACACGCCCAAGGGTGTTTGCAGCCGGCAGATCGATGTTGTTCTGGAGGGAGACGTCATTAAATCGGTAAAGTTCACCGGCGGATGCAGTGGAAACACCCAAGGAGTGGCGGCTTTGGCCCAGGGTATGACCGTGCAGGAGTATATCAAGCGCTGCAAGGGCATTAAGTGTGGTCCGAAAAGAACTTCCTGCCCGGATCAGCTGGCGGAAGCGCTGGAGGAGGCCCTGATGACGGCTACCGTTTGAGAAGGGGAAACTTTCCGATTTCGAGAATGGAGAATATCTGTATTGTTTCTTGGGACGGTGTGGCTTTGTCATGCCGTCTTTGGCTTTTATAGTTGCTAACCGGGAATGGGAGAGTGGAACGCGGTGGCAAAAACAGAAAGCGCAGCCAACGCGTGTCACTTGCCCGCGCCGGAATACAGCAGGGATTCGCGCTGAGAATATAAACTGTCAAAGAAGTTCTTCCAGGCCCAACCGCTTTCTTAACGGGCCGGATTCACCTGCGGGTCAGTTGGTAAAAAGCTATGGCGCTGGCAGCGGCCACGTTCAGGGAATCGACGCCGTGGGCCATGGGAATCCGCACGGTATAGTCGCACTGGGCGATGGTCTGAGGGGCGAGGCCGTCTCCCTCGGTGCCAAGCACAATGGCCAGCCGCTCCTCCCGGAGCAGCTGGGGATCAGCGATGTCCAGGGAATTCTCCCGTAGGGCCATAGCCACCGTTTTAAAGCCCAATTTATTCAGAAAGCCTGGCCAATTTTCAGGCAGATAGGCCCAGGGTACCAGAAAGACATTGCCCATGCTTACTCGCAGGGCCCGCCGGTAGAGAGGGTCGCTGCCCTGGGTGGTGAGCAGCACGGCGTCGATATCCAGGGCGGCGGCGGAACGAAAGATGGCGCCTAAATTGGTGGGATTCATCACGTTTTCCAGCACGGCGATCCGTCGGGCTCCCTGGCAGACCTCCTGAGCAGACCGGAGAGGCGGGCGCAGCATGGCGCACAGCATTCCCCTGGTCAGGTGGAAGCCGGTGAGCTGACACAGGACGGCCTCCTCAGCCACGAATACAGGGACAGTGCCGCAGCGCTCCAAAAGGGGCCGGGCTTTGTGGAGGGCGTGCTTGCGCTCCATCAGAAAGGACACGGGCGTGCAGCCGGTGTCCAGCGCCCTGCCAATGACCAGGGGGCTTTCCCCGATGAACAGCCCATTGGCCGGGTCGGCCCGGTTTACAAGCTGGTTCTCCGTGAGCCGGGCGTAGACGTCCAGCTCCGGCGCGGCAAAATCTGTGATCTCAATGAGCCGAAACTGCTCCATTGGGTATCGCCCCTTTCCAAAGGCTTTTTCAGAGTATATTTTTTGAGAGTATATCGTGGCCTCCGGCAGCTGGGGGTTTCTTCTCACCTGCCGGTTCGGTCGGTGCTTGACGGTCCCCACAGGGGACCAGCACCCCCAGACCCCTGACCAGCTGTAAACTTGGCGTTGCCAAGTTTACAGCTGGACCGGCCAAAACCGTCCAGGGTAAAAGTTTCGTCCACCTTTTTAAAGGTGGTGGGGGTAGAGGGGGGGTGACAATCGCCAGTGGCGATTTCCCGTCGCTGACCGAGCCGGCAGGCGAGACTCGAAGCCCCTCCCGCCGGAGAACGCGTTTCTGTGCGTTCAGAGGCCATGGTTTCACTCTGGACCAAACTTTTTGAAAAAAGTTTGGAATAAAAACTCTTACCCTGGTTGGCTTTTGCGCACTCAGCCAGCCAGATTAAAATGTTTCGTAGACTTCGCTCTGCGAAGTCTTGCCTTTCTCAAAGGCGGTGGGGTTTGGGACAACGTCCCAAGGTTTTGCCCTTGACCTTAACATCCGATAAAATAACGCAGGAGGGTAGCATAAACGTCCCGGTGGGACGTTTTGCATAGGGGGGGTTACGCTTCCGCTCCGGTCGGCGCTGGTCCCCACAGGGGACCAGCGCCCCTCGTCGGGGGGCGTTCTGCCGGATACTTGGCAAAACCAAGTATTGCAGACAACGCTGCGAATCGACCGAGCCGGGGAAGCTCCCCGGTGGGGAAGAGTTCATGCAAGCATGAACTCTCCCGACCGAGTCGGCAGACGAGACCAGGCGAGACCCCTATCCCGACTGCGAAGCAGGCGAGAAGTTCCTGGGCCTTGGAACCAGCCGGCTGTATGGATGAGCGTATCCGCCAAAGGACGCTCTGGACCAGCTGGAATCTGGACGCGCTGCCGCGAGAGCTCAGCCCCCATATCACTCCCCCAAAGTATATCCCATTTCAGGAAAAAACGCAAGTGGGAGGAAGAGGCAAAACCCCGCCTGTCTGGCGGGGGCGGCTTGAACTGCCTTATGGTTTCGGACTGGGGGCGGGGGCAGGGCTGCTCTCAGCCTGCGCCCGTTCCGTCTTTTCGGCGTATTCCCGGATGGAGAGCAGGGGGAGTCCTTGCTCTTCATAGCCAGTGGAAGCCGCGGCTTCGCCGGTATCCAGGTCGATGGTGAACTCCCCGAAAACTCCTTCGCCGCCGTAGCTAGAGACAGTGACAATCACCTTTTTTGCCTCCTGGGGCGGACCGGCAAAAGAGCAGGTCTGGACAGCCGTGTCGCCGAATTGATAGCGGCCGTCGCCGAAATCCCCGAACTCCCGAATATCTCCCCCCAGATCGGTTCCGTCCAGAGCTCTGGCGCTGGCGGAGACGCCCGCCGCGCCCAGATAGGGATAGGAGAAGGTGGCGGTAAATTTGCTGGGGGAACTGCTCCAGCCGGTAAGGCTTAGCCCGTCTATGGAAACGCCGGCGGCCTCCCGGGATTCGGAATACCCGGCGTTGGCGGTCAGCTGAAACTGGAGCTTTACAGGCTCGATAGAGACGACCCGGCCCCGTTCGTTTCGGTCAATATCCTCCTGGGTGCGGCCCGACAGGTTTCCCAGAACCGCGCCAACCTGAACCGTGGAACCGTCCTCCGCCTTCTGGGACAACTTGACTTTTATAGGGCCGCTCTCAAAGTAGTAGCCCTTTCGGATGAAAACGGGAAGGTCGCAGAATTCTGTTCCCCCGGGTTCGCCGTTGATTTCCACGTTCCAGCCGGGAATGTTGGAATTGCCTGCGGATTCCTCGGTGAAGAAGGACTGCATGTTCAGCAGCCGGCTGTCCTTGGCCTCCAGCCGCAGGGTAAAGAAAACATATTCCCCATCGCAGTAGGCCTCTGTAACCGTAACTTGATACTGGCCGTTCTCTCCGTTCACCCCCACAGCCCGCACTAGTCCGTCATAGGTTGCGGCGTTGGCCCCCAGGGAGTTGATCCGGCGGAAGGCTTCCCCAATCAACGGGAGGCCTTCGGCGAAGGCGGGGAACGCGGTGTTAATGCCCAGAAGCACGATGGAGGCAAGGATAAAGGACGCGGCCATAACGCCGGCTTTTTTCAGCCAGACCAGGGAGACCGGCTTTCTCTTCAGCGGCTTGCCAGCCTCTTCAATGAGGATTGGGTCGATATAGCCGATGCCCTCAAACAGATTGCAACTGGTTTTCATAGGATCTATCCTCCTTTTCTAGAAATGATTTCAGTTCCAACCGCAGGCGGTACATTTTTTGAGCCAATTTTTTCGGGGAGATGCCGGATTCTTCCGCAAGCCCGGAAAGGGAGATCCCATACCAGTACCGGCGGACAAAGAGCACCCGGTCCTCCCGGGGCAGAGAAAAGAGCCAGCGGCTGATGGCCTCTCCCAGCTCAGCGCCTTCCAGGTCTTGCTGAACGTCCACCGGCGACGGAATGGAATCCTCCAGTTCCTCAAGAGCCTGGTCCAGGCCGTTGTACCGTTTCTGCCGGTGGTTTTTCCGCCACAAGCTGACGGAGATATTCCGCACAATCCGCCCCAGCCATGGCCGGAGTTTTTCCGGCCGCTGGGGTGGGATGAGGTTCCAGGCCTGAAAAAACGCCTCGTTCACACACTCCTTGGCATCCTCGCCGTTAGACAATAGGCTTGTGGCGATTCCCAAACAGAACGCGCCATATTTGCACTCGGTTTGCACGATGGCGGCCTCGTCCCGTCTCCAATATAGTTCTACAATTTCTCGGTCGTCCATTTGTGTCCTCCTTTTTTCCGAATCCTGAGGGCCCTCTACTTTTTAACTCGCCATTCAAACCAGAATATTGGGAAAAACGAAGAAAATCCCGAAATGCTGAGAGATCTCGGGAGGGAGGCTTACGAAGGCGAAAAGCCTGTATTTTGATAGATTTGGACTCGTTGGCTATAAGAATAGCACAGAGCCTGGGGATAAGTCAACCGCTTGCCCCGTGGCGATAGACAGAGGAAGTCTTGTGGAATTGCTTTAGAAAACACAAGTATAGGTGCAGGAAAAAGCCGCTTTTTCATCTTTTTGCGGGGAACCGATCTTGAAATATGCCGGAATTTGCGCTATACTTAAAATATAGTATAGTTTTTGGAAGAAAGCGGCTTTTCGCGCTTATCTTTCCAAAAGGTATAAAATGCGGTATAAAAAGCAATAGGGCAGAGCCGCCCGGTTCAAAATCTTTTTTGAGCTTCATTAACGATCGCGTTTTTGTCCGCAGTAAAAAAGGAGTGGCAATTTATGGTCCTAAAAATGAATTTTCTATCAAAGCACCTGGGGATGCAGACCAACGTTACGGTATGCCTGCCCTCTTTTTCTTTTGCCGATGTAATGGAGAAAAGGGAGAACGTCTACGTAAAGGGCATGCGCTATCAGACGCTCTATCTGCTTCACGGCGGCAGCGGGGACGATTCAGACTATGTGAACTTCTCTAATATCGTCCGCTATGCTGATGATCACAAATTGGCCGTGGTAATGCCCTGTGATTTTAACGCGGACTATACAGATGCGCCCAAAGGCCCCCGGTATCTCCGCTACGTGACGGAGGAACTGCCCGCCATGGTTCAGGCGGTACTGCCGCTTTCCGATAAGCGGGAGGATAACTTTATCGGCGGGCTTTCCATGGGGGCGCATGGCGCTATGAAGATTTCCCTGCTCTACCCCGAGCGCTTTGCCGCTGTACTGGTTATGTCCGGCGCTGCCCGCAGCGCAGAAACTATGGACCTGATGAGGCAGGCCCGGCCGCAGTCTAATGACCCCGATGCTATGCCCATGCCGGATATGGCCGACATTTATGGCGATCTCAGCCAGTTCCGGGGCAGCAAACACGATGCATATGCCGCCGCCGAACAGGCTGTGGCCGCGGGAAAGCTCTTGCCGGAGTACTTTTTTGCCTGCGGCAGCGATGATTTCGCCCTGCCCCGGTGCAAATTTGGCTATGAGGCGCTGACAAAGCTAGGTTTTCAGACCCACTTCCTGGAGGTCCCTGGCTATAAGCATGAGTGGGATTTCTGGGATATGATCCTGCGCAAGGCCATTGCCGAATGGCTGCCCATCCGGCATCAGGTGATTTATCCTGATTAGCCTGGTTTGCCAGGAACATGCAGTTAGCGCGAAAAAGGAGGAGTGCCTATGACAAAGGAAAGCCGGATTGATAAATATTGGGTGCGGGACAAGACGTTCTATCATAAGGTGCTGATGATCCTGATCCCCATTGTGTTACAGTCTATCATCAACCAAGGCGTAAATATGATGGATACCATTATGGTAGGAAAGCTGGGAGAGGCCTCTATTTCCGCCTCCAGTCTGGCAAACCAGTTCTATAACATTTTTGTATTCCTATGTATGGGCATCAGCGCCGCGGGCTTGGTTCTTTCCAGCCAGTATTTTGGCGCGGGGGACTTGAAAACCGTGCGCAGGGTGTTCGATCTGGTACTCCAGATTGTGATTGCCGGCGGGGCCGCTTTTGCCATCGCGACTTTTCTTCTGCCCGCGCAGATCATGAGAATCTTTACAGTCGAAGAGGATGTTATCCAGCTGGGGGCCCAATATCTGCGGGTCACGGCCTTGGTCTACCTGCCTCATGGGATTAGTCTGGTGCTGTCCAATGTGATGCGCTCCATTGGCAATGCAAAGCTGGGCCTGTATGTGTCCATCGCCTCCTTTATCATCAATATTGGCGCCAATTACATATTCATCTTTGGTAAGCTGGGCGCGCCCGCCTTGGGCGTGATGGGCGCGGCTGTCGGCACCTTGATCGCTAGGGGAGTGGAATTCCTCTTCTGTGCTGTCTACTTGTTGAAGTATGAAAAAATTTTGCGGTATCAGGTGCGGGGATTGCTGAAAGCGCCCACCAAGGAGCTCTTTGGCGAATTTCGCCGGCTGGGGCTGCCCGCCATCATTTCAGACTCCCTGCTGGCTCTGGCGGCCAGCGCGATCTCGATTATCCTTGGCCACATGGGGAAAGAGGTCGTCTCCGCCTATGCCATTGTCACCGTTATGGATCGAATGGCTACGGTAGCCATCCAGGGTGTTTCCAGCGCTTCTGGCGTGATCATCGGCCAGACGGTGGGGGAGGGAGAATTCGACCGCGCGCAAAAAGAGGGATGGACGTTTCTGATCCTCTCCGTCCTGATTGGTATCCTTGGCGGCATTCTGGTGCTTGTTCTGGGAGAGTGGTCTGTGGCCCTCTATGAGATTGCCCCGTCTACCATAAAGATTACAATATCTATGATGGAAGCCAGCGCCATTATTGTGTTTTTTCAGGCCATCCAGAGCGCCCTCTCCAAAGGAATTCTTCGGGGCGGCGGCGACACAAAGTTTCTGATGGTCGCGGACATTATTTTCCAATGGGTGGCATCGGTTCCCCTTGGAGCATTGGCGGGACTGGTATTGGGCCTGCCGCCCGCTCTTGTGCTGATTGCTCTACGCATTGATTTTATTATTAAATCAGTCTGGCTGGTTTTCCGCCTGAAAAGTGGGAAATGGATCCATAAGGCAAAGAGTATGGAGGAAAGAGAGCCCGACAGAAGTTAAGGCTATGGAAAGCCCTCATATAGTAAACGCAGTTGAAAAGAGGTATATCTCTTTTCAACTGCGTTTACTATAAAATTTATGGAACAGATAAGCCGTCCGGCATGAAAAAACGGGCGGCTTTTTCTTTTGCCCTGTCAAAGCCTCCAGGGCTGAAAAAACTTGGGGCCCGCAGAGCGGGCGAATCCATCTTCCCTAGCCGGGGTACCCCCGGTGGCAAGACGCGATATCGCGCAAAGCAACGCGCTCGCCGGTGCTGGGAGATAGCAGGTCCACCGCGCCCGGGGTACCCCCGGTGGCAGGTCGCGACGTCGCGCAAAGCAACGCGCTCGCCGGTGCTGGGAGATAGCAGGTCCACCGCGCCGGGGGCTGGTCCGGGCGGGATTTTTCGATACCCCGAGTGCCATGCAGCGAGGGAAAAGTTTCGTTGTCTCACCTGCCGGTTCGGTCGGCGCTTGACGGTCCCCACCGGGGACCAGCGCCCTTTTCAAAGGTTGCGGGGTTTTTAGGGGGAGAGTTCGTAAGACGAAGTCTAACGAACTCTTGAGCCCAAGAGTTGACCGAATCTTTGATTTGGATCAACTCTAAACCGCCGGAGGCCTCCCCAAAAATAAAAAAATTCCAAAATATGCAACCATTTTACCAAAACCGGGATTCTTATAGATAGAGAGATTTTTAAACTATATAAGAAGGAGAAATTATCATGAAAAAGCTCATATCCATTCTTTTGGCCCTGTGCCTGCTCATCGCCCTGTTCTCCGCCTGCCAGAACAGCGAAGCCGAGAACAGCAAGCCCAAACTGGCCGCGAACCGGGACAAGGCCCCCTCCCGCCCGGAATTGACCCTCTGTCTGGACCTGTCCGGAAGAGTTGGCGGCGACGCCAGCGGGGATCTGAAGAATTTTCTGAAAACCTATGTGCCTGGATACCAGGAGGACTTCAACGTGACTGTGGAGAGCCTGAACGCCGGAAGCGAAAACCGGGAAAACGCCATGACCCGGGTCCGCACGGAGATGATGGCCGGGGCCGGGCCGGACCTGTTCCTCTGCAGCTGCCCGGATTCCCTGGACCCCGGCATGGCGGAGGACCTGTCCATCCCCATCATCACCGGGCTGTTCCCCTATCCCCGGGCGCTGATGGACCGGAACATGTTCCTGCCCCTGGACGAATACATGGAGGACGCGGAGTTCCTGGACCTGGACCAGCTCTATTCCCAGATCATGGAGGCCGGGCGGGGCGAAAAGGACCAGCAGCTGCTGCCCCTGGGCTGGACCACCGTGGCGGGACTCTTTGACAAGGAGGAGTACACCCTTGCCGAGGAGCTGCCTATGACCTGGGACCAGATGCTCCAGAGCCAGGACCCCGGCGTGCAGCGAGCCTGCTGGGACTGGGAGTTCGGGGGCAGTCTGGGGGTGCTGGCGGACTACGAAAAGGACGTCCCCAGCTTCACCCTGGAGGAGCTTTCCGCCCAACTGGAGGGGGCGTTGAAGAATCTGGAACGGCGCGGGGCCGGGGAGTTTGACGGCGTCATGGGAATATGCGGAGAGTTCCTGGGCAAGCCGAATCCCTCCCATATCTGCTCCAAAAGCCCGGATTTCATCATGATTCCTCAATACAACCGGGACGGCGGTGCCACCGCGTATATTACGGCCTTTGGGGCGGTGAACGCCAACACGGAGTACCCAAAGGAGGCCTTTCAGGTGCTGGACTGCCTCTATAGCCGGGAGGCCCAGCAGAAGTCGGGGCTGTTCTCCTGGATCAGCGGCCTGCCCGTGCGCAAGGACCTGCTGAACGAGGACGGCAAGGTGGAGGAGCCCTTTGAGTTGGGGAGCAAGACCTACAAGAAATGGTACATGAGCCAGTGGAACTACCAGCAGCTCCAGAGTCTGGCGGAGCAGGTGAACGCCGTGGACTTCTTCAACCCCATGTATCAGGAGCTGACGGACCTGTGGAGCGAGTACCAGCGGGAGGAGGACCCCGGGGAGCGGCGGAAGCTTACAGAGGAGCACTACACCACCCTGAAGATGATGCTAGCTGAATCTTAGCCCGGGGTACCTCCGGCTGGGAGCCCCCGCAGGTAAGCCGCGCCGGGGTACCCCCGGTGGCAAGCCGCGATGTCGCACAAAGCGACGTGCTCGCCACTTCTAGGAGGTAGCTGGTCCACCGCGCCGAGAAGCCATCGTGGGGAGATCGCACCCAGGCTGGCAGAGTTTTGCGAATCAAAACGGAAAGATAGACCGAGCATAGCGAATGTCTATCTTTTTGACACATGGCGAAAACTAGCTTTATCCTTTCGCTATTCTGTGCGCCATGTGCTGGGTCCGGGCGGGATTTTTCGATACCCAGAGTTCCATGCAGCGAGGAAAAAGTTTCGTCCACCTTTTCAAAGGTGGTGGGGGTGGAGGGGGCAACGCCCCCTTCTCGCCGGAGGCCTCCCAATAAAAAATAAAACAAAAATTCCCAAAACGTGCAACCATTTTCCCAAAACCGGGATTCTTATAGGTAGAGAGTTTTATTCCACCCAAAAGGAGAAATTATCATGAAAAAGACCGTATCCGTTCTCTTGGCCCTGTGCCTGCTCTTCACGCTGTTCTCCGCCTGCCAGGGCGGTGAAACCGAGAGCAGCAAGCCCAAGCTAGCTGCTGAGGCCCAGAAGGAAAAAGCCGCCAGCTCCGCTCAGAGGGAAGAGGATGTGGAGGTGCTGCGGGTAGTGACAGACTTGGACTGCCGCAGCACGCTCATGGGCAGGGCTTCCAACGCCTCCCAGGGAAAGCGTACTTTTCAGACCATCCTCAAACATTTTGGCGGCACGCCCAGCGGCATAGAGGTGGAACTGGAGATTCTTCCCGCCGAGATGGGCGGGCCCTACGACTCTGAGCTCACCCACCTGCGCACGGAGATCATGGGCGGGGGCGGGCCGGACGTGTTTCTCATGTCCGGCTTTGGAGACGGCGGGAGTGCGACCCCGGCCAACACCCTGTTTCAGAATCCGGAGAGCGCCATGAAGAAGGGCTTCTTCCTGCCCCTGGACGACTACATCGAGAACGCCCAGTTCATGGAGTTCGACAAGCTGGACCAGGGGGTCATGGCCGCTGGGCGCAACGACCAGGGTCAGGTGATCCTGCCCATGTTCTACCGGCTGAACGAGATCCAGATCAACCGGGAGATGGACCCCGCCCAGTTCCCCAGCGACTGGAACGGCGCCGCCGCCAGCGACAACGAGCTGGTCCAGTGGGCCGGAGCCCAGTGGGCGGGCTATGGCTTCCGGAACGCCTGCTTCGGGAAAATCGCGGACAACGAGAGCGAGGAGCTGCTCATCACCGGGGAGGAGCTTTTCCAGCGCACGAAGGAGGCGCTGGAGCTGTGCAAGGCATACGCCCCGGAGATGAGCCGTTTGCAGGAGCTTCAGGGCCAGGGGGACTACAACGTGTTCCTGAAAGAGGTCGCCGTCAATGTGACCCCTTGGGGGAGCGGGTATATCGCTATGGAGGATAACGTGAACTCCTCCTACGTGCTGAAAAACCCCCAGGGAGAGATCAGCGCGCCCATTGAGACATGGTGTGCCGTGAACAAGAACACCCAGCACCCCCAGGACGCGTTCTTCATCGTGGACCTGCTTCTAAGCAAAAAGTTCCTTCAGCAGGAGGATTTTTGGAACAAGGAGCCCTCTTATCAGTACCACCCGGACCAGATGACCTTTTTCTGGATGGCGGGGCAGGGCTATCTGCCGGTATACAGTACGCTGCTCACCAACTCGAAAAATACCTATAAATTCGTCAACCCTTTGAACAACGCCCAGCGGAAGCTGCTGTCGAAAACCCGGGACGAGATCAGCTACGCCTATTTCACCAGCAACCTGGACCGGGAGATCGACCGGATGTATGGGGAGCTGTCCGTCAGGACCTACGTGGGGGAAGAGGTCACGGACGAGGAGATCCGCAAGGCCACGGAGAAGTGCTACACCACCCTGAAGATGATGCTGGCTGAATCTTGACGCCGAGGTCCTAGCGGACGGCAGGTCGCGACGTCGGGTAAAGCGACGCCCTCGGCGGTGGGATGGGGAAGCTCGTCTTTGGTGGAGGGATTACGTGGTCAAGGGGCGGAGACCTTGGCGTTGCCAAGTCTTGGCCCCTTGCAGGGTGTGGGACAGCGTCCCACGGTCTTGTCGTAGGCGGCGGTCTGTGCCGCCGGAGGCCAATAAATACTTATAAAAAAATTCAAAACAACTCCAGCAAAATATAAGGGGGAATTCCCATGAAAAAGTCACTGTCAGTTCTCTTGGCCCTGTGCCTGCTGGCCGCCCTGTTCTGCGCCTGCGGGAAAGGGGAGACCGCCTCCGGCTCCCAGGGCGAGGGGGATCTCTCCCAGCTGCCCCGGCTGACCCTGTGCGTGGACCTGGGCACCGAGGTCCTGGGTCCCCAGATCAGCCAGATCACCGACGCCCTCCCCGGCAGCTGGAAAGAGTACATGGTGATTACCGAGACCGTGCCCGTGGACGGCCCGGAGCGGGAGAACACCCTGACCCGCCTGCGCACGGAAATCCTGGCCGGAAAGGGCCCGGACGTGTTCCTGTGCAACAACGCCGTCTGGGCGTTCCGGGGGACACGGGGGCTGTTCCCCTTCCCGGAAAAGGCCATGAAGAACCGGATCTTCCTGCCCCTGGACAGCTACATCGAGAAGGCTCAGTTTATGGACTGGGACAAGCAGGTCCCGGCAGTGATGGAGGCCGGGCGGGGAGAGGAGGGGCAGATGCTCCTACCCCTGGGCTTCAACCTGCCTGTGACGCTGTTCCCCAAGGAGACCGGAGGGCTCACGGAAAAGCTGCCCATGCCCTGGGCGGAATCTTTGGAAAGCGGCGACCGCCGGGTGAGTTATGCCGCCACCTGGTGCGGCCTGGAGGATATTCTGGGGCAGGTGGCGGACTACGGCAAGGACGCCCCCGTCTTCACGGAGGAGCATCTTCTAGAGATCGCGGAGAAGTGGGTGGATCAGAAGAACAGGATTGACCGGGGGGAGTACCCGGAGTTTACAGAGTATGTGCCGGATTTTGACAACTACCGCTCCCTGCCGGAGATCTGGACCGGCCCCGTCTATGGCTTCGGCGCGGAGATCGACCTGGAGGGCCAGGACTACTACATGATCCCCGCCTGCAGCGAGGCGGGGGGCCTTACCGCCCAGATCAGCGCCTTCGGCGGCGTCAACCGGAACACCCAGATGCCCCAGGAGGCCTTCACGCTGCTGGACTACATCATGAGCGAGAACATGCAGCGCACCTTTCTCTATGGCTACACCAACGGCTTCGCGCCCCAGAGGGGGTTGGCCCAGAAGGACAAGACCATTGGGGGCAAGACGGCCAGCCAGTGGAACATGGACCAGTATAACGGCCTGCTGGAAAAGATCGACCGGGCGGATTTTTATACGGAGGTGAACGAGCAGCTCTGGAGCATCCTATCCGCCGTGAACGAGGAGAGAAAGCCCCTGGAGTCCTCTGTGCACAAGGCCTACACCACCATACAGATGCTCCTGGCTGAATCTTAGCGGGGAGCCCCCGCAGGCGCGACGCGATATCTCGCAAAGCCCGGGGTACCCCCGGTGGCAGGTCGCGATGTCGCGCAAAGCGACGCGCTCGCCACTTCTAGGAGATAGCTGGTCCACCGCGCCGGGGGTGGGAACCGGGCGGGATTTTTCGATGACCAGAGCGCCATGAAGCGAGGGAAAAGTTTTTGATCCAAACTTTTTTCAAAAAGTTTGGCGCAAGTGTGGGTCGCGCAGGCCCATGACCTTGCCGTAGCCGCGGGGAAGATTGCCAGTGGCAATCGTTCTGACCCGACCGAGTTGGCAGACGAGACCCTTTGCGGCGGAGGCCCCATATTACTCAAAAAAATCATCGCAAGAGCTCAATAAAACAAAAAGGAGCTATTCCCATGAAAAAGATCGTATCCGTTCTCTTGGCCCTGTGCCTGCTCATTGCCCTATTCTCCGCCTGCCAAGGTGGCCAAACCGAGAGCGGCAAGCCCAAGCTGGCCGCCGAGGCTCAGAAGAAAAAAGCCGTCGCCAGCGCTGCGGCCAGCCAGGCCCTGCAAGAAGAGGAGGGGATTAAGCCACTGCGAGTAGTGACGGACAGCTATCAGATTCGAAGTTGGTTCAGCGAGAGCAAGTCCGCTCCGGATCTGGGCAAAAAGGCCTTCCAGGAAATTCTGAAGCATTTCGGCGGCACACCCAACGGCATGGAGGTGGAACTGGAGGTGCTGCCCCTGGAGAGTGGGCGCTACGAGGCGGAACTGACGCATCTGAGGGCGGAGCTCATGGCCGGGGCGGGACCGGACGTGTTCCTGCTCTCCGGCTTCGGGGGCTGCGACGCCAAGCTGCCGGAGAGCAGCCTGTTCCCCAATCCCGAGCACGCCATGGCCTCCGGCTTCTTCCTGCCCCTGGACGAGTACGTGGAGAACGCCAGTTTCATGGACCTGGGCAAGCTGCAAAAGACGGTGATGGACGCCGGATGTTATGAGGGAAGCCGGTACATTCTGCCCATGTTCTACCGCCTGCCCTTTGGCGACATCTACCGGGAGGGGAACCCGGTGAATCCGGCGGAGCTGCCCGCCAGCTGGGACGAGGCCCTGGTCCACGAGGAACAGCTGGTCCGGGACAACTATGGGATGCAGATGTTTTCCGTTGGCTTCCGTCAGGCGGTTTTCGGGCAGATTGCAGACAACGTGAACGAGGAGTTGTTGATCGAACAGGAGGAGCTTTTTCAGCGCACGAAAGAGGCGGTGGAGCTATACCGGGAGATGAAGAGCCACTATACCCCTATCACCTATGATGAGACCGTCAACTCGTCCTGGGGGGATATAGTAAGCGGAGGAAAGGCAACGAGCAGCGTCCCGGACGAGACCTTTTATGCGCCCCGGAACAGCCAGGGCCAGATTGCCGCCGCTGTGGAGCACTGGTGCGCGGTGAACAGGAACACCCAGCATCCAGAGGACGCCTTCTTCATCGCGGACATACTGCTCAGCAAGGAATTTCTCAGCCTGGAACGGTTCTGGGGCAAGGAAAATACCGCCCATGACGGCAAGGGCAAAGAGACGAAAATGTTCTGGATGGCGGCCACGGGAAATGTGCCGGTGTATGCGGACTATCTGACGACGGGCATATCCTATCGGAACGCGACGACCTATAAGAATCTTCGGGAAGCCCTGGCGGAGGCGGAGAGCGATATCGCCTATGTGTATTTTACCGGCAATGTGGACAAGGAGATGGACCGGATGTTCCGGGAGTTCATCGACAAGGTGGACGCCGGGGAGGAGATCACGGACGAGGAGATCCGCAAGGCCACGGACAAGTGCTATAGCACCATGAAAATGATGCTGGCTGAGTCTTGACGGCGGGGAGCCCCCGCAGGTAAGTCGCGCCGGGGTACCCTCGGTGGCAAGACGCGATATCGCACAAAGCAACGCGCTCGGCGGTGGGAATAGAAAGCTCGTCCACCGTGCCGGGGGTTGGTGGGGGGGGGTTCGCGGTCCAGGTGCGTTAGGCACCTGGTGGGGTTTTGGGGTGAGTGTTCTGCCGGATACTTGGCAAAGCCAAGTATTGCAGACAAGCTACGAACCGACCGAAGCGGGGAAGCTCCCCAGTGGAGAAGAGTTCATGCAAGCATGAACTCTCCCGACCGAGTCGGCAGACGAGACCAGCTGAGACCCAAAGCCCCAAGCTCTTGCCGTAGGCCCCTCAATAAAACAAAAACAAAAAATTTTTCAAAAATATGCAACCATTTTCCAAAAACCGGGATTCTTATAGGTAGAGAGATCTTTAAACTATCAACAAGGAGAAATTGTCATGAAAAAAATCATATCCATTCTGTTAGTACTGTGTTTGACCATCGCCCTGTTCTCTGCCTGCCAGAACGGGGAGACCCCCAGTTCCAGTGCCCCCGGCGGGGAAAGCGGCGGGGAGCCCCAGCCCGAAGTGACCCTGGCCCCGGCGGCGGAGGAATCAAAGCCGGAAGAATCGCAGCCGGAGAACAGCGACACGGTGCGGGTGCTCATCGACCTGAAATTCGCCCGGGAGGTATGGGTGGAGGGCACGACCACCCGGAACAGCGACTACACCATCCGCAAGGCCATGCAGCAGGCCGGTTGGGAGGGCGATTTCGCCTTTGAGTACCTGCCCCATGAGGGAGAGGAGCGGACGAACGCCCTTCAACGTATGCGAATCGAGATTATGGCCGGGAAAGGCTCGGACCTGTTCATTCTGGCCAGCGCCGGCATGCTCTATGGGCCCGAACCCCTGTTCCGCTACCCGGAGCAGATGATGGACCGGAGCACTTTCCTGCCCCTGGACAGCTACATTGAAAACGCGAGCTATATGGAGTGGGACAAGCTCATCCCCCAGGTGATGGAGGCCGGGCGCAACGAAGAGGGCCAGCAGATTCTGCCCTTGTGCTACTCCATGCCCGTGACCCTCATTGAGGCGGACAAGGCCTCCCACGAGCACAGCCCGGAGACGACCTTCCAGGATCTGGCGGAGAGCGGCGACCTGGTCTTGAAGCTGGCGGCGGCCTCCAACCGGGTGATGCCAAGCGAGCAGAGTGGGGGAATGAAGTACTATCGCTCCAGCCAGTGGCGACTGGAGAGCGTGTTCCCCAGGCTGGCGGATTACGATACCGAGGAGCTGGCCTTCACCCAGGACGAGCTGATGGACGTGATCCATACCCAGCTGGAGCTGGGGGCTCTGTGGGATTCTCCCGACCGACCGGCGGCGTTTCAGGAGCAGCTGATGGCGGAGATGAGCGAGACCGGCGATTCCATGGACCCCTATTACGAGGGAATCGGCAATCCCTCCCACAGCTCCTCAGAGGAGGACCGGGCCTACACCATGATCCCCCTCTACAACACCCGGGGGGGCTGCACCGCGGCGGTGACCTGTTACGCCGCCATCAACCGCAACACAAAGCATCCGGAGGAAGCCTTTCTCCTGCTGGACTATCTCATGAGCAAGGAATGTATGCAGACCAGCTTTTATGAGCCGGTTTTTACCTTTGGCCTGCCGGTGCACCGGGAGCTGCTTCAGCCCGAGGAGAAGATCCCGGGCATAGGCGGTATGCGCTATGACATGAATCAGGAAAACTATGAGGAGCTTCAGAGCCTGCTGGGAAGCGTCACCGGCTCCAGGTTCCGGGACGTGCTGGATGTGCAGCTGGAAGAGATGATGGCCGACGTGAGCTCAAAACATTTTCTGGATACCCACGACGACCCCCAGTGGGACGACATGCGGGAATACTACGAGGATTCCATTGAGGATATGGTGGACGAGCGCTACCGCCTCATGAAGATGATGCTGGCCGAGTCCTAGCCGGGGTACCCCCGGCGGGGAGCCCCCGCGGGTACGTCGCGATGTCGCGCAAAGCGACGCGCTCGGCGGTGGGAATAGAAAGCTCGTCCACCGCGCCGAGAAGCCATCGCGGAGAGATCGCACCCAGGCTGGCAGAGTTTTGCGAAGCAAAACGGAAAGATAGACCGAGCATAGCGAGTGTCTATCTTTTTGACACATGGCGAAACCTAGCTTTATTCTTTCTCTATTCTGTGCGCCATGTGCTGGGTCCGGGCGGCATATTTCGATACCCAGAGCGCCACGTAGCGAGGGAAAAGTTTGGTGGGGTACTTAGGGGCGACGCCCCTAAGCCGCCGGAGGCCATACCATCATCCCAAAAACATCGTCCCCCAAAACACCCTCCCCAAACGCGCGGCATTCCTTGTATCACATAGAAATTGACAGACGCGTTCCCTTTTTATATAATATATCATAGAATCAAGAGCTATGGGAGTGATTGCCATGAAACGATCCAAAAGCGCTTTGCAGGGCTACCTGCTCATCGCCCCGCTGATGATCGGCTGTATTCTGTTTTACGCCATCCCATTTGTGCTGGTGGTGCAGTATTCCCTCTCCACGGGAAGCGGCGGGGCAAGCAGCTTTGTGGGCCTCATCAATTATCAGGACGTGACCTCCAATGGGATGTTTACTCTGGCCTTTGGAAACACCATGCGCTTTCTGGCTGTGGGACTGCCCCTGATCATGGTGCTGGCCTACCTGATCGCCCTTCTGATGCAGAAGCAGGCCGGAAAGCACAAGCTGCTGAAATCCGTGTTTCTGTTTCCCTATATTATGCCTGTGGTGGGCGCGGTGATTCTGGTGGAGCTGCTCTTTCATGAGACAGGCCTGGTTTCCGGTTTTTGCCAGGCCCTGAACCTGCCCGTGACCGATTGGCTGGGCGGGCCCGCCGCCTTTGGAGTGGTGGTTTTGCTCTACCTCTGGAAAAATACCGGCTATAGTGTGATCCTGCTGTTGGCGGGCCTTGTCACCATCCCGGAAGAGCAGTATGCCGCAGCCGATCTGGACGGAGCCTCCAGCTGGCAGAAATTCTACTATATCACCACGCCGCAAATGTGGTATTCGGTGTTTTTCGCTTTGATTTTCTCCCTGATCAATGCTTTCAAATGCTTCCGGGAGATCTTCCTGATTGGTGGCACCCATCCCAACGAGAATATCTATATGCTCCAGCATTTCCTCAATAACAGCTTCGAAAATCTGAACTATGCCAAGCTCTCCGTAGCATCTATACTGCTTTTGATCGTGGTGCTGGCGGCCTTTGCCGTGTTTTATGGATTCGTAAGAAAAAAGGAGGCGTTCCGGGCATGAAAAAGACTTCTTGCTTCAGCGGCCTTTTCGCGTTGCTTCTAGCGTTTGTTTCCATCGCGCCATTCGTCTATGTGCTCACCCTGAGTTTTCTGCCCGCGGGGCAGAGGCTGACCTTTCGCTACTACTATGACGTGTTCCTGGGCAGTTCCCAATATTTGGTGCGCTTTTGGAAGAGCATGGGAATCTGCGGGGCGATTGTGGCCGGGCAGCTGGTGGTTTCGGTGCTGGCAGGCTATGGCTTTGCCAAATGTGAGTTCCCAGGGAAAAACACCCTGCTCTTTGTCCTGATGATCCTCATGGTTCTCCCATTGCAGGTCACCCTGGCCCCCAACTACATCATGCTGGACAATCTGGGCCTTCTGGACACTTACTACGCCCTGATTCTTCCCTCTATATTTGTGCCGCTGGGAGCCTTCATTCTGACCCAGAGCTTCAAGTCTGTCAGCGCGGACATCATCGATGCCGCCAAACTGGATGGCTGCGGCGTCTTTCGTATGCTTACGAAAGTGGTGCTGCCCATGAATACCAGCGGCCTGGTGTGCGTTACCCTGCTGTCCTTTCTGGACGGCTGGAATATGGTGGAGCAGCCCATCGCCTATCTGAAAGACTTTATTCGCTATCCCATTTCCGTTGCTCTGGCATACGTGCCCCCGGCGGACCCCACCCTGCAACTGGTGTGCTGCATCCTGGTGGTGATTCCACCCCTGTTCCTGTTCACCTATTTCAACAAGGAGCTGGTAGAGGGCATCGTCCTGGCGGAAGTGAAGTGAGAGGACTCTCTTCTCTGTTGCTTTGCGGGGCGTCAGCAAGGCGCATTGAAATTTTAAGAAGAAAGGCAGGGTAAACGCAATGAAAAAGAAAGCGCTGTGCGTGTTTATTTTAATATTTTGGATGCTGGTAGCCGTCACGATGATTTCCATGCGGGTGGAAAAGATTATGATTCCTCAGGTGGTAACCACTGGGGCGCGAAATGATAGAGGCGCCAGCGGGGGCGTTTTGCCCCTGGACGCGCTGTTTGTTGACGATACGGGGATGCACCTTTATACTACATACGAGGGAACGGGTTGGGAGGCCGGGGAGCGCGCCCGGGAACAGGATCCCTCCAGCTACGAGGTGGATTTTGAGGCGGAAAAGATCAAGGTGGAGTATTCCTGGGGCGTGGTCTACATTCAATATGCCTCCAAGCCGATTCGGGAGGGCGAGCTGGTCAACGTGAACAAGACGGGCGAATGTGTGCCGGACCACTGGCTGGCGGTGTTTCCGGAGGGAACGCCGGAGATCGGGCCCTTGAGTGAGGGGGTGTCCATTGAGGAGCGGAACGGCCAAGCGGTGCAGTTCTCTGTGGAAAAGGCCCAGGAGCCCTATATGGATGGCCGGGCCAAGAGCATGATCCCGGAGCTGCGGGAGGCACGGGTGTATAGCTTCTCCCAGATGGGGCTGTTCCTGGAGAGCCTGACCGCCGTTGGGTTGGTGTTCGCCATGCTGCTGGCCGCCGTGACCCTGTGGTTGGGGTCCTGCTTTATGGCCCGGGAGGCCGGGAAAAATTGGGTTCCCCTGCTGGTGAACGGGTTCTTGGCTCTGACGCTGCTGGTCTGCCTGCCACTGGCACTGGGCGCGGTCAATCTTCCCTCTTCCATGCTGCCCAGGGAGCAGATCACCGATTTTGGCTATTTCATCCGGCAGTATCAGGAATTCTTCAATGCGCTGAAGAGCTTTTCCCCAGGCTCCTCCACCATATCTATGCCGGAATCAGAAGCGGGGCAGGTAATTGTGGCCTATAAAAATGGAATTATCATGCGTCCCCTTCTGATCATGGGGGTGGGGATAGCCCTGCCGGCGGCGCTGATTGTGGTGGAACGGGCAGTGTTGCAGATCCGCAGACGGCCCCGGATCAAGTGAGGTGAGAAAAACCCCTGAGCCGCCGGAGGCCAAAACATCGTCCCCCCAAAAAGTCCGGAATCCCCCTCTTGCATCGGGGACGGTTTTCTGCTATACTGTCCCTGATTTCATCCAAAAGGAGGGAGCGCTGTGTCCCAGAGAGATTCCCGGCCCGCCCGGCCGGAGTACGATGATCCCGCATTTTTCCTGCAATACGCCCAGATGCCCCGAAGCCGGCAGGGGCTGGCCGCCGCTGGAGAGTGGGCTCAGTTCAGCCGGATGTTTCCGCCCCTTACGGGCAGGCGGGTGTTGGATCTGGGCTGTGGCTACGGCTGGCATTGCCGTTTTGCAGCGGAGCAAGGCGCGGCCGAAGTACTGGGGCTGGACCTGAGCGAAAAAATGCTGGAGAAGGCCCGGAGCATGGGGGGAGAAATCCAATACCGGCTCTGTGGAATTGAGAACTATGAGTATCCGGAAGCCGCCTGGGATCTGGTGGTGTCCAATCTGGCGCTGCATTATGTGGCGGATTTGGACCGCGTCTTTTCCCTGGTGCGCCGCACGCTCGCAGAAGAGGGAGTCTTTCTCTTCAACATAGAACATCCGGTATTTACTGCCGGAGTGGGCCAGGAGTGGGTCTATGGGTCAGACGGCAGGCCCCGGTATTGGCCGGTGGACGGCTATTTTCAGCCCGGCGAGCGGTCTACCCATTTTTTGGGCTGCCCTGTGGTGAAGCAGCACCATACCTTGACACAGATTCTCATGGGCCTGCGCCGGGCGGGGTTTGCTCTGGATTGGGTGGAGGAGGCCCAGCCCCCGGAAGAGATGAAGAATCTGCCGGGGATGGAGGATGAATTTCGCCGTCCCATGATGCTCCTGGTGCGGGCGCGGAAGGAGTGAAAAGAGGATGGGGAGAAAGCATCAGATCTCCTGCCACGGAGACGAGCGGCGGTTTGCTGTTTTGGCGGAATTTATCGCGGATTATTTTGGCAAAAGCGTGAAGTATATCGCGGACATTGCTGGAGGCCAGGGGGTGCTCTCCCGGCTGTTGACAAAAAAGTATAACTATGAGGCCGAGGTAGTGGACCCCCGGCATTATGCCCTGGTGGGGGTGAAACACCGGGAGGCCCTGTATACGCCGGATATGGCGGCTTATTACGACCTGATCGTAGGTCTGCACCCGGATGCGGCCACTCGTCCGGTGGCGGAGAGCGCTTTGATACGTCCCACGGTGATTGTGCCCTGCTGCAATTACTGGGACAAAACCCGCAAACTGAATTCCATCGCAATTGCGGATGAGATCGGGAAATTTTATGGGGAAAACGGCGTCTCCTACCAGCGGTTTCAGCTGGATTTCAGCTACCCGAACATCTGCCTGGTATCGGCCCCGCCCGCTGAAAGCGGGAAATCTAGGAAACATACTTGAAAACCGAAATTTACCGATTTTCAGGCTGGGCGGCGCAGTGTCCTACATCTTTTAAACTGGGTTTGCCGTAACCGAAAAAGAGTCTTGCCGCGGCTTCGCGGGCATGGTTCTGCTGGGAACGATTCAGGAAAGCCAGAGTTTTGCACAGTCATCCGGAACAATAAAAAGAAGCAGCCTATTCTCAATCGCTTTCAGAATAGGCTGCTTTCTTGCGAGATGCCCGCAGTTTTTCTTCTGTTATATTGTTAGCGCGGTTCAAAATAGGCGCGATTCTTTTGAATCGAGCGGAAAAGCCGTCCGGCTTTTCTTAATCATACAGCGCGGGAATTCTGGGGCTATCCTGGTTCTTTCCGCTCCAGAAATGATCAATCCTTGGCAAGGGTAAACTCATTTACCAGCTGCTTCAAACCTGCGGCCTCCGCAGAGAGCTCCTGGCTGGCCGCAGCGCTTTCCTCTGAAGTAGCGCTGTTCGTCTGTACCACCGTGGAAATCTGGTCTACCCCCTCGGTCACCTGGGTGATGGAGTTCGTCTGGTTTTCTACCGCTTCCACCACAATATCCATTTGGGCGGTCACATTGCCGGCCAAGACGCTGGTACGCTCCAGGGACTCGGTAACCTTAATTACCACTTCGCTGCCTTCGGCAACGGCGGCAATGGATCGCTCAATCAGATCTTTAGTGGCTTTGGCGGCTTCATCGGACTTGGACGCCAGATTACGCACCTCACCGGCAACAACGGCGAAGCCTTTGCCCGCCTCTCCGGCCCGGGCGGCCTCTACGGCGGCGTTCAGAGCCAGAATATTGGTCTGGAAAGCGATGTTCTCAATGGTGGCAATGATAATGGAGATTTCCTCGGAAGAACGGGAGATTTTTTCCATGGCGCTGTTCAGCTCGCCCACCTGCTTTACGCTAACGCCCAGCTGCGCGCCAGCCTGACCCACAAACTGACCTGCCTCCTCCGCGGCGGAAGCCGTGCGTTTGGCATTGGAGGAGATGTCGTTGATTGTGGCGGCCAGCTCCTGAACTGAACTGGCCTGCATCATGGATCCCTGGCTTAAGGTCTGGGCCCCGGTAGAAACCTGATCGCTGGCGGCGGATACCTGTCCCGCTGCCGCGTCAATCTGCCGCATTGTGGCGCTCATCTGGAGCTTCAGGGTGCGCATGGATTCCAGAATTCCCTGGAATCCGCCCACATACGCGTCCCGATGAGAGGAGGTTATGTCAAAATTTTTCCCAGCCATTTCTGTCAGCAAATAGCCGATGTCCTGAATGATGGTGTTCAAACCAGCCACCAGTTCCGCCGTGGACTGGGTCAGCTCGGCGGTTTCATCCTGCCCATGGGTCTGGGGTACGGGCGAGGCCAAGTCTCCCGCAACCAGCTGCTTCATTCGTTTGGCGCAGGCCTGCATTGGCCTGCTGATGTTGCTGGAGAGCTTCAATGCCACAAAAATAGAAGCTATACTAGAGGCAAGCATAACCGCGATGTTGATAAACATGCCAAAGTATGTATCCGCCAGGTAGTCCTTTTTCATGGCCGTAACCGCGACGCTCCAACCATCTGTGCCGCTCACCGGGGCATAGGCCGCGAAGCGGGGACCATCGGAATCCTGGAAGCTCCCGAATCCGCTGCCTCCCTGGCGCATAGCGCTGTGAATGGCGGCCAGCTCCTTTAAGGAGGAGTCTGTTTTCGCCTCTTGCTCAATATTTTGGGTGGTGATTGTCTCCAGGGTGGTGTCGGCAATGGTGTCGCCGGACTTGTTTATCATATAGGCCCGACTGCTTTCGCTGATTTTTATGGAGGAGACAATGTCGTTCAAGAAGGTTTCCGGGGGCACAAAATAGACTACGCCCACAATGGAGCCGCCCTGCTTTCCGCCGTCATAGATGGGAGCGGCTACCATAATGGAGAGCTCACCCGTGATCTTGCTGATCAGCGGCTCGGACACATATACCGTTCCCTGCATGGCAAGCTGTACATACTCCCGGTCGGAATAGTCGTTTCCATCAAAAATGCTGATTCCGTCCGCGCCCACAATATTTCCCCGCTGGAAGCCGTGCATACTTACCCGCTCATCAATGATGGCCCGCTTTTCCTCCACGGGCACATCCTTGTCGGACAGTTGGGGGATGCAGCCTGTATCCATTGCGACATTTCGATAGGCGCTCAGTTCCTGCTCAATGCGCTCGCCGGCCAGGGCAACTGTTTCGCACATCATCTGTTCCACCGTGGTTAGGGTGCTCCGATAATTCAGCATGATGCTGGAAAGGCCTACCGCAAGCAGAGCTACGACGACTGTGGTGATCAGACATACTGTGATTTTTTTTCGGATACTGTTCATCTCGATACACTCCTGTTTTGTAACATAAGGCTTTCAACCTATCTTATTATAGGACATCCGGCGCTGGATTGTCAATCCATATAGTGGGAAAGTGAGAGGGAAAAGCAAGACTTTTTTCAGAGTGGAAGGCGGGTTTGGGAAAAGACAGGGAGAGCCAGGCGGAATCAGGTTTTCAGACGGGATGGACAATCAATATCTGTCTAGAGAGCCTATGGCTCCCCCTAGACAAACGGGAATTCGCGTACTATAATTATTATATCCACAGCAGGGGAGGACGCGCTGTGGGCCTGAGAGAAATATCAATTCGGAAAGGAAGTCAGTATGAAGAAAATTGCAAGTTTTACTGTGAATCATGACAAGCTGAAGAAGGGAATGTATCTTTCTCGGGTAGACGGGGATGTAATCACCTATGATATCCGTATGAAAAAGCCCAATGGCGGGGATTATCTGAACAATGGGGCCCTGCACACGTTTGAGCATTTGTTTGCCACCTATGCTCGGAATTCCCGGCTTACGGACGAGGTGATCTATGTGGGGCCCATGGGCTGCCGCACCGGATTTTACTTTCTCCTTCGGGATACGGTGAGCAAGACCCAGGCCATCGAGCTGGTGAAGGAGTGCTTTCAGTTTATCTCCACTTTTGACGGCGTGATTCCTGGCAGCAGGAGGGAGGAGTGCGGAAATTATCTAGAGCACGACCTGCCCGGCGCCAGAGAGGTGGCGAAGGATATGCTCTCTGTGCTGGAGAATTGGACAGAGGAGAAACTGCAATACGAAGAATAGGCGGGTAAGGGCCAGAAAGCCGAAAAACCGCCAGGTTGTGACAGGCAGCTTCGACAGAAAAATAAGCCAGCCGGGTGCTAGAATATGAGCCATTGGTTTTGCGGAAAAGTTTTTGGAAAGTTTTTGGCATAATTTTCCACAGACAACCCATACTTATGGAGCAAAACCTAAATTCTGGGGCAAAGGCCGTTTCCCTGAAAAACGTCCGGCCCCTGTAAAGAAAGGAATGTGCTCATATCCATGAAAAAATTACTGGCGATGTTTCTTCTGATGCTACTGGCGGCGCTGCCTGTTTTGGGGATCCCCGCCTCAGCCAAGGGATTGTCGGATTATATCACTGTTACCGGCTACAACCCCAAGGTGGATTACATGGCTGAGATTATGCGG
This sequence comes from Acutalibacter sp. 1XD8-33, assembly GCF_003612555.1. Lineage (GTDB taxonomy): Bacteria > Bacillota > Clostridia > Oscillospirales > Acutalibacteraceae > Acutalibacter. The sequence goes on from NZ_RAZF01000024.1 coordinate 43,171, forward strand.
GTTCTGCGGGATGGCGGAACCTATGCCATGCAGGTGGGCGCTATCTATGAACAGCAGAGGAACCTGAAAATCGAAACCCTGAAGCTGGACTATAGCAAAACCACCTATTTCACAGACTACACCACCGCGAAAGAGATCCTTGCCGCTATGGAAGAGGCCAACAAACCGAAGCCCAGCTATACAGAAGAGGATCTGGACCTGCTGGCACGGATTATCAACGCGGAAGCTGGCTGCGACTGGATGCCAGACTGGGTGCAGCGCATGGTGGGCAGCGTGGTGCTTAACCGGGTGAACAGTGTGCATTTTCCTAATACTATCCGGGATGTGATCTACCAGCCAGGGCAATATGGGCCGGTCTATAACGGCTCCATTCACAAAAAGCCCAGCCAAAGAGTGATTGAAAATGCCCGGTATCTGCTGGAGAACGGGAGTATCTGTCCGCCCAACGTCACCGGTCAGACCGGCATGATCACCGGCAGCGGGCTCTATACCAGCTACTATGATTCCGTGCTGGGAACCACCATCTATTTCTGCTACACGTAAGCATCAGAAGAAAATCGAGCCGCAGGGCAAAGGGTTTGTTGGAATTTTTAGAAACAGCCCCTTGCTTCGGCCAAAAGTCAAGAGTAAATTACAAAAAAGTTCAAAAAATTTTCCCGACTTATGAAAAGCGGAGGTTCCGGCGTGTTCGGAACCCCCGCTTTTGTGCAAAAAGGCAACAAAAAACCAAACCGGGCGTTTTTTCGCTTCCGGCTCCGCTCCCTTTGTGTTCAATTATTCGGGGGCTATGTTATATACCGCTCGAAAAGCATTTGCGGCGTTACCCACCCCAATATCCGCCGCGGTCACTTCATCAAAGCTTGTTCCCTTTGGAAAGAAACGCCGAATTATGCGGTTCATGTTTTCGTTGCTTCCCCGTTCGTATGCAGAATACGGGTGGCAATAATAACTCTTTGTGCGGGGCTTCCGCGCCCGCTTTGACCGCTCCATTCCGGCGCAATCCTGAAATTCGCTTCCGTTGTCAACCGTTATTGACCTGAACACTTGCCGGAACCCTGCGCCCATCCTCCGCTCTATACGGTCAATCCCCCGCACGACGCTTTCCATCGTGTGATCGGGAACGCGAAAAATCACGGGGTAACGGGTCAA
>NZ_RAZF01000025.1 GCF_003612555.1 Acutalibacter sp. 1XD8-33
AAACTCTTTCCCACACCACTGGCATTTGTGCTCTGTTCCCATTCCTTATATCCTCCGTTTTTCTTCATCCCCCCTTCATTATACCGCCTTCTTCTTTTCTTGCGTAGGTTCGTATCTATTTTTCGCTTACATGAAAGCTACTGGACAATAAACGGACAGGAGAAATGAAAATGCTAATGGAAAAAGAAATGATAGATCATATGATTATAGACCAATCATTGCCTGATGAGGCGGAAGCTACACGCTTTATCGGCTAACGCTTCTATGGTAATCCCGGCGCTTTCACGAGCTGCTTTAATAATACAGCCAAACGCAGATTGCACAGGCAAAGCAGGGCTTTAAGGATTGGATTTGGAATGATCCCGACCGCCGTGAAAAGTTAGTCAGACAGGGCAACGAAAATCCGAAGGGACACCTCTACCGCTATGTTACAGAGGATACCTTTGACGCATACTTGTATCAGCTTGTGGAGGGAAAACAGAAGTTTGCAGGTCAGATAATGACGAGCAAATCTCCTGTGCGCTCCTGTGAGGATATAGACGAAACGGCGCTCAGCTACGCCGAGATAAAAATGCTTGCGACAGGCAACCTGTATATTAAGGAAAAGATGGATTTAGACATTCAGGTATCAAAGCTGCGGCTCTTAAAATCCAGCTATCTCTCCGAGAAATACGCTCTGGAGGGCAAGATAATCAAATACTACCCGAAGAAAATCGCACAGACAAAAGAATTGATTCCATGTCCTGCTATTCACATTCATGGGCAAAATGTACGCGAGCGGTCAAAACACTACATGGGCGGTATTGCGTGTTTTCTTGGGATAACCTATAATTGTACCTGTATGAATGTCTGTTTTTTCAAACGAAACGAAAGATTTACCAACACCGGAGCGATACCGGCGTCCGATTTCATAATTAACAACGGGAGAGCGAGTATGCGCATCATTCTCTGCGACGACCAGCGGCGTGAGCTGGAAGATATAGAAAGGATCCTTCGGGATGCGGCCCAGCCCTTGGCCGTTGACCTCTCTGTTTCCACCTGTACTTCCGGTGAGGAGGCAGTACGGGTGGTCGTGTAAGGCCCCCCGCCGGACCTGGTGATTCTTGATATATATATATGAAAGGGCTAAACGGCATGGAAACCGCCCGCCGTATGCGCCAGGCTATGCCCGGACTGCCCCTGGCGTTCCTTACCTCCAGCCGAGACTTTGCCGTGGACGCCTTCGCCCTGGAAGCCCTGCACTATCTTGTAAAGCCCTTGACAGTGGAAAGCGCCCAGGAGCTTTTACGGCGGCTCCGCACCCCAAATTTCGAAGTCTCCCGCTGCCTGCAGCTTACCGGTCGCGGAGAGAGCCGCCGGTTCCCCCTGGGGCAGATCCGCTACCTGACTAGCCTAGACCGGGGCGTCCAGCTGTACCTGCTCTCCTGCCGGGAGTGGGTGGCTGCTCCTTTCCATCAGGCGGTGGAACAGCTGGGGGAAGAGTGGGACTTCACCCTGGTCTCCCGGGGCTGCATCGTCAACCTGAACAGCCTGCTATATCTAGGCGGCTCCGGCTGCCACCTGACAACAGGGGAATGCCTGCCCGTCAGCCGCCGGGAGCGGTCCAAGGTGCAGGCCCGGTATCACGAGTTCATGTTCCGGAAAATGAGCCAGATGGAGGAGGATCTGCCATGAGCCGCCTGTTAAGCCCCATGCTTCTCCTGATGGTCTGGGCCCAGACCATCCCCCTGGTGCCGCTGATGTACGCCCCCTTTGGGGACGGCGCCCTGCGGTTCCGGCGGCGGAACTGCCTGCTGGCCTTTACGGGGTATTTCCTTTTGGGCTGCGCGGGCCTGGATTGTGAAGGCCCCGGCCCTCCACAAGCTGATGATGGCGGGCATGGTGATCCATTACGCCGCAGTCCAGATGCTGGCCAGCAACCTGTCCGCCCTGCTCATCGGGGACCAGGAGCGCTATATCAACGAGATTGTGTATACCGAGGCGGGGAATGCCTACGTTTTTTTCACGATCCTGGGGGTCACGGCCGTTACCTGGCCCCTGGTATGGCTCTTCTCCCGCCGCACCCTGCAGGGGAGTCTGCCCCTGCTCAGCACGCAGGAGGCCCGGCGGGGACTTCTCTATATCTGCGTCATGTTCCTGCTGTTCTGCTTTGTCTCCCACTGGATGCCCTATTTCCGCCAGCCCTTCGCCACCGTCTCCTTCCTCTCCATCACTCTGGCCGAGATGCTCACCTACTACACCTTCTTCCAGGAGATCGCCACGGTGCGCAGGCAGGCGGAGACCGCCCAGGAGCTGGCCGTGTGGCAGGTGCAGTACCGGCAGCTCAGCCGGGCCATAGAGGAGACCCGCCGCCTGCGCCACGATATGCGCCACCATCTGAACGCCCTCTCCGCCCTGAACGCCCAGGGGAAGCAGGAGGAGATCGCGGAATACCTCAAGCAGTACGGCACGGTGTATGACCAGTTGGAGAAGCAGAAATCCAGCGGAGACCCGGTGGTGGACAGCGTTCTGGAGTACTACCTCAGTCAGGCCCGGGAGGCGGGAGTCGCGGTGGAGTGCCGGGCATCCCTGCCAAAGGGCAGCGGCGTGGATGCCACGGACATCACCGTGCTTCTGGGAAACTGCCTGGAGAACGCTCTGGAGGCAGTGCGCGTTCTGCCGCCGGAGGAGCGAAGGCTGTCTGTGGAGATCATGCCATCCGGAGTGGTGCTGCTGATCCGGATCCGAAACGCCTGCGGCCCCATGCCGGACATGGAGGGCTTCTCCGGATGGGAGGCGTTCTCCTCCGGTAGGAGGACGGCCGAAGGGGTCTGGGACTGCGCAGCGTGGCCCTGATCGCCGAGAAGTACGGCGGCAGCGCCCAGTTTATCCGCAAAGACGGGGAGTTTACCGCGCGCGTCCTGTTAAACTGCGTAAAAACCGAAAAGACAGTTTAGGCACAATCTAAGGAGAGAAAGGCAATGAGAGAAGAGATTTTCCGAAAATCCAGCCTGGAAAGACTCAACAGCCCCGCAAAGCTCAGCGGCTATATTCGCGTGGTAAGCCCGCAGGCATGGTTCGTTCTTTTCGCGCTGCTCCTGCTGCTGGCGGGGATGCTGATCTGGGGCGTATTCGGAACCATTGAGAGCACGGTTTCCACTGGGGCCCGGGTCAGCGGGGAGGTGGCCCTCTGCCCCCTCTCAGACGAGGACGCCCAGCGGCTGACCCCGGGCATGACCATTGAGATCGCCGGGCAGAAGGGGATTATTCGGGCGGTATCGAAGGAGGCGTCCCATCATGACTTGGAGCCCTATCTGCTGCAGCTCTCCGGCCTGGACCCGGAGGAGGACTGCAGGATGGTAGAGGCCGAGGTAGAGGGCCTGCAAGACGGCATCTATCCGGCCAGCCTGGTGGTAGAGAGCTTTCGGCCCATCTCCTTTGTGGTGGGCTGATATGGGCGGGATAAATAAAAAGCCAGTAAAGGCCCCGGGCAGGGCAAGTGTTCCGGCCATCCTGCAGCTGGAGACCTGCGAGTGCGGCGCGGCCTGCCTTTCTATGGTTCTTGCCTATTACGGCCGGTTTGTCACATTGGAAGAACTCCGCACCGCCTGCGGCGTCTCCCGGGACGGCTCCAACGCCAAGAACCTTTTGCGAGCCGGGCAGGCCTATGGGCTTATGGGGCAGGGGTTGCGCATGGAGCCGGAGGACCTGCGGCAGCGGGGCAGTTTTCCCTGTGTCCTCCACTGGAACTTCAACCACTTTGTGGTGCTCTTGGGTTTTCAGGGAGGGTATGCCCTGATTAACGACCCGGACAGCGGCGCGCGCCGGGTGCCCATGGAGGATTTCGATCGATCCTTCACCGGCATCTGTCTGGAATTTGCCCCGGGCCTGGATTTCGCCCCCGGCGGCTGCCGGAGGAGTCTTTGGGGGTTTATAAAAGAAAAGCTTACCGGCTCCCGGGAGCCCTTTGCGTTGACGGCGGTGTCGGCTGTGATTACCGCCCTAACCGGCCTGATCACCCTGGGATTTACCCGAGCCTTTACTGACAGACTCCTTACTGGGAAGGATCCCGGATGGATGGCGCCCTTTTTTCTGGGAGTGGCGGGACTTTTGGCCCTGGAGGCCGCAGCCATGTGGTTAAGCCAAAGCTATAGCCGCCGAACCGAAGGTAAGCTTGCCATCCTCTCCAACAGCAGTTATATGTGGCATCTTCTGCGCCTGCCAATAGAGTTTTTCTCCCAGCGCATGGCCGGGGATGTGCTGGCCAGAAAGCAGAACAATAAGGCTGTGGTTAAAACCCTGGTGTCTATTTTAGCTCCTCTGTTTTTGCAGGGGGCCATGATGGTGTTCTACTTGGCGGTGATGCTGCGCTACAGCCTTGTCCTCAGTCTGGCGGGAGTTCTCTCGGTGCTGCTGAACCTTGTGACCTCCCGGCTGATCGCCCGGGTCAGGGCGGACCGCATACGGGTACTCTCCCGGGACCAGGGAAAGCTCTCCGGCATGACGGTGTCCGGCATTGAGATGATGGATACCATCAAGGCCGCTGGGGCCGAGCAGGCTTTTTTTGCCAGCTGGGCAGGGCATCAGGCACAGGTCATGGGGGAAGAGGCCGAGCTGCTGGAAAAAAGTGCCTATTTAGGGATGCTGCCCCGGGCGCTGTATGCCCTGCTGAACACCGTCACCCTGGTGGGCGGGGCCTGGCTCTGCTCCCAAGGGCAGTGGACTGTGGGCATGATTACAGCTTTCAGCGGGCTTTTGTCCTCATTCATGTCTCCGGCTTCCCAGCTGGTGGAGAGCACCCGAGTCCTCCAGGAAATGCGCACGGACATGGAGCGCATCCAGGATGTGATGGAATATCCCGTGGACGTGGAATATGAGGACGGAGACTTGGGGGAGGAGAGCCTGGAAAAACTTTCCGGCCGCATTGAGTTCAAAAACGTCACCTTCGGCTACTCTCCCCAGAGCAAGCCCCTGCTGGAACACTTTGACCTCACCATAGAGCCTGGACGCCGGGTGGCTCTGGTGGGCCCGTCGGGCTGCGGTAAGTCCACCATCCTCAAGCTCACTGCCGGTCTCTACAAGCCCTGGAGCGGGGAGATTCTCTTTGACGGCAGGCCCATCGCGGAGATTCCACGCCCGGTATTTACCGGGTCTCTCTCTGTGGTGGACCAGGACATCAGCATTTTTGAGGATACCCTGGAGAGCAACATCCGTATGTGGGATGAGACCATCGAGGACTTCGAGGTGATCCTCGCGGCCAGGGACGCCATGCTTCATGAGGATATCGTCACCCGGGAGGGCGGCTACCGCTGTATGCTGACGGCGGGAGGCAGGAACCTCTCCGGCGGGCAGCGACAGCGCCTGGAGATTGCCCGGGTCTTGGCGGGAGATCCCACCATCGTTTTGATGGACGAGGCCACCTCCGCCCTGGACGCCGATACCGAAGCCCAGGTGGTCAGCGCCATATGGGACCGGGGGGTCACTTGCGTGGCCGCGGCCCACAGGCTCTCCTCTATTATAGGCTGTGACGAGATCCTTGTGCTAGAACGAGGAGCTGTGGTCCAGCGGGGGAGCCATGAGCAGCTGCTGGCAGAGGAAGGGCTGTATAGGCGTTTGGTGCAAAGCGACTGAACGCTGAGATTGATTTGATTGAGAGGAGGTGTGTTTTTGGGCTGGTTTGACGAACAGATCCGCCTGCGTGCCAAAAAGGATCAGGAGGCGTTCAGCGGGGCCTTTTCCGGCATGGCGGATGTAGTAATGAATAAACAGCTGGCCGCATTGTTGCGGGACCAGAGCCAGCAGTCCCGGCAGGCAGTGGGGGAAATTTTAAAGTTTTACGGATTGCCCTTTTTACAGGCCTCCCATGAGAGGACAGTGTCTCGGCAGCTGGAGGAAGAACTGGGCTCCAGAGGGTTTCTTTGGCGCAAGGTGAAGTCAGAGGGCAAGTGGCACAGAAATGCGTGGGGCGCCATGCTGGGCAGGCGGGCCGGCTTGGATGAGGAAAGCGGTAAAGTGATTGCTCTCATTCCCCGCCCGCTGGGAGGCTACGACTTTTTTGACCCGGACACGGGCAGGCGCGAAAAGATCACAAGGCGCACCTGCTCTCTCTTGGCGGAAGAGGCCCTGTGCTTTTACAAGCCCCTTCCCCAGCGAGAAATCGGGCTAAAAGACCTTGCGGCCTATGCTATAGACTCGGTGGGCATAGGTGACTGGCTCCTGTTTGTGCTGGCGACCCTGGCGGTGTCCTTGGTGGGGCTGCTGCCCCCGTGGCTGCACGACGTCCTTTACACCGAGGCGTCTTTGTACGGCAGCCTCCGTGCCTTGATGTCTACGGGAGTGTTCCTGCTGTGCGCGGGGTTTGCCGGTGTGCTGCTGGGTACATACAAGTATTTGACTCTCGGACGCATTTCTGGCAAGGCCGGGGCGGCAATGCAGGCGGCGGGTATGGCCCGGTTGCTGGCGCTGCGCCCCAGTTTTTTCCAGTCCCACAGCGCGGGGGAGCTTCAGAGCCGCCTGGAACGCATGGGAGAGCTCTGCTCTAGCACCCTGAACACCGTGCTCTCTGGGGGGCTTACCGCCCTGTTCTACCTGGGGCAGATGGCCGGCTTCGCTCCCGGGCTGGTGATCCCTGGCCTGCTGGTGCTACTGGCAACTGGCGCGGCGTCCCTTCTGGGCATGGCCGTGAGGCTGAAGCTGGCCCGAAAGGCTATGGAGCGGCAGTCCAGAGAGTCGGGCCTGGCCTACGGCCTGATGATGGGAATACAAAAATTGAAGCTGGCCGGGGCAGAAAAGCGCGCGTTTTCCAAATGGGCAGGGGCCTATATCCCGGTGGCAAAGGTTCGCTATGACCCGCCTCTTACCCTTCGGCTGGCTCAGGCGGTCTGCCAGTGGCTGCCCCTGGCGGGTACGGCGGCGCTGTGGTTCTTTGCGGTGAAAACCCAGGTAGCGGTGGGGGATTACTTTGCCTTCATTGCCTCCTACGGCGTGGTGTCCGGGGCTTTTTCCACACTGATGGACTCGGTGGAAAGCTTTGTGCAGATCAAGCCCCTGATGAGCCTGCTGACCCCCGTTCTCACCACAGTGCCGGAATTTGACCCCGGGAAGAAGCGGGTGGAGAAGCTATCCGGCAGTATAGAGATGAGCCACGTCTCGTTCCAGTATGGGGAGAAAGCGCCCTGGGTCCTTAACGACCTCTCCCTGAAAATCCGCCCGGGGGAGTATGTGGCCCTGGTGGGGGGGGGGGGGGGCCGGGTGCGGGAAATCCACCCTGATGTGGCTGCTGCTGGGCTTTGAGCGCCCCCGCAAGGGCGCGGTCTATTACGACGGGAAGGATATGAGCACCCTGGACCTGTCCAGCCTGCGCCGGAATATCGGCGTGGTGATGCAGGACGGCAAGCTCTTTGCCGGGGACATCTACCAGAACATCGCCCTATGCGCCCCGGGGCTCACCATGGAGGAGGCCTGGGCCGCGGCAGAGATGGCGGGCATCGCCGATGAAATCCGCCAAATGCCTATGGGGATGCAGACCCTGGTCTCCGAAGGGGCTGGGGGCGTTTCCGGCGGGCAGCGCCAGCGGATCTTGATTGCCCGGGCCATTGCCCCCAGGCCGAAGCTTCTCTTTTTTGACGAGGCAACCTCCGCCCTGGACAATCTCACCCAGAAGCAGGTCTCCCAGTCCCTGGACCGCCTGAACTGCACCCGGGTGGTAGTGGCCCACCGGCTCTCCACCATACGCCAAGCCACTCGAATTCTGGTGCTGAAAGACGGTAAAATCATGGAGGACGGCGGCTATGAGGAGCTTATCCGGAGGGGCGGAACCTTCGCCCGGCTGGTGGAGCGCCAGCAGGCCGTACAGTAAACTCTAAGACCTTGGGGTTTCACCCCAAACCCCACAAACTTTTTGAAAAAAGTTTGATCAAAAACTTTTACCCACTCCTCGCTTTGCTCGTCGTGAAGGTTTTATGTGTTTTGACAAGCTAACCGAACAATCGTAAAAGTTTCGTCAACCTTTTCAAAGGTTGCGGAGTTTTCAGGGGTGGAACCCCTGAACCGCCGGAGGCCAAAATCCACTCTAATAATATCATTTCTATTCTGAAAGGAGCATCACCATGAACGAGAAGAAAAATCCCACCACGATCCCAGAGAACGACAAGAAGGTACTGACAGAGGAAGAGCTGGAGCAGGTCGCGGGCGGCCGCCCCGCCCCCAGCGCGTATTCGGGCGGGCTCTCCGGCCAGGAGGCCTACCTGCGCCACGAGTTCGGCAAAACCGGGCACGACCCGAAAAAGCCGTAAGCTCCAGCGCCGCCTGCCAGAGGAACGGGGGAATGGCGGAGAGACTGGAGGACACTGTGGAAATTGCTCGGCAGCTTATCAGGGAATACTATAACGGCAACCCTGAGCCCTGGTTTTCGCGGCTGTGCTCGAAAAGCTTGTGGCTGGGGACCGGCGAGCGCACCATCGTGGGCGAGGAGGCCATCCGGCAGCGCCTTTCTCGGCTGAAGTCACACAGCAGCAGGGTCCTTCTGGACGAGTACACCCGCCTGCCCATCACCTCCCGCTGCGAGGCTGTAACGGCCCAGGTCACCCTGGGCAGGGACAGTGCCGCCATTATGGCCCGTTATTCTCTGCTGTTCCAACTGATAGGCGGCGATACAAAACTAATACTATTGCACGCTGACTATGAATTTTTGCACCACGGCTCTGCGGCTCGGGCATCCCGCTCTTCCGCATATCAGGCAGTGCTGGACGTGCTGCTGGAGACCTCCCAGAACCAAAAATTAGCCGTGCCCAGCGAGGGAAGCACGATTTTTCTCCCGGCGTCTTCTCTGCTGTATGTGGAGAGTCTTCGGAGTAAGACTTTGCTGCACTGCGTGGACCAGGTCATAGAGTGCGGCCTGAGCATCACTGCCATGCGCCGGCTGCTGCCCAGGTGTTTCTGCCATATTCACCGCTGCTATTCGGTCAACAGCAAATATGTGATGGCTATTCGCCGGTATGAGGTGAAGATTATCACCGGCGAGACACTTCCGGTACCCTTTCACACCTATAAGGAGGTGAAGGAGCGCTTGGTGCTGGACTTAACGGAGCTTCAGTACCTCTCCTCGGCGGGGCTCAGGGTATTGCTTGCAGCTCGAAAAGCTCTGGGCAGCGGGGAGATGTTAGTGCGCGGCGCCAACGAGGCTGTGATGGAGGTTCTGGAGATAACGGGCTTCACCGATATCCTCTCCATAGAATAAGGAGGACCAGATGCGGCCCTTCCATTTAACTAAGGACCGGGAGCGTACCGGACTGCCGTCTGTTTTGGCGATTTTTCAGCGGAGGCTGGGGCTGGTGGTAGCCGCCGCCTTTTTCCTGATCTCCCTGTTATTTCTGGTTTTGCAGACCAGACTCTGTGTGCAGAACGCTGAGAAACTCATGGCCCTAAACCTGGAGGACGTGCGCCAGGAGATCCGGGATCAATCAGACCGTACCCTGATCAACGCCGCCCAGTGGGTATCCGCCGACATGCAGAAGGTCTGAGACGCCACCCCGGAGGGGGAGCGGAACGCCCTGCTGAAACGGCTGTGCGAGACCTATAGCGTGTCCGAGGGGAACGTCGTTGATGAGAGCGGCGTTATCACCTACAGCACCAACCCGGACTTCATTGGGTACCACATGGATCAGGGGGAGCAGTCCCGGGACTTTTTGATACTCCTGGATGGGCAGACCCAGGCCTTTGCCCAGGAATACGGAGAGATCGCCTTGGGGGGCGCCAGCCGCAAGTATGCGGGCCTTTCTTTGCCCTGGGGCGGTTTTTTGCAGGTGGGCTACGACGAGGAGATGTTCAGCCTCTGCCTGGGCTACCTCATGGCTGGCGTCACCAGCAACCGCCATGTGGGGGAGACCGGCTTCGTCTTTATCATCCGGGAGGACGGGGAGATCGTCAGCGGCGAAGAGGACCGGGGCGGCAAGGCCCTGGAGAGCGGCCCCCCCTGGCCGGACGCCCAAGGGCAGGGCTCCTTTTCTCTGCCCGTCTATGGGAAGGGGCACTGCTGCCTCTGTGACCGGTCGGAGGGCTACTACATTCTGGCCGCGCTGCCATGGCGGGAGGTCTTTGTCAACCGGGATGCCTCTCTGTACTTGACGGCCGTTTCCGGGGCGCTGGTTTTTGCCGCCGTGTTTTTGCTGATTTCCCGACTGGTGCGCACCCACATTGTAAAAAGTATCCAGGAGACCGGCCATGCCCTGGAACAGATTACAGAAGGTGACCTGGATGTGACAGTAGAGGTAGGCGGCTGCCAAGAATTTACCTTGTTGTCCCAGGGCATCAACGCCACTGTGGCTCGCCTAAAGGCATATATAGCTGAGGCGGCGGCCCGGCTGTCCCAGGAGCTGGAATACGCCAAAGCCATACAGTGCTCGGCTCTGCCTCGGGTGTTTCCCCCTTACCCCCACCGCCGGGAGTTCGGCCTTTTCGCCTCTATGCGGGCGGCCAAGGAGGTGGGCGGCGACTTCTACGACTTCACCCTGCTGGATGAAAACCGCCTGGCTTTCCTCATTGCCGACGTCTCCGACAAGGGCATTCCGGCGGCCATGTTCATGATGACCGTAAAGACCCTGCTGCGGGGCCTGGCCGAAAGCGGCCTGCCGCCGGAGGCTGTCTTTACCCAGGCCAACCAACGGCTGTGCGCGGACAATGACACGGGGATGTTCGTCACCGCCTGGATGGGCGTGCTGGAACTGGATTCCGGTCGAGTGCGCTACGCCAATGCGGCGCATAATCCCCCGGTACTGCTGGGGGCCGGCGGAAAAGCCCAGCTGGTCAGGGGCCGTCCGGGCTTTGTGCTGGGCGGCCTGCCGGGCACGGTCTACCGGCCCCAGGAGCTCTCACTTTCTCTGGGGGACGCTCTGTTCCTCTACACCGACGGCGTGACGGAGGCCGCCAACGGGGCGCTGGATCTGTTCGGTACTCCCCGGCTTCTGCAGGTGCTAGAAGAAAAAGGTGGAGAGAGCTGTCAGGCCATCTGTGAGGCTGTGCAGGCCAGAGTAGACGCCTTTGCGGGCAGCGCGCCCCAGGCTGATGATATGACCATGCTGGCCCTGGCCTTTCATGGCCTGACCTCAGCAGGAAAATCCCTGCGGCTTCCCGCCGATTTGTCCGCTTTGGAGGAGGCCGAAGCCTTTGTGGGGAAGGCCCTGGGGGACGCGCCGCCGAAAGCGCTGGCCCAGCTGGGCGTAGCCGTAGACGAGGTTTTCTCCAATATTGCCCGGTATAGTGGCGCGTCTGCCGTGGAGATAGGCTGTGAGGCCTCCCAAGGATCCTGCCAGCTGTGGTTTTTGGACGACGGCGTACCCTATGACCCCACCGCCCAGCCGGAACCGGACACCGGCATTCCTGCGGAGGAGCGGGAACCGGGCGGGCTGGGCATCCTCATTGTCCGCCGGACCATGGACCGGGTGGAATACTGCCGGGAAGCGGGGCGCAACCGACTGACCCTGGAAAAAACTTGGGGAGTTTAATGTATATATAGCAAAGAGAGACGGCATTTCCGCCATCCCTCTCTTTATGCTGTATTCATGAACGCTTAGGCCGTCCACTCAAGATCAATGACGTGTGTGACTGGCTTATTGGAGCAGGGCTTGAATTTGGCATATGGGGAGTCCTCTTTCGGGGGGACGAATGTGAGGATCAGCTGACCGTTTGCGTAGCCTCGCAGAAGAGATGCCATGCCTGCCATAGCCCTTTTCTCCCCCAGCTGGGTGTCATAAAAGAAATCACCAGTGCATGACACCGATACCATATCATCCAACGGCATCCACTGGGGGTACATCATTCCCGTGTCTCCGTGGCTTCCCCCCAAGCCAATGGTCAGAACGCCGAGCGCCTGTTCCTTCAGGTCAAAGATATTGTTCGCCCGCCCCTTTAAGGTGATCTTGTCGGGCATGCCCTTCCAGCCAATGTCCATAACGATTACCGCGCTGTCAGTGCTATAGGACCATAGGGGCCATTCCTTTTCGTACAGCGTCATGCTGGAGGAGGCAATACCCGCAAAGGCCTCAGCCTCGAAAGTGATCTCCAAATAGGCCCCGGCCTCCAGGTTAATACCGCCCCAGTAGTCGCAGGAGTAGTCCGTCAGCGGCTGCTGGCCTGTTTCGGAGGATTTATTTTGCTCCAGCGAACAGGCAAAGAATCCTGTCAGCTCTATGTATGGCCCGCCCTGTATGTCAATGGAGACCTTGGCCAGCTCTTTACAGATCAGGGCGACGCCGAATTCCATCTTTAGTCCTGCGCGGATGCCCATTTTACCCAGCACATAGAACTCAAAGTCGATTTTCTCTCTGGAAAGCTTGTGGGCATGGTTTTCCGCCTTGCGCCCGAACAACGAGATGTCATAGCTGTACTGGTTGGCGCACTGATAGGTAAAGTCCGCCCCCAGGGCCAGGTTCATATAGCCGTCCATTACAAAGTCTACGTCCAGGTACAGGTTAAACAGCAGGGCCACGGTCATGCTGGGGTTGCAGATGTTGGCGCTGAAGAGGTTGTGCCACTGCTTTTTCTCATGGATCAGAGCCCGGTAACGCTCCACCAGCCGGTCGGTCAGATCCTTTCCGTTCCGGCTATTCAGAAGCTCCTTCATCTCCTCGTCTATCGTCTGGGTAGAGACGATATCGTCATCCTTTGTATTCAGGGCCGCTATGTCGAAGGTGATGTCGGTATAGTCCTGGATGTTGGCGTTGAGCTTGACCTTGTAGTCGGAGATATAGGGGATGAACCCCAGCGCATAGCTCCATTCCGCCTTGCCCTTGGTCACCAGATCCAGCTTCATCTCCTGCTGCAGGGTGCTGGACATTTCGATCTGCAAACACTCATAGCCTATCTGGTCCAAGGGGATGCGTATGGTGACAGAGACCGTCAGAGCGGCGCCGATGCCTTTGCCCAGATGGGGGCCTGTTTATAAAGATTTACGTCTACATGGTATTTCCAGGTAGTAGAATACTGCTTATGCCACTCCCTTGTCTTGTCGTTTGTGTCCTCTGCGTCGTCGAACAAGGGGTTGCCATCTTCATCCACCAGCTGACACTGGTCCAGGTCTACCCCGGCATCGGCCGCAGCCTTCTTAACCGTATCGGTTTCCAGGGCCAGCAGGGCAGTTTGGTAGCCCACCTCACGGGAAAAGCCGCTCTCCTCTACCTGCCGCTGGATACTCTGCACCACAGCGCCCTCGTCAACACCGTCCAGCAAAGTGTCGCCATCCACCTCGTCTGAATCGAACAGGGACATGGCGTCCTCCATCTCTTCCTTGGTGGTGTCCGCGTAAGCGATAATATATGCGCCGTTCTCCTCTTCTACAGCCATGATGCGGTCATAGCCAGTGATCTGCGTGCCGCTGGAACCGAACTCGCCCTCATAAAAGGCCAGGAAGTCGTCCGCCTGCACAATGCTATCGGCGCTCAAGCCCATTTCGGAATACTGGGCCCCGCTATAGTCCATATCCTTTTTCGCAACCTTGATGGTATGGTCCCCCACATCCTCTATGGCTGTCTTTGCCACAGGCAGCGTGTCCGGTATAAAGACCACGTCTGCTGTGTCCGCGTTTTCAAAATGGTAGGTAGAATTTGCCTCGTCCACTTTCGTAATGGTCACATAAGAGATGTTACTATGCTTGTCATCGTCCTCTTCCTGTACCGTGCGCTCGTCCGGATGCAGACCATCGTACAGGGCCACCACATCGCCTACCTAGGGGGCCTCCTCCCGGTTGTTGGGGGCGTAGGAGAAGCTGCCTGTTACGCTACCAATATCATCGCTGCCGATGGTAGGTGCTTTGTCTCCCACAGGAAACAGGGAAATGATGGGGGAATCCACCTGCTTACCGTTTATTGTCACGTTGTCCACAGCGTCGTGCGAGATGCAGAGGATGCCGTCGTTCAGCCGCAGATCCATGACCTCCTGCGGGTGTCGAGTGGTAAAATGGAATTCCCGAACATCGACCTCCTCGCCCTCAAAGGTGAGCCGGTCATCCTCAAGGAATATTTCATAAGAGCAGCCCAGAGCAAAGCCTTCAGGGTCCTTGGCTGAAACAGTATAGCGTCCAGTGCCGCCGGTTATCGTGAGGAAATCTTCCTTTTCCATGCCGTCGCTGCCATCATAGGCGGAGATGAGCCCCATAATATTGGCGGCGGATAAATCCAAGGCGCTGCTGACAATTGCTATTGAAAAATCGGGTTCGACCTCATTTTCCACAGCGGCATTATGTGTCAGACTCGTAGGCGTTTTCTCAGTTGCCGCCTGCTCTTCCAGATACTCCATCACCCGCACAAGCAACGCCGCGCCCTGAGCACGGCTTACCGTGCCTTTAGGGTCAACCTTGCCGTTATTCCCCTTCATCAGCCCCGCATACCACAGGGTGATGACAGAGTCCCTGGCCCAGGAGGAAGCAGCGCTTATGTCCTCCGGCAGCTTAACGCCGGAAACCTGCTGAGGAGTGACGCCGGCATAGTCAAGGTATCGAACCAGCATAGCCGCAAACGCTTCCCGAGTTACCTTGCCTTCAGGGCTGAACCTGTTTCCGCCCACGCCGGCGGCAATGTGGTTCTCCGCTGCCCAAACCACATATGGGCTGTACCAGGCGCCATAGGGCACGTCCCGGAAACCGCCCAAGCCCTGGTACTTGTCCGGGTCAACTTTATCCAAATGGCCGATGACCGTGACTGCCATAGCCCGGGTCATATAACCGTCGGGATTGAACCGCCCGCCGCCTATACCGGAAAAGATTCCGGCCTGGGCGGCGCTGGCCACATCCTCATAGTACCAGGCGTCCTCGGGAACATCCCGAAAACGGCCAGCCCGCTCTGCCTGTCCTTCCTGAGCAAAGGCGCTCAGTGGCATGGAAGTGAGCATCAGGGTTATCACCAGAATGAGCGCCGTGATTCGCTTGTGCTTTTGAAACATAATTGACCTCCTCGCTTATATTTTATCGATCATACTCCATTAAAAGTATATCAACCTGGGATTCCCTCTGTCAACGAATCCGGACCAACGCATAAAATCAGCCCATGAAAATACACATTCCGCTGCCAGATGATTATGCCCTTATGAGCCCGGCCGGGACCTGGACCTCCCCGTGCTATTCTTCCGCCTACCTATAGAAGCTGCCAGCAGCCCCGCCAGCAGGAACTCTCCCACGCCCCCGCACAGCAGCATGGTGGAAATATCCCCGGTCTCCTTTTGACTCAGAGCTTCCGCAAGGCTCTCTGCCCCGCCGTCAAAAACCAGGGCGGCAGGTTCCCCATTCAAGGCCTGGGGCGCCACCTGGCCGTTTCCCAGCGTGGACACAAAGGTAAGGGTTCCCTTCATCCCAGCTCCCTTTAGGGTATAGCGCCGGTTATTGTCCCGGTTGCCTCTTCCTTCCGGGTAATAATACCCGTCGTCCATGCTTTCTCGCGCTTCCTCCATGCAGGTCTCCTCCAGGCTGACCTCTTTCTGAGGAAAAAGCCCGCATCTGGCAAGATCCGCCAGGGGAACGCCGTAGACAAAAATGGACGAGGCTGCCGCTTTGCGGGATTCATCCGCCTGCTGCCACCCTCCGGGTATGGGCAGGATGCTGTCCTCATCGAACAGGAATATGCCGTCCTCATATACTTCCCCGTTGTAAACTAGAGCCGCGTACTCCCCTGATAGGATGCCAAAAGGGTCCCCGGCAGGGCCGGAGGCGGTATAGGGAGCCTCCTCCACCAGATAGACCTCTGGTTCTCCCTGCAAAGCCGCCTCAAACTCTTCCTGGGAGAGGACTGCGGGATAGGTTTTCAAAGCATCGGCCTTCTGCCGCTCCCGGGTCAGGTTTACGGCAAGTACCGCCGCCATAAGGCCGATAATCACCAACTCCTTCTTTCTCAGCCTGTTACGCTGCTTATCCACAATATTGTCCATAACAAAAAACTCCTTCAGATGTTTTTTTCGATTATAGCGGCTCGGGCAGGGAAATGCAAGCCGCCGCCCATTGACTTTCTCTAAAGAACAAAAGCCGGAGATTTTGGGGTTTTACCTATCTTTTAGTTTCAGCAACACTTATGATGCATTGGTCTTATTTCGTTGACTTAGCATAAATCGCTATGCTAAAATTTGCATAAAATCCCCCCAAAACGCCCATTGAATTTCTCTGGGAATATGTTTGGACGGGAACCTATTGTGAGGAGGATTCATCCATGACGCGCAAACACTTTATCCCCATTCTCTTGGCGGTTCTGATGCTTCTGACGGCACTTCCGCCGGCCGCCTTGGCGGCGGAGCCGGGCAGCTCTGAAGGACAGGCCGGTCTAGCCCTTCTGCAAAGCCTGTTGCCGGAGGAAGGCCTGGAGGAAATCGAAATTACCAGCCAGATGGAGGCGATAGAGAAATATGCGGCCCAGCCCGCCTGCGACTGGACCATCTGCCTGTACGTCTGCGGAACGGATCTGGAAGAAAGGGGGAGCTTTGCCACCCAGAACATCCTGCAGATGATCGAGGCGGATATCCCCGAAAACGTGAAACTGCTGGTGATGACCGGCGGCACCCGCCAGTGGGACCCAGAGGACCTGGGGGCCGGGACGCCCGCCTATAAAAAGCCCTCCAACGTCAGCACGCAGCTATATGAGATAACAGACAAAGAAATGGTGCTGGTGAAGGACTATCAGAGGAACATGAACATGGGCGACCCCAAGACCCTGGGGGCTTTCCTGGAGGACTGCCTGAGTTTGGCTCCGGCGGAGCGAATGATGCTGAGCTTCTGGAACCACGGCGGCGGACCCCTGATGGGCGTGGCCCTGGACGGCTATACCGGGGATATCCTGAGCCTTGCGGAGCTGGACGCGGCGCTGCGTGGCCTGCAAACCGCCCGGGGGGGGGTGAAAAGCTGGAGCTGCTAGGCTTTGACGCCTGTCTGATGAACAACCTGGAGACCGCCTATGTGTTCTCTCCCTACTGCGATTATATGGTGGCCTCGGAGCAGACCGAGCCCGCCCCCGGCTGGGACTACCAGTGGCTGAACGCCCTGGAGGAGGAGTATTCCGATGGGGACGAGACCTCCACCCTGGAGGCGGATGACCTGGGCCGGGTGATTGTGGATACCTACGCGGGCAACATGAATGAGGAGAGCGAGTGGAGCCAGGTCAACGACGAAACTCTGGCCCTGGTCGACCTCTCGCGCATGGAGGATTTGGCCGCCGCCTTTAACGAGATGGCTTTTGAGCTGAACCTTTTGGTGCATAACGATCAGCTTTTCGCCAAGGTCTCCCGGATGTCGGAGAAGGTGCAGCATATGATGGACGACTACGGACTTTTGGATCTGTACGACTTTGCCAACGGCCTTTTGCCCTACGTGCCCGCCGCCCAGGGGGTGCTGGACGTGCTGGGGACCTCTCCCGGCACAGAGCCGGAGGACTATGTGGGCGAGGTAGGCGGCGAGAACCCGGCGGTGGTCTACCGGGGCACGGGCGCCAGCCACGACCGCTGCCTAGGGATGGCCTTCTTCTATCCCACCAGCAAAACCGCCTTAGGCACCACCAGCGCCGAACAGCTTTTGAACTGCGTCTCCCTCTACCGGACCTTTGGCCTCAGCGATTACTACACCTCCTACCTGATCAGCGTTCTGCTCAGGGCCGGCCAGCTGCGCTCCTTTGTGGGCGGTATGTCCACAGAATACGATCCGGAGGCCGGACACTATGTCCTTCAGATAGCGGATCTGGACGACGCGTTTTCACTGAAATCTATGGAGTTCGTCATGACAAGGTCAAAGCCGGTCAGCACAGGCTGGAAGGTGAAGTTGCCCTGGGGGGAATAGGTGCGTGTAGACCCCCCCTCCCCGGGGGAGACGATGGTGTAGCCCATGATATAGAAGGTTGATTCCGGCACACTGGCCATCCGCAAGGCCGTAATGACGCAGAGCTCCTCTTCCCCTTCGATATAGGCAGGTACTGCCAGCACCTCATAAGGCCCCTGGCTCTGGAGCTCCGCTGAGACAAGCTGCCCGTTCAGGGTATACCAGAAGCCGTCAAACTGTTCGGTAAAGCGGCCGGCATCCCAGTCCTCCGCCGCGGTGGTGGAGCCCAGAAGATAGGTCTCGCCCAGTTTTCCGCCTTCAAACTTTGTATAGGTATTGCACGAAAAGGCCCTGGCGCTGGCAAAGGAGAAGAATCCCCAGGCCACGAGAGCCGCCTGCTACAGCGTGAAGTTCCTGGAGCAGGCGGCCGGCGGGGGAGAGATCCGCTCCATCCCCATCGCGGAGGACGGAACGGTGATTCTCAAGCTCCAACTCAGCGGCAAGGCCGCCCCCGATACCTTCCAGGTGTACCGTTACGGCCCGGACGGCAGCGGCTTTACCCAGGTGGAAGTGCTCCCCATCATAAGTGAGGGGGATAAAAGCTATCTGCTGTTTGAGACCGACGCGTTCGGGTATTTCTCCGTCATCTCCGCCCCAGGGGCCAGCGGGGCCTTCTCCGACGTGCCCAAGGGAGAGTGGTACTACGAGGCGGTGGAGTACGTCCGGAAGAACCAGCTTATGAGCGGCGTGGGCGGCGGCAGGTTCCAGCCACAGGATACGCTCACCCGGGCCCAGTTCGCCCAGATCGTCTATCAGGCCCAGGGAATGCCCAAAGCCTCCAAGGCCGGATTCACGGACGTGAAGCCCGGTGCCTGGTACTACGACGCGGTGTGCTATACGGCGGAGACGGGCATCACCGGCGGCTATGGGGACGGCAGGTTCGGCCCCGGGGACCCCATCACCTGGGAACAGATGGCCGTCATGCTCTGGCGCTGGGAAAAAATCAACAACAAGAATTTGAAAGACCCCAACCTGGCCTTGGATTTCCCGGATGCGGCACAGGTCAGCGAGTACGCCCAAACAGCCATGCGCTGGGCCGTGGAGCAGGGAATCCTCCACGGGAAAAACGGCAGGCTCGATCCAAAAGGCTATGCCAAGCGGAGCGAGACCGCACAGATTATGATGAACTATTTTGAGGGGAGATAGAAGATAGCTGTTTCGACAAATGAAGCCCAGGAGAGGGCATAACATGAGAAAAGTTTTCAGCGCTTTCCTGGGCATACTTGTAATGATGGCCTCTGTGCTTGTATTTACGATTTTGGGGAGCTGGCTGTAAACGACTATAAAACGACCCCTTGCTTACCTCACCGCCGCTTGGTATGGCGGTAGCACGGAAAACGCGGAGGTTGCCGCGCAGTATTGCCGGGCGGTTTACGATGCGGGTTTTGCTCCATCTGTCCGGCCCAGTTCCTGCCCCTTTTCCTCAACGACGCGGTTCCCGAGGAGCATAAGAACAGCATCGACATTGGGCGCGACCTGCTCCGGCGCTCCCGGATGCTGGTGGTGTGCGGGCATACCGTCACCGAGTCCATGAAAAACGACATCGCCGTGGCCCAGCGGCTGGGCATCACCGCCACCACCCTTGAGGGCATTTTGACCGTCAAGGGCTAGGGCCGCCGCTGACGTGGCCGCGCTGTTCGAGGCGTACATCACCAACCTGGGGAAATATAACGAGGGCGAGCTGGTGGGGGAAATACTGAAATTCCCCACCAGTCCCCAGGCGGTGGAGGCGCTGTTAAAAAATATCGGCGTGGACGGTATACGCTACGAGGAATTTTTTATCACCCGCTTTGATGGCGATGTGTTGGAGCTCAATGACTATCTGGGCGAGTATGAAAATCTGGACGAGCTGAACCATCTGGCCTGCCTGCTCTTGGAGCTCCCCCAAGGTGAGATCGAAAAATTCGAGGCTGCGCTCCATATCGGGACGCATACCTCCAACGTGGCGGATATCGTCAACCTTGCGGAAAATCTGGACAGCTTTGAATTTTACCCGGATATGGAAAAGCGAGGACGATTTGGGCCGCTACTATGCGGAGGACTTGCCGATCTCCGCTGAGCTGAAAGACTACTTTGACTATGAGGCATACGGGCTTGACCGTATAGAGCGGAGGATGGGCGCAGGGTTCCGGCAAGTGTTCAGGTCAATAACGGTTGACAACGGAAGCGAATTTCAGGATTGCGCCGGAATGGAGCGGTCAAAGCGGGCGCGGAAGCCCCGCACAAAGAGTTATTATTGCCACCCGTATTCTGCATACGAACGGGGAAGCAATGAGCACATGAACCGCATTATCCGGCGTTTCTTCCCAAAAGGACAAGCTTTGATGAAGTGACGGCGGCGAAGGTTGCGGAAGTAGAAGAGTGGCTGGCGAACTACCCGCAGCGGATACCGGGATGGGTAATGCCGTAAATGCCTTTCGAGCGGTACATAACATAGCCCCCGAATAACTGAACATAAAGGAAGCAGAACCAGAAGCGAGAAGAACGCTCGGTTTGGTTTTCTGTTGTCTTTTTGCACAAAAGCGGGGATTCCGAACGCGCCGGAACCCCCGCTTTTCATAAGTCGGGAAAATTTTTTAAACTTTTTTGTAATTTAATCTTGACTTTTGGCGTAGAAAATGGCAAAGACGCGTACGACCGCTTGTGTGAACAGGGACCCTAGGGTATGCAAATATGGTGCCGCCGACCGGGCTCGAACCGGTATGGTATTGCTACCGAGGGATTTTAAGTCCCTTGCGTCTGCCAATTCCGCCACGGCGGCTTAGTGAAAGGCAACAACGATTTAATGATATACATTTTACCATGCCGGATAAAAAAAATCAAGTATGGGCATTCCGAAATCTCTACAAAATTTTTCTGAAAACATAAGCGAAAATATTTGCTTTCACAGAGAAAGTATAGTATACTATAATCCAGAAGGGGTGCGCCCCAATTTTTATGAAGGAGTATGCTTTATGTATTATCTAGGAATTGACTTGGGCGGCACGAATATTGCCGTCGGAATTGTAAATGAGGCGTGTGAGATTATCGCTAAGGCCACCTCGTCTACTGCTACGGACAACGCGGAGCAGATTGCCGATGCTATGGCCGCGACGGCCCGGCAGGCTTTGGAAAAGGCCGGGGCCACTTTGGCGGATGTGCCGTGGATCGGACTGGGATCTCCAGGCACGGTGAACAAGGCCACTGGCATCATCGAGTATGCCAACAATCTGCCCTTCCGGAACACTCCCATGCAGAAGATGCTGTCCGAGCGTCTGGACGGCAAGCCTGTCTACATGGAAAATGACGCTAACGCGGCGGCTTTCGGCGAATACATGGCCGGAGCTTTAAAGGGAGCAAAAGACGCCATCGCCATTACCTTGGGCACAGGAGTAGGGGGCGGCGTGATTATCGAGGGCAAGATCTATTCCGGCAGCAATTTTGCCGGCGCTGAGTTGGGGCATATGGTCATCGTGGCGGACGGTTGGCCGTGCACCTGCGGACGCCTGGGCTGCTGGGAGTCTTACGCCTCTGCCACCGGGCTGATTAAGGCCACCAAGATCCATATGGAAAAGGCTCCCAAGGATTCCCCTCTGTGGACTATTGTGGGCGGGGATATCAATAAGGTCAACGGTCGCACTGCCTTTGACGCCATGCGCCAGGGAGATCCAGTGGGCAAGGAGATCGTGGACGAGTATGTGAAATATCTGAGCGTGGGCCTGATCAATATCATCAACATTTTCCAGCCTGATATTCTGTGCGTTGGCGGCGGCGTGGGCAACGAGGGTGAGAGCCTGCTGGCGCCGGTGCGGGTGATCGTGGAGAAGGAGCAGTATGGCCACAACCCCGATGCCACCACGAAGATCTGCAAGGCTCAGCTGGGCAACGACGCGGGCATTATTGGCGCGGCCATGCTAGGGAAAGAAGGCTGAAATATGGGTATCGAAGTCAGACATTTTGGAATATTGCCCGATGGACGGGAGGCAAAGGCCTATACCCTGGTCCGGGAGGGAATGAAAGCGGTTGTCACAGACTATGGATGCCGCATTCTGGAACTGTGGGTAAACGACCGAGATGGCAAACCCGGGAATGTGGTGCTGGGCCACCGGACCCTAGAGGAGTATCTGGGCGTCGATTTCCACGGCACTGCTGTGGGCCGCTTTGGCAACCGCATTGGAGGGGCCCGGTTCACCCTGGACGGCCAGGAGTACATTTTGGTGAAGAACGATGGGGAGAACTCCCTCCACGGCGGGCCTGGGGGATTCCATCAGGCTCTGTGGCAGGCGGGCTTCCAGGACGGTGCCGAGCCGGAAATCACATTTACCTTGGAGAGCCCCGATGGTGAGGAGGGCTTTCCCGGGAACTTGAGCGTCAGTGTCACCTATACCCTCACCCAGGAGGGAGCTCTGGAGATCTGCTACCGGGCGAAGAGTGACAAAAAGACGCCCTTTAACCCCACAAATCACAGCTTCTTCAATCTTTCCGGAGATCCAGGAAAGGATATCCTGGGAACCATACTCACCATCAATGCGCAGAGGGTGACTGCGGTTTCCGATGATTTGATCCCCACCGGCGAGCTGGTTCATGTGGAGGGGAGCCCTTTGGATTTCCGCAGCCCAAAGCCTTTGGGGCAGGATATGTTCGCCAAGGATCATTTGATTCAGCTGTGTGGCGGCTTTGATCATAATTTTTGCACAGAGGGCAGCGGCTACCGGAAGATTGCCGAGGCCTGCGACCCGGACAGTGGCCGGGTTATGGAGGTATTTACGGACATGCCCGGCGTGCAGCTCTACACCTTTAACCGTGCGCCCCAGGGTGTTTTAGGCACAGACGGCCAGCCGATGAAGCCCCATTCCGCCTTCTGCCTGGAGACGCAGTTCTACCCGGATACGGTCCACCATGAGAATTTCCCCGGAGGCTACTTGGAAAAGGATGTGGAGTTTGAGAGCCGGACGGCCTACCAATTCTCCGCAAAATGAGAGGAAAGAAGGAGGCTTTTGGCAGAAAACTTGCCTGAGCCTCCTTTCTGACGTTATTCGGCAATCAACTGGAGACCAGTATTTTCAAGTTTTGGTTGGCCTGCCTGTAGGTGCGAGCCAACCCTGATGTATAAAAATCGAGCAATTTATATATTTGGTGCTTCTGAAGTTGTTTGATTATGGGAGGAAAATCTATGAATTTGGAAAAATCCTGTGGGGCCGTTATCTGCCGGGAGGACGGCGACTTCCCCCGGGTATTGGTAATCCGCCACCAGAACGGCGGGCACTGGGCCTTTCCCAAGGGGCATGTGGAAAAGGGGGAGAGCGAGGAGGAAACTGCTCTTCGGGAGATCCGGGAGGAAACGGGGCTTAAAGTAAAGATGGACACAGGCTTCCGACAGACGGTGACCTTTTCCCCCAAGCCCCAGGTGATGAAAGACGTAGTCTATTTCGGGGCCAAGCCCACCGGCGGAACGTTGAAACGTCAAGAAGAGGAGGTCCTGGAGGCCCGCTGGGCCACGTTTGGAGAGGCTTTGGAGCTGGTGACCTTTGAGAACGACAGGACCGTATTGCGGGAGTTCATCGCTTACTATGAAAGATAGCGAACAGAGTTAACTTATACTTTTTGATAGTGATACGGTATGGGGGAACGGCACACCGCACCAAGTAAAGCAAAATATGCTTTGTGAACTCTCCCACGCCTTGCCAGGGGCTAGGCCGTGTCACCTGCCGTCGGAGTCCGCACAGTATTATTCCACAAAAGCAAAGCAATCCCCCTGAAAAGCGCCTACTCCTCAGGGGGATTGCTTTGCTTTTTACGATAAGGCCGGCTGATTGGCCAGGGCCTCTGCGCAGTGGATGCCGTCCACCACGGCGGTGGAGCATTTCATTCCGTTCTGGCCTATGCTGAGAGAAGCCCTGGACGCGAACCGGTGGATTGCGGCCCGGAGGATATGTTCCCTGGCTTCGGCGGGAGATCCGGGTTATGGAGGGGCTTCAACAGAAAGCCAGTCCATATTCAAGAATAAGGGAGAGGTTATCCCCCTTCGTATCCTTTTATGCAGTTCTCACTATTTTCATATTGGCGTAGCCTGGAGTATCAAATGTACTGGCTCTAACAGCTATTCGAGAAAAATAAGGTGTAACTGTTACAAACGCATACACATTCACAGCACAATTGTTCTTATATGAAATACTTTGATTTGTAGCTGCATCAGCAAACCCAACATTTACATGAGAAAGACCAGCCGTATAAAAAGCGCTTGCACAAAGTTCTTACATCATATAGTTAACGCAGTCCAAAAGAGGCAGAATGCCTCTTTTGGACTGCGTTAACTATAATAGACCAATGTCATCACTGTATTCGCGGCAGACAGACCGCTTTTCAGCATCTCCGCCGCACACGAAGCGCTCTCAATGCTCGGAGTTGACAGCTTGGGCATCTCATTTTCAGATACTTCTGTTTCATCATAATTCTCGTATGCCGAATCAGAAGGAACCTCCCATCCAGGGAACAGCTCACTGAATTTGGGTTCTATCTGAAAGGTCTGATCAGCGAGATTAACACTATAGCCCACACACACGCCTTTTGCCAAATCGTTGCTCCAGCTGTAGCTATAAATTATTTCCTTACGGGCATTCAGAATCTTCTCTTTCATTTCTGGCGTGGCCAGATCAGCATTCGAATAAGCCAGACTCCGAACTTCAGGATTTACCTTAACAGATTGCGCTTCTATTCCATTTTCGGCCTCAGTCAGCCCTTTCTGCAAAAAAGTCTGCCGAATGATCTCCGCCTGGGTGTCATAATCAAGACTGCTTATATCCAATCGCTGCATTTTTTCGACAATTTCTATCTGCGCTTCATTCATCTGCTGACGCGCTGCTTCTGTTTCCCCGCTATCAGAAGCAGCAGAAGCTGTCATAGTCAGAAGCACCGCAAACAGTGCCGCCGTAAGAGCCACAAGAATCTTTTTCAACAGAGTCACTTCCTTTCAGAATTTTTTACCAGAAAGCATTTTGTAAACGTTTCCCTCCTTTCTATCTATTATTTGCTTTCTATGATATGTATCATATCATATATGCATATCCATGCCAATAGAGATTTGGCGCGATTATTTCATGTTTTTTGGCTATTTTTCACCATTGCAAGCATTTCCGCGACCC
The DNA here is from genome assembly GCF_003612555.1 of Acutalibacter sp. 1XD8-33. Classification (GTDB taxonomy): domain Bacteria; phylum Bacillota; class Clostridia; order Oscillospirales; family Acutalibacteraceae; genus Acutalibacter. The sequence goes on from NZ_RAZF01000025.1 coordinate 24,937, forward strand.
GGATCCCGTCCACCGCGGCGGAGACGATCCCCCCGGCGTAACCCGCGCCCTCCCCGCAGGGGTACAGTCCCCGGAGTCCCGGCGACTGCATGGTCTCGTCCCGGAGCAGCCGCACCGGGGAGGAGCTTCGGGTTTCCGGCGCGGTGAGCACGCCGTCCCCGCCGTCGAAGCCCTGGAGCTGCCGCCCCAGAACAGGCAGGGCCCGGCGCAGGGATTCGCTCACAAAGCCGGGCAGGCACTGGGAGACGTCACCAGGGGCCACGCCGGGCTGGTAGGTAGGCAGTACGCCGCCAAAGCCAACGGAGGGCCTTCCCGCCAGAAAATCCGCCACCCGCTGGGCGGGAGCCAAAAAGCCGCCTCCCCCATAAGAAAAAGCCGCCCCCTCGATCCGCCGCTGGAACTCCACCCCTGCCAGGGGGCCCTCCCCGCCGAAGTCCTCCGGGCCCACCCCCACCAGCAGAGCTGCGTTGCTGTTCACGCCGTCCCGTGCCCAGGGGCTCATGCCATTGGTGACCACGCCCCCGGGCTCCGAGGCCGCGCCCGTCACCGTGCCCCCCGGGCACATGCAGAAGGTGTAGACCCCCCGGCCGTTTTCCAGGCGGCAGCTGAGCTTGTAGTCTGCCGCCCCCAGAGCGGGATGCCCCGCGAAGGCCCCGTACTGGGCCCGGTCGATCACTGCCGCCGGCTGCTCGATGCGCACCCCCACGGAGAAGGCCTTAGGGGCCATAGGCAGGCCCAGATCCAGCAGATACTGGAACACGTCCCGGGCGCTGTGGCCCACGGCCAGAATCACCTGGTGGCAGGGAATCTCCTCTCGGCCGGAGGGTGTTTCCGCCTGGATCCCGGTGACCTGGCCGTTGGCCGCGCGCAGACCGGTGAGCCGGGTGGAGAAGCGCACCTCCCCGCCCAGGGCAATGATCTGCTCCCGGATCTTGGCTACCACGCTGGGAAGCCGGTCTGTGCCAATGTGGGGCTTGCCGTCGGTGAGGATTTCCGGGGGCGCTCCGGCGGAGACCAGCTCCTCCAGCACCTTGCGGATCCGGCCGTCGGCGGTGCCTGTGGTGAGCTTGCCGTCGGAAAAGGCCCCGGCCCCTCCCTCGCCGAACTGCACGTTGCACTCCGGGTCCAGCCGCCTGTGCTCCCAGAACTCCCGGACCTTTTTGGCCCGCTCCTCCACCGGCAGGCCCCGCTCCAGGATGATGGGCCGCTGGCCGCACTGAGCCAGAATCAGCCCGGCGAACATCCCCGCCGGCCCGAAGCCCACCACCACCGGGCGCTGGCAAAGGGGCGGAAACTGGGGCGGCTGGTAGCGGTAGGGCTTTGCGGGCAGCACGTCCCCGCTCCGGGCCCGGGAGACAAGCCGGGCCTCGTCCCCGTCCACCTGGACCTCCGCCGCGCAGACGAAATGCACCCGGTCCTTTTTCCGGGCGTCCACGGATTTTTTCGCCAGGGCGACCTGAGTGAGGGCGCTCTCCGGCAGCTTCAGCTTTCTGGCGGCGGCGGACCGCAGGTCCTCCTGGGTGAAGCCCAGCTCCAGCCGCAGCCCATTCACTCGGATCATGCTTTCGCCTCCCATTCCTTCTGAATGGCCAGCCCCGCCGTGAACCCGGTGGCCCAGGCCCAGTGGAGGTTATAGCCCCCACAGTCTCCGTCCAGGTCCAGCAGTTCCCCAGTGAGGTACAGCCCCGGACAGATCCGAGATTCCATGGTTTCCAGGTCCACCTCTTCCAGAGGCACGCCCCCGGCGGTACACTGGGCCTGCTCCCAGCTAAGGGGGCCCGAAACCGGGATGGGAACGGCCTTCGCCCAGCCGGCGGCCCGGTCCAGCTCTTGGGGACTCAGCCGGACCAGGGGGCGATCCGGGTCCCATCCCATCCAATGAACCAGCTCCCAGCCCAGCCGCAGGTTCAGCGCGCCGGAGAAGAGCTCTCCTGCCGGACGGCCTGGATGGGCCTCTGCCAGGGCCTGGAGATACCCGCGCAGCTCCTCCCGGCTGAACTGCTCCAGAAGGTCCAGGCGCAGCTCCAGGCCCTCCGCGCCCAGCTCCCGCAGCCGGGCGGATAGGTTCATCACGCAGATGCCGGAGACCGAGCCGTCCCCGAAGATCACCTCGCCGCTCTCGGCGCAGAGCTCCCGGCCCTTTTGGAAGAGCGCCACCCGGGCCCGGCACCGGATCCCCTTGAGGGGCCGGGTGAACTTTTTCGGCGCTTGGAGCCCTGTGAGGGAGGGGGAGAGGGGGGTGACCGTGTGACCCAGGGACCGGGCCAGCCCATAGCCGGAGCCGGTGGAATGCTTGGGCGAGGCCTTGCCCCCGCAGGCCAGGACGCACCGCCGGGCAAAGCGCTCCCCACCGGCGCTTTTCACCAGGAAGCCGCCCTTCACCGGGAGAATGCGCTCCACCGGGCGGCCGCACTCCAGGGAGACGCCCTGTTCCCGGCAGGCGGAGAGAAGGGCCTCCGCCACTGCCGCCGCCTGGAGGCTGTGGGGGTAGACCCGGCCCTCGGCGTCTGCCCGGGTGAGCAGACCCAGACGCAGAAAGGCCCGCCGCACACGGGCGGCCGGCCAGGCGTTTAAAAATGGTGCGGCGGAGCGGACATCCCCGTGGTAATGATCCATGGCAATGGATTCGTTGGTTAGGTTGCACCGGCCGTTGCCGGTGGCTAGCAGCTTTCTGCCGGGCTTCCCATTACCCTCCAGCGCCAGGATACCGCCGGGAACCCCCGCCGCGCCCAGAGCCGCCGCCAGCCCGGAGGCTCCGGCCCCCACAACAGCCGCGCCCAGCCCTCTCACAGGACCAACCCCAGCAGGCCGTAAGACACCACGCACATGATGATATCCGCCGTCAGGGTGCCTAAGGCCACGGAGAGCATGGCGGACTTGAAGTCCATCTTCATCAGCGCCGCCGCTAGGGAGCCAGTCCACGCGCCGGTGCCAGGCAGGGGGATGGCCACGAAGATCAGCAGCCCCAGCGTTTTATACCGGTTGATCTTGTCGAACTTGCTGCGGCCCTTGGCCTCCATGCGGTCCACCAGCTTCACAAAGCGGGTGTTGCGCATCCAGCTGAAGATTTTGTTGATGAACAGCAGGATGAAGGGGGTGGGGATCAGGGTGCCCACAAGACAGATGAAAAAGGCGGGAAGCATCTGCAGGTCCAGGAGCTTGGAGGCCAGAATGCCGCCTCGAAGCTCGATGATGGGCATGAGGGACAGGAGAAACACGGTGAGCTCGGCGGGAATGGTCTGGCTGAAAAATTGGACGAGGACTTCGACAATATGCTCCATAATTTTGACTTCCTTTTTTGTAATGAAAAGTATATTTTGGGGGGAGTGGACATTCTGGCCTCTGGCGGCCAGGGTGAAACCTCAGCCGCCGGAAGCTACACTTTTATACTCGATTGACTCCTATGGAATTTCTTTCATTCAATATAGTCCATATAGCCGCCCAGCATAGGAGGCGCGGCGTTTCTGGTGAAAAGCCCCAGCGCTCCGGTCTCGTACCGGGGCGCTTTTTCCCGCCAGTTTTCCCGCCGCCGGGCCAGGATCCCGTCGATCTCCTCCGGCGTGCGGGGCTCCCCGGCGATGCCGCAGATCCGCAGCACCCGGCCGGGAATGTCCACCTCAATGAGATCCCCCTCCTCCACCAGGGCGATGGGGCCTCCCGCGGCGGCCTCCGGAGAGACATGCCCGATGGCGGGGCCCTTGCTGGCGCCGGAGAAGCGGCCGTCTGTGATCAGGGCGATGGAGGCGGAGAGGGCCGGGTCGGAGGAGATGGCCTCCGTGGTGTAGAACATCTCCGGCATACCGCTGCCCCTGGGCCCCTCGTAGCGGATGATCACCGCGTCGCCGGGGCGGATCTCCCCGTGGAGAATGGCGGCGATGGCGTCCTCCTCCCGGTCGAAGGGTTGGGCGTGAAGCACGGCCTGATGCATCTCCTTGGGAACGGCGCTGTGCTTCACCACGGCGCCCTGGGGGGCCAGATTGCCCTTGAGCACCGCCACGGTGCCGTCGCTGCCGATGGGGGAGGCGAACTCCCGGATCACGTCCCTGCGGGTGAGCCCGAACTGTTCCAGCTGGGCCTCCCGGCGGGCATAGTAGCCGGAGGCCTTCAGGTCCTCCAGGTTTTCCCCCAGGGTTTTCCCGGTGACGGTCATGGCGTCCAGATGGAGCATGGACTTGATCTCCTCCATCACCCGGGGCACGCCCCCCGCGTAGCTGAAGAATTCTCCCGGCCAGCGGCCCGCCGGGCGCACGTCCAGAAGATACCGGGCCCCCCGGTGGATCCGGTCGAAGGAGTCCCCGTCCAGCTCGATGCCGAACTCCCTGGCAATGGCGGGCAGGTGGAGCAGGGTGTTGGTGGAGCCGGAGATAGCCGCGTGGACCATCACCGCGTTCTCGAAGCTCTTGTCGGTCACCATCTGCCGGGCGGTCAGGCCCTCCCGGGCCATCTGGGCGGCCCGGCGTCCCGCCAGCACGGCGGTTTCCGGGAGCTCCGGGGAGGTGGCGAGGAGCAGGGCCGTGCCGGGGAGCATCAGCCCCAGGGCCTCGGCCATGATCTGCATGGTGGAGGCGGTCCCCATGAAGGAGCAGGCCCCGCAGGAGGGGCAGGCGTGGTGTTTGTAGTAGGTGAACTGCTCCTCGGTGATCTCCCCCCGCTGGGCCATGGCGCTATACATGCCGATCTGCTCCAGGGTGAGCAAGTCCGGACCCGCAGCCATCACCCCGCCAGTGACCACAATGGAGGGCATATCGATGCGGCCGATGGCCATCAGCTGGGCGGGCACGGATTTGTCGCAGCTGGAGATGAACACCCCCGCGTCGAAGGTGGTGGCCTTGGCGTGGATCTCGATGAGGTTGGCGATGGTGTCCCGGGAGACCAGGGAGTAGTTCCCGCCGTCGTGGCCCTGGGACATGCCGTCGCAGATATCCGTGGCGAAGTACTGGGCGGCCTTGCAGCCGTTTTTGTCGATCTCCGCCGCGGCCTTCTGGGAGAGCTCCAGCAGATGGGCGCTGCCGGGGTGGCTCTGGCCGTAGGTGCTCTCCACCAGGACCTGGGGCTTTTCCAGGTCCTCCACGGTCCAGCCCATGCCCATGCGCAGGGGGTCCATTTCCGGGGCGATCTTCCGCACTTCTTGGCTTTTCAACATGATCTTTCCTCCAAATCCTTGAGAAATCGGGTGAATACCTGGGGGTAGCTGGATTCCATCTCCTCCAGGCTGGGCCGGGCCCAGGCGGGAAAACTCTCCCTCCGGCAGGCGTGGATGAGGGTGACCAGGGGGGAGACCACCTGATCCACCCGCCGCTCCCAGGGGTCCACAGGGCCGTATTCCTCCAGAAAGGCCCGCCCGGCCTCCGGGCCCAGGGAGGCGCACACATTCCGCACGTCCCCGTAGGCGTACCCCCGGCCCATAAGGTTGTAGTCGTACATCAGGGCGGAGGAGCCGTCCCGGGCCACGGCCAGATTGGTGTAGTAGAAGTCATTGTACACCAGGGTGGGGGAGAGGGCCTTCAGGGCCGAGAGCACGGCGGGCAGGGCGCTCTTCAGGCGGGACCAGATGGGCAGCCCCCCGGAGCCGGTCCGCTCTTGAACCAGGGCCAGGGCCTCCGGGGTCAGGCAGGCGGCCTCGTTGTAAAGGGCCGCGTCCGGGCAGCGGTGCAGGTACTCCCGGCCCGCCTGATGCAGGCGCGTATACCATCGGGCCAGCAGCCGGGCAACAGCCGGGTCCTCCAGATCCTCCGGAACCCCCAGGCGCAGGGCGGGGCTCTCCTCCAGATCCTCCAGGAGGAGAGAGGCTGCGGTGGCCCCCATGAGCCGGAGGGTGGGCACGCCCAGCTCCCCCAGCAGCCGGTAGCGCTGGATTTCCCGGCGAAAGCCCGGCTCCTCAAAGTGCTTCAGAACCCAGCGCTTTCCCTGGGAATCCGTCACCTGGACCACGGTGACGCCGTCCTTGGAGCGGATGGGGCGCAGCTCCCCGCAAGCGACGCCCATCTCTTTGAGCTCGGCCAGAAGCGGATCCATAGAGCCCTCCTATGCCTTGGTGGCGGCGGTGACGGCCTTGGGCCCCTTGGGCTTGATATCCCCGGCGGCGGTGAGGGCCATCTTGGTGAGGGTGGGGCCCACCAGCTCATAGACCAGCACGCCGAAGAGCACAATGCTGCGGATGGTGGAGCCGATCTCCCCCAGAGCGCCCACCTGAGAGGCCATCCCTAGAGCCACGCCGGCCTGGGGCAGCAGGGTGATGCCCAGGTATTTCTGGATCTCCGGGGAGCAGTGGGCGGCCCGGCTGCTGGCCAGGGACCCGAAGTACTTGCCCAGGGACCGGGCCAGGATGTACACCACGCCGATGCCCACCACCGCCAGATCGGTGAACACGTCTAGGTGGAGCTCCGCGCCGCTGAGCACGAAGAACAGGGTGAGCAGGGGCGCGGACCATTTGTCCGCCCGGCCCATCAGGTCCTCGGAGTTGGGGCAGGTATTGCAGAAAACTGTGCCCATCATCATGCACACCAGCAGGGAAGAGAACTTCACGTGGAAGCCCCCCACCTCAAAAGAGAGCATGGACAGGGCTACGGCCAGCACCACAAACCCGGCGATCATGGCAACGCGGTTGCGGTTGGAGAGGAACCAACGCTCCATAAAGGTGAGCACCCAGCCCAACAGAGCGCCCAGAATCAGGGAGAGGACGATCTCCAGCAGGGGCTCCACGGCGATGGAGGCGATGTTGGCGCTGTTGGACTCCATGGCCTGGGCCGCGCCGAAGGAGATGGCGAAGATCACCAGGCCCACGGCGTCGTCCAGGGCCACCACAGGCAGCAGGATGTCCGTGACGGGCCCCTTGGCCTTGTACTGGCGGACCACCATCAGAGTGGCGGCGGGAGCGGTGGCGGCGGCGATGGCCCCCAGGGTCACTGCGGCGGAGACGGGCAGCTTGTCCCCCAGGAAGAGATGCAGGAGGAGCAGGGCGGCGTCCACGGCCAGAGTGGCGGTGAGGGCCTGGAAGATGCCCACGATGACGGCGGCGCGGCCGGTGCTGCGCAGGGAGGACAGGCGGAACTCGCTACCGATGGCAAAGGCGATGAAGCCCAGGGCCACGTCACAGATGGGCTGCAGGGTGTCCACCAACTCAAAAGAGGCAAAGCCGACGCCGGGGAGTCCCAGCCGACCAATGAGGCAGGGGCCCAGCAGGACCCCCGCGATCAGGTAGGAGGTGACGTCGGGCAGATGGAAGCGCTTGAACAGGCGGGTCATCATAAGCCCCGCCACCAGCGCGATAGAAATGCACAGAAGTACGATCATAAAATTCCCCTCTTTTTTCCAGAAAACATGATATAGTTGATTCACTTGAAACCGGCCTTTTTAGAAGCCGTACCAATAGGCGTTTGTATTCCCCTTTCCGGCAAATTCAGCCGGGAAACGACGTTGTGAAAACTTACCAATCGTCAGATTGCTTCTCCCCACTGCATTTGCTCGAAAATCGTATACTTTTTGAGAGATCGTGTGCGCAGCCACTTGTCTCTCAGAAAGTATGTTTACTATAACACAAATCCTATCGGTACAGCTTCTTAAAACAAACTCTAAACAAAAAGCCTTACCTATCTTACTCGTAAATGAAGGATTTGTCAACCGGCGTATGCCCTCTTAATATAATGCGCGTGATTTTTCGAGAAGCCTGGGAGCCGCCCTGCTCTAAAAGACGCGGGGGAGTGTTGACTTGCTTTTCGCGTTTTGCTACAATATATATAATCGTAAACGAGCTTGAAAACTGGGATAAATACCAATTTTCAAGCCAGGCGGCTCAGGAGGCGGTAAGAGATGAATTTAGCGGCGATTGGCAGCAACTGCGTGGATTATTACCAGAACCTGCGGGGCGGCCTGCCCTGCCCAGGGGGAGGGCCTGTGAATATGGCGGTCTATACGCTGCGGCTGGGGGGAACGTCCTCTTATATAGGCCCAGTGGGGGACGATTCCTACGGCGCTCTCCTGCGGGAGTCCATGGCCGCCAAAGGCGTGGATGTGTCCCACCTGCATGTGCTTCCCGGGGCCACGGCGGTTTCCCAGGTAGAGATCCGGGATGGCGAACGCATTTTCGGGGATTACGACGAGGGCGTTCTGGCGCGCTACACCCTCTCTCCGGAGGATGTGGATTTTATCTGCGCCCACGACATTGTGGTCTGTGATTTATGGGGCAAGGTAGAGGGCTTTTTCCCAGAGTTCCGCTCTCGGGGGCTTCCCACCGCTTTCGATGGGGCGGTCCGTCCGGACGACCCTGCCGCCCAGAGGGCTCTCCCTTATACCGACTATTTTTTCTTTTCCTCTGAGTCCGGCGATACCCCGGCCTTGCGCAGCCAGCTCCGGCGCTATCACGCCCAGGGCCCCAGGCTGGTGACGGCCATGCTTGGGGAGCGGGGCAGCCTCTGCTTTGACGGCACGGATTTCCACCCCTTCGGCATTGTCCCCTGCGCCCGGGTGGTGGATTCCATGGGGGCGGGGGACAGCTATATCGCCGGGTTCCTCGCGGGCATCACCGCCGGGGCGTCCATCGAAAAAGCCATGGAGATGGGGGCTGCGGCCGCCACGGAAACCCTGGGCTATTTCGGCGCCTGGTTATAGTTAACGCAGTTCAAAAGAGGTAAGATACCTAGAGGTAGAGTACCTCTTTTGAACCAGGCGGGGAGGCCGTGACCTCCTCAGCCGCCCAGCTTGAAAATGGGTATATACCGATTTTCAAGTGTGTTTACTATAACACAAATCCTATCGGTACAGCTTCTTAAAAGCGCGCGTACAATTTTTGCGCGGCGCTGTCTAAAATCAACGTAAAAAGGAGTGGAAAGCATGGAATATACACCGGCTGCCTGGACTGAACCCCAAGGCCCTTGCCTGCGCCGTTTTGACGAACAGGGGGATTTGGACAGCGTAAACGGCGCGTTGGCTTTGCGGCCCCAGATTGAGGAGATCATCGACCGGATCTGGGACGAGGGCTTTGACCGAATCTTTTTTATGGGCATCGGCGGCACCTATGCCTCCGCCATGCAGGCCGAGGTCTATATGCGCGGGCGCTCCGGGCTGGATGTCTTTGCGGAAAACGCCGCGGAGTATCTTACCACGGGCAACCGCCGTCTGACAGAGCGTTCTATCGTCATTTATTCCAGTGTGTCCGGCAATACGCCGGAGATGGTGGACATGGTAAAGAAAGTCAAGGCGAAGGGAGCCCGAGTGTTGGCGTTCATCGATACTCCCGGTTCGGCTCTCACCCAGCCGGGTCAGTGGGATTATCTGGTGGTGTATCCCAAAAATGAGCAGCTGAAATTCTACATGACGGCCCACTATCTGATGTATAAAAACGGCGAGTTTCCCCAGTACGGCCGCTATAATCAGGAGATGGAGGCCTCTCTGGCCCAGGGGCTGGTGGAGATCGAAAAAGCGGCCGACGGCTGGGCCTATGAATACGCGAAGAGCAAGGCGGCGTTTCTCAAGGCCCATCCGGACTTGCCCCACTATTTCATTGGGGCGGGAAATCAGTGGGGGGCCGCCTACTCCTATGCCATGTGCTACTGGGAGGAACAGCTTTGGATACGCACCAAGTCCATTTCCTGCGGGGAGTTTTTCCATGGAATGCAGGAAATCATTACGGCGGACACGCCGGTCACGCTGTTCATGGGAGAGGACGAGCAGCGGCCCCTGGCGGAGCGGGTGGCGCGGTTTTTGCCAAGAGTCTGCGGGAATTACACTGTGATAGACACCAAAGAGCTGCCCTTGCCCAGCGTTTCGCCGGAGTTTCGGGGCAGTGTGTCCCATCTGATGATGCATGCAATAAACAACCGGGTGGACGCCTATCTGGAGCTTTTCCTGCGGCATCCTCTGTCCATCCGGCGGTATTACCGGCAGTTCGATTATTGAACCGGCCCAGGTGCTCGGGCGGCCTATGGCTTTGTTCCCACAGAAAGAAATCCCCCAGGCTCCCCCGGGGGATTTCTTTTGTGATTAACTATATTATTCCAGCTGTTCCCTCCACTTCCGCCATTCAGAGGACCCATTGATTTCGTCCATCAGGCCCTTGAGCTCGCTGCCAGCGGCAAAAACCGCCATTTCCTTCGTGACGAAGAGGATTTCCCCGCTGTCCTTCCGGAATAAGCAGAAGAGAAGCGGCCCGCCCGCCGGATCCGATCCCCACACCAGACAGTAGGGCCAGAGAGGGGACGCCGGGTCCTTTGCCTGATGCTCCAGCGTGTCGAAAAGCTCATACTGGAATTTCCTCTCATTTCCCGCCGTGCCGGTCAGCGTGCCCCGTATATTGGCGGCGTGATACCACTGGCCCAAGTGGATGGGAACGAGCCAATCCGCGCCCAGGTTATAGGTGAGGGTGGCCTTTATGGGCTCCCGCCCGCTGTCGGTTACCATGGTGCATTGGAATTCCACCGTCTCCATCCAGAAATTCGCTATAAGGAGAAACACTGCCAGCACCAGTGCCAGGGCGCAGACACCTCCGATGAGCCATTTTCTCTTTTTCATCCACAAAGCTCCCTTTTCTATATATATTTATTATACCATAAGAAAAAACATTTGTCTATGATTTTTGAGGCCGAGAGGGCGTCAATTTTTTTGAAGTGTTGGAAGGCCTTCGGGCGCACGCAGCTGGCACATTCTTCATCCAGGGGAGCTTTTTATTCAGTTGCAAAAGAGTTTCATCTCGTTACACGAGATGAACTCTCCGCCCCCTCTTAAGAGTTTTGCTTTGCAAAACTCGGACAGTTAATCGAGTGAAACGAAGATTAACTGTTATTCACACCCGCAAAAATTGCGCTTCTCAGGCGTCTAGGCCCCTTGCGGGGTGTGGGGGTGAGCGTTCTGCCGGATACTTGGCAAAGCCAAGTATTGCAGACAACGCTGCGAACCGACCGAGCCGGCAGGCGAGACAGCCCCACGACCTTGCCCCAAAAATTTCCGGATTTTGTAACGTTTCGAGCTTTTCCCCGTCATATTGTCGAGAAAGGAGGTGATCCCGTGCCCAAGTTCGATGAGGTCTACGCGGAATATTTCGACGTGGTCTATAGCTATGCCCTCCGGCTCTCCCACGACCCGGCCCTGGCGGAGGAGGTCACCCAGGAGGCCTTCTTCAAGGCCCTGAAGAAAATCGACGGCTTTCGGGGGGAGTGCCAGCTGCGGGTCTGGCTCTGCCAGATCGCCAAGAATACCTACTATAGCCTGCTGGAAAAGCGCCGCCGGTCCGCCCCGGCCCCGGAGGAGAGCTGGCCGGACCCCGCCGCTTTCGAGGACCGCTTCGCCGACCGGGAGACCGCCCTGGCCGCCCACCGGGAGCTCCACGCCCTGGAAGAGCCCTACCGGGAGGTATTCTGGCTGCGGGTGTTCGGGGAGCTGAATTTCGGGCAGATCGCCGGGCTCTTCGGCAAGAGCGAGAGCTGGGCCAGGGTCACCTACCACCGGGCAAAAATGAAGCTGAAGGAACGGCTGGACGAGAAGGGGTATTAGGGTCTGCGTCCACAGCCCTTCGGAAAGGAGAACAAAATGAAATACCCATGCAAGCTGATCAAGGACCTGATGCCCCTGTATCACGACGGGGTGTGCTCGGAGGAGTCCGCCGCCGCGGTGGAGGAGCACCTGCGGGAGTGCGAGCCCTGCGCGGAGGCCTACCGGGCGCAGCTGGAATCGGACCGGGTCCTGGCCCAGGGGGCGCAGGTTCCCCCCATAAAAGAAACCCCAGGAAGCGCGCCGGGCCCCCTGGGGAAATCGCTGAAAAAGGTGCGGCGGAGCATGAAATGGCGCACGGCGCTGATCTGGGTGCTGGCGGCGGTCCTGGCGGCCGGGTGGTGCGTGGGGGCCGGCTTCTGGCTGAACATGACCTCCGTTCCCCTGCCGGCGGACCTGATCGAAAGCGCGGAGTACCAGGAGCGGGAGGCGGGAGAGGGCGTCTACCCGGACGGCATCTCCCGGGAGATCGTCTTTACCCTGCGGGACCGCTACCGGGACGACTTTCCCATTGATGAGTATGGAGGCCTCACCTTTTCCCGGGTCTGGTGCGACGTGGACGGGGACGGCGGCGAGGAGGAGGTCATGCTCTGTTGCTTCCCCATCTCCCGGTGGAACTACCTGTTCTCCCGGATTCAGCGGCTGACCGGGCGGGAGCCGGACCGCAGCCGGGAGAAGATCGTGTTCCGGGTGCCGGTGGACGTGGACGGGCCGGAGAAGCTGGCTGACCGGGTGTACTTTTTCCCAGACCGGGAGGACTTCAGCAAAATCCTGCGCTACCCGGAGGAGCTGTCTCACTTCTCGGAGGGGACGGCGGAGTATTTCCCCACTGTGACGGAGGAGGACCGGAAGGGGGAGTCCGAGCGCAAGAGGCTTCTCCTGGAGCGGGGGGTGCTCCTGTGGGACAGGGAAGGTCTATGACTCCCAGCCCATGCCCGCCTCTCCGGCGGTCCACAGGCCGTCCCGCTTCTCCACGTTCAGCCGGTAGCCGATGGCCCCCAGGCCGCTCCTCCACTTGGTCACGTCCAGGGTGAAGCTGGTTTCGGTCACGTCGGCGGTTTTCAGCTCAAAATGCACGCCGTCCTTCCAATAGAGTTCCTCCATGTTGATGTAGCCCTGGTCCCCCAGCTCCCGGATGGTGCCATACAGGGGTTCGCACTGGTGGGCGGAGGCGAACACCCAGCCGATGGCCTCCAGCTCCTTCTGGGAGAGCTCCTCCGGGCCGGAGAGGTCGAAGCCGAAGTATCTGCAGTTGTCGTTGAGGCCGTCGTCATCTTCGCCGTAGAGATCTTCCAGCACATCCAGGTACAGGGCGATCAGCCCGTCGTCCCAGCCGGTGACCTGGAGGGCGTCCGCGTGGATCTGCCCGGGGTAGGTCTCCAGGACGGCGCCGTCATAGTGGACGGAGACGGTCATGCCCGGCTTCAGCTCGTCCTCCAGGCCGGGCTCGAAGGCGATGCTCTCCGGCGTCCCGAAGGTGAGCAGGGAGCCGTATTCCTCCGCCACGGCGGTGAGGCCCGTTTCCCTCACTTCGATGAGGATCATTTCCTCCCAAACGCCGTCGGCGGACTGGTCGGAAACTTCTTGGCCTGCGGAGGACTCCTCCCCGGCGGGTTCGGTGGGCTCGGGCGTTTCGGCGACGTTAGAAAGGCTTCCCTGGCCGGGGGCGTTCTTGGAAGAGGGGAGGCTGTTTTCCCCGCAGGCTCCCAGTACGCAAAGGACCAGGAGAAGGGCCAGAAAGGCCGGTAGGATTTGTTTCATGGATCTTCGCTCCTTTCAAATTGTCCTTCTAAGAGATAAGTCGTCGAAGGTGCCCGAAGGTTTCACAAAGACGGAAATAATATAAAAAAAGCGGCGCGTTCCTTTTTGGGAATGGGTCGCTTTTGCACGTTTAAGAATTTTTAGGCCTTGCAGAAGTCGTTTAAGTACCGGTCTAGGCAGGCATCGATTACAGCCTTGGCGTCATCCGGCCCCCGGGCCTCGCTGATCTCGGTGCTCTTGTCGCTCTCCAGCTGCTTGTAGACCTTGAAGAAATGGCGCATCTCCTCGAAAATATGCATAGGCAGCTGGGAGATGCTCTTATAGCTGTTGTAGGTGGGGTCATCGAAGGGGATGGCGATGATCTTCTCGTCCTCCGCGCCGCTGTCGTCCATGATGATCACCCCGATGGGGTAGCACCGCACCAGGGACATAGGGATGATGTTTTCGGAGCAGAGCACCAGCACGTCCAGGGGGTCGCCGTCGTTGGCGTAGGTACGGGGGATGAAGCCGTAGTTGGCCGGGTAGTGGGTGGAGGTGTAGAGGACCCGGTCCAGGCGCAGCAGGCCGGTTTCCTTGTCCATCTCGTACTTGGACTTGCTGCCTTTGGAGATCTCGATCACCGCGTAGAAGTCATCGGACTTGATGCGCTTGGGAGAGATGTCGTGCCAGATGTTCATAGGGATGCCTTCTTTCTTGGTATATTTTTTCCTTGAGGGGAATATGTTTGAGTAATACTGTGTGGCCTCCGCCGCCACAGACCGGCGGCTACGGCAAGGTCGTGGAGCTATGCTCCACACCTCGCAACCTTTGAAAAGGTTGACGAAACTTTTACCCTGGTTAGCTTGGAATGCTACAGTTAACAACATTGACCGGTCCAGCTGGTCTTAAGCTGGTCGTCGTGCGGGGGTGCTGGTCCCCAGTGGGGACCGTCAAGCACCGACCGAACCGGCAGGTGAGACCGAAACCCCACGACCTTGCCGTAGGGGGCGTTTCTTTGCCCCCGGAGGCCTTCCAATACTCCAATACTCAAAAAAACACGCACTTAACCATGGAGGGATGACAATGACCTGCAGAATGGAGGACCTGCGGAGCAAGGAGGTGATCAGCGTCAAGGACGGCGGGCGGCTGGGCTTTGTGTGCGACCTGGAGGTGGACACGGGCGCCGCCGCCGTGGTGGCCCTGGTGGTTTACGGCCGGGCGCGGCTCTTCGGGCTTTTGGGCCGGGACCCGGACACGGTGATTCCCTGGAGGGACATTGAGATGATCGGCGGGGACATTGTGCTGGTGAAATGCCCCGCGCCGCCCCAGAGCGAGAGCCTGCTTGCAAGGCTGTGGAGAAAGCTGGCGGGATAGCGACGCGCGGGGGCGGTCAGCGGCCCAGGTAGGCCCGAAGCCTGGGCATGGCCAGCTGGCAGGCCTCCCGTCCGTGGTCGTACAGGGCTTGGAGCTTCTCCACGTCCTTCTCCGTCCGGCTCACCGTCACCGGCTCCAGCGGGCGGATCACAAAGAGCTTCCCCTCCGCCTCCAGCCGGTCGATCTCGTCCATCTCGGCGTTATAGTGCCGGGGCACGTTGAGAATGGCCCGCACCAGCTGGGGATACCTGCGGTAGACCCGGGCGTAGAGCCGTGCGGCCGGGCGGGAGACCGGCGCTTTCCGGTAGCCGTGCTCCCTGGTGGTGACCACCACCACCTTGCTATAGCCCTCGTCCAGAGGCCGCCGGTAGGGCACGGAGACGGACAGGCCCCCGTCCAGGCAGGGCTCGCCCTCCACATCCACCATGGGGGAGAGAAGGGGCAGGCTGGCACTGGCCCGAATGGCCGGGTAGATGTCATCCACGCCGCTCTTTTCATAGTAGCGGGCTTCACCGGTGAGGCAGCTGGTAGCCACGGCGGTATATTGGCAGGGAGAGCTCTGAAACGCCTCCCGGTCCAAGGGGAGGAGCACGTCGCTGACCTCCCCGAAGAGAAAGTCGAAGTTGAAGATGCTCCGGTGGCGGATCAGGCTGCGCAGGCCCATATACCGGGGATCGTTTACAAAGCTGAGGTTCACCTTCGCGGTGCGCCCCGGCTGACCGGAGACAATGTTCACCCCGGTGAGGGCCCCGGCGGACACCCCGAACACCCCCTCCCAGGAGAAGCCTTCCTCCATCAAAAGGTCGGTGACGCCCGCCGAAAACAGGCACCGCAGAGAGCCCCCCTCCAGGGCCAAAGCAATTTTATCCAAAAGACCACTGTCCTTTCCGTCAGTTTTACAGATTCATTTTACACCATAGAATAAAAACTTTCAAGCCTTCCCCGTTGATTTTCTCCCGCCCTGTTGCTATAATACCTATATATCACATTTTTTGGGACGCGCCCCAGGCGGAATGCGCCCGGCTGGCTCTCAGCCCGCGAAGCTGGCACACCGCGCCTAGTGTGTTCGAGGAGTAAGCTGGGTTTCGCGGTAGTGACAAAAAGATAAACACTCGCGCAGCTCGGTTTATCTTTCCGTTTTCCTGCGGAAAACTCGCCGGGCTGGGTGCGAAACGCTCACAGCTGGCTGGTTCCGGCTTCCAGGGGTGCTTTTTATTCTTGCAAAAAGCACCCCTCTTGGCGGACTTCGTCCGCCAATTCACCCCGCAAAAATTGCGCTTCTCAGGTGTTTAAGGTCAAGACCTTGGGGCGTTGCCCCAAACCCTACCAGGGGCCTAACGCCCCTGGACCGCGCAATGTGTCGTGGCTATGCGAAAACCATTAAACGTTCACGACGAACGAAGTGAGGAGTGGGTAAAAGTTTCGTCAACCTTTTCAAAGGTTGCAGGGGTTTGGGGACGGCGTCCTCAAGGTCTTAAAAGGAGGGACGTGCCATGCGCATACGGAAGAAGGCCTGGGCCCGGCCGGAGCTGGCCGCCTGCGGCTACTACATCGAAGATCCGGCGGGGCAAAAGGGCCGCTGGCAGGAGGGATTCGGGGAGAAGCGCCCCCTGCACCTGGACCTGGGGTGCGGGAAATGCGTGTTTCTGGCGGAAGCCGCCCGCAACAGGCCGGACGTGAATTTCGTGGGCATTGACATCAGCTATGATATTCTGGGCGTAGGGCGGCGGAATATACAGGCGGCGTTCGGGGAGAGGGAGCCGGACAACGTGCTGCTGTGCTACTATAATATTGAGCGCCTGCCGGAGCTCTTCGCCCCCGGCGAGGCGGACCGGCTCTATATCAACTTCTGCAACCCCTGGCCCGCCGCAGGCTGCCACAAGCGCCGCCTGACCCACACCCGCCAGCTCCTCCAGTACAAGCCTCTGCTGGCCCCCGGCGGGGAGATCTGGTTCAAGACGGACAACGATGATCTGTACCTGGCCACCAAGCGGTATCTGGGCGAGGCGGGGTTTGAGATCTTTTACGATACCAGGGACCTCCACGGGGAGAACGACCCGGAGAACATCCTCACCGAGCACGAGCTCATGTTCAGCGCCCAGGGGATCCAGATCAAAGCCTTGCGGGCGCGGCACATGGCGCTGGGAATGGAGAAAGAATTAGGCTAGGTTTCGCCGTGCGTCATGCGTTTTGCTTTACGAAACTCTGCCAAGCTGGGCGTAAAGCGCCCCCAGCTGACCAGGATAAAAATTTCGCATCCCTTCCGTTGGCGTGACGCAGCGCCGAACCGAAATGCCCTCCTAGACAGCGGCGTATCTTTTTGCCCGGAATGTGGGAATTCCTTGCCGAAGATTGGCATGAAAACACCCGCCAAGGAGAAAAGGCGGAAGAATAAGACTGCAAAACCCAAGGCTCGCCCTAAAAAGCCTAAAAAATCGAGCCGTTTGTTGAGAACAGCTATGACGGCTATTACAACGACCGCCACTTCTATGTTTGTGGTAATCGTGCTATTGTCTAGGTTCGTGCTATTTGCCGGGTATGTACCTACGGAATCTATGGAACCGGCGATACATAAAGACAGCTATATTCTGGGATGCAGGATTTTTGGCGAGCTGAAAGTGAGAGCAAAAATGAGTACGAGTAGTTCATAATTGATAAAAAACGGAGAGTGAAAATCTCCATGTTGAGTTTCTGTAAGAATCCTATTAAGCTGCTGTAAAAAGGTAGGCAAAAGCATCTGTAAAATGCAAGTTGTATAAGCCATTCCTGCAAACCCTCTTGACAACCGTAACTGATTGTGCTACACTCCATCCAGAAACCGTTGGAGCGGAGATCAAACCGGTTACGCCTCTACAGAGAGCCCGCGATGCTGAGAATCGGGTGGGAAACAGGCCGGCAAATGGACCGCTGAGGGCGCGGGCAAAGAATGTTGTTCGGGGAATAAAATCCACGTTGTTCTGGCGAACAAGTTTGAGTACCCCGCGACGTGAGGGTATACGTCAGTTGCCGGGGGTATGTTGGTACTCCGCTAAGGGCGCGGTCTTGTCTCTTTGGCCGCGAAGCGAGGTGGCACCGCGAGCGATCATTCGCCCGTCCTTGACTATTTCATGTCGAGGGCGGGCTTTTTGTATTTGTCCGCCCCCAAAAGGAGGTATTTCCATGTGCTATCTGACCTTCAAAGAGGCCCGTGCCCTGACTGCATCCGGTCAGTACCGCCGGATGCCTGTAAGCCGGGAATTGCTATCCGACTTCATCACGCCCATCACTGCTCTGCGGGTGCTGCGGGCCCAAAGCCGCCACTGTTTCCTTCTGGAATCCGCCGCCGACAGCGCGGGCTGGGGGCCGCTATAACTTTCTGGGTTTTGACCCGACCTTAGAGATAACTTGCAAAGACGGCCTCCTTCGAGTAGGAGAAACCGAGATGCGGGTGGAACATCCCGGCCCCGTTCTCAGGCAGATTCTCCGGGAGCACAAGAGCCCCCGAGAGCCCGGCCTGCCGCCCTTTACCGGATATTTCGCCTATGACTATCTGAAGTATGCGGAGCCGTCCCTGAACCTGGACGCGGAGGATAGGGAGCAGTTCCAGGACACGGACCTGATGTTATTCGAGCAGGTGATTTGCTTTGACAACTACCACCAGAAGATCATCCTCATCGCCAATGCGGACGCTGAGAACCTGGACGAGAGCTACCTCATCGCCTGCGGGCAGCTGGAACAGACAACCGCGCTGCTCAAGTACGGCAGGCCGATGGAACACCGTCCCGGACGGCTGACCACTCCCCTGACGCCCCTGTTCGACCTGCCCGCCTACAAGGCGATGGTGGAGCGGGGCAAGGCGTACATCCGGGAGGGGGACATCTTCCAGGTAGTGCTGTCCAACCGGCTGGAGGCGGGGTTTGAGGGCAGTCTCCTGGACGCCTACCGGGTGTTGCGCTCCACTACCCCCTCCCCCTACCGGTTCTATTTCACTAGCGAGAGCATGGAGCTGGCCGAGCACAACATGCTGGTGGACCTGGGCCGCAACGGCCTGGGCAAAATCAGCAAGTTTGGCGCGACGGAGTCCACATCCTCCCGGCCCATCAGCCCCTTCAACACCTGGAACTGCTTTTTGGTGGACAGGGACACCT
>NZ_RAZF01000026.1 GCF_003612555.1 Acutalibacter sp. 1XD8-33
AAAGAAAAACAGCGAAAAGCCCGTTCGCATTCACCATCATATCATCATGAACGGCGGACTTGATCGGGACGCGGTGGAAGAGTTGTGGCGCAAGCGAAAGCGCAAGGGGCAGAAAAAGGGCGACCGAATCGGCTATTGCAACGCCGACCGTCTGCAAGCAAGCGACGACGGCATTGCCGCCCTTTGCAATTACCTTGTCAAACAGGCTGGCGGGAAAAAGCGGTGGACATCTTCACACAATTTGGAGCGGCCCACAAGCCGAACGAACGACGGCAAGTACAATCGGCGGCAGATTGAGAAATGGGCGCGGGAGCGTCCGGGCCGGGAGTTTTGGGAAAAGAAATACCCCGGCTGGACCCTGACAGACAGCGATTACGGGGTTCAGTACGAATATAACGATTACACAGGCTGGTCAATCTATCTGAAATTGCGAAAGAAAGAATAGAAAGGGGTGGTTATCATGGGAAAGCCTTACAGGGAATGCCCCCATTGCGGGGCGCATTTGGACGCGGGCGAACGGTGCGATTGCGGGGAACCTGAACAACAGGAACAGACCGCGGCGGAAGATCAACCGCGAATGCGGCTGATTGCCGTTTGTCGGGAAGTGGACAAGGACACGGGCAGAATCGCCGTTTACCCGCTCGACAAGGAAATTGACGGAATGACGGTAACGGCCTTGAAGATTCGGGCGACGATGAACCCGGAATTGCGGTATTTCACCCTTGTTTCTACCCGATGGGAACGGTTCGGGGCCGCGATCACGTCCATTTTGAAACGCCGGACGGTCACAGCCGCAGACGTGGACAGAATCGGCGGAATTGTAGAGTTGTGAGGGGGTGAAAACGTGCGCGTCGGATTGCATGACGCAGAACAGGAATATTTGAAGCACAAGACTTTCCCGAACTATGCCTTGATGAAGATTTCAGCATATCACAAGGCCCGCGGCGATTCAGTCGAATGGTGGTCCCCTGTTCTGACAAATACCTTTGACTTGATCTATTCAAGCAAAGTCTTTGACTTCACGCCGGAAAACCTGTACTTGCCGCCGTCTGCAATCCGCGGCGGGACAGGCTACCCGGATATTCCGATCAATCAGACCTTGCCGCCGGAAATAGACACGGCCTTTCCTGATTATAGCATATACCCCGAATGCGATTACGCTATTGGGTACATAACCCGCGGTTGCCCGAACCGTTGCCCGTGGTGCGTCGTTCCGGCGAAAGAGGGCGGCATAAAGCCTTACAGGACATGGGAACAGCTTGTGCGCCCTGACACGAACAAGCTTGTTCTAATGGACAACAATATTCTTGCTTGTGAATATGGGATTGCACAGCTTGAAAGCCTGATCGGGTCCGGCTATGCGATAGACCTAAATCAAGGCATGGACGCGCGGCTGGTAGATGAACGCATAGCGGGCATTCTTGCCCGGTTGAAGTGGATTCGCTTTATTCGGTTTTCGTGCGATCAGATACCGCAGATTGAAGCAATAGAGCGGGCCGCGGAACTGCTGGCACAGCATGGGAAGAAGCCGTATAACCTGTTTGTTTATCTGCTTGTGACAAAGGACATCGAAAACGCCGCATACCGCGTCGAGCGGCTAAAGCGGTTAAAGGGTATCAACCTTTACGCACAGGCGGAGCGGAACGACCGAAAAGGCATTGTTCCGAACGCATTACAAAAAGAGTTCTCCCAGCGGTTTGTATATGGGCGGTGCTACCTGAAAGAAAGCTGGGCCGAATACCTGACCCGGCATAAAGAAAAGAGGTTGCAACAATGCCTATAATTTGTGTTCCGCGCAGAGAGTACAAAGGGCCTGAATACTGGAAACGCCGAAAGGAGATTGCGGCAATGACGAATAAGAAACGCTTCAAGGAAATTTTCACGTCGCAGATTGACCGCCCCAGCGCGGCTGATCTGATAGCATGGCTTGAAAGCACAGACTTTTTCACAGCCCCGGCAAGCACAAAATATCACGGCGCATTCCCCGGCGGGCTTGTCGGTCACAGCCTGAACGTATATTACGAACTGATTACACGGCAGAACGTCGGAACCCCGGAAAGCCGGGCCGTTTGCGCCCTACTGCATGACATTTGCAAGGCGAACTATTACGAACCGCAGGACGGCGGCGGGTATCGGGTGAAAGACCGCTTCCCGTTCGGACACGGTGAAAAGTCGGTTTTCCTGATTTCGCGGTTTATGCGGCTGACCGATGAAGAAGCCCTTGCAATCCGCTGGCACATGGGAGCGTATGACGACGCGGTCCGCGGCGGAAGCCGGACACTTTCGGCGGCAATGGCGGTTTCCCCTCTTGTCTATGAACTTCACGCGGCGGACATGGGGGCGACACAGCAGGAACAGCGACAGGAAGCGGGGGCAGAAAGCGGCGGGGGCTTGATATGCGCCGTATGCGGAAAGCCCGTCGAGCGGGTCGAGCCGTGCGGGTACGAACGCTGGCACGGACAAGTTACTTGCGACGAATGTTGCGAAGAATGCTTTCGATCAGAGCCGTTCCCGTGCCGCGATCACGACGAACGAATGAAAGAGAAATCGGAGGGATAGCAAATGCAGATCGACAAGCGGCGTGCGGCCTTGCAGTATCAAAACAAGGTCAACAACGCGCAGGGGCATTTTTTCGAGGGGGCCATAAAAGCCGCGTGCGCCCTGTATTCGGAGCGGGAGCGGGCCGACGTGGACAAGACCCCCGAACCGTTCCGCGTCATGGAGAAAGGCCGCGACGGGATTTTCAAGGGGCGGTTCACAGCCCGCGCCCAGCCGGACTTTCAAGGAACCCTTGCGGGCGGGCAGTCAATCGTCTTTGAAGCGAAGTACACAACGACCGACCGCATGAAACGGGACGTTCTGACAAAGGAACAGCAGGACGCGCTGGAACGTCACGCCGCCCGCGGTGCGCTTGCCGCGGTATGCGCCGGAATCGGCGACAAGTTCTTTTTCGTGCCGTGGCAAATATGGCGGGACATGAAACAGCTTTACGGGCGAAAGTACGTGACAGCGGCAGACCTTGAGCCGTGGCGGGTGCGGTTCAATGGCGCGGTTCTCTTTCTTGACTATATCCACGAAAGGAGCGGGAACAATGCAAAAGCAGAAACAGCACAAGCGGAAATTAACGGTTTGTGTCACGCCGCAAACGGCGTTCAACCTTGAACGGCTTATGCAGATCAGCGGGCAGAAAACGCCGGGCCGGGTGGTTGACAAGCTGGTTCGGGAGAAAATGCTGGCGTTAAGGGGCCGCGGGGAGGAATAAGCCGTGTTTGACCTGAACCGCCTTTATAACTCTGATTGCATGGAAGCAATGAAAGAAATACCCGACAAATTCTTTCAGCTTGCTATATGTGACCCGCCTTATGGTATCGGGCATGACGGACAGCGCAAGCGGGTACATAACAACGTGAAGCACAACCGCAAGTTTCACGCCCGCAAGGGCTGGGACAGAGAAACGCCGCCGCCTGAATACTTCCGCGAACTGGAACGGGTTTCGGAAAATCAAATAATTTTCGGCGGGAATTACTTTGTCCCCATGCTGAACCGCGGGACAAAGGGCTGGGTGGTTTGGGACAAGGGCCAGCACGGGTTATCAATGAGCGATTGCGAACTTGCCTATTCGTCCTTTGACTGTCCGACACGGGTTGTTGTTATCAATCGGGCTGAACTGCAACGGGACGGGGACACCATACACCCGACACAAAAGCCCGTCCGCCTGTATGAATGGATATTGCGAAACTATGCCCGCCCCGGCGACAGAATCCTTGACACACACGCAGGGAGCGCGTCAAGCCTGATTGCGTGCTGGCGGCAGGGGTTCGAGTTCGTCGGCTTTGAGATTGACCGCGACTATTACAAGAAAGCGTCGGAGCGGTTAGCGGCTGAAATGGCGCAAATTCGCCTTTGGGACTATGACGCACAAACAAAGATCGAAACGGAGGAATCAACATGAGAGCGGGAGCAATTCTAATTGTCGTCTATTGGGCGATATTCACGGTGAAAAGGCACTTCACGCCGCGCCTGACAGCGGCTATAAAGGCGAACACGTATGACCTGAACAGGAATGACCCGGAAGCAAAGCGGGCCGCACAGCGCAAGCGTGGGCCGCTTACGGCGGCAAAATGGGCCTTGCGTGCAACGGGGTGGTTTGAAAATATCGTGATTGCCCTTGTTATGGCATGGCTTGTGTTCATCGTCGGCGCGGTGCTGACTGGAACCGTCGTCGTATTTGGGAAACCGCTGTAAAGGAGGTGGCGGCGGTGAAATATCAGGAATGCGCGAAATGCGGAAAGAAGATTGCAGAGGGTGAAACCGTCTGCCCGTGTTGTCTGAAAGAAACCGCGTCGGACGCGGCCCGTGAATTGTGGGATATTGCAAAGATTTTAGAAATCACAGCAGGAACCGACGCAAACATTCGGGAAGCGGCACAGGGTATCACAAGCATTGCTGAAAAGCTGGAAAGGGGGAAATAATCATGGAGTTTATCAGATTCATTCTTTCGGGATTCTGGACGTGGGCCGGTTTCCTGATTCTGCTTGTAGCGGTGGGAAACGCCGCCGCGGAGATCGTCAAGGGCATTTGCCCGCGCCGGAAAATCGACGCATACCGAATCGGGGAACGCTGGCACGTCCAGATCGAGGGCGCACGCCGCGGCGACGTTGCCGAAATGCTGAAAGCGGCGGGAGCGGCAGACGACACGGGGGTGGGCGTATGAATGCCGCGCTTTTCAGCAGTAAGAAGATGGACTATTGCACGCCGCAAGCCTTTTTCGACGCGCTGAACCGGGAATTTCATTTCACCCTTGACGCGGCGGCAACGGCAAAAAGCGCGAAATGCCCCACATACTACACGCCCGAAACCGACGGGCTGAAAAGCCCGTGGAAAGTTGCGGGGGGGTGCTGTATTCTGCAACCCTCCATACGGGCGCGAAGTTGGCAAGTGGGTTCGCAAAGCCTATGAGGAAGCGCAGGGCGGCGCGACCGTCGTTTTGCTGATTCCGGCCCGGACGGACACAACATACTTTCACGACTACATATACGGGAAAGCTGAAATCAGGTTCATTCGCGGGCGGTTGCGCTTCACCGATGAAGAGGGCAACGCATACGCCCCCGCCCCGTTCCCGTCAATGGTGGTTGTCTACAATGGAGAAAAGGAGGTTCAGACGTGAAAGCCTACACGGTATATCAGCCCTACGCATACGCGACCGTTGCGGGGCTGAAACATTACGAAACCCGCCCGCGGCGGACAAGCATTCGGGGCCGCGTCGCGGTTCATGCCGGGAAAGCAGAATTGAAGCGTGCAACAATGGGGATTTCAGATAATGACTTTTGGGGCCTTATGCAAGCTGTCGGCAAGAAAACGGTATTGCCGCTGGGTGCAGTTGTCGGTACGGTTGAAATTGTCGATTGCGTCCCCGTGGAAGAGATCATGCACAAGCTGACCGAGCGGGAGCGGGTGCTGGGCGACTATTCGCCGGGGCGGTTCGCATGGGTGCTTCAAAACCCCGTTATGTTCGACAAGCCTATTCCGGCCCGCGGCAAGCAAGGCTGGTGGAATTGGGAGGGGGACGCGGAATGAAACTGAAAAAGGTTGTCGCCCTATGCAATAAAGCAAAGGGGTTCCGCCTGTTTGACAAGCTGGACAGCACGGGGGAAATCACGCAATGGCTGGGCGACGGATACGCGATATACCCTTTGATCGGGCTTCCCATACTGGACGAAGAAACCCTTTGCGCCGTGTTCGACATATCGGAGAAACAGCGGGAAAACATCGTTGTTCGGCGATCTGAAATGCCGGAAGCGGTCAACGTGGACGACACAGACCCGGCGGAGCGGGTTTTGCGCGACGACGACTTTTCGATCATCTACGGCGGCGCGGAACTGCAACCGCTAAAGACCCGAAACGGAATCACGTTCATTCAGAGGAAATACCTTGCCCCGTTGGAGGACGTGCTGGACATGGTACAACTATACGAGCGGGTCACGCCGGACGGTCAAAGCTATATTGCGGCAAAAGCGGGCCTTTTGCTTGCGGCGGTTATCTTCCCTTACAAAGTCGTGAATGAAAAGTTCGTAACGCGCCTTGAAGAAATGGCGCGGGAATGCCGCAAGGTGCTTGACGCGCCGCCGCCCGTCCGCCCATTGGAGCGGGACGACACGCAAGGGAACCTATTTGAAGCATAACAAGGACGGTGAAAATAAATGACTTATCAACCGAAAGTTGTTCGTTGCCGCTTGAAAATGGGCGGCAAGAGCATTGAAGAAATCCGGGCGCGATATACCGGGCAGGGCATGACATACCGGGATTTTGAGGACATACAACGGGCGAATGAACAGTTCGACGGGCTGGTGGTTCTGCTTTCCCTTTGGGATTGGGACAACTACGAAAGCTATCATTTGCATAATTGGGAGCCGACGGACGACGAACGCATGATGAAAGCAATCTACTATTCCGAACAGGTTCACCCGTACACCATTTACAAGAACGATTTTGAAAGGTTCCGGCTGGACTGGAAAGCGGGCAACTATGAGCCGCCCGGCGTGCTGAACTTTGACCCGGCGGACGTGGAGGAAATCGAAGTCATTTGCGAAGAGGTAAAGCGGCAGGAAGCCCCGCCGCCCTCTTCCCCGCCGCGGCACAGCAGGGGAAAGAAAAAGAGGAAAGGCAGGAAAAAGAAATGATTCAAGCGCAGTTTAACGCGTTTTGCCCCTTTGAGATCGGCGACAAACTCAAAGACACAACGGGGACGGTTCACACGATCACGGACATTGCTTGCGTTCACTACGTCCGCACGGGAAAGGTTGAATTTCGCTTTGAACTGGACCGTTCCGGGCAGTATGCCCCGATTGAGATTCAGGACGCGCCGCCGGAAGTGCGGGTGCATTTGATTCAGCGATAGACCCGCCGCCCGGCGGGGCAAAATCAGAACAGGAGGTTTGCACGGTGAAAATCATTTCAATTATCAACCTGAAAGGCGGCGTTGCAAAGACGCTGACCGCTGACAACATGGCGCACGTTCTGGCAGTCTACCACAAAAAGCGGGTTCTGCTTATCGACAATGACAAGCAGGGCAACACGTCAAAAATGTTCGGGGTTCATTCCTACGACGACAAGAGCATTTCGGACGTACTGACCGCGCGGCGGCTGGACATTCACGAAGCCATAAAGAAAACGCGGTTCGAGGGAATCGACGTATTGCCCGCTAATATGACGCTGATTCGCGCGAACCTTGAAGTCATGATGGACAGTACCCGCCCGCAACAAACGCGCTTGCGGGCCGCGCTGGACCCCATAGCGGGCGAATATGACTATTGCTTGATAGACAACGCCCCCGACATCAACATTTCGACCATCAACGCCCTTGTCGCGTCAGACGACGTGATTATTCCGATCAAAATTGACAAATACGCCTTTGACGGTTTGGCGGAACTAAAAGAGCAGATCGAGGACACGCGGGACGACCTGAACCCGCGCTTGCGGCTGGCGGGTTGCCTGATTACCTGTTTCCAGCGGACAGACGCGGACAAGCAGGGGGAAGAGTGGTTGCAAAGCCAGCCCGAATACCCGGTTTTCGACACGCACATTCGATATTCGGAGAAAGTGACGGAAAGCACCTTTGCAGAATCCCCCATTGCAGAATATAGCCGTCGGAGCGGGGCCGCAATGGACTATATAGCGTTTGTGCGGGAGTATTTAGAGCGCGGGAAGAAATAGCTTGTCCGATTCGGACAGAAAGGGGCGTACATCATGGCAAAATTTAACCTGAATCAGATTTTGAGTGAAGCGTCAAAGGCGGCGGCAAGCGGCGGGGAGCCTATCCCCCGCCCCGCTGAAAGCCGGATTGAAAGAATCAGCGTCTTTGACCTTGTGCCGTCGGAAGAAAACTTCTATTCAATGCGGGAGATCGACGAACTGAAAGCGGCAATCGAAATCGCCGGAAAAGTTCTGCAAAACCTTGTCGTCGTGCCGATGGACGGCGGGAAATATAAGGTCATAGCGGGACACAGGCGGCGGCTTGCGTCGATTGCCCTTGTAGAAGAGGGAAAGCCGCAATTCGAGTTTGTACCGTGCGACATTGAGCCGAACGAGGAAGCGGCGGAAGATCAGGAAGTGCGCGACGGCCTTATGCTGATTGTCACAAATTCACAGCGGGAGAAAACCGCATGGGACAAGATCGAAGAAGTGCGGTTCTTGCGGGAAGTGCTGGAGAAAGCACGCACAAAGCCCCGTTTCGTCGCCGTCCTGCAAAACATCGTTGCAACGGCGTTCGGCGGTGCAGAGGTTCAAGCAGACGGGACGCGGGACTTTATCGCAAAAGTGCTTCATACCAGCACAACACAGATCGGGAGGTATGACGCGATTATTCGGAACCTTTGCCCCGCATTCAAAGCGGAGTTGCAAGAGGACCGCATAAACATTTCGACGGCCTATGAACTTTCCGGCCTGAATCCGGCAGATCAGCAAGCGGCGTTTGAAGATTACAGGGCAAGCGGAGAAATCTCGATCAGAACCGCACGAGAGCGGAAGCAGGACACGCCGCCCGCGGTGGAAGTCAAGGAATCGCCCGCGCCCCCGATTGAATATCAGAAAGAGCCGCCAGCGTCCCCCGTAAGTGCGCCACAGCCCGCCGCACAGACCACGGAAACAAAGCGGCGGGAAGAAATGCCGCCAACAGTGGAAACGCCCGCAGAGGGCCGCACAGAGCCGCAGGAACAGCCGGAAACCGTCGAGCGGGATAAATCGCACGCCCCCTCTTCCCCGCCGCCTATAAGCGCGGAGCGGGCAGACAATCAAGGAATGAGCGTTGACCGCGCCGCCCTGCAATTAAAGAATCTGCTGGAATACTGCATGGGGAAAGGGGAATCTTTCGACCATTCGCGGGACTGGACGGCAGACGTTCACGCCCTTTATATAGCCCTTGAAGCTATGGAGGGCCGTGCCGATGAATAGCGAAAGGGAAATTCAAGGATATTTTGCCCGAATGACGCTGACGGACGATGAAGCACAGGCATTATATAACCTTGCGCGGGCATGGGCGGAAAGGGTTGCTTGCACCATAGAGGAAATCGCGGAAGAAATCGCATATATAATGCAGAAATCGGCGGAAACGCTGGTTGACCTTGCGGGGAAAATCCTTGAAGAGTTGGAAAAGGCGATTTCAGACATAGAAACGGAACCCCGCGCACGCCGCCGCAAAGCGGAGCGGGACAGGGCGCGACGCATTGAACAGAGATACCGGGCGGAAATCAGGCGGTGCGAACGGGAAAGGCCCTATCGCCGGATATACAAGCCGCCCTAAAAGCAGACACAGGAGGAAAAACAGACGATGAAGCGGGAAAAGGTTATTTCGGTTTTGCGGTTTTACCGTGACATTGAAAAATCAATCAAACTGAACGAGCGGGTTATAAAGAACCTTGAAGATCAGTATTACACGACGCTGGGCGCGGTAAATATGGACGGAATGCCCCACGGAAGCGGCGGGGGTGAAAGCCCCGTCGAGCGGGCCGCGCTGAACATTCCCCGTTCGGTCACAAACACGATTGAAAGCTTGAATCGTGAAAACAGCAGACTTGAAAAGATCGGGGCGGAAATCCTTTCGGAATTAAACCGACTGACATACCATGAAAGGGCGGTTGTTTTGGGGTTCTACATAGACGGCCTACAATGGGAACAGATTTCGGCACGGGTCAATTATAGCCCCCGTCAATGCCGGAATATTCGGAACAACGCTTTGAATCAGCTTGCAAGGCTTTTTTCACAGAACAAGGCGGTTTCGCGATTCAATTTCCCGCAAAAATAAGATTGCCACCCATTGCCTGATTTATCTGCTATAATTGGTATCGTGAAAAGTGAACACAACGAAACGGGCGGCGGAATCCTCCACGCCGCCCGCATGATGAAAAACGGACCATGTTTTGAACACGGCCCGTTTTTTATGCGCTTCCGCCGGGGTACGCAGGGCGGAAAATGAAAAACAAACGAAAGGGGGCGCGGGCGCATGGCACGCGAAAGAAGCCCGGCGCGGGACGAAGCCCGCCGGGTGTGGCTGGAATCCGGCGGGACCATGACCGCCCGACAGGTTGCGGAGAGCGTCGGCACGACCCCCGCACAGGTTCGCAAGTGGAAGAGCGCAGACGGGTGGCAAGCCGCGCTTGAAGCGCAGAAACCGCCCCGGAAACGCGGCGGACAACCGGGCAACAAGAACGCCGCGGGAGCGGGTGCGCCCGCAGGGAACAGGAATGCAGAAACACACGGCGCATATACCACGGTTCGCCTTGACGATCTCCAGCCGGAACAGCGGGCATATATTGAGAGCCTAACGCTGGACACAGAAACAAATATGCTGGAAGAGTTGCGACAGCTTTTAGCAAAGGAAATCGACCTGCAAAACAAGATTGCCACGCTTGAAGCGGCGGAGCCTGACAGCCTGTATATAGACCGCGTGGTGGAAATGAGAACGCCGAAAGGTCAAGAGCGGTTGAAGCAACAGCGGGAAAAGCTGGAAGCCCTGCAACGGGAAGAAGATTCCTTGCTTTGGGATATGGACGGCGGAGAGGGAGGAAAGCCGCCGACGCGCCAGCAGGAAAAGAAGCTGGAACGTCTGCAACGGGAGATTGCGGCCTTGCAGGACACCACAGGCGACAGGGCGCGGGAACTGGAAGAGAGCGCATATAACGTCACTATGCAGACGGTTATAAAAGCCAGCACGTTTGAACGAACGATGAAGCTTGAAGCAGAGTTGAACAAGATACACGGGCGCGTTATCAAACTGCTTGATTCAATCAAGGGATATGAACTGGAATGCCGCCGGGTGCGGCTTGAAGAACGCAAGTACAATCTTGCAAAGCAAAAATTATCCGGCGCATTCGAGATAAACCCGGAAACAGGCGAGATCGACGACGAAAGCGACGATCTTTCGGGCGATTTAGACGTGTGACTGCGGCCCGGCGATAGGTTCTTTCGGCGGCTGACAAAGCTTGCGGGTTCGGCGACCCCAGCGCAGGGGCAGGGACAAAAAATTTTTGAACGCTTCCGCGGTTCGGCGGGCGTTTTTAGGGGGAGGGGGGTCAAAAAAGAGGTTCGCGCAGATCGGGAGGGGTGAAAAAACTTGAAACTTTACGACGTGAAAGCGGTTGCCCGATTTATGGACGTGTCCGAACGGCGGGTGCGGCAGTTGCGCGACGAAAAAGTGATTGCAGAGGTTCGCCCCGGCCTGTACGACCTGATCGACACAAACCGCCGCTATATAAACTACCTACGAAAGCGGAACCCGGAAAGCGAAGAAGCGATAGACTACAACACCGAGCGGGCAAAACTGGTTCGGGCGAAGCGGAAAAACGAAGAATACGAATTGCAGTTGAAAGAAAACCGACTTCATGCGTCGGAGGACATAGAAGCCGTCATGAAAGATATGTTGGTGAACTTCAAAGCGCGGCTTATGGCTATCCCCGCGAAGCTGGCCCCGGTTCTTTGCAGGAAAACGGACAGGGCGGAAATATTCAAACTGCTAAAAGAGCATATCGACGAAGCATTGCAGGAACTTTCAGACTTCAACGCCGCATTTGGAGAGGGGGCAAAGGACGATGAAGCAAGCGACGGTTGATTTGTTTTGCCGGATTTTCGCGGTTCTTGCCCCGCCGCCGGACATGACAATTTCGGAATGGGCGGACGAATACCGCCGTCTTTCGTCTGAATCGTCGGCAGAGCCGGGCCGCTGGCGCACGTCAAAGGCCCCGTATCAGAAAGAAATCATGGACGCGATATGCGACGTAAGCATTCAAAAAGTTGTCGTCATGAGCGCGGCGCAGATCGGAAAGACGGACGGGTTCATTCTAAACCCGATAGGCTATTTCATGCACTACGACCCGTCGCCGATCATGGTATTGCAACCCACTATACAGATGGGCGAATCATTCAGCAAAGACCGTCTTTCCCCCATGTTGCGCGACACCCCCGTTTTGCGGGACAAGGTAAACGACAAGGCAAGAAACAGCGGAAACACGATCTTGCAAAAGATTTTCCCCGGCGGTCATGTAACGATCGTCGGGGCAAATTCCCCGTCGTCCCTTGCTTCCCGTCCAATTCGGATATTGCTTGCCGACGAAATCGACAGATACCCGGCGACGGCGGGCAATGAGGGCGACCCCCTTTTGCTTGCGGGGAAGCGGCTTACAACATTCTGGAACAAAAAAGAAGTTGACGTGTCAACGCCGACGATCAAGGGGCTTTCCAGAATTGAAGTTGAGTACGAACACAGCACGCAAGAGGAATGGAACGTGCCTTGCCCGGCGTGCGGTGCGCTGACCCCTCTTGAATGGGCGAACATCGTATTCGACGCGAACAACCTTGAAGAAATTTCGTGCGCGTGTCCAGAATGCGGCGTTGTGTCAAGTGAAACAGAGTGGAAAGAGCATTTCGGCGGCGGAAAGTTCGTCGCACGGTTCCCCGAACGGAAAGTGCGGGGCTTTCACCTGAACGCCCTTGCTTCAATGTTTGTCGAGTGGCGGGAGATCGTACAGAAATTCATTACCGCAAACGACGAAAAGAAGAAAGGGAATATTGAACTTCTCAAAGTCTGGACTAATACCGAAATGGGGCAGACATGGGAAGAAGAGGGCGAACAGATCGAAACCGACGATCTTTACAAGCGGCGGGAAAAATATAATTGCGAAGTGCCGGAAGAAGTGCTGGTGCTGACCGCGGGCGTTGACGTGCAGGACGACCGTTTCGAGGTTGAAGTTGTCGGCTGGGGCGTTGACAAGGAAAGCTGGGGCATTCGGTATCAAGCGATATACGGCGACTTGAAATTAAAGCCTGTTTGGAATGAACTTGACGCTTTTCTTTCACAGACGTTCACGACGGCGGACGGGCGGCGGCTGAAAATAATTTGTACTTGCGTGGATTCCGGCGGTCACTTTACGAATCAGGTTTACCGTTTCTGCAAAGAGCGGACGGCCCGCCGTGTCTTTGCTATCAAAGGCAAAGGCGGCGCAGACGTGCCGTATTTCAATAGGCCGTCAACCGCAAACAGTGTAAAAACGCCCCTGTTCACAATTGGAGTTGACACGGGCAAGGCGATTTTATATCAGCGGCTGGCGGTGCAGGAAGAGGGGCCGAACTACTGCCATTTTCCAAAAGACAAAGACCGGGGATATACGCAAGAATATTTTCGGGGGCTGACCGCTGAAAAAATGGTTATGACCTACAAAAAAGGTAAAGCACAATACGTCTGGACCCTGAAAGACGGCGGGTACAAGCGAAATGAACCGCTGGACATTCGGAATTATGCGACCGTCGCGCTTGAAATTGCGAACCCGGTTTTGAAAAAGCCTGACCCGTCCGCGCCAGCGGCAACGCCGAAAAAGCGCGGCAGACGGTCAAGAACGAACGGAGGTATTCTATAAATGGCACAGGGAAAAACACGGCTTGAAATCGCGCGAAAACACCTTGACGCATGGTTAAACGCCGAATTGGAGGTTACGACCCACCAAAGTTACACGATAGGTTCGCGGAGCCTGACAAAAGCGAATCTTTCGGAGATCAGGAAAGAAATTGAATACTGGACGAACGAAGTTGCCCGGCTGGAGAACATCGAAAAGCGCGGCGGCAGGAACCGCATATACAGGGCAGTTCCGCGGGACCTATAAGAAAGGACGGTGAAACGCCTTGAACATCTTTGACAGAGCGGTTGCCGCCGTATTTCCGCAAACGGCGGTGAAACGTGCCGCGGCCCGCCGGAAGCTGGAAATTCTGGACAGCGGGTATAGCAATTACGGCGCGTCGCATACCAAAAAAGGCATGATCGGCTGGACATACGGCGGCGGTTCAGCAAAAGAGGACATTCAAGAAAACCTTTCGACCCTCCGCCAGCGTTGCCGCGATCTTTACATGGGGGTTCCCCTTGCAACGGGCGCGTTGAAAACGTGTAGAACAAACGTCGTCGGTTCCGGCCTGAAACTGAAAAGTCAAGTTGATTATGAGGTTTTGGGAATGACAGAGGAAGCCGCGCGGGAACTTGAAAGCAAGATCGAACGGGAATTTGCTTTGTGGGCTGATTCCCCGGCGTGCGATTTGGAGCGGCTGGACAATTTCTATGAATTACAACAGCTTGCTTTCCTGAATTGGCTTATGAGCGGCGACGTTATAGCGACGCTTCCCATTACAACGCGGGTAAATATGCCCTATGACCTTAGAATCTGCCTGATTGAAGCGGACAGGTTAAGCAATCCAAACGGGACACTTGACCCGCACATTGTCGGCGGCGTTGAAACAAACGACGCGGGGGAAGTCGTCGCATACCATATCAGCAAACACCATCCCTTGTCATACGATATGACCGAAAGGGGCTGGACGCGGGTTGAAGCATGGGGCGAAAAGACGGGGCGGCGGAACGTGATTCACATAATGAACCGGGAACGGATAGGACAGCGACGCGGCGTGCCGTTCCTTGCCCCGGTCATTGAAGCGTTAAAACAGTTAGGCCGCTATACAGAGGCGGAACTTGTCGCCGCCGTGGTTTCTGGCCTGTTTGCTATCTTCATCGAAAAGGAATCAGCGTCCAGCGACGGCGGTTTCGGCGAAGTCGTTTCGTCGGAAGATCAGGTGGACGCGGGGGACGAAAATTCGATTGAACTTGCCCCCGGCCTGATTATGGACTTGAACGAGGGCGAAAAGGCCCACGACGTAAACCCCGGCAGACCGAACACAGCCTTTGACGGGTTCGTGGTTGCCATTTGCCGACAGATCGGCGCGGCCCTTGAAATCCCTTACGAACTGCTGGTAAAGAATTTCAACGCGTCGTATAGCGCGTCGCGGGGTGCGCTTTTGGAAGCATGGAAAATGTTCAAAATGTATCGGACATGGCTTGCGAATGACTTTTGCCAGCCGATTTATGAAGAATGGTTCGCGGAAGCCGTCGCAAAGGGAAGAATCCCCGCGCCCGGCTTTTTTAGTGACCCGATCAGGCGAAAGGCTTTCACAGGTGCGGAATGGAACGGCCCCGCGCAGGGGCTTTTGAATCCTGTTCAGGAAGTCACAGCGGCAGAAAAGCGGGTGCAAAACGGCTTTTCTACCCGTGGACGTGAAGCAATGGAAATGAACGGGTCCGATTATGACCGCAACATTGCACAGTTAAAGCGCGAAGAAAGAGCATTAAGGGAGGTAAAACAAGATGGCGCAGGAACAGAAAAACCCGAAATCCCCGGCACAGGGCAAGGGGGGCAATAAGCGATTTTGGGATTTCCGGGCCGCGGCGGATGAAAACGCCGCCCCGGAATTGATTTTATACGGCGACATTGCTTCCGAAACATGGTGGGGCGACGAAGTAACGCCCCTGCAATTCACGGAGGAATTGAACGCGCTGGGGAACGTCCCTGAAATCGTCGTGCGAATCAACAGCGGCGGCGGGGACGTGTTCGCCGCAAATGCCATTTATACCCGGCTGAAAGACAATGCGGCGAAAATCACGGTCAAGATCGACGGCTGGGCCGCGTCCGCGGCGACAATCGTTGCAATGGCGGGCGACGTGATCGAGATTCCGGGAAACGGCGTGTTCATGGTGCATGACCCGGCAATCGGCCTTTTAGGTTACTTCAACGAAGCTGACCTTGCGAAAGCGTCGGAAGAATTGAAAGTGATAAAACAAAGCATTATAAACGGTTATGCCCTGAAAACGGGCAAGGCCGCGGAAGAAATCGCCGCGATTATGGCGGCGGAAACATGGTTTGACGGGAAACAGGCGGTTGACGCGGGCTTTTGTGATCGGCTTATGTTTGAGGAAGCCGACACGACCGTTGAAAACGCCGCAAAGGTCATTGTAAACAGCGTATCAATGAACCTTGAACAATTCCCGAATATGCCCGTTTCGTTGTTAAACCGCCTTGCGACCCACACGCCGGGCGGTTTTTCAAATACAAAATCTAAAACAGAACCGAAAAGGAGCGATCAGAACATGGACGGAATCAAGGACATAAAGACGGTTGCCGACCTGAAAGCGGCATTCCCTGAACTGACAAAGCAGATCGAGGAAGCGGCAACCGCGGCGGAGCGCACACGGATTCAGGACATTGAAGAAGTGGCGCTTCCCGGCTTTGAAGCTATTGTGAACGAAGCAAAGTTCACGAAGCCGACCGCGGCGGGCGACGTTGCGAAAAAGATTATCGCTGAACAGCGCAAGCAGGGCGGCAAGTACATTCAGGACCGCGCCGACGACGCGAAGAACAGCAACGCGGGCGACGTGGGAGCGGGCGCAGGAATTGAGGGAGCGGCGGACAAGGACGACGACAAAGAGGTTGACGCGGTTCTTGACAAGCTTTTCCCCGCGGCGAAATAAGGAGGAAAACACCATGTATGAAATCCAAAAGGACCAAACAAGCCCCGTGAATTTCTTTGCGGGCGACTTTCCCGTTGTAACGGAAGCCGGGGACGTGAAGAGCGGCGCAACCGTCCGCAAATATGCCCCCGTTATTAAGACCGCAGACGGAATCAGCGAAGCCACGGCAGACGGGCTGGCTGATTTGTACGGTATTGCGGCAGACGACAGCACCGACGGCGGCGTTGTGTGTTGTCTGACAGGCGAATTTTTCGCCGACGCGTTGCCGTTGCAAGACGGCGTAACCGTCGAAGCCCTGAAACCCGCTTTCCGCAAGCTGGGAATCTTTTTGAAGTGATAGGAGGAAAAGAAAATGGCTATCGAAACAAGCATTTATACTCCCCGCACAATGGGGAAAATTGTGGAGCGTATGCCCCCCGTGCATACGTTTTTCCGCGACACCTTTTTCAAGAACCGCCAGACGTTCGTGACAAAGAGCGTTGACGTGGATTTCAGGAAAGGAAACCGCGCCCTTGCCCCGTTCGTTCACCCGAAAATCGGCGGCAGGACGGTTCCGAACAATGGGTATCAGACAAAGAGCTATACCCCGCCCATGCTTGCCCCGAACAAGGTTACGACCGTTGACGATCTGCTGGAGAGGGCCGCGG
Organism: Acutalibacter sp. 1XD8-33; assembly: GCF_003612555.1. Taxonomy (GTDB): domain Bacteria; phylum Bacillota; class Clostridia; order Oscillospirales; family Acutalibacteraceae; genus Acutalibacter. Next base: position 16,978 of record NZ_RAZF01000026.1, read on the forward strand.
GCGAAAACCCGTATAGCGGCAGAACCCCCGCGGAACGGGCCGTTGAAAAGCTGGCGCGTGATTTCCGCGAACTGGACGAAATGAACGTACGCCGGGAAGAGTGGATGGCGGCGACCGCCCTTTTCACGGGGCAGATTCCCATTATCGGCGAGGGGCTGAACGAAGTGATCGACTTTGATTTCAGCAATACCGAAACCGTCGTGACCGACGCGCTGAAATGGTCCGCCGACACGTCCGACCCGCTGGCCGACATTGAGCGGTGGCACGAAACCGTGCAGAAAAACGGTTTCATTAACTGCAACGTCTGCATTATGGCGAAAGACGTTGCAAACGCGTTCGTCAAACACCCGAAAGTCAAGGACGTTTTGGACGTGCGGGCGTATGATCTGGCAGTTATCAAGCCCCGCCAGCTTCCGAACGGCGTAACCTACATCGGGACCATTCACAAGCTGGGGCTGGATATTTACCAGTATAACGAATGGTTCCTTGACGACTGGACAGACCCCGCCGCGCCGCAGGACAAACCGCTGGTTCCCGACGGTGCGCTGGCCTTGCTTTCCACTGAAGCGGACTATTCCATTTACTACGGCGCAATTACCATGATTCCCGAAGAGGGCAAGGGCTTTGCGACTGTGGAGGGCGACAGAGTGCCGCAGACATGGGTGGAGCGTCGGCCTGACCGCCGTTTCCTGCAACTGAACAGCCGCCCGCTGACCGTGCCGCATGAGGTCAATAGCTGGTTCGTTGCAAAGGGCCTTGTATGAACTTCAAAGCGCAAGTCGAGCGGGATTTGACGGCGGTATTCCACAACAGCACCGAACACGCCGACGTGATCGAATTTTGGATTTCAGGGACCCGCTATAAAGGCCCTGTCATTATTGACGATGGCGGCGCACAGGACAGGAAAAAGCCGTCTACGGACCATGTAGACGGCTTGGTTCTTGTCGATCTTGTCATGTACGTTCCCCTTTCCCTGCTGAAACGAACCCCGAAAAAAGGTGAACCCGTGGAGATCGGCGACGACCTTTACACGATTACAAAGGTTCACCCGGAAGCTGGGGAAATTGTGCTTTACTTGGAGGGGTTGACGGAAGAATGATTGAGATTACAAACGAACAGATCGAGCGGGTCAATTTGCTTTTGGGCGATTTGCACGGTGCGCCGAACCGGGTTCTTTTCAATGTGATAAACCGTGCGCTGGGTACGGTGCGATCGCAATCGGGAAAAGAAATCCGGCAGACGTACAACATCAAGCAAGGGGACATTACCGCGAATCAAAACATGAAGATGAAGCGGGCGACCGCGGGCGACTTGGTGGGTTCAATCGAGTTTGCCGGGACGGTCATTCCGCTAAAACGATTCAAGGTTTCCCCGTCGGCCCCGGCGCAAAAGACGGTTTCCGTTTCGGTGCTGAAAGCAGAGGGCGGAAAGCGGCTGGAACACGCTTTCGTCGCTAATTTGGGAAAGTACGGTGTGGGCGTATTTGAACGAATGACGCGGCGGCGCGATTCCTCCGAACAGCTTTTCGGGCCGTCAACCGCGCACATGATGGCAAACGAAAACGTGCTTGACAAGGTGGAGGAAGCGGCACAAGACACCATCGACAAGCGCGTTGAGCATGAAATAACCCGCATTCTGAACGGGTACGGGAGGTAGTATGACACCTTTGGATTTACTGGACGCAATGAAAGCGTTCATCGAAAAGGAAACAAAAGACCTGATTTTGCCCGTTCGGGTAGACAGGAAGAGCGGAGAACACAAGGAACGCCCGCCGGAAGTCTATACAATGCGGTTGCCTGACAAGGGCGCGGAAACAAAGCGGATTCCCTATGTTCTTTTGCAGTACATCAAGAGCAACGACACGCAGGAGCCGGGGGAACACCCCGAAAGCCTTTGCATGGTGCGAATCGTTGCCGCGACGTATTCAGAGGACGCGGAAGAGGGCGCACGGTGCGTTCTAAATCTGCTGACCCGAATTAAAATTGCTTTCATGCGCGACGGTATGATTGCAGATCGGTATATTTTGCGCCCGCCCCTTGAAACGATTGTTTACCCGGACAGCACGCGCCCGTATTACTTGGGCGAAATGATGACTAATTGGAGTATGCCAATTATAGAAAGCGAGGTTCAAAGGATATGGCAATAGAGTTTAAGCCCAGCATGAAGAAAGACGAATTGCTGGAAATCGCCGTTTTGAACGGAATTGCCGCCGACGACAGCATGACAAGAGCGCAGATCATGGACGCGCTGAAAGCGGCGGGAGCGGCACAAACCGCAGAACAGCCCGAAAGCGGCCCGCAGAGTGGCGCAGAGGACGGCGGAACGTCCGGGCAGGGTAACGACACCCCCGGCGGAGAAAACGCCGTACAGAGCGGCACAGAGGGCCAGCAGGACGCGCCCGGCGGCGGAGCGGGAGAGAACGAAAACGGCGGCGACGGGGCGGGCGACGGAGAGGCCCCCACAGACGGCCCGCAGAGCGGCACAGAGGACAGCGACGGAGCCGGGGAGGATAACAACACCACCCAGCCGGAAAAGCCCTTAGAGGGCAAGCAGGAAGCCCCGCAGGGGTATAACCTGTTTGTTTACGCTGGGCCGTCGCTTCCCCGCGGACGGCTGAAAGAAAATACCGTGTTCCGCGGGACGTTCGAGGACGTGAAAAATTACCTTTCCGACGCGCTGGAAGATTACCCGCAGATCGAAAAACTGATTGTTCCGGCGGACAAGCTGGCGGCATTTTCCGTCAAGGTGAAAACCCCCGGAAATATCGCCCACAAGCATTACGGCGACATTGTTTCGGCAATGCGCGGAAATAAGGAGGTTTAATCATGCCTAACTATTATCACGGTGTATCGACAAGACAGGTTGACACGTCGCTTTCGACCCCTGTTACGGCTGATTGCGGCGTTGCTTTTGTGGTGGGAGCGGCCCCGGTTCATACCGTCGGCGGCCCCGTCAATGAGCCTGTCATGGTTCAGAATTACGCGGAAGCGGTTTCCGCTTTGGGGTATAGCGACGATTGGGAGAAATACCCGCTTTGCGAAATGATCTATTCGCAATTCAAGCTTTATAGCGTTTCCCCCGTCGTGTTCGTCAATATCCTTGACCCCGCAAAGCACAAAAAGGCGGTAGAGGAAAAGAACTATCCGATCAGCGACAGCAAGGTTCTTTTGCCCCTTGAAGCCCTGAAAGAAACCGTGCGCGTAAAGAACAACGGCGCGGCAGAGGGGCAAAGCCGGTATTACGCCGCTGGGACAGATTACGACCTGTTCTATGAGGGCGAAAGCCTGATTCTTGAAGTGCTGGAGGACGGAGCGATTCCCGCAAGCACGGGCGAACTGACAATTTCGTTTGACGCGGTGGACCCCGCCGCGATTACGGAAAATGAAATCATCGGCGGCTTTGACACGAACACGAAAAAGAGTTCGGGCCTTGAACTGTACGATTCCATTTTCCCGAAATATGGGATTGTCGCCGATTTGGTGCTTTGCCCCGGCTGGTCCCATAAATCCACGGTTGCGGCGGTCATGGTTGCAAAGGCCGCGTCGATCAACGGCGTGTTCGAGGGAAAAGCCCTGATTGACGTTGACACGGCGGAAGCGACCCATTATGCAGACGTTCCCGCGTGGAAGAAAGCACAGAACATCAACAACAAAGGGCAGATTCTTTGCTGGCCTATGGTGAAGCTGGGCGACAGGTTTTTTCATCTTTCCGTACAGATGGCGGGCCGCATGGGGCAGACCGATTCGGACAACGGCGGTTGTCCGGCGGAAAGCCCGTCGAATAAGCTTTTGCAGATCGACAGCGCGGTTCTTGCAGACGGAACGGAAATTCTGCTTGACTTGCAGAACGCAAACTACCTGAACAGCAACGGCATTGTTACCGCGTTGAACTTCATCGGCGGCTATGTGCTTTGGGGCAACGAAACCGCCTGTTATCCGGCTGACACCGACGTGAAGAACTATTTCACGTGCGTTTCCCGTATGTTCGGCTGGGTTGCAAATTCCCTGATTCTGACCTATTGGAGCAAGGTTGACAAGAAAATGACCCGTCGGCTGATCGACAGCATTGTTGATTCGGTCAATATTTGGCTGAACGGCCTTGTCAATGAAGAGAAGCTGCTGGGTGGGCGCGTCGAGTTCAGAGAGGACGAAAACAGCACGGTTGCGCTTATGGCGGGCAAGGCCGTTTTCCATATCTTCATGACCCCGCCCAGCCCTATGAAAGAATGCGAATTTGTGCTTGAATACGACGTGGACTATGTTTCCGCGGCGTTGACGGCGTAAGGAGGAAGCAACAATGAGAGCAGATATAGGCATTAACAGTTTTGCCGTATATGAGGACGCAACCGAATTTTACGGCATGGCGGAAGTGACGCTTCCCGAAGTTTCGCAGATTGCGGAAGAGGTCAAGGGCGCGGGCATTTCCGGCGCATTCAACGGCGCGTTCACAGGTCAAATTGAATCCATGACGCTGACGCTGAATTTCCGCACAGTGACCCCGTATGCAATCAAGCTGAACGAACCGCGTAACCACCAGCTTGATCTCCGCGCGTCCCAGCAGTATTGGGACAATGTAGCGGGAAAACACGTGCAACAGGCAGTAAAACACGTCCTGATGGTAACGCCGACGAAGTTTGCCCCCGGCAAGCTTGCCCCCGCCGCGTCCGCGGAAGCGTCCGGGGAGTATGCGGCAACCTATTTCGCCACGTACATCAACGGGGAAAAGGTCATGGAAATCGACATTCTGAATTTCATTTACTTTATCAACGGCGTTGACTACTTGGCGGAAGTACGAAAGGCGTTGGGCAAGTAAGCCCGGCAGGGATTTTCCCGCCGGGCTTTCCTATGCCCTTTTTATGTATCTGAAAATATGAAATTTTGAATCGGAGGAAAAGACGATGAGCGACAAGGTAACAAATATAGCCGAAATCGGCGCAGAGCAGGCCACAGGAGCGGCGGAAGCCGCCACCCCTACATCTACCACGGAAGCGGCGGGAAAGGCCACAGGGGGTGACGTGGGCGTTTATACGCACAAGTTCAAGCGTCCCTTTGAGTACAGCGGCGCGACCTACACCGAATTGACGTTCAATTTCGAGCGGTTGACCGGGCGGGACATGGTGGCCATTGAAACCGAAATGCAGATGAACAACGAATACGCCCTTTCGCCCGAAATCTCCCGCAACTTCCAGAGCAAGCTGGCGGCGCGGGCCGCGGGTATCGGAAGCGACGTGCTGGACGCTATGCCGTTGCCCGAATTTAACCGCATTACCAATGCGGCGCGGGATTTTTTACTGTCTACGGGCTATTAAAAAGCCCGGCCCGCTGGTGGCGGCGGGAATGTTACCGCCTTGCACGGGCGACGAACACGCCGATTCCGTTTTGGTTAGATATGACCCCGGCGGAAATTATGACGTGGATTCGTGACATAAACGCCGCCGCCGCGGAGGACAGAGAACGCGCAAGGAAAGAACAGGCGCAAAGGGGGTAGGAACCTTGACAACCTACACGCATAAGCCTATAATAGAGTTAAGAATATGTTAAAGATAAGAATATATCGCACCTTTAGCATATCAAAACTTCAAGGAGGTTTGTTGCGTATGGGGCTTTTCTCAAAACTGTTTTCCCAAAAACAGCCAGATTCACGCCAAACGCAGGAACAAAGAGCGATTCCGCCTAAAATGACACATTGGGCAGGCTTAAACGAAGAGGACGCATTTGAAGATCAGTACGGGGCGAAAATCGACCGTCTGCAAGAAAAAATCGATGACGCAACGTGGGTGGAAAGTGACAACCCCGCCGATCAGATCAAGGCGTATGAAAAAGCCCTTGAACTATGCGATCAACTGGAAGATTTTTGCGCTGAATGCGGCCCGTATGGAAGTACCTATTTTCTGAATCATTGCGCAGGCATAAAGCCGCGCATTGAAGCGGCATACAGGACCTACATGGAACGTGACTATCCACAGCAAAAAGCGGAATGGGACAAGGAACAGGCAAAGAAAAAGGCGTTTGCGGCAAAGAAGCGTAAGATTCTTAAATTCGCAAGTGAACATGACGGCGTAATGCGAAAAGAAATCTACGCCTTATTTGCTGAGGAAGAGCAAGCAGAGGTTCTAAAGGCCCTAAACGCGCTTATTCAGGACGGCAAAATGACAAAGCAGATGGACGGAAAACGTCTGTTATTCTATGGCGCAAAAAAATAAAACGGCCTAATCGTATGGGGCAACCAGCCGGGATTCCGGGTGGTTGCCTTTTTCATGCCATAAAAAGGGGGTGAAAATTTGGCGGGAAGAAAAGAATTTGAATTGCTTTTCAAACTGCAAGCTACGCTGGGAAGCGGGTTTAATTCTAGTTTTAACAGCGCAATGAACGCTTCAAGGCAGTTACAAGGAAATCTTTCCAAAATCAACACACTTTCCGGGAAGATCGAGGGATTCCAAAAGCAGAGCGCGGCCCTGCAAGCGAACAAGGACAAGCTGGCGCAACTGACAGAGGAACACGACCGTTTGCAACGCGAAATGAGCCAAACGGAACAACCGTCGGAAGCCTTGCGGCAGAAGATGGAGCGGAACGCCCGCCAGATTGAACAGACAACCGCCCGAATCGAGGAACAGGAAGCCCGGCTGGGACAGCTTGGAAGCGAACTAAGCGAAGCAGGAATAAATACCGACCGTTTAAGTCAAGAAAATGACAAGCTTGCTAAAAGCTACGAACGCATAAAAAAGAATCAGGAACACCTTGCGAACATAGCACAGGCACAGCAAAAGAACAATGAAGCCATAGCACAAACAAAATCGCGGTTGAACGGGACGCTTGGAGCATTTGCCGCCGTCGGTGCGGCGATTTACGCTGGGCCTGTTAAAAGTTCAATGGCGTTTGAAAAGCAGATGTCAAACGTCGGGACTTTGCTTGACGGTGACGTTGCGGGCAGAATCGCAGAGTTAAAGAAAAGTGTTATCAGTATTTCCAATATAACCGGGGCGGGAACCGATAACTTGACAGACGGTTTATATCAAGTTATATCCGCCTTTGGAGATACAGCAGAAAGCGCAAAACTGCTTGAAATTGCTTCAAAGGCCGCAACAGCAGGCGGAGCAACAACGACAGATTCAATTAACCTACTTTCCGCAGTAACAAAAGGCTATGGCGATATATCCGCAGAAGCACAGCAAAAAGCTGCCGATTTAGCATTTCAGACGGTTAAGTTGGGGCAAACGTCATTCCCGGAACTTGCGTCGTCGGTTGGCAAGGTTATTCCTCTTGCGGCTACATTAAGCCTAAAACAGGAAGATTTATTCGGGGCAATGGCAACGCTTACGGGCGTAACTGGAAGCACGGCAGAGGTCACAACACAGCTAAAGGCGACCATGCAGGGCTTTTTGTCGCCCTCCAAAGATATGACAGCGTCGCTGGAGAAGCTGGGATATGCGAACGGCAAGGCCCTTTTGGAAAGTAAGGGATTGCAAGGCGCACTTGACGCTTTAAGGCAAAGCGTGGGCGGTGATGAACTTGCGTTTGCAAAGCTGTTCAGTTCTGTTGAAGCCCAAACAGCGGTGCTGGCCCTTGCCGGAGAACAAGCCGACAACTTCAAAAGCAAAACGGCGGAAATGTATAGCGCGTCGGGGGCGGCGGCAACAGCATTCGCAACCGCGACGGACAATGCAGAATCCAAAATGCAAAAAGCCAAAAATGCGATAGCTAATTTGGGAATTGTGCTGGGCGACACATTTTTACCCTATGTGACGACCGCGGCGGAAAAACTGTCCGGGCTGGTCACGAAGTTTTCGGAATGGGCGCAGGAAAACCCGGAATTGTTGTCAACTATCGTTAAAGTTGCCGCCGCCCTTGCGGGCCTGAAAGTCGGCGCGCTTGCCGGGAAGCTTGGATTCTTGGAGATCAAAGGCGGCGTTCTTGCGGTTCAAGGCGCATTCACGAAGTTAAAAGCATTTGCCGGAACGGGCGGAGGTATAAAAAGCCTGTTTTCGGGGTTAGGAGGTATCGGAGGAAAGCTTTTGCCCATTGTCGGCATAATCGGCGGCGTTGCCCTTGCAATCAAACTGATTTCCGGCAACCTTGAAGAAGTGCGCGGCTGGATTCAACAGACATTCGGCGACGGTGCGCTGGCCGTCTTTGATAAAGTGTGGGGCGTGATTCAGAACGTCGGCGCGGCAATCAAGGGCGTTTTCAGCGGTGAAAATATGGGGAATGCCCGCAATTTCTTTCAAGAGCATTTCGGCGACGCGGGCGTTGCCGTGTTCGATTCAATCATCGGCGTTGTGGAACAGCTAAAAGCAATTTTGCCGGGCTTGTTAGACCAGTTCGGACAGCTTGCAACTTCCCTGCTTCCCGTTATTGGGAGCCTGATTCAACAAATTGTACCTTTAATTGGGGAAATCATTGCAACGGTGCTTCCCGTACTGTTTGACCTTATCGCACAGTTATTGCCCGTCATAGGGCAGATTGTGGAAGCGATCTTGCCCGTGCTGATTCAGCTTGTCGAAACCCTTGTACCCATCATCATGCAGATTATAGAAGCGGTGCTTCCCATTCTGCAACAGCTACTTGAAGCACTAATGCCGATTATCCAGCAGATCATAGACGGGATTTTGCCCGTTGCGATCGACCTGATTATGATGGTGGTTTCGGCGGTTATGCCGCTGGTAGAAATGATTCTGCCATTACTGCAACAGTTACTTGAAGCCCTTATGCCTATTATTCAGATGGTGGCAGAGTTGTTCGGGAATCAGTTAGCGACAGCCGTTACAATGATTTCCGGCATTATAGACGGGCTGACACAGATTTTGAGCGGGCTAATTACCTTTATCACGGGAGTTTTTACAGGCAACTGGAAGCAAGCGTGGGAGGGTGTGAAAAGCATTTTCAGCGGTATATGGGAATCAATCAAGAGCATTTGCACAGGCGTTGTAAACGGAATTATCAATGTGATAAATACCGTGATCGGCGGGCTGAACAGGCTTAAAATTCCCGATTGGGTCCCCGGAATCGGCGGAAAAGGTATCAATATTCCCTTGATTCCCGCGCTGGCGAAAGGTTCAAGATTTACCCCCGACACATTCATTGCGGGTGAAGCCGGGGCAGAACTTATCACAAACGCCCGCGGGCGGACCGTGTTTACAGCGGCGCAGACCGGGCGAATCTTTGACAACATCAACGCGGCCCGCGAAGCGCAGGACGGAACGACGGTTGTTACTCTGCTTCCTCTACTGCAAGCCGCGCTTTCGGCGGCACGCGTCGGAGCGGGTGGCGTGTCGGCCCCGTCCGTGACAGCGGCAGAGCCGCGGGGCGCGGGTATCGTCATTCACAGTGCGCCCGTTTTCCACGTTGGAAGCGACGCACAGGCGGAGGACATAGAAGCAATATTGAACGAGCGGGACGAAAGACTTTTGAACGAGTTTGACGACCGCATGAAGCAACAGGAAGAGGACGAAAGGCGGCGGAACTATGACTAAATACACCACCATTGCCGGGGATATGTGGGACGGAATCGCCTACAAGACGCTGGGCGACGAAGCCTATACCGACAAGCTGATAAAAGCGAACCCACAGTTTCGCCGCCTTGTCATTTTCCCCGCAGGAATCACGCTTGATATTCCAGAGCCGGAAGCGCGGATTCCGGCAGAGTTGCCGCCGTGGAAAAGGGGGCGGACGCTATGAACGCAAGACGGGCAGAGGTCCGCTTGACCTTTGAGGGCGTGGACATTTCGGCGGACATTAACAAACACTTGCTTTCGCTGACCTATACGGACAACGAAGAGGATAAAACAGACGATTTGCAATTATCCCTTGACGACCGGGAGGGCGTGTGGCTGGGCGATTGGCTGAACGCCGACGCACAGCCCGCCCCGGCCCCGGCAAAGAAAGATAGTGAAAGCGGCGGCTGGAAGATCGGCGACGAAGTAACCGTAAGCGGCAGGCCGCAATATAGCAGTTACGGAAACGGCAACCCCGGCGCGACGCTTTCAAACTATCAGGGGAAAATAACACACCTGAACTTGAAAAGCGGTATTCCATACCCCATCCACGTCGATCAAAAGGGGTGGTTCGCCGAAAGTCAAGTAACAAAGACTGCGGCAAAACAAGACACCATGACGCAGAGCGGCGGCGCAAAGGGCGCGGAGATTTCCGCGGTTATCATTCAAAAGAATTGGGAATCAGACGGGAAAGACCGGGTTCTTGATTGCGGCGTTTTTCAGGTTGATAGCGTGGACGGCAACGGCCCGCCCGCGAAAGTCACAATCAAGGCCGGGTCAATCCCCTATACTTCCACAATTCGGACACAGAAAAAGACAAAGGCATGGGAGAAAATCAAGCTTTCGGGCATTGCAAACGAAATAGCCGCCGCAAACGGCTTGAAATGCCTGTTTGAATCGGATTTTGACCCGCTTTACAACCGCCGGGAGCAAGTGACAGAATCGGACATTGTATTTTTGCAAAGGCTTTGCAAAGCCGCGGGAATTTCCTTAAAAGTTACCGCGAAAATGATTGTTCTTTTCGACGCGGCGGCGTATGAGCAAAAAGACGCGGTGCGGACGATCAAGCGCGGCGACGGCGACTATTCAAAATATACATTCGGGACCAGCTTTCACGACACGGCTTACAGCAGTTGCCGGGTCAAGTATACGGACCCTACTTCAAAAACGACCTATGAAGCAACCTACAAGGCCCCTGACGCAGAAAAGGACGGAAGCGGACAGGTGCTGGAGGTAAACGAAAAGGTTTCAAGCAATGCGGAAGCCCTGACCCTTGCAAAAAAGCGGTTGCGCGAAAAAAATTCACAAGAGTTCAAAGCAAGCTTTAATCTTGCGGGCGACGCGCGGCTGGTGGCGGGGGTAACTGTCAAAGTTGAGGGGTTTGGAGCGTTCGACGGAAAGTACATCATCGAAACCGCGTCGCACACGATTTCGTCGAGCGGCTATAAAACTAATATCACATTGCGGCGCGTCTTGGAGGGTTACTAATGGGCGAACTAACCGCATTAAAGAATATTATTCGAGCGGGCTGGGTTTCGTCCGTGGATATTGCGGAACGGACCGCCCGCGTTACCTTTAAGGACAAGGGCGACACGTTCGTTTCCGGCCCGCTGAAAGTGCTTAAAAACCCGCCGTGGGTTCCCGAATATTACGCCCCGTATCGGACGGAGTACGAAAGCGGCGGGAGCGGCGACGCGGCCTTTCAAAGCCACAAGCACGACTTGATTATAAAGCCGTGGTTGCCGTCACCCGGCGATTTTGTGCTTTGTATCTACTTGCCAAACGGCGACGGCGACGGGTTCGTGATTGGGGGGATTTAAGAAATGGCCTTGATCGGGTGCTGGGGCGACATTACCTTTGCCGTTTCCAGAAATGAAGTAAAGACGTTTACGGGCCTGAAATGGGACAGCGGCGCGAAGTATTCGACCCATGACAGGCATTTGAAAGAGCCGCTTTTGGAGTACACAGGGCGGGAAGTGGAAAGCATGAGTTTTTCCATGTTCTTTTCCGTCTTTTTAGGCGTGAATCCCATTTCAGAGGTTGCAAAACTGCTTCAAGCAATGCGCCGGGGAGAAGTTCACCCGCTTATCATCGGGCCGAAAGCCTACGGCACAAACAAGTGGGTTATTACGAAAGTTTCGACTTCCCTTGACCGTTACGACAACCGCGGCAATCTGCTTGTTTCAAAAGTAAGCGTAACAATGAAATCATATTCCAGCAGATAAAGGGGTGAGAAAATGGCGTACATTGTGAAAGCCTACGACTTAACGAAAATCAATCTTGCGCCCGCAACACGGGAAGAAGAGATTTTGCAGAATGTAGCGGTCATTATCTCGACCCCGAAATTTTCCGTTCCTCTTGACAGGGGGCTGGGCATGGCACAACGGTTTCTTGACAAGCCGATTCAGACGGCCCAGCCTATCCTGATTTCAGAGGTTTTAGAAGCGGTGGAACAATACGAACCACGGGCGCAGATCGGCGACGTGACTTTTGAATTAGGGGAACGGCCCGGCGCGTTGATTCCAGTTGTGGAGGTGAACATAATTGACGACGAATAACCGGGGCTATCCCGAAATTTCCTTTGTAGACACGGACACGGCGACACTTGAAAACGCCCTGATTCAGTCTTACGAAGCATTCACGGGGCGGACGCTATACCCGGCAGACCCCGCGCGTCTGTTTATCCTTTGGGTGGCGGACATTATCATTCAAGAGCGGGTCAACATTGATTTTTCGGCAAAACAAAACGTGCCGCGGTATGCAGAGGGGGAATATTTAGATTCCCTTGCAGAGATATTCAAAGACGCTTACCGTTTGGAGCCGGAAAAGGCGAAAACGACGTTGCGGTTCACGCTTTCCATTCCGCTGGAGGTTGCGACAATCATTCCGGCGGGGACACGCGCAACGGTTGACGGGGAAATCATGTTTCAAACGCTGGAAACCCTGACAATCCTTGCGGGCGACACAAGCGGGGACGTTGCCGCGGAATGCCTGACCGCGGGGGAAATCGGAAACGGGTTCGTTCCGGGACAGATCAATCAGCTTGTAGACATCTTCCCGTATTTTGGAACCGTGCAAAATGTGTCCGAATCGGACGGCGGAGCGGACAAGGAAAGCGACGCGGCCTTTTATGACCGAATGCGGGAGAGCATGGAAACCTTTTCGACCGCAGGGCCGCTGGGGGCTTATGAGTATTTCGCAAAAACCGCGTCGGCCTTGATTGTGGACGTGAAAGCAACTTCCCCGGAACCGGGGGAAGTTGACGTGCGGGTTCTGCTTGCAGGGGGCGAATTGCCGGGAACGGAAATGCTGAAAACCGTTTCGGACATTCTGAACGCGGACAATGTGCGCCCCCTGACCGATCACGTTACCGTTGCGGCCCCTGAAACGGTTTCGTATGCTATCGACTTCACCTATTACACGCAAGAGGGCGGAGCGGTAAGCGCGGAAACGGTGGCGGCAAATATCGCCGCGGCGGTTCAGACGTTCCGCGAATGGCAGGGGGCAAGAATGGGGCGGGACGTGAACCCGTCCTATTTAACCGCCCTGCTTATGCAAGCGGGCGCAAAGCGCGTTGAAATCCGTTCCCCGGCCTTTGCCGTCGTTCCTGACAATGCGGTTGCGCTTTTGAGCGGGAGCGCGTCGGCGGTGAACGGGGGTGCAGAGAGTGAATGACCTGTATTCAATCGACTTTACACGTTCGCTTCCGCCCGCCCTGAAAAACGACCCGAATATGCTTGCGCTTGCACAGACCATAGCGGAGCAATTACAGGTCACGGCACGGCAGATCAAGCAAAACATAATCTATGCCCGCATTGACGAACTGGACGAACAGACCCTTGATATTTTGGCCTATGATCTCCACGTCGATTGGTACGACTATTCTTACCCGATAGAGGTAAAACGGCGGACTATTAAAGACAGCGTAAGGGTACACAGGCGGCTGGGGACAAAGTACGCCGTTGAAACCGCGCTGGGAGCCGTATTCCCTGGCACAAAGGTTCAAGAGTGGTTCGAGTACGGCGGCGACCCGTTCCGCTTCAAAGTGATTATCGGTGCGGCGGAGGGCGTGACAGCCGAACAGCAAGCGGCAGTATTGGAGCGGGTGCGGTTCTATAAAAATTTGCGTTCCCATTTGGAAACGATCAGTTACCAGATGGAGCAAGCGACGACAATTCACGTCGCCGGGTATCACGCAATCGGAACCCGCCTTGAAGTGTGGCCGTATTTGGCGGACAACTTCACAGAGGAAGCAACCGTGTTTGTCGGGGCCGTTGCGACGTTTGCGACGCGGCTTGAAATCAATCCGTCGCTTACAAACTTCATCACGTCCAGCGGGTCAATGCTTTTCGGCGGCTACACACAGCAGACGCGAAAGCTTCAAATTCAACCTTTGAGAAATGAGGGATAGACAATGCCAGAGGAAACGACAAAAAAATTCGGAACTATCGTAACCGACGTGGGGACCATGCGAACCCGCGAAGCGGTGTTGGAGGGTAAAAAAATCAACCTGACAACCCTTGCCGTCGGCGACGGCGGCGGGGCCTATTACGTGCCGTCGGCAGATATGCAGGGCCTAAAAAATGAAACTTGGCGCGGGGACGTGTCCAGCGTGACCGTCAACCCTGATTCCCCGAACATGATTGACGTTATAGCGGTTATCCCCTCCGACGTGGGCGGGTTCACTATCCGCGAAATGGCGGTTCTGGACGACGGCGAATACACGATTGCCATTTGCAACACGCCGGACACGGAAAAAGTCATAATTACCAGCGGCGCGGCGGGCGAAGTTGAAGTGACAATGCACATCGAGTTTTCAAACACGGGAATTATTACGTTCATCGTTGACCCCTACGCCCTGACCGCGACGAAAAAGGACATTCAGGAACACAACGCCGCGCAGACGGCCCATGAAGCAAAGTTCGAGCAGAAAGCGGACGTTACCGACCTGAACGCCCATGTAAACAACAGCGATATTCACGTGAACCCCACCACAATGGGAAACTATGACACGGCTATTTCCGGCCTGATCGAGCATACAGAGGACGCAGACATTCACGTTTCGGCGGAAGAAAAGGCCGCATGGAGCGCGGCGGTTGAAACAGCGGCAAAGGCGGCAGAGGACGCGGCGCAAGCCCTGAATCTTGCCGCGGGCCTTGAAAGCCGCATTGCCCGTGTGGAAGATGGACTTTTCAATAACATTACCGGGAACCCGTTTCTTGTGTCTTTTGATTCCCTTGACGGAATCATTCTGACTAAGGGTATTTGGAACGCGGAACGGCAGAGAATCGAATGTTGACGGAATATGCTTGCACACGCCGGGAACTGTCCTGCATAATTGGGAACCTGTTTACAGAAATTGAACCGCCTTGCGAACGGTGCGGGGCCGCTGACGTGCTGACGATCAGCGGGACAACCTACACCGGGGCGCGGGCGGTTCTTACTGTCACAGAACACGGGTTCACGTTTGACGGGAACCCGGCGGAGGTTGCGCGAATCAGGGAAAGGCGGTGTTTGAAATGAACCCGCCGCCGAAACAAGCTGAACAAAGCGAATTTACCATAATCACAAAGGCGAAAGACCTTGTAAAGCATACATTCCGAATGACGAATGACAGGCGTTTTCCGAAAAAGTATCGCTTTACTATTGTGAACCGATTACACGACCTGACGATTGATATTTTCCAGCATATACAGGAAGCAAACGAACTTGACCTTGCCGACCTGCAAGAGTTCCGGGAACGAAGATACGAACAGAAAAAGGCTTTGACAAAATGCAAGACAGTCCTTTTTCTGATTGAACTTTCCCTTGAACTGGAACTTATTTCAAACGATCAATGCGCCGCATGGACAAAAGCCGTTTTGGACGTTAAGTACATGACGGCGAAGTGGCGCAAGCAAGATCAGCAGAGGGCGGCAACTATGCAGAGAGGGACCCCGGCGCGGCGATAAAGCCCGCCGGGTTTTCTTTGGGGTATGCCTTGTAGCGTCCAACTCGTACAACGTCCGCAACGTCAATTCCTCCGGCGCGATGAACTGGAACAACGCGTACAACGGCAACAGGGGCGTTCGCCCGCTTTGGTGGATTTCCGCGATTGAGTAAGCCAAAAGCCGAAAACAGAGGCCCACTATCAAAGGAAGGTGTATCCCTCCGCCGCAGTGAGAGGGCGGCGGTAAATACAAGATTGGTGAAGCAAGGCCCACGGGAACCAGCTTCCGCCCCGCCGCGGGCGCGTGGCGGGGTCCGATGATAAAGCATTGACGGGGTGGGAAACGCCCTGCAAGGCGGATTCTATACACGGCAAGGAGTTTTTATAATGACAGACGCAGATTTTACGCGGGTATATGATTTCGGAAACCTGTATGCGGGGTTCCTGAAAGCCCGCAGAGGTAAAAGGGGCAAAGCCAGCGTCGCAAAGTTTGAAGCGAATTTGCTGGAAGCAATTTGCCTACTTTCGGAAATGCTGAAAAACAGGACGTATAAACCGTCTGACTATTTCGTTTTTCGGGTGTACGAACCGAAAGAGCGCGTCGTTATGACAAACGCGTTCAAAGATAAAGTCGTTCAGCATTCCCTATGCGATAACATACTTGAACCAGCATTTTCCCGCGCCTTTATCCGGGACAACTACGCTTCACAGCGCGGGCGCGGGACGCATGACGGCCTATACAGGCTGGAAGAGTTCATGCGGTCCTATTATTTTTCACACAAGGCAAAGGCGGAGCGGGAGGGCCGGGAGGAGGGGTTGTCGCGGCCCGCCCCGCAAGCCGCCGATTACGCCGACGGCTGGGTTCTCAAATGCGACATATCGAAGTATTTCTATTCGATTCAGCATGAACCGTTAAAACAGATGGTACGGCAGTACGTCAAAAGCCCCGGCGTTCTATGGCTTGTCGATATGATTATTGACAGTACGGAGAATCCGGGCGTTCCGATTGGAAATCAAACTTCACAATGGTTCGCGGTCATGTACCTTTCGGGGTTAGATCATTTCATCAAGGAAAAGCTGGGTATTCGCTATTATGGGCGGTATATGGACGACTTTTACTTGATACATGAGGACAAGACGTACTTGCAGTATTGCCGCCGCGAAATAGAACGGTATGTTGCCCGGCTGGGGCTGACCTTGAACAACAAAACGAACATCTTTCCTTTGCGGAACGGTATTGACTTTTTAGGGTTTCATTCATACCTGACCGACAGCGGCAAAGTGATTCGGAAAGTAAGGAGGGCAAGCAAGAGCAATGAACAACGGAAGCTAAAGAAACAGCGGGCTTTGCTGGACCGCGGAAAAATCACCATGCGGGAGATTAAACAATCCTACGGAAGCTGGCGGAGCCACGCGGAAAAGGGGAATTGCTATCACCTTATCCGCGAAATGGACCAACTGTATAAAACCCTATTTGAAGAAAAACTTTCAGAAAAGGAGTGTGTCACATAATGGCAAAAGCTTTAAGTTCTCTTGCCGTCGGTACATTGGTAAAGGACACGGGAACGCTTTACAATGGCAAGCCCATTGTCTGGAAGATTGCCGACAAGGGCCACGCGGGTTATCCTGCAAATTCCGTGACGCTGATTACAGAACGCATTATTTCGCTGAAATGCTTTGACGCTATCGAATCGGGCAACAGCGACAGCAACCGCCGATCTTACGGCAATAACCGCTGGATTTACTCGAATATCCGGCGGTGGCTGAACAGTCAAGCGGCGGCGGGCAAATGGTACGCCGCACAGCACAGCGCAGACGCGCCCCCGTCAAACGCTAACGTATGGAGCAACTACAACGAATACGACGGGGAAGCGGGATTTCTTGCGGGGTTCTCGGCAAGCTTTGTCGCCGCCTTGCTTACTACAACGCATACCGTCGGCAAAGCGTCGGTGGACGGCGGCGGAACTGAAACTTGCACCGACAAAATCTTTTTTGCGTCGTCAACGGAAGTCGGCTTGACGGGCGACGTTGTATGCGGGAGCAAGCTGGCCCTGTTCACGGACGACGCTTCCAGACGGGCGAAACCCACGGCGGAATGTGTGTCGAAAAGTGAGTACACAAACAGCAGTTTCAACACAAATTCGTTTTGGTACTACTGGCTTTGCGACGCTTACGCGTCCTTCTCGTACCTCGTCCGCAGCGTCCATTCCTCCGGCGCGTTGGACTGGCACTACGCGTGCGGCGGCGGCAGGGGCGTTCGCCCGCTTTGTAATTTGTTATCTTCAATCTTGGTATCTGATTCCCCGGATTCCGACGGCGCATATACAATCATTTGGAATCGCGCCCCCAGCACGCCGCCCAGCCTGACGGTTCCGACGACGGTTCGCGGCGGGCAAACCCTGACCGTAACGTGGGGGACTTCCACGGACGCGGACGGCAATTTGTCCGGGTACATTTTGGAGCGGCAGAACAACGGCGGCGCGTGGAAACAGCTTTACAAAGGTATCAATAAAACCTATACCGACACGATCACGCAGGGCTGGGAAAGCGTCGCATACAGGGTTAAAGCCTACGACAGCGCGGGCGCAGAATCAGCATACAGCACCAGCCCGACCCGAACCGTCATAAACAACACGCCGCCCACAATCAGCGGGAACAACGGCGATCTTGGCACGAAAACCGGGGCGTTCAATCAGGCTTACACAGTCACAGACCCGGACAGCGGGCAAACCCTGACCGTCACGGAAAAGATCGACAACACGGTGAAGCGGACCTATACCGCGACCAGCGGGCAGAACTATTCGTTCAGCGTCACGGCGGCGGAATGGGTGAAGCTTGCCAACGGGTCCCATACCCTGACAATCGCCGCCGCGGATAACGTCGGCGGAACAGCCACCCGAACCTTTACGTTCACAAAGAACGAAACCGAAATCGAAATGACGCTGGCAACCCCGCTTTCTTCCGACGACGCAGTTACAAAGGCAATCATGAGCGTTACGCGGCAGATTCCGACGGGGGCAACCTTTACCGTCGAAGTCTGCAACAATGCCTTTGACGCGTCGCCCACGTGGGAGGACGTGACACAGGCCGTCACAAGTGGAAACAAGTTCTTTTTGAGCAATACCACAAAGACGGCGGCGAAATGGGGGTTCAATCTCCGAATCAAGGTCAAGAGAAACGGGGCAACGGGCGATTGCTACATTGTTTCGGCAGGGGGGAATTTTGAATGAGCGTACAACACAAGCAAGACAGTATTCGCAATATGCGGCTGGAGCGGATGGGGATTCAGCCCCCCGCCGACTGGAACGACGTTGCACAGGTTCGCGCGGTGAAAAAGCAAGAGATCGGAGCGGCCTGTTCCGCCGCGATCTATGCGGGGATTGAAGTTGACGGGTCACGGTATAGCCTGACCGAACACGACCAAACAGAATTGATGGCACAGGCGCAGACGGTCAAAGAGGGCGCGGCGGCGGTTCCCTATCACGCAGACGGGGAACTTTGCCGTATGTACCCGGCGGAAGAGTTTACCGCGCTTGCACAGGCGGCAACGGCCCACGTGTTCTACCATCGGACATACTGCAATCACATGAACGCGTGGATTGCGCGGGCCGATCTGGAAGAACTGCCCGCGATTGTCTACGGGGCGGAACTTCCGAAAGACCTTGCGGCAAGCATGGCGGCAATTATCGCCGCCGCGGGCGGGGGTGCGGCATGAAACGCGTTTTGACGATTTGGGCCGCGCTGGGGGCCGTGTATGTTGCCCTTGAAATCCTCTTTCGGGGGCGGTCCCACCCTGCAATGCTGATTGTCGGCGGGCTTTGCGGGGTCCTTGTTGGGGCAATCAATCAGCGGCCCGGTTTTTACCGCGCCCCGGTCATCGTGCAAGCAATGATCGGGGCGTTGATCGTCCTTGCCGTCGAGTTTGTAAGCGGGTGCGTGCTGAACCTTTGGCTGGGGCTGGGCATTTGGGATTATAGCAATCTGCCCGGCAACGTGCTGGGGCAGATTTGCCCGGCGTTCGGCCTTTTGTGGTTCCTGATTATGCCCCTTGCGATTTGGGCGGAGGACACGGCGCGGTGGCTTATATGGGCCTATGAATGCGCCGTGTACGGTAAAACAGAGAAACCGCCCGACATTGCCCCGTATTCGCTGAAAAGCGTTTACAAAGATTTCATTTTCGGGAGGTAGAGAACGTGACACTTGCACAGCTATTGACCAGCGGCGGCGGGGTTTTCCTTGTTCTTGTTACGCTGATTCAGATTGCCCCCATCAAAATTAACCCGTGGACGGCTATTGCACGGGCGATAGGACGCGCAATCAATAAAGACGTACTTTCAAAGTTGGACGAAACGCGGAAAACACTTGATGAACACATCAAAACGGACGACGCGCGAAATGCGGATTTACACAGATCAAGAATCCTGCAATTCAACAATGAGTTATTGCGGGATATTCCGCACACAAGGGAAGATTTCATAGAAATTCTGGCGGAAATCGACTTTTACGAAAAGTATTGCGATACCCACCCGGACTATGAAAACAACCGCGCGACACACGCCGTTGCACACATTAAGCGCGTGTACGATGAACGGTTGATAAAACACGATTTTTTGTGAAGGGCGGTGCGGCATGGGATATGTATTCGCCGTTGCCGCTGGACTGATCGGCGGCATTGCCGCCCTTGCGCTGATTGAGCGGCGGCAGTATAGGAAACGCCGACACGCGCGAAGCAGAGCCACACAGACCGTCAAAGAGGAAAAAGGAACCGCCCGAAAGATTGAGTTTTCAAAGCTTGTTCTTTCGGCGGTTCTTTTGACTTATTTTGCGGGATTCGGGCTGGGCTTTTGGGCGGTGCTGGTTGACCTTTCGCAATTAGGGGTTTTTCTTGCATACGTGGGAACCCCTACGGCAACGGTTATCGGTTTCTATTCGTGGAAAGCAAAGGCGGAAAACGTCGTGAAGATCAAAAAGGCGAACCCGTCCGAAACAGAGGGGTTGCCCGTTGACCTGAACAACATTCAGCCTTAAATGGAGGTTTCACAAATGGCATTGAGAGGAAAAACGGCGGAAGAACAGATTTATAATTTCCTGATCGGAAAGGGCATGACCCCAGCAGGGGCCGCGGGCCTTATGGGGAATCTGTACGCCGAAAGCGGCTTGAAGCCGACGAACATTCAAAACAGCTATGAAAAGAAGCTGGGATTCACAGACGAAACGTACACGGCGGCGGTAGATTCCGGCGCATACGGAAATTTCGTGAACGATTCCGCCGGGTACGGCCTTGCACAATGGACCTATTGGAGCCGGAAAAAGGCCCTTTTGGAGTTCGTCAAAGCGCGGGGCGCGTCGGTGGGCGACCTTGAAACACAGCTTGAATTTTTGCTTCATGAACTGAACGCGGGTTATGCGGCGGTTCTGTCCGTCCTGAAAACGACGGGTTCGGTTCGGGCCGCGTCCGACGCGGTTTTGTTGAAATTCGAGCGGCCCGCAGATCAAAGCACAGCGGCGCAGGAACGCCGCGCTGGGTACGGACAGACCTACTATAACAAGTACGCCGCGGGAGCGGAGAAAGGGCAAGGAACTATGACAGCAAAAGAGAAGCAGAACCGGGCGAACATTGTTGCAATCGCTGAAAGCTTTTTCGGGTGCAAAGAGAGCGACGGGAGCCACAAGAAGATAATCGACATTTACAATGCGGACAAGCCGCTGGCCCGCGGCTACCCCATGAAGTACACCGACGCGTGGTGCGCGTGCTTTGTGTCCGTTGTAAGCATTCGGGGCGGCGCATTGGCGGTCATGCCAAAGGAAGTCGGTTGCGGAAAAATGATTGAACTATACCAAAAGCTGGGACGCTGGCAGGAAAACGACGCATACGTTCCGGCCCCCGGCGACGTGGTTTTTTACGACTGGAACGACGGCCCGAACTATGCGGCAACCGACAATACAGCCGCGCCCGATCACGTCGGAATCGTGGTATCTGTCACAGGGTCCACAATCAAAGTGATTGAGGGCAACATGAGCAACGCGGTGGGGTATAGAAGCCTTGCCGTCAATGGGCGGTATATTCGCGGGTTCGGATTGCCTGATTTTTCGGCGGTTACGGTCAAAGCCCCCGCAGGAACCGCCACGCGGCCCACAGAGCCGCCCGCAACGTCTACGGGGTCAAATGATACGCAGGGCGCGGGAATGCCCGTTGTGGGCGACGTGGTGCATTTTACGGGCGCGGCGCATTATGCAAGTGCAAACGCAAACAGCGGCCCCGCGTGTAAGCCGGGAACGGCAAAGGTCACACAGCTTGCGCTGGGGGCAAAACACCCGGTTCACCTTATCGCGCAAAGCGGCGGCGGGTCCACGGTTTACGGCTGGGTTGACCTTGCAGACATTCAGGGTGCAACGTCCGCAGGGACCGCCCCGGCCCCGAAAATGCGCGTCGGTGCGCGGGTGAAGTATTCCGGCCCCTTATACCGGGATAGCAACGGGAACGGGCAGGGAAAGGCCGTAAACGGCACATACACAGTTAAATATCATTATCCGGGCCGCAAATGCGGCGTACACATTGACGGGCTGGGCTGGGTTCCTGAATCCGCCTGTTCCGTCGTCGGCTAAAGAAAGGGGAAACAACAATGAATATTATTCAATTTCTGTTCGCAAATTGGGACAGCGTGCTGGTTATCCTTGCGTTCCTTGCCCTAATCGTCGTACTTGTCAAGCGCGGCGAAACAAAGGTGCTGAACAAGGTTCTTTTTAGCCTTGTTACACAGGCAGAAAAGCAGTTCGGTGGCGGAACAGGAAAGTTGAAGCTTGCCGCCGTGTCCGACTGGATTTACCAGCGGATCCCCGCCATTCTAAAACTGCTTTTCAGCGAAAAGGACATTGAAAGCATGATCGAAACCGCGCTGGAGGAAGCGAAAAAGGCGTGGGGCAACAATGAGAACATAGCGGCGTATATTGAACCGACGACCGAAATTGTCGTTACTGCTTCCCCGCCGGAAGTGGAAGCAATCGCCACAGAATTGAAAGCAGAGCCGGGGACGATAGTTCCCATGAACGAAAAATAACCGTCCGATTCGGACAGGTTCGGACAACATGAAAGCCCGCCGGGATTTTGCCCCGGCGGGCTTTTTTGTGTTGGCTGGCGGTATTTAGTCGGCCTGTTCGTATGTGTAAGAGCCGTCCACGCCGCGCGTGATAAATCCGGCGGTATCAGTAACGCGCCCGTCGTCGTCGAGGGTTCCATAAACGGGAATCGTTACGTCGGAGCCGTCAAAGACAATCCCTGTTCCGTCGTCACACTTAATCGTGAAATAGTTGTACCCGCTATCTTTTACGACGGTTTCGGCAAATTCGGCGAAATTTTCCGCCGTAAGTTCTGCAAGTTGGGACTTTAGGACGCTGACAAAAGCCCGTTGCCCGATCGCGTCGCCGGAACCGCTTTTCACATCGGAAGTTTTCACGTCACAGTCAAGCAAGAAGTTATACTGTTTGTATTCAGGATAAAGAACGTCTTTGCCGTCGCTGATTTCGGAAATCGTGCCGTCGTCGTTCATCATAACTTCAAGGGTATTTGTCCCCCAGCGAACCTTGTAAACGCCGTCGGTTTCGGAAACCGTGCTGATCTTCCCGTCAAGGCCGCAGGACACAAGGGCAATGAAAACGTCGTCGGCCTGTTCCGGCGTGATCTGCATATCTGCCCGAATTGTGTTCATCGAATCCGGGTAGAAATCATATTGCGCGGAAAGTTCGCTTGATTTCGGCGTGTCGAGATCAACCAGCACGTCGCCGCACGCGGAGAGGGACAGCGCAAGCCCCGCCGCAAGGATAAGAGAAAGAACCCTTTTCATTTTGGAATCCTCCATTCCGCCGCCCGAAAGGTTAGGCGGCTTGCTTATTTTTTCAAAGGTGGAACCGTCTGTTTCAACGTCGTTCTGACCTTTAACACAATTATACACTTGCCGCGTGTTAAAGTAAAGAATAAAGCGGAACTTTAACACACAGGAGGGAAGCCGCATTGAAGATTTACGAATACAAAGGCCGAAAGAACCTTTGCGGGCGGCGGGTAAAAGAAGCCCGCGCCCGCAGGGACATAACGCAAGCCGAGCTTGCCGCCCGCTTGCAGATTGCAGGGGTAACAATGGAGCGGGACAGCGTAAGCCGAATTGAGATCGGGACCCGCTTTGTTACCGACTACGAATTGACTGTGCTTGCAAAGGTGCTGGGCGTGTCTATGGAACGGCTGACAGAACAGGAAGATTAAAAGCCCGCCGGGAATGGAACCCGGCGGGCTTTTGTGTTAAGTATCAGCAGACGAACACGCCCAGGGGGGAGCCGCCCGCAGAACGCCAGCCCCGGCGGTGAATATCGGAAAGGCGGACCCGTTCGGGCTTGCCGGGGCGTTCGTCCCAGCGAATCAAGGCGAAAACGCCGCCGCGGGTGAAGCGTCCGGCGGGTTCGTCGCAGAATCCGACGACCGTTCCGCCCTGAACGGGATAGCAAGCCCCGCACACGCATTCGACGCGCTGACCCAGCATGACAATAACTGTGCCGTCGTCGGCGGGCTGGGAGATCGTCACGATTTTAGAGGGGGCCGCGTCCCCTGCAACGGGCGCGGGGGCGGCGGGTTCCTCTTTCTGCTGAACTTCATATTCAGCGCGGAAAACGGGGGCCATAGAATAACGATCAGGAATAACATATTCGCCGCGTTCGTCGCTGAAAAGCTTTGTACGGCGGGTTTCGCCGTCCCGCTCGAATGTAACGGTTTTTTCAGTGCGCTTCACAATTTTAATTGTGAATATGCAGTTATGGTCACACGCGCTTGTGTCAAAGTATTCCTTACCGATTTCAAATTTTTTCATTTTGATTACCTCCATATATGAAACGAAATGTTTTAGTTACTTTTTTACCGTGTCGGCCCCCTTTTCGTGTCGGCCCGTAAGGTTGGCCCCCGCCATATTCTTAACGCCCCGGCAGGTGGGCGGCTTATGTTTCCCTCTTTCTGTCTTTTATTATATACTAACGTTAGTATAATAGCAAGATGGAATTTTGCACAAATATACTAACGTTAGTATGTACAATATTTATACTTGCGTTAGTATAGAAAGCGTGGTATAATGGAAAACAAAAACGGAGGTGGAGCAAATGCCCGGAAAATACGAAACACCGCGCGGAAAAGCCGCAACAGACGCGAAGCGAAGATATTATGAAAAAACCTATGATCGACTTTATCCGGCGGTCAAAAAAGGGAAAAAGGAACTTTACATTGCCGCGGCAAAGGCTACTGGAAAGTCGCTGAATGAATGGATAGAAACAACGCTTGACGCGGCGGCGGGAATTGGGGGAAAAGATCATGAATGAATGCAAAGTGTTCTTTCACCCCGCTTTTGCGGAAGCAGTTAAGGACGTGGCAAAATTAGACGAAGAGCGGACGCGCCTTCAAACAGTCATGGAAAACAATACATTCGAGCGGGTACGAAGAATTATTGAAACACAACCATTGAGGACGCGAACCGCGCTTTATTGGTCCATTTACAAAGCTACTTGCGCCGGGCAGGATTTTTCCCGTGTGGATTCGATGAAGGATATAGCGGATATATACACCCAGTTCAACGGGCAAGGCGATTGAAACGTAAAAAGGCGGCGGGCATTACGCCCGCCGCCTTTGCTTATGGAGGAAATAAAGAATATGAACTATAAAGGGAATCAACATTTGAAGTGGGAAGATCGGCTTTCCATTGAACGTATGCTAAAAATAAAAACGCCGAAACCGAAAATTGCGGAAGCTTTAGGCGTTTGCCTGAAAACTGTATACAATGAAATTGCGCGGGGAATGTGCGAACAGCTTACAAGCGAACTGGAACCCGTATTGCGGTATTGTGCGGACGTTGCAGAACGGAAGTATCAAGAGCATTTGCGGGCAAAGGGACCGGACATAAAGCTGGGGAAAGACTTTGCCTTTGCGGAGTATATCGAAGAACAGATTATTGAAAAGAAGAGGTCCCCCGGCGCGGCTTTGGCGCAAATTGCGATTGACGGAATGGAGTTCGACACCCATATTTGCGAAACAACCCTTTATAACTGGATTTATCGGGGCGACATTTTCTTGAATGTTACGGCGGAACACCTTTTGTATAAAGG
>NZ_RAZF01000027.1 GCF_003612555.1 Acutalibacter sp. 1XD8-33
ACGAAACTCAGCTGGCTCATTTCTCCATTCTTGGCGTCATGTGCGACGAACACAGTGAGGAGTGGGTAAAATGTTTCGTAGACTTCGTTCTACGAAGTCTTACCTTTCTCAAAGGTTGCGGGGGTTTGGGGGCGGCGCCCCCAAGGTCTTGGGGCTAGATCAGCTCGCAGACCTGGCGGGCGAACTCAGAGGGATCCTCCAGGGGGACGCCCTCCACGAGCAGAGCCTGGCCGTAGAGCACCTGGGCATAGAGGGCCAGCCGGTCCTTGTCGTCCCGGGCGGCACGGAGCTTCTGGAACACCGGATGCTCGGGGTTCAGCTCCAGCACCCGCTGGGCGTGGACCTTCTCCCCGGCGGGCATGGCGTTGAGCACCTTCTCCATTTCCGTGGAAATCATCCCCTCTGTGGTGATGCAGGCCGGGTGGCTCTTCAGCCCGCCGCTGAGCTTGACCTCCTTCACCTTGCCGGAGAGGGCCTCCCCCATGGCCGCCAACAGCTCCTTGTTCTCGTCCGCCAGCTCCTGGGTGCGCTGCTTCTCCTCGTCGCTCTGTAGGTCCAGCCCCTCGGAGGAGAGGTTCTTGAAGGGCTTCTCCTGGTACTTCTCCAGAATCCGCAGGGCGAACTCGTCCACGTTGTCCGTCAGGCAGAGGATCTCGTAGCCCTTCTCCTGCAGGGCCTCCGCCTGGGGCAGGGCCAGAATCCGCTCCGGCGTCTCCCCACAGCCATAGTAGATGCTCTCCTGCTCCGGCTTCATCCGGGAGACGTACTCCGCCAGGGTGACGTTCTTCTTCTCATGGGAGCTCACGAAGAGCAGCAGGTCCTGGAGCTCCTCCTTCTTGGCCCCGTAATTGTCATAGGCCCCGTATTTCAGCTGGAGGCCGAAGCTCTTCCACAGCTCCTCGTATTTCTCCCGGTCGTTTTGCAGCATGGACTTGAGCTCGCTTGCGATCTTCTTCTCCAGCCGCCCGGCAATGAGCTTCAGCTGGCGGTCGTGCTGGAGCATTTCCCGGGAGATGTTCAGGGACAGGTCCTGGGAGTCCACCAGGCCCCGCACAAAGCTGAAGCAGTCCGGCAGCAGGTCCGGGCATTTGTCCATAATCAGGACCCCGCTGGCGTACAGCTGTAAGCCCTTCTCGAAGTCCCGGGTGTAGTAGTCATAGGGGGCGGTCTTGGGCAGGAAGAGCAGCGCCGTGTAGGTGGCCGCGCCCTCGGTGGAGGTGCGGATCACCCGCAGGGGGTCCTGCCAGTCGTAGAATTTCTCCTTGTAGAAGGCGTTCATCTCCTCGTCCGTGGTCTCAGACTTGGCCTTCTTCCAGATGGGAGTCATGGAGTTGAGGGTCTCGTCCTCGAAATAGGTCTCATACTCCGGGTCCTTGCCGTCCGTGCCGGTGCCCTCTTTCAGCTTGGACTTCTGCATCTCCATCTTGATGGGATAGCGAATGTAGTCGGAGTAGCGCTTCACCAGGCCGCTGAGCTTGTACTGCTCCAGGAAGTCCGAGTAGTTTTCCTCGTCCCCGTCGGGCTTCAGGGTCAGGGTGATCCGGGTGCCCCGGTGGGGGTAATCGCTCTCCACGATCTCGTAGCCCTCCAGGCCCTCAGACTGCCACGCCCAGGCCTCGTCCGCGCCGAAGGCCCGGCTCTCCACCACTACCTTGGCGCTCACCATAAAGGCGGAGTAGAAGCCCACGCCGAACTGGCCGATGATGTCCACGTCCTCGGGCTTCTCCTCCCCCATATCCTCTTTTTTGAACTGCAGGGACCCGCTCTTCGCGATGACGCCCAGGTTGCTGTCCAGCTCGTCCCGGGTCATGCCCACGCCGTTGTCGGTGATGGTGAGGGTGCGGGCGTCCTTGTCCACCTCCAGGCGGATGAAGAAGTCCTCCCGGTTCAGGCCGGTAGCGCCGTCGGTCACACTGCGGTAGTAGAGCTTGTCGATGGCGTCGCTGGCGTTGGAGATCAGCTCCCGCAGGAAGATCTCCTTGTGGGTGTAGATGGAGTTGATCATCAGGTCCATCAGGCGCTTGGATTCCGCCTGAAATTCTTTTAGTGCCATATTACTGGTCGCTCCTTTGGGAAATAATGTTAAAAAGTATATATTTAATAGAAATGATATCACAGTCCCGCTGTAAAGTCAATCTCTCTGTGCAGAGCGGGAATCCCCTCTTTGCCCTCTTGACAAATCTCCCACAATCGATATAATAGTATCAAAACCTAACACGGCCCGGACCGAGCGGGAACCGCCAGTAACGGCGGGAACGACCACTCAGCTGGAAAAACTCCGGCGGCGCTCCCATAAGTGAAACCGGCTGCTCTCTCCGCGCAACATAGCGAATATAGATCTCGAACTTATCCCGAAATGATCCGCGCACAGCTTGCCGTGGATTTTCCGCCATAACCAGTCGATTTCGCTTGCCAATCGCGAGATTGACGGCGCTCAATCTACCGGCTCTGACGAAAAATCTCCTTGGCGATCTGCGCACGCCTAATTTTGTGATAAGCTCTTAGGCTCTGCATATCACCACAGAATACATACCACATGGTTTGCCGGAGGGACGGGCGCGCCCCTTTTCCCGGCCTTCCGCCCCTTCCGGCAATGGAAGGAGTGCGCAATTTGAATCAGAATTCACAGGCCCCCGCCAGGGAATCCGGCGCCCGGGCCGCGATCCAGCGCTATCTGCGCCTGTACTTTGTAGACGCCATGAGCGCCATGGCCCAGGGGCTTTTCGCCTCCCTGCTGGTGGGCACCATCATCTCCACCCTGGGCTCCCAGCTGAACCTGCCTGTTTTGGAAGAAGTGGGCGGCTTTGCCAAGTCCATGGCGGGCCCGGCCATGGCGATTGCCATCGGCTGCGCCCTGAAGGCCCCGCCCCTGGTCCTGTTCTCTCTGGCCGCAGTAGGCTCCGCCGCCAACTCTCTGGGGGGCGGCGGCGGTCCCCTGGCCGTGCTCTTCATCGCCATCGCCGCCGCGGAGCTGGGGAAGCTGGTCAGCAAAAAGACTCCGATGGACATTCTCGTCACCCCCCTCACTACCATCGGCAGCGGGGCCCTGCTCTCCTATCTCTGCGCCCCGGCCATCGGCTCGGTAGCCACGGCCTTCGGCCAGCTGATCAAGAACGCCACGGTGCTGCAGCCCTTCTGGATGGGCATTGTGGTGTCCGTGCTGGTGGGCGTGGCCCTCACCCTACCCATCTCCTCCGCCGCCCTGTGCGCGGCCTTCGGGCTCACCGGCCTGGCGGGCGGGGCGGCTGTGGCGGGCTGCTGCGCCCAGATGATCGGCTTCGCGGTGATCAGCTTCCGGGAGAACCGCTGGGGCGGGCTGCTGGCCCAGGGCCTGGGCACCTCCATGCTCCAGGTCCCCAACATCGTGAAGAACCCCCGGATCTGGATTGCCCCCACGCTGGCCTCGGCCATTACCGGGCCCATCGCCACCTGCCTGTTCCGCCTGGAGATGAACGATCCCTCCGGCGGCGTGGCCTCGGGCATGGGCACCTGCGGGCTGGTGGGCCAGATCGGGGTCTACTCCGGCTGGGTCAGCGACGTGGCCTCCGGCGCGAAGGCGGCCATCACCCCCTTCGACTGGGCGGGGCTGCTGCTGATCTGCTTTGTCCTGCCGGCTCTTTTGGCCTGGGCCTTTGACCTGGGCCTGCGGAAGCTGGGCTGGGTGAAGCCCGGCGACATGAAGCTGGATGTATGAACGCGCTCCGGCTAGGGCTTGTTTGAAAAATCGAAAAGGTCGTCTTTTTGTCCTTAAGGGGTCACTTTCTGCGTTGGAAATCCTCGCCAATCGCGAGATTGGCTTGCGGTTTCCGCCTTGAAATTAACCTCTTCTGGTCAAAAATCCGTCATTTCCTCTATTTTCAAACAATCCCTAACTGAACGGCCGGTAAAAGTTTTTGCGGGTTTTCAGGGGGCTTTTTTCAAAAAGCCTCCTGAATGGAGGTTTGGAGGCAACGCCTCCAACACACCCGTATCACAGAAAAACCCCTCCATCGCTTTGGTGGAGGGGTTCTCTATTTATGGTACGGCGCGCCCCGGAGGATCTGCATCCCCCGGTAGATCTGCTCGCAGAGCATCACCCGGGCCAGCTGGTGGGGGAAGGTCATGGCGGACATGGAGATCCCCCGCCCCGCCTGTTTCACCGCATCCCCCAGGCCGAAGGAGCTGCCGATGACAAAGCTCACCGCCCCCGGGCTCTCCATGGCCCGCTCCAGCAGCCTGGCCATGCCCGGGGAGTCCAGGGCCCTGCCCTCGATGCACAGGGGGTACACCGTGCCGGAGAGCCTGGGCAGGATGGCGGCGGACTCCTTCTCCAGGGCGGCGGCGATCTCCCCAGGGGTGGGGGCGGCGGGGAGCCGGGCCTCCGGCAGTTCGGTGATCTCCAGCCGGCACAGGGCGGAGAGCCGCTTGGCGTACTCCTCCACCGCGGCCCGCCAATAGGCCTCTTTCAGCTTGCCCACGCAGACGATTTTCACAGAAAGCATACCGTTTCCCCTAAAAAATCACAGTTTTCCCGGCGCTGTTTTCCACAGGGGCCGCGTCCAGCAGAAAGTCCACGTCCCGCACATAGCCCGCCTGGGTCAGGGCGGAGAGGGCCGCGCTCAAGGCCATCTGGGGGGAGTTGTTCTCCCGGCTGAGATGGGCCAGCAGGAACCGCCGCACCCCGCTTTTCAGCAGCTGGGGCAGAAAGGCCGCGCAGGCCCCGTTGGAGAGATGCCCATGATCCGAGAGGATCCGCCGCTTGAGATGGTAGGGATAGGGGCCGCTGCGCAGGGTCTCCACGTCGTGGTTGGACTCGATCACCACCATGTCGCAGCCCAGCAGGGCCTCCTGAGCCTCCGGGGACAGATACCCCAGGTCCGTGGCCAGGCAGAAGTGCCGGCCGTCGCCGGTGCGGATCCGGTAGCCCACCGGCTGGACGCAGTCGTGGGACACCGGGAAGGGCCGGATTTCCATGTCCCCCAGGGAGAGCCCATCCCCCACCGGCCGCAGGTCCACCCCCTCCAGCTGGCCCCCCGCCGCGCTCAGGGTGCCCTCGGTGGCGTACACCGGCAGGCCGTACTTCCGGGCGAACACCCGCAGACCGCTGATGTGGTCGCTGTGCTCGTGGGTCACCAGCACCCCCTGGATGGCCAGGGGGTCGATGCCGCAGAGTCTGAGCATCCCGTCCAGCTGGCGGGCGCTGCGCCCGGCGTCGATGAGCACCCCGGCCTCCCGGGACCCTATGTAGTAGCTGTTCCCCGAGCTCCCGGAAAACAGCGGGCAGAGCCTTGCCATGGGTCCATTCCTCCTCACAAAATATCCCCCGCGGGGCCTTCCGCCACCAGCAGGGGTTCTTTTTCTAGTTAGTGTTTTACAAAAATATTATTCTTGCGTATTCGTGGGCCTCCGGGGCAAAAACCGGTCTCGCTTCCCGGCTCGGCCGGCGATTGTCGCCGCCAAACCCTACCATAGGGCCGAAACTTGGCAAAGCCAAGTTTGCCGCCCCCGGACCGCGCAATTTTGACCGCTTTATCTAAATTTTGCAACAGGTCAACTATACTAATTCGGTCCGGCGCCATCCGGCGCCCGTTATGGTCCGGGCTCCAGGCTTTCCAGGACGCCGCCCGCCCAGCGGGTGCAGTCGGCCTTTCGGGCTCCCCGTTGCCGCCAGGAGTCTGAGAGGGGCAGGGAAACGCCGTCTTTGGCCTTGGGGCCCAGGTCCCAGCAGCCGTCCGGATCCCGGCAGGCCCTGAGCCAGTCCGCCGCGAAGCCCAGCCGCTTCCGGGCCTGTTCATACCCGGCCAGCAGCTCCAGGCCGCGCAGATACCCCACCGTCTCCCGAGAGGCGAACTCCCCCGGCAGGCGGGTCATGGGGCCATTACAGATGTAGTAGATCCCCTCCGGCTTTTCCAGCACATAGTCCACAAAGGCGCACTCCGTCTCCTCCATGAGCAGGCCCTTCACCAGAGCCACGTGGTAGAAATCCACGAAATCTCGCTCCCGGCCGCCCCGTATGGGCGAGGCGAACGCCTCCCCATAGGCCTCCCGGTAGGCGGCGACGTCGTAGCGGCCCCCTTGGAAGGCTTTCTCCAGCACGCCCGCCCAGCGCCGGGCAAAGGCCAAGGCATTGGGCTCCTCCGGCCAGAACTCCCGCACCCAGGCGGAGAGCATCAGCCGGGTAAAGAGGGCCCAGTCGTGGCCCTTCTCCCAATAGTCATCGATCTTCCGCTCCCCCCGCAGGCAGGCGGTCATGCAGTCCACCGCCCGGCGGATTGGCTCGTCCTCCAGGGTGAAGCCCAGAACCTTCAACCGCCGCAGGGCCTGCTCCGTGGTGGGCAGTCCCCGCCTCCGGTCCGGCATGGACAGGGTGTGGAACTGACTTCCCCAGGTGCCATCCGGGTTTTGCAGGGCGAGGAGCTCCCGGGCCCATCTGCCCTCTGAAAACTCAGCCAATGCGGTACATATAGCTGTCCGGGGTCTTTTGCAGGTAGATATCCGCCCCCAGGCCCGCCAGCTTGTCCACGATATTCTCGTAGCCCCGCTCGATATATTTGATGCTCTCCACCTGGGTGACGCCGTCGCACATGAGGCCAGCCAGCACCATGGCGACGCCGGCCCGCAGGTCAAGGGCCCGCACCGGCGCGCCTTTGAGCACCGGCACGCCCTCCACCACGGCGAGGCTGCCCTCCACGGTGATTTTCGCCCCCATATTCCGCAGCTCGTCCACGTACTTGAAGCGCCCGCCGCTGAAGATGCTCTCGGTCACCATGCTGATGCCCCCCGCTGTGGACAGCAGGGTGGTGATCTGGGGCTGCATGTCCGTGGGGAAGCCTGGATGGGGCAGGGTTTTCACGTTGCACTTGCGCAGCTGCCGGTCGCAGGTGACCCGCACGGTGTCGTCCCCCTCTTCCACCCGCACGCCCATCTCCACCAGCTTGGCGGAAATAGACTCCAGGTGCTTAGGCGTCACATTTTTCACGGTGATATCTCCGTGGGTGGCCGCGGCGGCCATCATGTAGGTGCCCGCCTCGATCTGGTCCGGGATGATGGTGTAGGTCACGCCCCGCAGCTGCTGGACCCCGTGGATCTTGATGGTGTCCGTGCCCGCTCCCCGGATGTCCGCCCCCATGGTGTTCAGGAAGTTGGCCAGATCCACCACATGGGGCTCCCGGGCGGCGTTCTCGATCACGGTGACGCCCCGGGCCTTCACCGCCGTGAGCATGATATTCATGGTAGCTCCCACGGAGACCACGTCCAGATAAATATGGGCCCCGTGGAGGTCGTTGTCCGCAGTAACGGAAATCATGCCGCCGTTGTCCAGGCTGTGCTCACAGCCCAGAGCCTCGAATCCCTTCAGGTGCTGGTCAATGGGACGCACGCCAAAGTCGCATCCCCCGGGCAGGGGGACCAGGGCCCGGCGGCACCGCCCCAAAAGCGCGCCAATAAAATAATAGGAGCCCCGCATCCGCCGGGCTACTTCGGCGCTGACAATATGGGTGTCAATGGGTCTGGGGTCAATCTCCATGGTGTGGCGGTCCGGATAGGCCACGTGGGCGCCCATCTCCTCCAGGATATAGGCCGCGTTTTTCACATCGGAGATGTCGGGAAGGTTTTCAATCCGGCATGGAGAATCAGAAAGAATAATAGCGGGCAAAATCGCTACCGCAGCGTTTTTCGCCCCGCTGATATTGACCTCGCCAGAGAGGCGCTTGCCTCCATGAATCACATACTTATCCAAATTTTCACTTCCTATGGGCTGGGCCGCTGGCCGGATGCCCGGAATTTCGTCCTCCAATAGTATGGTAACTTAAAGCTATAATAATACATTCCGGCCAAAAAGTCAATCCCTGGTTCTGCTTCCAGCGATTCTATTGAGATAGTTTGTGAATTTTTTGTAAACTTTTTTTGTCAGTCCGAAGGTATGGAGGAGATGGGGAACGGGCGCTCCGAGCACGGGACGCACAGAGCCGGCTGACTCCGGTTCCTAGGGGTCTCGCCTGCCGGCTCGGTCGGTTCGCAGCGTGCCTGCAATACTTGGCTTTGCCAAGTTTTGACCAGCTGGACCGGTCATTGTTATCCATCGTAAAAGTTTGTGGGGGTTGAGGGCAACAATCGCCAGTGGCGATTTCCCGTCGCCGAACGAAGCGGGGAAGCTCCCCAGTGGGGGAGAGTTCATGCAAGCAGGAACTCTCCCGACCGAGTTGGCAGACGAGACCAGCTGAGACAACCCCAAGATCTTAGAAAGTCCGCGCTACTTTTTCTCCTTGGCGCGGATGATAGGCTTCTCTTCCCCCCGCAGGAGCCGGCCGATATTGCTCCGGTGTTTGAAGAGCACCAGACCGCCAATGAACGCCGCGATTCCCGTGGTAAAAATGAGCTGCCCGACCGTGCAGAAGCCCCGGCTGAAATCCGCGAAAAACACCAGCAGGAAGGTGTACACCGGGTAGAGGGCCGCGCAGGTCACAGAGGCCAGGGAGATGATTTTTTTCCAGAGAAAGAGGATGCCGAAGGTGGCGATCACCAGCAGGAACACCCGCCAGTCCGTGAGGGCGATCATAGCCGCGGCGGCCACGATGCCCTTGCCCCCCCGAAAGCCGTAGTATGCCGGGAAAATGTGCCCCACCACGCAGGCCACGCCCGCCAGGAATTTGGCCACGTCCAGCAGCTCGCCTGTGGGGGCCGCGTCCGACGCCAGGAGAACGGCCCAGTACATGATCAGCTGGCTGAGCAGCACCGCCGCCACGCATTTCAGGAAATCCCCCAGGAAGGTGAGGATGGCGGGCAGGTTGCCCACGCTGCGCAGGACGTTGGTCATGCCCGCGTTGCCGCTGCCCTCTGTGCGGATGTCCTTGCGCTGGTAGAGCTTTGTGAGGATGATGGCCCAGTTGATGCTGCCCAGAAGGTAGCCCGCCGCCCCGCAGAGAAGCAGCGCAATCCCGATCGCCATGTTCGTGTTCATCTGTCCGCCTCCAATTTTTTGCTTTTCTTAAGACCTTGGGGGCGCTGCCCCCAACCCCCCTGCAATGGGGCCGAAACTTGGCAAGCCAAGTTTTCCGCCCCTTGACCGCGCAATGTCACTCCTCATTTCATTCGTCGTGAACGTTTCATGTTGTTTGACGAGCTAATCGAACAACCGTAAAAGTTTTGCGCGAGCTTTTTCAAAAGCTCGCGGAGTGTGAGGCAGAGCCTCACGACCTTGCCCTTGACCTCAACACCTAAGAAGCGCAATTTTTGCGGGTGGTGAATAATAGGTTAACACTCTCTGCGCTCGGTTAACTATACAAGAGGGGTGCGGAGAGTTCATCTCGTATAACGAGATGAAACTCTTTTGCAACTGAATAAAAAGCACCCCTGGAAACCGGAGAAAGCCAGCTCCGTGAATCAATGCACCCAGCTTGGCAGAGTTTTCCGCAGGAAAACGGAAAGATAAACCAAGCCGCGCGAGTGTTTATCTTTTTGACACCACGGCGAAACTCAGCCATATCCTTTCGCCATTTTTCGCGCCATGTGCCGTTCCCCCCATACCAATCCAAAAGCCTACTCCTTCTGATCCTTCTTGTCCCGGATCATCAGCCGCACAGGGGTGCACTCCAGCCCAAAGGTCTCCCGGATGCGGTTCACCAGATACCGCTGGTAGGAGTAGTGGAACAGCTCGTGGTCATTGCAGAAGCACACAAAGGTGGGCGGCTTGGTGCCGGCCTGGGTCATATAGTAGATCTTCAGCCTGCGGCCCTTGTCCGTGGGGGGCTGCACCCGGGCCGTGGCCTGGGCCAGCACGTCGTTGAGGGCCCCGGTGGTCACCCGCATGGCGTTGCTCCTGGCGGCCATCTGGATCAGCTCAAACATGCGGTCCAGCCGCTGGCCGGTTTTCGCGGAGATGAAGATGATGGGCGCGTAGCTCATGAAGGAGAAATCCTCCGCCAGCTTCAGGCGCATCTGCTCCATGGTCTTGTCGTCCTTCTCCACCGCGTCCCATTTGTTCACGCAGACAACGCAGCCCTTGCCCGCCTCGTGGGCAATGCCCGCCACCTTGGAGTCCTGCTCCGTGAAACCCACGGTGCCGTCGATGAGGATCAGGCACACGTCCGCCCGCTCCACCGCCATCTCCGCCCGAAGGTTGCTATAGTACTCCACCGCGTCCTCCACCTTGGACTTCCGGCGCAGGCCCGCCGTGTCGATGAAGGTGAAGGTGCCGAAGCTGTTCTCGATGGTCATGTCCACCGCGTCACGGGTGGTGCCCGCCATGTCGGAGACAATGCACCGGTTCTCCCCGGCCACCCGGTTCACCAGGGAGGACTTTCCCACGTTGGGCTTGCCGATGACGGCCACCTTGATGACCTCGCCCTCGGGCTCCTCCTCCGGGGTCTCGGGCAGAGATTCCACCACCCGGTCCAGCAGGTCCCCGGTGCCGTGGCCGTGGACAGAGGAGACCATCACCGGGTCCCCCAGGCCCAGGTTGTAGAACTCGTAGAACTCGGCGGGGGGCTGGCCCACGCTGTCGCATTTGTTCACGCAGAGCACCACCGGCCGGCCGCTTTTCAGCAGCAGATCCGCCACCTCCTGGTCCGTGGCGGTGACCCCGGCCCGGATGTCCGTGACAAAAATAATGGCGCTGGCGGAGTCGATGGCGATCTGGGCCTGCTCCCGCATCTGGCTGAGGAGCACGTCCCGGGAGGCGGGCTCCAGGCCCCCGGTGTCCACCAGGGAGAACTCCCGGCCGCACCACTCCCCGTCCCCGAAGATCCGGTCCCGGGTGACGCCGGGGGTGTCCTCCACAATGGACAGCCTGCGGCCCACGATTTTATTGAACAGGGTGGACTTGCCCACATTGGGCCTGCCCACAATGGCTACAATGGGTTTTGGCATTTTCCTGCCTCCTTTTTGATTGGGATATGGGGGCTTCTTTGCGGGTCAGAATGGAATCAGCGGTTCCTTACATACAGACGCCCGCGGCCAGATCGTTCAGTTCCCTGATTTTATATCCAACATCCTCCGGACAATGGGCGTCCGATGAGGAAATGATGTCCACATTTTTCTTTTTCAGCATCCGAAGCAGCTCCTGGTCCATGCCGAGCGAAGCCGTTTCAGGGCATCTTCTGGCGGCCCCGCTGTTTTGGTCCGCATACATCTTGCTGTCTGAAAGCGCCTGCGCTAAGCTCTCATAGCAGTCCAGCAGGGAGTAGGACGGTTTATGGCCGAATAATTTGATTGCGTCCGGATGGCCGATCCCGTCAAAAATCCCGCTCTCCGCCAGGGAAACAGAATCCTCAAAATATCTGCGGTATATCTGATCCACATCCAGCCCCGTCCAATGCCCAGCCTTATGATCGAAGGCGAAATCATCCACAAAATGAATGCTTCCTATCAGGAAGTCGAAGCCTTTGTCCTTTGTAAGCGCGGAAATAAAGGGTTCAAACTCCTTGAAATAGCATATTTCCAGGCCAAACTTGACTGTCACCGGGAACCGTCTGCTTCTAGCCTGTTCGATCAGGTCCAGATACTCCGCGAGCTGATGGGCGCCCGCGCTTCTGCGAAACCACGCGTCAACATACTCGCTATACGCGCGCACAGAATCATACATGGGGGCGAATTCTTCAAATATATAATTGTGCTCAAGCAGGCGTATTTCATCGATCCCCACTTCCACCGCTTTCTCTACAAACTGGCCGATCCACTCAAGGGTATACGGTCCCCGTTCTATGTGGATATGTCCATCTGTCATATTCTCTCCTCCTGGGTATGGGGCATTCCATGCTGAGGCCCGGCCCTTAGGCGCGCTCTGCTTCATAGGGGTTGTGCCCGGCCCCGCCCGGCTGCTCCCGGCCCAGGATGGCCATGAGCAGGTCCTCCCCGCTGCCGCCCACCCGCAGGGCCGGCGTGCCCAGCCTCTCCGAAAGCTCCGAAAGGGTCATGTCGTCCAGGAAGATATCCTCCCCGGCCTTCAGCATGTTTCCGGCGATGAGGATCTGGTCCCCCAGATCCCGGCCCGTCAGCCGGGCGCAGATGTCCTGGCCGGTAAGCAGCCCGGTGACGTTCACCGTGCCGCCGAAGAAATCGTTGGGCACGGGGACCAGCTCTATCTTTAAATTATGGCACCGATTCCGCAATTCGTCAAGCATTTTGTTGAGAAAACTCCAGGCGCACTCCCCCGTGGGGATGGTCACCTTCCGGGGGGCGGCGGGCAGGTCCTCCTCACAGAGATCCTCCAGGGCCCAGCGGAAGCCCTCCTCCAGGTCCCGGAGCATCCCCACCCCGTTCTCGATCTGGGGGAAGTCCTCGTAGAACTCCGCCGGGGGCAGCTCCCGCCCCGCCAGCAGGTAGAGCTCGTCCGAGGCGTAGACCCGGCGGGCGCCGCTCTCCCCCTTGCAGGCCTCCCCCCACTTTTCGATGACGGCCAGGGCCGCCAGGGCGCTCTCCCGGTCAAAGGGTGTCAAGGGGTAGAGCCCCTCCCGGTAGCGGGTGAGGCCCACCGGCACGCAGGCCACGCTCTGCAAGCCCTCGCCAAGTTTACATAATTCAGATAAGCTATACTCCAGGGCGGAGCCGTCGTTCAGGCCGGGGCACAGCACAATCTGGCAGTTCAGCCGGATGCCCCCCTCCGCCAGCCGGTAGAGATGGCGGAGGGATTCCCCGGCAAACCGGTTGTTCATCATCCTGCACCGCAGCTCCGGGTCCATGGTGTGGACGGAAATATTGATGGGGCTGATGTGCATTTGCAGGATCCGGTCGATCTCCCTATCGTCGATATTGGTTAACGTAATATAGTTGCCGAAGAGGAAGCTCAGCCGGTCGTCATCGTCCTTGAAATACAGGGTCTCCCGCATCCCCTTTGGCAGCTGGTCGATAAAGCAGAACACGCATTTGTTCCGGCAGGAGCGCTGCCGGTCCATGAGATAGCTCTCGAATTCCAGCCCCAGGGCCGCGTACCGGGGCTTGGCCAGCTCCACCTGAAAGTCCTCCTCTCCCCGGCGCAGGTCCAACCGCAGCTCCCGCTCCGTCTCATAAAAGCGGTAGTCCAGCACGTCCCCCACCGGGTGGCCATTGATGCTCACCAGCAGGTCTCCGGGCAGAATTCCCGCCCGCTGGGCCCGGCTGCCCGCCTCCACTCCATCAATTCTAACCATCGCCGCCTCCCTATTCTTTCATCTGTCCCCAGGCTATTTTTGACCGGTCCGCGCGCCCCGCGCGCATTTTTGGGCGAAGCTCCGACAGCCTCCCTGAAAAACCGCAGCCAATTCCGGAATCCCGGCGGACTCCCCATCCTTCCGGGAGTACCGCCCCGCCAGATACAGCATTCCCGCCATGCAGGCGAATTTCTCATAATAGGGGCCCTGCTGGGCCTTTTCCAAATATTCCTTCTGCTCCGCCGGATTCTGGCAGGCCAGGGCCCGGCAGAGCTCTCTTTGGCTCTTCTCCCCCACCTCCGCCAGGGCGGGATCCTTCCAGTCCACAGCGTCAATCTCCCGGCCCTGGTAGGAGATTAGGTGGGCGAAGCCCTCGTGAAAGGCGATGCCGTCCAGCCGCTCTAGATAGCCGCCCTCCAGGGCCCGGTCGGCTTCCGGATAATCCATACTAATCAGCGCATGCGTGAGTTCGTGGGTCAACAAATTCCGGGCGGCGGCGGCCAGCTCCACCTTCCCCAGATACTGGGTCCACCGGACCATATCCAAAATAATATACGGAATTCCCTCCGGGCTCTTCGTGGACATGGCGTCGTAGGGCTCCGGATAGCCCGCGATCAGCGCCACGGTCACCTTGCCTGTTTTCTCCCGCCACTGGGGGAACAACGCCTCCCAGACGGCCTGGTTCACGGGATGGAAATCCTCCAGCGCCGCCCGCACCTGGGCCAGCACTTGAGCGGCCTTTTCCCGCTCCTCCGGGTCCCCCGCCGGGGCGGAGAAGGGCGGGTTGTCCCCCTGAAAAAGCCAGGAATCTACATAGGCATCCAGCGGCTTTTCCGCCAAATAGTCCTTTATAATTTCATCTTCAACGCGCATTTTCTCTCTTCCTCTCGTCCAATCAAAAAAGGGAAGCACCCGCTATGTTGGCATTGCCAATCCGGGCGTTCCCTTTTTAATCATTCCTATGGAAACCAGCTTCAGAATCTCTATTCACAACCTGCAAACCGCATCGAAACGGTCCTTTTAGCGCCACGCATCGTCGCTTTTGCTTGGTATCCATATATCAAATATGTCCGCGCAAACTTATCCTGATCCGCACGAAAAGTCCTCGTTTTTCCACTATTTCCGGTTACAAATTACAGATTCTTACTGATCTACCTCGACCACTTTCCGGCTGTTATAATAACCGCAGGTGGGGCAAACCCGGTGGGGAGCCTTGTAGCTGCCGCACTGGGAGCACTTCGTCAGAGCGGGAACTTGCAGCTTCCACACATTGGAGCGCCGCTTGTTCTTTCGCGCGCTAGACAGTTTTCTCTTGGGTACCGCCATTTTCAGCACCTCCTTATGCCAAAGGATTTTTCCTCATTCTTTTTCCAACAGCTGTCTGAGGACTTCCAGCCTGGGGTCCGCAGCAGGAGCGCCGCAGGCGCAGAGACCTTCATTCCAATTCTTTCCGCAGCGGGGGCACAGCCCCTTGCAGTCCTCCCTGCAAAGAAACTGGCCAGGCAGGTCCAGCAACACATCCTCCAGGATGAGCCCGTCCAGATCCAGCCGTTCCTCCGGCACAAGAATCAGCCTGTCATCTTCCTCGTTCTGGGTTTCCCGAACAAGGGTATGGACGAAGCTCTTTTCATAGTCCCGGACCACCATTTCGGCGCAACGGTCACAGGGCATGGAGAGAGTATAGGCTACTTGCGCGCGGAAATCTACTGATCCCGCAAAGCTCCTCATCCGAGCCTGGACCTTCACAGGCGCACAAAACGGCTTGGCACCGCCCAATTCCACCCCGGAAAAATCCAGCTCACAGGCGGCGCTTTCCTCCACGCCGTCCCCACGAAAGAGCTTTTTTAAGTCTAAAACCATACTCCACCTCACGCCGTACTGATATAGTATAAGACGCCCGGGAAGATTTGTCAAGCACTTTATAGGATTCCCGAGAATATTTTGCCTATTCCCGGCTGACAGCTCTTTATTTCAGCACATATTCGGCCACGGAAGCGGGGATTTCCTCCTCGGCGGCGGAGATTGAGAGCACCACATTGGTATCCGCAGAGGCGCTGAGCTTTTTCAGCTCAGACACCAGATACTCGCAGATCTCCGCGCCGGTGCCGGTGATCTTCAAAGTGGAGTCCACGATGATGTCGGTGACGTCGTAGTTTCCGGCGCAGATGCCGCTGATGAAGCCCAGAAGGGCGTCGGCGCCCTTGATGTCATAGGCGTCGGAGTCCACCAGCCGGGCGGCATAGGGGATGGTATAGGTCATCTGCTGGCCCTTCTCAATGACCACCACGTTGCCGTTGGACTTCTCCAGGGCGGCGTTCGCCATCTCGATGAGCTTCTTGGTCTTGCCGGAACCTTTCTTGCCAGTCAAAAGAGTAACCATTTTGAACTTCTCCTTTATATTTATATATTTGTGTTTTTGGAAGTTATTTTTTATGTGTTGAGGGCCTCCGGCGGGACGGGGGGGGGCCACCCCCGCAACCTTTGAGAAAGGTAAGACTTCGTAAAACGAAGTCTACGAAACTTTTACCCTGGTTGGCTGTGTGCGGTAAAGCTAACCACATTGCATTACGCAGTCCAGGTGCGGGGAAAATCGCCAGTGGCGATTACCCGTCGCCGACCAAGGTGGAAGCCGAAACCCAAAGCCCCACGGTCTTGCCGTAGGCCCCATATTACTCAAAAAATAATTTTTGCACGAACTCCAAATATGCTTCGCTTATCCCTTCAGCCGCTCCTCCAGCTTGGCCTTCTGCTCCTCGTAGCCGGGCTTGCCCAGAAGGGCGAACATGTTCTTCTTGTAGCTCTCCACCCCCGGCTGGTCGAAGGGGTTCACCCCCAGCAGGTAGCCGGAAATGGCGCAGGCCTTCTCAAAGAAATAGATCAGCTGGCCCAGAGTGTCCTCGGAGAAGTCGCTGGCGTGGACCACCACGTTGGGGACGCCGCCGTCGTTGTGGGCCAGAAGCGTGCCCTCAAAGGCCTTTTCGTTGATGAAGGCCATGGCGCGGCCCTCCAGATAGTTCAGGCCGTCCACGTCCGTGGGGTCGTTGCCCAGGGTGACCTGATGCACGGGCTGGTCGATGAACACCACAGTCTCGAAGAGCTGCCGCCGGCCGTCCTGGATATACTGGCCCAGAGAGTGCAGGTCCGTGGAGAACACCACGCTGGCCGGGAACAGGCCCTTCTGATCCTTACCCTCGCTCTCGCCGTAGAGCTGCTTCCACCACTCGTTCATCATGGCGTAGCGGGGCTCGTAGCTCACCATAACTTCTACGGATTTTCCCTTGTTATACAGGATGTTGCGGATGGCCGCGTACTTGTAGCAGTCGTTCTCCTCCAGAAGATTGCTGCCGTAGGCTTTCATGGCCTTGCGGGCCCCGGCCATCAGGGCGTCGATATCGCACCCGGCCACGGCGATGGGCAGCAGGCCCACGGCGGTGAGCACGGAGAAGCGCCCGCCCACGTCATCGGGCACCACGAAGGTCTCGTAGCCCTCTTTGTCCGCCAGCTGCTTCAAGGTGCCCTTCTGCCGGTCGGTGGTACAGAAAATCCGCTCCTTGGCCCCCTCCTTGCCGTATTTCTTTTCCAGAAGCTCCCGGAACACCCGGAAAGCAATGGCGGGCTCCGTGGTGGTGCCGGACTTGGAAATCATGTTGATGGACACGTCCTTGCCCTCGCAGAGGGTGACCAGCTCCTGCAAAGCGGTGGAGCTGATGGAATTACCGGCAAAATAGATATCCGGGGTATCCTTGGGCAGGGCATTATACTTGTCGGACTTCAAAAATTCAATAGCGGCTCTGGCTCCCAGATAGGAGCCGCCGATGCCGATCACAATAAAAATCTGGGAATTCTCCTTCACCCGCCGGGCAGCGGCCTTGATGCGGGCAAACTCCTCCTTGTCATAGTCCTCCGGCAAAGTCACCCAGCCCAAAAAGTCGTTGCCAAGACCCCTGCCAGAAGCCAGCAGTTCTCCGGCGGCCTTTACCTGGGCCTGGATTCCATCATACTCATGCTGGGAAATAAAGCCTTTTAAATACCTGTCATCCAATTTTAGCGGCATTTTCAAAACTCCTTTGCTCAATACGTCCGCCAGAGGGCGTTCTCGGGGCGGCGGCTGTTTCGTTTCTATTGTACAATATGCCGCGGAATTTTGCAAGGCTTTTCCAAATTGCCTAAAAATATTTTTCACGGGCCGGGCCCCGCCCTTTTCTGCCGCCGGATGGCGGCGGACCCCATATCAAAAGCCCTAAAGCCCCAGGAACCCTCCCAGCAGATAGAGGAACGCGGACTGGAAGGTGATGGCCTCCACGTCTCCGGCGGCGGTGATGTCCACCTGGGCCAGGCTCTCGCTCCCCAGGCGGTAGTCGATCCGGCCCACGATGTCCCCCTCCTTTACCGGCGCGGCGATGTTCTCCCGCCAGGAGATCTTCTCCTCGATCTCCCCTCCGGCGGCGGATTCCATGAGAATTTCCGGCATCTCCCCCGCCCGTACTTCCACCTGCTCCTCCATGCCTCCCGTTACCGGCACGGGGGGCAGTTCCGGGCTCTCCGGCACGGTGACGCTCCACCCGGCGAAACCGTAGTCCAAAAGGGCGGCGGCGTCCCGGAACCGGTCGTCCGTGCTGGGAGCGCCCAGCACCACCGCGATGAGCTTGAGGCCGTTGCGCTCCGCCGTGGCGGAGATGCAGCTGCCCGCTGCGGAAGTGGTGCCGGTTTTCAGGCCGGTAATTCCCTGGTAGCTGCG
Source organism: Acutalibacter sp. 1XD8-33 (assembly GCF_003612555.1). Taxonomy (GTDB): domain Bacteria; phylum Bacillota; class Clostridia; order Oscillospirales; family Acutalibacteraceae; genus Acutalibacter. The sequence continues at coordinate 17,842 of NZ_RAZF01000027.1, forward strand.
GATGAGCTTGTTGGTGTTCACCAGCTGGGTGGCGCCGTCCCGCACATAGTCCATCCAGGTGAGGGTGTAGTCGGTGATCTTTTCATGGGTCAGCAGCGCCCGGCTCATGAGGGCCACGTCATGGGCGCTGGTGATGTGCCCCTCCTCGTCCAGGCCGTTGCAGTTTTTAAAAACCGTATCCTCCATGCCCAGTTCCTGGGCCTTGCCGTTCATTCTCTCCACAAAGGCCTCCTCGCTTCCGGCCACGTTCTCCGCCAGGACCACGGCCGCGTCGTTGGCGCTCATAATTACCGTGGCCTTGATCAGGTCGTCCACGGACATCTGCTCCCCCTCCTTCAGCCAGATATCGGAGCCGCCCATAGAGGCCGCGTGGGCGGAGGCGGAGAGCTGGTCCGAGAGGTTCAGCTGCCCGGCCTCAATGGCCTCGAAGGTAAGGCAGAGGGTCATCACCTTGGTGATGGAGGCGCAGGGCCGGGCCTCGTGGGAATTTTTTTCAAAGAGCACCCGCCCTGTCCCGGCCTCCATCAGCACCGCCGCCGGGGCGGAGATCTCCAGCACCTCCCCGTGGGCGGGCAGGGCGGGCAGGCAGAGGGCGGCTGTGAACAGACAGAGCAGAAGGGCCAGCGTTTTCTTCATGGGGATCATCCTTTCTGAAAGTGCCAGAGGTTTTTAGTCATACGGAGTGGCCTCCGGGCGCACAGATCGCGCCCTACGGCAAGACCTTGGAGACGCCGTCCCCAAACCCCTGCAACCTTTGAAAAGGTTGACGAAACCTTTTCCCTGGTCAGCATTGACCGGTCCAGCTGGTCTTAAGCTGGCGGGGGTGTGGGGCGCGGAGCCACCTTGCCGTAGTCGCCGACCTTTGCGACGAAGGCCACACAGTATTCCTTCAAATTAGTATGCTTCCTCGCCTCTTTCCATGCAAAAAGCAAGGGGGCGGGACCAAAGCCCCGCTCCCTTTTTCGCTCTCTATTCCGCCGCAATCTCCCACTCCAGGTGGGCGGGCAGCAGCCGGTTCAGCATCCGCTCCGCCTCCGCCTGAGACACCCCCAGGCAGCGCTCCACCGTCAGCTTCACCTTTCCACCCTCCAGCGTCACCGTCCCCAGGATTCCGGCGGCCTCCACCAGATCCTTCAGCACCGCCAGAGTGACGGCGCCGCCGTACCCGGCCAGGGCCTTGGCCACCGTGCGCCTGCGGTCCGCCAGCTCTCCCGAGGAGGCCTGGGGCCGGTAGAGCCCCTCCCACCGGTCCAGCTGCCGGGCGGAAGCCGTGGCCGCGAAGAGGTCCTGTTCCAGCGCCTCCATCTCCTCCTCCAACGCCTGCAGCCCCGCCTCATAGGCGTTGATCTCCCAGTCCACGGGGGTTTCCCCTGTCAGCTGATAGACGCCGCTTTCCGAAAGAATCCGGCGGATGTTCTCTCCCCCGGTCATATGCCTCCTCCTATCACAGTACCCCCGGCCACAGGCACAACGCCCGCCGTCCCTTCCACATCCGCGTTGCCGCTGGGAAAGGTCACCCGGCTGATAGCTGGATCCGCGTCCAGGATCACCCGGTTCAGATCCCCCAGATAGACCGCGTCCCCAATCTTCCGCTCCCCAAACCACCGGGCCAAAGCTGCCTGCACCGCTGCCTTTGCCTTGGCAAAATCCGCCTCCGGTCGGACTTTTATATAGCAAGACAGATTGCACCGCCGGGTTGTGGCTGCTTTCACCGTCACGGCGACGCCGGCCTCCCCCATCTCCTGGAAGTCTCCCTCCAAAGCGGCCAGCGTTTCTGCGGAGGGTGCGGCCTTGTCTCCCCAGACATACACCGACACCGTGCCCGCGCCGTTCTCTCTGGGCACCGCCTGGGCATCTGTGACGCCCTCCCGGCTTAGGGCGATATTCTCATAATAGGCGGCGTTTCCCCAGACCAGCGGGCGGCTGTACGCCTCCAAAATCCGCCGGCGGTAGGCCTCGTCGTCCTCCGAATCCGTTCCGCCGGTAAACGGGGCGGGGTTCACCACATAGTTGATGCCGTTCACCTCCGTCACCAGGGTGTTGATATAGCTGGCCGCGGCGTTGCCCTTGCTGCCCCCGGCTACCGCCTGGGCGGGCACCTCCACGGTCACCTTCCCGGCTGGCAGGATTCCATCCTCCGTGGTCTCGTACTCTACGGCCTCGTCCCCATAGGCGGCGCATACCGTTCCCTTGGGAATCACCAGGTCAAAGGTGATGGGCACATACCGGGAAAAGGCCAGCACCCCCGCCGCTTTCCGGCTCTCCTTCCGGAGGACTCCTCTCTGGGCGCCGTGCAGGTCCAGCTGTGGGCCGTCCGCCGTGTGGGGGAAGGCCTGCCGCCAGAGCCAGTCCATCCTGGCCTCCGCCCGGTACAGCTCCCCGGCCAGCACCAGCAGCCGCAGCCCGATGTCCGACACGTCCTCTGGGCTGACCCCGCTTTTTTCCATATAGGCCGACCTCATCCTGTCCAAAATTTCTTTATAGGTTTCCAATCTCCACTTCCCCCTCTCCCAGCGGCGTAACAATGGTAAACGCCATGCCGGCTTCCGTGCTTCTCGCCTGCTCCGCTCGGATTCCCGCAAGCCCCAGCAGCGCCTCATTGGCCAGAGCCAGGGCCCGGTCCTCCCTGTGCTCCTCCTGAGGGTCCAGCTGCCAGAGCCTGCTGCCCAGCTCCCTGTTATAGGGGAACTTCCCCCGGCGCAGCTCCAGGCTTATCCGGGCCCTCTGCAAAAGCTCCTCTAACCCTGACACAGTCTCCGGAAGGCCGGTAGGGCCCAAAACAAAATTGCCCTTCTCCACTTTCAAGTCCACTAGCCGCCCTCCCCCCAGTCAAAGACATGGCCGTTCACCACGACCTGCCCATTGTTTTTTAAAAGGATCTCCGCTCCTCCGGCGGAGTACAGCCGGACCTCTCCGGCCGCCAGCTCCGGGTCCGGCAGGCGGGAGATCCCCGCGCAGTAGCCCCCCAGCATCACCGCCTGGTTTCCTCCCGCGGCCCAGCTGGAGAGGCCGTATGGCAAAAGCTGCTCCGGCTGTTCATAGCGGCTCTCCCCCTGCACGGCGAAGCTCTCCTCCACCACCTGGCCGCTGCGCAGCTTCACGCCCTGCTCACCGGCCAATTTCTTTGTCAGCCACATGGTCCTCCCCCCTTTCCAGTATAAACCGGGTCCGTTCGCCGTTCCTGTCCCGGCAGTACACTCCCCGGCGTACCGGACATCCGGCAAACCGCCCCACCTGGGGGATGGCCACGTCCGCCAACACCCCCCGCAGGGGCCACCAGCTCCCCGCGCAGGTCACCTGGAGCAGAAAACTCCCCCTGCGGGATTCCTCCAGAAGCGCCCGGGGATTCTTCCCGCTTTGGGCGCTTATATACCGCCGGCGTACCGCCGGGGCCTCCGGGTCGCTGTAGGCCACGTCGTAGCCGCCCCGGTATCCCTGCTTCCATACCTGGCTCAGCCGCTGACAGGGCAGCCTGCAGATCTCCGCCTCCATCACCTGGGAGAGCTCGATTTTCCTCTGGGGGATTCCCCCGCAGCACACCACGCCCTCAAAATCCACATAGGGCTCCGTGTCCAGATAGTCCCGGCAGAAACCCGCCAGCACCGTCCAGCAGGAGGTCCCCTTCTCTATGTCCAGTTCTCCCGGCCCGCAGCTCCCGCTCCCAACGATCTTCTGGAACCCCAGCGGCCCCAAAAGCCTTTGGCGCAGGCTTTCCAGAGAGGGCGACTTCATCTTTCTGGGCTCCGCCTCGCTGTCCAGCAGCAGGGCCTCCCGGCTGCGGCAGACCAGCTCCACGAAAAGCCCCGCCGCCGTGAGCCTGGTGTTCTGCTCGTCCACGATTCCCCGGAACACGCCCTCTCCTCTGTCATAGACGCTCACCTCCCGCAGCTCCTCCCAGATCCTGTCCGCCGGAAACACCGCCTTCAGCTGATCGGCGGGGGCGTCCCGGTCAAAGGCCAGCACAGCCTCCTCCGGCTCCCCCAAAAGCATCTGGCCTCCCGAGGCCAGAGTCCCCCAATAGGTCACGGAGCATACACCTCCTCTCCCGCCTCCAGGCAGGCGATATCCCGAATGTGCAGGTTGGCCCGGCGCAGCTCTTCCATATTCCACCCGAACCGGCCCGCATAGTCCCACAGGCTTTCCCCGGCGGCGGCTCTCAGGGCCTCCCGGCCCGGGCCGCCTTCCCCGGCCCGGCACTCCGTAAAGCCAAAGCCGTACTTCACAAGTCCGCTCCCCTCTTCCCCCAGCAGCTTAAGGGAATCCATCACCGCGAAAAAGGGCTCCATGCCCGGCAGCAGCAGGCTCCCCGGCCCGCCCTGGGCAAAGACCTCCTCCAGCCGCCTCCACTGTTTCATGGCGTCCGCCCCAGTAAAATACCCCTCTCCGGACACCCTGCGCTTTTTGGGCCCCAGGTCCGCCGCCCAGCTGCCCGCGAAGGGCAGGGCCGTCTCCTTGAGGTTTCTGGCGCACTCCACGTTCAGGCTGGTGGGGTTCACCCGCCAGGTAAACCCCTTGAAGCTCATGGTCATCAGATTCATTCCGTCCCCCCTTCCAGCTGAGAGGGATACCGTCGGCTGTCCCTCTGGATCTCCCGGCTCAATTCTTCCGCCCGCTCCATGCTCTCCACGTTCACTCCTCCTTTACCAAAATCCCCGTCAGCGTCCCCGCGCCTCCGGCGGAAAAGCTCTTCCACCGGCAATGGCGGTACTCTCCCGCCTGGCCCCCCAGCCGCAGGGTAAAGTCCGTCCATTCGCCCAGGCCTTCCGCCCCGCTCAGGCCTTGTAGCTCCACGGTGTATTCATTTTTGTTTTGCATGAGAAACGGTTCGTCCTCTCCAACCGCCCGCAAGGCCCGGGCCTTCTCCCCTTGGGAGGCCTTCCAGCCGCTCACTCGAAGCTCCTGGTCGTTGATCCACACCGGATAGCTCTTTTTGCTTCCCGTTCCTCCCGTCTGCCCCGGCGGGGTGAACAGATACCAGCACGAGACCGCGATTCTCCCCGTGGCCTTGTCCACAGCGGCCGCGCCCCGCTCCATCTCCGCCAGATTGGCGTCCAGGGTCCCAGCCGCCTGGTCCATCCCCGCCAAAACGCCCTCTTCCGCGCCGGGCCTGGCGCTCCTGGGGAGATACAGGGTAAACCCCAGTTTTACCTCCCAGCTCTCCCCGGCGGATTTCTCCTTGAGGACGCTGCCCGCCGCCAGGATTTTCTCCCCCAGCCGGGGGACGGCTCCGGGCTCGTAGGCTGCCCGGAAATTCACCTGGGGCATCGCCTGCCGGAAAGCCTCCAGCAGCCCCTGCAGCAGCTCATTGCCCCGCATCTTCCTCCACCTGCCTTTCCAAAACCAGCCTGTCGAAAACCTTCGTCCCCCCGATCTCCAGGGCCTCCGCCTTTAATACGCCGTAACGCCGTCCCCCCTGCTCCAGTATATCTCCAGGCGCCGCCCCAGCCGCGCTGCCGGTAAAGATATAGACCGGCTGGCAGAGAGTTCCTATCTCGTGGCGCTCTCCCGGGACATGCCCGCCGCTTTGGCCCTTCAGACGCGTCACCTCTCCCCGACAGGCCGTCCTAGAGCCGTCCGCCCGGACCAGCTCCCCGGCCTCCATCCTCCTGCTCACCGTCTTGGAAATGTCCTTCACCCCGTTTGAACCTCCCCTCATGCCTGGCCGAAGTAAAAGCCCTCCTCCCGGAGAAAGCCCCTGCACGCCCGGCGTTTTTCCTCCCGCAGCATGGCAGCGTACTCCGCCCGCCTGCCCAGCTCCATCTTAAGCTCCGGCGAGCTCACCACCTCCGGTCCCGCCGCCTGATCCAAAAGCGCCAGCTGATAGAACGCCTCCGCAGCCGCCAGGGCCTCTGCGGCTTCGGGAATTTCTTCCAAGCCTGGGCGCAAAAGCTCCGCCACGGCCGCCGCGCACTCATCGCACAAAGCCTGGCACAGCCGCTCCCTTGCCACATCCTCCCCATCGGGGGCTTCTCCCGCGTACCTTTGGAACTTTTCCACTACACGCTCCACACCGATCTCCATATTCCCCTCCTGAAACAGCAATTTGACGAATACGGAACGCGCTGGAAAGCCGGCTGAAATAGTAACCGCGCCTGCAACTATACCGGCCTCCCAGCAGGCGGCGCGCCGCCTGTTCCGCTTCTTTGTCCGAACCCTACGAATCTATGTCCCGGCCCAATCCATCCTCAGTGCCCTTCGGGTCCGAACCGTTCTCCTTTTCCAAAAATCAGGCGGCTCACGCCTTAGGCGTGCAGTCCAGGCCCGCCACCGCGTTGGGGAAGATTTTCGAAAAGCCGCAGGTCATGCTGATTGCCGCCCGTTCCAGCTGCTTGTCGATGAGCTTGTCGTAGTCTACAGAGATCTCGCCGGCCTGCACCATCTCCAAAGCGCAGTTCTTGTCCAGAGCCAAAATTTTGTTCGCCGCCATCTCCGGCACATGGATAAGGTTTGCGCCCAGAGGACTGCACAGCTTACCCGTGCCCTGGAAGTTCATCCCGGCCTGGGCGTCTTTGAACTCCGGAATCTGTAAGAGCTTCTGGATGACGGCGGTGCCGGCCACCACGGTGTTCAGCTCATAAGGAGCCAGCGCGGCCCACAGCGCCACAAAATCACCATAGTTCGGGGTGCCTCCCTCGGTGAACTCCAATGCGTTGTCCCCGGAGCCGGTCAGTACGTCTACCGCGTCCTTGGTCTGGGCAGCGGCGATATAGGCGCCAATCTGCCGCAGCGCCACGGTAAGCAGATCCAGCTTCTGAAAACGCAGGGCTTCATAGGAGCTCACCAGCATCCGGCCCCGCTTCTGGAGCTTCACCAGGCTGGCGCTCATTCTGATATTGGTACTGGGCAGCTGGGACCCCTCGGCCGTCACCGCCAAAGCCGGGGCCGCGGTGTCCACATCGGTGGAGATGGGGCGGTAGTCCAGGGCGTCGATCTTCGTCACAGTAGCCACCAGGTCCTGAATTTTGTTGGCACTCTCCATGCCCAGGGCCACTGCCCTAGAGACATATTCCGGGAACAGCGCCGCGCTGGAAGAGCTCTGGAAAAATTTTTCCACCGTGCCGGAGCCGGGCCCGCTCACCCTGATGCCAAAGCGCTTCAGCTGGCGCTGATAGGCGTCCAGCCCCTCCAGAGGGGTGCCCCGGTAGTTTTCCGAGCTGTCCAACTCCTCCAGCACCTGGGTAAAGCTCTTGCCCGGGGTGGAATACATGCCCTTCTCCAAAGAAACATTTTCGTAATAAGCCATACTTTCTTCCTCCTAAAAATAATTTCTTTTTATTATGCGGCTTTCACCGCGAAGTCCGTGCCAAGAAAAGCCTAAATCCGGAACTCCCGGTTTTCCCCCTTTTCCCGGGTCTCCTCCCGGGGCTTCAGCTGAGGCGTCAGGGGCAGAATTTTCTGGGCCATCTGCCGGTAGGTTTTTTCCATCTGGGCCAGCTCGGCAATGCCCATGCCCTTTACAGCCGCCTCCATCACCGCTCTGGGCATATCCGGCTGAACCACCGCGCTGTACTTAAACACCTCGCGTTCCAGCTCCCGGCGGTACTCCTCCCCCCAACGGGCTTTTTCCGCCAGCTGCCGGAAGCGTCGCCCAATGCCCTCAATCTGCGCTTTTGTCAGCAGGACGTCCTCCGGCTTTTCCCAGAGCTTTTCCACCTCTTCCTGCTGGAACCGTTTCACCACTCCCGCTCCCCGCTGGGCGGGCACCGCCACAAAAGAGCACTCATAGGCGTCGGTAGGCTCCAGCAGAAGGCAGTGGGCCACGGCGCCGCCATACTCCCGGCCTTTCTGATGCTTGCACTCCTCCTTGCCGCACACGCTGCAAACCCGGCGCTTCACGCTGCAGCTCACGCTTACTTCTTTTAGAATCCCGCTTTCAATCAGCTCAATCGTCTCCCCATTTCCCTTCGTTCTGGGGAGATACGCCCTGGCCGTCAGCTGAACCAGCTCCTCCCCTGTCTGGGTAGTCCGTCCGGGCTTGTGTTCCAGCCGTGTCTGATAGATTCGGGCGGTCTGGTTGGCGCTTTTGCACTCATGATCGAAAATGCAGGTCTTTCCCAGAAAAAGCTCTTTCAGCGCTTTCAGGCTCTCCACCGGGAACCGCTCCCAGTCCCTGTCCACCTCGTTGTCGCACAGCACCAGAGAAAACGCATATACCTCCTCCGGCGCGTAGGCCCGGCGAGTATACCGGTTGATGGCCTGCATCTCCTCTGGCCCTGGGATCTCTGTGGATTTCACCACTCGGCCTTCCTTCATTGCTCCACCTCTTTCTCTTTTTCGTTCCCCTTTTCCTTCTCCCGCTCCAGCTCATATTCCAGCTTGGCGGCTCTGGCGTTCAAATACCTGGCGTTGGCATGGTCCACCTCGTCCTGCATGGTGATCTCGTCCCAAAGAATCTCGCACTCCGGCCGATAGCCCTCCAGGGCCAGCCAGGTGCGGCAGATTTTCTTGGCCACAGGGGTCAGAATCCGCCGGTAGGCCTCCAGCTCGCTGGTAAGCACATCCGCCTGCTGGCTGGACATCCGCTCTGTAGACGACCAGGACAGCCCCAGCAAGAAGGGGGGCAGCCCCAGCTTTGCCACAATCTGCTCCAGCATCTGGCGCACAGGCACATCGCTCTCCAGAATCTGATTGTCCGCGCCTATGGCTTTGATGGAAACGTCCCCCACGGCCACGAAGTCCCGGGGATCCCGGCTGCTCATGGCGGATTTCCATTCCTCCGCCATTTGCCGGGCCCGCTCCGCCGCGCCGTTAAGAACGCCTTCGGGCTTGCAGGTCACGGCGAACCTCACATTGCCCAGCCGGTCCCAGTTCACCCCCAGGGTCTGGTAGATCTTCAGCAACACATCGCTGACAAAGGGCAGCCCCCGCAAAAGGGAAGTGCCCCAGGGCGAGCCCGCCGGTGGATTCAGCGCCGACACCACCAGCAGCTCCGGATACTGGCACTCCCTCTTTCCGTCCGACTCCCAGACGGAAACTTTGACTCCCATGGCCTGGTCCGCCTCCAGGCTCAGATGCTGGAGCCCGGCATTATACAGCGCTCCCAGCCGCCCCCCGGAAAGGACCATCTCCCCCACGGCGTTGCCATACGTAATCAGTTCCTCCAGATAGATGCCCAGGAACTCGTTGATTCCGGCCCCGGCCGCGTTCACCTGCACATTCTGCAAAAAATCATTCAGCCTCTCCTGGGCCTCTTCCTCATGGCAGACCGCCTGAACTTCCCCGATCAGCCTGCGCAGTTTATACACCGACGCGTCAATAATCGGCACCGACTCCCGCAGCGCCCGATACAGCTCCCGTTCCCCCGCTCCCAGGGGTAAGGCACTCCCTTGGAGCTTTGGCCTTGTCTGCACGCTTACCGCCGCGGCCTGGGCTTCCTTTTTCCGCAAACCCAGCATAACCGCCTCACTCCTTTCCAGAAAGATGTTTTCTCGATCTCATGCAAACCTCCTTTCATATACCCCTCAAAAACCCGCTTCTGTAGCCTAGAAAAAGACAACTTTTCCCCAAAAACAAAAAATTTTTTAAAAAAATCCCGTTCTGCTTCCAAAAAACCGACCTACTGTTTAAGAATCCCTTACTTTTGCCCGCAAGCTATTGCGTCCCCCGCTCCTTCGTGCTATAGTTAACACAGTTCAAAGAATCCTCGGATTCCTCTGAACCCGACGGGGAGGTTAACGCCTCCTAAGCCGCCTGGCTTAAAAACCGCGTTACCGGTTTTCAAGCGTGTTTCCATGGAATGTCGGCAGAGCAAAATTACGCGAAGAGGTGCATCAATATGGCAGACTATAACAATGGCGGATATCGGCCCCAAGGCCAGCAGCCTATGTACAATCCCCCTCAATACCAGCCCCAGGCGGGCATAGACCCGCCTCCTGGCTACGTGCAGAAAAGCCGGGTGGCGGCGGGTATTCTGGGCATCCTGCTGGGAGCCTACGGCGTACACAGCTTTTATCTGGGAAATACCTCCCGGGGGCTGGTGCAGCTGCTCGTCTCTCTGCTCACCTGCGGGTTCGGAGCCATCGCAATGGAAATCTGGGGCATCCTGGACGGCATTAAGCTGCTGGACGGCCGCATCAACACCGACGCCAACGGCGTTTTCCTGAAAGACTAGCAAAGGAGGAACCACAATGAGCGAGTTTGAAAATAAAGATACCGGCCTGGAACCCACAGAACCCCAGGCTGTGCCGGAAGCCTCTTCCACCCCGGCGCCTCCCCAGGCCCCTCCGGTTCAGGAGTCCCAGCCGGAAGCGCCCCAAGCTCCTGATGCTCCGGCGGAGCAGGCCGCGCCTGATTCCCAGGAGGCCGCCGGCCGCCCTGTGCCCCAGCTCACTCTGGAGCCGGATCCCGCGCCGCCCGCGTTTGTGTTCCCCGATCCGCCCAAGGCGCCGGAGCCTCCTCCCCAGCCCGTGGAGCAGCCTCAACCGGAACCTCAGCCAGTCCAATACGCCCAGTACAACTACAACTTCAATCCCCCGCCCCAGCCGGATCCCAACACCTACCAACAGCCGCCCTATGCCCAGCAAAACGGCTATCAGCCCCCCAACTACACCGCCCAGAGTTACCAGCCTCAGCCTCTCCAGCAGCCCAAATACACCACGCCTCCTGTGGGGTATCAGCAGAAGAGCCGTCTGGCCGCGGGCATTTTGGCTGTCGTGTTCGGCGTGTTCGGCGTGCACAATTTCTATATGGGCTTCAATACCCGGGGCACCCTACAGCTGATTCTGGCTTTGGCCGGCGGCTTGCTCACCTGCGGCATGGGCACAATCGCCGCCCTCATCTGGGGCTTTATAGAGGGCGTTTCCCTCCTGTCCTCCGCCACCCCTCGGTTCGATGGCAACGGCGTTATCATGCGGGACTGACGGGCTGGGAAAGACCTATACTCCCGACGAGCTAGAGGACCTGATCCGCGCCTATATCAAAGGTTTGGAGGAAAAATAACCGCAAGGACGGGGCATCCCGTCCTTTTCTTTTTGTTTTCCCGGCCGGCAGGTGTTTACAAACCGGGAAAAAGATGGTAGAATATATGTTAATTTCCATTTTGTCCCAAGGAGGCCGCTTCCATGAAAAGCAGAAACGCACAAAAAATTATTGTCCGCGTTGTGGCGGGGCTCTTAGCTCTGCTGATGCTGGCCACGGTTTTTTCCGTGCTGCTTTTTCGGTAACGCTTCCAGGAGGAATGCAGAATGAAACCATTTTGGGGAATCATAAAGAGAAACGCCTTTTCCGGGCGAATGTGAAGCAGCCCGCTTTTTACTGCTTTTTTTACTGCTTATAGTATAGATTTTAAGCGTCAGCATTTTTATATGGGCGCGTGAGTGCGCGCGCTGGCTGATTGCGGAGCACAAGTCCAGGCGGGAACTTTTGGCTGGGATACTGTGCCCAGAGCTGGCCGGTTCCGGGGCCCAGGGAACTTTTTTCTCAGTTGCAAAAGAGATTCATCTCACTGTGCGAGATGAACTCTCCGTCCCCTCTTGCAAGAGTTTTGCTTTGCAAAACTCGGATAGTTAATCGAGCAGAGCGAGATTAACTATTATTCACACCCTCAAAAAATGCGCTTCTCAGGTGTTTAAGGTCAAGGGCAAGATCGTGGAGCTCCGCTCCACACCTCGCAACCTTTAAAAAGGTTGACGAAACTTTTACCCTGGTTAGCTGAGCTAAAAACGTGAATTGTCTGCGACGAACGAAGTGCGGAAGCAGGGTAAAAGTTTTTGAGACTTATCGAAGGTAACGCCTTAAACTTCTTTTCAAAAAGTTGTGGGGTTTGGGGGCAACAATCGCCGGTGGGGAAGAAGTTCATGCAAGCATGAACTCTCGTTCTGACCCGACCGAGTCGGCAGGCGAGACCCAACACCCCAAGGTCTATAAAGCACAAAAATCACCGTTATTGGGAGGAAATCATGAATCCGAAAGAACCTTTCTATATCACCACCGCCATTGCCTACACGTCCGGCAAGCCTCACATCGGCAATGTCTCCGACCCCGTGGTCGCCGACGCCATCGCCCGCTTCAAGCGGATGCAGGGCTATGATGTGTACTTTCAGACCGGCACCGACGAGCACGGCAAAAAGAACGAGCAAAAGGCCAAAGCTCAAGGGGTCACCCCCAAGGAATTCGTAGACCAGACTTCCGCCATAGTCAAGGCTCAGTTCGATCTGATGAACCTCAGCTACGACCACTTTATCCGCACCACGGACGATTACCACGAGCGGGAAGTCCAGAAAATCTTCAAGAAGCTCTACGAGCAGGGAGACATCTATAAAAGCTCTTATGAGGGCCTCTACTGCGACGAGTGCGAATCCTTCCTCACAGAGAGTCAGCTGGTAGACGGCAAATGCCCCGACTGCGGCCGGCCCCCCCGCCCGGAAAAGGAAGAGGCCTATTTCTTTAAAATGAGCAACTATGCCCAGCGCCTCATCGACCACATCAATAGCCACCCGGACTTTATCCAGCCTGTCTCCCGGCGCAACGAGATGATGAACAACTTTCTCTTGCCGGGCCTTCAGGACCTGTGCGTATCCCGCACCTCTATCAAATGGGGCGTGCCCGTGGACTTTGACCCCCAGCATGTGGTCTACGTGTGGCTGGACGCCCTCACCAACTATATCACAGGCCTTGGCTACCACTGCGATGGGGAGAACGGCGAGCTCTTCCATAAGTACTGGCCCGCCGCCCTCCACGTCATCGGCAAGGATATCACCCGCTTCCATACCATCTATTGGCCTATCTTTCTGATGGCCCTGGGGCTTCCCCTGCCCAAGCAGGTGTTCGGCCACCCCTGGTTCATGATGAACGGGGGCAAGATGAGCAAATCCGCCGGCAATGTGCTGTACGCAGATGATCTGGTGGAAATTTTCGGCGTAGACGCCGTGCGCTATTTCGTCCTCCGGGAACTGCCCTTTGAAAACGACGGCAATATCACCTGGGAACTGGTCAACGAGCGGGTGAACGGGGATCTGGCCAACGTTCTGGGCAACCTGGTAAACCGGACCGTGTCCATGGTAAACCGCTATTTGGGCGGCAAGGTAGCGCACACCGGGGCGGCCGCTCCCGAGGACCAGGAGCTCCTGGAATGCGCTGCGGCCTGCCGGGACAAGGTGGCGGAAAAAATGGACCAGCTCCACACCGCCGACGCCCTCACAGAGCTCTTTGCCTTGTTCAAGCGCTGCAACAAGTATATCGACGAGACCACCCCCTGGGTGCTGGCAAAAGACCCTTCCCAGCAGTCCCGGCTCTCCACGGTGCTCTATAATCTGGTGGATTCCATCACCACCGGCGCCTCCCTGCTGTCCCCCTTCATGCCCGCCGCCAGCGAATCCATTCTCCGCCAGCTGGGAACCGAGCCCCTCTCCTGGGACCGGCTGGACCAATCCCGCAATTACCCTGAAGAGGGCGGCCAGGTAGTCTCCCAGCCGGAAATTCTCTTCCAGCGCCGGGAACTGGAGGAAATTTACAAGGCTCTGGAAGAGAAGTATGGTCCGGCCCCAGCCGGGGCCGAAGAAAAGGCCCGGCAGAAGCTCCAGGCTGAAATCGAGGGCATCGCCAAGATCGATATCGAGCACTTCGGGGCCGTGGACCTGCGGGTGGCGAAGATCACCGCCTGCGAGCCTATCAAACGCTCCAAAAAGCTCCTGAAGCTCACCCTGGACGACGGAACCGGCACCCCCCGCACCGTGGCCTCCGGCATCGCTCCCTGGTATCAGCCGGGGGACCTGATTGACCATCATGTGATCGTGGTGTCCAATCTGAAGCCCGCCAAGCTCTGCGGCGTGGAGAGCCAGGGCATGATCCTGGCCGCCGACGCCGGAGAGGACGTACAGGTGATCTTTGTGGACGGCATCGCGCCCGGCTCAAAGGTCCGGTAAACAGCCTTTGGAAAGGAATCCCCTTCACCATGGATCAGGAGCTTTACACCATCTATGATTCCCACGCCCACTATGACGCGGAGGCGTTCGACGAGGACCGGGCCTGGCTTTTGGGCCAGTGGCTTCCCCTTAACGGCGTGAAATGCGTCATCAATATGGGCACCCGGCTGCGCACCTGCGCCTCCACTGTGGGCCTGGCGGATTTGAACCCCTATGTGTTCGCCGCTGTGGGCATCCACCCGGAGGAGATCGACGACTCTCTTCCGGAAAACTGGCTGGACTGCCTGAAGGTCTGGCTGGAGAGCAGCCCCAAGGTGGTGGCCATCGGGGAGATCGGCCTGGACTACCACTGGGAGGACTGCGCCCCCCGGCAGCGGCAGATGGAGGTGTTCTCCGCCCAATTGGCCCTTGCCGGCCGTATGGGGCTTCCTGTCTGCGTCCACGACCGGGACGCCCATGCCGACACCCTCTCCCTTCTCCGGCACTATAGGCCCCAGGGCGTGCTCCACTGCTTTTCCGGCAGCGCGGAAATGGCCCGGGAGGTAGTGGAGCTGGGCATGTATATCGGCTTGGGCGGCGTGGTCACCTTTAAAAACGCCCGCAAAGCGGTAGAGGTAGCCCGCGCGGTTCCTCTGGACCGCCTGCTGCTGGAAACCGACGCCCCCTATATGTCCCCCGAACCCTACCGGGGCAAGCGGAACGACTCCGCCAAAATTCCCTATACAGCTGAAAAGATCGCCGAAATCCGGGGAATTTCCACCAAAGACGTGCTCAATGCCTCCAATGCCAACATACGCCGTCTTTTCAATCTGGAGGGCCTGCTGGATCAGCCCTCCTTCAATACTTAAAGAAAGGCGGGCCAGCCCACCGGCACGCCATGGGAGTATTTTGTTATGGAAAACGAAAGAAGCGAATCCAACCTCCTCTATGGGGCCAGAGCCATCTACGAACACGGACTGAATCTCTACGTCAACGTCACGAATCGGTGCCCCAACCGCTGCGACTTCTGTCTGCGCCAAAACAGCAAGGGAAGCCTGTATGCCGATAATCTGTGGTATCAGGGGGGAGAACCCTCCAAAGAGGAATTCTGGGCTCTTTTACAGCGCCGGGACCTTCACCGCTATCCAGAAATCGTGTTCTGCGGCTACGGCGAGCCCGCCTGCCGTTGGGATGACGTGATGTGGCTCTGCGACAAAATCCGGCAAACCGGCTCCCATTTTATCCGTGTCAATACCAACGGGCTGGCAAACCTGATTACCGGGCGCAACGCCGCCCTGGACCTGGATGGCCGGGTGGACGCGGTTTCCATCAGCCTGAACGCCAGCACTCCAGAGGGGTATGACGCCCTCTGCCACAGCCAGTTCGGCCTGCGGGCCCTGCCGGCGATTCTCCGCTTTACCAGCACCGCCGTGCTCAATGTTCCCCATGTACGCATGACGGCGGTGAGCACCATGCCCAAGGCCGAGCTGGAGGCCTGCCGACAGGTAGCGGAAAGCGTGGGCGCGGATTTCTTTATCCGGGAATATATTCCAGAATAACCGGCACACTATCCTTGAGAGGCGCTTTCCTCTGGCAAAACGTCTCTCAAGGAGGTGTTTCTGTGGGATGGCGGAAAGCGTTTTTCTCCGTTCTGGCCTGTACATTGGCCCTGTGCCTGTTTGCGGCCTGTGCGGCATCCACCAGTGGTCCGGCCGAAGGGTCCGAATTGGGCGGGCTTACCAGAATAGCTGCAATAGAATCTGAGGCCGCCGGGACTCCGGCGGCTTTCTACTTGACAGAAAGCCCTTAGAAGGGTAGAATATAGCATAGAACTATGGATTATGGGGTTTTCCGGCTTTTTTCGTCTGGCTTGCGGGGGCACGGCCTCCGGCCCTGGAGGAGAGGTAGATGAAGCGTGCTACATAGAAAAAATTTCTTTGGTTTTTTTGTAACTTTTTGCCTGGTTTTCGCGTCTTTATTGTATGTTTCCTTTTCCGCCCAGGGGCAGTCCGCAGAGCCTACGTCTCCCCCCATTCCCCAGCCCAGCCAGGCTTTCTATTACCACGATGAATCCAATCTTCTCAGCGAAAGCACCCGTTCCGCCATTTTGGAAAAAAACACCCAACTGAATCAGAATTACGGCGTCCAGCTGGTAGTGATGGCGGTGGATACGCTCCCCGTCTCCGGCTATACCCAGCGGGTGGAATACCTTCGGAATGTCCTGTCCTCTTGGCAGGCGGGCGGCCCAGAAGGCCGGGGGCTGATTCTGGCCCTGTCCATCTCTGACGGAGACTATCTGGCGGTTGCGGGGAAAGGGCTTCAGGAGCTTTTCACCACCCAGGCCCTAAAATCCTTGCTGGATACCCATTTGGAACCGGATTTCAGCTCCGGTTCCTATGACGCCGGCACAGAGAAATTCTTCTCCGCTGCCGCCGCCCAGGTTGAGGAATACGCGGCCGCCCATCCCGAAAAGTTCTCTCCGGGCGAACCTTCCGCAAACTCTTCCCGGGCCCAAACTTCTTCCCGCGAAAAAGACGCGGGCTCTTTGGTGCTGGTCTGGGTAGCCTCCATCGCCGGAGCCGTCGCGGTGATTTGCATCGCCGTCTACTTTTTTATTGGACACAGCACCAGAAACCGGCGCGCTGTACACCGGCGCGTCTCGATGATTACCCCGCCCCGGTCCAATGTGCTCCGGCATGAAAGCCGCCCCACCGTCCAGATCAAATCCTCCCGCCAAACCACCGGCGTCTACCGAAATCAAAAGCCCACCAGTTCCACCCGCGGCCGGAACAGCGGCGACTGGCGGCAGTAATAGGAGCATGTCCTTTTAAGAACCCCGCGTCATGCTCAGGAAAAAATGCCCCTAAGGAGATCTTTCCATGGTTTTTGCTGATTTGTTCTTTATCTATATTTTTCTGCCCCTGGTGCTCATCTGCTATCTTTTGGCCCGCAGCCTTCCCACAAAGAACGCGGTGCTCATTGTCTTTTCCCTGATTTTCTATGCCTGGGGCGAGCCCCTGTGGGTGGTCCTTCTGGTATTCAGCTCCCTGCTCAACTGGGCCATCGGCCTGGTCATTGAGCGAAACCGGGGATCCGGTGGGGCAAAAGCTGCGGTCGCGGCCGGCATTGTCATTGATATTGCCCTGCTGGTCATATTCAAATACAGCGGCTTTCTGGTGGAAAATCTCAATGCCCTCACCGGCCTGGGCCTGCCCGTCCCACAAATCCGTATGCCCATCGGCATCAGCTTCTTCACCTTCCAGGCCATCTCCTATATTTTGGACTGCTACTGGGAAACGGTGAAAGTTCAGCGGCATTATACCCGCTTTCTCCTCTATCTCTCCCTGTTCCCTCAGCTGATTGCCGGGCCCATTGTGCGCTACAGCGTGGTTGAAGATGAGATTGAGAACCGTTCCGTCACGCCCACCGACCTGTGCGAGGGGGCCCTGCGGGTGATTATCGGCCTCTCAAAAAAGGTGATTCTGGCCAACAATCTCTGGGCTATCGTGGATGTCTTTTTCGGCAAGGATATCACCGGTCTTTCCGTGCTGGGCACCTGGTACACGGTGATTGTCTATTCCCTGTATGTCTACTTCGACTTCAGCGGCTATTCGGACATTGCCATCGGCCTGGGCCGCATGTTTGGCTTTCATTTCGACGAGAACTTCCGCCACCCCTTCGCCTGCAAAACCATCGCCGAGTTCTGGCAGCGCTGGCATATCTCTTTGGGCTCCTTTTTCCGGGACTATCTGCTCTATGTCCCCATCTTTGGCCAAAACCGGAAATACCTCAGCCTGTTTCTGGTGTGGTTCTGCACAGGGGTCTGGCATGGCGCGGCCTGGAATTACATGCTCTGGGGGCTATATTTCGGCTTTTTCATCTTCTTTGAGCAGAAGCTGGGAAAAAAGCGCATCAAAAGCTGGCCTCTTTGGTGGAAGCATATTTACAGCAAGCTGGTGATCATCATTGGCTTTGGAATCTTCTATTTTGAGGATCTGGGCCAGCTGGGACAGTTCTTCCTGAATATCTCCGGCATCAGCATGCTGGCAAACTCCGCTCCCTTCTTCGATCCCATCACCTGGTCCTCCCTGTTGAACAACCTATTCTTGGTGGCGGCCTCCATCGCCTTCAGCCTTCCCATTCTTCCTAAGGTCAAAGGGTTCTTCCTGGAAAATTCCAGCGCCGCCCTCTACACCGCCGGACGGGTAGGGTCGGCGGTGGCCTGTCTGGGCCTGCTGGCAGTTGTCAGCGTCCTTCTGGTGGATTCCACAAACAACGTCTTTCTGTATTGGAGGTTTTAGCGATGGCTCCCACAAATCAGACTCGCGGCGGCAGGCATTACGCCCAGCCGGGCCAGCCGGCGTCCGCCTCCCGTCCCTCTCAGGAGCGCTCCCATTTGGTAGAGCCTTCCACCAGCGCCTTTACCCAGTACACCGCCTACCGCTCCGATTATCCCCCGTTGTACACGCTGGACGAAGACCCGCCTCCCTCCCTGGACCTCACCGGGGAATTCCCCGTACACCTGGACGACGCCCCTTCACCGGAGCCCGGCCCGGAGGGCTGGGAATCTTGGGAGGGCCCGGCGCCCCTGGAGGAGGAGTACCAGTCCGCCTATGTCCCTGACGGCTCCTACATTGTCCGGGACTCCACCCACCCGGCCCAATCCGCCTCTCCCCGGACCCGTGCCCGGGACCGCCGGGCAGAGAGCCGCGCCCTTCTGGAAAAGCGCCTCTCTTTGGTGGTCCTGGGCCTGCTGGCCTGCTCTTTCGGTTTGGGCGTCCTTTTGCTTCTGCTGCTGCCCCGGTCCACCGAGTCCAAAATTGAAAAACGGCTGCTGGCAGAGTTTCCGAAGTTCTCCCTGGAGAGCTATTTTTCCGGAGACTACACTGCGGGAATCGCCACCTTTTTCGATGATACCGTCCCCAACCGGGACGGCCTGAAAAACCTGCGCAGCAATATCATGTCCCTTTTTGGCCTGCCCAAGTCGGAAAACTCCGTGGAATTCGTGGGCAAGGTGAATCAGGTAAATAAGAATGATAAGGAGACCAGCTCCGCCCCTCCGCCCTCTGCAACGCCCCTGGCGGATCCCGGCTCTCAGCCTGCCTCCCAACCCGACTCCGCCGGCCAGCCCGCCGCCGTGAGCCTAGACGGGGCCGCCGGCCGGCACATGGACGCGGCGGCCACTCCCACGCCACCTCCCCCCGCGCCCCCAAAGGCCGAGGAGGCCAACATGACGGAGAACGGCCTCATTGTGCTAAAGCTAGACGGCCACTACCGGGCCCTGGAACTTTTCGGCGGCGGCTCCGGCGACAGCTATATCCAGGCCTTGAATAGCCTCCAGGGGCAGGTGGGCCAGGGCGTGAAGATCTGGTCCATGCCCGCCCCTCTGGCCTGCGAGTTCTACACCCCCAGCGAATACTCCAGCTATACCAGCAGCCACTCCCAGTGCTTTGACGCCATCGCAGCCCGGCTGGATCCGGGCATCCAGTCCATCAACCTCTGCCCTGTGCTGGCCCAGCACACAAGTGAACCCATCTACTGCCGCACCGACCACCACTGGCAGGCGCTGGGAGCCTACTATGCCGCCCAGGCTTTCGCGGGCGCCGCCGGGGTCCCTTTCGACGACCTGAGCACCTATCAGGAGGTAAAAAAAGAGGGCTTTGTGGGCAGCATGTACAGCTTTACCCAGTCCGCCAACCTGCTCAACGACCCGGAGGACTTCGTCTACTATCTCCCGGCCAAAACGCCCCAGGCGGTCTACTATGATACCGCCTTCAGCGAATGCCAGTGGGATGGCGATGACCTCTTCCAAGAAAGAGCCTCCGGTTCCGACTCCTATATGACCTTCTTGGGCGGCGACGAGTACATCGTCAAGGCCTCCGCCCAGGCTCCTAACCAGCGCAAGCTGCTAATCATCAAGGACAGCTACGGCAACGCCATCGTCCCCTTCCTTACCGGCTCTTTCCAAGAGGTAATCGTGGCGGATATGCGCTATATGGAACGCAACCTGGTCAGCTTCATCCGGGATATGGGCGTCACCGACGTGCTCTTCACCATGTCCTCCTACTCCCTGGTAGGAGAAAAGGCCGACCATCTGGACACCCTGCTCACCCAGAACGCCGGCGAGACCATCACGGACCCCCACCCGGGAACCGCGCCGGAATCTTAACCCAGAAAGGACCCGCAAAATGAGAGAACTGGAATACCCCTTTGACCCGGGAACCATCATCCGTAAACGGAAGAGCCTGCGCCGGGCCCTGCTGGAGGACGGCTTCCCCCGTATCCGGAAACGGATCGCCGTGCTGGGGGGCTCCACTACCAGCGACATCGTGAAAACCATGGAGCTCTTTCTGCTGGACGCGGGCATCCAGCCGGAATTCTACGAATCCGAGTACGCCCAGTACTACCAGGACGCCATGTTCCCCCCAAAGGCCCTGCTGGACTTCCGCCCGGATCTGGTGTTCATCCACACTACGGGCCGGAACATCACCGCCTGGCCCGAGCCGGGGGATTCCCCGGAGGCCGTCAACGAAAAGCTGGAGGGTGAGCTTGCCAAGTTCCGGGGGATCTGGGCCAGTATCCGGGAGAAATTCCACTGCCCCATCCTTCAGAACAACTTCGAGAAGCCCTTCTACCGCCTGCTGGGCAACCGGGACGCCTGGGACCCCCACGGCCGGACCAACTTCACCGCCCGGCTGAACGGGGCCTTCGCCGCCTACGCCCAGGAGAACCAGGGCTTCTATCTCAACGACGTAGACTACCTCTCCGCCGATTTCGGCCTGCACCGCTGGGCGGACCCCGCCTACTGGAACATGTACAAATACGCCATGTGCTTCGAGGCCATTCCCGCCTTCGCTTTCAGCGCGGCCAACATCGTCAAGTCCCTGTTCGGCCGGAACAAGAAGGCCCTGGCCCTGGACCTGGACAACACCCTCTGGGGCGGCGTGGTGGGGGACGACGGGGTGGACGGCATCGAGATCGGCCAGGAGACCGGCGTGGCCCAGTCCTACTACGAGTTCCAGAGCTACCTCAAGCAGCTGAAATCCACCGGTGTGCTGCTGACGGTCTGCTCCAAAAACGAGATGGAGAACGCCCTGGCGGGCCTGCGCCACCCGGAAGGGGCCCTGCGGCCGGAGGATTTCGTGGCAATCAAGGCCAACTGGGACCCCAAGGACCGCAACCTGCTGGAGACCGCCCAGGAGCTGAACATTCTGCCGGACTCCCTGGTTTTCGCCGACGACAACCCGGCGGAGCGGGCCATTGTCCGGGCCCAGGTAAAGGGCGCGGCCGTACCGGAGATGGAGGGCGTGGAGAACTACATCGCTGCCATTGACCGGGGGGGCTACTTTGAGGTCACCACCTTCAGCGAGGACGACCGCAAGCGCAGCGAGATGTACCGGGCCAACGCCCAGCGGGCGGCCCAGCAGGCGGAGTTCAGCGACTATAGCGAATACCTGAAGAGCCTAGAGATGCAGGCGGTGATCGACGATTTCCTGCCGGTATATCTGGCCCGGATCACCCAGCTCACCAACAAGAGCAACCAGTTCAACCTCACCACTCGGCGCTACACCGTGGAGGAGATGGAGGCCGTGTTCCAGGACCCGGGCTACATCCGGCTCTACGGCAAGCTGACGGACAAATTCGGGGACAACGGCGTGGTCTCCGTGGTGATCGGCAAGATCTGCGGGGATGTGCTGGACATTGAGCTGTGGCTCATGAGCTGCCGGGTGCTCAAGCGGGACATGGAGCTGGCCATGCTGGACCGTCTGGCGGAGCACGCCCAAAAGGCCGGCATCCGCACCCTTCGGGGCCACTACTACCCCACCGCAAAAAACGCCATGGTCCGAGACCTGTACGGGGGCTTCGGCTTCACAAAAACCAGCGAGGACGGAGACGGCAACGCCGTCTGGGAGCTCTCTCTGGATGGCTACGCGCCCAAATGCTCGGTGATCCAGGTCTCAGGTAACGATGCGATCGGCTAAGACCAAGACCTTGGAGGCTCTGCCTCCAAACCTCCGCAACCTTTGAGAAAGGTAAGACTTCGTAGAACGAAGTCTACGAAACATTTTACCCACTCCTCACTGTGTTCGTCGCACATGACGCCAAGAATGGAGAAATGAGCCAGCTGAGTTTCGT
>NZ_RAZF01000028.1 GCF_003612555.1 Acutalibacter sp. 1XD8-33
AAACTCTTTCCCACACCACTGGCATTTGTGCTCTGTTCCCATTCCTTATATCCTCCGTTTTTCTTCATCCCCCCTTCATTATACCGCCTTCTTCTTTTCTTGCGTAGGTTCGTATCTATTTTTCGCTTACCCATCCAGTTAAAGTATTTGAACGGTGAGCAGAAACTATTCGATATGGAAAAATACGATATCCATTGTATTTTTGCCGCACCAGGTTATCACTTTCTCACATCCTATAACCCTGTATGTATACGACCAATTTTGGTTGAGAATATGAATTTTACAGGTATATTCTGGTTTCCAATTTCACCACATACACTTATCTCTTTATCAAAAAAGAATAGTGGAGATTTGTTAAGCCGAAATCTACATATTTACCATTATCTCATTACAGGTGAAAGCATCTGGACATTTAATAAACACATTTGTGAGAATGCCATAAACATAGTCATATCTTCGGAACGGATAGAAGATCCCCGCTTCAAATTTCTGAAGAACTAATTTCCATAGTAATGAATAAGCTAAACGCCGTCTGCCACGATATGTGGTTATTGTTTGCTTTTGGAACCATATATAAGTTGTTAAAAGTCAAATAGCATTTTAAAGTTAATTCCGGAGGAGATAGATACTATGGCTATAGGTTTTATGGATATTGTTCGTTTGCTAAATATTGATGCGCCTATTCATTTTACACCAAGAGAGAAACTTGATAAACAAAATTATGTGTCAACCCGTATTATGAGCGATGAGGAAAGAGATGCAATATTTGATCATACGCATGATATCAGCAAAAATTATAATTGTGCAGAAGTAGGGTTATATTTCCCTGACATTGAAGTAGATGAATACTATTTCTTAGAGTGTCAACGAAATCCCGTTGCAATCGAAGTCGAAATGGAAGAACTCCAAAAAGTAATACCGATTGAAAAGAATGATATTTCTCTCATTTGGGCTATTTTCTGTGTTCTCCATGAATATGGACATTGGATTCATTTTAAGGACAGTGGCATGACTGCAAAGGAATACTGTGAAGAAAGATTTCCTGAACACAAAAAAATTCTTCCAATGGAACAGCGTATTGCTGCGATGCCGGATTTCCATCCTAATAAGTGGATGCTTGCAAGAGAGTTACATAAAATCTATGCAGAACTCCCAGATGAAAAAGCCGCAAATGAGTATGCGATAGAACATATTGCTGACGCAGTTGTACTCATTCAACGTGCTATCTTGGATTGTCCCCCCAAAAAAGCTGAACCCCCTACTTCAAATCATTCTTGATTTCGCAGTTTATCTGAACCCCCTGTCAAGTGAAAAATGGCACCCCTAAAGGCGTAAGGGGAGCCATTGTATCAGAATCTATGCGGTATGCCATCCTAGGAAAACCAAAAAGATATTTGGGCAAAAAACCGCGTAGTTACGCGGTTTTTTGCATCTCAAAAGCCTGGATTTCGAAAGTGCCGAAACGTGGATGTAAAAATGGCCTTTTGGCTTTGCGGCAGGAAGTGAACCCTCACAACAACAGAATAGGGAAAATTGGGATGGCAGCAAAAGGAAAACTGCTGGCCCTCTTGCTGCAAAAACACATAGCCGATCGCTGGAGAGCAACCTCCAAAATAAGCGACCGGCTTTTTAATTTTCAGGAAGAAGGTGCATCAAATGATCAAGGTAAAAATCACAGGAAAGGCTAGGGCATCTCTCCACCGAGATCCACCAGCTCTACCATGATATGCGTGAGGCTGGCATCAGCAAGCCCCCGAAAAACATCCTGCTCCATGACGATGAGGACGTGGAAGTCACCCTTTCCTCTGACAACGAGATTGGCAGCTGCCTGTTGCGAGTGCTCGGAAAGCATGACACTCTGGCTGACGCCAACACCGTGGCCTTTGCCGTGTCTGCTGCCAGAGAGGAAATCCTCCCAAAGCTGGAACAGAACATCGTCCACAACCAGTATCTCACCAAAGAAATGCTGTTCGATGGTATTAAGGACACGACCCAGGCCGCTGGGCCGGTCAAGCTGACGTTCTACTGCCCCTTAGTGGGCCAGCTGGACGATGGCGAGTGCGACCAGTATATCGAGGTGGGCGGCGGGTTCCTGGCAACGTACCAAGACCAGATCGAACAAGCCCCCGAGATGGACGATATGGCCTGAAAAACCGTTCCTTACGTAGCTCTTCCATTGCTGATGCTACTGACCCATTCTTTAAGCACAGGTTTTACCGGCGGAGAGATGTTTTCCGGCAATTCGTTTGCTGAAAAGAAACGCAGCCTTTCCACTTCGCCGGCCTGCACTTTAAGGCTCCCCGTGTGTTTTTTACAAAGATAAACAACGTCCACAATATAAACCTCATCGCCATTCGGATACACATGATGAAAGTCTTTGCCGGAAAAGACACCGAACAGTTCCAATTCGTTGGCAACGAGGCCGGTTTCTTCCAGAAGTTCACGCTTTGCGGCGGCTTCTGTCGATTCGCCTAGCTCCAGAGCCCCTCCTGCATATCCCCAGCAATGATTGTCTGTCCGCTGCTGCAAGAGTATCCTCCCCTGCCCATCCTCTACGATCACGCTTGCGCCCACCATGAGAACGGGCTGGTGCCCTATCCATTTTCTCAATTCCATAATGTAGTTCGGCATACTGATCCCTCTGATTTGTTTGGTAATGGATTTACTACATTATAACAATAAAACTGTCAAATTGCAAGAATAGTACAGACGACCTTTTTTGCGGTGAGACGCACGAGGTCGGCTCGCCCATGAGAATATGAAATTAAATTTAACTATAAGACAGGTCGGATGGCAGATGACTATCCGACTTTTGGATATGTTCGCAGGAATCGGCGGGTTCCGCTCCGGCCTGGAGGCCGTGGGCGGCTTTGAATGTGTCGGTCATTGCGAGATAGACAAGTATGCAAATCAGGCATATGATGCTATGTATGATACGGAAGGAGAAGTGTTTTTTGCAGACGCCAGAACCACTGACCCGGCAGCGCTGCCGGATATCGACCTTATTTGCGGCGGCTTCCCTTGTCAATCTTTTTCAATCGCTGGAAAGCGGAGAGGATTTGCAGATGACGCCAGAGGAACTCTCTTTTTTGAGATTGCCCACATCGCCGCCGCTAAAAGACCTGCATTTCTGCTGCTTGAGAACGTTCCCGGTTTGCAGAGTTGCGTAGCAACTCTTTCGCATCGACAACTGCCAGACGTTTGCGACGATCCTCGGTGCGCTGGCATAGGGGCCCCCGCAAAATCGAAGATTTTGTGGGGAGAGGAGGAGCGGCGGAGCGTGCGAGCTTTTGCCCGTTTACGGGCGAAACGAGCAAGCGCAGCCCGCGACAACGAGGCGTACGATGTCGCGTGGCTGAAGTGCATGAGTTGGGCAAGCCCAACTCACACAGCAAGGATTTTGGAGTTCCCCAATCCCGCAAGAGGGTGTATATTGTCGGATATTGATTCAAGAGTTTATCGGCCTTGCCCAGAGTTTTGCAAGCAAAACTCTGGGACTTAACGGAGCGTTAGCGACGTTAACGGCGGCGGCTCCATTGAGCAAGTCCTACCTGGCCCGGAAGGGTGCCGGGTCTATTCCCCAGCAGGGGTGTCAATCACCTTGACAAGCAACGCTGGAGGTTTCGGCGGGCGCAGCGGGCTTTATGACGTGAGCCTGCCCATCAAGGTCATGACCAAGGCTGGCTATCAGCTTGCCCATCCCGGTGACAGCATTGACTTGGCCTATGCCACCATGAACACCCGGCGCGGGCGAGTCGGGGACAAGATAGCGCATACTGTCACCCCTGGAAATAATCAGGGGTATTTCTTTATCGACCTGAACGAAAGCCCGGAACTGACGGAAAATGCCAGGTGTCTGCTGGCAAATCAGGATGCGGGCATCGGGAAGTTTAAGGGTGGGAAATCAGGAGTTTTTGTGGAAGGACAGGCCCCATTTTCCATTCCTGTGCAAGACGCGGACGGCAATCTGCACTACGGTAAAGTTCGCAAACTTATGCCTATCGAATGCTGGCGCTTGCATGGGTTTAGTGATGAACAGTTCCACAAAGCTGCCGCAACCGGGCTGTCCGACGCCCAGCTTTATAAGATGGCTGGGAATGCGGTCACCGTGCCGGTCATTTCCGCTTTGGGCGAGAAAACCAAAGAGATATTTGGGGGCACATGGTTGTCTGACTATGTGTCGAACCGTCTGGGCGGCTTTGAAAGTTTCCCATCAGAGGAACCCACAGAAACAGAGGACATGGATGGCGGCCTGTCCATAAAATAAGTATAGCAAAATTATAAGCCGGTATCAATCGTTCAGGAAACGATGATACCGGCTTTTTTCGTTTTCTGGGCGATTTCCCGGCGTACAAAGGAGGATGATCAAGAGATGTCCTATCGTCCATCTCTCATCAAATCGCCGGTATCTTGGATGGGCAATAAGGCGCCCATCCTCCCTATCATTTACAGCCTGTTCCCCCTGGAGTACGGCAGGTTCGTGGAGGTGTTCCGCGGCTCCGGGAGCGTGCTGCTGGGAAGCCGCCTGACCCTTTCGAGGTGTATAACGACTTCAACCAAACCCTCACAAATCTGTTTCACTGTATGAAAGAGCGGGCGATGGCTTTCTGGCAGAAGAAATAGAGCTAACAGACATCCTGTTTCCGCCACCAGCGGCAGAGGAATTGAGGGCCATCCGGCAGCGCATCACCAAGGATTATGACGTGCATCGGGCCGCCATGTACTTGAAGTTGCTGCGCTATAGCTATTCCTGCGGGAAGAAGTCCTTCGCCTCCCAGCCTTTCGACCTGCGGCGGCTGTTCAGCCTGATTCAACAGTTAGAAAACCGGCTGGCCAATGTTGTAATCAAGACTTTGAAACCCTCATCCACCACCATGACCGGCCTGACACCTTCTTCTACCTCGACCCGCCGTACTTTTCCACGGAGGATATGTACGCGGTGGAGTTTGCCTGGGCAGATCATGTGCGACTGCGGGACATGGCAAGGGATATACAGAGACGGTTCCTGCTGTCCTACAATGATTGCCCGGAAATCCGAGATTTGTACGACGGCTTTCCAGTATTCGATTTCACCAGGGTGCACTCCATGGCCCAGAGGTATGAGGCCGGGAAAGAGTTCAAGGAGCTGCTCATCAGCAATTACGATTTATTCGAACGAGAAAAATCAAAACCAGCGCAAATGAAGTTTGAAATACTAGGAAGTGATTATTTTGTCAAAAGAACAATTCATTTTGGTGTCCGTGCTCTTGGAAATGTTCCTGGAGGCTGGCATCAATACCGAAAGCATCATCCAGGTGAGCGCCCGCGAGAGCAAAATCATCATCGACACCCCGGACAGCACCGAGGATTACGTCTGCGACAGGGATTGTGATAATTGCCCGCTTAACGCAGTCCCCTGCGAGTTTGAGTTGTGTAAGAGTTGGCACGAGTGCCAACTCTGCTGTCCTTGCGAGGCCAACTGCGACGGAGGGGGGCTTAACGAATGAAAAAGCTGCTGCGCATTTTAGGCAAGCGGGGTCGCATTACCATCCCCTTTGAAATCCGGCAGCGGGTGGGATTTGCTTACAACGACGTGCTGTCCTTCACCAAGTCCAGCGATGGCAGGTCAGTGATCGTTCGCAGGGAGAAGCTCTGTGATGATTGCCAAGGCAAGGGAGCGCGGGCGGTGACAGATGACCGCGCCATGCTATGCGAACTGTTGGACTCCTTGCCCACGGAATTGAAGATGGTGGCGTTTGTGCAGCTTTCGGAGAGCCTGGGCAGGCTGCCCAAGAGGGAAATTCGAACTGCTCCGCCGCGCCTCCGGGATGCGGAAACGCCCATGTGATGGGAGGTGTTTTTCTCTTATACCGCCTCGCTGACCGACACCAACAAGGTGCTGGGCAACTACACTTTTTCCTCCGATTATAGTACCATGAAATTCAGCACCAGCGGGAACGTGCTGACTATCACATCCCCCACCGCGCCCACCGGCAACGTAACGGTTTCTGCCAGCAAGAAGGATTCCAAGCGCATGGGGCTTGTGGTTTGGGATGACGGCACTTTCGGCCCCGGCGTGGGGCAGCAGAACACCGTCACCTACACCCAATCCGTGACTGACCCCATCGCGGCTTATCTTAAGCTGAATTGTGTCCAATAGTTCATGCAAATCCTTTACATGAACTATCCGGCTCCGCCAAGATCGTCAAGAGCTCCGAGAACGGCAAGGTGGAGGGTATCACGTTCAAAATCACAGGTAACGGCGTTGACCAGACCGTTACCACCAACTGGCGAGGCGAGGTGCAGATCGACAACCTCCAGCTGGGCCAGTATACCGTCACGGAGCAGGTGGCTGGCGACTATATCCCCCAGGAGCAGCAGAAAGTAACCGTGCAGGCTGGTCAGACGGCAACCGTCAGCTTTAACAACAGCTTACAGAAAGGTAGCCTGACCGTCACCAAGAATAGCAAGGATGGGCTGAATTCCGGTGTTCGTTTCCATTTATATGGGACTTCCAGTATGGGCGAAACTGTTGACCTCTTTGCCACCACCAGCAGTTCTGGTGTAGCGCAGTTCCCCGATATTCCCATCGGCAGCGGGTATACCCCGGAGGAAGTGGATACGGCTGTCCGCTACGTTGTGCCCGCCGCCCAAAGCGCCAATGTTGAGTGGGAGAAGGTTACCAACGCTACCTTCCGCAATGTCCTCAAGAAATTCAACATCACTCTGGATAAAGTGGATGGCGAAACAGGCACTCAGCAGGGCGACGCCACTCTCGCAGGCGCTGTGTACGGCGTGTACAAAGACGGCGAGCTGGTAGACACCTACACCTCCGACAGCAAGGGCCACTTTACAACCAGTTATTATACCTGCGGCTCTGCTTGGACGGTGCAGGAGATCAGCCCCAGCGAGGGCTATCTGTTGGACGAAACCGCCTACCCCGTGGACGCTGACCCCAAGCGGTATGAGGTGGAGTTCAACTCGGCCCCGGCTCTCACCAGCCCTGAGACCGTCGTGACCGGGAAAATCACCATCTTCAAACATTATGACGATGGTTCCACCCAGATCGAGACCCCGAAGTCGGCGCGGAGTTCGCCGTGTTCCTCGAGTCCTCTGGCAGCTATGACAGCGCAAAGGACAGCGAAAAAGATTATCTCGGCACTATGCTCCTGCTGGTACTGCTCCCGCTTACAGGGCTTTACCTTGTCCAACTGCTTACGGACGCTCTTGTATTTGTCATACTGAGCGCACATTTCAAGCCGTTCATCCAGGACGGCGAGGCGGCGTTCTGCACTCACGATTTTGTCGGACAAGTCATAATAGTGGCTGTTTATATCTATCTGGCAGACTGGGCGAACAGGAAGGGCGAATACTGACCTGCTATCCCTACTATTGCCGGGGAGTTGAAGCTGTCGCAATTTACTGTCCGCAGGGCCTTGCAGGATTTGAGAAAAGCCTAATTATTGGAAACGGAGCAGCGCTACCGTGCCAAGAGCGGCAAGAGCAGTTTGCGTTTTCGGCTGTAGAAGATATGACAGAAAGCACCTGCCGCCAAGGAGCAATCGCGCTCTTTTGGTGGCAGGTGCCTCCTGTCATCATGACGGGTGTAGAGAAGTATCCCTTTAGAAAAAGTCATACAGCAGAGAAGAAAGAGTGCTTTCTCTTGACTTTGACCCCCGCTCCAAGGTGTACAATATAGGAAAACTGAAGGAGGACTCCCTGTGAACAAAAAATTAGTCGCTTACTTTTCCGCCAGCGGCATGACCGCCAGCGCCGCCAAAGCCTTGGCCGAGGCCGCCAATGCCGACTTGTACGAGATAAAGCCCGCCGTACCCTACACCAGCGCCGACCTAAACTGGCAGGACAAAAGCTCCCGCAGCTCGGTGGAAATGCGCGACCCCGGCTACGCTCATATGGAATACCGCCACGAACAGCAGATCCAGGCCGATATTGAGCAAAGAGGAAAAAATCAATATGCACAGGGGCGTGAAACTGTTGCCAAAGGCCCGCATGATGCCGGAGAATATGTTGTGGCCCACGGTGGCCAGCAGCCCGGCACAGATAACAAGCATATAACTGTACGCCTCTTTCAGGATGGATTCCGGCGTATCCATCAGAACCATAAACTGCCGCAGGAACAGCAGCGAGATAATCGTCATTATCAGGGTGATGCCCCCGCTAAGTGCAAAGGTGGAGGCGATGGCCCGGCGCAACCTGCCGGGTTCTTTCGCGCCAAAGCATCGGGTGATCACCAGCACGAACCCTCCCGCAAGCCCGCCGGAAAGCTGGATGATAAGCCCGTAAAGCGACCCGGTAGAGCCAATAGCAGCGATGGCTCCGTCCCCCAGCACATAACCGGCGACTACCGTGTCGACTACACTATATATTTGCTGGAAGATGCTGCCGATCAGCAGCGGTATGGAAAATCTCAGCACTAAGCGCAGGAATTTGCCCTGGGTCATGTCTATGGTGCGTTCTCTCTTGGCGTTTGTCATGATAAAACCCTCCTATATATTCTGTGAAATTATATTTTTTTAGAGTGTATGGGCCGAAAAACAAACATGCTCAGAAACAACGCTACTATGGGCAGAAGTACGGCGATACCATAAATGTTCCGATAGCCCAGAGAACCCGCCGCCAGCCCCCAGAGAAAGGAACCCAGCGAGTACCCCAGGGAACCCATGCAGCTATAAGTGGCCGCAGCGGCTCCCCGGCGCTCTGCCGGGGCACGGGACATGGAGATGGGGCCGATGGCCGCGTTGCTGATCCCGCCGCCGAATCCGTTGAGTATCCCCGCCGCATAAAACAGGATATCACCGCCCATAAAGAACAGACACACAAAAGCCAGCCCGGACAGTAGCAGACCCGCCACAAACAGTAGCCGCAGGTCAGACAGCCTGTCAATGATCTTCCCCAAAAGCAGAGTAGCCAGCAGAAAAGCGGCGGCCTGCAGGGTAAACAGCAGGCTGATATCCCTGACCCCGGTCTCCACCCCATAGGTGGGGAGATAGGCATAGGCGGAGCCGGCAGCCATAAGCAGCAACTGGACTACTCCGGGCAAGAAAGCGCTCTTTTCCAGCAAAGCCCAAAGTCCGCGCTGCCGTGTGTGTTCGTTCTCTGCCTGCTCGGGGACAGCCGGGGCTTTCGTACCGCGAAAGGTCAGGCCAAGGATAGCTCCGACGCCAAAGAGCAGCGCGCCTCCCAGCCAGACAGGGGCATAGTTTTCACCGAAAATCAGCCGCAGCCCCACAAAGGAACCCGCAGCCCCAGCGATAGTCCCGGCGATGCCGAAATAGGACAGCCCGCTTTTCACCTTTTCTTGGGGCAGCACGTCGGTGGCGATGGCCGTCTGGGACACTGACCCGGCAGAGATACCAAAGCCCTGTACGAGCCGTATCACGATGATGGGCAGGGCCATAGGCAGCGCGATGAACCCCACCATCCCCGCCGCCATGATGAGAAAGCCGGAGCATAGCACAAGGCTTTTCCCCTTTCTGTCTGCCAGCGCCCCCGCCAGAGGAGCGCCCGCCATAGCCGCCATAGCCGAGAGGGCGTGGCCCATCCCCAGCACGGACGGGGCGAAGTTCAGTCCGTCTAAGTAGAGGGGCAGCACGGTCATGATGAACTGGTTGCCCATTTGCAGCAAAATCGCGGCAGTAAAAATCCGCAAAAACCTCCGATTCCAGATGTTGTTATGCATGATTCTATCTCCTTCTCTTTGTGTGTTACCGGTGACATATTTCTCTTAAAAAACCGCCGGAGCGTTCCGGCAGGTTTATTTTTCTGAAATCGTGCCCCGGTCGATATAGCGCATATCCAGAAACCTTGTCTGAGGTGGAAGCTCCGGCTCCTCCATGCGCTGCAAAAGCAGCTCCATGGCCGCCTCGCCCACCTGGGACAAATCCGGCTCCACGGAGTTGATGGGCGGGGCCAGTTCCTGGGCGATACGGTTATCGTACCCGGAGATGCTCATGTCCTCCGGCACCCGCAGCCCTGCGGCGTAGAGGGCCTGCATAGCGCCCGCCGCCAGAATATCCGCCGTGCAGAAAACCGCCGTGGGACGCTCCGTCAGGGCCAGCAGCCGCTCCATAGCCTGCCGCCCCAGCTTGATGCCGTAAGTCTCCGTCAGGCTGAGCAGCTGCTCTCGGCGCGGCACCCCGGCCTCCTCCATGGCTCGGCGGAAACCCTCTAATCGGTGCGCCTCCACCGTAGCGAATGGCTCCGGCCCCAGAAAAGCCACCCGCCTGTGGCCCTTCTCCAAAAAACGCTTGGTGCTCTCATATGCCCCATCCAAATCCCGAAAGCAGATGTTGTCTACAAAAGGGTCGGCATAAGCCCGCTCCACCGCCACCACCGGGATGGACCTTGCCCATAAGAGCTCCGTCTGCCCTTCGGTGAGATAGATATTGGAGATAACCGCGACCCCGTCCACCCGCATTCCAATGAATTGGCGAATCAGCTCCTCCTCGTCCCGCACCTCCACCCGGCTCTGCATGGTGAACAGCCGGTAGCCCCGGCGCTCCGCAGCGGCCATCAGCGCCTTGCTGATCTCCTGGTGCAGGTTACTGGCGTTCTCCACCACCAGGCACCCGATGGTATTGCTGCGCTTGGTGGTCAGCGCCCGTGCGATGGTGTTGGGGACATAGCCCAGCTTTTTCACGGCGGTCTCCACCCGTTCCCGGGCCTCGGGGGAGACGTACCCCCGCTTATGCAAGACCCGCCCTACCGTTGCAGTGGACACCCCGGCCTCCCGGGCAATGTCCTTCATTTTCGGTTCCATTCCCTCACCGCATTTCGTTGTTTTATGGTTGTGTCACCGATGACATGTTAGCATATAAAAAATCTAAAATCAATAGGGAAAAGAAAAAATTTTTCGTGGTGAGGTCTATTCCTCTATTTCCTTACCCTCCCCATACGCTGCCTGTATCTCCTCCAGCAGCGCTTTTGCCGCCGGGGTGAATGCCTGGAACTTCCGCCATACCAGATACATTTTCGACTCTAGCCGTGGGTATAGCGGCCGAAAGCAAAGGCCGGTGTTTGGGTTGATGTCGAACAAGTCTTTTTTAGGGCGATGGCGTAGCCCAGCCCCTCCTGCACCAAAATTTTCGAGTTATAGCTCAGATTGAAGGTGGCTGAAATGTTAAGCGAATCCACCTCCTCCCCGAACCAGGACAGCAAACTTGTGCGCAGGCTCTGCCTGGTGACGACCAGCGGCAGGCCCAGCAGGTCTTCTTTTTGAATGACCTCCTTCTGGGCCAGGGGGCTGTCCTCCCGCATGGAGACTCCCAATATGTCTGTATAGGGCAGCACCAAGCCGTTGTACCGCCCCAGGTCGGCGCTCTCTACCAGCACGCCGAAGTCTAAAAGGCCCTGATCCAGCCGCAGGGTCACGTCCTCCGCGTCGCCGCTTTGGTGACGCGGCGCTCCCTGGCCACAGCCAAAAAGTAACGCAGGACGCGTATTTCCATTTTTCTCACCTCTGCTGGTATTATAACGCCAGCAGTTATTCCTATATTTCTATAGAAAAGATGTATCCGGCCCCGCATAGGTCTCCCGAAGAAAAGTTTATTGATGCTGTAAATAAGCGGATTCAGAATCAAAGTGCACCAACTAATTTGCAAACATTGCGAAAAATCGCGGGATATTCCCAGCGGGTGTTATCAGAAAAATCGGGAGTCAATCTGCGAACGCTTCAGCAATATGAACTTCGGGCAAAGGATATTACCAAGGCATCTGGTCGGAGTTTATCTGCGTTATCCAAAACGTTGGGATGCCGGATGGAGGATTTACTGGAATATGCTATGAATGAGGCGGATTAATTTTGGACCAAAATACTCCAAACCGGATTAAGTGTGGAGAGCGAGGAAAGGCCATCACCATTACATAGTGGTGGCCTTCGGCTTTTCTAGTAGTTTTTTGAAGGAATATGTTCCAGTCTTTCCAAAACTGTGCCGTTTCGGGAAAGAATATTAAATTCATTTCTATACAATAAAAAGAAGATGATGAAAATTTTTACGCTGGTTAGCTTAGCTAAAACAAAACATTGAAAACGTTTACAACGAGCGAAGCAAGGAGTGGGTAAAATGTTTCGGAGACTTCGCTCTGCGAAGTCTCGCCTTTCTCAAAGGCCGCGGGGGTTGGGGGACGCTGGTCCCCAATGGGGGCCAGCGTCCCCCAAGGTCTTAAAAAGCATGCTTTCTGCGAAAGCCGCTTTTGCCGCTCAAAGAATTGTCTCCTGGGCCCGTCTGCATAGCTGGCACAGAGCCATAGCCGGCAGTGTGAGGCCGCACCACAGCAGGGAGTATGGCAGGCAAACTTGGCCCATAAGATTCAGCGGCATTTGAGAATAGTCCCAAACCTGCATTCCCAGAATATGGTTGACTACAACGCCGGCAGCCAGCTCTACGCCAGTGATGAGCCCCGCTCCGGCAAGACAGCGCAGAAGCAGATTCTTTCCATCCAGACGCCCGCAGCATATCCGGTTGATAAGGCACAGGCAGACGCCGCCGGCAATGGCCATAGAGTAGTGGGTGTGCCCTCTCCAGGCCATTTCTAATGTAGGATAGGCGCAGCTGCCAGTTAGAAAGATCATTCCGTCATGATTCATATGAACTTCCTCCTTTCGGGTTCTGCCATGATAATTTCGTTCAGAGAAATAAATGGGCCGACAGAGCACAGGCAAAGAGAACACGCGGGCGGCGGACCGCTTAAAAAAACCGCAGGACGGTTCTGTTTCTTGCCTGGCAGTCCATAGTATCTCCCGCAAGTATGGAAACTATTTTGACCATTTCTCGGAGAATATTGATTTTTGCCTTGAAAATCCTTGTATTTCTTCCGTTCTTTGCCTATAATATTTGCAAAGGCGGAGAATCCGCAAAAAGAAACTTCCGGAAAGGCGGGGTCGTGATGAAGGTTTTGGTAACAGGCGGTGCGGGATATATTGGCAGTCATACAGTGGTAACGCTTTTGCAACAAGACCATCAGGTGGCGATTGTAGACAATTTGTGCAACAGCAAACGGACGGCGGTTCAGCGTGTCGAGGAGATTACCGGAAAGAAGGCCGCGTTTTATCAGTGTGACGTGCGGGACGAGGAGGCCCTGCGGCAGGTCTTTCAGAAGGAGAAGCCCCAGGCGGTGATCCATTTTGCCGGGCTGAAGGCTGTGGGCGAATCCGTGCGGAAGCCCCTGGAGTACTATGACAACAATATCGGCTCCACCCTGGCGCTGCTGAAGGTGATGGCGGAACAGGGTGTGAATAACATGATTTTCAGCTCTTCGGCCACGGTGTACGGTGAACCGGCTACCGTGCCCATTCGGGAGGACTTCCCCTTGCCCAGCAGCGCAAACTGTCCTTATGGCAATACCAAGCTGATGATTGAGCACATCCTGACCGACTACGTTCACGCCCATCCGGAGTTCAGCGCCGTGCTGCTGCGGTACTTCAACCCGGTAGGCGCCCACGAGAGTGGGCTGATCGGCGAGGATCCCAACGGGATCCCCAACAATCTGGCCCCCTATATCGCCCAGACGGTGGTGGGCAAGCTCCAGAAGGTCCACGTGTTCGGCAATGACTATCCCACCCCCGACGGCACCGGCGTGCGGGACTACATCCACGTGGTGGATCTGGCGGAAGGCCACGCTGCGGCTCTGGGGGTGTTTGAGAAGGGCTCCTGCGGGCTGAAGATCTATAACCTGGGCACGGGCAGGGGCTTCTCCGTGCTGGAGATGATCGCCGCTTTCTCCAAGGCCGCGGGCAAAGAGATCCCGTACGAAATTAACGCCCGCCGCCCCGGAGATATTCCCACCTGTTATGCGGACTGCTCCCTGGCCAAGGTGGAGCTGGGCTGGGAGGCCAAAAAGACGGTGGACGACATGTGCGCGGATACCCTCCGCTGGCAGAGGATGAATCCCAATGGCTTTGAGGATTGAGGAGAGAATCGTGCTGGCCTCTCAGTCTCCCAGCAGGAAAATGCTGCTGGAGCAGGCAGGGGTCAGTCTGGATGTGGTGGTCTCCGGCGCGGACGAAACCGTTCCGGCGGATTTCACCCCCGCCCAGACGGTGGAGTGTCTGGCCCTGCGGAAGGCCCAGGCCGTGGAGCCCCTGTGCCCTGGGCGGGCCATTGTGGCGGCGGACTCGGTGGTGAGCATCGACGGTATGATCATCGGCAAACCGGCGGACGATGAGGCGGCCAAGGCCACCCTGGAGCGCCTTTCCGGCAAGACCCACAGGCTCTACACCGGCATCTGCCTGCTGGTGCGGGGAAAGACCCAGGTGTTCCATCAGATGACGGAGGTGACCTTCTACCCCCTAACCCGGGAGGAGATCGACGAGTATGTGGCCATGGGCGAGTCCACCGGCCGGGCGGGAGGCTATGGCATCGAGGGCGTGGGCGTGATGCTGGTCCGGGAGATCGCCGGGGACTACCCCAATATCGTGGGCCTGCCCGTAGCGGAAACCCTCCGCCGCCTGCGGGAGATGCTATAGCTTTGGCACAAAACCTCCCCTTCTGTGTAATATAAAAAGGGGGTGGTGTTATGCTATACATAAAGAGGCGGTTTCCCCAGCGGCCTTTCCGCTCATACAGGAAGGGCCGAGGATGGCTGCGGTGGCTGGGTGTTCTGGCGGGAATTTCTCTGGCGGTGGGGATTCTGTCGGAATGGGCCCTCTCGGCGGTTTCCAACGAGCTGACTCAAGAAGCTGCCCGGGGCTATGTGTTGGACTGTATGGCTCAGGCGGTGGAGGCTGAACTGGACAAAGAGGGGGAACCCTTTGTCACAGTAGAGCGAGGCCCCCAGGGCCAGGTATCTATGGTAAGGGCAGACCCAGAGCGGCTGAACCGCTTGAAAGCCGGCGTACTGGAACGGCTCTCCGCCTCCCTGCGGGGGAGAGCCACAGTCTATGTGCCGGTGGGAAGCCTGACCGGGGTGGGGCTCTTCAATGGCCGGGGGTTTCCGGTGCCAATCAAATTGCAGCTGGAGGGCTCGGCACTGGTGGAGTTCTCTACGGATTTTACCAGTGCCGGTGTAAACCAGACCTGCCACCGGCTCGTTATGACGGTGCGGGCCAGAGCGTATTCTCAGTCAAAACGATTTGAGGCCTGGGTAGAAGAGGAAACCGCTACCGTGCTGGCGGAAACCCTGGTGGTAGGAGAAGTCCCGCAGTTTGTGGCAGGCAGGGAGAACGGTTCAAATACAGAATGAAAAAGCGAGAGGCGACTATGGACAGAGAACGCGTGGAAAAGGAATTGGAGCAGCTGCGGGAGCAGATTCGATACCACAGCCGAAAGTACTATACCGAGGACGACCCGGAGATCAGCGATTTCGAGTATGACCGGCTCTACCGGCGGCTAGAAGGGCTGGAGGCACAATTTCCGGAGCTGGTGGAGGCGGATTCCCCCACCCGGCAGATCGGCGGGCCGGTGTACAACACCTTTGCCCCGGTGACCCATCAGGTGCCCCTGGAGAGCCTTCACGACTCCTTCTCCGAGGAGGAGCTGTGGGATTTCCACCGCCGGGTGCTGGAGCTGGCCGGGGAGGCGGAGTACGTGGTAGAGCCCAAGTTTGATGGGCTCTCCGTGGCCCTGGAATACGTGGACGGGGTTTTCACCCGGGGGTCTACCCGAGGCGATGGATTGGTTGGCGAGGATGTGACGGAAAATATCCGCACCATCCGTACGGTGCCCAAAACCTTGACCGAGCCGGTGCCCTTTCTGGAGGTGCGGGGGGAAGTGTACTTGTCCGATTCCGGGTTTCAGCGACTATGCGAGCGCCAGGAACTGCTGGAAGAAAAGCCATTCAAGAATCCGAGAAACGCCGCCGCCGGTTCCCTGCGCCAGAAGGACCCCGCAGTCACCGCCACCCGGGAACTGGATATCTTTGTCTTTAATGTGCAGCAGGTTCAGGGAGGGGCTTTTGTCAGCCATACGCAGTCTTTAGAGTGGTTGAAGGAGCTGGGCTTCACGGTGCCGCCCATATATTTCCAGTCTCGAAATATGGAAGAGATCCTGGCATTTATCCGGGAAATCGGAGAGAAGCGCGGTGAACTAGACTTCCCCATAGACGGCGCGGTCGTAAAGGTAAACAGCTTTACGCAGCGGGAAGAGCTGGGCAGCACCGCCAAGTTTCCCCGGTGGGCCGAGGCCTTTAAGTATCCCCCGGAAGAGAAGGAAACAATCCTTTTGGACATTCAGGTAAACGTAGGCCGTACCGGGGTGCTGACACCCACGGGAATCTTCCAGCCGGTCACCCTGGCCGGGACAACGGTCAGCCGGGCAACCCTCCACAACCAGGATTTTATTATGGAAAAGGGGATCTGCGTGGGGTCTCGAGTGGTGTTGCGGAAAGCCGGAGAGATCATCCCGGAGGTAGTGGCGGTGCTGGAAAACCCGGCGGGCGCGGAGTCTTTTCGTCTGCCGGAACATTGCCCCTCTTGTGGAGAAAAGGTTTCCCGCCAAGAGGGCGAGGCGGCCACGCGCTGCACGAATCCCCAATGCCCGGCCCAACTTTTGCGCCATCTTATCCATTTTGCTAGCCGGGACGCCATGGATATCGACGGCCTGGGCCCGGCCCTTCTGGAGCAGCTGACCCGGGAGGGACTGGTGGCTTCTCCGGCGGATTTGTATGGCCTCACGGTGGAGCAGCTGGAGGGCCTGGAGCGCATGGGCAGGAAGAGCGCGGAAAATCTGGCGGCGGCGCTGGAGCGGTCGAAAGGGAATGACCTTTACAGGCTGGTCTTTGCCCTGGGCATCCACCATATCGGCGGGAAAACCGCCCAGCAGCTGTGCGCGGCCTTCCCCAGCATGGAAAAGCTGCGGGCGGCGACCGAGGAGGAGATCGCGGCCATCGACGGCTTCGGCGGGGTGATGGCCCGGGAAATCGTGGAGTTCTTCTCCCACCGAGGGGCCCAGGAGCTGGTGGAGCGGCTGGCTGCTCTGGGGCTGAACATGCGGGCCCAGGAGCGGCAGGAGAAGGGGACCGCCTTGGCCGGGAAAACCTTCGTGCTCACGGGCACACTGCCCACCATGAGCCGGAAGGAAGCCACGGAGCTGATCCAAAGCCACGGGGGAAAGGTGAGCTCGTCCGTGTCCAAAAAGACATCCTACCTCCTGGCGGGGGAGGATCCCGGTAGCAAGCTGGATAAGGCCAGCAGCCTGGGCGTACCAGTGCTCAGCGAGGCGGAGCTCCTGGAGATGGTACTTTCTTAGAGTGTGTAGTTTTTTGGAGTTTTTATGGGGGGAACGGCGCGCGGGGCAGCTTGACGGCAGGCATACGGCCGGACGGGAGCTTTAAGCTGGGATACTGTGCCCAGAGCTGGCTGGTTTCGGGCCCAGGGGAGCTTTTTTTCAGTTGCAAAAGAGTTTCATCTCGTTACACGAGATGAACTCTCCGCCCCCCTCTTGTATAGTTAACCGAGCGCAGCGAGCGTTAACTATTATTCACACCCGCAAAAATTGCGCTTCTCAGGTGTTAAGATCAAGGGTAAGACCGTGGAGCTCAAGAGTTCGCGAAGCGAACTCTCCCACACACTCGCAACCTTTGAGAAAGGTAAGACTTCGTTTCACGAAGTCTACGAAACTTTTACCCTGGACCGGGTGTGGGGGTGAGCGTCTGCCAGTGGCAGACAAGCTACGAACCGATCGAAGCGGCAGCTGAGACTCGCGGAGCCCCACGGCTTTTCCGGAATGCGCGTTTCTGTGCGCATGAAGGCCACACAGTATTACTCTCAAAAGTATAAATAAAAGCCTGAACAGAATGGGCGGTAGCCCTGGAAAGCGAGGAACAGATATGACAATTAATCTCAAAGCCCTGTACGGCAACAACTGGCAGGAACAGGCGGAACGCTACGAGAAAATTCGGGAAGGCTTTCAGGAAACCTTTGGCGGAAGCCAGGACGCGGCTTTTTTCAGCGCGCCGGGGAGAACGGAAATCGGCGGCAACCATACCGATCACAACCATGGACGAGTGCTGGCCGCGGCAATTGATCTGGATATTGTGGGAATGGCGAGAAAGACGGACACCGGTGTAGTCCGGCTGCGTTCGGTGGAGTATCCCCGTTTGGATACGGTAGACCTGAATGATCTGGACCCCCGCTGGGAAAGCAGCGGTTCCCAGGCTTTGATCCGGGGGATTTGCGCCCGCTGCCAGAAATTGGGATACCAGACTGGAGGCTTCGACTGCTATACCCAGACACGGGTGCTGAAAGGATCGGGACTTTCCAGCTCGGCGGCCTTTGAGATCCTGGTGGTGACTGTGGTGAGCCATCTCTATAATGATGGGGCCATCGACCCGGTCACCGCCGCCCAGATCGCCCAGTATGCGGAAAATGTATACTTCGGGAAGCCTTCGGGACTGCTGGACCAGATGGCGGCTTCTGTAGGCAGTGTAACAGCCATCGACTTTGCGGACCCCGCAGAACCGGTGATCGAGAGGGTGGGCTTTGACCTAAACGCCTATGGACATGCTCTGTGCGTAGTGGATACCGGAGGCAGTCACGCGGATCTTACCAGCGACTATGCCTCTATTCCCCCGGAGATGAAGGCTGTGGCGGCATTTTGGGGCAAGGAATTCCTTCGGGAAGTGGATGAAACTGTCTTTTACGACCAACTGGGAGAGGTGCGAAAAGCGGTTGGGGACAGAGCCGTGCTACGGGCGATGCACTTTTTTGACGATGACCGCCTGGCCCATGAGGAGGCGGAAGCCCTCAAAGTGGGAAATTTCTCGGGTTTCCTGGAGATGGTGAGGGCCTCTGGGAAGTCCTCTGTGCAGCGCCTGCAAAATGTATACTCTCCCGCCAACCCCATTGAGCAGGGAATTACCTTGGCGGTTTCCCTTTCAGAGAGGCTTTTAGGCAGGCATGGAGCCAGCCGGGTACACGGCGGCGGCTTTGCGGGGACCATCCAGGCCTACGTGCCCTTCGATATGCTGGATCAGTACCGGGCGGGTATGGAGAGAGTCTTTGGGCCTGGCAGCTGTTATGTGTTGTCGGTACGCGGTGCCGGCGGCACAAAAGTGGAGAGATAAGGTTATGCCTAAGCTCAAATGGGCTGGGATCATTCGAGGAGAGGCGGGGGCTCTTCAGCAGGGCGTGCCATTGCCTGGAGACGCGGTAAAAATGGCAATGCCCGCTTCCATGGGGGAGATGATGAAAAAGGCGGCGGTGTTTCTCCCTCTTCCCTTGACTGTTCTCTTAGGAGCCATGTTTGTGAAAACTTATCTGAGCGGCCAAGTGGTGGTACAGCCCGTTTTTACCGTGCTGGGCTTTTGCGCGAGCGTGCCAGCTCTCCTGCTCCACGAGCTCTTGCACGCGCTCCCATATCCAAAGACTGCGGTGGTACATATCGGCCTGGTTCCCCAAGCAATGGCCGCGGTGGTGCTGGTCTCCCATCCATTGGGGCGGGGGAGGTTTATCTTCATGTCTCTGCTGCCCACTATTCTGGGAATCGTGCCCATTGCCCTGTTCCTCTGTTTCCCCCCGGACTGGACGGCCTGGAACGGCTTTTTCTTTGGGTTTGCTGCCATGGGGCTGGTAAGTCCTTATCCGGATCTTTACAACGTATTTCAAGTGCTGCGGCAGACACCCCGGAGATGCCAGATTCAGTTTTGGGGCGATGATACGTATTATTTTATGGGAGAGAGTCTTTGAACCTGTACGCGTAACCAAAGACGCCGGGTCTTTCCATAGCTCGGTGATTGCAGCTCGTGAATACATTATTCTGACCCGGAAGCCGCCGGTTTTGAGAAAGCAAGACCGGCGGCTTCTGCGTTTGCAAATTTTTTTCCAGGAGACTAATTTTCCTCTTGACAAATCCCAGCGGTTAGTATACACTAATTGTGTCGTGATTAGTTGTTGCTAACCGTACGAAAAGGGTAGCATGATTGATCAGGCGGTCATAATCGACAGTCAGAAGGGAGGCGGGATGATGCCGTTAACAATGGCTATTCCGGGAGAGACGGTAATAATCCGCAGGATCACCGGAAAAGACGAGGTACGCCAGCACTTGGCAGAACTGGGCTTTACGGTGGACAGTATGGTTACCGTAATAAGCCAGCTGGCCGGAAATGTTATTTTGCAGGTCAAAGACAGTAGAATCGCCCTGGATAAGACCATGGCAAACCGTATTTTTATTTGAGGAGGGCCGGTATGAAAACGCTAAAGGAGGCAAAGGTAGGCGACACCGTTCAGGTGGTGCGTCTGCATGGAGTGGGAGCCGTAAAACGGCGGATTATGGATATGGGGATTACCAAGGGGGTGGAAATTTTTGTCCGCAAGGTAGCGCCTCTGGGAGATCCCATGGAATTGAAGGTGCGGGGATATGAGCTGTCCGTGCGCAAAGCGGATGCGGAGATGGTGGAGATTGCCTGAGATTTTGTTTTGGGCTCTTGGAGTTAGTGATAGCTAATATTGTTGTAGGAGGAAAAGACCAATGGAAATCAAGATTGCTCTGGCGGGCAACCCAAATTGCGGCAAGACAACGCTTTTTAACGCTCTGACCGGCTCCAACCAGTATGTAGGAAACTGGCCTGGCGTGACAGTGGAAAAAAAGGAGGGCCGCCTGAAAGGGGACAAGGAGGTCGTGATTCAGGACCTGCCTGGAATTTACTCCCTGTCGCCCTACACCCTGGAAGAGGTGGTGGCGCGCAGCTATTTGGTGAACGAGCGGCCCGACGCCATTCTCAACATTGTGGACGGCACCAATATCGAACGCAACCTTTATCTCACAACCCAGCTCATTGAGTTAGGTCTGCCGGTGGTGGTGGCGGTGAACATGATCGATCTGGTGCGGAAAAATGGGGATAGAATCGACCTGAAAAAGCTGGGGAAGGCCCTGGGCTGTGAAGTGGTGGAGATGAGCGCCCTGAAAGGCGAGGGCGGGATGGAAGCTGCCCAAACAGCCATGGATGAGGCCAGGCGGAACCGCGCGGGAGAGCTCCCCCATGTGTTCACCGGCAGCGTGGAGCACGCCATCGCCCACATCGAGGAGTCGATTTCCAGCAAGGTTAGCGACCGCTATCTACGCTGGTACGCCATCAAAATCTTTGAGCGGGACGAGAAGGTGATGGAGGAGCTGAGCCTGGACGGCGAACTCAGGGCCCATCTGGAGGAACATATCACGGACTGCGAGAAGGAGCTGGACGACGACAGCGAAAGCATCATCACAAACCAGAGGTACGCCTACATCAGCAAGGTGGTGGACAAAGCGGTAAAGAAGAAGGCGGCTGCCCACAGCTTGTCCGTATCGGACCGCATCGACCGGGTGGTGACCAACCGGGTGCTGGCCCTGCCTATTTTCGTGGCCGTGATGTTTTTGGTATATGCCATCGCCATGGGCGGCTGGAAGGTGTCCATAGGCACCGCCCTCACCGATTGGGCCAACGACGGGCTCTTCGGCGACGGCTGGCTGGTCCCCTTTGTCTCCGATGTGGACGGTTTGAAGAGGCTTCCGGCGCTTTCGAAGAGGCTTCCGCCATTGTGG
This sequence comes from Acutalibacter sp. 1XD8-33, assembly GCF_003612555.1. Taxonomy (GTDB): domain Bacteria; phylum Bacillota; class Clostridia; order Oscillospirales; family Acutalibacteraceae; genus Acutalibacter. The sequence goes on from NZ_RAZF01000028.1 coordinate 21,453, forward strand.
AGGCCGGCGAGGCCGGAGAGTCCGTGATATACTTCTATGACGACGATTCCGGCGAAACCTCCGCTGTGGACGTCACCGAGGAGGCGGTGGCCGAAGCGAAAGAGGTACTGGCCCAGTACGGCGAGGACGGCCCCGATCCCCGCGCCTATGGTACTTGGGTGGACAGTATCCCTGTGACGGTGGGAAACTGGCTGGAACAAATTGGCTGTGCGGAGTGGTTGTCAGGGCTGATCAACGATGGTATAATAGCGGGTGTGGGGGCCGTGTTGGGGTTTGTGCCCCAGATGCTGGTGCTGTTCCTGCTGCTGTCCGTCCTGGAGGATGTGGGGTATATGGCTCGCATTGCCTTCATCATGGACCGGATCTTCCGCAAGTTCGGCCTCTCCGGAAAGAGCTTTATCCCCATGCTGGTGGGCACCGGCTGCGGCGTACCCGGGGTCATGGCCTCCCGTACCATTGAGAACGAGCGGGACCGCAGAATGACCGTTATGACCACCTGCTTTGTGCCCTGCGGAGCAAAGATGCCTATTATTGCCATGTTTGCCGGGGCATTGTTCGGGGGTGGCACATGGGTAACCACATCCGCATATTTTATTGGTGTAATGGCTATCGTAATCTCCGGCGTTATCCTAAAAAAGACAAAAATGTTTGCGGGGGATCCGGCTCCCTTTGTGATGGAACTGCCCGCCTACCATGTGCCCGCTGTGGGCAATGTGCTCTGGGCCACCTGGGAGCGGGGCTGGTCCTTCATCAAACGCGCCGGTACCGTGATTCTGGCTTCATCCATTGTTCTCTGGTTTCTTCAGGGCTTTGGCTTTGAGAACGGTGCTTTCGGTATGGTGGAGGAGAACAATTCCTCTTTGCTGGCATCCATCGGCGGTGTGGCGGCTTTTCTCTTTGCCCCGCTGGGCTTTGGGACCTGGCAGGCCACCGTGGGCACGGTTACCGGCTTAATCGCGAAGGAAAACGTGGTTTCCACCCTCCATGTCTTATATCCCGGCCCGAATTTTGCCGCTGAGATCGCCGCGGCCTTTACTCCGGTTGCGGCATATAGCTTCATGATTTTCAATTTGCTCTGCGCGCCCTGCTTTGCGGCCATGGGAGCCATCAAGCGGGAGATGAATAACTGGAAGTGGACCCTGGGGGCCATTGGCTACATGTGCGGCTTTGCCTATATAGCGGCATTTGTTGTATATCAGATTGGGTCGGCCTTTGCGGGGGGCTTTGGAATCGGCACGGTACTGGCGATTCTGGCCGTGGCGGCAGTGGTGTACCTGATGGTCCGCAAAAACAGATATGACGGCTCCGGTCTGACTGTGAGCGCCGTAGCAGCCGCAGAAAAATAAGGAGGTGGTTCTATGCTCTTATCCACTGGTATCAATCTGCCTACTGTCCTTATTGGGGCCATAATCGCCGTAATTTTCGTGGCTATTCTTCTTCGGGGAATCCGCCGGAGGAAAAAGGGCGAGAGCGGCTGTGGCTGCGGGTGCTCGAGCTGTCCGAACAGAGCCGTTTGCCATACGGGGCAGGAGGAAAAGCCTGACGGGCGCTGACAGGCTGAACCGATAACAACTTTCTTCCTATTCGCCCCCTCAAGAGATTTCGCCGCATTTTCACCCGCCGTCAGTACCCAACCTGGAAGAAAGCGTATCAATCTTTAACTGAATAGAGCCATAGGCCTTACGACCTGGAAATCTTCCAGAAAACCGGTGTCTGCTCCGACCCTACTGCTAACTGTGCAGTTGTCAGAATGTTTTATTCTAACCGTATCAAAATGGTGGAACGTGTGGCGATGGCCACGGACGAAGCGATGTACCCCTACACATACTGCGAGCTGTTACCGAGGGCATCTCCTATGACGTCATCAATGAATAGATCATTTATGGGGACTATTCCTTTTGGGAAGCGCTGATGAAGCTCTGTGGCAAAGAGCTATTTATCTGGTAAAAACGGAACGAAAAAGCGCCTGGCTATGGGCCGGGCGCTTTTTTGTCTATCGAAAACCACTCGCAAGACGAGTGGTTCAAAAGAAGGTTTTTGGCGATGATGTAGAACGACTCCTTTTGTTGTAAAATAAGTTTGCGGTCTGGCAACTGCAAGAAGAAACACCAAAAGGAGGACATACAGATGGATGTCACAAACAGTTTAGCACACACCAGGTGGAATTGCAAATATCATATAGGATTTGCGCCGAAATACGGAAGTAAGGTGTTTTATAAGGAGAAGAAGGCAGAGGTAGGGAAAATACTGAGGAGCCTTTGCGAGTGGAAGAAGATAAGGATAATAGAAGCAGAAATATGCCCGGACCACGTACAAGGGTAACCCCGGGGATTGCCCTGTCCTTTTTGCGATATCCGGTCAGGCTTGCTTCAGATACGCGTCACACCAAAGCTGCGCCTCCACATAATGATACCCTGTCTTGCGCAAAATTTGCCCAAGACTGCCGCTGTTCGCCTCCATCAGCTGGCGCAGGCCACTGACAGTGAGCAGCTCCACTGTCCCGTTTTTCTGGAATGCCGCCCCGCTGTCACCAACTGTAAAGCTGATGTGCCAGGGGGCAATATCTTTGAGCAGCAGCCGTGTTTCCGGTCCGTTTCCAAACCAGCCGTGGAGATACGCGCTGCCTTCCAGCACAAAGGACAGGGGATGCGCTTCCTCCGGCCTGCCGCCCAGCAGGAGAAAACGTTTATAGAGATACGCGTCCTGGGCTTTTCGCAGGGCGTAGTAGTTGGCAAAGTCCGCAAAACGGTAAAAGGCGGTGGTCTCCGGGTGCTCCTCCGCCAGCGTTCGGGCCAGCTGAAAGGCCTGTGACTCTGGCAGGCGCATGATGTTCTTCAGCGGAACGCAGCCGGGATGACAGTAATTCACCAGAACAAGCTGGTCGAATGTTTTCATCTTCCCCCTCCTCAAGTCAGGATTATCAAAGAAACCGGCGCCTGCCGGAAGGATGTTCCGTGAGCGCCGGTCCCATATCTGGACGCAAAAGCTATGTGTGCCGGACCTTAAATAGACAGCCGGGCAGAAACCCGGTATAGGTTCTCGTCAAAGATGCGGGGCATGTTCAGGGCCTCGGTGATGTCGAAGTCTACCACCTGCTCGCCCTTCAGGGCAACCACCCGGTTGGAAGCGCCGTTGTACAGCAGCTCTACGGCGTGATAGCCCATCCGGCTGGCCACCACCCGGTCCCGCAGACTGGGGGAACCGCCCCGCTGCACATGGCCCAGAACCGTGGCCCGGCTCTCAATGCCGGTGGCGGCCTGGATCCGTTCTGTGAGCTCCTGGGTATGACCCACACCCTCGGCCACCACAATGATGTAATGCCGCTTGCCGGTGCGCTGGGCGGCCTTCATCCGGTCCACAATATCCCGCTGGAAATCATAGGGCACTTCCGGAACCAAAGTCGCCATAGCGCCAACGGCAATGCTGGTATGCAGGGCGATGTCGCCGCAACGGCGGCCCATTACCTCCACCACGCTGCACCGGTCATGGGACTCTGTGGTGTCCCGGATCCGGTCAATCATTTCCATGGCGGTATTTAAAGCGGTATCATAGCCAATGGTATAATCCGTACAGGCAATGTCATTGTCAATGGTGCCCGGCACGCCGATACAGGAGATACCCTCCGCGCAGAGGTCTCTGGCTCCCCGGAAGGAACCATCGCCGCCAATCACCACCACGCCGTCGATCCCCTTGGAACGGCAGAAATCCGCCGCTTTCTTAACGCCTTCCGGCGTGTTAAATTCCGGGCTGCGGGCAGTAAACAGAGCCGTGCCGCCATGCTGGATGATGTCGGACACGCTGCGCATCACCATCTCCTTCACGTCGCCGTTCAAAAGGCCGTTATACCCGCGCATGACGCCGTAAACCTTCATACCAAAGGAAATCGCGCTGCGCACCACCGCCCTTACAGCCGCGTTCATGCCAGGAGCGTCGCCCCCGCTGGTCAATACTGCAATTGTTTTAGCTCCCATCTTTTGCTACCTCCAACTTTCGTACTGGTCTGTACCCTAATTATACCAAATCTCCGGGAATTATCAAGGGGGTTTGAAAAGATTTTACGCCTTCCAAGGCTGCCGTTCCCTTTGTTTTCCGGACTTTACTGGCCCCGCTGTCCTACAAAGCGGCAGTTCCCCTCCCCCAGAAGCCGCAAAAGGGCCTTCAGCAGCTGGTCGCTGACCTCCACCCGATATTTTGCGGGGGCCTTCAGCAGCTTGTTCTGATCCTTAAAAAAGATATACAGGTCGTTGTGCCCGCCGTCAAAGATTGCCACATACTGCATGGCTTTCTGATAGTGGGGATCCTCCATGGAGTCAACGCGCAGATACAGTCCCGGCCGAACACTGCTTGCCATTTCCCCGGCCTTTGGCGGCAAAGAAAAGGTATCGCACAGCAATTCAGGCTCTTTTTCCTCCTGAAAGCTCAGCCGTCCGCCGGCCTCCACAACAGCCCCCTCAAATATCAGATTCCCGAACTCCTCCAAAACCCGGGGGAACACCAGCGCGGTCATGGTCCCATACATATCTTCCAATGTGACAAACGCCATGGTGGACCCGGACTTGGTATCCTTCCGCCGCACAGAGGTGACAATTCCCAAAAGAGCCACCCTCTGTCCGTCTTGGTACTTCCCCCCCTCCCCATTTTCCGCGCTCTGGAGGATCTCTCCTGTTTTGGCATACCGCCCCGAGGCGTAAAAAGAGGCGTAGCCCGCCATAGGGTGTCCGGTGAGGTACATGCCTGTTACCTCTTTTTCCTGGGCCAGCTTGTCCTCGGGAGAAAAATCCTCCGCGTGTGGCAGGGAGATCTCGCCGCCGGGAGCCTGGGGAGAGTCGAAAAAGCCCACCTGCCCCTCAATGTTCCGGCGCTTATCCTCCTCTAAGCCGTTCAGCACAGGCTCCAGCCCCAGCAGCATCTCCCGGCGGTTGTTGCCAAGGCCGTCCAGAGCGCCGCACTTCACCAGGCTCTCAATCGCCCGGCGGTTCATCTCCTTACCGGCCATTCGTTTACAGAAATTGTAGAAAGAAGTGTAGGGACCTCCCCCCCGGCGCTCCTGGACCATCCGGGCGATGACGCCCTTTCCCAGATTCTTCACCGCCGCCAGACCGAAGCGGATCCGCTGCCCGTCCACCGTGAAGCCCGTGCCGCTATAGTTCACATGGGGGGGCAGCACTTCCAGGCCCAGGCGCTTGCACTCCTCAATATACTCCGCCACCTTGCCGGTCCACCCCAGCACGCTGGACAGCAGCGCCGCCATGTACTCCTGGGGGTAGTGGCATTTCAGGTAGGCGGTCTGGTATGCTACTACGGCATAGGCCGCCGCGTGGGATTTATTGAAGGCATAGGAGGCGAAGTCCTGGATCTCCTGGAAGAGCTTCTCCGCCGTGGCCCGGCCCACCCCCCGGTTCAGGCAGCCCTCCACCTCCCAGGTGCCGTCCTCTCGCCGCTGGCCCTCGATAAAGATCTTCCGCTCCCGCTCCAACACGTCGTGCTTTTTTTTGGACATGGCCCGGCGCACAATATCCGCCCGGCCCAGGGAGTACCCCGCCAACTCCCGGAAGATCTGCATCACCTGCTCCTGGTAGATGATGCACCCGAAGGTTACGTCCAGGATGGGCCGCAGCCGTTCGTGCTGGTACTTCACCTTGGCGGGGTTTTTACAGTTTTCCAAATACGTGGGGATGAACTGCATGGGCCCCGGCCGGTAAAGGGAAATAATGGCGATGAGGTCCTCAATGCCCGTGGCCTGAGACTGGACCAGCAGCCGGGTCATGCCGGCGGATTCAAACTGGAACACCCCCACGGTATTGCCCCCCGCCAGCATGTTAAAAGTAGCCTTGTCGTCGTGGGGGATGGCGTCCATGGAAAAGGCGGGCTCGTTCTGGCGGATGAGCTTCTGGGCGTTGTCAATGACGGAAAGGTTTCGAAGGCCAAGAAAATCCATTTTCAGCAGGCCCAGCTCCTCGATGGCCGTCATGGTGAACTGGGTGACCACCACGTCGTCATTTTTCGCCAGGGGCACGTACTCCATCACGGGCCGGTCGGTGATCAGCACCCCCGCCGCGTGGGTGCTGGTGTGCCGGGGCATCCCCTCCACCTTCATCGCCATATCCACCAGGGCCTTCACCTGGGCGTCGCTCTGGCAGCGCTCCCGGAAGTCTTTGGACTGCTTCAAGGCTTTCTCCAGAGTCATGCCCGGCTCCATGGGCACCAGCTTGGCCACCTGATCCACCTTGCCGTAGGGCACCGCCATAGCCCGGCCCACGTCCCGGATAGCCCCCCGAGCGGCCATGGTGCCGAAGGTGACGATCTGGGCCACATGGTCCGCGCCGTACTTGTCCAACACATAGCCGATGATCTCGTCCCGGCGCTCGTCGCTGAAGTCGATGTCAAAGTCCGGCATACTCACCCGCTCCGGGTTCAGAAAGCGCTCGAAAATCAGGTTGTACCGGATGGGGTCTACATTGGTGATCCCGATGCAGTAGGCGGCCAAGCTCCCCGCCCCGGAGCCCCGCCCCGGCCCCACGGGAATGTCCACGCTTTTGGCGTAGCGGATGAAGTCCCAGACGATCAGGTAGTAGTTAACATAACCCATCTGGGTGATGGTGTCGATCTCGTACTGGAGGCGGTCTTTCAAGTCCTGGCCTGGGTCGTCCCCGTACCGGGCGCGGAGGCCGTCCCAGCACAAGCGCAGGAAAAATTCCTGGTTGGGGGAGCCGTCCGGGGTGTCGAAGTGGGGCAGCTTAGTCTTGCCAAACTCGAACTCCACCTGGCAGCGCTCCGCGATCTTCACGGTGTTGTCCGCCGCCTCTGGCAGCTCTGGGAACAGCCCCCGCATCTCCTCCTCCGACTTGTAATAGAGCTCGCCGGAGCCGAAGTCCAGCCCCTCCTCCTCCACTGTGCGCCCGGTCTGGATGCACATCAGCACCCGGTGCATCTCCCGGTCCTCCGCGTCAATATAGTGACAGTCGTTGGTGACCACCAGGGGGATGCCAGTCTCCTGGGACAGCTTGATGATGCTGGGGTTTACATAATGTTCGTCACTGAGGCCGTGGTCCTGAAGCTCCAGGAAAAAATTCTCCGAGCCGAAGATCTCCCGGTAGCGCAGGGCGGCCTCCTTTGCCCCCTGATAGTCCCCCCGGAGCAGGGCCCTGGGAATTTCCCCGGAGACGCAGGCGGACAGGGCGATCAGCCCCTCGTGGTACTGCTCCATCAGCTGGAAGTCGATGCGGGGGCGGTTGTAGAAGCCCTCGGTCCAGCCCAGGGAGACCATGGCGGTCAGGTTGCGGTAGCCGGTCTCGTTCTCGCAGAGGAGCACCAGATGGCGGTTTTCGCTGTCGAACTCGTGGACCTTGTCAAAGCGGGTGCGCTTGGCCACGTAGACCTCGCAGCCGATGATGGGCTTGATCCCCCGCTTTTTCGCCGCCTTGTAGAAGTCGATGACGCCGTACATGTTCCCGTGGTCCGTAATCGCCACGGCCTTGTGGCCCATCTCCTGGGCCCGGTCCAGCAGGCGCTCGATCCGGCAGGCCCCGTCCAGCAGACTGTATTCCGTGTGCACGTGCAGATGCGCGAACGCCATCGTCCCACCTCCTCTTCTCCCGCGCTAAAGTTTCCATACCATTATGGAGTAATACGGAGTGGCCTTCATGCGCACAGAAGAGTTCGCAAGCGAACTCTCGCGCATTCCGGCAAGACCGTGGGACTCTGTCCCACACCCTGCGAGCTTTTGAAAAAGCTCGAGCAAAACTTTTACACTGGTCAGCTGAGTGCGATAAAGCTAACCAGGGTAAAAGTTTCGTCCACCTTTTCAAAGGTGGTGGGGGTGGAGGGGGCAAAGCCCCTCCCCGCCGGGGGCCATCAACACTCTCAAAAAAATGCCATTTGTGCAAGTTACATAATTCCATCGATGCCCTTTTCTTCGATAATGGCCTCCCCCATCTCCAGCAGCTTTTGCAGCCGGTGGTTCACCCCGCTGCGGCTGATCCCCAGCCGCTGGCCCAGCTCCCGCAGGGTGAGATCCGGGTTGTTCAGGCGCAGGACCGCCAGCTCCCGCAGGCCGTCCGGAAGGCTCTCCAGCCCTCGGCAGTCGCTGATGGCCGCGATGGCCGCGATCTGCCGGGCGGAGGCCGAGTAGGTCTTGTCCATATTGGCGGTCTCGAAATTGGTCTTGCGGTTGATGTTGTTCCGGGCCTCCTTGTACATCTTCACCTGCATCAGCTCCATGGAGGCCCCCGTGGCCCCCAGATAAGTGAGCAGATTCTCGATCTGGCCGCTGTCCTTCAGGTACACCCCGTAGCCCCCCGGGCGGCGCACCACCGCCGGGTTGCTGGAGAAAGCCTCCGCCTCCCCCAGCAGGGTGTATAGATCTCCCGCCAAATTTTTATAGGGTGCGGCGAATTCCAGATGGTAGCCCTTGTTGGGGTCCGTCACGTTCCCGCAGGCCAGAAAGATTCCCCGCAGAAAGGCCGTCTGGCAGCAGTCTCCCTCCAGCACCGCTCGGTTGATGCGCAGGCTGGGCTCCCGGCCCGTGTGCCCGAAGGCTTCTACCAGCCGGACCCGCTCCTGCTCCTCGGGCAGGCTCACCCGGTACGCGGGGCGGCGTCTCCGGCTCACCGCATAGCTTAGCTGAGCCGAGACCCCAGGCCCGGACGCCGCCAGCTCCAGCATCCGCCGGGCGGCTGGGCCACTCTCTGTGGTAAAGGCCGCCTCCTTGATGGTAAAGCACTTGGAGAAAAGCCAAGCGCCATAGCATTCCGCCCGCAGGCAACAGTCCCGCTTGATCTGTATTTTGCAAAGCTCCGTTTTGATATCCGCCGTAAACGACATTCCCTATCCGAACCTTTCCCTATCACGCGTTTCCCGATCCAAAAGCTGCCTCACCTGGGCCGCGATCCCCTCGTAGTCCACCTGGGAGAAATCAGTGGTGTCCACCACAAGGCGCGGGCCTCCCACATCAAAATCCACCATTCCCCGGGCGGTGAAGCCCTCCACAAACCGCCGGAAGCTCATGGGCTGGTATACCGCTTCTTCCCCGGCGGGCTCCGGATATTGGGTATTCACCACATGACCCCGATGGCGCTGGGGCGACTGATCCCGCCGCAGGAACCGCTGGTATATGACCTCATAATCCCCGGTAAGCAGCAGGGTGAAGGGCTTGCAGCCGTACCGCTCCAGCAACCGCCTCACGCCGGGGACAGAATCCCTCTCGAAATTGTTTTCCAGAATCACCGAACCGCCCCGAGCCATCACCTGCCCCGCGGCGTAACACATAGCCTCCATGGCCCCCACGCCCAGCGTCACCTTTTCCGCCCGGCTGCGAAAGCCGATGGTATCGTAAAGGCGCTCCTTGATCTCGTCCTTGGAGAACACGGGCAGGCCCAGACGCTCAGAAAGGACCCGGGCCATGTGGGACTTTCCCGCAGCGGGCATGCCGCCGACCAGAATGCAGTACATCACATAGACTCCTCAATAAATTCCTGATGAAATAGACGGCGCTGAACAAAATTGCGCGGTCCAGGGGTGGAAAACTTGGCTTTGTCAAGTTTCGGCCCCATGGTGGGGTTTGGGGGTGAGTGTCTGCCAGTGGTAGACAGGTCGCGAGCTGACCGAGCCGGCAGGCAAAACCGCTTCTTTGCCCCCGAAGGTCCATGAATACCCAAAAAATTTTCGCAAGGGCTCAATATTTCTGAATATCCCGATGGGTCACGCTGGCCTTGACTCCCTTTGCCCCCAGATAGCCGCAGGTAAACTGGGCCAGGGCCACGGACCGGTGGTGCCCGCCTGTACAGCCCACCGCCACCACCAGCTGACTCTTCCCCTCCTTTTCATAGAGGGGCAGCAGGTAGTCCAGCAGGCTGGTGTACCGGGAGACAAAACCCCGGGTCTCGTCGTTTTCCATCACATAGTCTCGCACATCCGGGTCCAGTCCGGTTTTGGGCCGCAGCTGTTCATCGTAAAAAGGATTGGGCAGGCAGCGCACATCCATCACCAGGTCGGCCTCCATGGGGATGCCGAACTTAAAGCCGAAGCTGATGCAGTGTACCGTCAGCGAGTCGCTGGCTGTGGTGAGAAAGAGCTCCGCAATCCGGCCCTTCAGCTGAGCGGGAGAGAACCCAGAGGTGTCCATGACAAAATGGGAGCCCTCCCGCATGGGGGCCAGCATATCCCGCTCCAGGCGGACCGCTTGCTCCAAAGAGCCTCCCAGGCCGTCGGAAAGGGGGTGTCTGCGGCGGGTCTCCTTGAAGCGCCGGACCAGAACCTCATCGGAAGCGTCCAAAAACAGGATCTTATAGGGCTTTCCCTCCATCTTCAACGCTTCCATTGCCGTAAAGAAAGACTTGAACAGCTCTCCGCCACGGGTATCCGTCACCACCGCCACGCGGCTCATCGTGTCCTCCGATTTTGCGCACAGGTCATAGAAAACCGGAATCAGCGCCGGCGGCAGATTATCCACGCAGAAAAATCCGATATCCTCCATGGAGTGCATCGCCTGGGTTTTACCCGCCCCGGAAAGTCCCGTTACTACCACAAATTCCATTTTAACCGCCTTGCTCCTCCCTGTTTTACCGGTCCCCGATGATCCGCACTTCCGGTTCCAGCTCCACACCGGTCTGCTTCCACACGGTTTCCCGGACCAGCTCCATCAGCTCTGTCACATCCCGGCAGGTAGCCCCGCCTGTGTTTACAATAAAGCCCGCGTGCTTTTCGCTAACCTGAGCCCCGCCCACGCTGCGCCCCTTTAGCCCGCATTGGTCGATCAGCGCGGCGGCATAGCCGGTTTTCGGCCGCTTGAACACGCTGCCCGCGCTGGGCATGTCATAGGGCTGTTTTTCCTTCCGCCGGGCCATCAGTTCTTCCATCTTTGCGCCGATCTCCCGGGGATCCCCCGGGATAAGCCGGAACTCGCCAAAGGCAATCACCTGGCCGGATTCGGTGTATCTGCTGTGACGGTAAGAAAAATCCAACTCCGCCGCCCCATAGGTTCCGGGATGCCCTTGGGAATCCCAATGCTCTGTTCTGACAATCACATCTTTCATCTCGCCCCCGTAGGCCCCGGCATTCATATAGACGGCTCCTCCTACGGAACCAGGAATCCCCCAGGCAAATTCCAATCCGGAGAGCCCATGGTCTCTGGCAAACGCGCATACCGAAGCCAGCGGCGCAGCTGCTCCCGCCCGGACGGACACCTGGTCGGGCCGCAAAGCGATCTCTTGAAATTCTCCCCCCAGGCACACGGCGGCTCCGGAAAACCCCCGGTCGCTTATCAGCAGGTCAGAGCCCTTTCCAATGATAATTCTGGGAATCCCCTGGCGCTCCAGTTCTTTCAGCACACCGGCCAACTGAGAGGTGGTTTTCACAATGACAAACCGGTGGGCCGGTCCACCGATCTTAAACGTCGTATGGGGAGCCAACGGTTCCTCCGCCAAATTCTCACAGCATAGGCGGTCCATCTCCTGGTCAAACGCAATATCATCCATTATCATGCGGCCTCCCTCCTGCCATTCTCAAAAGTTCACGTCAAAGCATATGCTCTCATAAGACTGCCCTATTCTACCTGCGGTTCAAGCGAAAGCTAAGAAGCTGTACCAATAGGATTTGTGTTATAGTAAACACACTTGAAAATCGGTATATACCGATTTTCAAGCTGGGCGGCTCAAGAGGCTGTGACCTCCCCACCTGGTTCAAAAGAGGTGATTCTACCTCTTTTGAACTGCGTTAACTATACTTTTGAGAGAGTGTTTTTGCCTCTGGCAACTGGGGAGTCTCACCTGCCGGTTCGGTCGGCGCTTGACGGTTCCCACTGGGGACCAGCGCCCCCAGACCCCTGACCAACTGTAAACTGGGTGTTGCCAAGCTTTGACCAGCTGGACCGGTCGAAGCCGTCCAGGATAAAAGTTTCGCCCGCCTTTTTAAAGGCGGTGGGGGTGGAGGGGGCGAAGCCCCTCCCGCCGGAGCCGCCGATCTGTGGCGGCGGAGGCCACACAGTATTACTCTCAAAAAGTATACGATTTTCGAGCAAATTCAGTGGGGAGAAGCAATCTGGCGATTGACAAGTTCTCACAACGCCACTCCCCGGCTGAATTTGCCGGAAAGGGGAATGCAAACGCCTATTGGTACAGCTTCTAAATATCCAGGTCCATTTTTATCTCGCTGGACTCCATTCCATCCATATCCACGCCCATGTTTGCCAGCAGTTCCTGGGCGGCATTATAGCCCATCTCCTTCTGCCGGTTGTTCATGGCCGCGACTTCAATAATCACCGCCAGATTCCGCCCGGGTTTCACCGGAATTGTAATCACCGGAATGCGGATTCCCAATATCTCAGTAAACGCGTTTTCGATCCCCATACGGTCGTATACTTTGGCGGCGTCCCAAGGCTCCAGCTTGATGCAGAGCTCAATTTTCTGCGTAGGCTTCACCGCGCCGGTGCCAAAAATGCGCTGCGCGTTAATGACCCCAATACCTCGCAGCTCAATGAAGTGGCGGATATTTTCCGGGGCCTGGCCCACCAGGGAAATACTGGAAACCCGGCGGATCTCTACAGCGTCGTCGGCAATCAGCCTGTGTCCCCGTTTGATCAGCTCAATGGCCGCCTCTGACTTTCCCACGCCGCTGTCCCCCACCAGAAGGATCCCCTCTCCATACACCTCCATAAACACGCCATGGCGGGTAATTCTGGGCGCCAGCTCCACATTAAGATAGGCAACCAGACTGGCCAGTGCACTAGAGGTGGTATCTTGGGATAATAGCAAGGGGATTTCGTATTTTTCTGCAGCCGCCAGCATCATGTCCCAAGGCTGAATGCCCCGGGCCAGGATAACCGCCACCGGATGCAGGGCAAAATAGCGCTCAATCGCCTCGGTTCGGGGCTCCTCCCCAAAACGGTTGAGCAGCCCCATTTCCGAACGGCCCAGAATCGCGATACGGTCGGTATCAAAATATTCATAGAAGCCGTTCAGCTCCAGACCAGGCCTGGTCACATCCCGGGAGCGAACGGGGATCAGGCTGGGATCCCGAGGCAAATAGAGCGGGGTGAGCCCCTGATTTTCTATTATTTTTGACAATGGCAGGGTATATTCTTCCACCATATCATTCTCCTCCTAAATCGTTGTAAAAGCAATCACTCTATTGTGTTGAAAGCGCAACATGGAAAACACCACATAGTAATTTATAGTATACCACATATTGCTCACGATGGAAAGAGGCTTTCAAAAAACTCTTGGCCTGAAAAAATTTTCAGGTTTTTCAAAAAAAACTCTTGCAATTCTTTCCCATGTGTAGTATACTAAATAAGCACTAATGAAGAACGATTCAAATAACGCGGGGTGGAGCAGCTCGGTAGCTCGTCGGGCTCATAACCCGAAGGTCGTAGGTTCAAATCCTACCCCCGCAACCACACATATGGCCCAGAACACTAAGTTCTGGGCCATATCTTGTGTTTTCAGGTTGTTTGCATACTAGTTTTGACCCCATTTTTACCCCTAAAACTGTAAACCATATACCTTTACAGTTGAATTCGAGTTGAATTTAGCCTTTAGACCGGGATTTGCAGGAGCAGTTGCCCTGCATCCAAGACCAGCATATGGGCTGGGGTTGGTTCAGGCGGACATAGGTTTATCAGCAGTTCCTCTTGCAGCCGCTCCTTCATTTCCTGTAGGCTCTGGTACAGGTCCGCACCAGTAAACTGCACCTGTGGAAAGTCCGGTGCGGTAAACAAGAATCCTCCTGTTGCCAGTGGCGTTGCGATAACTGGATAGGAAATCGCCTGCGCCGGAGCTTGGCCCATGTCGAATAGTTCCTCCATCAGCGCCATGCTCTCAACTTTGTGGCTGGTCAGCACATGGGCATAGGTGTCCATAGTGAATGATACGGAGGCGTGGCCTAGAATGACCGACAGAGTTTTTGCGTCCATGCCCTGCTCCATAGCTCGGGAGGCGAAGGTATGTCTCAGGGCATGAAGCGTGAAGTGCCTGAGGCCAGCCAAGTTGAGGATTTGGTTGTACTGGTCCTTAAAAGTTCGAGGCTCCATGTAACCTCCCAGGGGATTGGTGACAATCATGCCACTGTCGACGTAGTTCTCGCCCGCCGCTTGGCGATCGCTCTGTTGGACTGCTTTCCAGTTCATCAGGTCTTGCATAACAGCGGGAAGAATCGGAATGGAGCGGATAGAATTCTGGGATTTGGGGCTCTGTATCACGATTTCGGTCTTGCTCTCCCCTGGCGGGACTGCACCACGCTTCTTCAAGCGGTTCAGTGTCCTGCGTATGTGCAATAACCCTGCTTGCACGTCTAAATCTTCCCAGCGCAACCCCAGCACCTCTCCAATGCGTAGGCCGGTAAAGAGCACCAGACGGATAAAAACGCCGTAGCGGTGCTGGTAGCTGGCCTTGATGAGCCGTACCTGTTCGTCCCTGGTCAGTATTTCGATTTGAGGCTTGTCTCCCTGCGGCAGGTTGATGGCGGAGGCCGGATTGCTGGGGATGTATCCCTCGTTGACTGCAAAGGAAAAGGCCTTGTGCAAAAACAGATTGAGATTCACAATCGTTTTTGGCGCAAGGCCCTCTGCCTCGGCTTTGTAATTGTAGAATTCCTGCAACAACCGAGGCGTGACGTCCCGGAGCTGCAAGCCGCCCAAGCTGGGCTTTAAATGGATTCGTATGTACCCCTCATAGCTGATATAGGTAGATTGCTTCAAGGAGCGCTTCATGTAGACCTCAAGGCACATATCCAGCCACTCGCCAAGAGTGATGCTGCTGAACGCATTTGGAGCTGAATCCCGCAGGACGGACAGCTCATGGAGCAGCTTAACGGCTTCCTCCTGGGTATCTGTGTAGCGGGAAACCCTCTTTGGCTTCCCGGTCGCGTAGTCGATTCCAACCGTCACACGGACCTCCCAGCGGCCGTCGGGCCTTTGACGGATGTTTCCCTCTTTGTTTGCTCTGATTTTTGACATCTGGCTCAACCCTTTCCAATTGGATTTGAAACTGCTTTTCGGTTTCAGGGTTATAATATGTGCCTGAAATGTTGGTGAAAAGCGGTTCTTTATTGGATAGGTTTAATTGTGTTTATCTTTGTACTATAATAGCTATTTTAGAAGTGCATTCAGCTGATATTAGAGCCAGTCTATTCAGACATATCTCCAGAAGATTCTTCCACAAATGTTTCGCTTATCCCTGCTTCACTCTTCTCATCCTTCTTGTGAGTAATCTTCAAGAGTTTGTTTCCAGCAGAATCACAAGAATATGGCAAGTCGAAGTAATCGCTAACTCGGTTTATATCTGCTTTCCAGCGGCCACTTTCCTGTTGATTTTTCATTTTAATGCCAAATACATTATGTTCTTCATCCAAGAGATTTAATAGCATATTCCATAGCTCCATCCCTGCCTCCCGGGAGAACGGAGACATCTCTAGGTATTTTTCAAAACAGCTCCTAACTTTGGGCGTAGTGCGGTCAATAACATCTTCCAAAGAATCATCAAACTTCATATCGGGGCTATAGTCTAAATCGAACCAAGCACAAATACTCTTTTCAAAAAGATGATTTCCTTTTAGAATATTATCGATTGCTGTCTCATAAAAACCTTCTTCTATAGACAATTGATATGGCGCATACAAGCTCATATCAATAGAATTCCTACTCAAGTAACTTGGAACGCCAAAAAGTTTCTGGAACTCCTCGTCAATATTCCCGCTCTCCCAATGGTCACGGAAAAACCGATGAGGGTCATTATGAAATTGATGGGCTAAATCCAGGTTATTCTTTGTCAAACCTTTACGTTTGTTCAGCTCTTCAACATCAGGAACCAGCACATACAAATTCACAACATCTCCTTCCTTTATGCGTTTCCTTCCTAGCATTTGTATAACCTCTGACTTATCCACCGAATCGACCACAATGTGTTTTAGCTCATCATCATGAAAATTGATGCCATTGTAGAGTATCGTTGTTGAAATAAGCACGCGATTCTCGAACCGTTCTCTGCGCATCATGTCTTGTAAGGATTGCCTGTCATTTCCTTTTATATCTGCATGGACAAATTGAGCGCACTTTCCAAGAATAGATTTCAATTCTTCGCCTTGTTTCTTAGTGCGGACAAAAATCAGCCATTTGTCAGAAGATGAAGCATCGTTTATTGCATTCACAATATTTTGCCACTCGCGGAAAAAGTGCAGGCGTACATAATCATAATTCGTAGAAAACTTATATACTTGCAGATAGTGCCTCTGGGACACTGTATTACACCACTGCTTCGTATCCTCGCGCTTCTGATTAAGCCTTATCATTTCACGTTCATGTCTGTCCTTTAGTTCCGTAACATTCTCTCCCTTTTTGAGGGCATCGTCCATTTCAGCTTTTTGATTTTCCTCTACCCTTTGCTTATTAGCATCTTCAATCTGTATGGTTCCGTTGCAATAATTATCCAAAGCAATTTTTTCTTCGAGCAAAAGAACAGGTTCTACACTATCCGGCGTAGCTGTCATGTAAATCCGAGTTGTCCAAAAGAAACACGAAATCAGTGCTTTAAGAATCTCGCTTGTATGTGAATTATAGGTGGAATCGGAACAGAAAAAATGGGCCTCATCGCATATCACCGCTTGAACATATCTAATGGTGCCATACCAATCATGCTTTATGTATGACATAGCTTCTTGATAAGTTATAATGTCAACATTATTCCAAACAGGGTAGTTGCGAAGTGAACTTGTACCCATTGTAGGCATAGGGCTTAACCTGTTTCCCATAGTTCGCTGTTGCAAACAGAGTCCGCTTCTATTTGTGAGAAGAAGAATTCTTCCTCCATTTCTCGCGATAATTCTAGACAGATGCTCCAACACAAATGTACTTTTTCCTGAGCCAGTGGGAGCATTTATAAGTGCTGGTCTTGGTGGATAGCGTTTTGCGGCCCTTGTAGTAAAATCATGCTTAAACCATTCATTGGCTACATTAGTCATTTTATCTACGAGATTACCAGAGCCCATATCATTGACGCGCTTGTTGAGCTGACAGCCACTACCAATAAGTGATATCACATCCCACTTAGAATCCATCTTTACCCTCCATTATGCCGTGACACATTCTAGTGTCAATTATTTTTTGCGCATACAAGATATGCACCCCCGCATTTGGGAAGATGGGATGCAACTATATATATTCCTGTGCTAGGCCTCCCATTTTTCTATTGCAATTATACCAATTTATTCACTAAATTTCAAGCCCCCAGCACAACATCAGTGCTGGGGGCTTCACCAAAATTCAAAGAGGAGCAAATAATCGGTAAGAAACAAAAATAAGACTAACTAGGGTTTACTGAAAAATGAGGAAAAGAGGAAAAGGAAAAGAGATTTGAAAATAGAGCAAAAGCGAGCGCG
>NZ_RAZF01000029.1 GCF_003612555.1 Acutalibacter sp. 1XD8-33
GCTTTTCCTCGTTGCGTAGAGTTTTTCGCTGATTTTCGGGTCCTTTCTTTTCATTTTTGCTTTACAGTGCCTGTTTTAGTAAAATATTTTCTCAAAATGTAAAGGCCACCACGACGTCCATATTTTTCTCATCCAGCCTCCATATTTATTCCGGGCCATGCTCCTTTCTAAACTCGTCCATGTACTTTTTGCAGGCATAGGCCTCCATCAGCTTCTCGTCCTCCCAGGTCCAGCGTTTTTCCACCTCGATCATCCGGGTGATCTCCTCTGGTCCGGGCTCCGCCGAAAAAATCCCGCAGGGATAGCTTTCGCAGAATCCACAATGCTCATACCCTTTTTCCAGCACGCACCTGCGGGTTTTGCAGTTCTTATCAAAGTAAACCGCGTCCTCCCGCTGGCAGGCGCAACCGTCGCAGATGATCTCCGCCGGGTCGGCGTCAAAATTCGGGTTCTGCTTCCTCCACACCGCGCAGATCTCCGTCCGGCGGTCCTCCCGTTCCACATTGGGCCGGTAGATCAGGCAGAGATCACAGCGCATCCCGCATTTCGCAAAGACTGCTCCCATCGTACGCCTCCAATTATACAAAAGATTTATTATGTGCTAATTATGCGCCGGTTTCTCAGTCTCCGCCGAACCATTCCGCCGTCTTTTCCCGGATGGCGGGCTTGTGCCGGTCTATGTCCTCTTTCCCCTCAATCTGGCAGAAGTACAGGCTCCCGGCCATCTCCACGCCCATGTGCCCGCACCAGTGGTCGATGGTATCGATGATATGCTGGCATTCCCCCGGTCTCACGCCTGTCCGCAGGGCAATGGCGTAGCAGCGCTTTTCCGGCTTTAGGGTATGCCTATGGGGGTCCGGGTTGGTGTCGCCAAAAGGCGTGCACCGGTCGATGAACACCTTAAGCTGCCCCGGCACGTCCGCCCAATAGGAGGGCGCGGCGATAACCAACACGTCCGCTTCATCCATCTTGTCCAGAAGAACCGGCATGTCGTCCTGGTGGACACAGCAGCCGGACTGGTAGCACGTTTTGCAGCCCAGGCAGTACTGCACCTGATAGTCACCCAGGCAGACCAGCTCCCCGCAGGTTGCCTTTGGCAGGGCCTCCTCCACGGTCCGCAGAATCTCCTGGGTGGCACCGGTCTTTTTCGGGCTGGCGTTCAGCAGCAAAACCTTCATAGCCTCTCTCCTCTCGCACATTTTTCGGACGCATTCGGGAGATGTCCCCATTCTCCAATTTTCCTCACTTCACCCGGTACTTTTTCTCGATCCGTTTATAAATCAGCACCAGCGCCACCGCGCCGCCGCTGCCCAGTACGCACATCAGAACCGTCGCCGCCACCGGCTGCCACAGCCCCGCCACCCCGGAAATGAACCAGACCGCGCTATACCCGCCCCACAGCCTGCCCATGGCCCGGTTATAGGCAGGGATATCCGAGATGCTCTCCCTGGGGACGTCCACCCCGGACCAGAAATTCATGGGGGTCTTTTTCTTCGCGGCGTAAATTCCAAGGCCGATGAAAATGGCCCCGCAGAGCATACACGACAAAAACAGAATCATGTTTCCCAAAAGGATCGCCTCCTATGAGTGGGCGTATTGTTTGATGGAGTTGTACTCGTCCCCGGAGATCTCATAGATCCCGTTGTAGGGCTGCTCGATGAAGTATTCCCCCTCCCGGGAGGGCTTCTGGTAGACAAAGAGGGTGCTGGTCCCCGCCTTATGAAAGCGCAGGTCTATCTTGATCCAGTCCTCCACGTTCACCGGCGCGTCCTGGACGCTCTCGGTTCTGGTGCTGCGGCCCTGCCCCTTGAGGATAAAGAGCACGTCCTCCCCATAAGCGTCCATAAGGTGGATCTCCTCCCCTCCCTTCTGGGTCAGAGCCACCCCCTTCAGATCGCCGAAGTCCGGCAGATGGAGCTCATAGCTCCTCATGCCGGAAAGCCAGAAATGAACCGCCGCCAGAAGCAGCACTGCCCCAACACAGCAGCAGGAAAGAACGATCACAAATATTTTTTGCCTTTTCGTCATCCAAACCGCCTCCTATTGTTTTATACCAATTATACCAACCTGCCCCGCAGGCTGACGCCCCGGGCCTCGGTGACCTCCACCGCGGCAAACTCCCCGATCAGGCCGTCCTCTCCGGGGAACATCACCGTCAGACTGCTGGCCGTCCTGCCGGAGAGCAGGCCGGTTTTTCCGTCCCGGTCCTCCACCAGCACCCGCTGGCGGCTCCCCACCAGCCTCTGGCCGATTTTCCCGGCAACCTCTTCCTGTACCTTCAGGAGTTCCGCGAACCACCGGGTCTTTTCCTCGTGGGAGATCGGGTCAGGCATCTCCGCCGCCCGCGTGCCCGGCCTGGGTGAGTAGATAAAGGTAAATAGATTCACGAACTCCACCTCCCGGATCAAAGAGAAGGTGTCCTGGAATTCCTCATAGGTCTCTCCGGGGAAGCCCACGATCACGTCGGAGGTAAAGCTCACGTCCGGCATCGCCTCCCTAGCGCAGCGGATGAGGGCAAGGTATTTTTCCCTGGTATACCGGCGGTTCATCTCCTGGAGCACCCGGTCGTTTCCCGACTGAAAGGGCAGGTGGATGTGGTGGGGAATGTGCCGGCTCTCCGCCATCACATCAAAGAGCTCCTGGGAAGCGTCCTTGGGGTGGGAGGTCATGAAGCGCAGGCGAAAGTCCCCCGGAAGGCCGTCCAGCCGCCGCAGCAGCTCCGCGAAGTTCACCGGCTCCTCCAGGCCCTTGCCGTAGGAGTTGACGTTCTGGCCCAGCAGGGTGATCTCCTTATATCCTGCCTCCACCAGACCCTGGCACTCCCGATAGATCTCCTCCGGCCGGCGGCTTTTTTCCCGCCCGCGCACATAAGGCACGATGCAGTAGGAGCAGAAGTTGTCGCAGCCGTACATGGCCGTCACCCAGGCACGGGACCTGCCGTCCCGGCGGATGGGGATGTCCTCCCGGATGGTGGTTTCCTCCTGGCCCAGCAGCAGCACCCGCTGGGAATTCGCCAGCACCTGATGGAGCATTTCCGGCAGGCGGTGCAGCACATGGGTGCCGAAGATCAGGTCGATAAAGGGGAAGGTTTTCCCCAAGCGCTCCGCCACCGGACGCTGCTCGGTCATGCAGCCGCAAACCCCGATGATCACCCCGGGCTTTCTGCGCTTGAGGCTTTTCAGGGCCCCTACGTTGCCGAATACCCGGTCCTCCGCGTGCTCCCGAACCGCACAGGTGTTGAAGAGGATGAGGTCGGCCTCCTCCGCGGATCCGGCGAAGCCGAAACCCAGCTCCCCCAGAATTCCCTTGATCTTCTCCCCGTCGGCCACGTTCTGCTGGCAGCCGTAGGTGCGCACAAAGGCCAGAGGCTGGCCTGCCGTCCGCTCCGTCATCAGCCTTTGAATCTCCGCCGCGTATGCGGAAAAGCCTGTATCCAAGCCGCTTCCCCCTCCCGGTAAATTCGTCGCAAAAACTCATTTTCCCAATATTGTATCACAAACTCCTGAAAACTGCAAGCCGCTTTCCCAAGGGAAGCCAGGAAAAGCCCCGGCGGAAACGAAAAAACGCCCCGGCTCCCGTTTTGGGGGCAGGGCGCGCTTTTTTCAGGCATCCAGCAAGCGCAGAATCTCCGGGAAGGCCTCCAGACTTCTTTGGAGGATTCCGTGCATCTGGGCGATGGCAATGCCGTAGTTGACGATGGGCACGCCGGCCTTTTTGGCCCGGCCCACCCGGCTCTTCATCTCCGCCTCGTTGAGCATGCAGCCGCCGCAGTGCACCACCAGCCGGTATCCTTCCAGATTCTCGGGGAATTCCCCGCCGGAGGTGAAGGTGTAGCTGGGCTTTGACTGGGTGTAGTTCTCGATCCAGCCGGGCAGCTTCACCGTGCCGATGTCCCCGCACTGGCGGTGGTGGGTGCAGCCCTCGGAGATCAGCACCCGGTCGCCGTCCTTCAGTTTGGCCAGCTGGGCCGCCCCCTGGACCAGAGTGGGTAGGCTCCCCTTGTACCGGGCGAAGAGGATGGAAAAGGAGGTGAGGAGAACGTCCGGCGGGGTTGCCTCCGCCACCCGCCCGAAGGCCTGAGAGTCGGTGATGACGATTTTGGGCTTCACCGCCAGCAGCTTCAGGGTCTGGGCCAATTCCTCCGTCTGGCAGGTGACAAAGGCGCAATGGGCGTCCAGGATGTCCCGCATGGTCTGCTGCTGGGGGAGGATCATCCGGCCTTTGGGCGCAGCGGCGTCGATGGGCGTGACCAGCACCGCCAGGTCACCCGGCTCCAGCAGGTCCGCCACGATTTTCCGGGGATTCACCGCCTTTCCCGTAAAGGCTGCCAGCTTGTCTTTTAGCTGGGCAATTCCCTCTCCCGTATGGGCGCTCACATAGATACTGCTGCCGTCAAGCTCTAGCCTTCCAGCAAGGAGATCCGCTTTACTATAAGCAACCACATGGGGAATCTCTCGCTCCTGGAACAGGGCCAGCAGTTCCCGGTCCTGCCGGCCAAGTCCCTGGGCCCCGTCCACCACCAGAACGGCGATGTCCGTCTTGGCCAGTATTTCTCGGGTTTTTTGCACCCGGAGCTCCCCCAACTCCCCCTCGTCGTCCAGACCGGGAGTATCGATAATCACCACCGGGCCCATGGGCAGCAGCTCCATAGCCTTTTTCACCGGGTCGGTGGTGGTGCCCTTGACGTCGGACACCACTGCCAGTTGCTGGCCGGTCACTGCATTCACCAAGCTGGACTTTCCCGCGTTGCGCAGACCAAAAAAGGCGATGTGGGGGCGCTCGGCGGAAACCACTTCATTCAGGCTCATATTCGTTCTCCTCTCGTTTCTTTTGATGATGTACCAGTTGAAGAATTCTTGGCCGGTTGAACCTCTGGACGATCACAAACAGCAGGTCGAGGGCCGCCCCAAGAGTGGATGTAATCAGAAAAACCGGAAAATCTCCAAACCAAATTGACGCGGCCAGCGGGCAGAAACTAAGAACCGCATTCACCTCATGCACCAGCTCGGAGCGGCACATGGCCCGGGCAATCTCCTCCCAACTGTGCAGCCAGGGCGAAAAGCTCTCCGGAGAATACGTGGGTAGGGCATTCTTCCAGGCCTTGACATTCAGCTTTTTATAGAACGTTTCCTCCCAGGGGCGAAGGCGGTACCAGAGCCTTGCGGGGTCATGGCGAGGGTCAGTCCAAGTAAAAATGGCGCCGACCAGAAGCCGGACCCCAAAATGGTATCCCGCCGTGCCGCAGGTAATGACGGCTGTCAGCAGCACACCGGAAGGGAAAGCCCTGTACAGGCAGACCAAAACCGCCGTCGTCGCCTTCATCCCTTTCGCCATGGGAAACCACCCTTCTTACTCAAAAATACGGATGGTATATCCATCAATGGTGGTAACGCGGCAGACCTTTCCGCCCCATGGCTGGGTTTCCACCGGGGTGACTTAGTTCCACCCCTTCTCCCGCACAAATTCATAGAGTAGCTGGATGCCCTCCACCTGCATGAAGGAGAGCTCGTGCCCCGCCGGATCCCCCGAAAACAGCTGAAAGCCCGTAAAGGGCGCCAGATGGGCGGCCTCCACCTCTGGCGGGACATCGAACACCACGCCGTACAGGCCCCTTTCCTGGCCGTCCCGCTCCACAATGTTCCCGTACCAGCCCAACACGTCCTCAAACCAGCGGACGGTCCTGTCCATGTCTTGGGTGAGATAGATGGGGGCGTTTTCCCTGACAATATACCCCTTTTCGCTGAATCTGCTCATGGTCAATTCTCCTTTTGTGTCATTTTGGGGTCCTGTTCATAATACACAACGAAACATGACAACGGTCTGTCAGGCTCACTTCCAAAATTCCAACAGCTTTTCGTCAATGGGCGCGATCTCTTCGCCGCCCTTGATCTCGCCATAGAAGGCCAGCCTTCCGATCTCCTCCCGGTCGACGCGGCGTTTCTCTATGGCCTCCAGGCTCTCCGCCGGCAGGGAGACACCGTAGAGTCCGCCGTATTCCTCGTGCCATTCCGGGTTGAAGTAGCCGGGGGTCAATTTCAGGCGCATGAGCCCCAGAAAGGTCCAGTTCAGGCCGGAAAGGCCCAGCTCCTCCCGGCACTCCCGCTCCATGCAGGCTCTCAGGGGTTCCCCCTCCTCCCGGCAGCCGCCGAAAATCTCCCAGTCCCAGCGGTATTGGTTCCAGCCCAGCAGATAGCGGTCTCCCAGCTTCACCACCCCAAGGCAGTGGGTGATGGGGCTGAAAAGTTCGTCCGCCCGGCCTTCCTCCACGGAAATGATCTCCAAGAACTCGTTGCCCTTGGCGTCCCGAATCAGCATCGCCCTATGCCTCCTTTTCCAGCTCCACATAGAGTTCCACATGGCCGCACTGGAGGCACACGGCGCAGCGCAGCTTTCCTTGCATTTTAGGAAAAAATCTCTTTTCTTTCCCCACCAGTACCTGGCCGTGAAAGGACTCGTCATACAGGGCGTAGTCCTCTTGCATTTCCGTTTTGCATCTCAGGCATTTTCGCATGGTGATTCTCCTTTACAATGCCATCAGCAGGGTTCCCGCGCCGATGAGCGCGCAGCCGATGGCGGATTTCACGGTAATCTTCTCGTGCAGGAACACGAACGCCAGCAGCAGGGTGATCACCACGCTCATCTTGTCGATGGGCACCACCTTGCTGGCCTCCCCCACCTGCAAAGCGTAGTAGTAGCACAGCCAGGAGGCCCCGGTAGCCAGGCCGGACAGAATCAAAAACACCCAGCTTTTGGGGGTGATAGAGGAGATCCCGCCCTGGGCGCTGGTGACGAACACCATACCCCAGGCCATGATCAGTACCACCAACGTGCGGATGGCCGTTGCCAGGGTGGAGTTCACCCCCTCGATGCCCACCTTGGCCAGAATGGAGGTCAGCGCCGCGAACACAGATGACAGTACCGCAAATAGCAGCCACATATTTTTACTCCTCGCTTCTCTCATTTGTTTCACCTCAATGCCGCAAATCCTGGCGGGTTCAGATGGGGCAGAACCTTTGCGGCGGCAATCTGCGTGTTCAGCTCTTTGGGAAAGGGCACGCTCTTTTTCACCTGATTTTCCGCAATATACCGGGCGATTTTCCGCTGCATCTCCCCTCCGGTCTGGCGGGCGAAAGCCTCCAGGCCCGGATACCCGCAGTCATAATAGAGACTGGCGCGGACGTCCTTTACGCCTGGCAGGCGCATCAGGTCACACAGGGAAAAGAGCTTTCGCACTTCTTCCTCCTCTGCGCCATAATTCCCTGCCAGCTTTCCTGGAGTACTGTTCATACACAGGAGCAAATAGCCCCCAGAAGTTTTCACTCCGCCCAGCGCCAGGTTCTCCCGAAACGGAACACTGACGCTTTTCACATCCTTGAGCCTGCGGTTTACAAAGTCATGCAGGTGCAAAAAGCGCTCAAACAGCTGCAGAGCTTCCACATCCAGCTGTAACATGCCGGCCAATTCCGGAAGCTGGTCCGCCCAGTCCCCAAAATCGTACTTATCTTCAATTCCCGCCGAAGGAAGGCGCTCCATCAGCACCTCCTTCATGGGAATCAGTGGATAAAATCGTTTTAAGGTGGTGTCCTCGTTGAGAAGAACGCCTAAACTGGCAACTGCTAAGTTATCAAGCTCTCTCATGCCGGTTGGGTCTCATCAGAACCGGAAGTCCCGGCGGTTGGAGTTCTTGATGTCCCGGATGTTCTGCTCCGCGATCTCCCGGACCTTCTCCTTGGGGATGCGCTTCAGCTCCTCCTCCACCATTTTGTAGCCCACGGCTTTGGTCTCGGGGCTGGCGTAGTCCTCCAGGTATTCCGAAAGGGTCATCAGCGCGTTGGGGTGGCAGCAGTTGAGAATCTGGCCATTTTTGCACAGACTCATAAACCGGTCGCCGGTGCGGCCCTCCCGATAGCAGGCAGTGCAGAAGGACGGGATGTGCCCGTTCTCCATGAGCCAGCGGACCACCTCGTCCAGGGTGCGCTGGTCGGAGACGTCGAACTGCTCGGTGTCGTGGGGGCGCTCCTCCTGGGTGTAGCCGCCTACAGAAGTCCGGGATCCGCCGCTGACCTGGGAAATGCCCAGCCGCAGCAGCTTGGAGCGCACGGCCTCGGTCTCCCGGGTGGAGATGATCATACCGGTATAGGGCACGGCCAGGCGGATGCAGGCGGTGATTTTGGCAAAGGTCTCGTCATCAATGCCGTTATCGAACTGGGTGGGGTCGATGTCGTCCGCTTTTTTCAGCCGGGGCACACTAATGGTGTGGGGCCCCACGCCATGGACGGCCTCCAGGTGCTCCGCATGCATGATGAGCCCGGCGAACTCGTACTTATAGAGCTCCAGGCCGAAGAGAACGCCCAGACCCACGTCGTCGATGCCGCCCTCCATGGCCCGGTCCATGGCCTCGGTGTGGTAGTCGTAGTTGTGCTTGGGGCCAGTGGGATGCAGCTGCTCGTAGGACTTCTTGTGGTAGGTCTCCTGGAACAGGATATAGGTGCCGATGCCCGCCTCCTTCAGCCTGCGGTAGTTTTCCACGGTGGTGGCGGCGATGTTCACGTTCACCCGGCGGATGTCGCCGTTCTTGTGGTGGACGCTATAGATGGTCTTGATACACTCCAGGATGTACTCGATGGGGTTGTTCACCGGGTCCTCGCCGGACTCGATGGCCAGCCGCTTGTGGCCCATATCCTGCAGGGCGATGACCTCGGCCCTGACCTCCTCCTGGGTGAGCTTTTTCCGGGGGATATGCTTGTTCACCGCGTGGTAGGGGCAGTAGGTGCAGCCGTTGACGCAGTAGTTGGAGAGGTACAGGGGGGCGAAGATCACAATGCGGTTGCCGTAAAAGGCCAGTTTGATCTCCTCGGCGATCTCGTACATCTTCTCGATCTTCTCCGGGATATCGCAGGCCAGCAGGACCGAAGCCTCCCGGTGGGTGAGCCCGGAGCAGACGCAGCCGGTGGCGGTCTTTTGAGGGCGGGCCTTCTCTAGAATCTGATCGATGAGCTCCACGTTGTTCTTGTTCTCCTCGGCATAGGCCAAAGTTTCGCGGATCTCCTCATCGTTGATGAATTCCTCCGCGTGGAGGGATTTGGGGTCGTACTTTGCCATTTTACATTACTCCTTTTCTTTGGGGCAGATTTCTCTTTGCCTCAGATTTATTATATCGTGATACAACTTATTTTCAGCCTATACGGCATGAATAGACGAGCCGCTTTTCCTTTGATTTCAGCCGGATCTCCGGGAATTTTCCCAGCAAACTGACGCTGTCAATGTTTTCCTGGTCAACGTCAAACTGTACTTCCTTGATATGAATCTCCCGCAGATATTCCAGCATCGCTCCCATAGAAGCCCGGGCAATACCCTTCCGGCGGTAACGGGAAGAAACCCAATAGTACATGAAAATGGAGGATTCCTCCTTATTATAGTCATAAAGCCCGACTCTCCCGCAGGGAGCGCCCCGAAACAATATGACAATGGCGTCGTCATAGGGAGGCTTTCTGATTTCCAGATACCGGTAATCGTTTTCAATACTATAGTCCACATCAAAGCCGAACCAGCGGTTCAGTTCCGCGATATCCTCCATAAACAGGGGATAAAGCGCTTCTGTGGAGGACTTTGTGATGGATTCCAGGCAGATCTCATTGTTAACGATGCGATTCATCTCGGCCTCCTTGGTTTTTCCTTCCTATCACACAGTACCAGTCAGCGTCCTCCGGTGGTATTTTTTGAAACTGGGATGGGTAGTTCAGAATCTGTATATCACCGTAGCGCATCGCTTTCAATTTGTCCAGCATAACCGCCCTGCCAATCGGCTGATAGTGTTCCTCAAAGACCTCTTTTTGAAAAATGCGGTTGTCTTTTTCGAAGGTATAGAGGAGATTAAAGGTCATGCTGCCGTCCTGATGATAGTCCCAGACCTGGACCAGATTGATCCGGGTATCTCTATCGAAAAAGGGAGAGTATAGATAGAATCGTTGCTTTTCCCGGAGGATCTTGTCCCAGTTGCGGATTTCAAAATAGAGATAGCCGCTGGGCTTTACCAACGAATCCATCTGTTCCAGTGTCTTTAATACATCGTCGTTACTTACATAGGGCAGGGAGTTCCCTGTGCTGGCCACGCAGTCAAAGGGGCCGGAGAAATGCTCCCCCACGGTCCGGAAGTCGCAGCGCTTCAAGTCCACGGAGAGCCCCCGCGCCGCCGCTTTCCCGCCGCATTTTTCCAGCATGTCTCCGCTCAGGTCTGAGCCGGACAGCCGGACCCCCAGTTCTGCCAGCTGTAAGGTCGCGCTGCCGGAGCCAATGCTTACGTCCAGCAGTGTTTCGATGTCCCGGCCCCGCAGGATATTCTCCCAGTGGGTTTTGAATAAGTTCCACCGGCTCTCGCTTTCGATGAGATCATAGATATCTGCTCTGTCATAGAGGCTTGCCATACCATCTTTTCCTTTCCGTAATACTATCGTAGGGACGGCTTTGAAAATCCGGATTTCACCAGAAAATCATAGGCTTTCTGCAAAAAAACCGGAATATCCTCTCCTTGGCCGTAAATTTTCTCAATTTGTTCCGGCAGGGGAATTCCGTCTACCAGAGTTTCCTCCAGAGATTGATACGCGCTATGCCGGACCAACACAATTTTCTGGATGCGCTGGTCATTCAGCGTGGGGACAACGGCCAACTCCTCCAGATACCAGAGGGTATCTGGAAATTCAGGTTCTCTGTGCCGTTCTCCGCCGTGCGTCGCGCACCATTTGTCATACAAAATCATATGATTGATCTCATGCAGAGAGGCCCGCAGAAAAACCGCGTCGGAGACGTCGTAGTGCAGGCAATATTCTTTTTTCAGAACGCTGCGGGGAAAGGGATTATAGAGCCCCAGCCAGCAGGTGAATCTCTGGGGAGCGGAATAGTGGAGCTGAAACATTCCCAGCATTTCCCACACCCCTTCTGCCAGAGCTCCCCCAGGCAAGCTCTTGGAAGCGGCGGGTCTGCTCCTGAATACGCTGCCGGCCGGCCTGCTTCTTCTCGCGGATCAGATCTTCCACAATAGGAAGAATTGTTTCACGCTCCATTTCCGGACTGACCGGAGAGGGAATTTCCGGGAACATTTTCACCACTCTGTCCAGATAGGGGAGCATATTGTTCTCTCTGTCAAAAGCCAGCAGGATGGTATCTGTCACAGCCTCCGCGTTTTCCCTGTCGGAGGCTGTCCTAACCTCAATCAAAAAGCTGTTCTTCTGCCCTCTCATTTCTTCACATCCCCCCGGTCTGTGACGATCTCATACCCCACCGAGCGCATCCGGGCACTCAGGCAGTCCTTGCACTGGGCGGATTCCTCCCCGGTACAGATTTTGTTGTCGTAGAGCTCGTATTTTTTCCGGGTGGCGACCGGGGACAGGTTGGGCATGACCACGTTGGCTCCGGCTAGGATTCCCAGCTCCCGGCCCTCTGGGTGGATAGTGCCCAAGGCCGTAGTGGCAGGCAGAAGCACAGGAGGATAAATCAGCCGGATAATGGACAACAGAAAACAGGTGAGTTCTACCGTTCCCGCTGGGCAGTCTCGAAACGGCGTATCTTTGTGGGGCACGAAGGGGCCGATGCCGCACATATCCGGCTTAAACTCCTCAACGAACTTCAAGTCCTTGGCCAGTGTGGCGCTGGTCTGATAGGGCGAGCCCACCATAAACCCACAGCCCACCTGATATCCCAACTCCCGCAGCTCCTGCAAACAGCGCATCCGGTCGTCGAAAGACATCTCAGGAGGATGCAGCCTTCCATAATGTGCCCGGTCGGCTGTCTCATGCCGGAGAAGATAGCGGTCCGCTCCCGCCTCCCGTAGCCTCTGATAGCTGTCCCTGGAGCGCTCCCCCATAGAAAGGGTCACCGCGCAATCGGGATGACGGCACTTGATATCGTGGACCAGACCGCACAACACCTCATCGGTAAAGTGTGGGTCCTCTCCCCCTTGGAGGACGAATGTACGGAATCCCAGCCCGTAGCCCTCTTCAACGCACTCCATAATCTGTTTGGGCGTCAGGCGGTAGCGGTCGCAATGAGGGTTCCCCCTGCGGATGCCACAGTACAGGCAATCGTTCTTGCAGATATTGCTGATTTCAATCAGCCCCCGCACATAAACCGCGTTGCCATAAATATTCTTGCGCTCTGCCACGGCCCTCTCCGCCAGAGCCTGAGCCGTCTCCGGATTGCGGCTGTCTATCAGCTCCTGGTATTCTTCCAGGATCAGGCGGCGGGTTTGAGCGAGACCGTTGATCAGCCGGGAAACGCGCTCAGTCATGGCTGGAAACCCCGGAAAGGGCGGTTTTCACACTAATTCCCGGTAAATTGCCGATTTTTCCCGCCAAAGTCGAAATGATATCCTGGGGCGCGTCAATCGCGATGCTGATGATATTGATGTTTCTTGACCGGTAAGGAATTCCCATGCGGCCGATGATATATTCCCCATATTCATGGAGCATGGCATTCAATCTTTCTACCGTGCCCCCTTCTTCTACGATAATGCTCATAACCGCTACTTTCGTTTCCATACGGTAAATACCCCTTTCAATTCAATTTTTCCAAAAAGCAACGCCGTACCAAAAAAGGCACGGCGTAAAAATCTGTTCAAAACCGTGCCTTTCACGCAGGAAAATGCTTTACCCTTAGTGTCAGGCGCTTCTCTTATTTTTAATTATATCAGGCAAGGCGCAAAAAGTCAATGGCGATCTATGGCTGTACCGACTTTGCGGGATAGCAATAAAATCGGGTAGAAGTATCCCAAGTTTTGTCACGAAACTCGCTTTTCAGTTGAAATCCCGCACGGTCGAAAAGTTCCCCATAAACTGGGTGATAATAGACCGCCCAGATCTCTCGATTTCTCCGTTCTTGGCTATCTTGAATCTTATTTATGACTTGTTGAAAAATCGTCTCTCCAAAAGGATTGTAAAAATAGAACACGTCAAATTCGTCATACCGGTCAAACTCCACGGCGTTCACACAAATACATTCCGCATCCATTTTTAATCTTGACAAATTCCTCCGGGCAATTTGCAGCAAATGCTCGTCTAAGTCCAAACCCGCAACCTTTTGATATCCGCTTTCTATCGCACATTTCAGACACATCCCCTTCCCACACCCTACGTCCAAAAAAGCGGATTTGCTGGAATCTACCGGCACGGCTTCCAACATGCGCCTCATATCTCCAGCATCCGTCATACTGTATCCGTGAAATTCATTTACCGACTCTTGAAGCTCCCCCACATATACCATACTAAAATCCAGTCCACTGTGTTTTTCCCTAAGATAATTAAATAAAAATTTCGCCCATCTTTTGGTTCTCACACCGATACTATAATTGCTCATATCAAACTCCCTCCTTAAATAGATAATATCCTCTCGTCTATTAGACGGAGTACGTATACAAAAGGTAAGAAAAAATTTTTTTGAAATATAATAGGCGGCCTGCACAGGACCGCCTATTTCTCTGATATTTCGTGTACTTGTTGAAAGGAAGTGGCTTTGCACACCTGTCTTTCAGAAAATAGAACGGCTGTGGTTCCTACGTCTCACGTAAACCCGTGGGGAGCACTGGGCAGATCACCTAGATTGTTGCTCTCATCTCCGTCAGGCAGTGAGCGCAGGTATTCGTTTCCATTCCTGCTGGCAATAGCTACGCCGCGAATCCCTCCCTGTTTTGCAAGAGCCACCCCCTCTCTTTTGGAGAGCACCCGGCCGTCAGAAAGCTCATAGCCAGAGATCTTTCCATTCTGGCGTACCAGCTTGATAATAGATTTGGCGTCTTTATTGGGCACTGGATTCATAATGTTAATGTTCGCCGGAAGATTTCCGATTCTGCCGCCTTTTTCCTGCTTCATTTGCGATTCTCCTTTTCTATGGACGCGCCGAATGGCGTACCAATATAGATACGGAGATAGTGTGCCGCTATCGAAAAGTAAATATGCGGAGATGGAGACGCTTTATCGGAATTTTGCCTGTATCCTTTTAAAAGCCTTGGAATAGCGGCAAATATATCCTGTGGATTCTTGACGAAACACGGAAATTGTTCTATTATTGTAAAGAGGAGGGGGATTTTATGGTTGCAAAGATATACAGTATGGGCACCTATGGATTGGAGGCCTTTCCAGTAGAGGTAGAAACCGATCTCTCCTCAGGGCTTCCTGTATTTGAAGTGGTAGGCCTGCCAGGAACCGCTGTCAAAGAGTCTCGGGACAGGGTGCGCGCCGCCATGAAAAACTGTGGGTTTGATTTTCCTGTCAGCCGCATTACCATGAATCTGGCCCCTGCGGATAAGCGCAAGGAGGGTCCTATTTACGACTTGCCCCTGTTGCTCTCTCTTTTAAAATCCTCCGATCAGCTCCGCTGCCCTACCGATGACGCCATATTTTTAGGCGAGCTTTCCCTTTCAGGTGAAGTCCGTCGGATTAAAGGCGTATTGGCTATGGCGGCTAAAGCAGCTGAATCCGGATTTCGCCGGCTTTTTGTTCCAGCAGCCAACGCGAAAGAAGGCGCTGTTATCAAGGAATTGGCCGTATACCCGGTGGAGAATCTTATGCAGCTTTTGAACCATCTTACCGGAAAAAAGCCCATTGCACCCGCCAAGCCGTGCCCGCAACAGGAAGAACTGGATCCACTTCTGGATTTTGCCGATGTGATGGGACAATCCGGCGTAAAACGGGCATTGGAAATCGCTGCAAGCGGAGGCCATAGCGTCATTATGCTGGGCTCGCCCGGGTCAGGCAAAAGTATGCTGGCCAAACGGCTGCCCTCCATTCTTCCGGAAATGACCTTTCATGAGGCTCTGGAAACAACTATGATCCACTCTGTGGCTGGGCTATTGCCGAGCGGCGCCTCCCTGTTAACCAGCAGGCCCTTCCGCTCTCCCCACCATACCATTTCTTCCGCCGGGCTTTCCGGCGGGGGAACGTCTCCAAAACCAGGGGAAATTTCTCTTGCCCACAACGGCGTGCTCTTTCTGGACGAACTGCCGGAGTTTTCCCGAACCGCCATGGAGGTGCTTCGCCAGCCTATGGAGGACGGCTTGGTTACCATCTCACGGGTAGGCGGCAACGCCACTTTTCCCTGCAAGTTTATGTTAGTGGCGGCAATGAATCCCTGCCCCTGCGGATACTTTGGCCACCCCAGCAGACCCTGTACCTGTTCTCCCCATACGGTGGAACGATATCTTTCTCGAATTTCCGGTCCGCTTTTAGACCGGATGGATCTGCACATTGAGGTGCTCCCGGTAGAATTTCACCAGCTTTCCAGCAAAAAGAAGGAAGAGTCCTCTAAGATAATTCGCCAGAGAGTAAACGCCGCCCGCAAACTTCAAATCGAACGTTATGCTGGGCGAGGGTATGTCTGCAATGGCGATATCCCCGCGTCCCAGCTTCAAGAGATATGTAAGACCACACCAAAGGCAGAGCAGCTCTTAAGCCAGGCCTTTGAAAAGTTCGGGTTCTCCGCCCGAAGCTACAGCCGGGTGCTAAAGGTCGCACGTACTATCGCCGATCTTGCGGGCAGCGATTCCGTAGATGTGCCTCATGTGGCTGAGGCGGTACAATACCGCTCCTTGGATCGGAAATTCTGGCAGCGGTAAAAACAGACCGGAATCCGTTTTAGACAGATTTCGATCTGCTTTTTGTAGACGTAAGGGGGAATCATTGCCGGAATTTTCCTATAGAGAGGGGTTTGAAAGCATATCTGCCATTCTCCTCCAGGCCGAGAGAAACCGGCGCTTTCACCCGAAGGCCGCTTTTTCTGTGAAACGATAGGTAGTCCGGTCTCCGCGCATCCCCCCGTTAGCCAAGTTCAGTTTCTCTTGATAAATGTCAGGAGCCGCCTGGGAAAGTCAAATTGTGCTAAATAGGAGCCATATTATGAGGTATCAAAAAATCGTACCAGGAATCTTCCGTCTGCGTCCTAACCGCTTTATCGCCCATGTGGAAACTTCTGAAGGGCTGGTAATCTGCCACGTAAAAAATACTGGGCGATGCCAAGAATTGCTGATTGATGGGGCAAAAGTCTATTTGGAGGAAAGCAAAAACCCCGCCCGCAAAACGAAATTTGATCTGGTAGCAGTGGAAAAAGGCAGTTTGCTTATCAATATGGATAGTCAGGCTCCAAATAAAGCGGCGGCAGAATATCTCCCCACCCTGCTTCCCGATCTTACACTACTGCGTCCGGAAACCCGTTTTGGAAACTCTCGATTTGATTTCTACGCCGAGGCAGCAGGAGAACGGTGGTTTATCGAAGTAAAAGGCGTCACACTGGAACGGGAAGGCGTGGCCCTCTTCCCCGACGCCCCTACGCTGCGGGGGACAAAGCATTTACGGGAGCTGTGCCAATGCTTAGACCAGGGATATCGCGCTTGCATTCTATTTATAATACAGATGACAGGAGTGGATTATTTTTCCCCTAATACCGAAACCGACCCCGATTTTAGCGCCGCCTTGAAAGAAGCCGCTGAACGAGGCGTTCAGTTAGCGGCGATGGATTGCCTGGTAACACCCTGTAGTATGACGGTTCGAAAAGAAATTGCGATTCACTTGCATAATTGAAGAAAAATTTTAAAAAAGAAGAAAAAAACTTTCAAAAATTCAATTATAATTCTCAAAGTGAATTGACTTTTCAATAAAACGCTTCTATGATTAGTTTAAGTTGTATTGTTCGTTATTTTTTAGTGATGGGGAGGTAATCGGCACGATGAAAAACTCAAAACCACGTTACTTCAGATTAACCAAGTCAGAAAACGAGATTATGGAGTTAATGTGGAAAGAGGGCCATCCGCTTTCACGGTCTGAGATTATTGAGTTAACTCCGGAACGTACGTGGAAGCCTTCTTCCATCCACATACTCCTGAACTCCATGCTGGATAAGAACGCCATCGAAGTGGCGGGCTTTGTCCAAAGCACCAAAAACTACGCACGTACTTTCATGCCTTGCGTTTCAGCTGACAATTATGCCGTTATGCAGATTAAAAACAGCCCCGTTTTTACCCAACAGTCTGTCCCCAATTTACTTTCTGCCCTAGTAGAGGACGTGACCGCGCCGGCTATTTTAGATCAGCTGGAGCAGATTGTACAGTCCCGCAAACAGGAATTGGCCTGATTATGCTGCGTAAGGTTACATAGATCCGGTTGCCACATTATCTTTGGCAGCCGGGTTTTCTTTTCTTAGAAATCACAGAAAAAAACAGCAGCAACTCTATCGAGCTACTGCTGTTTTCCTTTTCAAATCATTTCAGAATGGATACCGCATCACCGATGGTCTTTTCCATAGCCTCCCGGCCGTACTTATCCACCTCGGCCTTGTTCTTCTCCCCGTGGGTCAGACAACCCGCGCCGCCAATGCAGCCGCCGGTGCAGGCCATACCCTCGATGAAGTTCCCCGCCAGGGCGTTCTTGGACTTCTTCAGCAGAGCCATCCGGCAGGCCTCGATGCCATCGCAGGGCACGGGCTTCAGGTCAAACTCAATCCCCTGCTCCTTCATGGCCTGGGCCACCGCGTCGGACACGCCGCCGGACCGGGCAAAGATCCGCCCATAGTAGGAGGCGTTGTCCAGCACGTCCTCCGGCAGGGTGGTGATGTCCAGATCCAGGCTGTCGAACAGGGCCTGGAGCTCCTCGAAGGTGAGCACCGCGTCGATCAGCGGGCGCACCCGTTCCTGGCGAGCCTCGGCCTTCTTCGCCGTGCAGGGCCCGATGAACACCACTTTCGCGGTGGGATCAGTCTCCTTTAAGTACTTGGCAAGCCGGGCCATAGGCGACAGATTGTGGGAGATATGCTCCTGTAATTCCGGAAACGCCGACTTGATGTAGGCCACAAAACCCGGGCAGCAGGAGCTGGTCAAAAAGCCCTTCTCCGCCAGCTCCTGAGACTCCTCCATGGCGACCATGTCCGCGCCCAGAGCGGCCTCCACCACGGTGAAAAAGCCCATCTCCTTCAGGCCAGTAATGACCTGCCCCAGATTGGCATAGACAAACTGGCTGGAGATGGAAGGGGCCACCACTGCGTATACCTTATATTTGGTGTTGCCCTCGCTCTTCTTCAGCATGTCGATCACATTGAGCATAAAGGACTTGTCCGTCACCGCGCCAAATGGGCACATATACACGCAGGCGCCGCATTGGATGCACTTGCTGTCGTCGATGGCAGCGGCCTTGTCCTCGTTGATGGTGATGGCCTTCACCTTGCAGGCCACCTGACAGGGGCGCTTCCGGTCCACAATGGCGGAATAGGGGCATACCTTGGCGCACTGACCGCACTCCACGCACTTGGTCTTGTCGATATGGGCCACGTGGTTGTGGTCAAAGGAAATGGCGCCCCGCTTGCACACGTCCTCGCAGCGGTGGGCAAGACAGCCCCGGCAGGAGTCGGTGACCTCGTAGCCCGCGGCGGGACACTCGTCGCAGGCGATATCGATGACCTCGATGATGTTGGGGTTGTCCGCGTGGCCGCCCATGGCCATTTTCACCCGCTCCGCCAGGATCGCCCTCTCCTTGTACACGCAGCAGCGCATGGTGGGCTCCTTGCCGGGGACGATGATCTTGGGAATGTCCATCATATTTTCCAGGAGCTTATCCTGCCAGGCCATCCGGGCGGTTTCCCGAAGGACCTTATACTTCAGGTACTGAACTTTCGTGTCAAATCTTCTCGTTTGATTTGCTTGGCTCACTTGGCGACCTCCTTCAATAGAACTCTTACAAAATAATTTTTTGAGTGAAATAGGGCCTTCGGCGGCGCACAGACCGTCGCCTACGGCAAGACCGTGGGGCGCTGCCCCACACCCTGCAAGGGGCCAAGACTTGGCAACGCCAAGGTCTCCGCCCCTTGACCGCGCAATTGCCTCACATTATCTATTTTGCAAGATGTCCAATAATTGCTTTCAACTGGAGCCGGTATTGCTAGAAATAGCTCACCTTTACCCGTTTTCCCATCTGCTTCAGGCAGTCCACCAGCTCTTCTGCCAGACTCATCTTGATACTGAAGGTAATGGGCAGGTCCGGGTTCTGATGGGCGGGGTTGATAGCCCGGCCCACAAAGAAGTTGATATCCGTGGCCTCCTCGAACAGGAAGCGGCTGATCATGGCCGCGCCGTCCCGCTTCATGCCCCAGTCCTCGTAGCGGTCGTTGTCCTTTAAGTAGTCTCTGGCATACTCCAGCACCCGGGCCACGGTGATCACGCCTTCCGTCACCAGATCCACGCCCTCCAGCTCGGCGGTGGGCGGAAGGTCGGAGCCCTCGAAGTTCAGGCTGGGGCGCAGGGGCTTGCGCAGGAACTTGGCCGCGATGGTGGACGTTGTGCCGCCGCAGACAATGTGCTTGCCCTCTTTGGAGAAGAACAGGCTCATCATCCGGTCGCAGTCGTCCCGGTTAGAGGGCGGGCCGAAGAGCATGTTCATGGGCTCCCGCTTGCGGATCTTCACCACGCAGGAGGTCACATCGTCCTGGGGTTGGCCCCCATAGAGCTTGTAGCACTCGTCCACCAGCATAGTGGACAGGGTTTTGGCCGTGTAGCCCGCCAGGGCGATGGTCTCCATGAAGCTGGTAATGTCCTCGATGGCCCAGCCGAAGTTGTACTCAATGCCGATTCCCGCGTGAGGGCAGCCATCGCTCATGGCGATGAAAATATCGTCCTCCCGAAGGGGAATAGAAGATTTAAAAATCTGCTTGCCGCCAATGCTCATCTCCGTTTTGGGATAGTCGTAATTCGCCCCGTCCCGCAGGAGAATCACATGGGGGTTGTCATATTGGATCAGCTCGGCGGTCTGGTTGCGCAGCAGATGGATAATGGTAAAGGTGGAATAGGCCACGCCGTGCTCGGAGCTGACGGGAAGCGTGGCAGCCACAGCGGCCACACACTCCTCTAGGGGCATCCCGGCGGCCATCATGGTGGAGATGATCTTGGAGGTCAGCGTGGAGAGGATGCTGGCCTTCACCCCGCTACCCAGGCCGTCGGCCAGCACCACCACCGTGGAGGAATCCCCCTGCTCAATCACGTCCACATGGTCGCCGCAGAGCTGCTCGCCGTAATGGTTGATGCTCTTGTATCCGATATCCGCGCACAGATCATTCATCGGTTATCGACTCCTTCAGCTTTGTCAGCGCAATCTTGGTTTCGGCAGCGGTTTCGCCCAGCAGCGAGGCAATGTCCTGTACAATGCGCATCTGCTTCTCCACCACCTTGTCGGCGACCTCCACGGTCTGCCGGCTGATGTCCTCCTTCTTCTCCCGCTCCATCTGTTCATCCGTAATATCGCGGAGAATACCGATGAGAATATGCAGATCCCGGTCGTAGATCACGCTCTGCTCCACATAGCACTTATATTCAGCCAAGTATACGCGCTGGTCCCGCACGTCCCGCTTGGTGTTCAACACGTTGAGGAACACGGTGGGATCCAAAATCCGCACCACCGGCTCGCCCAGCACGTCGGAGGCTGCCCGGATGTTCATAATCTTCCGGGCAGTGGTGTTGATCTGCTGGACCTCCAGATCCTCGTTCAATACGATGAGGCCGTTGGGGGTGTTGTTCACAATGGCGTCGGAGAAACTCTCCGCCTTGTCTTTGAGGAAAGGCAGGCACATGGAGATCTCCGCCTTGCCCTGGCAGACCGCGATGGCTTTTTCTCTGCAGGTGTTGTAGCCGCAGGAACCGCAGTTTAGCTCTTGAGAAGGCTTGAACTTGCCCATCTGGCGGAGCACGGTATTGATCTCTTCTTCACTGGGCTGCTTGTTCTGCATCTCCAGATAGGGGAAGTTTTTGCGCATGGATTTGGGGTCCGGCTGCTTGACCTCAAAGTCCCGTTCACCGGCAAAATTGGATACAGCCACATAGTCCCGCACAGGAGAACGGTTTTCCATCACCGGACCGCCCACGCAGCTGCCGGCGCAGATGGACATCTCGATGAAGCAGTGGTGGAGCTTGCCGTCCAGGATATCCTTCAGGGCGGCGATGCAGTTCTCCGCGCCATCCAGGGCAAAATAAGCATAGCCGGGCTCGTTCAGCTCCATGGTCTTTAAAATACCTCCGGTAGTGGGGAAAAACCGCGCCCGGCTGCACTCCTCGGAGTCCATCTCTTTCTCCAGCTTTACCCCGGCGCTTTCCAGCCACTGGGAGAGCTCTTCAAAGGTAAGTACACTGTCTACAATACCCTCATACCGGTTGGCCTCGTCCTTTTTGGCTACGCAGGGCCCGATAAACACGGTCTTTGCCCCCGGGATGCGCCGCTTGATATCCTTGCAGTGGGCCATCATGGGAGAATCGATGTCCGCCAGAAATTCCAACGCTGCCGGGAAATGCTTTTGAATCAGCAGGTTCACGGAATGGCAGCAGGAGCTGATCACCACATCCCGTTTATCCTCCCGGAGCATCCGCTCATACTCGGATTTCACCATGGTGGCGCCTAAGGCAGTCTCCTCCACATCGAAGAAGCCCAGCTGCTTGAGAGCTTTGCGCATAGCGCCGATGCCTGCCCCAGAAAAGTTCGCCACAAAGGAGGGGGCCAAGCTGACGATCACCGGGTCGCCGCTTTGCAGTAGCACCTTCACTTTTTCCGTCTCGTCCACAATTTCCTTGGCGTTTTGGGGGCAGACCACAAAGCATTGGCCGCATAGAATACATTCATCGCTGATAATGTGGGCCTGGCTGCCCGAAAAGCGAATTGCCTTTACAGGGCAGTGGCGGATACATTTATAACAGTTCTTGCAGTTGGATTTTTTAAGCCGCAGACAGTCCGGCATAGTCCCAGTCTCCTTTCCGCGTCAATGGCCGAAGGGCTCAGACCTTGGCCTTAATATTCGTCTCAAAAAATTCTTCGGTGGTTTCCGGAGAGACAGAGTGGAACTCGCCGTCCACAGTGACACAGACGCCCTGCTGGCACTTGCCCATACAGAAGGTTCCGCCCAGATCCACCTTTTCCTTCAGGCCGTTGTCGGCAATCAGCTGTTGCAGCTGCTCAACTACCTGGCGGGAGCCCTTTATATGGCAGGAACTGCCGATGCATACGGTAACTTTCATGAGAATGACCTCCTAAATAAAATATATAGTGGAATCTCCGCTATTATTCTAACATTATTCGTGGTTTTTTGCAATTATTATTTTTTGATATTAGCACAATTGTTATCGATAACTATTTATCGATAAATTGAGGAAGAAAACAGTCCATTCTGCTCAATCACGACGCCTGCTTTTCTGCCAGGTGTTGCTTTTTCTTACCAAAAGGCGTATAATAATTGCATTGACAACTATTTTGCCTTGCGCGTCTGAGAGGGAGAGTGGAAAAATGCAGTTAATCAATGTCCCAAGGATTTGTAAAGGAATGGAAATTGGGGATGTGCCCCCAAACGGCCAGATCATTCGAGATGCCCTAAATGTGGCGTGGCCTTCCGTCCTGGAATCGTTTTTTGTCTGCCTGGCGGGGCTGGTGGACACTATCATGGTTGGTTCCCTTGGATCTTATGCGATAGCCGCTGTAGGCCTGACTACACAGCCAAAATTTTTGGGCCTGGCCATCTTTTTGTCCCTGAATGTAGCGGTTTCAGCTATTGTGGCCAGAAGAAAAGGCGCCGGAGATCAGGACAGCGCTAACCGTATGGTACGCATGGCATTGCTGATCACCTTGATTCTTACCGTCTTAATAAGTACAATTTTTGTGATTTTTGCAAGCCCAATTGTAAAAATGGTGGGCTCACAGCCGGATACACATCAGCACGCAGTAGAATACTTACAAATCATTATGGGCGGCATCGGTTTCTCCACTGTCTCCCTCATGCTTAACGCGGCCCAGCGGGGCGCTGGAAATACCCGCATTGCCATGCTCACCAATGTGATTTCCAATACAGTAAACGTTATTTTTAACTATCTTCTGATCGGCGGCAATTTTGGTTTTCCCGCTTTGGGAATCCGCGGCGCGGCACTGGCTACGGTAATCGGCACCATATGCGCCTGTGCTCTCAGCCTGGCTTCTGTGATGCGGAAAAGCGGTTTCATCTGCCTGCGTTCTGTAAAGGGCTGGGTTGCTGACCGGATGAGCGTTAAGTCTTTGCTGAACGTGGGTTCCAGCGCCTTTGTGGAGCAGATCTGTCTACGGGTAGGCTTTCTGCTGTTCGCCATGACGGTGGCCCACCTGGGCACCACGCAGATGGCCGCCCATCAGATCGGCATGAACATGATGAGCATGTCCTTCTCCTTTGGTGATGGCCTCTCCATTGCTTCCGTGACACTGATCGGCCAGAGCCTGGGACGGAAGCGTCCGGACATGGCAAAGATTTACGGCAATGTCTGCCAAAAAATCGGTTTGCTGTGCGCTTGTCTGGTAGCTACGGTATATTTTCTCTTTGGCAAACAGATCTATATGCTCTTTTCGCAGGAAGCCGTTATTTTAGACTATGGCACAAGCATCATGCGCATTCTTAGTATCACACTGTTTTTCCAGATTGAACAAGTGGTGCTTTTTGGTTGCCTGCGAGGCGCGGGAGATACCAAATTCACCGCGCTGGTATCCCTTATCAGCGTTACCTGCATCCGTCCCGGCATGAGCTGGCTGTTGTGTTATCCCCTGGGTATCGGACTGATCGGCGCATGGCTGGGCACTTTTTGCGACCAGGCGCTGCGATTTGTCCTTACTTTCCTGCGGTTCCGCAAAGGCCAGTGGACAAAGATCCGCCTATAATTTCTCTTGCCTCTAAAAATATATAAAGAAGGAATGATGAATATGTCAGAATGGAACGCTCGGCAATACTTGAAATTCCAGAAGGAGCGTACGCAGCCCGCTTTCGATTTGGCCGCGCGTTTGGAACTGGAAGCGCCAGCCAAAGCTCTGGACATTGGCTGCGGCCCTGGCAATAGTACCGCTGTGTTAAAGGCCCGGTTTCCCAAAGCGCAGGTAATTGGCGCGGACTCCTCAAAAAACATGGTGGAAACCGCCCGAAAGGATCATCCTGGGTTGGAGTTTTTAGAATGGGACGTTACTACGGAACTGGAGGCTCTCCCCCACGACTTTGACGTGGTATTTTCCAACGCCTGCCTCCAATGGGTGCCGGACCACCCCTCCCTTCTCCCCCGTCTCATGAGCTTTTTAAAGCCCGGTGGGCTTCTGGCGGTACAGATTCCCATGAATTATCAAGAACCTATCCATCAAATTATTGAGCACACAGTTACCCGCAGCCCCTGGACCGAAAAGATCCCCTATATGCGGCTGTTTTACACCCTGAGCCAGGAGGGATACTTTGACATTCTCTCCGGCATTTCCAGCGATTTTACCCTCTGGCAGACCACCTATCTGCACCGTATACCCTCCCACCAGTCCATCATGGATTGGTACAGCTCCACCGGCCTACGCCCTTATTTGGATGCCGCTGTAGATCCCACGGCACGGGATGAATTCTACCAGGAAATCTTCCGCCAGGTACGAGAGGCCTATCCGATACGAAAAAACGGCGAAATCATTTTTCGATTCCCCCGCTTCTTCTTCATCGCGCAAAAATAACCGGTTTTACACAAATTCCCAGGATACCCGCTGTATCCTGGGAATTTGTGCTGTTTATCAATCTCCAAACAAGTCTTTGAGCTTAGAGAAAAAGGTTTTGCGCTTTTGATAATTCTTATCGTCTGTATTGTTGTCCAGCTCGGCCAGAATCTCCTTTTGGCGCTTATTTAAATTCTTGGGCACCTCCACCGTCACCTGGACGTATTGGTCGCCCCGGGCCCGGGAGTGGAGGCTCTGGATGCCCTTGCCCTTCAGCCGGAAAACGTCCCCCGGCTGGGTGCCCTCGTGGACGTGGTAGCTGACCTTTCCGTCCAGGGTGGGCACCTCCACATCCGCGCCCAAAGCCGCCTGGGTAAAGGTGACAGGCATCTCGCACCACACGTCGTTGCCCCGGCGCTGGAAGATGGGATGGGGCCGCACGGAGATATACACATGCAGGTCGCCGTTGGGACCGCCGTTCATTCCGGCGTTGCCCTTGCCGCTGACGTTCAGGATCTGCTCGTCGTCGATGCCCGCCGGGACGGTCACCTCCACGGTTTTCCTGCGGCGGACCTTGCCCTTGCCGTCGCAGGTGTGGCAGGGGCTCTCGATGATCTTCCCCGTGCCCCGGCAGCGGTCGCAGGTCTGGGTGGACTGCATCACTCCGAAGGGCGTACGCTGGCTCACCCGCACCTGACCCGTGCCGTTGCAGTTGGGGCAGGTTTTGGGAGAGGTCCCCGGCGCCGCGCCGGTCCCGTGGCAGTCCGCGCAGTTTTCGATCTGCTGGTAGTCCACATTCTTTTTGCAGCCTTTGGCGGCCTCCTCAAAATCGATGGCGAGGTTGGCCTGCACGTCGCCGCCCTGGCGGGGGGCGTTGGGATTCCCCCGGCGGGTCCCGCCGCCAAAGCCGCCGAAAAAGCTGTCGAAAATATCGCTGATATCGAAGCCCGCCCCTTGGAAGGGGTTCCCCCCTCCCGCGCCGCCGCCAAAATTGGGATCCACCCCGGCGTGGCCGAACTGGTCGTAGCGGGCCCGCTTGCCGCTGTCAGAGAGCACCTCGTATGCCTCATTGACCTCTTTGAACTTGGCCTCCGCGTTCTTGTCGCCGGGATTCAAGTCCGGGTGGTACTGCTTTGCCAGCTTGCGGTAGGCTTTTTTGATCTCGTCCTCAGAGGCGGACTTCTGTATGCCCAGCACCTCATAGTAGTCTCTCTTGTCTGCCACTCAAATCAACTCCTGAAATCCTCTGCCCTGGGGGCGCGATTAGTCAACGTCCTTGAAATCCGCGTCGTAGACATTGCCGTCGCCGCCGGGATTGCCGGGGTTGCCGCCCTGGTCCTGAGGACCGCCGGGATTCCCCTGGGGCGCCGCCTGCTGGTAGAGCTTCTCGCTGACCGCGTACACCGCCTTCTGGAGTTCGTCCATGCCGGACTTCAGCTCCTCCACCGTGCCGGTCTGGAGCTTATCCCGGAGGGCGGCGACCTTCACGTTGATCTCGTTCTTGTCGGCATCCTGGAGCTTATCGCCGTTGTCGGCCACCAACTTTTCGGCGGAGTAGCACAGGTTCTCGGCGTTGTTCCTGGTGTCCACCTCTTCCCGGCGCTTCTTATCCTCCTCGGCGAACTGCTCGGCGGCCTTCACGGCCCGGTCGATGTCCTCCTTGCTCATGTTGGAGCTGGAACTGATGGTGATATGCTGCTCCTTGCCGGTGCCCAGATCCTTGGCGGAGACGTTCACAATGCCGTTGGCGTCGATGTCGAAGGTGACCTCGATCTGAGGGATCCCACGGGGGGCGGGAGCGATGCCGTCCAGTTTGAAGAGGCCCAGCTGCTTGTTGTCACGGGCGAATTCCCGCTCGCCCTGGAGCACGTTCACCTCTACCTGGGTCTGGCCGTCGGCGGCGGTGGAGAAGATCTGGCTCTTCTTGGTGGGGATGGTGGTGTTGCGGTCGATGATCTTGGTCATTACGCCGCCCATGGTCTCCACGCCCAGGGACAGGGGGGTCACGTCCAGCAGCAGCAGGCCCTGGACCTCGC
The DNA here is from genome assembly GCF_003612555.1 of Acutalibacter sp. 1XD8-33. Lineage (GTDB taxonomy): Bacteria > Bacillota > Clostridia > Oscillospirales > Acutalibacteraceae > Acutalibacter. The sequence goes on from NZ_RAZF01000029.1 coordinate 26,507, forward strand.
CGCCCAGCACGCCGGCCTGGATGGCCGCGCCGATGGCCACGCACTCGTCGGGGTTGATGCCCTTGAAGGGGTCCTTGCCGATGAAATTCTTCACGGCGTCCTGCACGGTGGGAATCCGGGAGGAGCCGCCCACCAGCAGAACCTTGCTGATCTCGTTGATGGAGAGGCCGCTGTCCTGGAGGGCCTGACGCACGGGGCCCATGGTCTTTTCCACCAGATCGGCGGTGAGCTCGTTGAACTTGGCCCGGGAGAGGGTCATGTCCAAATGCTTGGGGCCGGAGGCGTCGGCGGTGATAAAGGGCAGGTTGATGGCGGCGCTGGTCACGCCGGAGAGCTCGATCTTGGCCTTCTCGGCGGCCTCCTTGATGCGCTGCATAGCCATTTTATCCGCGGAGAGGTCCACGCCCTGCTCCACCTTGAAGCTGCCCACGATCCAGTCGATCACCCGCTGGTCGAAGTCGTCGCCGCCCAGGCGGTTGTTGCCAGCGGTAGCCAGAACCTCCTGGACGCCGTCGCCCATCTCAATGATGGACACGTCAAAGGTGCCGCCGCCCAGGTCGTACACCATGACCTTCTGGTCGTTGTCCTTGTCTACGCCGTAGGAAAGGGCCGCGGCGGTGGGCTCGTTGATGATGCGCTTGACCTCCAGGCCGGCGATTTTGCCCGCGTCCTTGGTGGCCTGCCGCTGGGCGTCGGTGAAGTAGGCGGGCACGGTGATCACCGCGCTGGTGACGGTCTCGCCCAGATAGGCCTCGGCGTCCGCCTTCAGCTTCTGCAGAATCATAGCGCTGATCTCCTGGGGGGTATAGCTCTTGTCGTCAATGCTCACCTTGTAGGCGGTGCCCATCTCCCGCTTGATGGAGGAGACGGTGCGATCCGGGTTGGTGATGGCCTGGCGCTTTGCCACCTGGCCCACCATGCGCTCGCCGGTCTTGCTGAACGCCACCACGGAGGGGGTGGTGCGGGCGCCCTCGGCGTTGGCGATGACAACAGGCTCGCCGCCCTCGATGACCGCCACACAGGAATTTGTTGTGCCCAAATCAATACCAATCGTCTTTGCCATTGTTGATTACCTCGCTTATCATTGAGTTATCTATCTTAAAATTTTATTGCTTGGCTGAGTTTTCTACACGCCTCTGGATTTCAGATAGTCGTCCTCATCTTCTCTTGCTTCCATAAATGCTTTTTCCAAATCAATCTGATAATAATCTGCCAGCCGCATCACCTGGGCGATTACATCGGCCATCTCGTTACCCAAACGCTCATCGATTTCTGCTTGGTCGCCATCCCAGGCATAATAATGCTCCTTGAGCATCACCTGCTTTGCCAGTTCGCCGGTCTGCTTTGTCAGCTCGATCATCGCCCCCTGAGCCTGCCAGGGCCGCAGTTCAATCTGATTGAACCGCCGGACAATATCCCGATACATTTCCTGCATTTCAGCAAAACTTTTTCCCATCGCCGCTCCCTTCTAATTCGCCACCTGCACCATGGCGTGACGGACCACCCGACCACCCAAGGTATAACCCTTCTGGAACACGGCGGAGATCACGTTCTCTCCCAGGTCCTCATCCTCAATATGGGCCACGGCGTTATGCAGATTAGGATCAAAGGTCTCCCCCACGGCTCCGGTTTCCGCAATGCCCATCTTCTCGAAAGCCGCCTTAATCTGGGCCTCGATCATCTCCACGCCCTTGCGCATATCTTCTCCGGAGGCGTTCTCCTGATTCAGCGCCAGGCCAATATTGTCCGCGATGGGCAAAATCGCCTGCACCGTATCGGAAACCGCATTATTGTAAATAGCCGTTTTTTCTGCCGCCGTGCGCTTGCGGAAATTGTCGTACTCTGCCAGCACCCGCAGATGCTGCTGCTTGTACTCATCGAACTCTGCCCGCAGTTGCTCCAGCTCATTCGTTTGTTCCTCTGCTGTTTCGGCTTCGTTTTCTTCCAAAGGAATCTGCTCTTCTGGAGGCTTCTTTTCTTCTTTGTCTTTCATGTTCCTAACTCCTTTCTAAAAAGATACTCCATTTCTGACTTCTTAAATTAATCCTCTCTCGCCAACACGGTCAACTGTCCGCTTACTTTTTTAGAAAGATATATTAAGATTGCCGTTAAATGTGGATAATCCATGCGCATGGGGCCCGCCACAGCAATAGCGCCGGCATCTTGCCCGTCTATAGAATACCGGGATACCAGAAGAGAAGCCGCATCCAACTCTGAATAGCCGCACTCCCGCCCGATTAAGGCTGTTACCCTACCGGGCTTTTGACAGAGTAACTGGGCAAATAGCTCCTGACGCTCCAAAAAGCCCAGCATCCGATGCATTCCAGCGGCCTCCAGCTCCGGATAGAAAAACAAATTCATCTGACCGCTGAGAATCATTTCGGTACGGGCAATATCCCGAGCCGCTTCCAACAACGCCCACATGGGAGCTCCAACCATGGAATACATTTCTCCTAAAGAGGCTCCCAAGCTCTGCAAAAACGCCGGGGTGATTTCCGCAACACACTTTCCGGCGACATTCTCGTTAAATATCCGAAAGAAAATTCGCAGGATATCATTGGTCAAATCATAGTCGCAACGGAACATATGACTTTTCATTGTACCGGCAGAGCTCATCAGCAGAAGCATGGCGGTTCTCCGGCTGGTCTGAGCCAGCTGTATAGCCTTTACCTTTGTTCCCGCTCCTCCAGGAGTTGTCACAGCTGCCACACAGCGGCTTACTTTTGCGGTCAGTTGGGCAGTATGCGACAGCAATTGTTCTGGGTCATACATACCGGGCGCCAAACGGGAATCTATCCAGCGCTTTTCCCAGACATCCAGCTCCGGCACCTGCATCAACCGGTCCACAAACACCCGATATCCTTTTGGGGAAGGAACCCGCCCTGCCGAAGTATGAGGCTGTTCCAAAAGCCCCAGTTCCGTAAGGCTGGCCATCTCGTTACGCACCGTGGCCGAGGATACTCCGATCTCTTCGGCAATCACCTTGCTGCCCACTGGCTCTCCGCCCTGGATATATCCCTGTATCACCGAAGCCAACACTCTCTCTTTCCGCAGGGTAAGCTCCATAGGATCCGCCATCCTTTCTGCGGGATAATTTAGCACTCCAATTCTTTGAGTGCTAAATTCTATCTATAAGAGTACCACTATGGTCAGAAAAAGTCAATACGGTAATTTGTAAATTGTTTATGAATTGCCAGGTAAATTTCCAAATTATCGTTTCATATGTATTCCTCTGTGGTTTTCTTTGTCACCTCTATGGCCTGTTCTATGCTGATTTCAAAGATATTTTTACCTTATCGCTTATTGCTTTTTCCTCCAATTCAAAGACTTAGAGGCTGTGAGGCTTCTTTAGGCTATACAAACCGATCAATTTTGTGTAACCCAATTGTAATGCTTACAAGATGAAAAGATTTTTGGAAAGGGATTGACAAATTGGGCCAGATTGTGCTATACTTACAGCGTAAATTTTTGAAAGTGCAAGGCAAGGAGAGGTGTCCGAGTGGTTTAAGGAGCTAGTCTTGAAAACTAGTGATCCCGTAAGGGACCAAGAGTTCGAATCTCTTCCTCTCCGCCAATTTGAATTTATATCTGTTAAGCAATAAGTTTTGATATTTGTATTTGGAGAAGTACCCAAGTGGTGAAGGGGCTCCCCTGCTAAGGGAGTAGGTCGGGAAACCGGTGCATGGGTTCAAATCCCATCTTCTCCGCCATTCTAGGAAAACCAAAAAGATATTTGAGCAAAAAACCGCGTAATCACGCGGTTTTTTGCATCTCAAAAGCCTGGATAAAAAAAGGCAAAAACGTAGATGAAAGTAAACGAAAAATAGAAACGAACCCTCGTAATAGAAAAACAAGAGCGATTCTCAAGAAGGGAAGTGCATCAAATGATTAAAGCAAGAATCACCAATCGGTCAGGACAATCCTTGGACTGGAATCTCCCTGGCAACATTCATGAACTGCATCATGCCCTACTTGAAATGGGCATCCGAAAAACACCCCTGAGCATCCTGCTCCAAAATGACAATGCCGCTGACGTAAAGTTATCGGCTGACAATGAGATCGGCAACCGCCTGCTGCGGGTGTTCGGTAAGAACGATACATCGTCCACAACCAGTATCTGACCAAAGAAATGCTCCTGGATGATATTCGGAGCATGACCCAGGCCGCCGGGCCGGTCAAGCTAACATTCTACTGCCCTCTGGTGGGCCAGCTGGACGATGGAGAGTGTGACGAATATATCGACATAGGTAGCGGATTCCTTGCGGCGTACCAGGATCAGATCGAGCAGGCCATCGCCAATGAACAAGTTCCCGAAATGGGCGATATGACACAGTACCTGGGCGATGATCCCGGCGTGGCTGAAAAACTCATGTCCGCTGTGTGGATAGTTGAGGACATGGATGGTAAGCTGTTCGGTAGGATCGACTGTCACCTGAAAGAACCACTCACGGACACGGAGCTTGCCTCGCTGCGGGACGAAGTCCTTGGGCAGTGCCCAGATGGGCTTAGAGAGGGTTTCGAGCAGCAGCCCATCGAAACGGATGATACTGTTGCACATTAGCCGATGCAATAAATGTGCCAAAAACATTTATAAAACTAAGAGATTTCGTTCAGGTTATAAATCGTATGACTGCGGCTCATTTGTGGTGAATAGGACTTGCGGTTGTAGGAAAGGAACGAAAAATCCGTATCGTATTATCGGTAGCCGCTACCGAAAACTTCTGAAATGACGGAGGAACGCTATGAACGAATTAAAGACGAACATCCATGACGAGGCGAATGGTCTTGATTATGTCCTGGTCGGGGACTACTACATCCCGGCTGTCGAGCTGCCGGAGGGTGATGACCGCCCCATCGGGAAGTGGGGGCGGATGCACCGGGCGTATCTGGAAGAAACGAATTCGCTTCTGCTGAATCATCTGATTTTGACGGGCAAGCTGCACAACTACCTTGCCGACCTGGACGAACAGGCAAAGGAACGCTGTCGGGTACTCATTCAGCAGATGGCTATCGCCGAAGGCGTGACTGAGGATTTGAAGCGCCAGTCACAGTGGGAATGGGTCAAGGTCATGAACAGTATTGTGAACCGCGCCGAGGAAAGCATCAAGCATGAGCTGATCTATACATGACCGGCGCCCCGGCATTTGCACCAGCGCAAAAGCGTACAGGCTTCCGCAAGGCTCCCTCTATGGGCGGAACCTTGCGGGAGTTTTTCGTTTGCATTTGTACCATCGCTGACCGCCTGTCCGCCGCTTCCCTCAAAAATTTTCTTCGGCAGGGCTTGACAAGAACGTGCGTTCCACCTATAATGATTTTATAATTGAACTGAATAACTACGTTTATATATTTCAATTTTTGGCAGATACATAACCGACTGCGGAGACATCCCGTGGGCGGTTTTTTGTATCTGCCTTTTTCTTTCTCATACATAATCAAAAAACTAGGAACAGAAAGGTGGCGAAACTGACAACTGAATGACCGTCCGAGCAGCTATCACGCCGGGGAAGTATGCCATGACCGAAAGCGAGCGTACCAAGGGTGAGATACAACGGCACAGCACCAGCAAAGGGATATGCCTGCCAGGAACTGCTTCGGGGGAAACGGCTTCCCATATCAGAAATTTCTGTTTTTGAATTTCCATGATATGAGAAAGGACACCATGACGAAAAACAACGACAATCAGAACTGCCGGTATATGACCCGGCGCATCGGTTCTACCACCTACAAGGTGAAGGTAGTCTTTTCCGACAACGGCGGCGAGACGATGGAAGAAAAAATTTTGCGGATGATCCGCAATGAGGGGCTGCAAAACGTTGGAGAACGTGGTATGATGGATGCACCACAAATGAGCCGTCAGTCTGAAAGGAGCGCGTCATGAGCGCAAGACAGGCTGAGGAAAAAATAACGGCTTTATACGAGAGGCTCTCTCGTGACGATGAATCCGCTGGGGACAGTAATTCGATCGTGAATCAGAAAAAGTACCTGGAGGGCTACGCCGCCCAGCATAGCTTTTCCAATATCGTCCATTACACCGATGACGGATGGTCGGGCGGTAACTTTGACAGGCCGGCTTGGAAACGGCTGGTGGCCGACATCGAGGCCGGGAAAGTGGCTCTGGTACTCACCAAGGACATGAGCAGAATCGGGAGAGATTATCTTCAAACCGGATTCTATACGGAAGTCCTCTTTCGCAAATTTGGAGTGCGCTTCATCGCCATAGGAAACAGCATTGACAGTGCCGACCCCAATTCCAGTGAGTTTGCGCCTTTTGTCAACATCATGTCGGAGTGGTATCTGAGGGACCTGAGCCGCAAGCAGCGCACTGCCATTCGGGTCAAGGGCGAGTCCGGCAAACCCACCACCAACTGTGCTATCTACGGCTATCGGAAAGACCCCAACGACAAATACCACTGGCTGATTGACGAGGAAGCGGCGGCGGTCGTGCGGCGTATCTTCCAACTTACCATTGAGGGCTGCGGCCCCTATGAGATCGCCACGATGCTCTGCGAGGCGAAGGTCGAGACGCCTGCCGCATACTTTGCAAGGCAGGGGCGGGGTGTCTGGAAAAGCAGAGAGGACATCCCCCGGCCTTATAGCTGGAACGGCTTCGCGGTGGGGCAGATTCTCTCCAAGCCGGAGTATATGGGCCATACGGTCAACTTCCGCTCTCACAAGGAATCCTACAAGGACAAGCGGGCTGTTGTCCACTCGCCGGAGGACTGGCTGATTTTTGAGAACACCCACGAGGCCATCGTGGATAAGGAGACTTGGGAACTTGCCCAGAAGCTGAGAAAGACGCCCCGCCGCCACGACACCATTGGCGAGGCCAATCCCCTGACCGGGCTTCTCTACTGCGCCGACTGCGGCGCAAAGCTGTATAACCATCGGTCGAGAGGAAACGCTGCCAAGCCCTACCCGTCGGACTGGTTCGACTGCTCCACCTACACGCTGGCCCGGCAATCTCACGACAGTGCTTGCAGTAATCACCACATCTCCACCAAGGCTCTGCGGACACTGATTCTGGAGACCATCCGTTACGCCAGTGCCTACGCCATTTCCAACGAGGCCGAGTTTATCCAGAAGGTACGGGCGGCGTCCGAAGTCCGGCAGGCGCAGGCGGCAAAGGAACTGAAACGCAAGCTGAACAAGGACAAGCGGCGGTGTGAGGAACTGGACACCATCATCAAGAAGCTGTACGAATCCTATGCGGTGGGGCGCATCGGCGAGGAACGCTTTGATACTTTGCTTGCCGGGTATGAACAGGAACAGACTGCGCTCCGGCAGTCCGTCATGGAGGCGGAATCAGCGTTGGACAGCTTCGAGCAGGACACCGCCAATGTGGAACGGTTCCTCGCCCTGGCGAAGAAGTACACGGATTTTTCGGAACTGACCACTCCTATGATTAACGAATTTATTGATAAAATCATCGTCCATGCCCCGGAAAAGATTGACGGTGACCGGACGCAGCAAGTGGACATCTATCTGAAATTCATCGGGCGGTTTGAACTCCCGGCCCCGGAACTGACGCCGGAGGAAGAAAAGCGGCAGGCTTCCCTCCACAGGCATCGGGTCAAAAGCCGCGAACGCTATCAGATGATCAAGGCCGGCGAACACGCGGTCGGCCAGCCGTTCAAGCTGACCTGTAAATGCTGCGGAGAAGAATTTGAGTCCACGCGGTCAAACACTCTGTTCTGCGGTCCGAACTGCCGGGCGAAATTCTACCGGCAGGAAGCAGCGGCGAGTCGAAGCCGTGAATGTGTCTGTGGAAACTGCGGGAAAGCATTTACCACCACCAGAAACGATGTGAAATACTGCTGTGAGGCTTGTCAGCGGAAAGCGCACAGCAAAATGCGGTATCGGCAGAAGCAGGAAGCAGAAACCGTATAAAAACGGAATGGGCGGGTCAGGTATACTTGGCCCGCCCTGACCTATGGAAAGAAGGGAATATTCCATGTGGAACTGCGATTGGGAATATGAAAATCAGGAAACGCTGAAGCAATGGTATGAAGAAAAGCTCACCGGGATAAGGCCGTACTCGGCTGTTCGGAAAATCATCTGCAAGGCCTGTGGTCGGGTCTTCTACACACAGATCAGTACCAAGAAATATTGCTATTACCATCTGTGCGGGAACCGGGGCTATCAGAAAGATTTGAAACAGCGGCGGCTGGAAAAACGACAGAACCGGGTCTGCAAAGGATGCGGAAAAACCTTCACCCCCAAGCGGTCGGATGCGGTCTACTGCTGCAACGCCTGCCGCCAGCGGGCGTATCGCCAGAGCGTTACGGATAAGGTGAGTGGTCAAATTGACCCCTTACCTCAATCGTAACGAATTTACGCATGGTGTTACGAATAATCAAGTGGTCAAAAGTACCACTTGATTATCTGTAACGGTTAGAATGAAATGCGTTACGGCTGTTGGTGGTGTCAAAATATGTCACCACCACTAACCGTAACAGAAACACGGAATATGTGCTGGACATGGGAATCTGCCTCCTGTGTCCGGCCATTTTTTGAAAATCTGATTTGCGGCACGATATCGGAAATCAAAAACGGCTTGATTTTATTTGCGAGGGGAGGAGCCAAAAAGCAATGAGCAACCGAACCGAAGAACTGAAAATCCGCATCTCGCCGGAGGACAAGGAGCGGATAAAGCTCAAAATGGAGGACGCCGGAATTCTGACTATGAGCGCCTATGTCCGCAAGATGGCGCTGGACGGAATTTGTATCCAGCTGGACCTGAAGGATGTGCGCCAGCTTGTTTCCATGCTCCAGCGGTGTACGAATAATCTGAACCAGTACGCCAAGCGGGCAAACGAAGCCGGGAGCATCTATGCGGCGGACATTGAAGATTTACAGAACCGCCTGGACGAGATTTGGGAATTATCCAGACAGACCCTCGCCAGTCTTGCCGCCATTCGATGACAGCAGCAAGGGGCAGGACTGCCATTTTTTCGTTTCGGAAGGGGGCGCAAGCCCCGCCTGTCCCTGGGTCGCAGGGACAACAGCGTTCGGGAACCGAATGCGCAGCCAGCCCCGGCCACGGGGCTGTTCAAGGGGTTTGGGGTGCTACCCCAACAAGCAGAGAAACAGATTTTCGGCGTAACCGCCGAAAATCTGCTTTT
>NZ_RAZF01000030.1 GCF_003612555.1 Acutalibacter sp. 1XD8-33
ATCGCGTACACCTTAACGCAAGTGGCCTGCGCCTTTCCCAACCCTTGCATGGAGAACAGTAAAGCGCTTATCTCTGCCGGGGTTATCTCCGGCAGTTTCAGCTCCCCCAGCGCCGGGTATATCCAGCGATTGAGCGCCCCCTGGTACGCGCTGCGGGTGTTCTCGCTCATGGTGACGGTCTTTGCGGGCATGAAAACCCCCTCGCCGTACTGTTTTGAGGGTCTTTATCTTCGCCGCCGCTATGGCCCGCTGGCGGTCTATTTTGGCCTGTTCCTCCCGGCTGATTACTTCCCCGGCCTGGGCTCTGCGCTCAAACTCTGCCGCCTGCTTGTGCAGCTCCCGCTCTATAGCTTTGCGGCTCCACCCCTCGGGCGGGTACCAGCGTGTGGAGAGATAGCCCTTTTCCCAGCCCCGGCTAACCCGGATTTTGTAGAACAGTCTGCCGTCTTTTTCCATGTAGGCTTCCTACTTCTGTATGATTTACTTGCTTTTTGTAAAACTTATAATTTTTGTTTGCGTTTATCTTTTGCTTGGGCTATAACAAAAGAGCAAGGCGAGAGGCTTTAGCTTTACAACAAGAATTGTAGCAATGAAATATAGAGTTGTCGAGACAAAGCCAAGCCAGTCCATCTCCAGAAACGTTCCTTTCACTGTGATACTTCCCACCGACGGGCTCAGCCTCTTTAAGCCCGAGGAATTTGAGGCCCGGGAACAGAACCCCATAGGCCGCCCTAAGCTGGGAGATGTGGGAGAAGTACATGAAAGAGGGGCTTTCGGAGCTGTTGCCATTGAAAAGGGAATATATATCCGGAAAAGTGAAACGCAATGAAGAGCGGGAGGCAGAGAGACCTCCCGCTTTTTACTTTCTGGTGGATTTGGGGCTGATGCCGTAAATTGACTTATAGACCTTGCTGAAATACGCGAATGAGTCAAAGCTGCACCCCACAGCGATATCACCGATGGACTTGGAGGTGGCCGGGATAAGCGTGCGGGCATACCGCATCTTCTCCCGGATAATCAGCTCCTTGCATGGAGCATTCGGCAATGGTGCGCACGATATGGGAGATATAGTCCGGGGAGATGTGGATATGCTCTGAGACGGACTGCCGGGTTATCTGCATGGATACGTTGTCCCGGATATATTTCTTTATCTGCTGGTAGTAATCACGATAGTTCTGCGGGGCCGTGTCCAGGTTCCGGTGTTCGGCGCTGGGATAGAGCTTTGGAATGGTGCTGTCCTGATATCCCAGATAATCCATGGCGGTCATATACTGCACTGCGGCCCTCAGCTCCCGAAGGCCCGAAAGGCAGTAAAAGATATCGATAGAGCAGCTAAGGGCCTCCTTTACCCGCCTTTCAAACGCTTCAAAGCAGTCCGCGATACCGCTGTAAGAGGGCATGAACAGCATTGCAAAAAAGCTGGAATCATCCCAGGAATAGGAGGTGCTACCCCTTTTTCCGGGGGAAACACCGACTTCAAAGCCCCCTCATACCGGCTCCTGAAGGACAGCTCGGGCAGCGGTAGGGCGTACCACTCCCGGATAACAGTTAGGAAAAGGGCGCAGCTGTCCTCCTTTCTATCCCGCCGGTACGAGGGCTTTTTGAGGTCTATATGGCTCTGCTGCTCCAAAACCTCCGAGGGGAAGCCGGGAATTGAGGTTCTTCATGCAATTAAAGTAAAAATGCGGGCGTACTTGTAACTGAAAATATTGCAGCTGGGCGTGCACGGCAGCCGTGCGGCTGTCAATTTCCTCCTCCTTAGAGCGCTTTACCGCGTCCAGCATCAGATTGATGCCGTCCGCAAGGGCGCGGATATCGTCTATGGGAATCCACGGCGGGCAGCCTCTACTCAAAGTCCCCGGCGGTGATGGCCTCTACCGATCGGGAGATAAGGTTAAGTGGTCTTGAGACTGAGCGGGTCAAGACCCATAGGGACAGGGATATCAGTAAGAGCAGGAAGACGATGGCCGCAAGGAGAGCTATCTGTATTCCGGATATGGGGTAGCTGCTGGAATCAGAGTAGAGAAGGTTTAGCCCCACAGATGTCAGCTCCCTGAAAAAACCTCGCGCCCCTCCGGTGTGCTCACAGAGAAATCAAAGGCGGCGCTGCCCTTTATAGATAGAGCAGTAATTGGCATAGACCGAGTTCTTCCGGGGACCCACTACGGCGGTAATAAAGCCGTACCTTTCCGCTATTGAGCAAAAGATATAGGGTAGGCCGTTTACCTCTTGCACCGTCATGACTGCCCCCCTCTGGGGAGAGGGCGGAGACGGTATTCTCCATCTCCTGCTTGAGAAAAAGGGAGTCGAAGGAGTGGAAAGAGGGGAGGCAATAGCCGCGCTTGGAATTATTCAGAACCAGGCAGACTACCTCGGGATAGGAAAATATCTCGGCTTGGCTTTTTGCCATGGCCGTCCTGCCAAAGCGCTCCACGCTGTCATAGGAGCTGCTGTTGCAAAAATAGAAGAAATCATTGGAATAGTTGGCTCTGCGAGTCTCATTCATATAACGCCTATAAGGGAGGTATCTATGCTCTTTGCGATGCTGTCGGCCGCAGTATGGAGCTTCTCCTACTGATGGACGTTGGTGGTGTGGGCCGTGTAGACAAACAGAAGCACAAGCGTGACAGCGAAGGGGATAAGCAGAAAAGCAGTCACATAGTTAAAGATATCATTCGGCTTGATATGCTTTAGAAATTTCATAGGGACACCCTCGCGTTCGCCGTCTATGCTGCAAATAAATATATCATAAAGCCATAAGTAAATCAATAACGCCCGGTTTTGCGCTGGGCGATTTTTATAATTTTGTACGGCTTTCTCGTGATTTCCACAAAAATTCATCGTTTCTACAATTATTATCAGCTGTGAAACGAGGAGACAGACCATATAAGCACCCGGAACTGGCTGTGCAGGGCTTTCGGGTGGAGGGCGGCATAAGAAATATGCCGCATAACTTTGGCATCGACCTGCGGCGGAACAAGTCCCTCTACGTTCTTCTGATTATTATTCTTGCGTACTTTATTCTTTTCCACTACCTGCCCATGTTTGGCATACTTATCTCCTTTGAGAAGTTCTCCCCGGTAAAGGGAGTTTCGGGAGCAAATGGATAGGTCTGAGGAATTTCGAGGTGTTCTTTTCCGGTCCCTACGTCGGGCATCTTATCAAAAAATACCGCTCTTATCGGCGTGCTTGACCTGCTCATAAACTTCCCGGCGCCTATGATCTTTGCGCTACTGCTCAATAAACGCGGTGCTGAAAAAGCTCTCAGGCACCTCCATGTTCTGAGAAAGGAAGGGATAAAATGAAAATCAAAGAAAAGCCCAGCCGTATCATATTCATTGTCATTGACGTGATAGTCCTGCTGCTGATAACCTACGCCTGCCTTATGCCAATATGGCACATGGTCATGGCCTCAATCAGCAACCCCACCGCCCTGAATACCACTCCGGGGGTAGTGTACCTACCGTTGAAAAATGTAGACATCAACGCCTATAAGATAATCCTTCAGTACAAGAAGCTCTGGTCGGCGTATACCAATACCATCGTCTATATTGTATGTACCTGTGTGCTCACGGGGAGATTGAGAAAGCGGCAGGAATAATAGAGGGGTGTATTATGAAAAATAAGGTAATAGCTGAAAACCTGCCGTCCCAGCCGCGGGAAAGTGGCCTGTTCTGCTGCCGGGGACTCATTGGCCCAGAGGGTGAGGGTAAAAAGGCAAAGATACCCTACGACCCCAAAACAAGCTGAAGAGCCAAGTCAACCTTGCAGATTACACCAAAATGTGGCTTGAAGAAATCGCTCCTGATAAGCTGGCAAAGTCCACTCTTGCTTGGGACAAGCAGGACATCGACCGGTTCATGCCGTGCTTTGGCGGCTATAAACTCACCGACCCAAAACCCGAGCACTTCCGAAATCTCTACGCCGAACTCCGAAAGCAGAAGAACTCCGTGACAGGAAAGCCGCTCTCCGAATGCACCGTTGAGGGTGTCCACGCTTGCTTGTGTGGTATCCTCTCCGATGCGATGGAGGGCGGCTTTTTGTCGCATAATCCTGCCTGGCGCACCTATAAATACTCTGGCAAAAAGAGGAAAAAGCAGAATGTGGCTGACGAGGAAACTACACAGAAACTCATTACCGCGCTGGAGGAAGAAAGCATCAAATATGAAACTTATTTCAAGCTGATTATCGCCACAGGTATGCGCCGGGGTGAGTGCTGCGGGCTGAAATGGTGCGATGTGAATTTCAAGGAAAAGTCCATCCATGTCTGTTGAAATGCGGTGAAGGTTACTGGCGAAGAAATTATCGTGAAAGAGCCAAAAACAGCCTCGGGTGACCGCTATGTCTACTTCTCCGCTGAGATGGCAAGCCTGCTTAAAGAGTACCGCAAATTTTGTCAGCAGGAAACGGAAACATATGACGAACGCGGATTATCTGCCGATGATTACATCTTCCGCAGGCACGGCATGGAACTCCCCATGACGCCCAGTAGCTTTACTTGGCGGTGTAAGCTGATTTTGAAAAAGCATGGTCTGCCGGAGAATTTGAACGTCCACTCACTTCGTCACACGGCGGCATCACTTATGATTGCGGGTGGAGCAGATGTAGCGACCGTGTCAGGACTATTAGGCCACTCACAGGTGTCAACCACACTGGACATCTACAATCACGCCTTTGATGATAAGAAAAAAGCGGCTAGTGCGGTTTTGCAAGAGAGCCTGGACATCTAACCACACACCCGACTCAACAAAAAGTCCCTGAGTTCCGTCAAATGCGAAAAGTATGGGACTTTTTCTCTTTCAGCCAAGTCCCAGAGCATATTTGCACCGAAATCATGGATGCACACAGCATCCATGATTTGTTCTACGAACACCTCTGGATTGGTATCCGCAAACAGGCGTAGCAAATCTCTGCGGCAGTGGAAAAGCTCGAATACCAGCGGGGCCAACTCGTACCACCATGGGGCCATGCATGAATCGGCACAGTCGATTATGATAGGCCGGTTATTCGCTCCAATCAGGATATTTTCGCCGGTCAAATCACCGTGAACCAGCAATGTATCTGTCAAATCCAACCTTGCCGCGCGCTCTGCCATTTCGTCGCGCAGACTGACCGGTAGGCGTTCCAGGCGGGGATTATCCAAGGCCCGGACCAGCAGATCCACCGGCGGTATCAGCCCCTCGGCGGGGCGGTGCAGGGTCTGGAGCAATCCCTTGAGTTGCCGAATAAAGCCCTCCAGTTGGCCGGGGCCAGCGCTTTCCAGCCATGTCCCTGCCTCTTTGCCGGGGCAGTATTCCGTAATGAGATAGTAAAAAAGGTAGGTATCTTGTATCATACCGTGTGCAATCAACCGGGGAGTAGAAATCCCCCAGCGGGTCAACGCACCACAAACAGCGGACTCATTGGAATAGTCCATCTGTGGTTCCATGCCGGACTCGCGGGGAGCAAATATTTTTACCACATAATCTCCCGCGCGAAAGACCGCATTGGTTCCGGGCGTCAGGTTTTCAAGGCCAGGAAGCGCCAACCCCTCACGGTGGAAGATTTCCTTCGCCAGGGGTGTAAATGCTTCTATCGATTGAAATATCGCGCCCCATTCGCTCCAGCTATCTATGGGTTCGTTGAATAGCATTAGCCTACCTCTTATCCGAGTTTGCGTCCAACAGGCGCTGGATACCCTTGTCCGTATACGAAAGCAGTTTGCCATACCGACGGGCAATATCTTCACGGCAATCATCGTAATTACCCGCCGCGATTGCCTTTTCTTTCTCTGCTTTCAAGCCAAGATATTCTTTCAGCACGGCCTCATCCTGATAAAAAATCACGTTGTACTTTCCCTGATTTAGCGACAGGGGAAAGAGGTCGGTAAGGAAAGCATCGTTCTCGATATAGTAAAGAACGCTGTATTTCTTGCACAGCTTATCAAACTCCGGCAGAAAGCTATCCCGCTCCTCCTTGGAATCACAAGGATGGGATAGCGCAATGTGTTTTACTCCAGCGCGAACCATTTCGCAAAAGCAATCAGCCGCGCCCAGGTGATAGGAAAATTTATCCACCTTCATATAAATCACCATGCCGACCGCTTTGCGGTCTGCACAAATAGGAATGAAAGAGTGCAGACAAACGGTCGCCTTTCTTGTAGAATTGAGTTGAGGGGAAGCACACTACAACGCACGGGGAGGTGAGTCGTAGATTACTTCCAGAGTTCAAGCCGGTATATAAATCAGTGTTAGGATCGCCTTTTCAAGCACAAATAAGTGGCGCTTTGAGCCCGGACACTAAGGATTGTATTAACACCTGTTAATTGCTTGGCGGTTCAGTCACTGCTTTCTCCTCACCATTTCGTTATGAGGAGGGTGTAGATTGAAAGTCGTATTTCCAACCTGCTGTGGGGTGGATGTTCACAAGTCCTTCCTGGTGGCGACTATCATCAAGACGCCGAAGGACAGCTTGCAGCCGAGTTATCAGAAGAAACGGTTCTCCACATTTAACGCAGATCTGAACCGTTTTGCCGATTGGCTCCACGAAAACAACTGTCTGGATGTGTGTATGGAATCCACCGGGAAATACTGGGTTCCTGTATTCAACATTCTGGAAAAGCGAGGCGTTCGTGTTATCATTGCCAATCCCAAATGGGTCAAAGCTGTAAAGGGGAATAAGGACGACACCAAGGATTCCAAGTGGATTGGGGATTTGTTCCGCATCGGCTTGGTGAAAAGCAGCTTTACTCCGGCCAAGGATATCCGTATCCTACGGGAATTGACCCGCTACCGCTATAAGCTCACTTCTATGAAGAGCAGCGAGAAGAATCGTTTCCAAAACGCTTTTACCGTCTGCAATGTGGCTCTTGATTCCGTCGTGTCTGATATGTTTGGCAAATCCGCGATTGCAATCACAGACTACCTGACATCCGACGAGAATTTTGATCCACAGCACTGCGTGTCTCTGTTACAGCGTTCCCTCAAGAAAAAGGTGGACGATGTTCTCGCCTCTATTGAGGGTTATGAGATTGCGCCAGAGCAGAAATATCGCATTGGCATTGTCCGCGACCATCTCCACTACATTGAGAAGCTGATTGAGCAGGTGGACATCTGCATCAACGCCATGGTTGAAAAGTACGATAGTGCCCTATCGCTCCTTTGCACCATCCCTGGCATTGACCGCAGCTCCGCAATCACAGTTATCTCTGAAATCGGTGTGGATATGGCTCAGTTCGGTTCCTCCAAGCGTCTTTGCTGCTGGGCCGGTCTCACTCCGGGCAACAATGAATCCGCTGGCAAGAAGAAATCTGTCCGCATTTCACGTGCCGGAGTTTATCTCAAACCTGTGTTGGTGCAAGTCGCCCACGCAGCCGTGAAGGACAAGCTGAATCCTTATTATGCTCTGAAATATGAGCATATTGCCAAGCGCCGGGGCAAGAAACGAGCAATCATCGCCATTGCCAGAATGATTTTGACCGCCATCTATTCCATGCTTTCCACCGGAAAAATCTGGAATCCTGTTGACCTGTTCAAGATTGATATGCCCGAACACCTCAAAGAGCAACAGCTTCAGAATGCTGTGAGACAGGCTGTTCGATTCTTGGAAGCGCAGGGACTTAAAGTTAGTTAGCCATCTCCAACACTCTGCTGTTTGCCCCGAAAATTCACCTGTTCTCGGGGTCGCTTTTTTGCACCATTTTTAGGTGCTCCTCTAATTCGGGATGCTTTCACACTATCACTTCCCAAAAGTTTCCCTGACAGCACAAACCTTATCCGCCACCACCAAAATCCAGCTTTCCTTACATTTCGGCGGCGGGAGCGTCAGCGGAAACATATGCGTTTTTATCATATTGCGTTCTGTCGCAGAGAGGGAGAAATCGCGCTCTGCATTTCTCAGCGCCCGCCAAGGGTGAAAGAACCCGTGCAGGCTGTGCCCATCGTGCTTGGTGTGCCAGTCATAGAGGAAGTAATCATGCAGGAGCGCACCTCGCACCAACGCCCGCTTGTTCAAATGTTTTGATAGAAACTTCGGCAGGAAATAGGCAATTTGGACGCAAATCAAAGCCACCGCAAGCGAGTGCGCGAATACGCTTGTGTCCCCATGCTGCATAAATCCTTTGCTCATTTCCATGCCGGGCGATTCCAGGATATCCTGACCGTAGCGCTGGACGATTATCAGCGGGTCTATTTTCATTGTACGTCCTTTTTCCAGATACGGTCTTTGGCGTAGGCGATATTCGCCACGCCGCCATCCACCCGCTCAAAGCGCTCATTCTTAGCTTTGGCATACCAGCAAGTCTGACCGCCAATACCCACCGCCTCGACCGCATCATCTGTCCCGGCCATGATTTCATCACAGAGCTTGAGCGCATCCTCAATGATAGATTTCTTTTCTGCCTGACCGCCGTGGCCGCCCCAGAGCAGTTCAAACGCATCTTCAAGGCTCTGGAAGTGCAACAGACTCTCCTTGTACTCCTCGATAGAAGTTGAGAACTCTGTGTAAAGCAAGGTGTTCCGATTACAAGCATCGCCAGAGTACACCACGCCCCGCGCACGGTCAAGGAAAACCACGGTTCCTCTGGTGTGACCGGGGACAGAGATTGTTTCCAGCTGAACGCCGCCCAGGTCGAAGATGTCGCCATCCTTCAGCGGCAGGGTCTTGATGGGGCTTGGTACAGTCACATCATCCAGCCGAGGCTCCACTGGCAGCGGAGCAAACATTGCACCGCTCTTGGCAAACCCCAGCCGCATTTCACGGTCAGAGTGCTCGTATAGCAGAGCAATGTCCGCCGGGTCAATGTAGACCTCACCGTACTCGAAATCCGCACCGATATGGTCTACGTGTCCGTGGGTATTCACAAGGGTTACTGGCAAGTCGGTCAACTCCCGCACAAAAGCCTTTAGGCTGCCTACGCCGGCCAGTCCGTCAATGAGCAGGGCCTTTTCACTGCCCTCAATTAAGTAGCTTTGCTCGCCACCCAAGCCGGCAATCAGGGTAGCGTTGTCGTAAATCTTCTTTGCTCTGAAAAATTTGGATTCCATAAATTTCCCTCCTTAACTGTTTGATATGTCTTCGATAATTTTATCAAAAACGGATTCTCTCTCCGCTGATGTATCGTAAATAGTAAAACCATACTTTGTCAAATACTCAGTCATAGAGCGGTTAAACGGAATGGCGTCTTGCGCAACGTATTCGCGCAATTCATCCTCACTAAAATTGTATGTCCAATCATCTTCCGTGTCGTACTTTTTGAAGTCGCGCACATATTCATCAACCGTCTTTTGACCCTGCACCAATCCAATCAAAATGAAGCGGTCTTTCAACTCATTCGCACCATATTCCTGCAAAATGGAGGTGATTTTTTCAAAATCAAAGTACCCGCCTTCCAGTACAAAAGCATTGTTTTTCACATTATGTGCGTGGAGATTTAACTTGCATTTTATTCCGTCGCCAGACGAAAATAAACCCAGGAAGTGGCCGATGAACGGTGCTATATTTTCTGTTGTTTTATCCCCTATTCCAGTTAAGGCGAATGTCCAACTGTGGGTATGCCGCATGAAATGTAGCGACAAGTTTATCCAGGCTGATGACAAAGTAGCCCAACTCTTCGTGGAACCTTTTCGCCAAAGTCGTTTTCCCGGCTCTGGACGGCCCAACAATAATTACATTTTTCATGGAATACCTCACGGGGATAGTTTGAAAAAAGCGGCATGGTCGAAGCCTCCCGCTTGCGAAAACTGCAAAATTAAATGGGCTGTAGAACGTATTACGTCTTGAAACCGTTCTATCTCACTTTCAGAAAAGACTGATATTTCTTCCCATTCATACTCCGGCAGAAAGCAAGTTGCATGAAGAAACCCAATCTTTTCATCCGCCCGCTCCATATAAACCTTCACCCGACTGTCCGGCAGCATCTCCGAGTGGACGATTTCCGTTCCGTCATCTAACGTAAGGAATGGATACATCATTTCAAAAAACTCCCTCTGCCACATGGCTGCTGATACTTCAAAAGCCCCCGGAAAACCGAGGGCTTTTTACTATTGGCGCGCTTGACTGGATTCGAACCAGCGGCCCTCAGAGTCGGAGTCTGATACTCTATCCAACTGAGCTACAAGCGCATATTTATGAGAACCGCAAAACCCGCGGTAGTCAGCTTTGTAAAAATAGTGGTCAAACAGTAGTCAACGGCGAAAATTTTTCTTTCTTAAAACCCCGCCAGCCCTAGAAAACACTGGCTTTTCCGGCCCATCTCAACCGAACCGGCCTGAAACGTCGGAGTCTGATACTCTATCCAACTGAGCTACAAGCGCATATTTATAAGAACCGAATAGATGAATATACAGCTTCTACTCATCTAGAATGCTTTCTTGTTTGTCCTTCCCTACGGAGTGATTATACCATAATCATCGAAAAAGAAAATGTCGAATTTTAGGATATAAAGAAAAATTTTTATAAGGCCCAGCAAAGCCTAAAAAAGCCATTGTGATTGTCCCTGCGGGTAAAATACTGCTTTAATATCTCCAAAGCATCTTCGGTAGGCACATCCTTATCCCGCAAAAAGGCAATTAACGTTTTCTCACTGCCGGTGAGATCTCCAATCCGCTGAGGCGCAACCGCGACTTTTTTTGACGCCCGCTTCCGCCCTGAATCATGAAGGACAACATCCTTTTGGGTCTGGGGGAAAAATTCTGCCACTGAAACTTTAAAAATCTGAGCAATCCGATTCAGGGTCAAAGAGTCAGGATTACTCCGGCCGCTTTCATAGTAGCTGTAGGCCGAGCGGCTGATGTTCAAAGCCGCTGCCACGCTCTCCTGGGTATACCCAATCGCCATGCGCAGCTTTTTCATCTTTGCGCCAAGGACCACCAACTCGTCCTGGGAGACATTCTTCAAACACTTCACCCCCGCGTCTCGCCTATTATACACCCTGTTTGTCGAAAAATCCAGTACTTTGACGAAATTGGTTGGATAAGGTAAGAAAGTTTCACATTTTTCCCTTTGGGCATATTGAAAGGCCTATTTTCGCTTGCTTTTCCCCATCTATATGCTTATAATTGTAGACAATCCGGATAAGAAAGCATTCTTTATTATGGCAAAAGAAAGCGCGTTTATGTCCGTGATTTCAGAAAGGACCGCTCTCTGGCCTGTCCCTTCGAAGGATTTGCCCCTGTCAACGGAATAAGCCGATGAAGTGGCTTTAGGGAGAGGAGGCGCTTTTGCGGATAGCAGGCTATCCATTGGCAGGGAAGGATTATACCCGGCAGATAGAAGCCTGGATCCGAAAACAGCCGGCGCCTTTGAGATAAAACCAAATTTGAAATATTCAGGAGGACTTCTTATGAAATGGCTGATTGCGTCTGATGTCCATGGCTCGGCGGTTTGCTGCCGAGCGCTTCGGGAGGCTCTGGACCGGGAAAACGCCCAGGCCCTCCTTCTTCTGGGCGATCTGCTCTACCATGGCCCCCGGAACAGCCTGCCCGCGGGCTATGATCCTAAGGAAACGGCAGCCTTGCTCAACGCCATCCCTCAGAAGATCTTTTGCCTGCGGGGCAACTGCGAGGCGGAGGTAGACCAGATGCTGCTGGGATTCCCCATCATGGCGGAATACGGCCTGCTGGAGTCGGCGGGGCATATGATCTTTGCCACCCACGGCCACCGGTACAACCTTCAGACCCCGCCCAGCCTATCTCCCGGGGACCTTCTTCTCCACGGACATACCCATGTGCCCGCAAAGATTCAGGCTCCAGATGGCTGGTGGTATCTCAATCCCGGGTCGGTTTCCATCCCGAAAGAGGACAGTCCCCGTAGCTATATGACGCTGGAAAACGGACTGTTCCGCTGGGTATCTTTGGACGGAAAAGAGTACGACCGGATGAGCATAGGGTAATGACAGGGAAACAATCAAAAAGCTGCCAGGCCAAGAATTGACCGAGCAGCTTTTCTGTTTTTTTGCTTAGAGTCTGTTTTAAGACAGACTCTAAGACTCTTCTTCACCGTTTCTCTTGAGATTCCGGTTGATGGCGCAGATGATGCCCTTGATGGACGCCACACTGATATTGCTGTCCACGCCCACACCGAAAAGCGTTTCTCCATCGTGGCGGAGCTGGATATATGACACGGCCTGAGAGTTGGCCCCGGTAGAGATAGCGTGCTCACTGTAGGAGACAAACTGGTAATTGTTCAGGCCAATTTCCCCAATGGCGTTGAAGAAGGCGTCAATGGGACCGTTTCCCTTGCCGGAGATAGCTTTGGTAACATGGTGATGGCGTACGTTACCCTCGAAGTCCACAATAACTTGTCCGCTGCCCCCGTCCTCTTCGAAGATTTTATAGGTCAGCAGGTTATAGGGCTCAGACACATCCAGGTATTCTTCCTGGAAAATCTGGAATACCTCGTCGGGACTGATTTCCCGGCCCCGCTGGTCGCAGGCCTTTTTCACCAGCTTTCCGAATTCCGGATGCATAGCCTTAGGCAGCACGTACCCGAAGCTCTGGTGCATGACGAAGGCGGCGCCGCCTTTGCCGGACTGGCTGTTGATGCGGATGATGGGCTCATACTGCCGGCCCAGGTCCGCTGGGTCGATGGGCAGATAGGGCACCTCCCAGTAGGGGGACTTCTCCTTCTGCATGAAGTTCACGCCCTTGTTGATGGCGTCCTGATGGGAGCCGGAGAAGGCGGTGAACACCAGCTGCCCGGCGTAGGGGTGCCGGGGATGGACCTTCAGCTCTGTGCAGCGCTCGTAGACCTCCCGGATGTGGTTCATGTGGCTGAAGTCCAGCTCCGGATCCACGCCCTGGGAGTAGAGGTTCATGGCCAGGTTCATGATGTCGGAGTTCCCGGTGCGCTCGCCGTTGCCGAAGAGGGTGCCCTCCACCCGGTCCGCCCCGGCCATGACCCCCAGCTCCGTGGCGGCGGTGGCGGTGCCCCGGTCGTTGTGGGGGTGCAGGCTGATGATGGCCGCGTCCCGGTGCTTCATGTTCCGGCAGCAGTACTCGATCTGGTCAGCGTAGGTATTGGGGGTGGACATCTCCACGGTGTTGGGCAGGTTGATAATTACCTTGTTCTCCGGGGTGGCTCCCAGCTCCTCCAGCACCCGGTCGCAGATGAGCACGGCGTTGTCCATCTCCGTGCCGGAGAAGCTTTCGGGAGAGTACTCATAACGGATGTTGATATCATTGTGGGCTGTCATCTCCTCGGTGAGCCGGTGGATGAGCCTGGCCCCTTCCACAGCGATGTCGATGACTCCCTGCATATCTGTATTGAATACCACCTTGCGCTGAAGGGTAGAGGTAGAGTTGTAGAAGTGGACGATCACGTTCTTGGCCCCGTCAATGGCCTCAAAGGTTTTCCGAATCAAGTGTTCCCGGGCCTGGACCAGCACCTGGACGGTCACGTCGCTGGGAATCAGGTCCTGGTCAATAAGGGCCCGGAGAATTTCATATTCCGTTTCAGAGGCGGAAGGGAAGCCTACTTCGATCTCTTTGAAGCCGATTTGGCAGAGCATCTGGAAAAACTCCAGCTTTTGCTCCAGATTCATGGGGTTTACCAGGGCCTGGTTGCCGTCTCGCATATCCACGCTGCACCAGACGGGCGCCTTCGTGATGGTTTTGTCCGGCCAGGTGCGGTCGGGTAAGGCGATGGGCTGAAAAGGCTTATACTTTTTGTAGCCGAGATTCATGGGAAACATCCTTTCAATAAATAGATATCGTATGGCGGAAAATATTTACAGGATCTGGCGCCTGGCAAAAGAAACCCCGGGCGCATTTCCTGCGTCCGGGGCGAAAATCTTTCGATTACGCGGTACCACCCGTGATTTCAGCATGAGCTCTCACCCATGCCCTCAAAACCTCTGACAAGGCCCGGCGGTTAACGCCGCCACGCGTCCCGGGCTTATTCAGGAAAGCAACATGGAAGCCGGAGGCATGAAATCAATCCACCCGCAGAAAACCACACTGCCCGCCTTTTCGGCCGGGAGACTCAGGGATCAGGATACGCGCCACGCCACCTGCCTGCTCGCACCCTCCGCAGGCTCTCTGAAAGGCTCTCATGGCGCCTTCTTCCCGTCACAGTCTTTCCTATATTTATCTTAATTATACGAGGAAACAACCGGTTTGTCAAGAGAAAAAGTGGGCGGCTGAAATTCAGCAGGGAGAAACTACCACGAACCTTCCTTCCAGAGGGGCTTGCCCCAGCAGGACCGTACTGCGGACGTCAGGCTGGCTTCCACCTATAAACAGGGTAAAATCACCTGGCTCCACAACCCTATGGCCGTCCTCCTGGACCACTGCCATAGCTTCGGGGCGAATTTCCAGGGAGATCCGGCGGCATTCCCCAGCTTTCAGACGCAGGCGGGTGAAGGCGCACAGGCTCCACCTGGGCCGGGACACGGAGGCCTCCTCGTCCCGGATGTAGCACTCCACCACCTCGTCCCCGTCCAGAGCGCCAGCGTTGCTGACCGTAACCTCCAGGGTGAGGGCCTCTCCGGTACAGAGGCTGGTCTTGCTCAGGACCAGATCGCTATATTCGAAGCGGGTATAGCTCAGGCCAAAACCAAAGGGGTAGAGAGCCTGGCGCTCCATATAGCGGTAGGTGCGGTTTTTCATAGAGTAGCTGGTGAAATCAGGAAGCTCTTCGGTAGAGCGGTAAAAGGTGACAGGGAGACGGCCCGCCGGATTGTATAGGCCGAAAAGTGTCTCCCCGATAGCCAGGCCACCCTGCGCCCCAGGATACCAGGCGTCCAGAATGGCGTTGACATGTTCATCGGCCCAGCAGAGCTCTACAGCGCTGCCCGCGCAGAGCACCGCGACAGTGGGCGTCCCCGTGGCACAGACCGCTTCCAGGAGGGCCTGCTGCCGTCCGGGCAGAGAGATGCTGTCCCGGTCGCCGGAACCATAAGAGTTATTGGCGTCTCCCTCCTCACCCTCCAGGGTTTCGTCTAGTCCCAGGACCACAATTGCCACATCGCTATGCTTGGCGGCAATAACAGCCTCGGAAAGCCGGTCGTCCGGATAGGCCAGACCCTCCACCCGGTCTTTCCATTTGTGGCAGCCCTGAGAGTAGTGGATACGGACGTCCTCCCCGGCCACCCGGCGGATTCCCTCCAGAGGAGTGATGTACTCCGAGGCGGTGCCGTGGTAGTTCCCTGGAAGCATGGCCCTGTCGTCGGCGTTGGGACCGATCACCGCGATGCTGCGGAGCTTGGACCGGTCCAGTGGGAGAATGCCGTCGTTTTTCAGAAGCGTCATCCCCTTGCGGGCAGTTTCCCGGTTGATCTCCCGGTGTTCGGCGCAGTCATTTTTCTCATAGGGGATGGCGTCATAAGGGTTGTTCTTGCAGAAAAGGCCCAGCTTTATGCGGGTGGACATCAGCCGGATGACGGCCCGGTCCACCAGCTTTTCGGGGATCAGCCCCTTCTCCACCGCTGCCAGAACGTAGGCGTACACAGAGCCGCAGTTCATGTCGCAGCCCTTTTCCAGGGCCAGCTTGGCGGATTCCTCCATGTTCTGGGTGACGCCGTGGTGGTTGTGGAAATCCGCCAGCGCCCCGCAGTCGGAGACGTAGTGGCCGGTAAAGCCCCACTCGCCCCGGAGGATCTCCTCCATCAGCACGGAGTGGGCACAGCAGGGCTCGCCGTTGGTGCGGTTGTACGCGCCCATGACGGCCTCCACGTGCCCCTCCTTCACGCAGGCCTCGAAGGCGGGGAGATAGGTTTCCCACAGGTCCTTGGGGGAAACCTCCGCATCGAAACCGTGGCGGAGGCTTTCGGGCCCGCTATGCACAGCGAAATGCTTGGCGCAGGCGGCGGATTTCAGAGACTGGGGATTCTCCCCCTGTATGCCTTTGACGAAGGCCACGCCCATGCGCCCGGTGAGATAGGGATCCTCGCCGTAGGTCTCGTGGCCCCGACCCCAGCGGGGATCTCGGAAGATGTTCACATTGGGGCTCCAGAAGGTGAGGCCCTTGTAGATGTCCCGGTCCTCCTCGCCGCTGTAGGCGTTGTACTTGGCCCGGCCCTCGGTGGAGATCACGTCCCCCACCTTTTGAAGTTGCTCCTGGTCAAAGGTAGCGGCCAGGCCGATGGCCTGGGGGAACACGGTGGCGGTGCCGGCCCGGGCCACGCCGTGGAGGGCCTCGTTCCACCAGTTATAGGCAGGGACGCCCAGGCGGGGGACCGCCGCGCTTTGATAGGTGAGCTGGCTGGCCTTTTCGTCCAGGGTCATCTTTGCGACCAGATCTTTGGCCCGTTCCTCAATGGGAAGGCTTTCGTCCAAATATTTTTCCATGGGAGACTCCTTTTGTTAGATGATAAATTTGATGTGATATGGGGGCGGCAAAATTCCAGCTGACTGAGAGGGGAGAGCCAGACACATTGGCCGGTCCAGCGGGCTTTACGCTGGCTGGGAGTTTGAGGGCGCGCAGCCCTCAAGGTCTTTTCCCTTGACCTTACCTCCTGAGAAGCGCATTTTTGAAGTGTGAATAATAGCTAACACTCGCTCTGCTCGGTTAACTATCCGAGTTTTGCAAAGCAAAACTCTTGCAAGAGGAAACTTTTTGCAAGAGAAAAAGTTTCCTGGAAGCCGGAAGCAGCCAGCGCTATGTAGCTTCCGTTCGCTTTGCAAATGCAAAGCGAAACAGGGGTTCTCGCCTGGTCTCGTCTGCCGACTCGGTCGGGTCAGAAAGGTCTCCACTGGAGACCTTCCCCGGCTCGGTCGGTTCGCAGCGTTGTCTGCAATACTTGGCTTTGCCAAGTATCCGGCAGAACGCTCCCCCCCCCCGACGAGGGGCGCTGGTCCCCTGTGGGGACCGTTCAGCGCCGACCGAAGCGGAAGCGTAGCCCCCCTACGCAAAACGTCCCACCGGGACGTTTATGCTACCCTCCTGCGTTGTTTTCTCAGGTTGTCAAGGTCAAGACTGTGGGGCTCCGCGCTCCACACCCCCGCCAGCTTAAGACCAGCTGGACCGGTCAATGTTGTCCATCGTAAACCTTCACGACGAATGAAATGAGGAGTGATATTCGCGGTCCAGGGGCGTTAGGCCCCTGGCAGGGGTTTGGGGACAGCGTCCCCAAGGTCTTACGTCCCCACGGCCTTACGCGCCGTGTGCCCGGCGGACCAGGAGCGCGTCGAAAGGCTCGAGCTCTCCGCCCACGGCCGTTCCGGTGAGCAGGTCCGTCTCCCCCGCGAAGCATTTGGGCGCGGGCTGGGGGGTCCCGGTGAGGTTGAGAATGAACCAGTACTCCCGGCCGTCCACGGTCCGGCAGGCAATTTCCAGAGGCGTCTTTTCTTTCATGAGAGGGAGAACTCCGGCGGTTTCCGCCAGCTGGTCCAGGATCTTCCCCAGTCCCCCTTGATCCGGTTGGGAGCCTACATAGTAAACCGTCCCCTTGCCGAAGCTGTTTTTCGTCACAGCGGGGGTGCCCGCGTAAAAGTCCTCCCCATAACAGGCCAGGGCTTCCGCTCCTTCTAAATGGAGGATGTCGCAGAGCAGGCCGCACCGGAATTCCGTCCCATCGGCAAATTTCAGGATGTTGGACTGCTCCGGGGCCAAGGCGTCGATCTCCTCCGCCCACACGCCGCAGAGCTTCCGCAGGGGGCCGGGGTAGCCCCCAAGATGTACGTTGTCGCTCTGGTCCACAATGCCGCTCATAAACCCGGTAATCAAAGTCCCGCCGTTCTTTACATAGGTTTCCAGGGCCTCGGCCATGCCCTCTTTCACCATGTACAGCACCGGGGCCACGATGGCCTTATATTTACTGAAGTCTCCGTCCACAGGGACCATGTCCACAGGAATATGCTGTTCGTAGAAGTACCGGTAGTATTGATGGAGCTGCTCCTCATACCGGAGATCAATGCTGGGGCCGCTGGTGTATTCCAGGGCCCAATAGTTGTCCCAGTCAAAGAGGATGCCCACCTCCGCCGGATTTGCCGCTCCCAGAAGTTCCCCGCCCAGAGAGCGCAGCTCCGCGCCCAGCTGGGCGCACTCTTTAAATACCCGGGTTTCCTCGCTGCCGGAGTGGGAGATCACCGCTCCGTGGAACTTTTCGCAGCCTCCCCTGGACCGGCGCAGCTGGAAGAATTGGATGGTGTCCGCCCCATGGGCGATGGTTTGGTAGCTCTGGGCCCGCATCTGGCCCGGGCGCTTTAAAGAGTTATAGGCCTGCCAGTTTTGCTGGCTGGGGGTCTGCTCCATAAGCATAAAGGGTTGGTTCTTGAGGCCCCGCATCAGGTCATGGCGCATGGCGGTCAGGCTCCAGGGGGTATTGTAGGCGGGGTAATTGTCCCAGGAGACGATGTCCATCTCCTGGGCCCATTTGAAATAGTCCAGGCCCTTATAGGTGCCCATCAAGTTGGTGGTGATCACCGCGTCCGGGTCCACAGAGCGGATAGCGTCCCGCTCCAGCTTGTAGTTTTCCAGCAGGCTGTCGGATATAAACCGGTCATAGTCCAGGGAGATGCCCGCGAAGGCGGTTTTTCGGTTCCACTCGGAGCCCATGCCGTCGGAAAGGTTGTTTGGGGCCACGATCTCGTCCCAGTCGTAGAAGGTGTGGCCCCAGAACTCCGTGTTCCAGGCCTGGTTCACCGCGTCCAGAGTGCCGTACTTTTTCCGCAGCCACACCCGGAAGGCCTTTTCACAGGTTTCGCAGTAGCAGCCAGCGTTGTATTCGTTGCTGACATGCCAGCAGACGATATGAGGGTTGGAAGCGTAGCGCTTGGCCAGCTCCAGAACCAGATTCCGGGCGAATTTCTGATAGACCAGGCTGTTGGGGCAGTGGTTGTGCCGCTGGCCGAACTTGTGGCGGCGGCCGTCAAAATCCACTCGGGTAACCTCTGGGTAGCGCTTTACCATCCAGGCGGGCATAGCCCCGGTGGAGGTGGCCAAGACGATGTCATAGTTTTCCCGGCTGAGCATGTCCACGATATCATCAAGCTCTGAGAAGTCGTAGGACTCCTCGCTGGGCTGGATTTTTGCCCAGGAGAACACGTTGATGGTGGCCGAGTTGATCCCAGCCTTATGAAAGAGGCGCATGTCCTGGTCCCAGACCTCTCTGGGCCACTGGTTGGGATTGTAGTCGCCGCCGTAGAGGATACGACTGAAGGGAGTTTTTGCCATGGTGTTGTCCTTTCTGGTGAGGAATTTTGGGTTTTGTGGGGGGAACGGCGCGCGGGACAGTTGGTCGCCGATGTTTTGCGAAGCAAAACTCGGATCGTTAACCCAGCGGAGCGAGTGTTAACTATGATTTACCACTTCAAAAAATGCGCTTCTCAGGTGTTAAGGTCAAGGGAAAGACCTTGGGTAATCCGGTCTCGCCTGGTCCCGTCTGCCGGCTCGGTCGGTTCGCGGCGTTGTCTGCAATACTGGGCTTTGCCAAGTATCCGGCAGAACGCTCACCCCCAAGCCCCTGTGAGCTTTTGAAGAAAGCTAAGACTTCGCAGAGCGAAGTCTGCAAAACTTTTATGGCTGTTAGGTGAGCTTCGGAAAACATTATAAAACGTTCACGACGAATGAAGTGAGGAGTGGGTAAAAGTTTCGTCCACCTTTTCAAAGGTGGCGAGGTGTGGAGCAGAGCTCCACGACCTTACCGCGGCCAGCGGTCTTTGGCGGGGGCCAGGGCGGGGAAGGCCTGGTGAGGCTCTGCCTGATACCAATAGGCCACGCTGGAGACGTCGTCCTGGCGCTCGAAGAGCCCGCCGTAGCATACGCCGATCTGCTGCACCGTCACCCGTAGATCCTCCTCAAAGAAGATGGGGTCCGGGATGTGGAACCGGTAGAAGCCCCGCATGGGGGGTACGTCGTCGTTGTGGTAGGGGTTCCAGGTAACCTCGTCCCGGTTGGAGTAATAGGGGTAGCCCAAGTAGGGGGTGCAGTAGGTCTGCTCCACGGTGCGGCCGTTTTCCTGCTTGGCAAAGCTCCAGGAGCCTCCGAAATAGTCCTCTGTGCCTGTGCCGCAGATGGTGGGGTAGTCCCGGTCCCCGTCAATGTAGAATTTGAACTCGCCCTCGCCCCACCAATAGCGTTCCAGGGTTTGCAGGGCCAGGTAGGTGCCCACATAGACGCCCCTGCCTTTGACGCCCTCCAGGACGGTGTAGTCCTTCCCCAGCTGGGTGAACCTTTCCCGGTTCCAGCGAGCGTGGAAATAGGCGGCGTCCGCCGGGAGTGCGTCGTAAAGATTGTAGTCTACCTGGTAGAAAAAGGCGGGGATTGGGTTCTTATGCTGGTTTTCCACCTCGATCACCGCCCGCTTTCCAAAGGGCATGGGGAAGTAGCAGTTCAGGCCACGGGAGGGAACCGCGGAGATGGGGGCGCTGTTTACAAGGCATTCCCGGCCAAAGCCGCAGCAGAAGAAATCTCCCAGAGGAGCTTCTACAGAGGGAATGTCCTCCCCGTCCCAGTACATACGCAGCACCAGGTCCCGCAGAACGAAGCAGTCTGCGTCCGAGGTCTTGTTGTCCACGGTGATCCAGATATGCTGAATGATCCCGCAGCCCTCAATATCCGCCAGCACCGTACGGGAGCCGGGTTGGAGGTCATTGAGGCAGGGCTTGCCCTTGCGCCCTGTACCCAAGTGGCTGGCCGCCATACCGCCCCGGCCCTTTTCGCCCCGGGGGTTTTCGGCGTTGATGCTGCGGCTTTGGCCGTGGGGGGCGAAAGGAATTTGGTTAAGGTCAAATGAAAACATAATAATCCTCCTGAAAATTGTTGGGGTTTCCGACTTTAGTATAGCGGAACGGCACTGGGAAAGCAAGAGAAATTCTCCCCAATTTTGGAGCTTGGGAAAAATTTTTGTAAAACTCCAGCCGGAGGGAAGCAAAGAGGAATATTCTTTCGGCGGCGGGACAGACTGCTTGATATTGAGAAAAATAAAAAGCGGAGAGGGTGACATATGAAACGGATTGGCAGACAGACCTTGGAGTTTGGAGGGCCGTCCGGCATACCGGATGGGCTTCCCAGTATTTTGGGCCGGGGAGCCATAGGCGGGAAAAAGGAAGCGGCGGGGCCTCTGGGCGGGGATTTCCACCAGACCTTTGACGATGGCCGGCTGAACACACAAAGCTGGGAGAAGGCGGAGGCACAGCTACAAAAAGAGGCGGTGTCGGTAGCCCTGGCCAGCGCGGGATGCCAGCCCCAGGAGATTCAGATGATTTTCGCCGGGGATCTGCTGAACCAGTGCATTTCCTCTACTTTTGGTCTGCTGGACTATCAAATTCCCTTTTTGGGCCAGTACGGAGCCTGCTCTACTATGGCCCAGACCCTGCTGATGGCGGCGGTAATGGTGGACTGCGGCGCGGCGGAAAAGACGGCGGCGGTTACCAGTTCTCATTTCTGCTCGGCGGAGCGGCAGTTCCGCACGCCTTTGGAATACGGAGCCCAGCGGACTCCCACCGCCCAGTGGACAGCCACGGCGGCAGGGTGCGTGATTGTGGGCAAAGGGGGCAGAGTAAAAGTGCTCCACGGCCTGGCAGGCAGGGCGGTGGACCTGGGCGTGAAAGATCCGGCCAATATGGGAGCGGCCATGGCGCCGGCAGCGGCGGACAGTATCTATCAGTATCTGACAGATACAGGAACCCAGCCCAAGGACTACGACGGGATTTTTACCGGCGATCTGGGAATGGTAGGCAGCCAGCTGCTGTTGGAGACATTGAAGGACAACGGCATTGATCTTGCCCCGATGCATAATGACTGCGGCCTGATGCTGTTTGACCGGCAGAGCCAGGATGTGCATGCCGGGGGGTCAGGGTGCGGATGCTCAGCCAGTGTGCTGTGTGGGCATCTGCTGAACCGGATGGAGCGGGGCGAGCTGAAGAATATCCTGTTCTGTGCCACAGGGGCTCTGATGTCTACAACCTCCCAGCAGCAGGGAGAGGCAATTCCGGGGGTGTGTCATATTGTACACCTGCGCGTATAGGGAAAAGGCATTGTTAACTATACTACCCCAAAGTATACTTTTTAAGAGATGGCGTGCGCAGCCACTTGTCTCTCAGAAAGTATAGTTAACGCAGTTCAAAAGAGGTCGAATCACCTCTTTTGAACCAGGCGGCGCAGCAGCCGCTGTGCCGCCTAGCTTGGAAATCGGTATATACCGATTTCCAAGTGTGTTTACTATAAACACAAATCCTATTGGTACAGCTTCTTAGTTCACTCCACAGAAAGTAAAATTTAAAAGGAGGTTCGTTTACTTTTTTACTCCCAAGTGTGAAATGACGGAATCGTATCTTTATTAAAACTAAAGAAAGCGCCGCAGACATCCCTGCCCGCAGCGCCTTTTCAGTTTGCTGATATTCTCGGAGCCGTCTGCCGTCAGAGTACGCTCAGACGCTTTGCTTAAACCGCTGCCTTGTGTCTCTCAGCTTCACTCCCTGACTGTCGCGTCAGCTTCTCCTGGCAGGAGCACTGCCAAAGCCGCTCCGCCGTAGGCGCCCAATCCTGTGCGTAGGCCGCGCACTTATCACACAAATGCTCCGCGCTCTCCGGGGACTGCAAATCCGTGGAATGTGCTCCGGTCTTTTCCACCATCTCCCGCAGCTTCTCCGGATTCTCCAGCATGGGGCAGGGGCGCAGGTGATTGCCGTTAAAGGGCTGGCCATCGTGATAAGCCATGAAGATGGGGGAGCGCAGCACGTCCAGCAGGCTCATGTCCCTGATATTGGCGTTGGAGTAGTGGATAAACACGCAGGGGTCACAGTCGCCGTTGGCGTTGATATGGAAATACCGCCGCCCGCCCGCGATGCAGCCCTGGACGAACTCGCCATCATTCTGGAAGTCCATGGCGAAGATAGGCTTCTCCCGCCGGGCCTCGCGAATCTTGTGGTACATGAACTCCCGCTGCTCCGGGGTGGGGAGCAGGTCGGGTACAGCGTCGTTCCCAATAGGCATATAGTGGAAGTACCACACAAAGGCCGCGCCCCATTCTATCATCTGATCAAAGTATTCGTCGCTGCTGATGGATTCAAAATTCTGGCTGGTGTAGCAGCAGCTGATGCCGAAGGGCAGCTTCTTCCTCTTGAGCAGGGCCATGGCATCCACTACCTTTTTGTAAGTACCCAGACCCCGGCGGCCGTCGGTGGCGCTTTCAAAGCCTTCCACACTGATAGCCGGAATAAAATTTTTCACATCCAGCATGGCGTCGGCAAATTCCTCGTCAATGAGGGTAGCATTGGTAAAGCACAGGAACTGGCAGTCGCTGTGTTTGCGGCAGAGAGCAATCAGGTCGTTTTTTCGCACCATAGGCTCGCCGCCGGTGTAGATGTAGATGTATACCCCCAGCTCCTTGCCCTGGGTGATGATGCTGTCGATCTCGTCAAAAGAGAGGTTCAGCTTGTTGCCGTACTCCGCCGCCCAGCAGCCGGTGCAGTGCAGGTTACAGGCAGAGGTGGGGTCCAGCAGGATAGCCCAGGGAATGTTGCAACCATATTCCTCCCGCAGTTCCTCCTGCCGGGGCCAGCCCACCAGGTTGCCGTTGATGATGAAGTTCTCAAAGGTGGCCTTGAGCACGTCCTTGTCCGTCTTGGTGAAGATGCGGTACATGAGCTTATGCATGGCACAGTCCGGGTCCTCAATGACCTTACGGAATACCGCCCGCTGTACCGGGAAACCACGGTCCCCTGCCGGGGCGAAGCGGTCAACCCAATCCATGAGCTTGGGCAGATTCTCCTCCGGGTCCCGCTCCATGTAACTGAAGGCTTTCTTTAAACCATAGCGCACGATTTTGTTTGATGTATCCATAATATAACCTCCTGATGTTGTGGGGGAATTTATGAATATCATTATAGCGTCTATGCCGGCCGACAACAATCGACAAAAAACCGCCCCTGTCAAAAAATTAGACAAAGGCAGTGTTTTGTAAAAAGGGATACTTTCTAAAAGGCAAGTGTGTAAAACCACTTTCTTTTAGTAAAGCACAACATTCTATCCCTTGGGTGGCAAAGTGAACTGGCAAAATCTCCGCCGGTTGAATTTTCTAAAATAATGTGTTATACTGCTATATAAAAGCGAAAGGAGGCTTCTCCATGTCTATCACCATCCTCTGCGGCCATTATGGCTGCGGCAAGACGAACTTGGCTCTGAACCTGGCCTTGGAAGCGTTGAAGTCCGGCCCAGTCACTCTCGTAGATATGGATGTGGTGAACCCCTACTTTCGTTCTTCAGAATACCGGCCGCTTCTGGAAGCCCGCGGCGTCCGGCTTATCGCGCCGGTTTTTGCGGGCACTACCCTGGATACCCCTACCCTGTCCCCGGAGCTCTTCCGGATTTTCTCTTTGGAAGCCGGCCAGGTAATCATCGACGCCGGTGGAGATGACGCTGGCGTAACGGCTTTGGGCGGCCTGAGCGCCCGTCTTTCAGAAACAGGCTATGCCATGCTCTATGTCGTAAACCGTTACCGAGTTTTTTCCCAAACACCGAAAGAAGCCTGCCAGCTCCTCCGGGAGATTGAGTCCGCCAGCCGTTTGAAGGCTTCCGGCATTGTGAACAACTCCCACCTGGGGGTAGAGACCACCCTGGAGGACCTGCTTGCCGCCCGACCCTTTGGAGAGGAGACCGCCCGGCTCACGGGCCTGCCCCTGCTATACTCCACCGCCCCGGATTTCGCCCTGAACGGCACCCCGCTTCCGGCGGGCTTCCGCGCGGTGAAGCGCCTGGTCACGTTCCCCTGGGAGGCTTCCTAAGACCTTGGGGGCTCAAGAGTTCGCAAAGCGAACTCTCCCCAAACCCCCGCAAGGGGCCTAGACGCCTGAGACTTGGCTACGTCAAGTCTTTGACCGCGCAATGTCACTCCTCACTCCGTTCGTCGTGAAGATTTTGGTGTTTTGACGAGCTAACCTAACAACCGTAAAAGTTTCGTCGTCTCACCTGCCGGTTCGGTCGGCGCTTGACGGTCCCCACAGGGGACCAGCGCCCTTTTCAAAGGTTGCGAGGTGTGGAGCAGAGCTCCACGGTCTTGACCTTAACACCTGAGAAGCGCATTTTTGAAGTGTGAATAATAGCTAACACTCGCTCTGCTCGGTTAACTATCCGAGTTTTGCAAAGCAAAACTCGTGTCACGCCGCGAAACCAAGTCTACGTCTCGCACCTGCTTGGCGCGGTGTGCCCCGCTCGGGTTCGTCCGAAGGACGAACCGCCAGGAGAAACGGGCAAAGCCCGTTTCTCCGCGGCCATTTTGCGGCTTGCCGCAAAATGCGAGCGGGGCGGGTGCGGAGAAAGCCAGCGCCGTGGGTGGGCGTACCAGCTAAAATGCACTTTGGACCCGTTGAAATCTTGCCCGGCTGCCGCGCCTGGCGAGCCCCTTATCAAAAAACACTTTTTATTTATAGTATATTATTCCCATAGAAAAGGAGGCCTTGTCATGCCGAAGATCATCGTGGACGAAACCGTCTGCAAAGGCTGCGGGCTGTGCGCCAACGCCTGCCCCCTACATATTATTGCCCTGGAAACCGGTCGTCTGAACTCTAAGGGCTACCATCCCGCCCGTCTTGTGGAGCCGGACAAGTGCGTGGGCTGCGCCGCCTGCGCCACTATGTGCCCGGATACCGCGATTACTGTGGAAAAGTGAAAGGTGGATTGAATCTATGAAGGTACTGATGAAGGGAAACGAGGCTCTGGCCGAGGCCGCCATCCGCTCGGGATGCCGGCACTTCTTCGGCTATCCCATCACGCCCCAGACCGAGCTCGCCGCCTATATGTCCAAGCGGATGCCTAAAATCGGCGGCACCTACCTCCAGGCGGAGTCGGAAATCGCCGCCGTGAACATGGTCCTGGGGGCCTCCGCCGCCGGGGTCCGGGCCATGACGTCCTCCTCCTCTCCCGGCATCAGCCTGAAGTCCGAGGGCATCTCCTACATGGCCGGCTCCGACCTGCCCGCGCTGATTATCAACGTCCAGCGGGGCGGGCCTGGGCTGGGGGGCATCCAGCCCTCTCAGGCGGACTACTGGCAGGCCACCAAGGCCACCGGCCACGGGGACTTCCAGATTCTGGTGTTCGCCCCCTCCACTGTGCAGGAGATGGTGGATCTGGTCAGCGGGGCCTTCGACGCCGCCGACCGCTGGCGGATGCCCGCCATGATTCTGGCCGACGGAATGCTGGGCCAGATGATGGAGCCGGTCACCCTGCCAGAGGAGGACGGGAAGCCCCTGCCGGAGAAAGACTGGTGTGCAAACGGCCACCAGGACCGGCGGGAACACCATGTGATCAACTCCCTCTACCTCACCCCCGACAAGCTGGAGGATCTGGTGGTGGAGCGCTACAAACGCTACGAGCAGGTGAAGGCCCAGGAGCAGCGGGCGGAGGAATATCTTGTGGAGGACGCAGATACCGTGATCGTGGCCTACGGGGCCTCCTCCCGGGTGGTCCGCAGCGCGGTGAACAAGGCCAGGGAGCAGGGGAGGAAGGTGGGGCTGATCCGGCCCATCACCCTGTGGCCCTTCCCGGTGGACGCCTTGCAAAAGGCCGCCGCCCACGCCAGGAATTTCCTGGTGGTGGAGATGAGCATGGGCCAGATGGTGGACGATGTGAAGCTCAGCATTGACTGCAAAGTCCCCGTCCACTTCTTCGGCCGCACGGGGGGCATCATCCCCACCCCGGCGGAGGTGCTGGGGGAGATCGAGAAGCTGGCATGAGCCCAGTGGAGAAACTCCGGGCAGATCTTGGCGGCACTGTTCTGGACTGCGTCCGCTTCGGCCGGGGGGACCGTCCGCTGGTTATGCTTCCCGGCCTGAGCGTGAAGGGGGTGCGGGAGGCCGCGCTTCCCCTGGCCTGGATGTACCGGAGCTTTGCCAAAGACTACACGGTCTATGTGTTTGACCGGCGGGATTCTGTCCCGGCGGGCTGCACCATCCGGGACCTGGCGGAGGACACCGTCCGGGGGATGGAGCGGCTGGGCCTCTCCCAGGCGGATGTGTTCGGGGTGTCTCAGGGCGGGATGATCGCCCAGGAGCTGGCGATCCGGCATCCCGCTCTAGTCCGCAGGCTGGTGCTGGCGGTCACGGCCTCCCGGCCCAACCAGGTCATGAAGGAGACCCTGGCCCGCTGGATGGAGCTGGCCCGGCGGGGGGACTGGCCGGCTCTCACCGTGGACATGATGGAGCGGATGTACTCCGCCTCCTATGTGAAAAAATACCGCTGGCTGTTCCCCCTGCTCTCCAGAATGGGAAAGCCCAGGGACCCAGGGCGGTTCATCGCCCTGGCGGAGGCCTGCCTGACCTGCGGCAGCTACCCGGAGCTCTACAAAATCACCTGCCCGGTCCTGGTGCTGGGAGGAGTGGAGGACCGGGTGCTCACAGGACGGGCCTCTGAGGAAATCGCGGAAAAGCTGGGCTGTGAGATTCATATGTATGAGAATTTGGGCCACGCCGCCTATGACGAGGCCCCGGATTTTAACCGCCGGGTCCTGGCCTTTCTCCGGGGTGGCTGACCGGGAGGGCTCTGTACGCCGGACTTTATAGTGGAATTGGTGGGAGAGCTGCTCTCCGAGGGCATTGGCTTTTTGGTGGAGCGCTTGACCAAGCATCGAAAAAATAAACGGGAAAGGAAGAATTGATCTATGCCGATCGTATTTCAAAAGCCCCGCGCCCTCACGGACGCCCCCCTGCACTACTGCCCGGGCTGCACCCACGGCATCGTGCACCGGCTGGTGGCCCAGGCCATGGACGAGCTGGGCATTGAGGGCCGCACCGTGGGAGTGGCCTCTGTGGGCTGCTCCGTCATGTGCTACGACTATTTTGCCTGCGACATGGTCCAGGCGCCCCACGGCCGGGCCCAGGCGGTGGCTACGGGCCTGAAGCGGGCCCGCCCGGACAACGTAGTCTTTACATACCAGGGGGACGGCGACCTGGCCGCCATCGGCACGGCGGAGACCGTCCACGCAGCCACACGGGGGGAGAACATCACCGTCATCTTCATCAACAACGCCATCTACGGCATGACCGGCGGACAGATGGCCCCCACCTCCCTGCCGGGACAGATCACCCAGACCACCCCCTATGGCCGGGACACGGACACCGCCGGCTACCCGGTGAAGGTCTGCGAGCTGCTCTCCACCCTGGACGGCGTGGCCTTCGCCCAGCGGGTGACCGTGGACTCCGTGAAGAACGTGAACACCGCCCGGAAGGCCATCAAAAAGGCCTTCCAGAACCAGCTGGACGGCAAGGGCTACTCCATTGTGGAGGTGCTCTCCACCTGCCCCACCAACTGGGGCCTCTCTCCGGTGGAATCCCTCCAGTGGCTCCGGGAGAACATGCTCCCCTACTACCCCCTGGGCGTCTATAAGGACGTGGACCAGGGCGTGAAGAAAGGGGGCGGGGCGCTGTGAAGGACATGAACATTGTTTTCGCGGGCTTTGGGGGCCAGGGCGTGCTCTTCGCCGGAAAGGTGGCTGCCTATGTGGGCCTGATCGAGGGTCAGGAGATCTCCTGGCTGCCCTCCTACGGCCCGGAAATGCGGGGCGGCACCGCCAATTGCAGCGTGTGCATCTCGGAGAACCCCATCGGCTCGCCCCTGGTCACCAACCCCAACGTGCTGGTGGCCATGAACCTGCCCTCCCTGGACCGGTTTCTTGACGCGGTGGAGCCGGGGGGCACGGTGATCCTGGACAGCTCCCTCATTGACCGGGAGATCTCTCGCACCGACATCACGGTCCACCGGGTGCCCGCCTCCCGTTTGGCGGAGGAAAACGGGCTCCAGGGCTTGGCCAATATGATTCTCACAGGCAAGCTCTTCCGGGAGTTTCCCTGCTCTCCCGACGCTCTGGATCAGGCCATCCAGAAATGCGTTCCCGCCCGCAAGGCCCAGATGCTGGACCTGAACCGCAAAGCCGTGGCTCTGGGCGCTGAACAGTAGCTTATGATAAAAGTCGTATTCAGCGATGTGGACGGCACCCTGTTGGATTCCAGCCACCGGATGTCCCCTGCTACCCGGGAGGCAATCTGCGCCGTACAGGCCAGGGGGATCCCTTTTGTGATTGTTTCCGCCAGAAGCCCTTCCGGCGTCTACTCCATTTTAGAGGACTACCACTTTTCCTGCCCGATTGTATGTTACAGCGGCGCGCTGGCTCTGGACGAAGCCGGAAAGACGCTGTTCCATAAGGGCATGGAGAAGCCCCTGGCCAACCGGATCGTCCGCTGCATCGAGGCCACGGGCTATGACGCCACCCTCTGCGTCTACTCCTTTGACCAATGGTTCGTCAAGGACCGGAAGCATCCCCGGATCGTCCGGGAGGAACACATCGTAAAGACCCAGGCCGTGGAGGGCACAGTGGATTCCGCCTCGGCGGACGAGATCAGCAAGATCCTGTGCATGGGCACGGCGGAGTTTACCCCGGACCTGGAGGCCCGGCTGCTCCGGGAGTTCCCGGAGATCACGGCCACCAAATCCTCAGATTCCGGCTTGGAGATTATGGCGGCCGGCGTGACCAAAGCCGCCGCTGTGAAAGCCCTCTGCGGGCTCTGGGGAATCCCCTTACAGGAAGCCGCCGCTTTCGGGGATAACTATAACGATGTGGAAATGCTGGAGTTGGTAGGCCATGGCTATCTCATGGGCAACGGACCGGAGGAGCTGAAGACTCGGCTTCTTCTCCACGCTCCCGGCAATGACCAAAACGGCGTTGCCCGCGTCCTGTCCGGGCTGATCTCATAAAAATAGACCCACGGAAATCGGAACAAAGGAAAATTACATCAAAAAACCCAGGCAATTTCAGCGCCTGGGTTTTTCCTTATCCAGCATTGGATGCTTTCTGAGAGACAAGCGGCTGCGCACGCCATCTCTTAAAAAGTATACGATTTTCGAGCAAATGCAGTGGGGAGAAGTAATCTGGCGATTGGCAAGTTTTCACAACGCCATTCCCCGGCTGAATTTGCCGGAAAAGGGAATGCAAACGCCTATTGGTACGGCTTCTAATACTCAATCTCCATCCACCGACGCTCTTGTGCAGATTTCATAGCGGTCTCTATCACCGCCAGGGTATTATGCCCATCAATGCCGGTAACGATGGGCGCGCGCCCCTCCACAATGGAGTTCACAAACTCGTCGATGACCCCGCTCTTTGTCTGGTTCTGGTTAGTCTGTATGCCTCCCACGGTGTACTTCACCTGGATACCGTCCCGCATCTCCAGCACGATGTCATCGGCGTAGTCGCCAAAAATCTTCATCACGCCCTTGGTGCCGTAGATGACCGAGCTGTTGTCCTCCTGGCCGTAGTTGGTCCAGCTGAAGTGCATGATGCCCGACAGGCCGTTCTCCACGTCGAACAGGCATACCACGTTATCCTCCAAGTCTATTAGCGAGCCGTCCTCATAGCGCTTGTCCAGGGTGGAGGTGCTGGCGAACACATTCTTTATTTCGCTGCCGGTGAGGTAGCGGATAAGGTCTATCTTGTGCGCCCCTAGGTCGCCCATCACGCCGAAATGGGCCTGGTCTCGCCGGAAGAACCAGGTTGCGGCTCCCGGGTCGGCGGACCAGGTCTCCGGCCCGGCGTGCTTGAAGTTGCACTGGAAGAACAGCAGGTCCCCAATGGCTCCGCCATGCAGCAGCTCGTGGGCTTTGGTGTGCGCTCGGATGAGCCGCTGGTTATGGCCTAGCATGAGTATCTTTCCGCACTCTTTTTCTGCCTGGAGCATGGCCCGGGTCTCCTCCAAAGTTTGGGCCATGGGCTTTTCGCAGAGCACGTGCTTGCCCGCCTTCAGTGACTTGATGGTAGCCGAGGCGTGGGTCACGTTGGGTGTGCAGATGCTGACGGCATCCACCGCAGGGTCGGCGAGAGCCTCGTCCAAGCTTGCATAGACCCTGCCACCATAAAGCTCGACCAGCTCCTGGGCACGGTTTTGGTTCGTGTCTATCACCCCGGCAATCTCCGCGTTGGGGTTGGCGGCGTACTCCGGCAGGTGTCGCCTCTGGGCAACAGCCCCGCCGCCCAGGACCACTGCCCGGACTATCTTCTGATTTTTCATTTGCTCTCCTCCCAAATCATTCTTCTGAACGTATGCGATATCTCACAAAGGCGAACTTCTTGCTGTCCGGCGACCAGGAGTTCACATTGATGGTTCCCTGCCCGCCGAAAAGCTCCACGATGGTGCGGGTCGGTCCGCCCTCTCCGGGCATGAGTTTCAGGCAGACATTTTTGTGGGGTACATGCTCCCCAGGCTCAACATCGCCTTTTTTGTAACCCAAGGCAACCACCCATTTCCCGTCAGGAGAGATGTGAGGGAACCACATATTCCAGTCCTCCTCAAAGGTCATCTGGGTCTGTTCGCTGCCGTCCACCCTCATGCAGAACGCCTGCATGAGCCCAGCCCGCACAGAGTTGAACCAGATATACTCCCCAGTGCTGTCATATTCCGGCCCATCGTTGAGCCCCGGAGCATCGGTGAGCCGAGTTTCAACTCCGCCATCTGCCGGGATGGTATAGATGTCAAATTTCCCGCCCCTTTCGGCGCAGTAGGCCAGGGATTTTCCGTCCGGAGACCAGCCGTGGAGGTAGCTGGGGGCCATAGGGGTGATGAGCTGGGGCGTTCCCCCGGTCAGCGGCACAGTATAAATCCGGGACTTGCCGTCCTCTATGGTCTGGTGGCTGACGGCAACGCTTTTCCCGTCCGGGGACAGCACATGGTCGTTATTACAGCGGTCCACAAAGCCGGTTTCAATCAAGACGCTTTCCTTTGTCGCAAGGTCAAATTTGTAAACCAGGCCGTTACTGTTATACACCAGGGAAGCGCCATCCTTACTCCAGTTTGGAGCTTCAATCACATAGGGAAATTCCGCAAGGGTTTCGATCTCCTCGGTATTCACATCGTATGTCTGCAAAATGGACTCATCCCGGGAACGGTCCCAAATGCTTAGAATATTCTCGGGGATTTTACTGAAATCGTGTTTTACTCTTTGCATGACAGCCCCTCCTTATACGCCTCCAGCGCCTCAATCAATAGCTCATGATCCTCCAGCTCCGGCAGGCCCAACACGCAGACGCTGCCCACAAGCTCTACGTTCACCACAATGGGGAACCCGCCGGGTTCCGGGCAGTATTGGGAGTAGTCAGACAACTCCTCATACATACCGCTCTCCTCTTGGAGCGCCGCTGCCAGCATGAAGCCAACTCCGGCATTTTGCACTATACGCTCCTTTTTGCGCAGCCACTTGGCCTCATCCTTTTTGTCCATCAGGTACTGGAACACCACCAGTCCCCCCAACTGTATACGAATGCCCAGGATCTCCATTGCCAGGTCATAGGCGTATGGATGGTTGAAGAAAGTGAAATGGTAACGCTCCTCCTGCCTTCTGAGTTCTTCTACGGTCGGCATAATTTTGTCCCCTTTCATTCTGGTTTTGCTTGTGTCAATTATAACGCATCTTTGAAAGATTGTATTGTATATTTGTTCTGAATATATCAATTTGGCTATTAAAATGCCGTTGAAATTTTGCCGCAGCTCTACTACAATAAACAACACAAGGAGTGAGACTATGGACCACAACAAAAAAAGCACTTCCCATGTTGACTACTCCCGGTCGGTTTTGGAGAGCATACGGCGCTTTATCCCTGGCAGCGAGCCCCTCTATATGGCCATGAACGCCCCGCTTCAGAGATGGGCAGTTCCCGGTCACCGTGGGGGACATGTCCCTGCACTATTTTGACCGCAAAAAGACGGTGCGGGTTATGGAAGAAATCAAGCGGGTTTATCTCCCGACGGTGTTATGCTGGCAAGGATTTCCAGCATAAACGATAGGGGCTACGGCGTGAGCAGCAGAGAAATTGAGCCCCGGTTTTACGATCACGGCGGCTATGCCCAACGATACTTAAACGAACAGGACGTTAAAGATTCCTTTGGACTGATTGGCAAATGTACCTTCCGGGAGACCGCCATGACTCGGCGGGATTCCTACTACTCACGCCCAAAGAATATTATGAGATTCGCGCTGAGAAAGCACACTACCGAGCGCTGTCCTCCCCCACAAAATAATTCTTCTGGCTCGCCGGGAAGCGTATCACAAAGCTGAACTCCAACAGTGCCGCCGGAGCAGGTGATAGGGGAAATCGAGAACAATGTGAAAGTTGACTTTTAGACGATTCCGTGCTACGATTTCTTCAATCAAAAAGGTATGAAAAATTTGAAAGGAGTGGGGTCTGATGATTTACACGGAGCCTTTTTCAACGAATTACAACTATACGTTGGATGTAATATCATAGGCTGGACAGA
Source organism: Acutalibacter sp. 1XD8-33 (assembly GCF_003612555.1). Classification (GTDB taxonomy): domain Bacteria; phylum Bacillota; class Clostridia; order Oscillospirales; family Acutalibacteraceae; genus Acutalibacter. The sequence goes on from NZ_RAZF01000030.1 coordinate 33,156, forward strand.
ATAATCCTTTTTGCTCAGCCGTAACAGAAAGGGTTATCGAAATGGAATATAAAAAGTTGATTAAAAAGCTGAAAGAAAGCGAATATCTTGTCAGTATGACACCTGTTGAGCGCATAGTAGAAATTGGCTATTTGGCGGGCATGAATCCTGGTTCTGCCGTTTTGGATTTGTGCTGTGGTTACGGCGAAATGCTGAAAATATGGTACGAAGCGTTTGGCATTAGGGGAACCGGCGTAGACATTTGTGGCGAGTTTATCGGGACCGGCCGGAAACGCATGGCGGAGAGCGGCATTTCAGCCATTACTCTTATTGAATCAGACATTTTCAAGTGGCAGACAAACGAGAAATTTGACTATGTCTGCTTATCGGGCGAGGATTTCGGCGGGCTTCAAAGCACAATAGAACTGCTGGAGAAATTTGCCAAACCGAATGGCAAGCTGATTATCGGAACGCGGTATTCAAAAGTTCCCGACCCACCAAAAGAACTGATCGATTTTGAGGGTGAAACTCTTCCGTTGACGGAAATCGACCACATAATCCGTTCAAATGGTTACTACATTACCGCCATGGCTTCTGATACTCAGGCGGAGTGGGAACGGTATATTATGTGGAGCGCAAAACGCCACCTTGCAGATTTGAGAGAATCGCCGGAAGATCAATCCCTCCGGGAATGGTGCGACACATGGTATGATATGTACTTTAACTATCGAAAGCCCTATGAGGGGTATATGACCTTTGTGATTGAAAAAATATGATTGGCAGAAGGCCGCTGGGTTGAAACCGGCGGCTTTCTTGTTCCCGTCACCGTTCTCAAAACTATGACGGGAACTCCCGATTTACTCGCCAAAAATTGACTGTGCCTTCTGCATATGCTCCACAATCTTCACCCCAAATGGGCACCGCTTCTCGCACCGCCCGCAGCCAATGCAGTCCCCGGCTTTGACAGCCAGCGCGTTATAATGTTCCCGCACGGTTTCCGGCACCGCATCCTGAGCTTGGCACAAGTCCGCAAACTTGTTGACCGTGGCAATATCAATTCCCACCGTACACGGCGCGCAGTGCCCGCAGTACATACACTTGTCGGTGAAGGCGTGGGCGGGACAGCTGCTCAAGAGCTTCGCATAATCCCGCTCCTCGTTGCTTGCGTTGCAGTACGCCACCGCCTCCATGAGCTGTTCCCTGTCATGCGCCCCAGCCAGCACCGTTGCGACCCCGGGTCGGGTCAGGCAGTAATGCAGGCACTGGTTGACGGTCATAGCCGCGCCGAAGGGAGACTCCTCCGCCTTGAGCAAGGCCCCTCCGCCGTAGGGTTTCATCACCGTGATAGCCACGCCCTGGCTCTCGCAGAGGGTGTATAGCTCCTGGCGCTCCGGGTCGGTGCTGGACAGCACGTCTGGCAGCTCATAGGTGGACATCTCGAAGAGAGTGTCCACGTTTTCGTTGGGCGGCACGATATCATAGGCGGGGTTGACGCTGAACATGATAACGTCGACCACGCCGGACTTCACTGCTTGGATGCCAATACGCGGGTTATGGGTGCTCATGCCGATGTGCCTGATTTTTCCGGCGGCTTTTTGCTCCTTGGCGAACTCGATGACCGGCCCGCCGAACACCTTGTCAAAGTCTTTCTGTTCGTCCACATAGTGGATCATGCCCACGTCTATGTAGTCGGTTTTCAGCCGGCCGAGCAAATCGGCAAAGGCGGGTTTCACCTCGTCCATATTCCGGGTGCGCTTGTACTGACCGTCAATCCAGGCGGAGCACAGGTGCGCCTGGATAACAAATTTTTCCCGGCGGCCCTCCATGGCTTTGCCGAAAGCGTCCCGGACGTAGGGCTCGGGGTTGTAGAGGTCGAAGCAATTCACCCCGGCGTCAATGGCGGCGTTGATCAGGTCAACCCCGTATTCCACTGTCTGATTCACAAAAGCCTCGCTGCCGAGACCGATTTCACTGACCTTGATACCGGTACGGCCAAGAGTTCTGTAGTTCATGAAAGTACCCTCCTATCTCAATATTTGAAATTTGTCAATATATCTCCCGACATATTTTTGTTTTTGTGTTTTTATATCA
>NZ_RAZF01000031.1 GCF_003612555.1 Acutalibacter sp. 1XD8-33
AGGCTTGGTTTGGTATACACTTTTTCATTTTCTAAAAAATTTTCTATTTCCTCTATCTTGGGGCTTGACTTCTGTTTGCAGGACTCCATATATTTGATTCCAAAACTCACAATGATCGCATGATCCACTCGGCCCATAGCGGTTTTGCTCAGCTTGCCGCTATAACGAATCAGCCTGCGCTTGTCGATTGTTCTGATTTGTTCCAGTAGCACAACGGACTCCATTTCCAACCCATCTGCATGAACAATAACGTGGGTGGGCAGTTTTGCTTTTTCCGACTTGCTGGTGATAGCCGCCACGATGGTGGTGGGGCTGAACTTGTTGCCGGTATCATTTTGGATGACGAGGACAGGGCGAGTGCCGTCCTGCTCACTGCCGACTACTGGCGAGAGATCGGCGTAAAAGATTTCGCCGCGCTTTACATTTCTCATAGTTCCCTCCGTAAGTAATGACGGCAGTCCAACGGGCAGACTGCCGCCTTGTATCAATCGTTTTGCGTGCCCATATTTGTTCTCAACTTCCCTGGACGGGGAACGCACCTCCCGGCCTATGCCTACGAGATGCTTTGCATCTCGGCCTCATTGGAATCTCACCACCTGCGGGATCTCCGCAGGGCGCCCTCCTTTGCTGCGACGGGTCACGCTCGGCTTTAGGACGGGACGCAAGTATCATTATCCCTTCTGCTGGTCGTCCCAGACGGCAGGTGTGCATCCTGCCGTCTGAGCCTGGAGGCCGAGTGGCGTCCGCTCATATGGCTGCCGCTCCTCACGGCAGCAGAAGGAAAGTAAAAGGTGCGCTGAGTATTCGGTTGTCAAAGAGCAAGGAGGGGAACAAGAAAGCCCCCTCACTTTCTAAAGCCAAAAAGTAAGGGGTCTGATAACCTTCAAATTTTAAATTTTCAAAAGTTTTTTCAGCTTTGCGAGGGCACGAGCTTTTTGCTTATGTATTGCGACCTGGGAAACGCCGTACATATTAGCAATAGCCCTTTCGGATAGCTGCTGATTGAAAAACTGATGCAATAGCTGTTGTTCACTGTCAGAAAGCAGGGCAATCTCTTGGCGGAGCCTGTCCACCAGAAGTTCCTTTTCCGCCTGTCCTGCCGTGTCAGCTATCGTGTCCACCAGGATATCCTCACCGTTGAAATCATCCGTGGTAAGCATATCGTAGGAGAAGTCGCCGTTATCCTTGGAACGCTTCTTTAGATATTTCTCGCGGCGCTTCCTCTTGTAAAACGCCTTGTAGTCACCTTCAGGCACTTCCATCAGCATACCATGCAGAGGTATGAACCGCCTGCCATGGTATGTATCTTTCTGCTGGCGGAACTCAGCGTAACTGAGCTCCAGGTAAGTTTTGCCGTCTAAGACAAACACTTTCTTTGGTGTATATTCCACCGTTGGTTCCTCCAATCAATCTGTTTTGGGTTGGCAAAACGATTGATTGGGGGTGGGCCTCGGCAGCCTACAAAAGGATAAGACAGGTAATATAAAAAGGCGTTCTTTCCGGCAATCAGGGCCGAAAGAACGCCTTTTGCGTATTTAATTTTACATGGAAAAGGCGGTGGGCAATCTCTCTGCAAATCGAATCCAGCAGCTTTCGGGCTCATCCTCATATGGTTCAAGGAAAGGGAAATGCAAAAAAGAATCCCGAAACTTCTAAAAGTTCCGGGGGGTTAGTTTTTGGGTAGTATGTGACCCCCCCATAGACTTCTTGTTAAACTGTTTGGTAAGCCCTCAAGAACTGCCCCACCATCTCCATAACCTCTTTCGGCCAGCAGCCAGTGCCATGGCCCGCGCCGCAAACCTTCACAAACTCGGCCCGGCCACCATGCTCCCGCACTTTCTCACAGAAGCGCAGTCCCTGCCGCATAGGGATGATAGGGTCTTCCTCACCCTGGATGAATAGAAATGCCGAAAGTTTTTTTGCCCTCTCGATATAGTTGATGGGGCTGGCATCGGCCAGCATTCCTTCGGGGTTCTGCCGGAAATCCTCTTTGAAGATCTCCCTGGCCTCAAAGGGGAACTCGCCCTCGCCGGGCCGAAGCTTCTTGTGTTCTGCCAGACGGTCTGGCACAAGGTTAAGCAAATCGTTTGGCCCATAGAAAATGACGCAGGACTCCACCACGGTGCTTTGTTCCAAATGTTCACCGATGTTAAAGCGTTCCTCGTTCCCGGTGAGAGCGGCCATAGCCACCGTGTGCCCGCCGGAGGAATCGCCCAGCAGCATTACGTGAGCGGGGTCTACATGATACGTTTCCGCATTGGCCCTCAGGAAGCGGATGGCCTCTTTGGTGTCCTGCACGGCAGCGGGAAAACGTACATCATCCTTGTAAGTCCCCCGATACTCAATGCTGGCCACTACAAAGCCCAATTTGGCAAGCTCTACCATTTTCGGCACATGGGCATACCCTTGTGCGCCGCTCCAGCCGGAACCGGGTACGTCTACCAGCAGCGGGAAGCGCCGGGTGTCCTTGGGATGAGGCGGAATCTTTCCTTCCTTTTCCAGCTCTGCAAAGATGGGATTCACAAACCTGGGCGGCAGGTTGGGGGCCGCGGGCGACAGCATCTGCAGTTTCAAATCGCCGGTTTCCCGGTGGGCAAAAACGATGTCCGGGGTGTAGGTGACTTCATGGGCAGTGTGTGCGTCTGAATAAAAAGTACGGCTGATTTCCATAGTATTTCCTCCTTGGTTATGTTGCAAACCCAGCATACTGGGTTTTATACAAATCGTAATATTTCCCTCTCTTTTTTATCAATTCATCATGGCTCCCGCTCTCTATGATCTCCCCCCGATCCATTACTACGATGATATCCGCGTCCCGGATGGTGGACAGCCGGTGGGCGATCACAATGCTGGTGCGGTCTTCCATGATTTTTTGCATAGCTCCTTGTATGGCTTTCTCCGTGCGGGTGTCTACATTGGAGGTGGCTTCGTCCAGTATGAGTATCTTAGGGTCCGCCACAAAGGCCCGGGCAATGGCAAGGAGCTGCCGCTGGCCCTGGCTGATATTCGCGCCGGAGGCTGCCAGCAGGGTGTCATAGCCCTCCGGCAGTTTTTGGATCATCTCACTGCAATGGCTTAGTTCAGCGGCGTTTTCAATGTCGCCCATGCGGGCGTTATCCCTGGCATATTCCAGGTTTTTACGCACCGTATCACTGAAAAGCACGGTGTCCTGCAAAACGATGGCCACATTCTTCCGCAGACTGCCGCGGTTCACCTTTTGGATATCCTGCCCGTCGATCCGTATCGTTCCGCTGTCAATATCATAGAACCGCATGAGCAGGTTGACCACCGTGGTCTTTCCGCTGCCGGTTGCACCAACCAGAGCTACCTTTTTGCCGGGAGGCACCTGCAAGGTGAAGTCGCGAAGTACCGGGCGCCCCGGAGTGTAGGCAAAGTCCACATGAGAAAACTCCACCGCCGCGCGATGGGGCTCCAGAGGCTCCCCGGACATATCTTCATCTTGTTCGTCCAGGACGGTAAACAAACGCTCTGCCCCGGCAATGGCCGTCTGCAGCTGGCCGTACACCTGGGCAATCTCATTGACAGGGCGGCTGAACTGCTTGGCATACACGATAAAAGCAGAGATGACCCCCACGGAAATGAAACCGTTGATAGAAAAATACCCGCCGAAGGCCGCGATGATAACAAAGCCAATGTTGCCGATACAATTCATAACAGGACCCATAACACCGCTGAAAATATCCGTTTTGATTCCCGCTTTGGTCAATTCATCCGAGGTGCCGCAAAAATTTTCTGTGGTGATATCTTCGTGCTGATAAGCCACCACTGTGCGGTAACCAGATACCATTTCCTCTACCGTGCCGTTAAGCTGCCCCAGATACGCCTGCCGCTTTCGGGAGTATCTGCGCACCCGCCCGGACAACAGCTTGGTAGCCAGCACTGTCAGCAGCACCGTGGCAAAGCTGAGCAGAGCCAGCTGCCAGCAGTACCACAGCATGATGGCCACAGTGCCAATCATGGTAAGAACCCCGGAGAACAGGGAGGGAAGCGATTGGGACACGGTGGTGGAGATATTCTCCACATCATTTGTCATGCGGCTCATCACATCCCCATGGGAATGGGTGTCGTGATATTTCACCGGCAGGTCGATGAGTTTGGAAAAAAGCTCATCTCTCATCCGCTTTACAAGGCGCTGGCTGAGTCTGGCACTGATGAGCCCCTGAAAAAGCTGGCTGACACTGTACAGCAGGTACACCGCCGCCATAAGCCCCACGGTGGGAAGCAGAAAGCCATCCCTGCTCCCGGCAATTATGTCAATGGCCCGGCTCTGTACGCTGGGCGCGTACACGCCGCACAGGGTCCCGAAAACCACTGCCGCCAGCATTCCCAGCACCATAGCCTTCTCTTTGCCAAAATACGCGGCGATCCGCCTGAAGGTGGCCCCAGCGTTCTCGGCGTGCTCCACCGCGGCGAACCGCGCACCCGGCCCCCGATTCATCATGCCGGGGATGCTCCGCATCTCCACATTGGGTTTCTGCTCAGGCAATCTGTTCAGCCCCCTCTCCCATTTGTGAGCGATAGATGTCCTGGTAGACGGGGCACGACTGCATAAGCTCTTCGTGGCTGCCCGCCGCTGCGACAGTCCCCTTATCCATGACTACAATGCGGTCTGCCCGGCGGACAGAAGCAATGCGCTGGGCGATGATGATTTTTGTGGCGTCTTGGCGGGCAGCATCCAGGGCCTCGTAAAACCTTGCCTCTGTCCGAAGGTCAAGGGCGCTGGTAGAATCATCAAATATCAAAATCTCCGCCGGCTTTATCACGGCCCGGGCAATGGAAAGCCGCTGCTTCTGCCCGCCGGACAGGCTCATCCCCCGCTCTGCTACAAGGGTACCGTATCCATCTGCCTGGCCTTGAATAAAGCTGTCTGCCTGGGCGGTTTCTGCTGCGGACAGGATTTCCTCATGACTGGCTCCGGGCCTGCCCCACGTTATATTCTCGCTGATAGATGTGCTGAACAGCTCGGCCCTTTGCAGAGCAACAGCAATTTTCCGGCGCAGCGCCTGCTGGTCATATTCCCGCACATCCACGCCGTCTACCAGCACCGCACCGGACTGCACATCGTAAAAACGGGGTATCAGGTTTGCAAGGCTGGACTTGCCGCAGCCGGTGGCCCCCATAACCGCAACGGTTTCTCCCGGCGCTATTTTCAAATTGATATTTTTCAGGGCGGGACGACCGCTGCCGGGGTAGCAAAAGCTCACATTGCGGAATTCCACAGCCCCCCGCAGCTCTGTGCTGCCGGAAAAACTGCCGTTTTCCAGTTCGGGACGGGCATCCAGGATTTCTTTGACACGCTTCCATGAGGCCAGCCCCTTAGAGATGCTCTGAAACAGCATGACCAGCATAAGGATGCCGTGAAGCAGCTGTGTGGTATAGGTGATGGCCGCCATAATGACTCCAGGGGTCGCGCCGCCGCCGGTTACCTGCCGGGAACCGGAAAGGCAGATAACGGCTGTGGTCAGGTACATCAGGGCGTTTATGGCCGGATTCATAAAGGCAAAAATTACCAGCACCTCCATCTGAGTCCGGATGAGTTCATCATTCGTCTTGCCGAACCGGGCCTTCTCATAAACCTCCCGGACACAGGCTTTGATGATCCGTATGCCGGAAACGTCCTCCTGCATGATCGCATTGATCCGGTCCAGCTGGGCCTGAAGCCGTGGGAAAAGAGGGTTGGCTTTCCAAAGGCAGAACGCTAAAACCCCCACAATAAAGGGGAACGCGCACAGCAGAACCAGCCCAAACTCGCGATTGAGCAGGAACATAAACGTGATGCTGCCCAGGGTCAGGAACACGCATCGTATCATGCCCCGGACAAACTGGGACACAAAATTCTGCACCTGGGTGATATCATTGGTAACCCGGGTCACCAGAGACACCACCCCGAACTTGTCTGTCTGGGGGAAGGAAAACGCCATAATGCGCCGGAAGGCGTCCTTCCGCATTTCGTTGCCGATGTTCTGGCCGGACAGGTGGACAAACACATTGTTCATGGAGCCACATAGCCCGCCGAACAATACCAGGCCGATCATTTGCAGCCCCAGAGTCCAGATCAAGGACAAATCGCCTGCGCCATTGCTGTTCATTCCCAGCACACCATCGTCCACGATACGGCTCATGATGCCGGGCTGCACCAGATCCATCAACACTTCCCCCACCATGAAAAGCCCGGCAAGGACCGCCAGCGGCAGGTATCTTTTCACATATTTCCACATACCGCCTATTTACCGCCTTCCCGAAAGGCCCTGCCTTTCCCGCAAGGGTCAGGACAGTTGGCACAGTCATGATTACAGCGGGGGTGGCCGTCGTTTTCTCTGGCGGCGTGATGGTGATGGCCTTCCCAATCACTATGGGGGCCATGGTGTCCGTGATGCTCATGATGGCCATGGTGATGTGCCTGGCGGTCCGCGTATCTGGATTCCCAGTCCGCATTTACCTTTTCCAAAAGCTTCAGCAGCATTCTCTTTTCCTCATCAGACAGGAAGGAGAACATCTCGCCATGCCGCCTTATGCGCTGAGAATTGGCATCTTCTGCCTGCCGTTTGCCTTCCTCGGTTAGAGCAACGTCGACAGTGCGGCGGTCGATTTCACTCTCCGTGCGGGTAAGCAGCCCGGCATTTTCCAGCTTAGCGATCACCTCGCTGGCAGAGCCGGGCTGTATGCCCAGCCGCTCCGTCAGTTCCCGCTGGGTAATGGAACCGGTTTCCAGCAGGACGGTCAAAATGCGCTTTTGACTGCCCCGCCCTTCCGACATATCCCGCATGGTGTGTCCGATGTCCCGAAGATTGATAACCAGCCTGCCGTTCACGTCCTCCTGCTCATAGTGCGCCTTGCGCCAAGCGATGTGCTTCTCAAAGCTCTCATTCCGTTTCATTTTTTGAGCTCCTCTCAAATTTATATTAGGTACCTTGACATTATACCCCTTGCCTTTCGGATTTGTCAAGGTACCTTTTGAAAATTCTGCTTGACTTTTTCGGACTCCATTTGCTATACTAAAGCTGCAACGTGTAGTGTTACCGCGTAATTCCGGTTGAAGCTGCACGTTGTTTTTATTATGGAAAGTGTGCGGCCAATAGGCGTAAGTCCGGCTTTCTGAATTCTCAGGAGGTATTTTCATGGACAACAAGTCAAATGCGTTTCTCGAAACCGAGTCCGTAGGCCGGCTCATGGGCAGGTATGCGGTTCCCTGTGTCATCTCCCTGCTGGTAGCGGCCCTGTACAACATCGTGGACCAGATTTTTATTGCAAATGCCAGCTATCTGGGCTCCTACGGCAATGCCGCCAACACGGTGGTTTTCCCTTTGACCGTGGTGGCCCTGGCGATTGCTGTCATGCTTGGCGACGGCTGCTGCGCTTTTGTAAGCATCAGCCTGGGTGCCGGGGACCGGGATTCCGCCCGGGGGAGCATTGGCAGCGCCGTGCTGCTCTGCATCGGAGCGGGAGTGCTGCTGGCGGCGGTGTACCTGACATTCAGCGATCAGATATTGACCCTGTTTGGCGGGCAGGTCAACCCGGAAACCTTCCGGCAGGCAAAGGAGTATTTCTTCTATATTTCACTGGGCGTCCCCTTTTATATGTTTGGCCAGGCACTGAACCCTATCATCCGCTCGGACGGAAGCCCAAAGTTCGCCATGGCCTCCACACTAGCCGGGGCGGCTGTCAATATCGTGCTTGACCCGGTGTTCATCTTCGTGTTCCGCTGGGGCATGATGGGCGCGGCGGCGGCCACTGTTCTGGGTCAGGTGCTGACGGCGGGGCTGGCGGTCTGGTACCTCTGCCACATGAAGGCCGTCCATTTGGGGCGGCACGACTTCCGCATCCACAGGGCGCTGGTCAAAAGGTATATCCCACTGGGCATCTGCAGCTTCCTCTCCCAGATTTCCCTGGTCATGGCTATGGCGGCTATCCAGAATATGACGCTGAAATACAGTGCCCTTGACCCGGTGTTCGGTCAGGGACAGTATACCCAGATTCCCATGGCGGTGCTGGGGATCGTGATGAAATTCTTCCAGATCGTCATCTCCATCGCCGTAGGGCTGGCGGCGGGGTGTATCCCTGTGGTGGGCTATAACATCGGCGCGGGCAGGATGGACAGGGCCAAAGCTCTTTTTACCCGGCTGCTGGCGGCGGAGGCATCCGTGGGGGCCGCGGCGCTGCTGATTGTAGAGCTGTTCCCACGGCAGCTTATCGGCATATTCGGCGCGGCCAACGAGAGCGTCTATTACACACAGTACGCGGTCAAGTGTTTCAGGGTCTATCTGTCTATGACGGTGCTGGCCACCGTGAACAAGGGGACCTTTATCTATCTGCAGTCCCTGGGCAGGGCTTTCGCGTCCACAGCCATTTCCCTGGTGCGCGAGGTGGTGTTCGGCGTGGGATTCGCGCTGCCGCTGCCCGCCTGGTTCGGGTTGAACGGGGTGCTGTACTCCATGCCCGTTTCCGATGTGCTGACCTTTCTGATCTGTGCCGCAATAATTGTCTTTACCTACCGCACCTTGGGGAGTGGGCGGCCCTCCGGGGAAACTCTTTGTGCAAAATGACCATTTGACTTTCCCGCCGGAAAAATGCTATACTGACCAAGCAAATCAAATATAGCCATTCAACGACACACGCGGCACGGAATACCCTCATAAAGTATCTGTGCGTAAGCCTGATTACGGTACGGAAAACGGCGTGTGTCTATTCTTTTGGGGATGCCAGATATAGGAGCGGCGCGCGTCGGACGTGTGCCGCCCTTGGCATTTTCAGGAGGTTTTTTATGCAGGACAGTACCTATCTCGGCACGGAAAAGGTAAGCAGGCTTCTGGGGAAATTTGCCATTCCCTGCATCTTCTCGCTGATCATTTCCTGCCTGTACAACATTGTGGACCAGATCTTTGTAGGCAATGGCGTGGGCTATCTGGGCAACGCCGCCACCGGGGTTATCTTCCCTATCACGGTGATAGGCTGGGGCGTTTCGCTGTTCTTTGGTGATGGAGCTGCCGCGGCGCTCAGCGTGTCCCTGGGCCGGGGCGAAACGAAAAATATCCACAGAATTGTAGCAAATGCCGTTCTCGGCTCTTTCCTGGGCGGAGCAATCATTATCGCGGTCAGCTACGCCTGGGGCGACGGCCTGCTCCGGCTCATCGGGGCCACGGACCAGAACCTCACCCTGGCCCACGACTACGGTTTCATCATCTACGCTATGATGCCCCTGGCCCTGGTGCAGAACACCCTGGCCTCCATCATCCGGGCAGACGGCAGCCCCCGGTACGCTATGGGAGCCATGCTGGTGGGTGCGGTGCTGAACATTATTGGGGACCCGGTGGCGATTTTTGTGCTGGACATGGGAATAAAGGGCGCAGCCTGGGCCACGATTCTGGGGCAGTTCGTCAGCTTCCTCATCTGCGCCGCCTACCTGGTCCGGAGCAAGACCTTCCGTATAGGCGGCAGCAGCTTCAAGCCGAATGGAAAAATCCTCCGGCAGGTGATGGCCCTGGGAACCTCCAGCCTGCTGACCCAGCTGTCCATTGTGGTGATCACGGTCATCAACAACATCCTGCTGGTGCAGTACGGTGCGCAGTCGGAGTATGGGGCGGACATTCCCCTGGCCGCTTTCGTGGTCATCATGAAGCTGTTCCAGATTGTGCTGAACATTGCCATCGGCATTGCGGCAGGGGCACAGCCCATTGTGGGCTACAACTACGGAGCGAAAAAGCACACCCGGGTGCGGGAGCTGCTGAAGCTGATGATAAAGTGGACAGTGATCGTCTGTCTTGTCTGTACGGTGCTGTTTGAGGCTTTCCCTCTGGTGTTCATCCAGATGTTCGGCGCGGACGGCGAGCTGTACACCCGGTTTGCGGTGCTGTGCTTACGCATCTACCTGTCGCTGATCCTGTTTACCTGTGTGCAGAAGGTCTGTGCTATCTTTTTACAGTCCATCGGCCATGCGAAAGCCGCCGCTCCGCTGTCCGTTTTGCGTGATGTGCTGCTCATCGTGTTTTCCCTGGTTATTCCCATCTTCACCGGCGTGACCGGTATTTTCTGGGCCGCGCCGCTGGCGGATGTGTTTACCATTCTCATCACGGGAACGGTCATGGTGCGGCTGTGGAAGGAACTGAGTATCCCGGATAGCAACATACAAGAAACCGCCGGGACTCTGCAGAAGAGCAGGCCCGGGGTGATCGTCACCATTGCCCGGGAGCATGGCTCCGCGGGGAAACGGATAGGCCAGCTGGTGGCAGAAAAGCTGGGCGTTCCCTGCTACTACAAAGAGCTGACTGCCCTGGCCGCCCAGGAAAGCGGCCTTGCAAAGGAGTTTATCTCCGGCCTGAACGCGGACGAAAATGCCGTCATGCGTGAATTGTACCTGAGCACCAGCGCTGTACAACAGGCCATTACGGCACAGGAAAAAGCCATCCGGATGATTGCGGATCAGGGGTCCTGCGTGATCGTGGGCCGGGCGGCGGATTATGTACTACGTGGCCGGGAAAACATCGTGCGGGTGTTCATCCACGCGCCGAAGGAATACCGTGTGAAGAAGGTCATGGAAATGTACGGCGACACCGCCTAGGAGGGCGAAAAGAGCATTGCACGGTCGGACATGGCCCGGAGCACGTACTATAAAAGTATCTCCGGGCAAAACTGGGGCGACCCCCACCAGTATGAACTGAGCATAGACAGCTCGGTGGGGCCGGAAAGGACGGCGGAAGTTATTTGCCAATATCTTGGATAAGTCTACTTTCGGACAAAGGGGAGGGGCGCGTTTATCGCGTCCCTTCCTGCGTTTGCTTAAAAATTTGGTTGACAAACGATGTGCGGAATAGTAAAATAGATGTAGTTAGCGTCCGCTAATTGTCGGGCGCTGTTATTTGGCAATCAAGTTAGTGTTGCTTAACTGAGAGGTGAATGAAGTTTATGATGATCAACAAACGCCTGATCGGCACAGTCCCCGAGAGCCGAAAATACGTGGCCGGGAACGTGGCCCTGCAATGGCTCTCTCTATTGGCAAACATGGCCATGATGACCGCCATAACCGCTTTTTTAGCGAGTTTGGCTTTGGGTAAAAGCGGGCGGCTCGGCCTGACAGCGGCGGTTGCGGCGGGAGCGGTGGTGCTCCGCTTCGCCTGCACAGTGGGGGCTAGCCGCATGAGCTACCTTTCGTCTAAAGCTGTCAAGCGCACTTTGCGGGAGCTGATTTACCGAAAACTCCTGGGACTGGGCGCTGGGTACCGCCAAAGCGCCAGCACCGCCGAGGTGGTCCAGGTGGCTGTGGAGGGGGTTGACCAGCTGGAGACCTATTTCGGCGCGTACCTGCCCCAGTTCTTCTACGCCATGCTGGCTCCGCTGACCCTATTCGCCTACCTGTGCACAGTAAACGTACCCTCGGCGGTGGTGCTGTTGGTGTGCGTGCCTCTTATTCCCATTGCCATCGCCGCCGTGCAGACCTGGGCCAAGAAGCTGCTCGCCAAATACTGGGGCCAGTACACCGCTTTGGGTGACACCTTCCTGGAGAACCTCCAGGGCCTGACAACGCTAAAGATTTACCAGTCCGACAGCTTCAAGCAGGAGGAGATGAACCGGGAGGCCGAGAGCTTCCGGCGAATCACCATGAAGGTGCTGACCATGCAGCTGAACTCCATCACCATCATGGACCTGATCGCCTACGGCGGCGCGGCCCTGGGGGTAATCCTGTCCGTGACCCAGTACCGGGCCGGGCGGGTGGACTTAGCCGGATGCCTGCTCATCATTCTCCTGTCCGCCGATTTTTTCATCCCCATGCGCCAGCTGGGCAGCTTTTTCCACATCGCCATGAACGGCATGGCCGCCAGCGAGAAGATTTTCCGCCTGCTGGACTTGCCTGAGCCGGAGCGGGGCACTGCACCTTTCCCGGAGGATTGCTCCATCACCTGCACCAACCTGAGTTTTGCCTACGAGCCTGACCGGCCCATTCTTCACAACATTGAGTTAGTCGTGCCTAAAGGCGGCTTCACCGCTATCGTTGGTGAATCCGGCTGTGGCAAGAGCACCATCACCGGGCTGCTCATGGGCCGGAACCGGGGCTATAGCGGCTCCATCCAGATCGGCGGCGTGGAGCTGGCGGACATAGCCGAGGCAAACCTGATGGAAAGCATCACCTACATCAGCCACCAGAGCTACCTATTTAAGGGCACCGTGCGGGAGAACCTGCGAATGGGAAGGCCCGATGCTGCGGACGAGGAGCTCTGGGCGGCGCTGGAAAAGGTGAAGCTTGACGGGTTCCTCCGGCAGGAGAATAGCCTGGACACTCTCCTCACCGAGCAGGGCGCAAACCTTTCCGGTGGCCAGCGGCAGCGGCTGGCCCTGGCCCGGGCGCTGCTCCACGACAGTCCAGTGTACATCTTCGACGAGGCCACCTCCAACATCGACGTGGAGAGCGAGAATGACATCATGGAGGAGATACACCGGCTGGCCAGGGAAAAGACGGTCATTCTCATCTCCCACCGGCTGGCCAATGTGACCGGCGCGGACAACATTTATGTGGTGGAAAAGGGCCGCGTTGTGGAGTACGGTACACACTATGAGCTGCTGGAAAAGCGGGGCGCTTACGCCGCCCTTTGGAACGCCCAGCAGTCTTTGGAGAACTACGGAAGGGAGGCCATCTGAATGAAAAGGAGCGGATTCAAGGTAATGCTGCGGCTGATAGGGCTGGTACAGCCTTTAGCCGGGTTCATGGTGCTGGCAATTCTCATGGGCCTTGCCGGTCACCTGTGCGCGGCGTTTATCACCATCTTCGGCGGGTACGCGGTGCTGAATCTATTGCGGTTCGACACGCCCCTTAGCCTGACAGCCATTTTCATTTCCGTGGGCGTGTTCGCCCTGCTGCGGGGCGTTCTGCGCTACTCCGAGCAGGCCAGCAACCACTACATTGCCTTCAAGCTGTTGGCGCTCATAAGAGACAAAGTGTTCCGGTCCCTGCGCCGCCTGTGCCCCGCCAAGCTGGAGGGCCGGAACCGTGGCGATCTAATAGCAGTCATCACCTCGGACATTGAGCTGCTGGAGGTGTTCTACGCCCACACCATCTCCCCGGCGGCCATTGCCGGGCTGTTTACGGTGGTGATGTGCCTGTTCATCGGCAGCTGCCACTGGGCGCTGGGGCTGCTGGCCCTGGGGGCTTATGTCGTGGTGGGAGTAGCTGTGCCCATTCTAACCTCCCGGCTCAGCGGAGAGGATGGCATGGTGTTCCGGCGGGAGTCCGGGGAGCTGAGCGCCTTTGTGCTGGACAGTCTGCGGGGTCTGGACGAGACGATACAGTACGGCCAGGGGGAGGCCCGTCTCGCTGAGATGAACGCCCGCACCGATGCCCTCTCGGAGAGCGAGTCCAAAATGAAGTGTAATGTGGGGTACAGCATGGCTGTCACCAATACCGTGATTCTGCTGCTGGACTTGGCAATGCTGTTCACCTCGGTAGCGCTGTACAGCCGGGGGCAGGTGGACTTTACCGGGGTGCTTATTCCCACAGTGGCGCTCATGAGCAGCTTTGGCCCCTGCGTGGCCCTGGCCAACCTGGGCAGCACTTTGCAGAGTACCTTCGCCGCCGGAAACCGGGTGCTGGACATTCTGGAGGAGGCGCCTTTGGTAGAGGAGGTCAGCGGTCAGACCCAGGTAGAGTTCACCGGCGCGGCGGCTGAAAACCTCAGCTTTTCCTACGGCGGCGAACAAGTCCTCAGCGGGCTGAGCCTGGACGTGCCAAAAGGGAAAGTGGTGGGCATCGTGGGCAAAAGCGGCAGCGGCAAGTCTACCTTCTTAAAGCTGCTCATGCGCTTCTGGCAGGCAGGGCCTGGGCAGGTGCAGGTCTCGGGCCGGGACGTGGGGCAGATCAACACCCAAAACCTCCGGGACATGGAGAGCGTCGTTACCCAGGAGACCCATCTGTTTCACGACAGCATCAAGAACAATCTCCGCATTGCAAAGCTGGACGCCACAGATGAAGAAATCGTCGCCGCCTGCAAAAAGGCCGCTGTCCATGACTTCATCATGACCCTGCCCCAGGGCTACGACACCCCTGTGGGCGAGCTGGGCGGCACCCTCTCCGGCGGGGAGCGCCAGCGGCTGGGGCTGGCAAGGGCATTCCTCCATGATGCGCCGCTGATGCTACTGGACGAACCCACCAGTAATCTGGACAGCCTGAACGAGGCGGTGATTTTGAAGTCCCTGGGCCAGGAGCGGGGCGGCAAGACCGTGGTGTTGGTGTCCCACCGGCAGAGCACCATGCGCATAGCAGACCAGGTGTACTCGGTGGAAAATGGGAGGCTGAGCTGATGGACACGAACACAAAGCGGGAGCGGGAAAAGGCGATGGTGGCCAAGATGATTGCCCTTTACTGCCGGAAAAACCACCACACCAAGGGACTCTGCCCGGAGTGCGCGGCGCTGGCCGAATACGCCCGACAGCGCAGCGACCACTGCCCGTTCATGGAGACAAAGACCTTCTGCTCCAACTGCCGGGTACACTGCTACAAACCAGAGATGCGGGAGAAGATCCGGGCGGTGATGCGCTTTTCCGGGCCCAGGATGCTCCTTGTCTGCCCGGTGCAGGCGGTGCGGCACGTAATCGAGACCAGAAAAGAGAAACGGAGATTGGAGGAACAGGCATGAAAATCAAGAAAATCGGGTACATAGCGTTGGGCTGCATCGGCGTGGGGCTGGGTGCGGTGGGGGCAGTTCTGCCCCTGCTGCCCGCGTTCCCGTTTTTGCTGCTGGCGGCGTTCTGCTTTGCACGCAGCTCGGAACGCTTGGACAGGTGGTTCAAGGGTACGAAGCTCTATAAGGAGAACCTGGAGAGCTTTGTCCAGGGCAGGGGTATGACGAAAAAGATCAAGGTGCGCATTATGGTGACGGTGACCCTGCTCATGTCCATCGGCTTTGTGATGATGCACGCCGTGCCGGTGGGGCGCATTGTGCTGGGGGGCGTGTGGGTGTTCCATATCCTCTATTTTTGCTTTGGGGTCAGGACAATCTCTGCAGACGAAGGCGATATTTAATTCTGAAACGCCGACTGAATTGGGGGAACAAATTGATGCCTTTAACGGCATAAGGAGACTATAGACAAAGAATTAAGAGATAGTATCGAAACAATATAATCAAAAAGATTATATCGAGAATTTGAATTCTCTTTAATTCAGTGCCTTTTACTAAAGAGAGAAAGGCTTTTCTATCTCTGGAGTATATCATCTTCATTTGGTTAGTTCAATAGAGCTTCCACCATGACAGGAGGCACCTGCCATCGAGAGAGCGCAAAGGTTCCTTGGCGGCGGGTGCTTTTTTGTCATATTCTCTTTAAGCGAAAAAGCAAGCTGCTCTTGCCGCCCTTTGCACGATAGCGCTGCTCTGTTTCCAGTAGTTCAGCTTTTCTTAAATCCTGCAAAGCCCTGCGGACAGTTGATTGCGACAACTTCAACTCCCTGGCAATAGTGGGGATGGCAGGCCAGCACTCGCCATCCCGATTTGCCCGGTCTGACAGATAGATATAAACCGCCACGGCCCTGTGCTGCAAGTCCATCTTGTACAGGAAATCAAACCGGCCCATCCTGCACTACCTCTGACTCACGGTTATGGGGAGCAACTTCTTTTAATGGCCTATTTTGTCTGCTTGCGGAGCCTTTCTTCTTTGAAGAGCGCTTGCGCTGCTTTTGCGAGGGAACGTCCTGACTCTGCCCTCCAGCGGGTGCATCCTCCGGCGGCGTATCATCCTCCTTCAACCATTCCGGGTGGTATTTCAGCACGATGGCCTGTAGGAGTTCATTCTTCTCCGCATAAGCTACCTTACGATTGCCGTTTTCCGGGACAGCGTACGGTTCATCAAACTGGATGCCCCAATCAAAGTACAGCTTGAGCCTGACTTTCATGGGGTAGAAACCGGTTTTCATCACGATGAATTGTCCCTTGGGCATAGACTTCAACTCGTCCGGCGTCATGAGAGGCCGCTCTATCATCCGCAAAGACTGGCTGGGGTCGTTCTTGCTCCTGGACACTGAGCCAGACATCACTGTGCGGCTGCCCAGGGCCTTGGACAGCACCTCGGCAGAGCTGCTGTTGGGTGCAAAACCGCCGAAGATGATATCCTGCAAATTATCTACGATAATCTCTGCACCCTCTTTGCTATAGTTCTTCTCTAGCTGTGCAAAGGACTGAATAATCGGTACAATTTGCAAGCGGCGAGAGCGGGAGGCAGAGAACATCATCTCGGCAGATTCAATCTTTGGAATGGTTCCAAATTCGTCAGCAAAGAACACGCATCTATTTTTCAGCTTGCCGCCATTCTCATCTGCCACGGAGAGGATTTCCCGGTAGAGCTGCTGGATAATCAGCGAAATCATAAAAAACGAATTGGGATTTTCCTCCGGCAAGATAACGAACACCGCACACTTCTCATTGCAGAATCGCTCGGCATCTATCTCGGTATCAAAGCACAGGATTTGGTCGGGTAAGACCCCGGCATTACTGCCGGAGCCTCCCCTAAGAACCGTACATGAGAGTTTCCCCTCATACGGCTCAAGCCTTTCAAAGCTCCCCTTCGGGAACCGGCTCAAAGAAAACATCATTTTTACGAACCTTTCTATAACATTCCGGATGAAGCATTTGCTTGTGATTCTGGCGATTTCCTTTATCATCATAGACCTGGAATCCGGCGTCCACGGTGATTTTCTTTCCGCAAACAGGACACAAACCTTTCTGCTGACGGAAAAGTTTCGCCAATATCTTTCTGCCCTTCAGACTATTGCGCATTTTCTCGGTGTTGCGTTTTTCAAAATATTCCCGGTCGTCCGCGTCGAATGGATTGGAACAGTTGCGGATTTTTGTAAAGCGGATAATATCCGTATCGGCAGCGTAAACCAGCCGTATAAACAGGGTTTCCCCATTGTTCATTTTCTGCTTTGTTGAAACAGAAAACGTCCAGCTTCGGTTGCCAATACGGTGGAAATATTTTGTGGCTATCCACGTTTTGCTTTTCTTTGGATGCCTGCGCCTGCACCAAGCCCACAGACATTTGAACACTTGATAATCTACATATTCAAACGCCACAGCAGACACATTGAACCGCTGGTAATTGACCCAGCCGCGAATCATGGGATTCAGCTTGCGAATCAGCCATTCCTGCTTGATGGTGGGATTCTTCTTCACGGTTTTCCGGATTTTATCCAGAATCCCTTTGAGATTTTTCTTGGACGGCTTAATCAGCAGCTTGCCCTTGTATTTGCGGATGTTGCAGCCAAGAAAATCAAAGCCGTCGTCAATATGGGTAATGACCGTTTTTTTCTCCGAAAGCTGCAAACCTCTTTCCGCCATAAACTCCCGCACCATGGGCAGTACCTGTTCCTGTAGTAACTGTCGGTTTTCACCGGTGATGATGAAATCATCGGCGAAGCGCACGAAGTTGACCATGGGGGAATATTGCTTGCCCTTTCGTGTGGTTTGGTGGAAATGTTTTTTGAGGAGCGGCTGTAATCCGTCCAGCACCATGTTGCAGATTACCGGCGAGATAGGCGAACCTTGCGGCGCACCCTCATCGGTCGGGAACAGCTTTTTTGTTTCAATGTATCCGCATTTCAGCCACTTGCGGAGTATCTTCTTGTCTATGGGGATGTGTTCCAATATCCACCGATGGCTGATGTGGTCAAAGCACCCCTTTATATCTCCCTCCAGCACCCATTTGGGCGACACCTTTTTCGCAAGGTCATTGAAGCATTGTTCAATGGCGTCTTGGGGACAGCGCCCCGGGCGGAACCCAAAGGAGCAAGGGTCAGCACTCATTTCTGCCAGCGGTTCCAGTGCAAAACGGTAGAGCGTCTGCATGGCCCTGTCCAGCATGGTGGGAATACTGAGGGGACGCATTTTGCCGTTCTTTTTGGGAATATATATCCGCCGGAGCGGCTTGGGATGGTAACCTTTTTGCGTCAGTCTGAAAATTGCTTCATACTTCATTTTGGGTGTAGACCATATTTCACTGTCTACCCCGGCAGTTCGTTTTCCTGTGTTTTCCGTCACCCTTTTTACAGCCAAAGCCTTGGCGAAAAAAGACGTGGTCAGCAGCCGCTGCAAGGCTTTCACCCTGCCAGCCCTGCCTTCCTTTTGAGCCTTTACAATACGCGCCTGCAGTTTTCTAACGGCGGATTCCGCATAGTCCCAATCGATTTCAGACCACGGGTCAGCGCTGTCAAGAGATGCACACAGTTCCCTGTCCATTTGCTTTTCTCCTTTCGAAAATTCTGTAAGTTCTCTTGTAAAGAAAGACCGCATGGAAGTCTGCCCGCTTTCGCGTGGGATAATGTTATCGAATATTTTACGATTCAATCCCTATCCGCCCCATTACAGGGCAGCGTTCGCTTTTTCCATGTTCCTTTACCCGCACCCCCACCGGCACACCTTGCGGTGGGCTTTCCCGCGTATCGCGGGGAGGATACGGGCTTACCACGTTCCGCATAATTGATAAAACGGCAACTTAGGCCCCGCCTCTCCGCCGGCAGTCTTGTGTCCGTGTATCCCCATTGGAAAAGAGGATATCCGACTGCACACCATTTTGGTTCAGGCCTGTCAGCAGCTTTGGCCTGTTCAGCGTAACGACGTTTATCAGCGGTTCACATTTGTTAGCCATATTGCCAAGACCAGCTCCCAAACCGTATTGTGCTGACAGCTTCGCCGTCCCCTCACGGTTCCGGCTTCTCCCTTTCGGGTGGGCTACCTTGTCCTATCCGCTCCCTCACGGCCCTTGCGGCCCGCTTCGGGGATAGTAGGTCTTGCTAACGGAATAGCAAGTTCAATCACCTTCCGGCGTTGAACAATCAATTATGCGACTTCGTGTCGCACCTCTAATTCGCTGTCGAGGAACGAGTTAAGCCGCGATAAAGCCGTACCCATAACACTTGCCATGGATTCCTTGAAGGTGTTCAGCGCGGCCCCGGCGAACCACTTGGCTTTGTGGTCGTTTTGCAGCATAGCCATGAGCTGCTGGAACTGATTCTGCCCCTTCTGCTGGGAAGGGGCCAGCAACTCCTGGATAATCTTGAATACGGAAACAATATGCCTTTTCTGCGGTTCGCAAAACTCTGCCACTAGCAAAATCGTCGCTGTCAGCAGACCTTCTGCGGCATCGTAGAAGTAGGCGTTGTCGCCAAAGGATGAACCGTCCATGCCGGACATGATGATGGTCTTTGCAATGATCTTCGCATACTTTTCAGCCTTTGCCTTGTATGCCAGCTGGTCGGGGCATTCGAGATAGGCATCCATATATTTGTTTACCAGGTGGAGCAGGTTGTTGCCGTGGGAGCGGGTGGGATTACGCAGGTCTATGACGGACACATGATAGCCGTATTTTTCAGCAATTGTCCCGTAATTTCGTGCCAGATCCCCCTTTGTATCGCTCGATAACCAGCTCATGCCGCTGGCGCAGGCGTACTCAATGCATGGGTAGAGCCAATAAGCAGTTTTGCCCACACCCGCCGCGCCAATCATCATGGTGTGGACATCGCCGGTGTCTATCATGGCCATAGTCTCTTTTCTGCCTGTACAGCCCACCACGATTCCCTGGGGGAGCGGTTCTCCATTTTCCGTGGTGGGTTCCTGATTGTGTTCCGCCTGCTCCCGCCAGCGCTCCGGCGTATATGGAACGTGCCGGTACACTCTTTTTATCTCAGATTTCGTGGCCCATCGAGCGGTACCATGCTGTCCATCACCAACTGTTTTTGCCTTGATGTTGTTGAGATTGTAGATGTGCGCCAGCAGAGTGACACCGCTAAGAACACAAAACATGGGAGCCGCCACAAAAATCAACGGCGCAATATTTGGCATGATTCCTCCACCTCCAATTCTCCACCGGATAACAAATCCTCGTTCCAATCCTTATTGACTGGCACGAGAATTTCGGAGTCTATGCCCTGCATAACCAGCTTGGCAGTGATCCGCTGGGCAGCAAGCTGCCCCGGCTCATCGCTGTCGAAACAGATGGACACCTTGTTGATAGCAGAATTATCATGCAGACATTGGAACAACACTTTGTCCGAAACAGAGCAAGCCGCCGCATAGCTATGATTTCTCCAGCCGTCCTTGTTCATGGAGATGAAAGACAGCATATCAATGGGAGCCTCGAACAAATAAAGGCGGTTGCTCCTGCCATTCCAGTGAAAACTGTATTCAGGCACACTCCCCACCGCGTTGCCCTTGTAAGTGGAGGCCGAGCCAGTTCCCCGCTTGTTAGCATGGCGGGGAGTACCGTCTTTATCGAATCCCACAAACACCGCATTGTGGTACTGCGCGGATTCGTATATCATCTTTTTGTGGACAAAAGCATACAGTACGTCCTTATCGATGCCACGCCGATTCAGCAGGTAGGCGAACACCCGCCGCATATTGTCCTTGGCGGGTGGCAGTTCAAACTTGGGTGTAGGTTTTTGTATGGGAGGCAGAATGGAAAGCACCCCACTACTTCGGCCCAATAAATATTCCATTGCTTCCGGGTACGATTTGTGGTAGAATTTTCTTACAAAGTCAATGGAGTCACCGCCCACCTGCTCATATTGGTGGAACCACAGATTGCCCCGGATAGTGACTTTCTGGGAGCCGTCCAGCCACTCCAACTCAGAACCAGATTTGCGTAAGGTTTCGCCTTGGCTGCGGAGCAGGCCAGCTAAATCTGTGCGCCTTGCTTTCTCTTTTTGCTCGTCCGAAAAAGGAATAAATCCTGACATGAAACTCCTTTCCAAGAGAAAAGCCGCACCAGATGGCGCGGCCCTCTCTTACGATGTTTTTTATTGCCGAAACCCCTGCGCCTGTTTTTTCTCGTTGATCTTCCGGCGCAGCTTGCGGTCGACACGCTTGTCCTGATAGACAGGCCGAACATCATTTTGCAGGATCTGGCTGGTCTGCTGCAGCAGGCGCAGGGCGTTCATGCCAATGTTAGCAGTACCCACAGTAGACAAAGGCTTGTGCTTGTTATCTGTATCATCTTCGGCCACACCTTGCTCCTGCTGGCTATCCAAAACCAAATCCATGGCTGCCTGGATGATGGCGTTCTTAATCATTTTGAACTCTTTGTTTTGCGACAGCGGAACCCTCTCCGGCAGGCTGCTGTTGTAGGTGCGCAGCACATTTTCTCTCTGCTCATACCATAAATCGTAAAGAGCGGAAATCCGATTGTCTTTTGCCAGTTCATCTACAATGGAATCCACAATCGCTTTCACGTCGGTCTTGAGATACCCATACACCTTTTTGCCCTTGGTGCGGGACAGCCGCCGGGCTAGCTGTAGCAACAGTTCCTCCAGATGTGGATTGGAATACCCGCCAGCATTGATCTGCGAAACGATTTCCGCAAGCACATCCCTGCTCTCGGAGCGCAGCCGGTTCCTATGCTCCGTCTGCTTTTCATAAATGCAGAGCAAATCCTGCGTAAAAATATCTTTCGCAAAAGAGGAGCGCAATTTTTGCACACCCTGCTTGGTGAGGTATCCCTCGCTCTCAACCGTAGAATACGCAATCAAATGCACATGAGGGTGGTGCGACTCGTTGTGAAAAGCCGCGAACCACTTGAGGTGTCCCATAGGGATGCGCAAGTTTTCGGAGAGCGCTTGGGTCTGGGTGCGCAGCATATCCCGCCAGCGGGAACCGTTATCAAATCCAAGCCGTTCTGCATTCTCCCGGCGCAGAGAAATAATTGCTGTCCACACATTTCCGCCGTATTCGTTGAGCTCCCGCGACACCTCTGAAAGATTCACCTGCACACCATCATCTGTAAACAAACCATGAGAACCGAATCTCTCGGCGCGGGGCCGGGTGGCAATATAATCCGCATACGTTTTAGCATTCAAAGCGACAGCGGCATTGTCCTCTATGGCGCGGGAGATGAACTCAGAGGCAGATTCTACTGTCTGTTTCTGCTGGTAATCCTCATATTCCAACATTTCCCTGCTATCTGGAAAGTCACGCAGAATTTTCTTGATGAGCTGTTTCTGATTCCAAGTGGCGGGAGCAAACTTTTTGGTGTCATCTATTTTTTCGACACCATCACGGGTAGCAATATACTTTGCGTACCCACCACGCCCTTGGCGCGCACCCGGTTTCAGGAACTTAAACTTCGTAACTAACTTTGCCACTCCACCGCATCCTCAAAACTGAAATTGCCGTTGAGCCGTTTTACCTCCTGTACACACTCCCCGCGTAGCCGTGCAAGAGATATCTCGTCTATCTCGCTGCTGGCAGCGACCACGTTCATGAGCAGGGCAAGTTCTACCGACAGCTTGAAAAGCATTTTGTTCTGGCGGTTATCGCTCTCAGCCACAATGCTTTTCATGTTGGACAGGAGCGCGTTGGGCAAGTACGAGGTATCTTCATCCGCCGTGATATGACCGACATAGTAGCAGATCGCCCGGTCGATGAACTCAGACTGGCTTTTACTCTTGTCCTTGCGGTAGTTGTTTTTGACCAGCTCCAGCGTACTTGGGTACGCCCATAGCAAGAACTTCTTCTTTCCTTTTGGCGCAGGCATATTTTCACTCCCTTTCTGCCGCAACCCTACTCAAAATGGCGCATTTCTGGCTTTTTTTCGCACCACAACCCACCCATTCTGCTGGTATCTCCAACAGCAACCCACCCTGAAATTCGCATGACCAAAAGCCCGAAAACGCCCGACGCGACCGGCATTACCGGACGCGGTGAACCGTGAGAGGGTTGCGTCGCAACCCACCTCACTTTCTCCCGCTTGCTTTTCGACCTTGCCCATACTGCTCCAAAACCTGTGATTCTGAGACTTTCCCAAACTGGCCCCACGCTGGCCCAACACGGCCCCCGCCGGTGCAGAGCCGAGTGTTTTCCCGACCCAGCCCCGCAACCCCCGGCACGGGGCCTTACACGGGCCAACAGGGGCTGACCCTGCTGGCAGGCCGCATCAGATTTTCTTGTCCGGCGGCAGTATGCCCTCCAACCGCTCGAAGCAGCACTCCGTGTAGGACAGGCCGTTCTCGCTGACGATTCTGTCCAGCACGGCCAGCATATCCTGTTCCTTCAGGCTGGCGCGATCGTTGGGGCAGTCGAAGCATATCCACTCGGAGGAGCCGGGGGAGTCCTTGACGTACACATCATAGCCCAGCCGTAGAGTACCGTCCTCTTGAAACAGTACTGCGTTTATTTTCATGCAGCCAACGGTCAGGCTGGCGGCGATGGTGTCCTCAAACTGCAAAGGTACCTGCCGCCGCAGGCGGGACACCTCCCGGTCGCTCATGAACCGCTGGTACGCATACTCGCTGCCGAGGTCGCGTTTCAACTTTTTGACTCGATTCACACGGCCGCCCTCTCACATATGAAAGTGGAAGTCGTACCCCTCACTCTCGTCCTCATCGTCATCAACGTCCTCCCACTCATCTTCATCCTCCAAATCCTCATCTTCCTCCAACTCATCCTCGTCGTAATCGAACAGGGATTGCTGCTGGTACATCGAAGCAACATCGTAATAATGCTGGGTACTGCTCTGCAAAGCCTGTTCCAGCGCAGCAGTGTCCAGGCCGCAATCCTTGTAGCCCTGACGCACGGTCGCATAGTAGCTGGGCGAAGGCAGGTTAAAATTCATGCGCGGATTCATGATATACACCATGGCGCTGACCTCCCGACCGCCCATCTCTACGGACACATCCCGCTTGAAATAATGGCTGGGAAAGCCCTCATACATATCCAGAGCCCGCTCGTCCCTGGCCTGAATTTCCCAGAGCCCCACGGGAACGGATGCCCCATCCTTGCGGCCAATGGTAGCAAAGGCTGAACGCTCCCGGCCCTTGAACTGCAATTCATAGCCCTGCAGCTCACCTGTGCCAACATATTTCGCCGTGGGACAGCGGTACTTCATCTGCCCCTTATTGAGATTGCTGCCATAGGCAACGTATAATTTTTTAGCCAATTTTCTCACCCTTTCACATTCTCATGCCCATTTCCTGGGCTTCGTCCTGCTCTATTTCTTCCGTGGATTCTACCAGCGCAGGTACCTGCTCCATGGCCTGGGCAACAGACTCAGCCAGCCTTTTTTCAGCCAGCCGCTGTTTCTGAGCCTCGGCTTGGGCAGGATCCTTCCAGGCAATATTGCCGTCCAGATTCTTCAGCAGATGGTGCCGGGCGGTCTTAAACTCGTCACCAATCAACCCCAGCCGCAGGAGCCAAACCCGAAACGTGTACTTCTCGTTGCTGCTCTGGGTCTTGATGCGGGAGGCCGACTTCTGTACCAACGCCTGGTGGCTTATCGCCATGCACAGCTGGATATACGATTTGATTTCCCCGGCATGGAGCGTAGAGTTAAATAATCTGAATTCGATGGTACCCTTGGAGAATACCGAGTGCAAATTCAAACCATGGTACCGGCTCTCATCGTAATGGTAATTTCTGCCAGACCGACCATTGTACCAGATCGACTCCAAGGTGTCCATAGACGTGGGGCGCTTTGCGTTGAGCTCGTCCAGGAACCGGGTGTCAGCCTTGGCGCAATAGTGTTCCCTGTGAACATCCACCTTGAGGGATTTGTAGAGCAGATCCTCCTTCGCCGCCATGATATTGACAATGTTCCGGAGCGTTTTCACATCATGAGGCGAGGCGTCAATGTGAACATGAATTCCACAAGAGGCGTTGACCTTGGCCCCAGCGGAGCGCAGTTTGCGAATCAATTCTTGAATGGTTTCGATGTCCTCGTACTTGCAGATAGGAGACACAAACTCTACGGCGTAGGCGCTATTTCGGGATTCACCGCGCCTGGATTCTCTGCGAATAGAAGCATCACTGACCACTTTCCATTGCCGGTTATCGTTGTCGCGCACCGTGTAGGTGTCGTAACTGCCGCCCACATGGATGGCGTTGGTACCAAAATGACCGGCGATCACCTGGGCCGCAGCCGCGCGAGTGATGCCGGTCATCTCGATTTCTATACCAAATTTCTGTGTCCTCAAAAGCTATCACGGCTTTCCGGGAGAGGATCGGAGGAAGTTGCATGAACGTCAACAGCCGGTTCTGATTCTGCCGCAGGGCGGGTCCGTTTGCGCCGTTCCGCAGGCTTTGGTTCCATGCCCGAGCGTAAATCTAAGAACTCCCGCACATTACTGGGCACGGCTTTAGCATAGATAGAGTCCACAGCAGAGATCATTTCCTGCTCTACTGACTGATTCTTCTGGCCCAGATAGAGCCGCAGAGCCGCCAGCTTTTCCTCGTCGTAGGGGATAGTGATGCTGTCTTTTTTCATGGGGTATCAACTCCTTCACATAGACATCCCCGGAGCCTGTTCCTGCACAAACTCCGGGGCGATAGTCAGATAGACTTCGTTCTGGGTGGTCTCCACCTCATCGAACTCCGGGCGCTCCGAGAGCATATCCAGAAACAACTGCCGGTCAAAATTGACCATGTCCTCATCGTATACCCGCTGCTCCACCTCTGCGTCCAAATCTGAATAGAACAGGGTAAAGCCACCGTCCTCCTGCCCAGCCAACGCCTGCTGAACATATTTCTCCACCAGCGAGTCCATCCCCACACAGAAGTCGTGCAGGGAAGGGTAGCGGTTCATGAGGGATAACGTCCTTGCCCCAGAGAGGTAAGCGGCGTACCGGGCATAGGCAAAGCCCTCTGAGTTTACCAGAATACCATCATCGATTCCCTCGCAGAGCACCAGCATTCCGTGGGTGAGACCGGAGTTGTCCACATACAGGTCATTGGCGTGCTCCATAATAAAGGGCTGGGCCTGCAACAGATCTTCCTTGAACTTGCGGAATTCTCCCGGCGGCAGTTCAACTGTGTGCACGATCTCCCAGGGCGGGGCAAGAATCTCAGGCTCCCTCCACTGGGCTACTGCTCTCACTATCATTTTCTGTACCTCCTATTTCATATTTAGGTGTACCGTACCCGTAGATTTCAAAATAGCCTATGGGATAGCTGTTCTGCTGGCAGGCGTCGCCAGAATTCCCTTCTATGGTGTACACCCTGCCGTTTTCCACCTTCTCCACGATGCCCACATGGTCGGGGCTGCCGTCCTGGATGCCGTTCTCGTCCAGCCAGTCAAAAAATATAATAGCCCCTGACGCGGGAGTGGCGGAACCGTCCTGCCAGAGATTTCTTGCCTTGAACCAACCAGCGCCCTGCTCACAGCCGGAAAACCGTGGTATAATACCGCTGTCGATATACCCACACTGGTCGGCGCACCAGCTTACAAAGCAGGCGCACCACTCCACCCGAGAGGGGAACCCGTACCAGCTCCAATAGGGTTCGCCGCCTACATTGCCGAGCTGGGACCGGGCTACGTCCACGATCTGCCGGTTCACAAAGGACATTATTTTCTCGAAATCTTCCAAGCTGATATCTGTTCCGAAAGCGTTATTCACGGCGGCGATGAGCTCCGCATGGGTCTGTCCTTCTACGAAACACCCCGCCAGCTTTTCAACAAACCCAGGCTCATGGGCAAAGTCCCCCAGAGCAAAAAGGAACAGCACCAGCGCCTCCTTGAGCCGTTTTTCCTGGCCTCTGGCAGTCAGCGCCGCCTGGATTTCGTTGCCGGTGTCCTCTATAAATTGCAGGTCGGCCTGTTGCTCCGGGGTCAGGTTCTGGATGGCCAGGCGCTGGAACTCCGACACGTCTATCTCGAAATCCGTACTGAAAATGGCGATCACCGCCGCTATGGGCATGATGATCGCCACCAGAAGGGTCAGCACAACTGACAATACTTTTTTGAGAGTTTTCGGGTCGGACAGCAGCGCAACAGCAATTTTCTTGAGCGCTGCTCCGAGGGCTGCACTCATCGGCCTCCCGCCTTTCCGAACAAGGCAGACTTATAATCCGGGGCAATCACCTGCAATAGATACCGCTCATTGCCGCACCTATACAAGCAGGTGCCGCGCTCCGGGTACTTGATAAGCTCGAACTCGCTGGGCTCCACCTGCAAGGCGTCCATGAAATCCTTGGGATTGATCTGCCCGGCATTGAATAAAAACTGATGGGTGGGAATGCTGAACAGAGGTTTCGTGAACTCCCGGATGCTGGGAATGAGAAAATCCTCAATATTCTGGCTGGCCAGAATAATCGAAGAATCCTTCTTCCGAACACGTTTCATGGCATTGCGGATATATTCGATTGCCGTCATATTTGTCAGGAACAGATACAACTCGTCAATGCTGGCGGCGGTGTTGCCTTTACCCAGCAGCTCATTGCTCATATAGGAAAGAATATTGAACAGCATTGCGTCCTTGAGCCTTTTGTTGGTATCCATGAGGCCTTTTACCCCGAAGCACAGGAACCTATCGTCCACAATATTGGTGTGCCCGTTGAAATACTTGGACTCCGCCCCCACGCACATGGAGTGGATGCCCAGGCACACCTCCTGGAGCATTTCTTCGGTGTAGAGATATTTTCTTTCTCTGTCATAGGTGTGGAATTCCTCCTGGCACAGCTTATAGAAGTCGGAGAGGATGGGGAAGTCGCAGGGCTTTTTGGTGGCGTAGTCCGTGCTGTCGGTGATGCCGAACCGGGCATACAGTTTCATGAGCAGGATTTCAATGGTGTCGATCTGCGCGTCGGTGAAATCTTTATACGCCCGGAAGAAGTCCTTGAGGAAGGCGATGTGCTGACTCAATCGTGTTACCCGCTTGAAAGCGTCAGGGGTAGCTGCGTCTACCTCGCCGGAACCGTCTGTCCATGCTTTCGGCTCCAAAGGGTTGATGGTGTACTCCCCGGACATAAAGTCGATATAGCAGCCGCCCAGGGCGCGGGTGAGCTCCTCATATTCGGATTCCGCGTCCAGGCAGATGCAGGTCTTGCCGGACTCCCGCAGATTTGTTAAAATGAGTTTCAGCAGGTAGGATTTCCCCTGCCCGGAATTGCCGAGGATCAGGATATTGCTGGTGGTTTTGTCCTCGGCCCGGCGGTCAAAATCCACCAGAACATTGGAGCCATACTTGTCCCGCCCGATATAAAGGCCGTGGGGGTCGGTCTTGCCGGAGGAGTTAAAGGGGTACAGATTTGCCACAGAACTGGCAGGCAATACCCGTTCATACTGTGCTCCAAACTGATTCGCGCCCACAGGCAGAACAGAGAGGAAGCCCTCTTTCTGCCGCAGGGTCAGGCGGTCAACGGAGATTTTCGAGCGTGTCAGCTCCATGCTGATTTCGCTCTGGAGCTCCTTGAGCTTGTCCAGGTTCCGGGCCTTTAGCTCGATAAAAACGGAACAGTGAAGCAGAGGTTCCTTGTTTTTTCGCAGATTCGCCAACAGCTCCACCACATCCTGCAAATTGCCTTGGGCCTCGATAGTTTCGTTTACGTCGTTACCTCCGGACATGAGCTTGTTTTTCCGGGTGGCATTTTGCAAAATCTTGCGCTGCTCCATAGGCTCCACCAGCCGGTGATAAATGCGCAATGTCACCCCGCTGCGGTCGGCGAGCTGAGACAGGATGGCCTGTTCCTCCGTGCTGGGCGGGTACTCACGGACTACCCACACGCTACGGTAGCTGTCGCCCACGATATAATAATCGCTCATAAAGCGCACCGAGCCCGGCAGGATGCAGTCGAAAAAATCCTTGGTGCGCACGGCTCCAAGCTGGGCCGGATTCATCTTCTTGTTCTTTTTCTTGGACATAGTCACACAACCT
Organism: Acutalibacter sp. 1XD8-33; assembly: GCF_003612555.1. Lineage (GTDB taxonomy): Bacteria > Bacillota > Clostridia > Oscillospirales > Acutalibacteraceae > Acutalibacter. Next base: position 28,628 of record NZ_RAZF01000031.1, read on the forward strand.
TTCTATAATTTTGCCGCCAACACAAGCAATCTGCCGTTGTGGGCGGAGTCGTAACAGGTAGACAAAGTCAGGATTTGTTGTCTGTATTCAGGGGGAGGATTGATGGTCAGCAGTGCCTTGCCAATGACTTTCTCAACAGCGCTGTTGAAATCTTCGGCGGCATCGGCGCTCACAAACTTGTACCATTCATCATTACTTTTGACCCAGGCCACGGCGAACACCCGATATTTCGCGCAGCCGTCCGCCGTCTGAAATTCTACAATAGGGTGAACCTTGCAAAAATCCTCCTGTACATACCCCTGCAATGCGGCGAACATCGTTCCGTTCATCATGTTGTGTCCGTAAATGATGAGGTTGTCGCTGTCAAGGCTGCATCGGAAATCGAGAAAAGGAACACCGGATTCACTGTACTCGCCCTGAAAATTCCGGCGCAGATACTTTTCAGGATCGCCCGGAGTGTGCATGACCGATAGTTGATGTCAGTGTCCGGGATGCACAGCCAGCCCACGAAGTCCTCGTTCATGGCGAACAGTTCCGAGAGATCGCGGCGTTGCTCTTGCGATTCTTGGGAATCAGGGGAGGGAGTGGCGGCAGGCCCTGGCTGTTTATCTGCTGGGGGAGACCCTGTTGGAGCTGGGCTGGCAGTAGACTTTTCCACGGTCACCAGCTTGGCAAGTTCCTCAAAAACTTCCTTTTCTTTCTGCCGTGACAGCAGTTCCCCGTCAATCATCACCCCGCAGGTGACAAGGACAGCCGACAGCAGAAAGGTGAATACGCCGAATTTAATCCTCCGGCTCATAGGACTGCACCTCAAAAAACTGCCCGCCGTCCGTGTCCGGCAACTGGTCTCCGCTCATACTGGCGTCGAAGTAAATCGCCAGGAATCGCTTGATGTCGCTCTTTCTCATGCGCCGTACTTCAAAACCCTGCTCCGAAATCACTTTCTCAATGCGGTTCACGGCCTGAAACACCTGGTCAGCTTTCATACCTTTACATCGGCTGATGAACAGGAACTGACGGGCCGTCGCCATTTCCGCCTGTGCCCGGTCGAGCATCTCCGTGTCCTGCTCTAAGAGCTGACGCACCAAGGGGTTCCCTTCCTCCTGGAGCCGCCCCCGCAGATACGCCTGGTTATCATCGAAACACTCACAGGAGTCCGTGCAGGTGATTTCGATATCAGGAATGGCGGACATTACCATCATGAGATGGCGAATCTTTATCTCGATATTGGTATGGGACAGCACCGAGATATTGGTGGGGGACACCAGAAAAAATAAGAGCTCGCCACGGTTTGTGGCAAGCCCGTATCTGGTGAAATTCTGAATCCCTATGAGCTCTTGGGTCGAGCGGCCCTTCTTTTTCTTCTTCGACATAGCGTTACCTCCAATCGTAGATTTGCTGGCTGGAAATGAAGTACCTGACAGCATATTTCAGGAAGTCCAGCACAGTGGTTTCTTCCATGCGGATAGTGAGAAACCCAAAGCACAGGGTCACCGCTGCCGGTACCATGAAGTGGAGCTGCACCAGGGCCAGCACGGACAGCAGAGCCGCCACGCATAAAATGGCAAAATCCCACAGGCTCCACAGCCAGAGATTCGCCGTTGCTTTCAGGTTTTGCGGATATAAATAGGTTGTCATTTGTACCTCCATCACGCTATGGCCTTTGCCACAGAGCGCGTCATATTGACCGCCGTGCTGGTGGCATGAACCACGCTCATCATATTCACCTTGACCGAGCTGTCCAGCCCAAACTGCTGGGCGATCCTCGGCACCTCCCCTGCCGCCAGCATGATGCCCAGGGCCAGCAGCATATTATCCGAGAACGTCAGCAGACCAAGGAACAGCAAAGTTGTCTGCAAGAATGCGGTCAAGCACAGCGCAATGATCTGCTTGACCCACTGGTTGAAGCCGTCCGTGTAGCCCCGAGGAACAGAAAACATATACAGCGCTCCCACCGCCATTTGGATCAAAAGGATTCCCCCGCGCTTGATATTTGCGAAGAAAATTTTCATCACGCAGTAGGCGAAGGCCACCAGCGCCAGCAGCTCGAAAGCCCTATTACCGTGTTCTTGGGTACCACAAAGTTTGCCGTCAGGATGGCAATGCTCTGCTCCGACAGACCTTGTGCCTGCTGTCCGGAAAATATGCGGGTCAAATCTCCGGCGAAGGTGTTCTGCAAACTGATGCAGAACTTGTACAGTTCCACCGGCACAATGCCTATGAGGGAACAGGCGAAAAAGCCTTTCAACACATTTATCGCCGTAGTCTTGACACTGGCCCTGCCAGTCTGGTATTCTATGGCTACGTCGAACACAGCAACCACCGTCCCAGCAATGAACAGCGACCAGCCGAACATTGTAAACAGGGATATGGTCGCGCTGACCCAGTTCAGGTCGAAGATATCCGCGCCCATGTTGCCCATCATGGTGAAGAAATCGCTGGCCGCGTCAAAAATCGTGTTGTAAAACCATCGTATCATGGCGTCCCAGATGGCCGCAGACACCTGCTCTCCAATCGTATCGAACACCCCGCCCACGGCACTTCCAATGCCGCCGAGAATGTCGCCTAACCAATCAAAAATGTGAATCACCTCCGAAAAATGTAAGCAGGAGGAGCGCATTGCCCCTCCCACTCCGTGTATATTTTTACAGAATTGTCCAGATATAGAGCGGGGCTGTCAGGGTGAAAATCAGGCAGGCAAACAGGATCGCCGGAGCGGTAAACTCCAGTTGGCCATGCTTGCGATAATCAAAATACGCGCCCCCGACTTTTACAAAGAAAAGCACCGCCAGAATCATGTCGATGACGGGGAACACCACGTTGTCCACCACAGCCCGAATCTGGGTCTGCGCCGTTGTCCAGGTGCTCTGGATAGCGCCCGCCACGTCGCCAGTCGCCATGGCGGGAACCGCCAGAACCGGCACCAGCAGCGCCGCGAACACAGTGCAGAAAAGGATTTTTATCCACTTCTTTTTCATTGCAAATTTTCCTTTCTTGATAAAAATATGGTTTTGGGCTTGCCAATTCAAATCGCAGCAAGCCCAAAACAAAGGGCCGTTTATTGAGGGAGAACTTTCTCAATTTCATGAGGCTTTATAAGCCTAACCTTAATATTGAGGTTGTGCGCCAGCTTGATTTCTGCCCTCATGCCGTCCGTAGTTTGGTCGCCGAACACCCAAACCTCGTCGCAGAACCACAACAAAGACAGCCCGGCGGCAATAGCCATCTCACGTTCCTCCGGGATGCTGTCATCCAAACAGAGCGCATAAAAATGCGGGGTGACCGGAGCCGCCCCGCACCTCAGTGCGTATTTGCTATAGCGTTTTGCCTTTTCCAGATTGCCCTGCACATCCCCCGCCAGGGGCGCGCAGATATACACCTTTTTCATCACTCACCATCCTGTTCTTTCCTTTTTCTGCTGTACATGAAAATGCCGGCCGCCAAGCCGCCCAGCGCAATGGCGCCCAAGCCAATCCAGAAGCCCATAATGGAGCGGTCGCCGGTTTGAGGGTTGCCGGGGTTCGGTGTGGTAGGTTTTCCGGGGGAGACCGGCACGATTTTCACGGTCTGACCCTCGTCATTGATATCCTCATGAGCGGCAATCTTCACCTCGCCCTGATAGAGCGTTTCAAACACCACGATTTCCGTGGCTTGGGTGATGCCGCTGCCGTCGAAGGTGAACTTAACTACAGTTTCTCCGTCAGCCTTTTCGTGAGTGAAGGTAGCCTCCGCACGAATCTCCTTGTCGCCAACCTTGAACGGACTGCCGGTCGCCTTGTCCATGAGGACACCCACCAGCGTGTACTCCGTGCCGGGGGTCAAATTCTTGTAGGACACCACATCGTCGATGGTGATCTCCTTGCTGGGCGCGGCCTCTTTCTTACCGCCGATAGTGGCAGTTGTGCCGATCTCCGGCCTGGTCACAACGATGGTGACGGTCTGTTCCTTGTCGCCAATATCTTCGTGGACAGCAACTTCCTTGCCGTTCAGGGACAGCTTTTCGAACACCACGATATCTGTAGTGGAGTTCACCCAGGAGGTGTCGAAGGGGAAGGAAACAGTGACCTCTCCTTCAGATTTTTCGGGAGTAAACACAACCTCGGCGCAGATTTCCTCACCATTGAGCTTAAAGGGTTCGCCAGTAGTCTTGTTCATGAGAGTACCAACCAGCTTGTACTCTTTCCCGGCAGTCAGGCCCTTGTAGGACACCACATCCTCGATAGTGATAAGCCCCTCGCCGGACACCTCTTTTTTGCCGTCAACCGTAGCTTTGGTACCAATGCGCGGCCCGGTAACAGTCACCTTGACGGTCTGGGCGGGGTCTTCGATATTGGCGTGAGCCGCCAGCTCAATGCCCTCTCTGGACAGGCTTTCGAAAGCCACGATCTCGGTGGAATCCACCAGCCCGGTGGTGTCAAAGGTGAATTGTACTACAGTTTCGCCATCGGCGGTGTCAGGAGTAAAAGTGCTCTCTGCGTGGATTTCCTCGCCGCCCACCTTGAGGGCCTCACCGGTAGTCTTGTCCATAAGGATGCCGTAAACCGAATATTCCTTGCCAGGGGTCAGGTTCTTGTAGGCAACCACATCGTCGATAGTGACCGGGCCGTCGATGGTGGCCTCTTTTTCCTCTCCGATGGTGGCCTGGGTGCCAATTTCAGGCACATGGACCGTCACGGTCTGGGACTCGTCCTCGATATCCGCATGAACGGCTAGCTCCCGGCCCTTCTGATGCAGACTCTCAAACACTACAATATCGGTGTCGGCCTTGATATATTTGGAGTCGAACTCAAACAGAACCGTAACCGTGCCGCTGGGGTTCTCAGGGGTGAAGGTGGATTCGGCACGCACCTCTGCACCATTGATTTTCAGCGCTTCGCCGGTTGTCTTATCCATAAGCACGCCCTTGACGGTATACTCCTTGCCCGGCACCAGATGAGTGTACTCCACTATATCCTCCAGAGTGAAAACCTCGGTAGCATTGACTTCTTTCTCGCCGCCGATGCTGGCGGTCGTGCCCAGCTCCGGTGTCAACGCCAATTTGAAATTGTAAGAAAACGCCGAAGAAATTTTGTAGTTTTTCGGCGGGGGGGGTAACAAAACTAAGCGTTTCCTTGCTCAAAAAGAGTGTTCACGATTTGCTGTTTCTGGCGCATG
>NZ_RAZF01000002.1 GCF_003612555.1 Acutalibacter sp. 1XD8-33
CAAAAATTATGCTGACTTTTTTATTTTGGGGCTTGACACCTATTTGCAGGTTTGCAAAGTAGCGCACGACCCACCGTTCCCGCCAACCTGGTACAGTTGACTTCATCGTTCATTATACAAAGAATCCATCAGTATCAAAGAGATGGTTAAGTTCCTCGCTGGTTTGTGCATGAGAAACTTTATCCCTGACAGCACTTTTCGACATGTCCAGTCGCTTGTATTTATAAGTTCCCGATGCCTGTTTCATTTGGCGAATTAGTTGGATTCTGCCAAGTCCAGGATTTTGTCTTGCATATTCTGCAAATCCTTTTGCCTTGCTAAGATTATCATCAAGGTCTGCGCGGTGAGGTTCTAAAATATCAATGACATATTTCGAAACAGGGTCTCTACGCACAATGATAAAGTCTGGGTATGCAGGCTTCATTTCCCCATCCATTTCGTAAGGGATGCAAAGAGACCATGCACCTCTGGAGGGGTTACGAATAAAACAGACAAAGCCATCCTGCGCCTGTTCTTCTTCAAGCGTTCCGATTTCCCATGTGTTCAACTTTAATATAGCGATTCCTGTTGCATCGCTGACAAACAAATGATCTCGATACGCTTTTCCGCCTGCTTCGTGTGGAACCTGAATTGTTTCCGGTAAACGGAAATTGTGCTTGCTTACCACATCCCCGTCAGATACAATAGTATCATATTGTCTGCGTATCTTCTCATCAACGCTCGTAGCAATATGACGGCGATAATCATCGTTCAAGCGGTGGAAACGTTGCTGAGCATAGGTGTGCAGTTTATTCATGCTGTCTTCATCGGCGACAAATAGAATGACATCTACCTTGAATCCATTGGGATCATCTTCATCTATATATTTGTTGCCATAAATATTTCCGATACCCTCATTGCCGAGTTTACTTTCCGCAATGCGAAACTGCCTGTCCACATCTGTGTCTGTAGTTGTGAAAAGGTTATGCACATAGTAGTTATCAACAGTTTCCCCGAATGCATCAAAAATCTGTGTTGCCAACTTGAACTGCTTGACCTGTAGCACAAGGTCATCGTATTCTCCGCAGGTTTTCAAATCTTCCACATAGTTGTGAATCATATCCGCAATCTCGGATTGTACTTCTCTGATTGCCATGCGATGCAAACCAGACATAGTAAGCAAGTGTGCCATTTTAAAGAGAGATGTCAGGTAGTTGTTAATTCGCACAACTCTAACATTGTAGGAGAGAAGACCCGCGTCATTGATGAATTTCATAACCTCTTCGCGGTCGAATAAATCAACTGGGGTTTCCTGATCTGCTTCATCTGCATTCTCGCCTGCAGAAGATTCTGCCACTGGAGCCGATATCCCGTTGTCGGCTGTTGATGTAGCGTCAGTAGCTTGAATATCGGAAGATTCAACCATTGAACTAAAACTGGAACTCTCAGCTGTATTCACTGCTGGAGGGCTTATCTCACTAACAGGCTTTGCTGCACCTGTTCCGCCTTGACTTTGGGAATCTGTTGTAGTAGCTTCATCTTGTTCTGTTGTGCCACCCGAAATATCGAGTGAAAGCTGTCCAGGCATATTGTTATTTGGCTTTTTTCTACCAGGCCTGACCGTCAAGGTATCGTATCGCCTTTGATTGGGAGTTTCCCCATACACATCTGTTGGTATATCGCCACCCTCTGCACTTTGCAAAGCATCTACGACATCCTTAACCGTATCCTCATTAAAGTGCGGCAAAAACAGATGAACATCATTCAACACTTCATCTACTGTGATGTGCATCTGCATCGGTGTTCTGACCATTCTGCCGAGCAGCTGTGCAATGTAGGTGGCATCGCTGGCGTGCTTGAAGGACATCATAGTTTCTGCCCTTGGGCAGTCCCATCCAGTGGAAAGATTCTCCTTGAAAAATACTACACGGATATTCCTATCCTCGGAGATATCTGACGGTTCCACATAGCGCACATCCAGTCCGCCCACCGTAATTGTTCCCTTTTCGCCGAAAGTATGCACAACTTGTCCAGCGTCAAAGCGGAAACCAGTGCGTTCCTCGATTTTCTGCAAGCAGTCCTGTAAATCCGTATCTGTAAGTTTGCCATTGCTGCCGTTCAGTACCTGTATAACAAAAACAGGGTTTACATAGGCATAGTGCTGTTCTTGGCAATACTGTGTCCAATGTTGCCATTTTTCCTGCCAATCATCGGCGGCGGCTTGTAGAATAGCCATATCCTTGTTTACGGTACTTTCTTCCGGGTAGGTAATCACAATGCGGTCTTTCAGCAGGCCTGACGCCCGCACCTCATCTGCTGTGACAATAGATTTGTGTATCGTTGAGGAAGTCCCCTCCACCAAGACATTAAAACGCTGGGGGGTGGCAGACATCCCGATTACCAGAGGCATCGGAGGTATCTTATCTTCCTCACTGCCTTTCAGGAATTTTTGCATGATGGTCGTTGCCTTGCCAGCTTCTCTGCCCTGCATCCCACGATGTGCTTCGTCAATGATAAAATAGAGACGGTCACTCTTTTCCCTTGCAGTATTAGCGATGGTCTGCCAAATCGTGTATGTGCGTCCATCTCCATTTTTTGTGAGTTTGGATGTCTTTGACAATTTCTGCGTGTTCAAGAAGTAAATATGGCCGTCCTCGAACAACTCCATATCAAAGGAATCCTCACTGACCGTCACACACCGCCCAAGGCGGATTCTATCTGCCTTGGCATCGATTTTCAGTTTGGACTGCTCATTCAGTTGCGGCGAGTCCGACAGCCAAATCACAATGGCGTTCTGCTGTTCCATATAGGATTCATCCCCAAAGAAAATACTTTCAATCAAGGATGCCATGATAATTGTTTTGCCCGCACCCGTGGGTGCAGTAAAGGAAACCACCTGCGGAGCGTGTGTCCTATGGTAGCTGCCGAGGGCTTCTGCTGTTTTCAAGCGGATGTCCACAAGCGCCCGTTTTTGAAATGGAAATAATTCTACTTTCATGTTTATCTCCCCGTGTTAATGCGGAAATTGTCCAAATAATCCCTGTAAAGCTGGTAGCAGTCCTTACCGTCATAGTTGCGGATCATCTCACGGTAGGCCGTCTCTGAATCCGTCACAATGAATATCGTTTGAATCTCCGAGTATTTGCGAATCTCATTATCAAACTCGGAATAGAAAGTTTCATCAATCAGAACCGCCATCTTGTTTTCTGGTAGGAGCAACATAGGCGGCAGTTCCTCTGTATTCAAAACCGGACATTTCCCAATTGCTCTACCCTTCATCCAGAGAACAGGCAGCAACTCCGCAAACTGTTTTCCAAGCGCAACAGATGTCTTGTCAAGAAAACTAAGTTTGAAAAAAGCGGCGTTAGCCTTGAATCCATCTGACATAGGAATATCGCTACCAAAGTAGTTTCCACTGAGAGGATTGCCGTTTATATCATGCCCCTCAATACTGCATACTGTGCGCGGCCAGTTTACATATCTGGCAATACCGAGTTTTTCCCATTCTTCGTCCCCAGGTTGGTAGCCTTGTGCGGTTAGAGCCGTTGCTTCATCTGCCGAGACCTCATTATTTGTGACCATGATACAACGGCGATGTCCACCGTCTTCGGCGTTAAGAAGATTGACAGCATGAAGGGTAGTGCCAGAACCAGAAAAGAAGTCAAGGATAAGAGCATGGGTTTTACTTTTCAATGAGAAATTTATACAATCATGTACGGCATAAAGTGACTTTGGAAAAGTGAATTTTTGACCACCAATAATATTCCGTAGCATCGTAGAGCCATAAACACTTGCATCATGTCTATCCCGCACCCATATTGTCCGAGGATTTTGAACTGAGTCAAAATCCCCAGTTTTTTGCGCTACTACATAAGCGCCAGAATCATCTGTTCCGAGAATTTCTAAGAGGCCATTTTCAATTTGTTCCATCTGTTTGTCTTTCAACATGACAATACTGCATTGCTGAGTAGTCGCATTAAACTGACCAGCCTTAACGCGATGTTCCGCCATTCGTTTCCTTAGTGTATCTTGTCCTACTTGCCACCGCCCCTCAACATTGTTTTTTCTTAATGGCCAGCAGATAACAGCACTGCTGGGAAGCGTTGACGGCCAAGGAATGTTGTTGCGGTTTTCTTCCAAAGCAAGTGAATCTCCAACATACAAAATCTTATGAGTTTCCTTATCCACATAAATAGGATAAAACAGATTTGGCCTGTCAGAACGGAGAGCTGCAGTTCCTCGGCGGAGTAAGCTATTCCATATTGTTATAGTCTGTTCTGATTCATCATCCTCATCATTGGACAATAACATATTGTCATTAACCTGTTCAATTGTGTGATTTCCCATGAAAACATAAAAGAAGTATTCACCTGCCCTGGAAAACTGCCCCGGTCTTGTGGACCCTTTTTTATTGGTCATTGCAGAAATCATCTGAATCTTTGCCTCTTTGAATATCTCCTCAAGCAGACAACCCAAGTGCAGGTATTCTTTTTCATCTATGGTGGCGATTAACACCGAATCTGTAGGATTAAGCAATTTTTTCGCCAATCGTAACCGTTTCTCCATCATGGACAGCCATTTACTGTGTCGGTACTGATCGTTTCCGTCTACATAATCATTATTGTATTTCCAGTCCTTCGCCCCCGTGTTGTAGGGCGGGTCAATATAGATGCAATCCACTTTCCCGGCGTAGAGATATTCCAGTAACTGAAGGGCGTGGTAATTGTCGGCTTCAATCAGCGTATGCCAAAGGTCACTGTCTGGTGCATTCTCGACCGCATCAATCGGCGTAAGTGTCGGGTAAATTGGCTCACCAAATTCCGCAACAACTACAATCTCATCGAGCCTGAAGGTTTTTTGCTCATGCGTTTCTCTGCGATCACAGATTGTATTGTCACCATCAATGCGCAGAACCGTGTAGATGTCACTGACGTACCCGGTTTTTAGAGCAACCTTGGAGCCAACTCGAATCGGCATACTATAAAGCGGTGTACATTCCGGCAGATGTTCCTCAAACACAAGGCCGAACTTTTTCTGCTCGATTAGTTTATCAGTTTCTTGCAGAATCCGCTCCCGGAGTATCGGGTCATCTATCTGCTGGATCAAATCCTGTAAGAGTGCCATAGCTTGCACCTCATCCTTCAGTAATCGTCTTTTCCTTTATGTGATACTGAATGCCATGTTCCTCACAGAAGAAAATGACCTTCGCTGCACATTTGTTATAAAAATCCTTGTGTTCCTCATAGGAACTTGCGGTCTTATTGTAATTTGTTCTTCCAAAAATAATTCGGTCAACGAAACTAACGGCCTCCAGCAACTCTTGTAAATCTTGCTCTGCCATATTTGGAGTTGGATATGGTTCCATGCTTATCCATGTCTTGCATCCGGCATTATGTAGTGCTTTCAATGCTTCCAGCCGGTCTTTATAGGGTGCTGCCCCCGGTTCCATCTTCTTTCTATACTCTTCATCCAATGAGATGAGTGTTATGCCGTACTCATTTTCATCTGAAAGTTCAGCCAGCGATATGGGAAGAATTCCTTTTGTCAGCACTGTGCATTTGATTCCGGCAGCATTCAACTTTTTGATTGATGCGATTGCCATGTCTGCGATCTCCTGATATCCATACATGAACGGGTCAGTAGTAAAACACAGCTGCACGGACACAATCTTTCCCTTTAATCTCGGAATTTCTTTATCAAGGAGTTCAAGCGTGTTCAATACGAGCCTTGGACTGCGCCAGTCTTCATAGTCTTTTATTTGCCCGAAACGCTTTTTTTGTAAAAAGGCGTAGCAAGGGAACAGGCAGCCATGAGAACAGCCCAGCACAAAATTCATTGTATAATCGCCATACTCCACGCCCGTTTTGTAAAGCATAGTTTTTCTTTGTACATAGCCAGTCACTTTACTCATAGTGCGGGCGTTCCTTTCTGAAACGAAACAACAGTGTGCCTTTTTCCATCCTTGGAATCAACGGCAGTGCTGAATATCGCTCCATATGTGTTTTTCAGTTCATTCCGTATTTCCTGTCTAAATCCGTCAGACGGAAAAATCGGATGATAATCCAAAAGCTGCCATAATGACTCAAGTGGCACATTTTTCTGGCCAGAAAATGATTTTTGCAAATATTTTGCAATGTCTGTCACAAAAAAGCAGGACTCGTCCGTTGCAGGCACAAGAAAACCCTCATTGCCAAAATCAAACGATAACTGGTACTGACCACCGTGCGTGTCTTTAGTTGAGGACTTTCCTCCGAAAGTTTTCCATGCCACCTGTTTATATAGCTTGAAGCCTTCGATATGGCTGGTACAATGAATCAAACTGTACAACTGTGAATTTTGCGTATTGAAAAATGGAAATGCACCCACAAAATATCTGCGTTGACCTTTTAGCTCTTGTATGATTTCTTCCACCCGTTCTTCATATGCCTCTTTGTCGCTGCCAAATGGAATTAGTTTCTCAAAGTCAGTGAGATAGGTGTTTTCATATTTTTCCTTCGCAGCTTCCCGCCTTACCTGCGAAATTGCTCGTACTGTATCCGAGACCATGTGGTTAATCATGACCTCGCCCCAATTTCTTAAAAACGGGATAAGCACAGGCCAGTTGATAGATGCATCATACGGATCGTAAAACAGAAAATAGTGCAGATGCTGACGACCATACAACTGAGGACCTATCGTCTCTAATAGTTCATCCCGATCTTTGGCAGTTGCGATGATTCTAAAATTCCCTTCGTCAGCGGGAAGATGTTTTTTAAGTTCGTCCACTTTCTCTTGAGAATTATCATTCAAATATATCTGGATCTGTTTCTGCGGATAGGTGCGGGCAACATCAAGAAGCGCCTTAGCAACCCGAACAGGCGTCCCTTCGACAACTTCCCCATTATGTGTATAAACGCCGCTATTACACATACAGTCGATAAACACCAATCCATAGCAGGAACTATTTAGCATCAGCTTTTGCGCCCAAGCTTTTATGTACTCCTCTACCAGTTTGAATTTCATGATGGTGTGAGGACTTGCCTTACTTATTATTTTACTATTGTTACTGCTTGACATAAACTCCCTCACATTCTTCATTTGATTTCACAATATCAAAATCAAATCCACCATGCTATTTCAGCATCAATCGGCCAAAGACGCTTACCCGTACTTAAATTAACAAACACTTCTATAATCTACTATACCACATAACACGACTGATTTCCAGAACCCCCAGCAATTTTCCTCATGTTTTCAGATATTCTACCCATTTGTAACGCATAAAACGCCAGAGGGAGCCTTGCCTTATAACAAGTCTCCCCCTGGTGTTCATGGTCTCCTGTTGGCGCATTTGCCAGAGTTTTGAACCTATCAAACGTTACTCATCTCGCTCTTGATGATTTCCTCTGCACGGTTCACAATACTGTTCATGGCTCTGACCCATTCCCATTGCGATTGGCGCTTCAAATCCTCCGTCACGCCCTCGGTGGTTGCCATCTGCTGGATGATAAGCCGATAACGCTCCTGTACCTGTTCGTTCAGGTCGGCAAGATAGGTGTGTAGCTTGCCCGTCAAGATTAGATGATTGAGCAGGAGAGGATTTGTTTTTTCCATATACGCCTTGTGCATCCACCCCCATTTCCCGATGGGACGGTCATCGTCCTCTGAAAGCTCGATAGCCGGAATGTAGTAGTCCCCGACAAGGACATAATCAAGTCCACTCGCTTCATCATGGATTCTCGGTTTTAATTCGTTCATTGTGTTTTCCTCCGTTATTTTCGGTAGCCGCTACCGTTAATACGATGTTTGGCATAAAGTTGTTTCTGTCTGTGGTACAAATCAACTTTGTCGGAGGTAACAGGGATGCTATGTCCTGCATGTAATGTCATTCTTTATGAGAGGGTGTCATTAAAAACATTCTTGAATACAGCAAAATCATTCTCGCCCTTGGCGCTGTCCACATCATCATTGATGGCAATAAAGCGGACATCATAAGCGGGAAAGATGAAATCCTGTAAACGTCCCATATAGAAATATTCCCTGCCCAGACGGGACAGGTCTTTGACGATCAGGGTGGAGACTGAATAGTCCTCCACATATTTCATCATTTCCAAAAACCCGGGCCTTTGAAAATTTGCCCTGAGAATCCGTCGTCCACGAAAAACATAGTGTTTCTAAAGCCGTGTGCTGCCGCATATTTGGACAATAGAGCCTTTTGGTGAGGAATGTGTATGTGTCCAGAGTATATCCTATTCGCTTCTCTGCAAATGGTTCCGCTCTGCTGTCCTGCCGCTGGACAAGTCCCTGGAAACGGTGCTCTTATTCCGGGATGAGTTAAAACGCTGTTCCGTCTGCGGGCAGCCGTTCCGCCCCGGTTCTAACCGGGCCAAATACTGCAAGTCCTGTGCGGCGAAGGTTCACCGCCGGCAGAAAACGGACAGCGACCGGAAAAGGCGGCTGGCATGCGGACAATTAGAGTCGAAAAAGCATTGAATTTACTGCTGTTTTAAGCTGCTGTCAATGGGCGTGAGGGATAAATCTCCTGCGCCCCTCATAAACCTGCTTTTAACCGTCCGCAGAAGGATTTTCACCTAAATTGGAAAATCCCATTTAGGTGCGGTTTCTATTCTGCCGGTTTATCGGTTTATTACATATCCTGCCTGTATGGGATTTGCCAATACTGGATTTTCAGAGACTGGAAAACCTGACGTTCCAGACAACCCTGTCCCTCTCTTTCAGACGCTGGATTTCCAGACCTTTCTGGCAGCCCATATTTAGACGGAAATAAAAGAAAAGAAGTTAATAACAAAATAGTCAATATCAATCAAATCAATCTAAGGGGATGGATTGATGGAAGGGAGTGTGCTATGCAAAAACATTTTTTGATACCTTACAAGGAGGACAGCGGCGTACCGCCCTATCTGCCCTTTCCACGTTTTCTGATACCATTGGATTTATCCAATGATGCAAAGGTTCTGTACGCCCTGCTCTTTGACCGGGCAGGCATTTCCAGGGAGAACGGCTACATAGACCCGAACGGCCGGATCCGTCTTTATTTTACAGTGGAAGAAGCAAAGGAAAAACTGCACCGTAGCCGCCAGGTGGTGACAAGGGCTTTTCAGGAACTGGAGCGCAGCGGCCTGATTGTCCGCTGGAAACAAGGGCTTGGCCGTCCGGCGGTCATTACGCTGAATATTTTGCCTGCAAGGAAGGAGGGAGATGCGATTGTGTAAACCTGCAGATATGAACGAACTTCCTAAATATTTGAAGCCGGAAATTGCCGAGCGGGTGGCGGAGCATTTCAAGAACGGCATCTTTGAGTTTGAATTCAGCAGGGAAGAACTAATTGAAATTGAAGGAAACACCGTCTACCATACGATTCCCCATTATGCGGAGGAAGGGGCGGAAAGCGTGCTGGATAAGCTGCGCCGCATCATGGCCGGGAATTTGGAGGAAACAGAATGAAACCTGCTGAAAAAAGAGAAACAACGCGATATAATATAGGCAACCGTTTACCGGGCTGTTATCCCGGATTGCGGGAAGAAAGGAGCTACTATGAACCAGCAGCCAGATAAAATTACAGCTTTATACTGCCGTCTGAGCCAGGACGATGCGCTTGATGGAGAAAGCAATTCCATTACTAACCATTATCCAATGCGATACAGTTACCGTTGTCATAGTTACAGCATTCATGCACCAGTTTCCGCATCCGGCGGTACTGTCGATAGTCCATGACCGGAATCTTTTTATGGATAGTAACACCTCCTTCCATACGAAAAAGTATCCCTCTACATATTCAGTACATTTTTAGGGCAAATTGTGGGGGGCAGCTTGAAAAATTCACAAAAAATTCAGATTTGAAACATATGAACACTCCCTACAGAACAAAATTCCCTCTATATATCCGTTCATTTTCTCCTCAAAAATTGCCGTCTGTGTTTAGTTATTTACAAAAAATCCGCCGCAGGTTTTCCTGCAACGGATTTTATGGACTTGGCTGGTATTCAAATTTATATCCGACACCAGCAACGCTTTTGATATAATCGGACACATCCGGCGAGATTTTCAGTTTCTTCCGCATATTGCTGATATGGTTGTTGACAGCTTTTCGTGAGTAGTAAGAATAATCCTCATTCCACACAAAATCAATAATCATCTCATAGGTGAACACCCGCTTTGGATTTCGAATCAGCAATGCCAGTATATCAAACTCCTTAGCTGTCAGATTGACAGTCTGATCCTGAACCCGTACAAGCCTTTGCTCCAGGCATACGTACAGGTTGCCCTCCTGAAATTCAGTTAATGATGGATTGTTGCTACGAAGGTATGAAGGAAAACGTGGAACACAGTTTCCCTCATATTCCCGGACAAATTCAGTCAGTTCTTTTTTTCTTCCAGCATTAAGAACCGCAAATAACTTCTCACCAATCTGTCTGCCGGATTCGGATATATCTAATACAACTAATTTCCCATGTTACCCCCCTCCTGTTCATTCTGAATATTTCGTTGCTTACCCTCTAATTTCCTGCGACCTGCAAGTCACCTTTCTTCAATCGAAAGATAACATCTGCCTGCTTTGCAAGCTCATTGGAGTGCGTGACGATAACCACGCATTTATTCATCTGATGGGCACATTCTTTCAAAATTGCCGTGATTTCTGCTGCTGTATCTTCATCAAGGTTGCCTGTCGGCTCATCGGCAAGGATGACCTTTGCATCAGAAGCTAACGCACGGGCAATCGCTACACGCTGTTGCTGACCGCCAGAAAGTTTCAGAACATTTCGTTTGCTTTCTTCTTCGGTCAGTCCCACACGCTCTAAAATAGGCTGTGGCGGCAGTTTTGAAGTGAGAGCTACATTCTCTTTTGGTGTTAGATAGTCAATCAGATTGTAGCTCTGAAAGATAAAGGCTACATTATTTTTACGATGTGCCGCAAGACCTGTAATTTCAATGTCTTGTCCATCAAAAAGGATTTGACCCTCAAGAGGACTGTCCAACCCACCAAGCAGGGAAAGCAGCGTTGTCTTTCCGCAACCACTCGGTCCAAGTATGGCGTACATTTTCCCTGCGTCCAATTCGGCACTCACGCCTTTTAACACATTTCGCTTGTTATCATAGGAGTAGCGAACTCCTTTTATTTCCATAATACTCATCGTTTTATACCTCCTTAGCTCATCTTTGAAAGAATATCTCTCGGCTTCAAACGGAACACCGTCCACGATGCAAGTACCACCGAAGCGGCAATAATGGCAATACCAATAAGGTATAGAGGCAACAGATATGTCGCTGAAATTTCAACATTAAGCGTTGCTGCACTTGTTGTTACTCTGGACACCAGAAATTCACTTGCTTTTCCTGCAATCAGACCGCCAAAGAAAACAGAAGTTGCAAAGGCGACAATCGCTACAGTCACCGTTTCCACAAAAAATTGTCCGATAATACCCATCTTGCTCTTGCCGATAGACAGGTAAACGCCAATCTCTTTTTTACGCCCTCTAATCCAAAGAGTTAAAAGAAGTGTCAGTACAAGAGAGCTTACAACCACGATAATCACGATGATAGTGTTTACTAAGCTCTGCAAAGTTTCAAGCGGTGCTTGTACGACCTCATATTCATCCGTATCAATGCTGAGTTTCAAGGATTTCCCACGAAGCTCTGACAAGTTCTTTACTTTATCATAGACATTTTGGATGCTTACAGGGTCTTCCACATAAATATCAATCTGTGTATAACCATCTATCTTACGACCAAAGTTTTCAAACATTGTCGTGTAGTCCACATAGCCGCAGTTTGCTGGTATGTCCGATACAGAAAAACCTCCGTTTCCAGAAGTACCCTCCGTACCATCAAAAATACCAATGATTTCAAGCTTCACATTGCTGTCAGAGTCAAGACAGTACATTGTCATTATATCGCCCACAGACAGCTTATTGTAATCCGCAAGCTCTTTTGAAATCATCACAACATACTTATCCTCGGGAGTGATGTGCCTGCCATCCACAAGGCTATATTTTCCGCTTTCAAAATCAGAACTTTTTTCAGAGGAAAGAGCTGCCGTATAAGCAGACGACTCTCCATAAGGGGTGTAGCTCAAATTAAATGCCGCAGGTAAATACTCAAAGTCTACACCTGCTCCCCAAAATCCTCTCGGATTGTCAGAGTTATAATCTACAACGCCGTCTACCTTTGAAATGGCATCTAAAATCTCTGGGGTAATGTAATCGCCATTGTAGGTATAGGTCATACCGTATCCGTCTTGGCTCGAATCGTATTGGTTGGTAGGGTCAATTTCCAAAAATAATTTACCGCCGATAGCTGTCTGCACATCCTCAGTCGCTCCCTCGGATGCATCACGGATTGCCAAACCTGTCAGAAGAAAGGTCGAAATAATCGCTAATACCAAAAACAAAATCAATGTCTTTACTTTCTGCCTAATGCAGTAAAGAAAAGCTCTATTTACAAAATTCATTATGCATATCCTCCTTAGCTCATTTTTGTCAGTATCTCTCTTGGTTTCAGCTTCAAGATAGAAGCCGATGAGAGCAGTACAGAAAGCACAACTACGATAAGCTGGCCTTCATATATCAGCAGAGTTTTTCCAATACCCAGAGTGAGATAACTGTCGATATTTACTGCATCGCTTATTCCGCTTTGCAATACCGCACTGCTTATAAGATTAGGCTGAAAATCTGCAAGCAGATAATTACCTAAGTTATGGCTTATTTTAAAGCTCACAGCATAAGAGAACAGAAAGGCGGCGGCAGCGACAAACAGTACCTCTAACAGAAATTGCTTTATGATTTCCCCCTTTGGGATACCTGCTCCTAAAAGGATGCCTGCTTCTGGTATGCGACCTCTGATACGCAAAGTTAAAATCAAAGTCAAAATAGCGGCACTCACTATGGAAACACACGCCAACAGGATTTTTATTAAATCCCCTAAAGAAGCAAGACTATCGGCAATTTTGGAATACTGAAAATCGTTAGTGCGGATAAAATGTGTTTTCCAATCAATTTCCTCTATCTGCTGCACCTTAGATACAATCTCATCCAGTGTCTTAGGGTCGGTCACATAAAAACCAACCTCGCCTGTATAAACAGACGGCTCGCTTGCGGCAAGCTGTGTCAAAACATCAATACTTGCGTAAATACGATTTTCTTGTCTGCCTGCGGTTGCTGTTACATTCGCATCAGCTTCCAGAATATCGTATATTCCGACAATCGTTACACCTGCCTCTTTTCTTTCCCCAGACCACACATCAATGTACTCGCCGTCAGCTTCTCCAAGTTCGGACGATGACAGGACAATTTTATCTCCAACAGACAAGCCATTTACAGCCGCCACCTCAGAGCTTATCAAAACGGCGTTTGTATCTGCTTCAGTAATGTGTCTGCCTGCGGCAAGAGCCAGTACCTCGTCTACAAAATCTGTTTCCAATGCAGAGTAGCAAAGTGCTGTAACTGCTCCCATATTGTTATCCTCAGTGTGTTTCTCTCCGTGGATAAAAGTAATGGGATTGCCTTGAGCAAGTTGTTCGCCCTTGGCATATCCATAATTGATAGGATTGTGGTATGCAATATCGCCACAACTTTGTATCTGCTTTATCTCATTATCAGTAATACGGATATGATTTTCCGTAACTGTCATTTCGCCGTTTTCATCTGATACGACGCCTGTACTTGCCCTTAGATAAAAGGCAGCTCCTAAAGCTCCTCGAATGTCGCTCGCTAATTTCTCGGAGGCGGTAAGAAGCGTAAAACAGGAAATGAGAAAGGTCGAAACGACCAGTATGAGCAGAAAGATACTGATGGCATTTCCTTTTTTGCGGAGCAGATACAGACCTGCCCGCCTTTTATAATCCATTTAGGCTTCATCTCCTTTCTGCTGACAATCATATCTTTTTTTGATTAGTTTTTGGTTAGCATTTGGTATGCGTTTCATTCGTTTTTAGAGATGCAAAGGAGCCGCCAGATAACTGACGGCTTCCTTAGAAGATGATTTTAATTTAATTTCAGATAGAACGCAACACCGTTGTCGGTATTCGAAATTTTGTATTCCATTCCGTGTAGGTCAAGAATAGTTTTTACAATGTATAAACCCAGACCGCTTCCGCCTGTGGCTTTGCTGCGGGATTTGTCCGCCCTATAAAACGGCGTAAACATATTTTCCAAATTATCCTCGTCTAAAAATACGCCTGTATTTTCTACAACCAAAATGTGCGTATCCATGTCATAATCTACATAAACCTTAGCATCTGCTTTAGAGTGACGGATGGCGTTGCCGATGATGTTGGATAACGCCTTACCGAACAGGTTGCAGTTGACTGACACACTTATATCTTCGGAGATATTCTGAAAAATAGCAATGTCTTTTTCAGTCGCCAAAGGCTGCAACTCCGTAACTACTTTACTTACCATATCAGCTAAAGAAAGTGTTTCCAAAGAGCTGCCGATGTTCATTGTTTCCATTTTGGTAATAGATAGTATCTCTTTAACTAAGTATTCGATGTCCTCAGCGGATTTTAGTGCCTGCGGCAGATATTTGTCGTGGTTCTGGTAATCTCCAAAACCTAATATCATATTCTCAAGCTGACCTTTCAGAATAGTCAACGGTGTTTTCAGCTCGTGGGAAACAGCCGCAAAAAAATTCCTATGCTGTTCCTCCAACCTTTGAAATTTCTTAACATCTTTGGTTAGCTGCTGATTTGCCGTTTCCAGTTCTTCCATTGTACTTTGCAGCCTTGCCGCCATTGTATTCAGACTGGAAGAAAGTACGCCGATTTCGTCCTTGCGGTCTGTATCACACCTCCAAGTCATATCAAGTTCAGTCATTCGCTTGGAAATCTGACTGATTTTTGCAATCGGTGCAACAATCACTCGGCTGCAAATGAAAGCACTTAGGGCAGAGAGAAGCAGAATGACCGTCAATACTAACGGAATAAAGCGGAGCAGCAGACTGAACAGTTCACTTGCCGTTTTGGAAAGAGAAATAACAGAAAGCGTATAGCTTGCCTTATCTTCAGAAAAGGTTACATCTGTTGTATAGGTCTGTGCTGTTGACAGGTCGTCGCCAATGTTGTCAAAATCTCCGAAAGTAACGCTGTTCTTTTCATTTCCTAACATCGCCACGGCATTGTTTTCAATACAGAAATTTGTAATCAGAGTTGTTCCGTCCTCATAGTTTTTGTTTTCCAGAGCAGAGAACAACGCTCCCGCATTGGTTTCAAATTGTTTGCTGCCTGTGAGCTGATAACTTTGTGGCACGAATATAAGGACAATGCCGTATATCAAAATGCTACACAAGGTCAATGCGGTAAAGACCCACAGGAACACTTTTGCACTTAGTGAGTTACTGATTTTCTTTCGCAATTTTGTATCCCACCCCTCTGACAGTTTCTATGTAATCCACGCCTAACTTTTTTCGCAAATTCATAATGTGGAAGTTGACACTTTTTCCCTCGCCGATAAATTCATATCCCCACACAAGGTTGAGCAGCTCATCTCTTGTGAATACTCGTCCTTGATTTTTAAGGAACAAGAGTAAAATATCAAACTCGGATTGCGTAAGAATGACCTCTGCACCTGCTACAAGAACTTGCCTTTGCTTGGCACTTATCTGAAGTTCCTTATATCGGATAATGTCTGTACCCATATCCGTTGTTTCTGTTCTTCTAAGCAATGCTTCCACACGCTTTAGTACCAGTTTGATAGAAAAGGGCTTTGTGATATAGTCATCTGCCAATAAATCAAAACCTTTTATCTGGTCATCCTCTGTATCAAAGGCAGTCAAAAGGATAATTGGTGTCTGTGCTTCTTGTCGTACCATTTCGCAAACAGCATATCCGTTGATTTTCGGTAACATAATATCCAAAAGGATAAGGTCTATATGGTGGGTATGAAAAGTATTGATACCCTCCAGACCATCCGATGCGGTCACAACTTTATAGCCGCAAGCCCTAAGTGGCTCGGCTAAGATGTTTTGTATTGCAATTTCATCTTCAATAATCAGTATTGTCTTTGCCATATCTGAAACCTCCAATTTGATTATACTAAGGCTTGGTTAGTTTTTGATTAGTTTTTTCGATTTTCTTATTATAGACATTTAAATGAATAATAGCAATAGATTTTACAATTAGCGGTTAACAGGAATTCACGATACAGTTCGCAAGCAATGCAATCTTCCGTAAGATTGCGTATTTAACAGAAATCCCGTCCCCGGAATTTCTGCTAAATGCTTGTTGGTGACATGTCCCCCAACCCCTGAGATCATCACCTGCGGTGATGGCTGCGCGTTCCGTTGGAACGCTGGAAATCAAAAACTAAATAGAAAGACAAAAGAAAACTGCTATGCAATCGGATAACCCTTTTGCATAGCAGTTATTCTTTTTCCGTTTACCTGGCATTCGTCACAAATTTTGCAATATTTCCTTATGGACTACCGCCATTGCGGGAACCCCCTCTTTTGAGCCTTTAAGGGCAAGTTTTAGAAATTTTTTAACTTTTTTGTAGTCTTGACGTTCGGCGGCCGTTTTCCTTTTTCGGGAAGTCCTTGAAGATCAAGGGCTTTTCTGCTATAATAAGGAAAATGTCTTTCGCCATAGCAACAGCGATCCAGATAGGAGATGTAGAAAGCCTTGGAAATTTCCTCCCCCATCCTGCTGTCCCTCATTGCCCCCTGTATGAACGAGGCCGAAAATGTGGCCGCGTTTCAGGCGGAGGCTCTCCGGGAATTCAGCGGTGTTCCTTTTGAGATCATCTTTGTAGACGATGGCTCTCAGGACGACACTCTTGCCCAGCTCCACCGGCTTTACGAGGAAAAAGCCTGCCCCATCCAGATTGTCAGCTTTTCCCGGAATTTCGGAAAAGAAGCCGCCATGCTGGCGGGGATGCGTGTTGCCAGGGGCGAACTGCTCTCCATTGTGGACGCGGACCTCCAGCAGCCCCTCTCTGTGGTGAAAGAAATGGTACGCCTGCTTCAAAAGGATTCCCTTTGCGACTGTGTTGCCGCCTATCAGGAACGCCGGGACGAGGGCGCTTTACAGCGGGGATTGAAATCCACTTTCTACCGGGTGATCAACCGCTTTTCCGAGGTAGACTTTGTGGCCAATGCCAGCGATTTCCGCACCTTCCGCCGGCCTGTGGCCGAAGCGCTGCTTTCTATGGCCGAAACCCATCGCTTCTCTAAGGGGCTCTTCTCCTGGGTAGGCTTTCCCACCCAGTATATTCCCTATACAGCCCGTACCCGGGAGCATGGTCAGACCAAGTGGTCCCTGCCAAAGCTCTTTCGCTACGCTTGGGAAGGGATCCTCAGCTTTTCCACCATTCCCATCAAAATGGCCATCTATCTGGGCCTCGTCTGCGCGGCTTTCTCCATGGGATATCTTCTGGTGGTGCTGGTGCAGAAGCTGGCCTTTTCCATCGATGTGCCCGGTTACGCCACTATTGTCTGCCTGGTGCTTTTTCTAGGGGGGCTGCAATTATTCTTCTTGGGAATTTTAGGGGAATATATCGGGCGCATCTATATTCAGGTAAAGCGTCGCCCGCCTTATATTGTGCGGGAGCACCTCACCTCTCCAGAACCGCTCGAAAAGGAGGGTTCCCCCGATGCTGTGGAAAAATAAGGTAAAATCCATTTGGATCTCAGGTTCCTGGGCCGGGCCCGTTCTCTTTTTCCTGGCCGGGCTGGGCGTTCTGCTACTCACGGCCCAGATCACCGTCTACTGCGACGACTACTGGTACGGGATTTTTTTCCGGGAGGGTTGGGAGAAATTCTGGGAGCTCACGGTCTGGCACTATCAAAACTTCAACGGCCGGGCCTTTGTGCACCTGATGGCTCAGCTGGTCCTTCTGTTTGATACCAAGCTCTTCGTAGTACTGAACCCTTTGATGCTTTCCCTGGTGTTTCTTCTGGGCCAGCGCTTGCAGGACAAAAGCAGCTCCTGGCCCACGCTGTTGCTTACCGCTGGGCTGGGGATCCTCTCTGTGCTGGCCCTGCCCCTGGAATACCTCTCTACTTCTATCCTGTGGATCTCCGCCGCATTTAATTATCTCTTTCCCCTATGCTTCCTTTTCCTTACCTTCTGGCTTTACCGCCGGGATTTCCCCGGACCCTGGGCCTTTGCCGGACTGTGCCTGATGAGCCTCCTCTCTGGGGCCACCACCGAACAGAGTGGCCTGGCCGCTGTGGTCTGCCTGGGGGGATGGGGGCTGCTGGGCCTGCTCCGTAAGACCCTTTCCCCCTGGCGGGCCCTCCTCCCCGGCGGGCTGGCCTCTTTGGGCTACGCCACCATCATCCTGGCCCCAGGCACCTGGGTCCGGGTGGGCAGGGAGATCGGCGGCGGCGTGACCCGGGTGTTCCAGGGGGACGAGCTGCTGTTCCGGTTCCGGCTGTCCATGCGCTTTTTCACCGGCAGCGATGGCGTGCCCGCCCTGTTCGCGGCCTTCGCCCTGCTCTGGGGGCTCCACTGGGCCCTCTGCCGCCAAAAGCGCCCCCTCTGGGGCCTGCTGGGCCCCGGCGCGGCGGTTCTATACCTGCTTCTGCTGGGAAGTCAACACTACTTTCTGGCGGAGCTGTTCACGGTGCTCTGCTTTACGGCTTCGGCAGTTTTCTGCCTGCTCTCTCCGGAAACCACGGTCCGGGGGCTCTTGCTCTCTGGAATGTTGGCTGCGCAGATGGTTATGCTTTTGAACCGCTCCGCCGCGCCTCGCACCGCTATTCCCGCCATTTTGCTGCTACTCACTGTGTGCGCCTCTCTCCTGGCGGAGTCCCTCTCGGCTTTTCTTGGGCTGATTCCCCGGCTCTCCGCCTGGGTTTCGCCTCTGCTAGCGGTTTTGGGCCTTTTCTGCCTGCTTCCCTTTTTCCTGCCCACCTTCCAGGGCTACGCCAAAAACGCCCCCGCCTTTCGGGATAACGAGCGGGAGCTGCGGGACCGATCAGATGACGTCATTCTGCTTAACGCGGACCTGGACCCCCGGTTTGCTCACTATTCCTACCTGTTCTCCGACAGCTACCTGCAAAACGCCATGGACTACTACGGGGTGACGGACGAGAAAATCCAGTATACCAGCTCCCAGGGGAAGGTTGCCGGCACCTATTCCTTCCGGGCGGGCCTGCCGGTCATCGAGCAGGACGGCAAGCTCTGCGCCGCCCTGCTGGGCACGGTGGAGATGTGCGGGGGAGAGGGCCATTGGGAGGGAAAGAGCAGCGGCACGGCGGTCTCTCTGGGGGACAAATCCTACCTGATTCAGAACAACGGCCGAGTGTTCGGCTGGGACCCCGCCGCCAAACAGCGGCTGGAGCTTTTGGAAACGGTAGATATCTTTATTCCCTACTATACCTACTATGTCCCCATCGACGACCTCAGCCGCCTGTTTTCCATCTCCTTTTCCTACCATCCAGAGGAAAATATCTATTATATCTCCACCGGAAACTCTGAAAGCAAAGAGGCGATTTCATGAAGAATTCTGAGAAACGGGGCCACTGGCTGCTGTGGCTGGGGCTTGCGGTCTTGGTAGCGGCAATGCTCCTCCAGTTTGCAGTGAACTGCAATATTACCGTCTATTCCGGCGACTACAAATATGCCACCTTCTTCCGGAATGGCCTCTCCGGATTTGTACGGAATACCATCGACCACTACAAGTCCACCAACGGCCGGTGGTTCGTACACATCCTCATCCCTATCGTGCTCTTGGCGGATACCAAGCTCTTCGCCTTTCTTAGCCCCTTGTTCACAGCAGGCATTTTCCTTCTGGGCCTTCGGATGCTCAACCGGGACATGAGGAAAGCCCCCTGGCTGCTGGCCGCTGGGCTGGGGTTGCTGTCCCTTCTGGGCAGCGAGGTCCAATATCTGCGCATGAGCCTCTACTGGATTGCCGCCTACTTCAACTATGCCTTTCCCCTGATTTTCCCTCTGGGGGTTGTGGCGGCGATGGACCGGGGCAGGCCTTTCTCTCCCTGGGCCTTTGCCGGAATTTCGGTTTGCGCCTTTTTCGCCGGAGCAGGCACCGAACAGTGCGGCCTTATTTCTCTGATTCTCATCTGGGGCTTCTGGCTGTTGCGCCTGCGGGGCAACAGGGAAGATCTCAATGATGCCTCTCCTTCCCCTGAAAGCGCCGTCCCTTCCAAGGCCCGAAGAAATCCCTGGCTCCTTCTGCCACTGCTCACTAGCGCGGGGTATCTTACTATTCTTCTGGCCCCCGGAAGCCGGGCCCGGGTGTCACGGGGCATCGACGGTGGGATCTTCAGCGTATTGGACCCAGAAGTCTTTCTGAGCCGCTTTTTTGATGTGATGCATTACCTCTGTGGCTTCTGGTTCTGGAATCTGCTCTTCACTGGCCTCTGCCTGATTGTGGGCCTGCTCTGCCTCACCAGCCGAGACTTGCCCCGGCATCTCCTCTCCGGCCTGCCTGCCGGGATTCTGGCGGTAACACTGGCCGTAGCAGGCTGGGAGCCAGCTCTGGCCGTGTTCACCGTGCTCTATACCCTCTATCTTGCGGTTACATTTCTTTTCTTTCCCAGGTATCAGGCTACGGGGCTGCTACTTTTGGGCGCGGGGGCTTCGGTGATGATGCTCACCATCACCACCCTGTACTATGCCCGCACCTTTTTCCCCTGCCTGATTCTCTGCTTAATCGCCGCCTGGAGCTTGCTTTTTCGCCTGCTGGACCAGTGTCCCCTGGTCCCCGGAGCTGTGGCCTGCTGTCTGTTGGCGGCAGTCTGTGTGGCACGCTACGTTCCCATCTACCAGGGCTACGCCAAGAATCACCAAGTAGTCGTCCGGAATCTTCAGGCCGTGGAGGAGAGCCGCTCCACCGGAGAGCTTACCCTCTGCATTGACATGGACCCAGACTACCGCTTTAACATGTTCTATGAGGGCAGCTATTTCCTAACCCATTTTCTGAAATATTACCGCCTTCCCAGCGACATCCACATCACCTTTACCAGCGAGGAATGGAAGGTAAGCAAGGTGCATATCAACGGCCAGGAGAGCACTTTTCCCAGCCTGGAAAAGGACGGTAAATTGCTGCTGCCCATTGAATTTGTGTTTCAGTCTGCCGGGGGAACCTGCGTGTACGACTGGTCCAATTACACCTATGATATCACTTGGCAGAACGCGGCCTACATCCTCTATGAGAACGGCAAGCTAATGGAGTATTCCAATGGGTGCGGCTACCTAAAGGATGAGAACTGCCAGTATGTTCGTCCCTTCTCTGAGACCTATACGCTGCTCTACCTCTCGGAAGAGGATTTTGCCCGGTGCTTTGGCATCACCTTTGACTATGACCCGGCAGAAAATGTCTATCTGCTCGCCGGAACCCAATGAACGCGGCCTTTGTTTTCCATAAATAGAAAAGCAGACTCCCCGTTTGGGGGAGCCTGTTTTTTTTATGAATTCTCTGGTTAAGAATCCCTATTTACCGATTCTTAAGCTGGCGGCTATGCCGCTGGTTCAAAAGAGAAAAAAGCAAAGGTTTCTTTTGACCCGTGTTACCTATATCGTTCGGAAGAAACAGAATGGTTTTTCTGAACCCCACTAATTATCTCCTCCCAGCCAATATACACTTCCGTTGTCTATGGTGTAACCCATTCTTTTATACAGGTCCAGAGCTTCTTCGTCCCACACCGGAATATGCACAAAAGGAGCGAAATCGTTTTCCAAACACCAGCTGGTAATATGAGCCACCAAAGCCTCGTCAATCCCCATGCCCTGGCAGTCGGGAGAGACGGCCAGCAACCCAATTCCCCCCTCTGGGTAGAGCCCCACCGTACCTGCCAGACGGCCGTTCTGATAAGCCCCCTGGAGCATACCGGTACGCAAGGCATCCTGGATTTCCTCCGTACCCAGAGCCTCGCCAAAGGCCTCCAGGACCTCCTCCGACTGGTCCGGAGTCAACGCCCGCAGCTCAATGTTCCGGGTTTGGGGCGGGTCCAGTTCCAGATAGGCGGCGGCTCGGCACTCCATGCTCCGCCAGCCCAGCCGGTCCTCCAGCAGGCGGGCCGTCTCCAGATGGTGCACCGCCACCTGAGAGGCCTGCCCCAGCCCGTGGCACAGGGCCTCTGCGGCCTGCTGGTTTTCCGCCGCCAATAGATAAACCTGGCTGGACCGAATATATACTAGCGCGCCGTCCTCCCGTACTGCTGCCACGGTTCCAATTTCCCGGCGCAGGGCTTCCATCACGTCCATATACAAAAGGGGGCTCCTCCCCAGATAGGAGTACGCCCGCTGCGCCAACTCCTGCATAGCGCGCTTATAGCCTGGGCAGGGCCCTAGCCAGCAGCCGGGCCGATTTGTCCGCGCTCTCCCTGGCAAAGGTGGGGAAGTCCACCGGGGAGTCGTCGTTGGCGTTGTCGGAGATGGCCCGGAGCACCGCGAAGGGCACCCCGTTCATGTAGCAGGCCTGGGCGGTGCTGGCCCCCTCCATCTCCACGGCCTTGGCCCCAAAGGTGGCCCCCAACCAGCGGTTCTTCTCCCGGTCCGCCACAAAGGTGTCTCCTGTGGCGATGACGCCCATATGTGCCCCGCCATAGATGCTTCCCGCTTCCTCCAGCAGGACGGCGGCCGCCTGTTTGTCGCTCTCCAGCATGATGAAGGATTCCTCCCCCTCGCCCCGGCAGATGGTGATATTACCCAGAGGATCCCCCAGCGGGGTGGAGTCAAAGTCGTGCTGCACCAGAGCGCTGGCGATCACCAGATCGCCGATGCCAACCCCCACGCCCCCGGCCACGCCGATGTTGATCACCAGCCGGGGGTGATAGGTGGAAATCATGATCTGAGCACACACGGCGGAGTTCACCTTACCTGGGCTACACTGGGCCACCACGCAGTCCACGCCGTCCAGAATACCCCGGTGAAATACCAGCCCGGCAATCTCCTCCCGGCCGGACTCCTCCATATGGGCGATCAGCTCCTTGACCTCTACCGCCATAGCTCCAATGATTCCGATTGGTTTTTTGTTCTCCATCTTTCTCGTCCCTTTCCGTTTGCAATTCAATTTACTGTTTTCCGGTTTTTTCCCGAATAAACTTCTCAAAGTCCTCAAATTCACCCCGGGAAAAGCCATACTGATCTATCATATATGCGTTATCCGGCCCATAATACAAATAAAAATATTGACCCCGGCGGCGCACATCGGTAATCTGAAAATAGGGCAATACATTGGCGGACTGAATTCCCGACACCCGGAAAGCCTCGGGATAGAAGCTGAAATGGGCCGTCTCAGACATGCCGCGGCCAAAGACCTTTCGCTGGATTTTCTCTATATTGTTGGGCATAGAAATGATTTTATAAGCATAATAGACCGTTACTCCGGCTGCGGCCAGCCGCATCCACCACTCCGTTTTCATCAAAAAGGCGGAAACCACCATAATCAGGCACAGCAGCATTCCGAAAATCAGCTCGCCCACGTTTTTGAAGTAGGCATGATAAATGCTGAAATGATGAATGGCCTCTTTTGTGCAATCGGTAGAGTTGATAAACACCGCCTCGCCGTCCACTTGATTGCTTCCATGGGTTTTGTGATATTCTGAAAGCTGCTCCGCCAGCTGGGCCTTTTTCTTCTTATCTATTTTCCCCCTCACCGGCACATAGATAATGGGCGCGATCACCGCGATCAACAACAGCGCCACCAGCGCTAAACTGCTGTACGCTCCCGCCACATCCGGCTCAGGCTTTTCCAGAATCTGTGTGAACGTGACCGAGTCTACCAGATCCAGCAGCAGTTCCGTCTGCTCTTGGGAAATAGGCTCCTCTCCGTTATACAGGTCGATGCTCAGGCTATGTCCATTTTTGATGGTCCCATAGAGGCGCTCGTGCATTTCCTGGTTGCCTCCGGCATCTAGCTGAATCCAGAAAAACAAATTCTGGCCGCTCTCCTGCCACCCTTTTGTTATGGCCACGTCCGGATTTTCCGACTGCGTCATCTTGTCCAGAAGTTCTGTCCTTTCTTCTTCAGAAAGCAGGGTCAGGTCGTGGACCCGTTTGGTCGTATCCGACTCCTTCTGCATCACGCTGATGTTGGCTTTCCCTTCTTTGGGGATCAGGTTCACCAGCACCCCCATTTCGTCGTACTCTCTCAGTCTGGCGGAAGGGTCGGACACCCCCGCCAGCGCCCACGCCGGATCCTCCTCTTCCAACTCCGGACCCAGCTGGTAGAAGCCCTCTGGAATTTCCAGGGTGAAATCCAGTCCCACCCAGGTTTCCGCGCTGGCCGGCATAGGTAGCGCCACCAGCAACAGCACCGCCAGCAGTACCATCATCGTTTTTTTCAATCCCGCACCCTTCTTTCCTAAAATTTGCATCATTGGAATGCCGCAGAAGTATTCCCGCCGCCCGGGACAGGAATACCAAAAACCGGGGGCGCGAACGCCCCAGGCCTCCGATCTCCATGGCACAACCCACAAGCCGCCGGAATAGGCCGGCCAGATCCTGCGGACATTATGGCACAATTTCATGGGAGTTTTCTCCAGATTTTGCGAAGCAAAACGAGCGCTTCGCGCGATGGGAGAAAACTCATGAGGCACAACGAAGCCGGGCCTTCTTTTTGCACTCTCTTGACGTTGTGTCCATTATATCATATCTTCCCTAGCGAAGGAAAGACATTTTGTAAATATTCTTTTCCCGTCTTTCGGCAAAGTTCTTCCTTTTATTCTCTTGACGAATTCCACAGAAAGGCGTAAAATTTAAGGCAAGGACAGAAAGCCGTCTGATTTATGCTCCCATCTTGAAAGAAATGAGGGAAACAGCTATGGTTACAGCAGTCATTACCGGCGCTTCCAGCGGATTGGGCAAAGAATACATCAACGCTATTATCTCCCAATATCCCAGTGTAGATGCCTTCTGGCTGGTTGCCCGGCGCAAAGAGCTTCTGCGGGAAATTGCCGAGGAACATCGGGACAAAACCATTGCCGCCATTTCGTTGGACCTTTCCAAGGAAGAAAGCCTGGATCTTTTTGACCAACTGCTCAAGGAAAACAGCCCTGAAATCAAGGTATTGGTAAACAATGCGGGGTATGGTAAATGCGATGATTTTTTCTCTTCCAACCGCCGTTCTCAGACCGGCATGGTGGACCTGAACTGTCGGGCCCTTACCGCCTTGACCCGCCTGTGCCTGCCCTATATGCTGGATGACAGTTTGATTCTGAACATTTCCTCGATTGCCGCCTTTGCTCCCACGCCGCGGATGTCGGTGTACAGCGCTTCCAAAGCCTTTGTGCTGGCTTTTTCCAAAGCCCTCCACGACGAGCTGCGTCCCAGGGGCATCAAGGTGCTGGCCGTATGCCCAGGGCCTATGGACACTGAATTCTGGCGCGTAGCCAATGTGCCAGAAGGCAAATCCAGGCTCATCGATAAGCTGCCCCGGGTCTCTCCTAAGGAGGTGGCTGAGGGCTCTCTGCGGGCCGCCAAACGGGGAAAGATGGTCTATACCCGGAGTTTTTTCTATAAATTATACCGGTTGTTGGCCAAGCTCCTGCCCCACGGCTTCATTATGGAATTTACGGAGATTTAGCCATGCAATATCGTATTTGTGCCCAGGAGGGCTCCGTTTCCCTCCGCCCTTTGGAGTCACAGGATTCGCCCCTCCTTCTGCACTGGCTCACCGATTCTCGGAACCTGGCCTATTGGGAGGGAGAAAGCGCGGTGTTCACCCCAGAGCGGATTCAGGAGGATTTCTACCACGACGAGTGGAACGCTTCCCGCTGCATCATTCAATATGAGGGGCGGGATATTGGCTACGCCCAGGCCTATCTGCTGGACGGGGAGATGTTCGCGGAGTACCAGTACCCCCGGACGGACCTGCGTACCTTTGGCATCGACCAGTTCATCAGCGTGCCAGAGCTATGGGGCCAGGGCATCGGCCGGCGGTTCATCCGGCTGCCCTGCGGCTGGCTTCGGGACTGTGGCGGCGCCCAGGCCGTGGTGCTAGATCCCCACGCGGACAATCCCCGGGCCATCCGTTGCTACGAGGCCTGCGGCTTCCGGAAGGTGAAGCTCCTCCCCCGCCACGAGCTCCACAACGGCGTGCTGGTGGACTGCTGGCTGATGGCCCTCGAGCTTTAAGGTCATGGGGTTTCACCCCACACCCCACAAACTTTTTGAAAAGAAGTTTAAGACGTTACCTTCGGTAAGTCTCAAAAACTTTTACCCACTCCTCGCTTTGCTCGTCGTGAACGTTTTATGTTGTTTGACAAGCTAACCGAACAACCGTAAAAGTTTCGTCAACCTTTTCAAAGGTTGCGGAGGTTTGGAGGCAGAGCCTCCAAGGTCTTTCCCTTGACCTGAAACACCCGAGAAGCGCATTTTTTGAGGGTGAATTGGCACGAAGTGCCAAGGGGGAACTTTTTGCAAGAAAAAAAGTTCCCTAGAAGCGTGCCCAAGCTCCTTATATGGTTAACGCAGCTCAAAAGAGGTAGAATACCTCTTTTGAACCAGGCAGTGCAGCTGCCCAGCTTGAAAATCAGTATATGCTGATTTTCAAGTGCGTTTACTATTGGTGATACAGGCCCTCAGCCGGAGTCATGGATACTCACTCGGCTCAGCCAAACAAAAAAGCGCGCTCCCGCTGTGGGAACGCGCTTTTTTGTTTGGCTATGTGCAAACTTATACCAGCTCAAGAATAGCCATCTCGGCGGCGTCGCCCCGGCGGGGGCCAAGCCTCGTCACCCTGGTGTAGCCGCCGTTGCGGTCGGCATACTTAGGGGCGATGGTGTTGAACAGCTTCGAAGCCGCGCTCTCCTTGGTGACAAAGCTCATCACCAGGCGCTTGTTGTGCAGGTTGCTGTCCTTGGCAATGGTGATCATCTTCTCGGCCAGAGCCTGCACTTCTTTGGCGCGGGTGGCCGTAGTCTCAATTTTGCCGTTTTCAAAGAAGAATGTTACCATCCCTCGCAGCATGGCGGTCCTGTGGGCCGTGTTGCGGCCCAGCTTTCTGGTTCCCGGCATGATATTCCCTCCTATCTGTGCTTATTCATCGTCTTTGCGCAGGCTGAAGCCCAGAGAAGCCAGCTTCCACACGACCTCTTCCAGCGACTTGCGCCCCAGGTTGCGGACCTTCATCATGTCATCCTCAGACTTGTTGATCAGGTCCTCCACATTATTGATCCCGGCGCGCTTGAGGCAGTTGAAGGAACGGACCGACAGATCCAGCTCTTCAATGGTCATCTCTAGCACCTTCTCTTTGCCGCCCTCGTCCTTTTCCACCATGATCTCCGTGCTCTTGCCCTTGTCGGACAGGTCCACAAAGAGATTCAGGTGGTCCGTGAGGACCTTTGCCGCCAGGGAGACGGCCTCCTGCGCGTTGATTACCCCGTTGGTCCAAACCTCCAGGGTCAGCTTGTCATAGTCTATGCTCTGGCCCACGCGGGTGCTTTCCACGTTGAAATTCACCTTGAGTACCGGTGTATAAATGGAATCGACCGCAATCTCGCCAATAACGCCCTCAGGCATATTCTGCTTATTGCGTTCGTTCGAGACATAGCCCCTTCCCTTATCCAGGGTAAGCTCCATATAGAGCTTCGCCCCCTCCCCCAGGGTGGCAATATGCAGGTCTGGATTCAGCACCTCGACCTCGCTGTCCGCCTTGATGGACGCGGCGGTAACCTTGCAGGGCCCCTCCGCAGAGATCTCCACTGTCTTGGGCCCGTCGCAATAGAGCTTTGCCACAATGCCCTTAATATTCAGCACAATCTCGGTTACGTCCTCTTTTACCCCCGGGATAGTGGAAAATTCATGGAGCACACCGTCAATCTTAATGGATTTGACGGCCACACCCGGCAGGCTGGAAAGCAACACCCTGCGAAGAGAATTGCCCAGCGTGGTACCAAAGCCCCTTTCCAGGGGTTCCACCACAAACTTACCATAGGTGCCGTTATCCAGAATTTCCGCAATTTCAATTTTGGGTCTTTCTATCTCAATCATCCGCGATCCTCCTTTACACAGGCAACTGAACGGCTGCTTCTTCCTATTCGCTTTGCCGGTCTTTTCCGGCACGTTTTTCTTAGAATCTGTACCATTAGAATTCGCGCAATGGTTTTCGAGCTTGTTTTGGACACTGACGAGGCGTGACAGCGCGGGAAATCTGTCGATTTTCGAGTTTTCACAACAGTGCCAGCACTCAAAACAGCCGGAAAACAGCACGCTATATTCTATCGGTACGGCTTCTTAGGATTGCACGGAACTCATAGCAATAGGACACCATATACGTCCCCTTTGGCAAAACCCTATCGCTATAAATTCTTACTTGGAGTACAACTCGACGATAAGCGTCTCGTCCACTTCAAGATCGATTTCCTCGCGAGTAGGCAGCGCCGAAACGGTCGCCTGTGCGTTGGCAGCGTCCACATCCAGCCACTTGGGCACGGGCCGGGCGGAGTTGGCCTCTAAAACGGCCTTAAACTTGTCGCTTTGGCGGCTCTTATCCTTGATTGCCACCATTTCGCCGGACTTGCAGAGATAAGAGGGGATATCCACCTTCTTGCCGTTTACAGTGAAATGGCCGTGCACCACCAGCTGGCGGGCTTCCGCCCGAGAGCTGGCCCAGCCGCAGCGGTAGACCACATTGTCCAACCGGCTTTCCAGCAGGATCAAAAGGTTGTCGCCGGCCTTACCGGGCATGGTGGTTGCCATCTCATAGTAGTGATGGAACTGGCCCTCTAAAACGCCATAGAACCGGCGGGTCATCTGCTTGGCGCGCAACTGCATACCATATTCCGATGCCTTCTTGCGGCCCTGGCCATGCTGTCCAGGGGCATAAGCCCGGCGGGAAATGGCGCACTTGTCAGTGTAGCAGCGCTCGCCCTTCAGGAACAGCTTCTGTCCCTCGCGGCGGCACAGCTTGCAAACGGCTTCTGTATATCTTGCCATATTCTGAGTAACCTCCTATGATGGGTTTTTACACACGCCGTCTCTTGGGCGGGCGGCAGCCGTTGTGGGGGATGGGGGTCACGTCTTTGATCATGCTCACGTCCAGCCCAGCGGCCTGCAATGCGCGGATAGCAGCTTCCCGTCCGGCGCCAGGTCCCTTTACAAACACCTCTACAGACTTCATGCCGTGCTCCATCGCCAGCTTGGCGGCGGTTTCCGCAGCGGTCTGAGCGGCGAAAGGAGTGGACTTGCGGGAGCCTCTGAAGCCCAGTTCGCCAGAACTGGCCCAAGAAATCGCGTTGCCCTGGGTGTCTGTGATGGTCACGATGGTGTTGTTGAAGGTGGACTGAATATGGGCCGCGCCGCGCTCAATATTTTTGCGCTCACGGCGGCGGCGCACGGTACCTTTGGTGGTCTTTTGTGCCATTTTGTGAATCCCTCCTTACTTCTTCTTGTTAGCCATGGTCTTGCGGGGACCTTTGCGGGTGCGGGCGTTGGTCTTGGTGCGCTGGCCTCTTACAGGCAGGCCCTTGCGATGGCGCACGCCCCGATAGCAGCCAATCTCCACCAGGCGCTTGATGTCAAAGGCCACATCCCGGCGCAGGTCGCCCTCCACATGACAGTTCTTGTCAATATAATCGCGGAGCTTTGCGGCGTCGTCCTCAGAGAGGTCCCGCACGCGGATGTCCGGGTTTACGCCGGTGGCGGCGCAGATATTGGTGGCAGTTTTGCGGCCTATGCCGTAGATATAGGTAAGCGCGATCTCAATGCGCTTGTCTCTTGGCAGGTCTATGCCGGAAATTCGAGCCATATTACATGACCATTCCTTTCTTCTGTTTTACGGATCTGCGGCTTAACCCTGCCGCTGCTTGTGCTTGGGATTGTCACAGATGACCATGACCTTGCCCTTGCGCTTGATAATCTTGCACTTCTCACACATCTTTTTCACAGAAGGACGTACCTTCATGGATATCACTTTCCTTTCTCAGCGAAGGATGCCGCTGGTATAGGATGGGCTCTCGCCCATATTCGCTTTGCGGTGAGCGGTCCCGGCGGACCACTTTCGTCACTTTACCATAAGCTCCACAAAACGGCCGCTTCCTATGTGGCCCTACTTGGAACGCCAGGTGATGCGCCCCTTTGTCAAATCATAGGGAGACATCTCCATAGTCACTCTGTCACCGGGCAAAATGCGGATAAAATTCATGCGCAGCTTGCCGGAAATGTGGGCCAGCACCGTGTGCCCGTTTTGCAGCTCAACCTGAAACGTCGCGTTGGGCAAGGCTTCCTTTACCACGCCCTGCACCTCAATTACGTCCTGCTTTGACATATCAATAACCTCCGTATACGGTAACGCTATGCTTTTTCTGGCTGTCCCCCGACGGCCTCTCTCAAGGCCTCCCAGTGGACATCTCGCCCAGGGCTGCCCGGAGTTTTCTGTTCGAGCCCAGGCAGGCCTCCGGCACCTGCCTCCCCGTAGGGGCCAGATGCTTCGGGTTTTTCCGCTTGGGTCTTTCCAGGGGCCTTTCCTTGCCATCGCATATCAGGGCCCAGCCGCCCTTCAGGGCCAGCACAGCTAA
Organism: Acutalibacter sp. 1XD8-33; assembly: GCF_003612555.1. Classification (GTDB taxonomy): domain Bacteria; phylum Bacillota; class Clostridia; order Oscillospirales; family Acutalibacteraceae; genus Acutalibacter. Next base: position 30,397 of record NZ_RAZF01000002.1, read on the forward strand.
AAGGCTACCTTTGTCCCGGCCCGCCTTGGACCGTACCACTTGGCCGCGTTTCAGCTCCATGGCGCCCTCCTCAATCAGGTAGGGTCAATATGACCGGCCCGTCAGGGGTAATGGCAACCGTGTGCTCGAAATGGGCGGAAAGGCTGCCGTCTTTGGTTACAACCGTCCAGCCATCGCCCTTAATCTCGATCTCACGGCGGCCCAGGTTTATCATAGGCTCAATGGCTATCACCATGCCTGCCGTCAGTCTCACGCCCCTTCCGGGCGTGCCGTAATTGGGAACGCTTGGGTCTTCGTGCATCTTCGCACCTACTCCGTGGCCGGTAAACTCTCGTACCACCGAGTAACTGCGAGCTTCGACATACTCCTGCACCGCGTGGCCGATATCGCCCAGACGTCTGCCCGGGCGGGCCTGCTCGATCCCCAGAAACAGGGATTTTTCGGTGGCGTCCAAAAGTGCCTTTGCTTCTTCCGCGATCTCTCCACAGGGGAAGGTCCAGGCGTTGTCTCCGTGAAAGCCCTGATAGCAGGCCCCCACGTCTATGCTGACAATATCGCCTCTCTTCAAAATGACACTTTTCTTGGGTATGCCATGGATCACCACATTATTTACCGAAATACAGGTGCTGGCGGGGTAGCCGTCGTATCCGAGAAAGCTGGGGACCGCACCCTCCGACTCAATATAGCGTCGGACCTCTTTGTCGATCTCCCAGGTAGAAATCCCCGGTTCCACCGCCTCACCGGCCAGGCGCAGCGCCTTTTGGGAAATGACTCCCGCCTTGCGCATCACAGACAGCTCCCGGCTGGTTTTCAGCACGATCATGTCAGGTCCTCCAGGGCCTCCAGCACCATGCGGGTGGTGTCCTCCACCTTGTCTTGGCCGTGGACAACCCGCAGCTTGCCCTGTTTGCTGTAATATTCTTTCAGGGGCTCTGTCTGGGTGTGGTACACCTGCAACCGCTCCTTTACCGTATCCGGGTGGTCATCCTTGCGCTGAACGAGGGCGCCCGCGCAGGCGTCACATTTGCCCTCCTCCTTGGGCTGCTTATAGAGCACATGGTAGGAAGAGCCGCATTTCTCGCAGACGCGGCGTCCGGACATGCGGGTCACGATATCTTCGTCTGCCACTTCGATATCCAGCACAACGTCGATCTCGGCCCCCATCTGGTCCAGAGCCTCGGCCTGGGGAATGGTGCGGGGAAAGCCATCGAGGATGAAGCCGTTTTTGCAGTCGTCCTCTTTCATGCGGTCCTTGATGATGCCAATAAGAATCTCATCAGGCACCAGCTGGCCGCTCTCCATATAGGTTTTGGCCTTCAGCCCCATCTCCGTGCCGTTCTTCAGCGCTTCGCGCAGAATATTGCCCGTAGAAATTGTGGGTATTTTTTTAGTCTCGCAGATAATCTCGGCCTGGGTGCCCTTTCCGGCTCCCGGAGCCCCTAACAGAATCAGCTTCATACCTATCATCTCATCCTTTCTTCTCAGGGGCGGGTCTGGCGGCGGGGATATCCCCGCCCAGCCTCGCCAAAAATCTGTTCTTAATCCAGGAAGCCTTTATAGTGGCGCATCATCATCTGGGACTCCAGCTGCTTCACCGTCTCAAGAGCCACGCCCACGATAATGATCACGGAAGTGCCGCCCAAGGACAGGCCGTACATTCCTGTGATATTGGTGAAGATGATGGGAATGAGGGCCACAAAGGCCAAAAACAGTGCGCCGATCAGAGTTACCTTAGATAGAATCTTGGCAATGAACTCCGCTGTGGGCTTGCCGGGACGCATCCCGGGCACCGTGCCGTTGTTCTGGCGGAGATTATTGGCCATTTCCAGGGGGTTATACTGAACAGACATATAGAAGTAGGCGAACATGATAATCAGCAGGAAATAGAGAATGGTATAGAGCCAGCCTGTGCTGGAAAAGGCGTCCATAAAGGCCTTGCCGAAGCCCTCCGAGGGGTTCCAGAAGAACTTGATGAACTGGGGGATGCCCAGGATGGCGTTGGCAAAGATCACGGGCATGACGCCGCTCATGGCGACCTTTACCGGCATATAGGTGCTCTGACCGCCGTACATCTTCCGGCCAACCACTTTTTTGGCGTACTGCACCGGAATCCGGCGCTCAGCCTCGTTCATGAACACGATAACCCAGATCACTACCAGGAACAAGATGATGAACAAGGGCGCCAGCACCAGATATTGCCCACTGGTAGAGGGACTAGTGAGGCCCAGATTGAAATATTGCCACACGCCACCGAAAGTAACGGGCAGGCGGGCCACAATACCGGCAAAAAGGATGATGGAGATGCCGTTTCCGATGCCCTTGTCATTGATCTGCTCGCCCATCCACATCACCAGGGCGGTGCCCGCGGTAAAGGCCAGGACAATCACCAGGCCCACAAAGAACCCGGCAAAACCGTTGGTGATCTTTACCACGCCCGCGTTGGACCGCAGGTAGAAATAGTAGGCGATGCCTTGGATGAGGCCCAAGCCCACCGTCACATAGCGGGTAATGGTGGCAATCTTCTTCCGGCCAGTTTCCCCTTCTTTCTGAAGGCGCTCCAGAGCCGGGATGGCAATGGTCATCAGCTGCATAATAATCGAGCTGTTGATATAGGGAGTGATGCCCATAGCGAACAGCGAGGCGTAGGAAAACGCGCCGCCGGTGAGCATGTTGATATAGCCCAGAGCCGTGTTTTCGCTGGCGGCGGACATCAAGTTTGACAGGGCCGCGGCGTCCAGGAACGGCACAGGAATCACCGAGCCGAAGCGGAACACCACAATAATCAACAGGGTATACAGCATCTTCTTGCGCAGGTCCGGAATCCGCCAGGCGTTCTTGATTGTGTTAAGCAACTCAGACCACCTCGGCTTTCCCGCCCGCGGCCTCTATCTTGGCCTTTGCCGCTTCGGAAAAAGCGTCCGCCTTCACGGTCAGCTTCTTTGTCAGCTCGCCGCTGGCAAGGATTTTCAGGGCGTCGCCGCTCTTCTTCAGAATGCCGGCCTCCTTGAGCGCCTGCACGTCCACCTGGGCGCCGTCCTCGAAGCAGTTCAGGCTGCCCACATTCACAGAGACGACCTCTTTGGCGAAGATATTGTTAAACCCTCTCTTGGGAATACGCCGCTGCAAAGGCATCTGACCGCCTTCAAATCCCGGGCGCATTCCGTGGCCCGCCCGCGCCTTTTGGCCTTTATGGCCCTTACCGGCGGTTTTGCCGTTGCCAGAGCCGTGGCCCCGGCCAATTCGCTTGGCATCCTTGGTGGCGCCCGGCGCCGCCGTAAGCTGGTTTAGCTTCATACTAACGCACCTCCTTCACGCTTATTTGCTAACCTCGATCAGATGGCCGATCTTTTTCACCTTGCCCTGGGTCTGGTCGTTGTCCGGCTGTTCTTTGCAGTCGCCGACCTTAAAGAGCCCCAGCGCGTGGGCCGTTGCAATCTGGTCCTTTTTGCTGCCGATCAGGCTCTTGATCAGTTTTACTTTCATAGATTCGACTTCCTTTCTGAGTTTTGTGGTTTTGCGCCAGCAAAACCGAAGCCTTGCTGATAAAACAAAACTCACGGTTGAAAACGGATTTTCAACCTGGCCCCGGCCTTACAGAATTTCCTTGACCTGCTTGCCCCGGATGGCGGCCACCTCTTCGGCGGTGCGCAGCTGGGTGAGGCCGGCCAGGGTGGCGCGGACCACATTGCAGGGATTATTGGAGCGCAGCGCCTTTGTACGGATGTCCTTGATGCCCGCGCTCTCTACCACCGCGCGCACAGGGCCGCCGGCGATAACGCCAGTACCAGGAGCGGCGGGCTTCAGAATCACCTTGCCGGCGCCAAACTCGCCCACAATCTCATGGGGAATGGTGCTGCCGCGCAGGGCCACATGATATAGGTTCTTCTTGGCGTCCTCAATACCCTTGCGGATGGCGTCGGGCACCTCGGCGGCCTTGCCAATGCCAAAGCCCACCGTGCCTTTGCCGTCACCGACCACCACCAGGGCGGAGAATTTCATGACGCGACCGCCCTTTACGGTTTTCGATACACGATTAATGGCCACAACGCGCTCCTGCATCTCTACGCCATTGGGGTCAAAATTCCTTTCACTAGCCAAACTCTTTTCCTCCTCGCTTAGAAGTTGAGGCCACCCTCGCGGGCGCCTTCGGCCAACTCTTTTACCCGGCCATGGAAGATATAGCCCCCGCGGTCAAAGACCACAGTGCTGACGCCCTTCTCCAGGGCTCTCTCGGCAATCGCCTTGCCCACCTTGCGGGCCGCTTCTTTGTTGCCGCCAGGGCCCTCAAAGCCCTTCTCCAGGCTGGATGCGGCGCACAAAGTACGTCCGGTTACATCGTCGATCACCTGGGCGTAGATATTCGCGGAGGAGCGGAACACGTTCAGCCGGGGGCGCTCCGCGGTGCCCGAAATTTTGCCCCGCACCCTTTTATGGCGGCGCAGGCGCGCTTTGTTGGTATCCGGTTTATTTACCATTTCGATTTACCCTTCTTTCCTTCAACGCTTGATACGTTAAAACTCGCAGATTTTTGGGGGCGATTGTGGGGCCACTGGCAGACGCTCACCCCAGGCCCACAACCTTTGAAAAGGGCGCTGGTCTCCAAATAGGGACCGACCCGACCGAAGTGGCAGCTGGGACAGACGAAACTTTCCATTCGCTCCCAAAAATGTGCCAAGTCCAGGCTTGCCGCCCGACGGCGGACTTCCAGAACTGCGGACTGGCATGGCCGATCTCTCTCAGGCCAAGAGTTTGCCGGTACTTTTCCCCAGGAAAAGGCAATCGCTTCTCGATTGTGGCAAACTCGGAAAGATAATTTTACGAACCTGCGTAAAATTAACCTTTCGCGCCCTTGCCGGCCTTGCCTTCCTTATGCCGCACATACTCTCCCTGATAGCGGATGCCCTTACCCTTGTAAGGCTCCGGCGGACGCTTCTCCCGGACCTCCGCAGCGAACTGGCCTACCTTCTGCTTGTCAATGCCGGAGATGATGATGGTATTGGCGTTGGGAGCCTCGATCTTGATGTCCTCATTCTCGGAGACCACTACCTGATGGGAGTAGCCCAGGTTCATCACCAGGTCCTTGCCCTGCTTCTGCACACGGTAGCCTACGCCCTGAACCTCTAGGGTTTTCGAGAATCCCTCGGTCACGCCCACTACCATGTTGTGGATCAGCGTGCGGGTCAGACCATGGAGGGAACGGGACTCCTTCTGGTCGTCCGGACGGGTTACCAGTACTTCCGTCCCTTCCTGGGCAATCGCCATCTTCGGGTTAAACTTCTGAGAAAGGGTTCCCTTGGGCCCCTTTACGGTCACTTCGCTGCCGTCAATCTTTACTTCGACTCCAGCGGGAATATTTATGGGTTTTCTTCCAATTCTCGACATACTTGCCGCACCCCCTTCTTTACCAAATAAACGCCAGCACTTCGCCGCCGACGTTTTCCTGCCTTGCGGCCCGGTCCGTCATCACTCCCCTGGAAGTGGAGACAATGGCCACGCCCAGGCCCTTCATGACCTTGGGCAGCTCAGCCGCGCTGGAATAAATCCGCAGACCCGGCTTGGAAACTCTTTTCAGACCCTTGATGACAGGGGTTCTTCCCTCGGCGTATTTCAGAGAAATAGTGATGATTCCCTGCTTGCCGTCCTCTTTTACAGAGTAGTGCCGCACGTAGCCCTCTTCCACCAGAATCTGGCAGATGGCTTTCTTCATGTTGCTGGCGGGCACTTCCACAGTATCATGCTTTGCGGCCTGCGCGTTGCGAATCCGCGTCAAGAGGTCCGCGATGGTATCTGTAACTTGCATGAATATGCCACTTTCCTTTCTCGCTTAATCTCGGCTTTCCTTCAAAAATGCCGGTTACCAGCTTGCCTTCTTCACGCCGGGAATCTCGCCCTTGTAGGCCAGCTCGCGGAAGCAGATCCGGCAGATGCCGAACTTGCGCAGGTAAGCATGGGGCCTGCCGCAGATTTTGCAGCGGTTATACTGGCGGGTGGAAAACTTCGCGGGCCTTTTCTGCCTGATCTTCATTGATGTCTTTGCCACAAAATGTCCCTCCCTTATCTGGTGAACGGAGCGCCCATGAGAGTCAGGAACTCCCGGGCCTCCTCGTCGGTCTTTGCGGTGGTGACAAAGCAGATATCCATGCCCCGCACCTTATCCACCTTGTCATAGTCGATTTCAGGGAAAATCAGCTGCTCGCGGATTCCCATGTTGTAATTGCCCCGTCCATCGAAGGAATTGGGGTTAATCCCCCGGAAGTCGCGGACGCGGGGCAGGGCCGCGTTGAAGAGGCGGTCCAGAAACTCATACATCCGCTCGCCCCGCAGGGTCACCTTTACGCCGATGGGCATACCCTCGCGCACCTTAAAGTTGGCCACGCTCTTCTTGGCCTTGCAGACCACAGGCTTCTGGCCGGTGATCTTCATCAGGTCGCCGCTGATGGCGTCGATGGCCTTGGAGTTCTCCTTGGCCTCGCCCGCGCCCACGTTGATCACGATCTTGTCCAGCTTGGGAATCTGCATCACGCTCTTATAGCCGAACTTCTTCATCAGCGCGGGGGCAACCTCCGCCTTATACATGTCTTTCAGTCTAGCCATATTCTCGTTTTCCTCCCTTACAGCGACTCGCCGCATTTTCTGCAAATGCGCTCTTTGGTGCCGTCCTGCAGGACCTTGTGTCCCACCCGGGTGGGCTTGCCGCAGCGGGGGCAGACAACCTGCACCTTGCAGGCATAGATGGCGCTCTCGGCCTTGATAATGCCGCCGGGCTCTCCCATGCGGCGGGGCTTTACATGCTTCTGCACGAAATTCGCGTTCTCCACGATCACCTTGCCCTCTTTGGGGCTCACCTGCATGACCTTGCCCTTCTTGCCCCGGTCCTTGCCGCTGATAATCATCACGGTGTCGCCGGTCTTTACGTGTACTTTGCTGTTCATATTCCCTCAACCTCCATCAAAGCACTTCCGGGGCCAGCGACAGGATCTTGAGATATTCCTTGTCGCGCAGCTCGCGGGCCACGGGCCCAAAAATGCGGGTGCCCCTGGGGTTTTTGTCCTCGCGGATGATGACGGCCGCGTTCTCGTCGAAGCGGATGTAGGTGCCGTCGTCCCGGCGCACGCCGGAGGCGGAACGGACGATCACCGCCTTGACCACTTCGCCTTTTTTCACCACGCCGCCGGGGGCCGCCTTCTTTACGGAAGCCACCACCACGTCGCCGATATTGGCATACCTCCTGCCGGTGCCGCCCAAAACGCGAATGCACATCAGCTCCTTCGCGCCGGTGTTATCGGCAACCTTGAGGTAAGACTGCTGTTGAATCACAGTGTGTTCCTCCTTTTCACTAAAGGCTCAGCCGTTGCTTACTTCGCCTTTTCGATGATCTCCACCAGCCGCCATCTCTTGTCCTTGGAGATAGGCCGGGTTTCCATGATGCGCACGCGGTCGCCTACATTGCACTGGTTCTCCTGGTCGTGGGCCTTGCGCTTTACCGTCCGCTTTATGATCTTTCCGTAGATGGGGTGCTTCACGCTGTCTTGAATGGCAACCACCACGGTCTTATCCATCTTGTTGCTGACAACCCGCCCAACAGCGGTTTTTCTCATGCTTCTCTCGCTCACTTCTATATCCTCCCTTCCCTTAAGCGTTTCCGGCATGGAGCTCGTTCTCGCGGATGACCGTCTTAACCCGGGCGATATCCTTCTTTACTGCCGAAATGCGCATGGGGTTGTCGAGCTGATTGATAGCGAGCTGGAAACGCAGGTTGAAAAGCTCTGCCTTTAAGTCGGACAGCTTTGTGTTCAGCTCGTCGGCTGTCAATTCTCTGATCTCTGAAGCCTTCATGACTGCGCCTCCGTTTCTTTCATGACGAATTTGCACTTGATGGGCAGCTTGGCCGCGGCCAGCCGCAGGGCCTCCCGGGCGGTGGCCTCGGGCACTTCGCCCAGCTCAAACATCACCCGGCCGGGCTTTACCACGGCTACCCAGTATTCGGGCGAACCTTTACCAGAACCCATTCGGGTTTCAGCGGGCTTCTGGGTTACAGGCTTGTCGGGGAAGATCTTAATCCAGACCTTTCCAAAACGCTTGCAGTAACGGGTCATGGCCACACGGGCAGCCTCGATCTGGTTACTGGTAATCCAGGCGGGCTCCAGAGCCTGCAGGCCGTACTGGCCATAAGTCACCTTGTTGCCGCGCATGGCCTTGCCCTTCATGCGGCCTCTCTGCACTCTGCGGTATTTCACGCGCTTGGGCATCAGCATTTACCTGCGCCCCCCTTCCCTGTTGTTTCCCCTTCTGTCGTTGCGGTCCCGGCGGGGTCCCCGGTCGTCCCGGCGGGGACGGTCGCTGCGGTCCCCACGAGGGCCGCGGTCCTGACGTCCACTGCTCTCCCGGTTGTCATTGAGCACCTCGCCCTTATACAGCCACACCTTCACGCCGATACGGCCATAGGTGGTGTTTGCCTCGGCAAAGCCGTAGTCAATGTCCGCGCGCAGAGTCTGCAGGGGGATGGTGCCGTCGTGGTACTCCTCGCTGCGGGCGATTTCCGCGCCGCCCAGGCGGCCGCTGACCTTGGTCTTAATGCCCTTGGCGCCCAGGCGCATGCTCCGGCCGATGCAGCCCTTCATGGCCCGACGGAAAGAGATGCGGCGCTCCAGCTGGGAGGCAATGTTCTCGGCCACCAGCTGGGCGTTCATGTCCGGCTGGCGAACCTCCACAATATTGATCACCACAGGCTTTCCAAGCATCTTCTCGCACTGCTGGCGCAGCTTTTCGATCTCCGCGCCGCCCTTGCCGATCACCATGCCGGGCTTGGCGCAATGGATGTGCACCCGCACCTTAGAGGCATCCCGCTCGATCTCGATCTTGGGGATACCTGCGGAATAAAGCTGCTTTTTCAGGGTTTTGCGCAGGTTGTAGTCCTCTACCAGGGTGTCACCGAACACGTTGTCCTTGGCAAACCAGCGGGAATCCCAGTCTTTTATTACTCCCACGCGAAGGCCGTGGGGATTCACTTTCTGGCCCATAATTTCCCTCCTCTTACTCTTTCTCCGCCACGACGATGGTGATGTGGCTGGTACGCTTCAAAATCCTGTGGGCCCTGCCGTGGTCCTTGGGGCGGATCCTCTTGAGGATGGGCCCGGGGGTCACATAGCATTTGGACACATACAGGCTGCTCTTGTCCATCTGATGGTTGATCTCCGCGTTGGAAACGGCGGATTTCAGGAGCTTTTGAAGGTCCTCGCAGGCGGCCTTGGGGGTGTTTTCCAAAATAGCCGCGGCCAGATCCACGGGCTTATTGCGGATAAGGTCCAGCACCAGGCCCACCTTGCGGGGAGAGATTCGGGTATAATTCAGCGTAGCTTTCGCTTCCATTTCTCACTCTCTCCTTTCCCTTATTTACCGGTTTTCGAGCCGGTGTGGCCCTTAAAGGTCCTGGTGGGGGCGAACTCGCCCAGCTTGTGGCCTACCATGTCCTCGGTGATATACACCGGCACATGCTTGCGGCCGTCGTGCACCGCGATGGTGTGGCCCACGAAATCCGGAAAGATCATGGAAGCCCTGCTCCAGGTCTTAACGATCTTCTTTTCCCCGGCCTCGTTCATGGCCTGGATCCTTTTCAGCAGCACGGGCTGTACAAAAGGTCCCTTTTTCAGACTTCTGCTCATGGTAACTTATGCTCCTTTCCCGTGCTTACTTGCCGTTACGGCGGCGAACGATGAACTTGTCGCTGCTCTTATGATGCTTACGGGTCTTGTAACCCAACGCCGGCTTGCCCCAAGGGGTCACAGGACCGGGACGGCCCACAGGGCTCTTGCCCTCGCCGCCGCCGTGGGGGTGGTCGTTGGGGTTCATAACCGAGCCGCGCACGGTGGGACGCCACCCCATGTGGCGTTTGCGGCCGGCCTTGCCGATCTTCACGTTCTCGTGGTCGATATTGGAGACCTGGCCGATGGAGGCCATGCAGTTCTCAGGCACGTTGCGCAGCTCGCCGGAGGGCAGGCGCAACAGGGCCATGCCGTTCTCCTTGGCCATCAGCTGGGCCATGATGCCGGCGGAACGGGCCAGCTGGGCACCCTTGCCGGGGTAAAGCTCCACATTGTGGATGAAGGTGCCGGTGGGGATGTTCTTCAGGGGCAGGGCGTTGCCGGGCTTGATGTCAGCCTCGGCGCCGGAGACAATCTTGTCGCCTACCTTGATGCCATGAGGGGCGATGATATACCGCTTCTCCCCATCCTCATATTCCACCAGGGCGATAAACGCGGAACGGTTGGGATCGTATTCCACAGTCTGCACCGTGGCGGGCATATCGTGCTTCTGGCGCTTGAAATCAATAATCCGGTACTTTTTCCGATTGCCGCCGCCCCGGTGGCGGACGGTGATCCTGCCGTAGCTGTTGCGGCCGGATTTATTGCCAAGAGGGGCCAGCAGGCTCTTCTCCGGGCCGCCCTTCGAGAGGGCCGTATAGTCCGTGACAGACATATTGCGCCTGGCCGCCGTTGTCGGCTTATAATTCTTAATTGCCATTGCTGTTGTTCACTCTCCTAATAGATAAACTGCCGGGCCTCTTAGACCATGCTCTCGAAGAACTCGATGGTCTTGCTCTCTTCTGTCAGGGTAACTACAGCCTTCTTCCAGCTCTTGGTGTAGCCCTGGTAACGGCCCTGGCGGCGCAGCCGGCCGCGTACGTGGAGGGTGTTCACCTTGCTGACCTTTACGCCAAAGGCAGCCTCCACAGCCCGTTTCACGTCGATCTTTGTGGCGGCTTTGTCCACCTCGAAGGTGTATTTCTTCTGGGTGTTGCCGTCCATGGTCTTTTCGGTGATGATGGGGCGGATGATGATGTCGTGGGCCTCCATTATGCGTACACCTCCTCAATCTTCTGCACAGCGCCCTGCACAACGATGAACTTGTCTGCGCCCAGAATGTCGTACACGTTCAGGGTGTTCACCTGGGCGGTTTTTACGCCGGGAATATTCGCGGCGCTTTTGATGACTTTCTCGTCCACGGCGTCCAGCACAATGAGGGCTTTCTTTTCGCTTCCCACCGCCTTGAGCATGGCGGCGATATCCTTGGTCTTGTAGTTCTCGCAGGCGATCTTGTCGATCACGATCATCTCGCCGTCCAGAACCTTGGAGGAGAGCGCGGACTTCATTGCCAGCCTGCGCACCTTCTTGTTCAGGGCGTACCGGTAGCACCGGGGCTTGGGGGCGAACACAATGCCGCCGTGGGTCCACTGAGGGGCCCGGGTGCTGCCCTGGCGGGCCCGGCCGGTGCCCTTCTGCCGCCAAGGCTTGCGGCCGCCGCCGGAAACTTCGCTTCTGGTCAGGGCGGACTGGGTGCCCTGGCGCTGGTTGGCCAGATAATTCTTGACCATATCGTTCATTACAGGGACATTGGGCTCAATGCCGAAAACCGCGTCGGAAAGCTCCTGCCTGCCGACCTCTTTGCCCTGCATATTCAAAACCGCTACTTCAGCCATTCTTCTTCCTCCTCCCCTTACGCTTTCACGCTGTCGCGCAGGATCACGATGCCGCCGTTGGGGCCGGGCACGGCGCCCTTGATGGCGATCAGATTGTTCTCCACGTCCACCTTGGCCACCGTGAGGTTCTGCACAGTAACAGTTTCCGCGCCCAGATGCCCGGCCATCTTCAGGCCCTTCCAAACCCGGGAGGGGCTGGAGCACGCGCCGTTGGAGCCACCATGGCGGGCCACAGGGCCGGAACCGTGGGTTTCCTTCAGCCGGTGAAAGTTCCACCGCTTGATAACGCCGGCATAGCCTTTTCCCTTGCTGCGGCCGGTCACGTCCACACGCTCGCCAGCCTCAAAAGCGTCGGCCTTGATCAGGTCGCCCACATTCACCGTGCTGACATCGTCCAGGCGAAGCTCGCGCAGCGTCTTTTTGGGGGCCACGTCGCCCTTTTTGAAGTGTCCGGTCATGGGCTTGTTCACCCGCTGGGACTTCTGATCGCCAAAGCCAATCTGCACAGCGTCATAGCCGTCGTTTTCCACAGTTTTCTTCTGCGTGACTACGCAGGGGCCGGCCTCGACCACGGTAACGGGGATAACCTTGCCCTTGTCGTCGAAGATCTGCGTCATGCCGATCTTCTTTCCAATGATCCCTTTTTTCATTGTCTCTTTCCTTTCTTCTCCTGGAGTTTGCAGGCAAACTCCCTCAGGTTATTGGTCGATAAGCAGAACGCTTATCGACATGACCCTCCGCTGCTATCGGTTGGTTGGAATCGAAAACGTTTAGAGCTTGATCTCGATTTCAACGCCGGCGGGGAGCTCCAGGCCCATCATGGCTTCCACAGTCTTGTTGCTGGGCCGGAGAATGTCGATCAGTCTTTTATGGGTGCGCGTCTCGAACTGTTCCCGGCTATCCTTATATTTGTGGACAGCGCGGAGAATAGTGATGATCTGCTTCTCAGTGGGCAGAGGCACAGGTCCGGAAACCCGGGCGCCGGTGCGCTTGGCCGTGGCCACAATCTTCTCCGCCGACTGGTCCACCAGCTGGTGGTCGTACCCTTTCAGTCTGATCCTGATTTTTTCTTTGACTGCCATTTGAATAACCGCCTCCTAATCGTTCGTTGGGCGTTTCTGCTTTTTTCAACACTGTCCCGGGTGTTCCCACAGCAGACATAGAAAAACCGGAAATCCGCACACCTTCGCGTAACGGACCCCGGGGACAGAGTCGAAACTCACAAGCTGACCTAAAGCGGCGCACAAGACGGCCTGCCGGGGCACCCCGGTGGTTCCCGCCGCTTCAAAATCCATTCGCCCGGTTTAAAATCGGACATACTCCACGGAAAAACCGGCCGGGGCTCTCCACCCCTGGGCCGCAACCTCCCGCTTCAACGCATATCAAGGGCTTTCGCCCATTTGGCAATCGTACTAAAGTATATTACCACAAGGCCTTGTGTTTTGCAAGGCCTTTTTCAAAAAAAATTTACATTTTTTCATTTGTATCCGCCTTGTGGAGCATGGGATCCTCCGGGCGGAACAGTTTGTATCCCGGATGCCGTCCTGTCACCCGGTAATAGCCCCGCAGATCAATAAGTTTCTGAATATTTTCCCGGCTGATGTCGTAACTGCCGCCTAAAATCACCGCGTTAATAGTGATTTTTGCCCACAGTTCCAGACTTTCCATACGGTAAAAGGCCGTGAGCACGTCACTGCCTACCGCCAGGGCGCCGTGGTTCTCCAGCAGCATTACGTCGTGCTCTTCCAGATAGGGCTCAATGGCGTCCGGCACCTCGCTGGTGGAGGGCGTGCCATAAGGAGTCAGGGGCACAGAGCCGATGACCGCCACGTCCTCTATCATATTATACATGTCCATGGCCTTGTGGGCCACCGCAAAACCCGTAGCCCCCGGCGGGTGGGCATGGATGACGCTCTGCACGTCCGGCCGCTTTTCATAGCAGCGCAGGTGCATTTTGATCTCGCTGGAAGGCCGGTAACCCTCCTCCGCCTCCAAGAGCCGGCCCCCGGCATCCAGAAGCACCAGCTTTTCCGGAGTAATAAACGCCTTGCTGATTCCTGTGGGCGTAGCCAGAATCCGGCCATCCTCCAGCCTGGCGCTTACATTGCCGTCGTTGGCCGCCACCCAACCCAGCTGCCACATCTTGTGGCAGACATCGCAGATCTGTTCCTTGATCTCCTTGAAAATTTCCATGGCCGCGGGAGCCGCTCCCTCATGGGCGCCGGGAACTGCCCCCTGCCTCCCCTCTTATTGACAAAGTTGGATTTTCATGCTATGGTTAAACCAAGTTAATATAGAATTCCGATGATATTATAATCTACACTCCTTGTAGAAATCTTGGTGGATTATGCCATACAGCTTGGAGAATATTCACCTTTTGAGGCTTTGTGTTATGAATTATCATTCCCTATACGAGAATAAACGCCGGGGCACCTTTGATTTTCCCATTGAGCTCTACTATGTTGACAGCGTCTCCCCTCGCTATCAAATGCCTCTGCACTGGCATCTGGAATACGAGCTGATCCAAATTATAGAGGGCGGGTTCACCCTGTCCCTGGGCGGCGGGACCTTCCCCATGGGGCCGGGGGACTGCGCCTGGGTCGGCGGCGGCATGGTCCATGGCGGGGCGCCTCAGGACTGCGTCTATGAATGCGTGGTCTTTGACCTGGGCAGTCTGCTTCAGGACACGCCGGTCTGTGCCAGAAGCGCGGCGGAATTTCTCTCTGATGAGACAGAGTGCAGCGGAGTTTTTCCGAAGGGCGGAGTTCAGGCCCAGCTGGCAAACCGCCTTTTTGAGGCCATGGAAAAGGAGGCGCCGGGCTATGAGTGGACCACCGTAGGGCTCATGTGGCAGCTGATGGGCAGTCTGGTTGGGAGAAGGTCCCGGCCTCAGAATCCTCCCCCCAGCCGGAAGAAAACGCTGCGTCTGAAAAATGTGTTGGCCTATATCCGGGACGGCTTTGACCGCCCCATCACCCTGGACGAGCTGGCGGCCGTGGCGGGGATGGCTCCAAAATACTTTTGCCGGGCCTTTGCTCAGATGACCGGGAAAACTCCCATCGAATACCTGAATTACTATCGGATCGAACAGGCTGGGGAGCAGCTGGCCTTTACAGAGGACTCTGTCACGGAGATCGCCCTGAACTGCGGCTTCAACGACATGAGCTACTTTTCCCGGACCTTTTCCCGGTATAAGGGCATGTCTCCCACAGCGTACCGGAAACAGCACGCGGCGGGAAGAACGGCGAGATCACGGGGCTGAGAGTGTGTATGTTTTTTGAGTATTGGAAGTCCTACGGCAAGACCGTGGGACGCTGTCCCACACCCAGCAACCTTTGAAAAGGTTGACGAAACTTTTACGCTGGTTAGCTGAGTGCGAAAAAGCCAACCAGCGTAAAAGTTTTTGAGACTTACCGAAGGTAACGTGTTCAACTTCTTTTCAAAAAGTTTGGTGGGGTTCTTAGGGGGCGACAATCGCCAGTGGCGATTTCCCGTCGCCGACCGAACCGGCAGGTGAGAAAAAACCCTGAGCTGCCAGCGGCCGTAACCATCGTCCCTCAAAAACTCGTTTGGGACGCTGGCATTTTCCGAAAATTCATTGTTTTCCTGGGCGCTTTATGGTATACTTTCTAAAAATATAGTTGCGCCAGGAGGTATTTTTATGCGCGTGATCCTGTTCGACATCGACACGCTCCGCAGCGATCATCTGGGCTGCTACGGCTATGGCCGGGACACCTCTCCCGCCATTGACTCCATTGCCCGGGAAGGAGTGCGCTTCGACAACTACTACTGCCCCAACGCTCCCTGCCTGCCCTCTCGGGCCTCTCTTATCACAGGACGCTACGGCATCCGCAATGGCGTTGTGGGCCACGGGGGCACGGCGGCTGACCTGCGTTTACAGGGAGAAAGCCGCCATTTCCAGGATGATTGCAGCAGAAACGGCCTGTTCATGCAGTTCCGCCAGGCGGGGATGCACACCGTCTCTTTCTCCACCTTTGCAGAGCGTCACTCTGCCTGGTGGTTCAACGCCGGCTTCAACGAGTGCTGCAACGTGGGTAAATGCGGGGGCGAATCCGCCGAAGAGGTCACCCCCCATGTGCTGGATTGGCTCCACCGTAACGGCGCCGGGGACAGCTGGTTCCTCCACGTCCACTACTGGGATCCCCATACCCCCTACCGGGCCCCGGAGGCCTTTGGCAACCCCTTTGCAGACACCCCTCTGCCAGATAGTTGGATTAACGAGGATGTTTTCGCACAGCATCTCCTGCATGTAGGACCCCATGGGGCCAACGAGATCAACATGTGGGACGACACCCAGTTCCCCCAGTATCCCCGCCACCCGGGAAGCCTGGGCAATCTCCAGGATGTAAAGGCCATGATCGACAACTATGACTGCGGCGTGCGCTGGACAGACGATAACATCGCCCAGATTCTGGATCTGGTGAAAGAGCTGGGCATATATGAAGATCTGGCTGTGATCGTCACCTCGGACCACGGGGAAAACCTGGGGGAGCTGGGGCTCTATGGAGAGCATGGCACCGCCGACGAACCTACCTGCCACATTCCCATGATTATCAAGTGGCCCGGCGGACAGAAGGGCTTTGTGGACAAGGGCTTCCACGACAACGTGGACCTGGCCCCTACTATCCAAGAACTGCTGGGCACGAAATTCCTGGGAAACTATGACTACGACGGCCTCTCCTACGCCAGGACCCTGCTGGAGGGCACGGACTGCTCTAAGGACTCTGTTGTGCTCACCCAGTGCTGCCATGTGTGCCAGCGGGCGGCCCGCTTCGGGGACTATCTGTATCTGCGCACGGTCCATGGCGGCTACCATCTGTTCCCCCAGGAGATGCTTTTCAATATAAAAGAGGATCCCCACCAGCTCCACAATCTGGCGAAAGAGCGCCCGGACCTCTGTGACAGGGGAGCCCGGCTGATCCTGAATTGGACCGAGGACATGATGAAGAAGTCCGACTCCGATACGGACCCCATGTGGACCGTGATGCGGGAGGGAGGGCCGGAACACGCCCGGGGAATGCTGGAGCCCTATATCCGCCGTCTGGAGGGCACCCCCCGGGCAGACCAGATCCCCCTGCTGCGGAAGATGTATCCGAATGGCTGACCGGTTTTTAGGAAAGGGGGAAGCCCGTGAACAGGGAAAATCCGGACAGAAAGAGCGGAAGAATACGGTTTCCCGTTTTGGCCATACTGGCTCTGCTAGGCGCTTTCGTCCTGCTGCTGTGGCTATCTACCCATACGGACGGTGGCGTTGAAGGCTTCCAGGCTCTGCCGGAACCTTCGGAGGCGAAACTCCAGTGGGCGTTCGTCACCCGGGACGGCGGGGAACTCTCTGAATACGGATGCCTTCTGCCGGATGCCGGACGGCTGGAGGATCTGGCCGGGATGCCAGTGGAGATTACTGTGTGTACGGCGGACAAGTTTATGAACCTGATTGCCGCCGGCGCGCCAGTGGACGTGGCCACCCGGTGCTATGCGGACCCTAAGCTCAAGCGCTTTGAAACCTCCGGAAAGACAGAAAACCTCCAGCAGCTGCTGGACCGAGAGCTTCCGGGGTTCCAGCTTCCTTCCAAATTTCGAGACTGGTGCGGAAACACCAAGGGCGATGTATACGCCTATCCCCACACAATCTCTATCGGCCGGCCAGCGGAGGTCCCATCCGCAGGGGTGGTAATGCTGGCCAATAAACAGCTTTTGGAGGCTTACTCTATTTCGCTGGACAGTTTTTCCCAAAAGGAAGCGGCTGTGAATGCGCTGAAAACCATCCGCAAGGCAGAACCACAGGTCATTCCCAGCTATATTGACCTAATCTCCTTACAGCAGATGTTCGGGGCCAGGACCGTAAACGAAAAGGGAGTCTGGCAAGACAAATTTTCTCAAGAGGAAACTTTAGAGGCTTTGGAATTCATGAACTGCCTCTATCGGGAACGGCTACTCAGCCGGGATGTATTCACCATGACCCAAGGCTATCTGCTTTCCCAGCTCCGGGAGGAAAAGGTGTTCCTGGTCTCTACCGGCCCTCTTTATCCTCTGCTCCAGGCTCTTCCAGAGGACGATCCCCTTTGGGAGGTCTATGAAATTGTGGGGCCCATTGTTCCGGATTCCGGCAAGCCCTTTCAGTTCCAGCAAAACTACGATGAGCAGTATGCTTCCACTATTTTTTTGACGGGCAGCGATTTTCCCAAAGTACAGGTGCGGCTGCTTCTGTGGTTCTACTGCCAAAACATGGAACCCAGCCCGGAACAGCGGCAGGCTGCGGATGCCGGCGGCCTCGGCACGGTATTGGAAGCCGGAACCGGAACCCCTGCCCCAAAGGCTGTAGGCGGGATCTATGAGGAATACGCTCAGCCAGAGATCCCCTACGAAATCCTCTTCTCTCACTATGCGGACACCCGTTTGGCCAACATTTTTGAATCGGTAGAGAGCTATCGAAGCGCCCAGGAAGTGCGTATCATTACGTCCACCCCAGAGAGCGAGGTAGAGCAGATCTACCGAGAGACCCTTCTGGAAATGGAAAACCGGAACAGCGGGCTGTTGGTACAGTGGAAACAGAATAAATACTGGCAGGCCACCCTACTGGCAGCTCCAGAAGAATAAAACCTCATTCCCCTGATGCGGATTCTCATCCCAGCAGAGGAATTTTTTGTGCGCTTTTTTCTGTTAGAAAAACCAAATTTGTATTTTCACACAATTCTTTCTCAAAAAATCCCAGATTATTGAAAATACAGCAAAAAATGTTAACAAATCTTAAATTGGAACATTTTTAAAGCGTCCCTTTCACGTTATAATAAATCCGCTATAGAATCAAGGGTCTGGGCTCCGTCTGGGGCGCCGGTCCCTACGGAAAGGGTGCGAGGCATATGGCGGCGAAAGCGGCCGGTGAAAAACTGAGCAAGAAAGAAATCCTGGTGTCCACCTGGCGGCGGATTATCCGCAACTGGGGGCTCTACCTGCTGTTGCTTCCAGCGGTGGTGCTTTTGTTTATGTTCACGTACATTCCCATGTACGGCATACAAATCGCCTTCAAGGATTTCACTCCCAAAATGGGCATCGAAGGAAGCCCTTGGGTGGGTTTTGGGCATTTCCAAACCTTTTTTAATTCCTTTCAGGTGAAATCTCTGTTTACCAATACCATATCCCTTAGCCTCTACAGCCTGATCGCCGGTTTCCCCTTCCCCATCATTCTGGCTCTGGCTATGAACCAAATCCGGGTGAAACGCTTCAAGCAAACCCTCCAGGTGGCCACCTACCTGCCCCACTTTATCTCCACGGTGGTTATGGTGGGTATGTTGCTGGTGTGGCTCTCTCCCAGCAGTGGGCTTTATGGCAACCTGGCGAAGCTCTTTGGCGTCCAGGACCCGCCCAACATTTTGGGCATGGCGGGCGCTTTCCAGAGCATCTATGTATGGAGCGATGTGTGGCAGCACGCGGGCTGGGACAGCATCATCTACATAGCGGCTCTGGCTGCAGTGGACCCCTCCCTTTATGAGGCGGCCACGGTGGACGGCGCCGGGAAATGGCAGAAAATCAAGTATATCGACATTCCCTTCCTGCTGCCCACAGCGGTAATCCTGCTGATCATGCGGGCCGGCAACATCATGAACGTAGGTTTTGAAAAGGTGTACCTGATGCAGAACCCTCTGAACACCATGGTGAGTGAGATCATTGCCACCTATGTGTACAAAATCGGCATTATCAGCAATCAGTACAGTCTTTCCGCCGCTGTAGGCCTGTTTAACAACGTGATCAACTTTGTGTTGCTGTTGCTGGTGAATCAGGCTTCTAAGAAAATGGGCGACACCAGCCTGTTCTAAGCAATTATATAGGAGGGATTTATATGGCCAGCCTGGGTTCCATCAAGCGCCAGGTAACTCGGAACGACTTGATTTTCAATATCATTCTCTATGGGATAAGCGTTCTGATACTTCTCGTTGTGATCTACCCGCTCTATTTCATCATCATCGCGTCCTTTAGCAATCCCACTGAAGTGGCCAACGGCAAGGTTTGGTTTGTGCCCAGCCAATTCACTGTGGACGGCTATAAGGAGATCATGCGCCATCCGGAGCTCTGGATTGGCTATCGGAACACCATCGTCTACACGGTGCTGGGCACAGTGATCGGTCTAGCGGTAAACATTCCCGCTGCCTACGCCCTGTCCCGCCGGGATCTGGTAGGGCGCAAGCTCATCACCTTCTTCTTCATCTTCACCATGTTCTTCAACGGCGGTCTGATCCCCACCTACTTCACTATCCGGGATTTCGGCCTGTACGATACTCTCTGGGTGATGGTGCTGCCTTTCTCAGTGGTGGTGTATCACATCATCATTGCCCGCACTTTCTTTGACAGCAGTCTGCCCCAGGGCATTCTGGATGCCGCCCAGATCGACGGCTGCGGAAATCTGCGATTCTTCTTCCAGATCGCCCTGCCTCTGTCTAAAGCGGTTCTGGCGGTAATTGCCCTGTATACTGCGGTGTCCCAGTGGAACGCCTATTTCAACGCCCTGGTATACATTCGCAACGAGGACCTGAAGCCCCTGCAGCTGGTAATCCGGAACATCCTCATTACCAACCAGGCCATGGCCGGCACCGGCGACGGTCTGGCCGCCCAGGAGGCCCGCCGGCTCTCCGAGCTGATGAAGTACGCGGTCATTATCATCAGCACCGTGCCCATCATGTGTGTATATCCCTTTGTGCAGAAGTACTTCAGCCAAGGCGTGATGATCGGCGCGATCAAGGGCTAATCTTGTGACATCCCGGCTGGGAGGTATCCCAGCCGCTGTCAAATAAATTATCTGTGACATTGAAAGGAGCAGAAAATCATGAAGCAAAATTGGAAAAAGGTTCTGGGTCTGCTGTTGGCTCTGTGCCTGGTGGCTTCCCTGTTCGCGGCCTGCGGCGGAAACGACACCAGCAGCACCTCCTCCAGCGGCGGCGAGAGCAGCGCCTCCAGCAAGGAGGAGGGCGGCGAGTCCTCTGAAGAAGGCGGCGAGAGCGGAGCGGAGGCTGGAGATTCCAACTTCAACGCCACCGGCTATCCCATCGTCAACGAGCCCGTCAGCCTGACCTTCCTGTATGTGAAGGGCGCCAGCCTGCGGGATCTCAACGAGAACGGCATGTTCCAGGAGATGGAGAAAACCACCAACGTGCACATCGACTGGCAGTATGCGGGCGATGCCGACTGGGCTGAGCAGAAGTCTCTGCTGCTGGCCGGCGGCGACCTGCCGGACGTGTTCTTCGGCGACAACAGCCTGGGCGACATGGACATCCTCACCAACCTGGACCTGTTCGTTCCCATTGAGGAGTACATCGACAAGTACTGCCCCAATATCAAGGCCGCCTATGACGCGGAGCCCATCATGCGCAAGATGGTCACCCAGCCCGACGGGCATATCTACACCTTGAACAGCAAGCTGCCTCTGCGGCCCAAGGCCTGCGACATCCCCTTCATCAACCAGAAGTGGCTTGACAATCTGAACCTGAAAATGCCCACCACTGTGGACGAGTGGTACAATGTCCTCAAGGCCTTTAAAGAGCAGGATGCCAACGGCAACGGCGACCCCAACGACGAGGTTCCCCTCAGCGGCAGCGGCAAGGGCGATATGTTCGACTGGATCCGCTACATCAACCCCTGGGGCATCACCGACAGCCTGGAGACCAACTATCTGGCCTTGGAACAGGAGACCGGCGAGCCCATCTTCATCCCTGCTGACGAGCGCTACAAAGAGGCTGTGCAGTTCTTTGAGAAGCTCTATGCCGAGGGCATTATGGACCAGGAGTACTTTACCCAAGACGGCAGCCAGTCTGACGCCAAGCTGAAGAACGAAGAGGTTTCCCTGGTTGGCACCGGCATCGCCTGGGAGGTCAGCTCCGCCACCAACCCCCATTCCGACGAGTATGTGCCCATGCCGCCTCTGGCCGGACCCCGGGGCGACCGCTATGTCCGCGGCAACGACGGCATCATCATCTACCGCCGGAACAACTTCACTGTGACCACCGCCTGCGAGCAGCCTGAGGTTGCCATGCGCTGGGCCGATTACTACTCCTCTGACGACATCTCTGTCCAGTCCTACTGGGGCCCCTTCGGCGAGGCGCTGGAGAAGGCCGACGACGGCACCATCACCTTCCTGGATCCCCCCGAGGGCAAGAGCGGCGACGTGTGGTACTGGGAGATCACCTGCCGCGACTACGGCCCCAAGTATGTCTCTCCTGAGACCGAGGCCAAGATCCAGCTGCCCGCCGGCAGCGGCGACGGCGCCAAGCTGGCCTGCGACGAGGACTTCAAGGAGTTCGTGGCGAAGCCCTATCCCGTTGTGAACTACACTCCCGAGCAGATGGACGAGATCTCTAAGCTCACCGTGGACATCTACAAGTATGTGAAGGAGTGCTGGGCCAACTGGATCGTGAACGGCGGCATCGACAAGGACTGGGACGGCTACATCGCCCAGCTGAATCAGATGGGCCTGGAGCGGCTGATGGAAATCTATCAGGAGGCCCTGGACGCCTATAACGCTGGTTAACCTTAAGGAAAGAACCGCCCTGGCGGTTTGAATGGAACAGAACAGGAAGGAGCCCGGATTTGATTCCGGGCTCTCTCCTTAAATTAAAAAGCGAGATTTTTATGAGTTTTTTGAGGGGAACGCGCGGGACAGCTAGGCGAACGGGCACAGGGCTAGGCGGGAACTTTTGGCTGGGATCCTGCGCACGGCGCTGGCTTTCTCCGGAAAGAGGAAACTTTTTTCTCAGTTGCAAAAGAGATTCATCTCGCACAGCGAGATGAACTCTCCGTTTCCTCTTGGCGTTGCGCGCCAATTCACCTTCAAAAAATGCGCTTCTCAGGAGTTTAAGGGCAAGACCTTGAGGGCTGCGCGAGTCTCGCCTGCCGGCTCGGTCGGTTCGCGGCGTGTCTGCCACTAGCAGACGCTCACCCCTCAAACTCCCCGCCAGCTTAAGACCAGCTGGACCGGTCAATGTTGTTCCGTAAGACGTTCACGACGAGCAAAGCGAGGAGTGGGTAAAGTTTTCGTCCACCTTTTTCAAAAGGTGGCAGGGGTTTGGGGATGGAGTCCCCAAGGTCTTAAAAAGAAGGAGGATTCAACTATGCAAAAGAAAATCTGGCGCATTGGCAGCGTAGGCATTGGTGGGATTTCCCGGGGCGTGCACCTGCCCGGCATCGCCAACAGCCCGGATCTGCAATTAGTCGCCGTATGCGACATCAAGCCCGAGCGCATGGAGTATGCCCGGGAGACCTACGGCATCGACGAGGCCCACTGCTTCGCCGACTACCATGATCTGATCAACTGCCCGGACGTGGACGCCATCGACATCTCCACCTCCAACAACGCCCATTTCGAGGTGGCCAAGGCCGCCATCGAGGCCGGAAAGCCCTATTCTATCGAGAAGCCTGTCACCATGACAGCAGAGGAGGCCGACATCCTGGCCCGGATGACCGCGGAAAAGGGTCTGCCCAATATGGTGTGCTTCTCTTACCGGTTTAAGGCTGCGGCTCGCTATATGAAGGACATTCTGGAGAAGGGCTCCATCGGCCAAATCTACCACGTCTATATGCAGTATCTTCAGGCTGGCGGCGGACCGGAATGGGACCTGCCCCGGTCCTGGCGGTATATCAAAGAACTCACCGGCACCGGCGCTTTAGGCGACCTCGGCTGCCATGCATTGGATTTGGTAAGCTTTGTCACCGGCAAGGATTACGTAAAGGCAGTAGGCCACGCGGACACCTTCACCAAAATGCGCAGACTGGAAGAAGGCGAGGGCCTGGGCCCGGTGGATGTGGACGATTTCTGCAATTACCTGATGGAGATGGAGGACGGCATCGCCGCCGACTTCGAGATCACCCGCTTTGCCTATGGCCGGGGAAATTATCAGCGCCTGGAGATCTACGGAAGCAAAGGCGCGGTGGTCTACACCCTGGATGCCAAGGCCCCCGGTGTGGATGAAATTGAGGTGTGCATTGGCCCTGTTGTAGGCCGTGTGGGAGCCTTTACCACCCTGCCTATTCCAGACCGCTTCCGTACAGACCAGATGCAGTCTTTCGCGGACATTCTGAACGGGGTAGGAGATGGCAAAGCCGCTACCATCAAGGAGGGCTGCCATATCCAGCACGCCCTGGAGAGCATTATCAAGTCTGCCGAAGAGCAGAAGTGGCTGCCGGTTTAAGGCGGCGATTGGCCGGCTAATTAGCACCCGGTTTTTTTGCCCCCCCTCCCCGAGGGGTTGCTGGTAACTAGGCTGGTAGGGGAAGCCTTGTAGTATTGTTTGAACGCCCGAGAAAAAGAATAGACGCTTTCATAGCCCACCAGATGGGCCACCTCCTTGATCTTGATAGAGGGGTCCTCTTCAATCAGGCGCTTGGCCTCCCGCATTCGGATGCTGGCCAGGTACTCGGAGAAACTCTGGTGGGCCTGTTCTTTAAAAAATTTGCTGAAATAAGTATAGCTCATGTTGACGGCGGCAGCCACGTCTTTCATACTGATGTCCTGATTATAGTGCCGCTCCATATAGCTGATGGCCCGAGTAATCACATACCGGTTTTTATCCGTCTCCACCTCGATTTGCTGCTGAAGTCGATAGAGAAGCTCCTGAAAATAGCTTCGCAGCTCATCTAGGCTGGCAAACAAGGTAAAGCTCTTCGGCCGCCCCAGGTCCATCTGCAGGGATGTGGCCAACTGGTGAATCTGGTCGCTGAAACCATTGTAAAAGTCCAGAATATCTCCCAAAGCGGCCTGGCGGGTGGAGACAAACTCTATTGTGAAAATTTCGTTGAGGTCGGCGTATATCTGGCCAAAATTACGGCTTTGAAACGCCGCCTGAATTCTTCTGGAGGCTTTGTGAAATAGGCCTTCGGGGCTGCGCTCCGGCTTTTCGGGAACCTCCCCCGCCATCTTCACCGTGAAGTCCTGGATGATCTGGTAGGCCAAAGCATATCCGGCTTGACGATGAAGTTCCGGAAACTGTGCCAAGTCTCCGCCCGCTTGGCTGACACCGCACCGGCAAGCAAGACCGTTCTCAGCGGCAAAAACGCAAAAAGCCTCCAAATAGGCCCGCAGGCATTCCGGATCCTCTTGGGAATTCACCAGCAGAACTGGGTCCTGGTTTACATCCTGAAAATACCGAAAGACAGGCCCGCCCTCCTGGGGCTCCTTCTGAGAAAACTGCCGGAACAGCTCGAAAAGCCGTTCGTCTGAAGAGCCACCGGAAAACAGCGCCACAAAGAAAGCGGAATTCTCCAGGCCTTCCGGCCGGGCAGAAACCTGCGACCCCATCAACATGGAATTGCAGTATTTCCCGGCCTGATAGCTTAGGGTGGCCTGATTCTGCGCGGACTGCGCCTCGCCCGGATCCAAATTGCCGCAGATATTCCCAATGCACCTTTGGATGATCTCCTTGAGTTGGAGGAGTTTTACGGGCTTTAGCAGATAGTCCGTGACACCGGAGAGAATGGCGCTGCGCATATAGTCGTAATAGCTGTAGCCGCTGAGCACCACCAACTGAATCTGAGGGAACTCTTTATGTACAGTGTCGATCAGCTCCAGGCCAGATTGGTAGGGCATCTGCACGTCGGTAATCAGAATATCCACCCGCTTTTTCCGGATGACTGCCAAGGCCTCCCGGGCCGTACCCGCCGTAAGAACCGGCGCAAGGCCCAAGTCCCCGTCCTGGTTCACATACTCCAGTTTCTTTACCATCGCACTGCGCAGCAGGGGATCGTCGTCTACAATCAACACTTGAATCACTTCAAATCACCACCTTAGTTTTTGAAAATCAAGAACACACTGGTATGTCCGCCAGGAGCGCCGCGCAGAAAGATTCTTCCCTGGCCGGCATAAAACAGTTGAAGCCGCTGGTTGATATTTTCCAGGCCGATGCTGCCCTTTCGCTTCTCCTCTTTCAAGACCGGAGACGGACTGGCAAAGGCCTCGTTCATCCGGCGGGCCTGCTCCGGCGGAATTCCCTGGCCATTGTCCCGAACCCGAAGTATCAGAAATCCCCTTTGGGCCCGGGCAGTAATCACCACCTCCCGACGGGCCTCGGGAGGAAGCTGGGCAAAACCATGGATAAAGGCGTTTTCCACCACCGGCTGTAGGAGCAGCCGTAGCACCTGCACGCCCAGAAGGGCCAGAGGCACATGGACCCGCAACACAATAGAGGAGCCATAGCGACAGCGTTGAAGGTTCACATAGTTTCTGGTGTACTCCACCTCTTCCCCCAGAGAAAGAAACATCCCCGGCCTGGCGGTATTATAGCGGAGCATCTGGGCAAAATCTCCCATATAGTCCGCAATTTCATATTCCCCATTCAGGGCCAGCTTGCCGGAAAACATATCCAGGGTGTTGTATATAAAGTGCGGGTTGATCTGAAGCAGCAGGGCCTGAAGCTGCACATCCTTATAGGCTGTTTCCTGCTGAATTTTCTCCCGCATCAGGGAATGAATCTCCGTGAGGGTGTCGTTAAACTGGATGCCGATTTCCCCCAGCTCATATAGGCGGGAAATTTCCAATTTACCGCTGAAACCAGAGGCGGCGATGTCCTCCATGTCATAAGCGTAAGCCTGAAGGCGCACTACAATCACACGGAGCATATAATAAAAGCTCAGAAGGAACAGCACAGAAACCGTCAGAACCGCTAGAATGGCCACAAACGAGCTTTCCAGCAGAATCTGCCGGTCTGAAGAGGAAAATGCCAGACCCAGCCGAAGAGGCAAGCGGCTGGCCAGGGCGCTCAAATACAGCACCGGCTGCCGGTCCTGTAGAAACTGAGACTCTTCCGGAAACACAAATCCCTCTTCCAGCACCACATTGGACATATAGGGCCTGTTTTCGCCGTCCAGCAGAAAAAAAGCCCGCTGGGTGTCCTGAGACACAAGAAATTCCTGAAACAGAGCCGACGATTTTACTTTTGCTACAACATACCCCACCCGCCGGCCATAGGGGGAAGCAATGGCATGGATAAAATAGAAATCCTGCCGCAGATAATTCTCCAGGGAGTTTCGCACAATTCCTTCTGAGGAATAATACCACCCACCGTCGGGATTTTCGGTCAGAAATTCTTCCAACGCTCTAATCTGGGTGGTAGAGCCATGCTTAATGATGCTCTCCCCATTGGGAAGGGTGCGGTTTTGGGTGATAATCCAAAGCCGCTGGATGGGCGGAGAGGCAGAGTCAGCGGCGCTTTGCAGGATAGGCCGCACGGTCTGGCTGTATTCCTCGAAGGAGGAAGCGTCGTTAAAGGAACGGGAAAGGAAAGTGGCCAAGTTGCTGTTATAAGCCAGAGCGCAGGCAATCGTTTCAACAGAATCTAGTTTTTCATTGATATTTTGCTCCATAGAGTGTAAAATGTAATTCCCGTCCTGGAGAAGCTGTTCGTTCGCTTGCCTGGTAAAGGAGTGCAGGTTATAGAATACCAAAAACAGGAACGGAGCCGCCACCAGCCCCATAAATCCCGCCGTAATCAGGTGGGAGATCTTCACCCGCCGGGAAACACGCTTCATTCTCTGGCCCCTTTCTCCAAAAAGCATACTTTATATTAAGCGTATTGACGGTCCGAATGTACGCTCCATATACATTATAGCATGGCACTCTTCACAAATCAAGCGAAAAACGCTCCGAACTCTTAGTTAAAATAGCCCGAAGGAGGTTTTTGCATATGGAATATCTCGCAAACCTGACCACCCTGCCCCATGTAAGTTTTCTCAATCGGTTCGCCCCCAAATCCCAGTGGACCCATTTCCGCCGCCGGAATGGAGAATTTATCCTCTACTACCTGATAGAAGGGGCGATGCACCTGCGGGAGGAAGAGGTCGAATATTCCCTTAGCCCGGGAGACGTCTTTCTTTTACAGCCAGGGCTTGTTCACGAAGGTACTCGGCCCGCCCTTTGCGACTATTATTTTGTTCATTTCAGCAATCTTACTCTGTTGCCTTTGGAATCTCCACCGGAAGAGTCTTTGATTGTTCCCTATGCCGGAGATGGAGAGGTGAAGTTCGACCTGGAGCGCTGCCTGCTGCCCAAGCTCTCCCATATGGAAAGCCCGGAGGTCCGCGCCCGGTTAAGCGGGTATTTCCAAGAGGCCGTCACCGCCGCCAGAGAGGGATCTCAAAACTACCGAACCCTCTGGGCCTGCAAGCTCCTGGAAATCCTGATGGCCGTATCTCAAAACAGTGCCCGGTCTACCTTGACGGAGGACGGTAGCCAGCTCCCCGCTAGAACTCTGCGCCGCCTGGAGGAGCTCACTGCCTACTTAAACCGCCACTATGGGGACAAGATCACCGGAAAGCAGCTGGAATCCATGGTGGGGATGAATTTCGACTACCTGAACCGAATTTTCCGCCGCCTCAACGGCCGCTCTATTTTCCAATATCTCACCTGGGTGCGGATTAACCGAGCCAAGGAGCTGCTGGCCACCACGGATATGAAGCTCTGGGAAATTGCGGCGGAAACGGGGTTTTCCGACCAGTTCTACTTCAGTCGCCAGTTCAAAAAGCACACCGGCATGCCGCCGGCTTTTTATGCCCGGGGCCGCTCCCGGTAAGGCCAAGACCCCTCGGGGACAGGAATCGGCGTCAGGTCGGAAATCTCCAAAAAAAAGCTGAATTCTCTATTCCTTTTATAGCACTTACACTGTATAATGGAGAAAAACCACCGCAGAAGAGGGCGATTTTGCCGAAAACAAATCCACCCCCAGTATTCAATCATGAAAAGGAGTGCTACTATGCCTATCAACGTAACAGTGTGGAACGAGTATTTGCACGAGGTCCAGTTCCCCGAGGTGGCGGAGGTCTATCCCCAGGGAATCCACGGCTGCATCGCCGACTTTCTGAACAAAGCGGGCATGAACGCCCGCACCGCAACCCTAAAAGAGCCTGAGCATGGTCTGACCCAGGAGGTTTTGGACAATACCGACGTGCTGATCTGGTGGGGGCACATGGCCCATCACCAGGTGGAGGACGAGATCGTAGACCGGGTGTACAACCGGATTCTGGATGGTATGGGCCTTATCGTGCTCCACTCCGGCCACGCCTCCAAGATCTTCCGCAAGGTTTGCGGCACGGACACCTGGAAACTGAAGTGGCGGGAGGACGGCGAGAAGGAGATCCTGTGGGTCATCGACCCCAGCCATCCCATTGTGGACGGCCTGGACGAGAAGATCATCATCCCCCACGAGGAGATGTACGGCGAGCGGTTTGACATCCCCCAGCCGGACGAGCTGGTGTTCATCAGCTGGTTCGAGGGCGGCGAGGTGTTCCGCAGCGGCTGCTGCTACCACCGGGGCAAGGGCAAGATCTTTTACTTCCGGCCCGGTCACGAGGTGTTCCCCATCTACCACCAGCCCGAGATCCAGAAGGTCATCACTAACGCCGTGAAGTGGGCCGCGCCCATCCGGTTCCCCAACACCACCTTTGGCAATCCCCCGCCGGTGGTGGAGATCAAGGCGCAGCTGGAGCACAGCATCCAGGGCCTGCACGAGCAGAAGTAATTTTTTGAGGGTGAAGGGGGGCGTGGCGGGCGCGGCAGCTCGTCCAGGAGCACCGGCTTGGGCGGGCGAGTTGGCTCGGCACATTGGCCGGTCCAGCTGGCCTTAAGCTGGCGCGGGTGTGGGGGTGAGCGTCTGCCAGTGGCAGACAAGCTGCGAACCGACCGAACCGGCAGGTGAGACTCGCGGAGCCCCACGGTCTTATCTCTTGACCTTAACACCTGAGAAGCGTATTTTTTGAAGGTGAATTGGCACGAAGTGCCAAGAGGGGACGGAGAGTTCATCTCGTCACACGAGATGAAACTCTTTTGCAACTGAGAAAAAAGTCCCCTGGAAACCGGAAATTGCCAGCGCTTTCAGGAACTTTCCGACTGTTGCACAGTCGGAACAGGGGGCCCCCGACGAGGGTCCCCTACGCAAAACGTCCCACTGGGACGTTTTGCTACCCTCCTGCGTTGTTTTCTCAGGTGTTTCAGGTCAAGGGCAAGACCTTGGGGTTTCACCCCAAACCCCACAAACTTTTACTCTGGTTAGCTTGTCAAAAAAATTGGAGGAGTGATATCATGCCATTGGCAAAGGTGAAAGACGTTCTGACCCACGCCACGGAAAACCGCTACGGCGTGGTGGCTGTGAACGTGTTCAACTACGAGACGGTAAAATGGGTGGCTCAGGCGGCGGAGCAGGAGCGCGTCCCGGTGATCATCCAGCTATATCCCGGGTTTGAGAGCTACATCGCCCTGGAGCATATCGCGGCCATCGCCAAGGATTTCGCGGCCAAATCGCCGGTTCCGGTGGCGGTGCATCTGGACCATTCCGCCAGCTACGAGATCGCGGTCAGCGGCATCAGGGCCGGGTTCCCCTCCGTGATGGTGGACGGCTCCGCCCTGCCCTACGAGGAGAATCTGGCGGTGACCGCTGCCGTGGTGCGCACAGCCTCGGTCTTTGACATCGACGTGGAGGCGGAGCTGGGCCATGTGGGCTCCGGCGCGCGGCTGGAGGACATCACCGACTCCGCCAAATATACCGACGTGGCCCAGGCCAAGGAATTTGTGGAAAAGACCGGCTGCGGCTCTCTGGCCGTGGCGGTGGGCAACGCCCATGGGGAGTACATACAGACCCCCAACCTTGATTTTGACCGGATCGCGGCCCTGCGCAAGGCCTTGCCCGTGCCCCTGGTGCTCCACGGCTGCTCCGACATCCCCCACGACCAGCTCCAGGAGAGCGTGCGCCTGGGCATGAGCAAGTTCAATATCGCCACAGAGTATTTCCGGGCCTGCTATGGGAGCATCTCCAAGGCCATGGAGGCCGGCCCCAAGGGCGGGATGCCCGGGCTGATGATGGAGGCCGCCCAGGGAGCCATCGACTTCGTCCGGGGCAAGATGCGCCTTCTGAATCCCAACGGCTTTTCCCTGTGATGGAGGATTCCAGCGTGAAACAATTTGAGATTGCCGGATACGACATGCCCTGCGTGGATCTGGCCGTGAATGTGGACGTGTTCCCCAAGCCCAACGGCGGCACCGGGGTGAACGCCCTGAGCTGGCAGGGCGGGGGCAAGGTGGCCTCCGGCATGACGGCCGCGGCCCGGCTGGGGGCAAAATGCGCCATCCTGGGGGCCGTGGGCAGCGACGACTACGGCCGCTTCTGCCAGAAGGATTTCCAGCGCCACGGGGTGGATATCTCCAACCTGCTCTGCCGGGAGGGGAAGACCACCTCCCTCTCCATCGTCATCAGCGACCGGGAGACGGCGGGCCGCAGCATCGTCTACCGCCACGGCTCCGCCCAGCCTCCCGTGCCGGAGGAGTTGGATGAGGAGATCCTGCAGAGCTGCCAGTGGTTTTTCATCTCTCATGTGACGGGGGTGGCTATGTCCGCCGTGGAGAGGGCCAAGGCCTCCGGGGCGAAGATCCTGGTGGACGCGGACTCCTACTCCTCGGAGCTGATGGAGCATATTGACCTGATCGACGTGTTCATTGGCTCGGAGTTCTGCTACGATGTGCTCTTCCACGACCAGAATTATGCGGAGAACTGCAGGGTCCTCTGCGAAAAGGGCCCCTCCACGGTGATTTTCACCTTCGGGCCCAGGGGCTGCGCCGGGTTCAGCCAGGACTGTGGAGGCTTCCGCCTGCCCGCCCATCAGGTGCCCGTGGTGGACACCACCGGGGCCGGGGACGTGTTCCACGGGGCCTATCTGGCCGGGGCGGTCCGGGGGCTGAATTCCGTGGAATCCGCCAAGCTTGCCACAGCCGCCGCCTGCATCAAGTGCACCCGCATGGGCGGACGGGCCGGCGTACCGGACTGGGACACCGCCCAGGAACTCCTGAAAACCGGCCGGGTGGATTATACCGAAATCGACAGGCGCGCCGCCTTCTACGCGGAACGGCTGCAGGTCTAAGGCCTTGGGGGCGCCGCTCCCAAACCCCTGCCAGGGGCCTGTCTCACCTGCCGGTTCGGTCGGGTCAGAACAATCGCCACAGGCGATTTTCCCCGCCCCTGGAGCGTGCAATGTCACTCCTCATTTCATTCGTCGCGAACGTTTTATGTGTTTTGACGAGCTAACCGAACAACCGAAAAAGTTTTGCAAACTTCGCTCTGCGAAGTCTTAGCTTTCTTCAAAAGCTCGCAGGGTGTGCCTTAGCAGCGTCCCACGACCTTGCCGGAATGCGCGTTTCTTTGCGCATGGAGGCCTCATATATACATACAAAAAGAAAGAAGGGAACCGAATGAATAAGCCCACTGTTGTGCTGGGCGTGGCGCCCACCAAGCGGGGCTTCCTCAGCATGGAGGAGGCCAAGCGTCAGAAAGACGCTTTCATGGCGGTGATCCGCACCGTCAAGCCCGATTCCGTCCGGATCGTGGATATCGACGATCTCTGCGAAAACGGTATTCTGTTTGAGACCGGAAAGATCGAGGCTGTGGTGGAGAAATTCCGGGACGCCCGGATCGACGCCCTCTTCCTGCCCCACTGCGATTTCGGCGAGGAGCAGTGCGCCGCCGGAGTGGCCGCCGCCCTGAAGGTGCCCACCCTCATGTGGGGGGCCAGGGACGAGCGCCCCAATACCGACCAGAGCCGGGGCCGGGATACCCAGTGCGGCATGTTCGCCTGCACCAAGGTCCTGCGCCGGTTCGGGGTCCAGTACAGCTACATCTGGAACTGCGAGACCCAGAGCGAGGACTTCCGCCAGGGCTTCGAGAACTTCATCCGAGTTGCGGCGGTGGTCAAGACCGTGAAAACCCTGCGCATCGCCAAGTTCGGGGCCCGGCCCCAGCCCTTTATGAGCGTCATGGCAAACGAGGGGGACCTGGCTACCAAGCTGGGCGTCACCGTGATCCCCGTGTCCCCCAACGCCGTGGCCGCCCGGGCGGACCGGCTGATGGAGGAGAACACCCCAGGCTACGCTGCCTGCCGGGAGGATTTCAAATCCCGGTTCGACGCCAGCGGCACCCCGGAGGAGACCGTGGACCGGATCGCCGCCCTGAAGCTGGCTGTCAAGGAGCTCATGGAGGAGAACCGCTGCACCGCCGGGGCCATGGAGTGCTGGAGCGCGGCCTCCATTTTTGGGGCTCCCGTGTGCGCCGTGCTGGGCGAGCTCTCCGACCTGGGCCTGCCCCTGGCCTGCGAGACGGACGTGAACGGCGCGGTGACCATGGCTATGCTCCAGGCGGCGGCTTTGGGAGAGGACGCGGTGTTCCTGGCGGACCTGACCATCCGCCATCCGGAAAACGACAACGCCGAGCTGCTCTGGCACTGCGGGCCCTTCCCCTATTCTCTCAGGGACCCCGTCTGCGCCGCGGGCCTGACCGGGGGCCAGGAGCGCTTCCCCCTGAAAAAGGGCGGCATCACCCTCTGCCGGTTCGACGAGGCGGACGGGGACTACTACCTCTTCGGCGGAGAGGGCAAGGCCGTGGACGGGCCGGAAACCACCGGCACCTATGTGTGGTTCGAGACGGACAACTGGAAGCGCTGGGAGGAGAAGCTCATGTTCGGGCCCTATATCCACCATGTGGGCGGCGTGTACGGCAATTACAAGGCCGTGCTCCGGGAGGCCGCCCGGTATCTGGGGCTGATCTTCGACGACGCGGACCAGCAGGGGATTCACAGCTTATAATAGACCTCTTGCGAAATTGGCTAAAGCAGTCAAAATTGCGCGGTCCAGGGGCGGCAAACTTGGCCTTGCCAAGTTTCGGCCCCATGGTAGGGTTTGGGGCAAAGCCCCAAGGTCTTGCCGTAGGGGGCGTTTTTTGCCCCCGGAGGCCCATAAATACTCAATAATTTTATTTTCGCAAGAACTCTAATCATTGGGAGGACTGACTATGGAAAAGAAAATCATCCGCGTGGGCTCCGTGGGCCTGGGCGGCATCTGGAACGGCGTGCACCAGCCGGGCATTGACCGTAGCCCCGACCTGGAGCTCACCGCCATCTGCGATATTGACGAGAAGAAGCTCAACGAGACCGGCGAGCGCCTGGGCATCGACCCGGCCCACCGCTTTCTGGACTACCACGACCTGATCAACTGCCCGGACGTGGACGCGGTGGACATCTGCACCCCCAACGACGTGCACTTCCCCGTGGCTATGGCCGCCGTGGAGGCGGGCAAGCCCTACGATGTGGAGAAGCCCGTCACCATGACGGCGGAGGAGGCGGACATCCTGGCAAAGGCCACAGAGGAGAAGGGCCTGCCCAACATGGTCTGCTTCTCCTACCGGTTCAAGGCGGCGGCCCGCTTCGCCAAGGACCTGATCGCCCGGGGGAAGATCGGCCAGGTCTACCATGTGGATATGCAGTATTTCCAGGCCTGGGGCTTGCCCCGGGCGGAGTGCCCCCTGGTCTGGCGGTACGTGAAAAAACATACCGGCTCCGGCGCTCTGGGGGACCTGGGCTGCCACGCTCTGGATCTGGTGCGCTTCGTGCTGGATAAGGAGTACACCCGTGTGGTGGGCCACACCGGCACCTATGTGAACGAGCGGAAGCTCCTGGACGGCAGCGGCACGGGCCCGGTAGACGTGGACGACTTCTGCAACTACATGGCCGACATGGAGGACGGGGTCTCCGCCAGCTTCCAGATCACTCGGTTCGCCTTTGGCCGGGGGAACTACCAGCGCATGGAGATCTACGGCAGCGAGGGGGCCATTGTGTACTCCCTGGACGCCCATCAGGGGGTGGACGACGAGATCGAGGTCTGCTCCGGGGACATCAACGCGGAGGCCCACGCCTACACCAGCCTGCACATCCCGGAGTACTACTATAGCGACCAGATGCAGTCCTTCGCGGACATCGTCAACGGCAAATGGGACGGGAAGGCCGCCCGCATCCAGGACGGCCAGGCCAACCAGCACGTGGTGGACGCCATCCTGGAGTCCGCGGAATCCGGCGGCTGGGTGTCCCTCTGAGCCGGCGTTCTGATGAAAAGAGAAAGGAAACAGAAGATGAACCGTCAAGCCATTCTGCACATTCCCAAAAGCAATTACGCGTTTCCCCTGTCCCCCAAGGACATCCGCATCCGGCTCCGGGCCGGGAAGGGGGACCTGGAGCGGGCGCGGCTGGTGATTGGCAACCAGTACCTGTGGACGACCCGGCAGGAATTTGAGATGCATAAGTCCGGCTCGGACTCCATGTTCGACTATTTTGAGTGCGACTACCACTGCACGGACACCCGCCTGGGCTACTATTTCCTGCTGAACCAGGGGGAGGAGGAGGTCATCTACACGGAAAACGGCTTCCTGGCCCCAGGCTCCGTGGATATTGACACAGAGCGCATCGGGTTCGTCCACTTCCAGTTCCCCTATATCAACGGGATTGACGTGCACAAAAAACCCTCCTGGGTCAACGAGGCGGTGTTCTACCAGATCTTCCCGGAGCGCTTCTGCAACGGGGATCCCAGCCTCTCCCCGGAGAACACGGCGGAGTGGGGGGAGAAGCCCACCCCCTGGAACTATTTCGGGGGCGACCTGCCGGGCATCATCCAGAAGCTGCCCTATCTGGAAGACCTGGGCGTGAACGCCCTGTACCTCACGCCGGTTTTCGAGGCCCTCTCCAACCACAAATACGACACGGTAGACTACACCCGCATCGACCCCCATTTCGGCGACGAGAGCACCCTGGTGGAGCTGGTGCAGAAAGCCCACGAAAGAGGCATCCGCATTATGCTGGACGGGGTGTTCAACCACTGCGGCGGCGGGTTCCGCCAGTTCATGGACGTGGTCGCCCACGGGGAGGCCTCCCCCTATAAGGACTGGTTCCACATCCACAGCTTCCCGGTTTCCTTCGACCCCTTCAGCTTCGAGGGATTCGGGAGCACGGCCGGCATCACCAGCGCCAAGGCCTGGGCCGGGCTGGCCCCTGGGGCGGAGAAGAAGCGGTGTATGCCCAAGCTGAACACAGAAAATCCGGAGGTTGTGGAGTACCTGCTGGGCGCCGTGGCAAAATGGACGCGCACAGGCATCGACGGCTGGCGGCTGGATGTGTCGGACGAGGTGGACGCCTATTTCTGGCGGAAGTTCCGGAAAACGGTGCGGGACATCAATCCCGACGCGGTGATCATCGGCGAGAACTGGTGGAACGCCCAGCCCTGGCTCAGGGGGGACCAGTTCGACGGGGTGATGAACTATGCAGTGCAGCGCTCCAGCGTGCTCTATTTTGCCCAGGACCGAATGGACCCCCACGAATTTGAGGAGAGCCTGACGGAATACCTGATGCGCTATAGCACCCAGGCCAACGACTCCATGCTGAACCTGCTGGACAGCCACGATACCGCCCGCTTTGTGAACACCTGCGGCGGAAACGTGGGCAGGCTGAAAAACGCGGCGGCCTTCCAATATACCTATATCGGGATGCCCTGCACATACTACGGCACGGAGATCGGCATGACCGGGGACAACGACCCCGACTGCCGAAAGACCTTTGACTGGGACGAGGGGCACTGGGACCACGAGCTGAGGGCGTACTACAAAACCCTCATGGCCCTGCGCAAGACAAAGAAAGCCCTGCAGAGGGGCTCGGTCCGGTTCTGCTCCACGGATACGGTCTTCGCCATGGAGCGGACCTGGGAGAAGGAGCGGCTGCTGGTGCTGATCAACAACACGGACGCCCGGCAGGAGTACCCTCTGCCCCAGGCCAACGCCGTGGACCTGCTGGGAGACAGGGCCTGCACGCCCGCCGGGACCATGGAGCTCGTGCCCTATTCCGCGGCGATGCTGGAATTGACAGAGGTGTGAATAGACTCCAATGCCCCCAACTATCCGGCCGCTTTTTTGGTACGGCGCAGGCGGTGGGAAAATTGTGACGGGATATAAATCCCCTCGTCCATGCGCTTGCGCCTTTTCGTTTTCACATTCAAAAAATCTTCCCATCCAGAAAAAAGAATAACCCCCAAATTCGCGCAAATACTACCCTTGTAAAAGCCAGCTGCGGCGGTTCCTCACGTAAGAATGGGAATCGGACAGACAGGTACAGACGAGAGAATGTGTGCAAAACCATCCGGCTGGCGGTATTTTGTGTGAAAGGGAGTTTTATATGAAAGCTACTGGTATAGTGCGCCGGATCGACGACCTGGGCCGTGTGGTAATCCCCAAGGAAATCCGCCGCACTTTGAAAATCCGGGAAGGTATGCCAATGGAGATCTTTACCGATGTTTCCGGTGAGGTAATCCTGAAAAAATATTCCCCGGTAGGAGAGATGTCTCAGCTGGCCCAGTCTTACGCGGAGGCTCTGGTAAACCTTACCGGCCTGGCCGCCGCCGTCTGCGACACCGAGCAGGTGATCGCCGTGGCCGGTCCTGTCAAGAGGGACCTGCTTCACAAGCCCATCTCTCCGCAGATGGACGAGCTGGTCCAGGGCAGGCGACACTTTGTCACCAATTCGGAAAACACCGTGCTGGCCGCCCAAAGCGTTCCCGCCGCTGCGGTAGCCGTGTTCCCAGTGGTGTCCTCCGGTGACTCCATGGGCGCGGTCATGCTGCTGAAAGGCGAGAAATCTCCTCCCCGCGCTACCAGCGAGGCGGTGGAGAGCGCAAAGGCGGCTGCAATGTTCCTTTCCCGGCAGTTGGAAGCGTAAAAACCGGAGCAAATGTGGAAAAAAACCTTGATTTTCCCAAAAACCGGTGCTATAATAATGATGGTAATAAAAGTAGACTGAGAGAGTGGGGCGACCCGCTCTCTCCGTTTGTTATGGATTCCTGCGGACCATGTGGAGAAAGGGATGGGGAAAATGGAGCAGAAGCCAAAAAAGGGCACGGCACCCAGAGTGTGGGAAATGGCCGAACCTCTGGCGGAGAACCTGGGTCTAACCGTCTGGGACGTGCAGTATCTGAAAGAAGGCGCGGAATGGGTTCTGCGGATCTGCATTGACAAGGAGGGCGGGGTTTCCATTGACGACTGCGTGGCCATGACCCATGCAATCAACCCTGTATTGGACAAAGAGGACCCCATTCTCCAGGAGTATACCCTGGAGGTTTCTTCCCCGGGAATCAACCGCAAGCTCACCCGTCCGGAGCATTTCCAGGCCTATCTGGGGGAACCGGTCCGGGCCCGGCTGATCCGTCCTTTGGAGGACGGCACAAAAGAGCTGGAGGGCCTGCTGATTGAGGCCGGGGGAGACACTTTGGAAATCCAGCTGGACGAGGAAACCAGCGTGATCCTGGAGAAAAAAGAATGGGCCTGGGTCTGCGCTCTGGACGATGAGGATCTGTGAGGAGCGGAGCGATGGAATATACGATAAAAGAAGAGCGGCTTTCTCCAGCGGAGTATATCGGCTTTTTGAAAAAGACGGACCTGGGATCCCAATACCCCAAGGAGCGGTTTGAGGAACGGATCGGGACGCTGGTAGCAAGAGTCCCGGTCTCCCTGACGGCAAGAGACGCCGCCGGGAGTTTGGTGGGAGTCTGCTTCGGCATTACAGACTTTGCCTATTGGCTTTTTATCACGGATTTGGGTGTAATCCGCCGGTGCACAGGCCAGGGAATCGGCCGGGCATTGATGAATCGGGCTTTGGAAGCCGCAGGCGGCGAGAAGAATATTATCATGTACACCTGCGCCAATGAAAACGCGGTCCCCTTTTATAAAAAACTGGGCATGACAACAGCGGAGGACGTGATGGTTTATAATCATGTGGAATGGACAGAGTTCACGGTTTGAGAAGCTGTACCGATAGGATTCGTGGCTGGACGCGCCATGGTCCTTGGAAGGCCCCCATAAAACACTTCAAAACAAAGAATATCAGACAATATAGTGTATGTGAAATTACAAGTAAGGAGTGGTCAGAAAAAATGGTACGCAAGAAGAAAAAGGAACCCGAACAGCAGGGAAATCAAGAGCTGTTTCTGGCCCTGAATCTTCTGGAAAAGGAAAAGGGCATCCCGGTAGAGTTTATGCTGGATAAAATAAAGAAGGCCATCGCCACCGCCTGCAAGAACACCTATAATAACGAGGAAGTGGAGATCGACGTCAACCCCGAAACCGGCAAGTTCGATGTATTCCTGCAAAAGCTGGTGGTGGAAGAGGTGGAGGATCCGGACCGGGAAATCCTTCTGGACGCTGCCCGGCAGATCTCCCCTATGGCGGAAATTGGCGGCATGGTGGGCATGAAGCTGGACACCAAGCAATTCGGTCGGGTAGCCGCCCAGACTGCCCGGAATATCATCCGCCAGGGTATCCGAGACAGCGAACGGGGCCAGATGATGCAGGAATTCCAGAGCAAGCACCAGGAACTGGTCAGCGCCCTGGTGGAACGGATCGACCCCAAAACCGGAGCCCTCTCCCTGCGTATTGGCAAAGCGGAGGCAGTGCTCCCCAAGACGGAACAGATCGGCGAAGAAAACGTAAAGGAAGGCGACTACATAAAAGTCTATGTAGTCGATGTGCAGGATGGAGTCAAGGGCCCCAAGGCCATCATCTCCCGGACCAGGCCAGACCTGGTGAAGCGCATGTTCGAGACCGAGGTGCCGGAAATCTATGACGGCACCGTGGAGATCAAGGCTGTGGCCCGGGAGGCCGGCTCCCGCACTAAACTTGCGGTGCTCAGCCATAATCCCGACGTGGACGCGGTGGGCGCGTGCATTGGCGCCCGGGGCGCCCGGGTAAACGAGATCGTGGAGGAGCTGGGGGGCGAGAAGATCGACATTGTGGAATACAGCGACGACCCCCAGAAGTTCATCGCTGCGGCTCTCTCCCCCGCCAACGTTCTTTCTGTGGAACCTGCGGAGGACGGCGGCCGGGCCTGCAGGGTCACTGTGCCGGACAGCCAGCTCTCCCTGGCTATCGGCAACAAAGGCCAGAACGTGCGGCTTGCGGCGAAGCTCACCGGCTGGAAAATCGACATCAAGCCGGAAAGTGGCTTCTTTGGAGAGGAAAACTGAGAACCTGTTATTCACAACCTGTGCTGCCGCTGTCCGGCATTAAACTTTCTCAAAACGCAGCAAGCGTTTCTTTAAAAATTTGTCCTGGCCACCGGCAAAATTTCTCGCTCAACCGGCAGCTTCGGCGATGAATACAGGTTCTGAACAAGCAATATTTCTCTGGAGGGGGGAAGGGTTACAGAATGCGCCAAAGAAAAATTCCCATGCGGATGTGTACGGGTTGCGGGGAAATGAAGCCAAAAAAAGAGCTGGTACGGGTGGTGAAGGCCCCGGAACAACAGGACGAAGGCGGAAAGCCCCTGCCCCCACAGATCAGTTTGGATATCACCGGGAAAATGCCCGGCCGGGGAGCCTATCTCTGCCGGAACCCGGAGTGCCTGCGGCTGGCTCGAAAGGGCAGACGGCTGGAACGGGCTTTTTCCTGCAAGATCCCCGAGGAAATCTACCTCCGGCTGGAAAACGAGCTGGCCGGACAGTCAGGGGAGGGAGATCATGAATAAAGCACTGTCCCTCTTGGGACTCTGCCGCAGGGCGGGCAGGCTGGAACCTGGATTCGCCCTGAGCGCCGGGGCGGCACGGTCGGGAAAGGCCGCGCTACTGGTGGCGGCGGAGGATATCTCCCCCAAGACCTGGAAAAACCTGTGTTACGAAGCCAGCCGGGCCGGGATCCCTTTTGTGCGGCTGGAAACCTCCATGGAGCGGTTGGGCCAGGCCTGCGGGATAAAGGCCGGAGTAGTGGCCGTAACGGACAAGGGCTTCGCCCACGCCCTTTTGAAACAGCTGGAACCCACGGAGCAAGAGAAGGAGGAATCGCCTTATGATGATAAAATATAGAGTGCGGGAAGTGGCCAAGGATTTGAACATTCCCAACAAAGAGGTCATTGACACCCTGGCCCAGTATTTTCCGGAGCCAAAAAAATATATGACGGCTTTGGAGGAAAATGAGCTGGACATTGTGTTGGAAACTTTTACCCAACAGCGGAGCCTGGAAAATTTTGACGAATATTTCGCCCAGCGGAACGCCGCCCCGGAGCCCCAGCCGGAGCCTGAGCTGCCCCCGGCCCCCAAAAACCCGGCTGCTGCCAAAGAGCCTAAAAAGTCTCAGGCCAAGCCTGCCAAAGAGAATAAACCCTCTCAGAAGCCGGAACAGAAGCCCGCGCCCAAGGCTGAAGCAGCCGCAAAGCCCGAGCCCAAAGCCGAACCCCAGCAAATCAAAGAGCCCAAGCAGCCCACCCGCCGGGTGGTGGATACCCGCTCCAGCAACGTGAACATCGATAAGTACAACGAGAAATACGACCGGCTGGCAGACCAGAAGGTCAGTGCCCGGCAGGATAACGCGGTGACAAAGCAGAAATTCACAAACCGCAACCAGCAGCGCCGGGGCCAGCAGAGAAGGGGTAAGCGAGAGACTGAGGCCGAGCGCCTGCGCCGTATCGCTATGGAACGCAAGGCCAAGCATATCACCATCGAGGTGCCGGAGGAGATCTCTGTGGGCGAGTTTGCTCTGCGGCTGAAGGTTTCCGCCCCCGAGGTTATCAAAAAGCTCATGGGCCTGGGCGTGTTCGCCGCCATCAATGATATGATCGACTTTGACACCGCTGTTCTTATTGCCGACGAGTTTCACGCCAAGGTGGAAAAGGAAGTGGTGGTCACCATTGAGGAACGGATCATTGATGACAGCGAGGACGAAGAGGCCAATCTGGTTTCCCGGGCTCCGGTAGTAGTAGTCATGGGCCATGTAGACCACGGCAAGACCTCCATTCTGGACGTAATCCGCCACTCCAACGTGACCGAGGGGGAGGCCGGCGGCATCACCCAGCACATCGGCGCCTACCGGGTGAAGGTGGGCGACCGGGACGTAACCTTCCTGGACACCCCCGGCCACGCGGCCTTTACCACCATGCGGGCCCGGGGCGCCCAGGTGACGGACATCGCCGTGCTGGTGGTGGCCGCGGACGACGGCATCATGCCCCAGACCGTGGAGGCCATCAATCACGCCAAGGCGGCGGGGGTCAGCATCATCGTGGCCATCAACAAGATGGATAAGGTGGGGGCCAACCCCGAACGGGTGAAGGAGCAGCTCACCGAGTACGAGCTGGTGCCCGAGGAGTGGGGCGGCGACACCCCTTGTATCCCCGTGTCCGCTCACACGAAAGAGGGCATCAACGACCTATTGGAGATGATCATTCTCACCGCAGACATGGCCGAGCTGAAGGCCAATCCCGACCGAGCCGCCAAGGGCACGGTGATCGAGGCGAGGCTGGACAAGGGCATGGGCCCCATCGCCACGGTGCTGGTGCAGAACGGCACCCTCCACGCCGGGGACACCATTGTAGCTGGGGCCACCGTGGGCCGGGTGCGGTCCATGATGGACGACAAGGGCCGGAAGGTGACGGAGGCCGGGCCTTCTGTGCCGGTGGAGATCACGGGCCTAGGAGACGTGCCCGTGGGCGGCGACATCTTCGACGCGGTCTCCGACGAGCGGCTTGCCCGAGAGCTGGTGGAACAGCGCCTGAACGACCAGAAGGAGGAGGCCTTCCGGGCCCAGACCAAGGTCACCCTTGACAATCTCTTTGAGCAGATGAAAGAGGGCGAGATGAAGGAGCTGAAGATCATCGTCAAGGCCGACGTGCAGGGCTCAGTGGAGGCGGTGCGCCAGTCTCTGGAAAAACTCAGCAATGACGAAGTGCGGGTACACATCATCCACGGGGCCGTGGGCGCGGTCAGCGAGAGCGACGTGATGCTGGCCAACGCCTCCAATGCCATCATCGTGGGCTTCAATGTACGGCCCGACCCGGTGGCCGAGGAGAACGCCAAGCGGGACGGGGTGGATATGCGCTTATACCGGATCATCTACGACTGCATCGAGGAGATCGAGAGCGCCATGAAGGGCATGC
This sequence comes from Acutalibacter sp. 1XD8-33, assembly GCF_003612555.1. GTDB lineage: Bacteria > Bacillota > Clostridia > Oscillospirales > Acutalibacteraceae > Acutalibacter. The sequence continues at coordinate 72,626 of NZ_RAZF01000002.1, forward strand.
TGGCCCCCAAGTACCGGGAAGTTGCTCTGGGCCGGGCCGAGTGCCGGGAAACCTACAAGATTTCCAACGTGGGCATTGTCATCGGCGGGCACGTGACCAGCGGCAAAATCACTCGTAGCGCCCAGGTACGCGTGGTGCGGGACGGCATCATCGTAGCGGACGACAAGATCGCCTCCCTGCGGCGCTTCAAGGACGATGTGCGGGAGGTGGCCGACGGCTACGACTGCGGCATCACCTTAGAAAAGTTCTCCGATATCAAACAGGGCGATATTCTTGAGGCCTATGAGATGGAGGAATACCGGGACTAAACCATTAGGAGGCGGCGCATATGGCCAGGCAAGACCGCGTGAATGAAATTGCAGAAATGTACGGATGGCTGACCGAGGAACAGCAAAAAGTCGTTTATGTGCTTATAGATAGAATGGCGCGGATCCATCAGGGAATGGCCACAAAAGACGAAATCCGTTCGATTCAATTGCTGCGGGAGAAGCACGCCCGCGGAGAGCTGACTGCGGAGGACGTTTATCAGAGTGCCAGCGCTATTCCGAAACAGTAAGACAACTGGTATGCTTGTAATCATAAAAAGGGGCAAAGGAGTGGCTTGCATGGAGATCACGGAGCTTGTACCGGAGATGTTGGGGAAGATCGACCTTTCACCCCAACCCAGACCCATTGTAGGGCGGTTTTATCCCAGCCTCTCCCGAGGGAAGTGGGGGTATGAGGAGGAGTGGTTTCCCGCGCCGGCCGGGGAGGCCGTCAGCCCTCCCCTTTCCCAGGACAGCCTGGAGCAATACGCCCAGGGCGGGGATTTGGCGCTTTTTCTTGCCAAAGAGGGGGATGCCTGTTTGGGATATATCGCCCTGGAAAAGGACTTTATGGGCTGGGCCTATGTGGAAATCCTTGAGGTGGCCGCCGCTCATCGGGGCAAGAGCGTGGGTACGGCCCTCATCCAAAAGGCCGTCCGGTGGGCAAAGAAGCTGGGCGCCGCAGGGCTGCGGTTGGAAGCCCAGGACAGTAATCTGATGGCCTGCCGGTTTTATCTAAAGCAGGGGTTTCAAATCGGCGGGGTCAACACCTTGCGGTACCACACCCTGCCCGCCCCCAAAAATCAGGAAGCCGCTGTGTTTTTCTATCTGCTCTTTTAGAATCCCCGTTCAAATCGGGAAAACATCTCTTTTGATCTGCGTTTGCCATCACACTTTGCCATAAGGAGGAACTGCCATGCCAGGACACAAACTAGGCCGTATCACCGAGGACGTGAGCCGGGAACTCTCCGCTATCCTGCGGGAGCTGAAAGATCCCCGGGTCACCGGGTGTCTCTTGAGCGTGGTGCGGGTGGAGGTTACCAACGACCTGTCCTACTGCACGGCCTATGTGAGCACCGTGGAGGGCCTGGAGCGCTCCAAAGAGGCCGTGGGGGGGCTGAAGTCAGCGGCGGGCTACATCCGCCGGGAGCTGGGGCACAGGCTGAAGCTCCGCCATGTGCCTGAGCTGGTTTTTAAGGCCACAGACTCCATTGAGTACGGGGCCGGCATCTCCAAAATGCTCCACGACCTAAACATTCCGCCGGAATCCCAGGAACAGGAGGGCAAAGATGCTGACATGTAAAGAAGCCGCCACGCTTTTGCGGGGCTGGGACGATATTCTGGTGGTCTGCCACGCCAGCCCGGATGGGGACGCTCTGGGATCCATGTTTGGTCTGGTCCGGGGCCTGCGGGCCCTGGGCAAACGGGCGGACTGGTACTGCGCGGATCCCGTGCCCAAGAAATTCGCCTATCTGGCCGAGGACATGAAAAACCTGGACCTCACCCCTGCCCATGTGGTAACTGTAGACGTGGCGGACCAGAAGCTGCTGGGGGACGCCTGGGAGAAGTTCGGCGGGCAGATTCAGCTGGCCATCGACCACCATGGCACCCACAAGCCCTTTGCCTCCGCCTCCTGGGTGGAACCGGGAAGCGCCGCCACCGCCGGGATGGTTTGGAGCCTGCTTAAGGAGCTGGGCGTCATCATAGACAAGGCTATGGCTGGCTGCCTCTATACCGGAATGGCTACAGATACGGGCTGCTTCCGCTACCGGAACAGTTCCCCCCAGATCCTGCGGCTTGCGGCGGAGGCCATAGAGGCCGGGGCCCTGGCCGGGGATATCAACCAGAAGCTCTTCGAAACAAAGAGCCGGGCGGTGTTGGAAGCGGAGAGGCGGCTGATCGAAAGCATGGAATTCTTCTGCGGCGGCAAGGGGGCCATTATGCACATTCCCCTCTCCCTATATGAGACGACCGGGGCCCAGGAGAACGAATTGAGTGAGTTGGTTGGCCTGCCGAAGCAGGTGGAAGGAGTGCTTGTGGGCATCACCTTGAAAGAGCGGGCAGGTGGTATCGTAAAGGTCAGCCTGCGTACCAACCCACCTGTGAATGCTGCGGCAATCTGTGAGAAATTCGGCGGCGGCGGGCATCCGGGCGGGGCGGGCTGCAGCTTTGAGGGAGTCTCCATGGAGGAGGTTCGGGGCAAAATGCTGGAGGCCTGCGAGGAATACCTGGAAGAGATCGGGTGCGCTCCATGAACGGCGTCATCGTTGTGGACAAGCCCCAGGACTTTACCTCTTTCGACGTAGTGGCGGTGATGCGGGGGCTCAGCAAGGAAAAGAAAATCGGCCACACCGGCACCCTGGATCCTATGGCCACCGGGGTGCTTCCTTTGCTTCTAGGCCGGGCGGCCAAGGCGCTGGACCTGCTGCCCGATGGGGACAAGGCCTACCGGGCGGAGTTCCGCCTGGGAGAGCGGTACGACACCGGGGACGTCACCGGGACCTTGCTGGAGACGGACGGAACCCCTGTGGACCGGGAGGCTCTGGAACGAGCTATGGCCGGGTTCCGGGGGGACTACATGCAGACCCCTTCCATGTACTCCGCCGTATCCGTCAACGGCCAGCGGCTCTACAAGCTGGCACGGAAGGGGATCGAGGTAGAGCGGCCCCCCCGGCCTGTTCATATTGGGGAGCTGATACTAGAATCCTATGACGAATTCTCCCGGCAGGGGAGCCTCCTGGTAAGCTGCTCCAAGGGCACCTACATCCGCGTCCTAATTGAGGATATCGCCCAGGCGGCGGGAAGTCTGGGGGTCATGACAGCTCTGCGCCGGACCAAGGCCTGCGGCTTCTCTATAGAGGAGGCGGTTCCTCTGGAAGATCTGCGTGCCCTTGCCTCCAAAGAAGCTTTGGAACATAGGCTCCGCCCCATAGACAGCCTGTTTGCCGCCTATCCCCAGGTAACAGTCAGCGGGCCTCAGATGATCCGGTTCTGCAACGGCGGAGCCCTGGACCTGAAGCGTCTCCGTCTGGAAAATGAACCCTCAGACGGCCAGCGCTTCCGGATCTACGGCCTGGAAAAAATATTCCTGGGGCTGGGAACGGCAGATCTGAAATCGGACAGCATGAAATTTCTAAAGCTCTTCGCGGAAGAAGGCTAAGAACAGGATCCGGCCCGGCAGAATTCCCGCGAGGCGGCTCCCCAGAGGCCAAATATAGTTAACACAGTCCAAAAGAGGTAACCTCTTTTGGACCAAGCGGCGTAAGCCGCTCAGCTTGACAATCGGTAAGTACCGATTGTTAAGTGTGTTTACTATACGCCAAACCTATCTCAGGAGGTAAACCCATGGAAATCATCCGGAGCTTGGAAGAACTCCCGGCCCAGCCCCCCTGCTCATTGGCGCTGGGCGCTTTCGACGGCCTCCATCGGGGCCATATGGCGGTAATCCGTGCCGCGATCTCCTCGCCCTTCCAACCGGCGATATTCACCTTTTCCCACAGCCCCTCCGGCGACCAGGCGGTGCTTACTCCCCAGGACAAAGCCGCGCTTCTGGAGCGGGCGGGCATGGCGGCAGTCTATTCCCTGGATTTTCCGGCGCTTCGAAACTGGACGGCAGAGTCCTTTGTCCAAGAGATCCTCTTCGAAAAGCTCCATGCAAAGCGACTCTGCTGCGGCGAGGATTTTCGTTTTGGCCGGGGTGCTCTGGGAAATGTGGCTCTGCTAAAAAAACTGTGCGCGGAAAAGGGCGTGGATCTGGAAGTAGTCCCTCCAGTGCTGGACGGCGGGGAAAAAGTCAGCTCCACCCGGATCCGCCATGCGGTGGAGGCCGGGGACATTCCCCTGGCAAACCGGCTGCTGGGCAGGCCCTTTGGCTTCTCCCAGGAGGTTATCCACGGCAACCATATCGGCTCCACAAAGCTGGGCACTCCCACCATCAATCAGGCCCTGCCGGAGGATTTCGTCCTCCCCCGCTTCGGGGTTTACGCGGCCTGGTGCCAGACGGCGGGCCGGTATTATTACGGCGTGTGCAATGTGGGGGTAAAGCCTACCGTGGGCTCGGACCGGGTTCTGGCGGAGACCTGGATGCCGGATTTCTCCGGGGACCTCTACGGGCGGCAGGTGCGGCTTTTCCTGCTGGAATTCATCCGGCCGGAGAAAAAATTCTCCTCCCTGGACGAGCTCAGGGAGGAGATCCGCCGCAACGGCAGAGAGGCCAAGGCCATTGCCGGGGCATGGGGCCTGCCTGGGGAGTACATTTTTTGAGGGGCCATATTGGAGCACTCAGCTGACCAGGGTAAAAGTTTCGCCCGCCTTTTCAAAGGCGGCAGGGGTTTGGGGACAGCGTCCCCAAGGTCTTTTCCCCTGACCTTAACTCCTGAGAAACGCATTTTTGCCAAGGGTGAATTTGGGCAGAATGCGCAAAGAGGGGAGGCTTTTTGCAAGAGAAAAAGCCTCCCCTGGAAACCGGAACCCGCCAGTTCTGGGCGCAGTATCCCAGCCAGAATGCCCGCCCGACCGTGTGCTCCGCAATCAGCCAGCTCGCGCCCTCACGCGCCCATAAAAAATAAACACTGCCCACAAAGCTGGCCTATTCCGGGACGAGGAAACTTTTTTCTCTTGCAAAAAGTTTCCTCTTGACACTTCGCGTCAATTCACCTTCAAAAAATGTGCTTCTTAGGAGTTTAAGGTCAAGGGCAAGACCTTGAGGGCGTTGCCCTCAAACTCCCACGAGCTTTTGAAAAAGCTCGAGCAAAACTTTTTTCCTGGTTAGCTGGGCTAAAATACGTAAAATGTTCACACGAAATGAAATGAGGAGTGGGTAAAAGTTTTTGGGTTTGGGGCAACGTCCCAAGGTCTTAAAAGCGATAAACCACGTCCATCTCTTCCGGGCGGGGCGGCTCAAAGAGCCCCAGGAGCTTTTGGAGGAGCCCATCGTCTACATAATAGCTGGGATCCTCCCCCGCTAGCACGGCGGCGTTCCGGCGGGCAATATTCTCCCTCCAGGTCTCATCCGACACGTCAATATAATGCCACTCCGTGAGGATCTCTTCTCGCTGGAAAAACTCCACAGCCTCCCGCCGGCTCGCCTGGGTCCAGAAGCCCCAGTCCAGGATCACGTCCGCGCCGGCCCGGACTGCCTCCACGGCCTTGTCCAGCAGATACGCCTGGATTCTCCCGCAGGTCTCGTCGTGGGCGTCCCCCAGGGCATTGTCAAAAATCCGGCTGGTCACCTCGTCCACCGAGAGCAGCAGGGCCGGGGATTTCTCCATCAGCCCCCGGCAGTACCAGCTCTTCCCGCTGGCAATTTTTCCGCAGACCAAAATAACCTTCGCCATCTACTCCGCCCCCTTTTCCACTTGGGTCAAATACTTCTCAATCCGCTGGTGATATTCTGGCATGGCCTTTTTCAGGGACACCGGCTTTCCCGCCTGGTTGATGAAGCAATGGCAGGTCCAGCCGTCGCAGCGGGGCTGGCCGGAGGCCTTATCCCGCACGTGATAATGGAAGGAGATACGGGTACGGGTATAGCTCTGGATTTCAATTAAAATCTCCACTGTATCCCCAAAGCGACACATGGTGTGATAATTGGCCTCGGCGCTGAGCACCGGGCTCACGATCCCCGCCGCTTCCAGGCCCTCATAGGAAAAACCGTTTTCTTTCATGAAATAGACCCGGGCTTCTTCGAACCAGCGGATATAGTTGGAGTGGTGTACGCAGTCCATCCGGTCAGTCTCGTAGTAGTGGACAGGGCGGACGTAGACGGTCTCTGATTTGGACGGCATGGAATCCCTGCTTTCGTAATAATATAGGATAGGAGGAGCTTTGATGGGCACAGGAAGAATCGTTTTGATCTCCGGCCCCTGCGGCTCGGGCAAGACCACCGTCTCCAGAATGCTGGCGGAATCCGGGGACAGCCCCTTGGCCGTGCACATCCACACTGACGACTTCTACCAGTACATCCGTAGGGGGTATATTCCCCCCTGGCGGGAGGACTCCGGGGACCAGAACGAGACGGTGGTGAGGGCTGCGGCGGCCTGCGGGGAGCAGTATGCCCTGGGCGAATACGAGGTGTATGTGGACGGGGTGGTGGGCCCGTGGTTTCTGGGACCCTGGAAGCGGCTGACGGAGAAAGGCCTGGACCTGCGGTACGTGGTTCTGCGGCCCGGACTGGAGGCCACGGTGGACCGGGCGATGGGCCGGGATCAGCAGGAGGAATCCCCTCTGAAGGAGGAGAACGTCCGGCAGATGTGGGAGATGTTCTCCTCTCTGGGGGGATACGAGGCTTTTGCCCTGGACACCACCGAACAGACAGCGGCGGAGAGCGCCCGGCTTATCAGGGAGAGAATCCGCGCCGGGCTTCATGGCATGGACGGGAGATGTTGAGAATTGTATGGGGGAACGGCGCGCGGGATGGCTGAGCGAACGGGCGCCAAGTCCGGGCGGGCGCGTGGGCTGAGATGCTGCGCACAGAGCTGGCTGGTTCCGGGACTGGGGCCTTCGTCCCGTCTGCTTCCGCAGCCAGGACAAGAAACCCCTTACGGGGGTTTCTTGCGGAAAACAGTCCACTGGACTGTTTTCCTATCTTCCTGCGTTGTTTTCTCAGGTGTTAAGGTCAAGGGCAAGACCGTGGGACGTTGCTAAGGCACACCCTACCACCTTTGAAAAGGGCGCTGGTCTCCAGTGGAGACCGTCAAGCGCCGACCGAACCGGCAGGTGAGACGACGAAACTTTTACGGTTGTTCGGCTAGCTCGTCAAAAAACATAAAGCGTTCACGACGAGCGTAGCGAGGAGTGGGTAAAAGTTTGTGGGGTTTGGGGGTGAGCGTTCTGCCGGATACTTGGCAAAGCCAAGTATTGCAGACAACGCTGCGAACCGACCGAGTCGGGGAAGCTCCCCGGTGGGGAAGAGTTCATGCAAGCATGAACTCTCCCGACCGAGTCGGCAGACGAGACCAGGCGAGACCGGAGCCCCTGAGCCGCCGGAGGCCACCATCACTCAATACAAATTATACCAAATGCCGGAAGAAAAAGCAAAGGCTTTTCCCTGGCAGGCAGGCTCTGCGCCTATCTACACAAAAATTTTTTCTCGTACACCATATATTGTTATCTCTTCCTGTGTTGATTTTTCGGTCGAAAAATGGTATCATTCTCGTATATGAATTTTGTGGGGCAGGGGTGCTTCGGGGAGACTTGGAGCAGGGCCTTTCAGCGGGCCCCGGAGGCATTGCGAAATGACAGGAAAGGAAGTAGCGCAAGCAATGAAAATCGGTTTGGACGTGGGTTCCACTACCTTGAAATGCGTGGTCTATGACGGGGACCGGCCCGTCTTTCGGGAATATGAACGGCACTATTCCCAGATAGCGGAAAAGGCCTCTCACATGCTCTCCCGGGTGATGGAGCAATTCCCCCAGGCAAAATCGGCGGAACTTTGCGTGTCTGGCTCGGCGGGCATGGGCCTTTCCGAGGATCTTGGCATTCCTTTTGTCCAGGAGGTCTACGCCACGCGCATTGCCGTAAAAAAATATATTCCCGATGGGGATGTGGTGATTGAGCTGGGAGGCGAGGACGCGAAAATCCTCTTCCTCTCCGGCTCCATGGAGGTGCGCATGAACGGCTCCTGCGCCGGGGGCACCGGGGCCTTCATCGACCAGATGGCTACCCTGCTGGATATCACCCCCGGAGAGCTGGACAAAATCGCCGGGGAGAGCCAGCGCACCTATAGCATCGCCTCCCGCTGCGGGGTGTTCGCCAAGTCAGACATCCAGGCCCTTCTGAACCAGGGGGCCCAGAAGGACGATATCGCCGCCAGCATCCTCACCGCCGTGGTGAACCAGACCGTGGCTGGGCTGGCCCAGGGCCGGGAGATCACCGGCCAGGTGGTGTACCTGGGCGGGCCCCTCACCTTCCTGCCCCAGCTGCGCCGGGCCTTTGACAGCATCCTGGGGATCACCGGCGTCTGCCCGGAAAACTCCCTCTACTATGTGGCAGCGGGGGCGGCCCTCTCCGACTCGGCGGAGGAGTTCGGCCTACGGGAGATCACAGGGAAAATCCGGAACTATAGCTCTAGCCACAGCTACCAGAGCAGCGAGGCCCTTTTCGCCAATGAGGAGGAGTACCGGAAATTTGTGGAGCGCCACAAGCGGGACAGCGTACCCACCGGCGGCGAGCTCTCCCCGGACGGCGGGGCCTATGTGGGCGTGGATGCGGGGTCCACCACCCTGAAGGCCGCCGTGGTCAACCGGGCGGGGGAGATCGTCTACTCCCGCTATCTGCCCAACAACGGCAACCCGGTGCCTCTGGTCCGGGACTTCCTGCTGGACCTCTACAAGGCCTTCCCGGAGATCCGGATTCTGGGCGCGGCCTCCACTGGCTACGGGGAGGAGATCATCAAAAACGCTTTCCGCCTGGACTTCGGCGTAGTGGAGACCATCGCCCACTTCACCGCCGCAAAAAAATTCCAGCCGGACGTGGACTTTATCATCGACATCGGCGGCCAGGATATCAAATGCTTCAAGATCAAAAACGGGGCCATTGACAATATCTTCCTCAACGAGGCCTGCTCCTCCGGGTGCGGCTCCTTTCTGCAGACCTTCGCCGGGGCTCTGGGCTATGATATGAACGACTTCGCCCGGCAGGGGCTCTTCGCGGACAGCCCGGTGGATCTGGGCTCCCGGTGCACGGTGTTCATGAATTCCTCTGTGAAGCAGGCCCAGAAGGACGGAGCTACCCTGGGGAACATCTCCGCCGGGCTCTCCATGAGCGTGGTGAAGAACGCCCTCTACAAGGTCATCCGGGTCACGGACGCCAGAAGCCTTGGAAAGCACATTGTGGTCCAGGGGGGCACATTCCTCAACGACGCGGTGCTCCGGGCCTTTGAGAAGGAGATCGGCCAGAACGTCACCCGGCCCTCTGTGGCGGGGCTGATGGGGGCCTACGGCGCGGCCCTCTATGCCATGGAGCGGAAAAAGGCCTCCGGCGGAGAGGAGGGCCCCAGCGGCATTCTCACCGCCCAGAAGCTGGAGGGCTTCTCCCATCAGGTGAAATCCATCAACTGCAATGGCTGCCAGAACCATTGCCGCCTGACGGTGAACACCTTCTCCGGTGGGGCGAAGTTCACCGCCGGGAACCGCTGCGACAAGCCCCTGCAAAAGCACAGCCTCACCGCCGCCTATAACCTCTATGACTACAAAAAGCAGCTTCTGGCTGGGTACACGCCCTGCGAAGGGAGGCGGGGGACCATCGGCATCCCCATCGGCCTGAACATGTTTGAGCTATATCCCTTCTGGCACCGGTTCTTCACCGCCCTGGGCTTTGGGATCCTGCCCTCGCCGGAATCGGATCGGCAGCTCTATTTCAAGGGCCAGCACACCATCCCCTCGGACACGGTGTGCTATCCGGCCAAGCTCATGCACGGTCATATCGAGGCCCTGCTGGAGCAAAAGCCCGACGCCATTTTCTACCCCTGCATGAGCTATAACCTGGACGAGCACAAGGGCGACAACCACTACAACTGTCCGGTGGTGGCCTATTATCCCGAGGTGCTGGACGCCAACGTCACCGCCCTCTCGGAGACGAAATTCATCTACGACTATGTAGGCCTCCACCGGCGGAGGGATTTCCCCACAAAGATGACCGCCATCCTGAACCGGTACTTCCCGGGCATCCCGGAGAAGGAGGTGAAGGCCGCAGCCAACGCCGCCTATGAGGAATACGCCGGATATATGGAAAAGATCCGCCGGAAGGGCCGGGAGTATCTTCGCTACGCCAAGGAGCACAACCTGCCCGTAATCATCCTTTCCGGCCGGCCCTACCACCTGGACTCGGAGATCAACCACGGCATTGACAAGCTGATCTGCGAATGCGGCGCGGTGGTGGTGACAGAGGACTCCGTCAGCGACCAGGTGGAGAAGTTCCCCACCAAGGTGCTGAACCAGTGGACCTACCACACTCGGCTCTACGCCGCTGCCCGGTATGTGGCGGAGAGCGGCGACCCCCGGATCAATCTGGTGCAGCTGGTGAGCTTCGGCTGCGGGGTGGACGCCATCACCGGCGACGAGGTCCGCTCTATCCTGGAGGCCGGGGACCGGATCTATACCCAGATCAAGATCGACGAGATCACCAACCTGGGCGCCGTGCGCATCCGCCTGCGGAGCTTGTTCGCCGCCCTGGGCCTGGGGGAGTGAGACCAAGACCGTGGGGCGTCACCCCACACCCCACAAACTTTTTGAAAAGAAGTTTAAGACGTTACCTTCGGTAAGTCTCAAAAACTTTTACCCACTCCTCGCTTTGCTCGTCGTGAACGTTTTATGTTGTTTGACAAGCTAACCTAACAACCGTAAAAGTTTCGTCAACCTTTTCAAAGGTTGCGAGGTGTGGAGCGGAGCTCCACGGTCTTGTCCTTGATCTTAAACTCCTAAGAAGCGCAATTTTGGCGGGTGGTGAATAATTGCTTAACGCTCGCTCCGCTCGGTTAACTATCCGAGTTTTGCTCCGCGAAACATCGGCAAGAGGGGTGCGCAGAGTTCATCTCGTTACACGAGATGAAACTCTTTTGCAACTGAATAGAAAGCACCCCTGGAAACCGGAGCAAGCCAGCGGCGGGCGCGGCTTCCCAGCCAATTCGCGCGCCGGGACATGTACCCCTTGACGCGCCAGCGCACCTCGAAGCCCCCCATATATACACTAAAAAAAGAAAGGAACCTCTATGGCCGACAACGAGAGCCGGGTGGAATTTACCCGAGAAATGAAGAAGGACTATACCATCCTCACGCCCAACATGGCGCCTATCCATTTTGAGCTGATCAAGAACGTGTTTAACAGCTTCGGCTACCACCTAGACCTGCTACGCACCACGGGCCGGGAGATTGTGGACGAGGGCCTGAAATACGTCCACAACGACACCTGCTACCCGGCGCTGCTGTCTATCGGCCAGCTGATGCACGCCCTGCACAGCGGCCGGTACGACCTGCACAAGGTGGCGCTGATCATGACCCAGACCGGCGGCGGATGCCGGGCCTCCAACTACATACACCTGCTGCGCAAGGCCTTGAAAAAGGACGGCCTGGACTACATCCCCGTAATCTCCCTGAACCTGTCCGGCATGGAGAGGAACAGCGGCTTCCACATGACCCTGCCCCTGCTGCGCCGGGCCATCGCGGCCCTCACCTATGGGGATCTGCTGATGTTGCTGAAAAACCAGACCAAGCCCTATGAGGTCCGCCCCGGCCACAGCGACGGGCTGGTGGAGGAGTGGATCAAGAAGCTCACCGGGCTCTTCGAGCAGGGCAAGGCCTTCACCCAGCGGGAGGTCCGGGCATGGTTCGACCAGATCGCCCAGTCCTTCGCGGAGATCCCCCTGGAGAAGCACCCAAAGACAAAAGTTGGAATTGTGGGAGAAATCTATGTAAAATACTCCGCTTTGGCCAATAATGGATTAGAGGACTTTCTCTTTCACCAAGGCTGCGAAGTGATGGTGCCGGGCATCATGGGCTTCATGATCTTCAAGGTGGACAACCGCCTGGAGGACATCGCCCTCTACGGGGGGAGCTCCGCCAAAAAGCAGCTGTGCACCATGCTGAAATGGTATTTCACCAAGTTCGAGGGGGACCTGATCGAGTCCGTGAAGAAGTATCCCCAGTTTACCGCCCCCGCGCCCTACGCCCGCCTGAAGGAGCTGGTCGGGCAGGTCATTGGCTACGGGTGCAAGATGGGGGAGGGCTGGCTCCTCACCGCCGAGATGATGGAGCTCATCGAGAACGGCTACGAGAACGTGGTGTGCACCCAGCCCTTCGGCTGCCTGCCCAACCATATCGTGGGCAAGGGCATGATCCGCAAGGTGAAAAAGGTGTACCCCCAGGCCAATATCGTGCCCATCGACTACGACCCCAGCGCTACCCGGGTCAACCAGGAGAATCGGATCAAACTCATGCTGGCCGTGGCCAATTAAGGTCGTGGAGGCTCTGCCTCCACACCTCCGTAAGGGGCCTAACGCCCCTTGACCGCGCAATGTCACTCCTCATTGCATTCGTCGTGAAGGTTTTATGTGTTTTGACAAGCTAACCGGACAACCGTAAAAGTTTCGTCAACCTTTTCAAAGGTTGCGAGGTGTGGAGCGGAGCTCCACGGTCTTGCCCTTGACCTTAACACCTGAGAAGCGCATTTTTTGAAGGTGAATTGGCGCGCAGCGCCAAGAGGGGACTTTTTGCAAGAGAAAAAAGTCCCCTGGAAACCGGAACCAGCCAGCTGAGCGCGCGAGCGTACCAGCCGAGAGAGCGCCCTGCCTGCTGAAATCTGAACGCGCTATTGCGCCCAGCAGCCCCCATACAAATCCCCAAATATACTTCTCCCAAACCCGACCCCGAAAGAGGTGATCCCATGAAAAAGCTGGCCCTGCTGATGGCGCTGGTGATGCTCCTCGCGGAGTTCCCCAGCTGCTCCTTCACCGGGCTCTCCGCCCAGAACCTCATGTCCCCTCCAAAGACCAACGCCGACCAGCAGAGCATCTACCGGCTTTTGCAGGGCTCCCAGAACGACGTCACCTTCATCTACCCGAAAAACGGCGAGTACCGCTCGGCCATCATTATGCGGGACTTTACCGGCGACGGCACAGAGGACGCCATCGGCTTTCATGAGGTGGAGGACGGCGGCGTAGAGGTTCAGTTTCTTACAAAGTCTCAGGGGGAGTGGCAGACCGCCGCCGCCTTTCTGAACAAGGCCACCCAAGTGGACCGGGTATGCTTTGGCTCTCTGGCAGACAATCGAGAAGCGGTATTCATCGGCTGGGGCAGCACAGCGGGTGCTACTGGGCGCACCGCTGAGGTCAAAGCCTATCTATACGACGGGGAGGAAGGCGTCTCGGAGTACAGTCTCGGCGTGTACGGGGAATTGGCACTGACTGATTTTGACAGTGACGGGGTGAACGAGCTGTTCACTGTAGACAAGTCCGTTGTTCCCGCAGAAGAGGAAGGGGCCGAACCTACCACCGCATATGCCCGCCTCTACACCTTTGACAGAGGCCAGCCTTACGAGGCTGCCGCTGCCCAGGCCGACAACGATATTTCCACCTATACCTCCACCACCTTCGGCCAGCTAAACGCCTCCATGCAGGGCGTCGTGGTAGACGGCACCACCGCAGACGGAAGCATGACCACCCAGATCTTTGTATACCAGGACGGGCAGCTGGTGAACTATCCCCAGCTGGTGAACACGGAGGATTACGTGAACGAGTATGCCCGGCCTTCCGCCGCCTCCTTCACCTCTCGGGACATCAATGGCGACGGATATATCGAACTTCCGGTGGTATCCCTCCTGCCGAATCTTTTCGAGGACACGGCCCCGGATTCCACCGGTTATATGGTAGAATGGAAGGCCTTGAATCCCAGCGGCGAAAACCGGGTGGTCCTGCGGGCCCTGATGAATTCCCGAGAGAATTACTGGTTCCGCCTGCCCTATGTTTTGCAGGGGCGGATCTGCGCCGCCAACGATCTGGAACGCCGCACGGTCACTTACACCGAGGTTATCACCGGCGAGGATGGGATCAGTCTTTTGGGCGGCACCCTGTTCTCCATCCGGGTCTTTACCCAGTCCTCCTGGGAAAGCCGGGGGGAAACCAGCGGCTATACCATGCTGGCAGCTCAGAACGACTCGGTTTACGGCATACAGATCCGCTCCAAAGACGAGAAATACCGACAGATTTTGGAGGAAATTTCACGCAGTTTCCAGTTGCTTGCGGACTGAACAAAGGAGGGCGCTATGAAAAGGGTATTGGTAGCAGAGGACGAGCAAAATATCCGGGAATTTGTAGTAATCAACCTGGAACGGGCGGGATACGAAATTATCGAGGCGGAAACCGGCGACCAGGCGCTGGAACTCTACGACCGGGGAGGCGGGCATTTCGACGTAGTGCTTCTGGACATTATGATGCCCGGAGCCCACGACGGCCTGGCGGTCTGCCGGGAACTCCGCAGCCGGAACCCCTCCATCGGAATCATTTTGCTCACCGCCAAAACCCAGGAGATGGACAAGGTCAGCGGCCTGATGATGGGCGCCGACGACTATGTCACCAAACCCTTCTCTCCCTCTGAGCTTGTGGCCCGGGTAGACGCCGTATATCGGCGAGTAGCTCTGGCGGCGGAGCAGAGCGAATCCGGCCGCCGGGACGAGGTGAAGTCCGGCGTCTTTACCCTGAACCTGCGAGACCGCTCCTTCAGCAAGGCGGGCGTTCCCATTGAGCTCACCCAGGTGGAATTTCAGATCATGGAATATTTTCTGGATAATCCCGGCCTGGCCCTAGCAAGAGGGGACATTCTCCGTCATGTATGGGGACCCAGCTATGTGGGGGAAGAAAAAATCGTAGACGTAAACATCCGCCGCCTGCGCATGAAGGTAGAGGACGAGCCCTCCAATCCTCAGCATATCACCACCGTCTGGGGTCTGGGATACCGGTGGAAAGGATAGGAGGTCCCCATGTTTGCCAAAAGTATTTCCCGGCGGTGGTTCGTGAACACCATCGGCGTAGTCTTTGTGATCCTGGTAGGCTTTGTGGTTACCCTATCCGTCATGGTGCAAAACTCCACCTATAACGGCATGGAGCTGGCGCTTACCGGCCGCATGGACGAGCTGCTCAACTGGCTCTCCGGCAGCTCCGGCGGCTACAAGACCTCGGAATTTGCCGCTATCACCCGGGATTATATTGAGAAATCCTTCCAGGACAAATCCAAGATGGAGATCATGGCTCTTTCAAAGGACGGGCAGGTTTTCATTACCTCCACGGGCTTCGAGCCGGACCGCCAGCAGCCCATGCCTGACTACCAAATGGCCCTGATGAGCGAGGATAACTCCGGCAAGTGGGTAGGAGAACTGAATACAGGAGAAAAGGTGATGGCTGTCACCCGGGTAGTACGCAGCGAAAACGGGGGCCTCATCGGGTCCATCCGATACATGGTCTCCCTGGAGCGGGCCGACCAGCAGACCATGCTGGTGATCGTGGTGCTGGCAGTGGCCGCCCTCTTCATCATGCTGCTGCTCACCCTCTCCGGCGTGTACTTCATCCGGTCCATTCTGGTGCCTGTGCGGCAGGTGAGCCAAAGCGCCCGGCAGATCGCCCAGGGGGACTTTGAAGTGCGCATCCAAAAGGCCCGGGCCGATGAGATTGGTCAGCTCTGCGACGCCATCAACGATATGGCCGGGGAACTGGGCGCTGCTGAGCGGATGAAAAACGAGTTCATCTCCTCTGTCTCTCATGAACTGCGCACGCCCCTTACAGCCATCAAAGGCTGGGCGGAAACTCTGCGCGATGGGGCGGACCCGGCCACCGAGGAGAAGGGCATGTCGGTGATCATCCGGGAGTCGGAGCGGCTTTCGGGCCTTGTGGAGGAGCTGCTGGACTTTTCCCGCCTGCAGAACGGCCAGATGCAGCTGCTCTCCGAGCGCATGGACATCCTGGCGGAGCTAGACGAGGCGGTGTACCTGTTCACCGAGCGGGCCCGCACCGAAGGCAAGGAGCTGATCTACGAGGAGAATATCTCTCTGGCGCCGGTCTATGGGGACCGCAACCGCCTGCGGCAGGTCTTTGTCAACATCATTGACAACGCCTTGAAGTATACCCAGCCCGGGGGATCTGTCACCGTGACCTCTCAGCTGGACCTGGACCAAGTGCGGGTCATTATCTCCGACACAGGCTGCGGGATCCCCGCCGAACACCTGTCCAATGTGAAGAAAAAATTTTACAAGGCTAACCAGCTGGTGCGGGGTTCGGGAATTGGGCTGGCGGTGGCGGACGAGATCGTAGCCATGCATAAGGGAGCCCTGGACCTGGAAAGCCAGGAGGGCGTGGGCACCACCGTGACAATAACCATCCCCCTATGTAAGTAGCCCGCTGGAGGTGGCCAAAGCGCGTATTTGTTGGACGATGTTTTGGGGTCTCGCCTGCCGGCTCGGTCGGTTCGCAGCTTGGTCTGCAATACTTGGCTTTGCCAAGTATCCGGCAGAACGCTCACCCCCTCCACCCCCACCACCTTTGAGAAAGGTAAGGCTTCGTAAAACGAAGTCTACGAAACTTTTACCCTGGTTAGCTGTGTGCGGTAAAGCCAACCGTATTGCGTTACGCGGTCCAGGGGCGTTAGGCCCCTGGCAGGGTGTGGGACAGGGTCCCACGACCTTGCCGGAATGCGCGAGAGTTCGCAAGCGAACTCTCGCGCATTGAGGCCTTCCAACACTCAAAAGAACATACACTCGAAGGCCCTCTACCACTTCTCTAGGAAGAGCAAAGGAGAAAGCAATGGCAAAAAAAATCACCACCATCGGCGGTCAGGCCCTGATGGAAGGAATCATGATGGTAGGCCCCAAACGCACCGTAGCGGCTTTTTGCAGCGAAAAAGGAGAGATCTCTACCGAGGAAATCCAGTCTGACCGGCTGACAAAGAAATACCCCATCCTAGGTAAACCATTTATCCGGGGCATCTTCGCCATGGTAGACACCTTCCGCCTGGGCTACAAGGCCCTCTCTCTCTCGGCGGAAAAGATCACCGACATGGGAGACGAGGAGCTCACCGGCATTGACAAATGGCTAGACGAGCACCTGGGGGACAAGCTCACGGGAATTGTCATGGGCGTGGGCTCTGTTCTGGGCCTGGCTTTGGCTGTGGTCCTCTTCTTCATGCTGCCCACCATGCTGTTTAATCTGGTAGAGGGCGTCGCTCCAGGGGATATCTCCAGCTGGCGATCTCTGTTCGAAGGCGCGCTGCGTATCGGGATCTTTCTGGCCTACATTCTATTGGTCTCCCAGATGCCGGACATTAAGCGGGTATTTCGGTATCATGGGGCAGAACATAAGACCATCTTCTGCTATGAAGCCGACCTGCCCCTTACCGTGGAAAATGTGCGGATACAAAAGCGGTTCCACCCCCGGTGCGGCACCAGCTTTATGGTGCTGATGCTGGTGCTGGGCATCGTGGTGGGATTCTTTATTCCCTTCTCCAATCCAGTCTTGCGCACAGTGGTAAAGCTGCTGTGCATCCCTGTGATTGTCAATATTGGCTACGAGGTGCAGAAGCTCTGCGCCCGACATGACACTCTTCTCTCCCGGATTGTTACCGCCCCCGGCCTGTGGATGCAGCGGATCACTGTGAAAGAGCCGGACGATAAAATGATAGAGGCCGCCATTGCCGCCATGGAGGCCGTAATTCCGGAAAATGGCGAGGACCTAATCCGTTGACCTACCGGGAGTTATACTTACAGGGCAAGAACTGTCTGGCCTCGGCCGGAATCGATTTCCCCGGCTTTGACGCGGCGGCGCTGGCAGAACAGTTTCTAGGGCTGGACCGCCCGGCGCTGGCGGTTCGGGGGGAAGAGTCCCCCCCTCCAAAAGCAGAGAAAGCCTATCTGCGGGCCGTGGCCCAGCGGGCGGAGCGCCGTCCCCTGCAATATATTCTGGGAAGCTGGCCTTTTATGGGGCTTCGGTTGCATGTGGGGGAAGGGGTTCTGGTTCCCCGGGAGGACACGGCTGTGCTGGTAGAGGCCCTGGCGTCCCGGTTGGACACCCTTTCTCCCCAGGGGCTGGACCTTTGCGCGGGGACCGGCGCGGTGGCTCTAGGGCTCTGCTCCCTGATTCCCGGAACAAGAGTGGCTTGTGTGGAGCTGGACTCCCTGGCTCAAGGCTTTTTGCGGGAGAATCTGGCGGCTTACCCGCAGTTTCAGATCCAGCTGGTCCAAGGGGACGTGCTGGCGGGACCAAAGAGTTTTCCCGGCGGCCTTGATTTTATTGCCGCCAACCCCCCCTATATTCCCACCGGCCAGCTGTCAAGCCTGCAGCCAGAGGTTCGCCGGGAACCCGCCCTTGCCTTGGATGGCGGCGAAGACGGCCTGATTTTTTACCGGGCCATCGTCCGGCGCTGGACTCCTTTGTTGCGTCCTGGAGGGCTGCTGGGGGTGGAGATCGGAGAGACCCAGGCCAAAGACGTGGCCGCGCTCTTCTCTGCCCAAGGCCTCCTGGACATCCAGGTGCTTCAAGACCTGTCCGGTTTGGATCGAGTGGTACTCGCTCAAAAGTAGGAAAAAGCCCCCTGTATTTCCAATGCAGAGGGCCTTTTCACCACCATACGGGCACTATGCGTTTACCATCCGTTGGCGGGTCTGGGCACTGACAATATCTGCCCGCAGATTTCCATCAATATCCATCATCTTTACCTCAACTCCGAACTCCTGCACACACTGAGCCAGAATCGATGTGCCGCAGAGCTTGGCATATACGTTTTCATCACAGACCACGATAATCTTCCGATAATTCCGGCCCTCCAGCTTTTCCAGGAGGAGCATTTTCAACAGGTCGTTGGCGATTTTATTGTCCTGGGCCTTGTTGGTCCTGCCGATATGGGCGGAAATCTCTCCGATCACGCCCTCTTCTTTGGAATAGAAGTCCGGCTGCATAAAGGTGCTCCCCACAAAAATTTTCGGGCCGTGCTCCAGCTCCATTCCCAACCACCGGCAGACCTGCTTTAGAATGATCTCCTCCGCCCTCTGCTGCTCCATAGAGCTGGATTTGTGCTGGTTGTTTCTGGCTTCCATGTTTCTCTTCAACCCCATTCATCCTCCGCTGCCATGCCCTGCCGGATCTGCTCATAGGTATACCCCATGCGCTGTAAGGCCCCAAAGGCCCTGCGACGGATTTTTTCATCCTCCTGCCAGCCGGAATACTTCCTCTCCAGCACAGCCCGCAAGTTTTCCTCCAGAAGAGCCCCGTCGCCGTATTCCTCCAGCAGCTCGTCGATCAGCCAGGACTCCACGCCCTTTTGGCGCAGCTCCTGTTTTACCCGCATGGGGCCGTATCGTTTGCGCTGAAACATCTCCCGGGCGTAGTCTCGGGCATAGGCCTCGTCGTCGATCAGACCCAGCTCCTCCATATGGTTGGCGGCGGCCTGGGCGGCCTCCCGGGAAGCCGCCGTGCGGGCGATCTTTTCCGCCAGTTCTTTTTTTGTATGGTTCCGGTGCTCAAGGAGATACAGCGCCTTCTCATTGGCCCTGCGGGCGTCCGAAGCCTGGATCAGCTCATGAAGCTCCTCATCGGTGATCTCGTCTCCCAGCTTCAGCCCAGAACGCAGAAACGTCTCTCGATCGATTTTCACCGCTGCCTCCCCGTCTATGTAAAGCTGGAGAAGGCTCTTTCTTCTGGGTTCTGCCGCAGTAATCTCCATCAGTCGTCCACCGTAATGTCAATGCTGGAAGGGTCGTCCTCCACAGGCGCCGCCGGGCTTTTCTTACCAGACGCCGGCGCGGGAGCCGCCGCTTCCGACTGGCTTTCCTCAGCTGCTTCCGCTTTGTCAGAGGGCTTCATAAACAGCTGGTTCACGTTTTCCTTGACCGCCTTTTCCACTGCCTCTGCTACCTCCTGATGCGTGCCCAGGAAATCCTTCACCTTTTCCCGGCCCTGGCCAATCCGCTCTCCGTTATAGGAGAACCAGGAACCGCTTTTCTGGATGACGTCCAGCTGCACGGCAATGTCCACCAGTTCGCCTGTCCGGGAAATCCCCTTTCCGTAGAGCACGTCGAACTCCGCCGTGCGGAAGGGTGGCGCCACTTTATTCTTTACCACCCGGGCTTTGGTGTGGGCCCCAATAATATCTGTGCCGTTTTTCAAGATATCTCCCTTGCGCACGTCAATCCGCACGGAAGAATAGAATTTGAGAGCCCGTCCTCCCGGCGTCACTTCCGGGTTGCCATACATCACGCCCACTTTCTCCCGCAGCTGATTGATGAAAACCGCTACGCAATTGGACTTGGAAATGGCGCCGGCCAGCTTGCGCAGAGCCTGGCTCATCAGCCGGGCCTGAAGGCCCACATGGCTGTCCCCCATCTCCCCCTCAATTTCCGCCCGGGGAACCAGCGCCGCCACGGAGTCAATCACGATAATGTCAATGGCGTTGGACCGCACCAGGGATTCCGTAATTTCCAGGGCCTGTTCGCCGGTATCCGGCTGAGAAACCAGCAGACTCTCCACGTCCACGCCCAGGTTGGAGGCATAGACAGGGTCCAACGCGTGCTCCACGTCGATAAAGGCCGCGTTGCCCCCCTTCTTCTGGGCCTCCGCCACACAATGCAGGGCCAGGGTCGTCTTGCCCGAGGATTCTGGCCCGTATATTTCCACAATCCGCCCCCGGGGCAGTCCGCCCACACCCAAGGCCAGATCCAAAGACAAAGACCCTGTCGGGATCACGTCCAAGTTCAGCGCGGCGTTCTGCCCCAGGCGCATGACAGCCCCCTCTCCAAACTGCTTTCTGATTTGAGTCAGGGCCGTCTCCAGCGCTTTCCTTTTGTCCTCCGGGGTGCCGGAAAATCTGGTACTGATGGGCGCTTGTTTCTTCTCTGCCAATGTAACTTCCTCCTTCGCTTGGACTGATGTTCCCATTATACCGGAACCAGCGGATAAAATCAATAGGACAGAAAGATTCGATTTTCCCTCCCCTCTCCTCTATGGAGAAAATTTCTCCATTCCATGTTGCATTTTCATTAAAGCTGCGGTATGATATATCATAGCTAATATCTAGCGCAGATCTCGGAAATTCGTAATTAAGAAAGGAGGCGGGGATGTGGGGCGCAGGGCAAGACAGACAACGCGGGCAGGTGCCTGCCAAGCGAGGTTAACGCAACCCTACACACCTCAGACCGCTGAACTTCTGTTTCGTATTTTCGGGATATGCTCAAAATGCGGAACGTCACCAAAAAGATGGAGGAATCCCCTATGAACAACATTCCAGAAGTAAAAATCGGCGTAGTCGCCGTCTCCCGGGACTGCTTCCCCGAGTCCTTGTCCGTAAACCGCCGCAAAGCCCTGATGGAGGCTTTCTCCGCCAAGTACGGCGCGGAGAAGGCCAACGTGTATGAATGCCCCATCTGCATTGTGGAAAGTGAAATCCACATGGTGCAGGCTCTGGAAGATATAAAGAAGAACGGCTGCAACGCCCTTGTGGTATATCTGGGCAATTTCGGCCCGGAAATCTCTGAAACCCTGCTGGCCAAGCATTTCGATGGCCCCGCCATGTTTATCGCCGCCGCTGAGGAATCCGGAGACAACCTGGTGGGCGGCCGGGGCGACGCCTATTGTGGTATGCTCAACGCCAGCTATAATCTGAAGCTCCGGGAGATCAAGGCCTATATCCCCGAAAATCCCGTGGGCGACGCGGAGGACTGCGCGGACCGCGTCCACGAGTTCATCCCCATTGCCCGAGCTCTGGTGGGCCTCAAAAACCTGAAGATCATCAGCTTCGGCCCCCGGCCCCTGAACTTCCTGGCCTGCAACGCTCCCATCAAGCGTCTCTATGATCTGGGGGTAGAGATTGAGGAGAATTCCGAGCTGGACCTGTTCGAGGCCTTCCACAAGCATGACGGCGACCCCCGTATCCCGGAGGTCAAGGCCGACATGGAGAAGGAGCTGGGCCAGGGCAACAAGAAGCCCGAGATTCTGGAGAAGCTGGCCCAATATGAGCTCACCCTGCTGGACTGGGTGGAGGAGCACAGGGGCTACCGCCAGTACGTGGCCCTCACCAGCAAATGCTGGCCCGCTTTCCAGACTCAGTTTGGCTTTGTGCCCTGCTACGTGAACTCCCGCCTGACAGGCCGGGGCATCCCCGTCTCCTGCGAGGTGGACATCTACGGCACCCTCTCCGAGTTCATCGGAACCTGCGTCAGCAATGACATCGTCACCCTGCTGGACATCAACAACACCGTCCCCAAGGACATGTACAAGAGCGACATCGAGGGAAAATTCCCTTATCAGTTCTCCGACACCTTCATGGGCTTCCACTGCGGCAATACCTGCTCCTCCAAGCTCTGCAGCCCCACTATGAAGTACCAGATGATTATGGCTCGCAGCCTGCCTGAGGAGGTCACCCAGGGCACTCTGGAGGGGGACATCGTCCCCGGCGAGATTACCTTCTTCCGGCTCCAGTCCACCGCCGACTGCCAGCTGCGCGCTTATGTGGCAGAGGGCGAGGTGCTGCCCGTAGCCACCCGATCCTTCGGGGGCATCGGCGTGTTCGCCATTCCGGAGATGGGCCGGTTCTACCGCCATGTGCTCATCGAGAAGAACTACCCCCACCACGGGGCCGTGGCCTTCGGCCATCACGGCAAGGCCCTCTTCGAGGTGTTCAAGTTCCTGGGCGTGCCCGACATCGGCTTCAACCAGCCCAAGAGCATGCTCTATCCCAGCGAGAACCCCTTCGCGTAAAAAATCCTGCGGGCTGGTGAAACCATGGCGAAAAAGCCCAACTTCATTGTGATCATGACCGACGACCAGGGCTACGGAGACCTCTCCTGCATGGGCAGCCCGGACTTCGTCACCCCCAATATTGACGGGCTGGCAGCCTCCGGCGCGCGCTTTACCGACTGGTACTCCGGCAGCCCGGTGTGCTCCCCCTCCAGGGCCTGCCTGCTCACCGGGCGCTACCCTGGGAACGCCGGGGTGCGGGCCATCCTGGCCGGCCACCGGAAGGCCTCCGGCCTGACGCCCCAGGTCCCCACCATCGCCGCCGCTCTGAGGGAGCTGGGCTACAAAACCGCCCTCACCGGGAAATGGCATCTGGGGCTTCGGGACCAGTGCCGGCCCAACCAGAACGGATTCGACGAATTTTACGGCTTTATGGCCGGGTGCGTAGACTACTACTCTCATATCTTCTACTGGGGCATGGCGGATGGCCACACAGACCCCACCCACGATCTGTGGGAAAACGAGACGGAGGTCCGGGAGAACGGCCGCTATCTGACGGAGCTCATCACGGAAAAGGCGGTGGAGAACATCCGGGACCACGCCCGGCGCCAGGAGCCCTTCTTCCTCTACGTGGCCTACAACGCCCCCCACTACCCCATGCACGCCCCGGAAAAGTACATGGCGCGCTTTGCCCATCTGCCCTGGGACCGGCAGGTCATGGCGGCTATGATCGCGGCGGTGGACGACGGCGTGGGGGAGATTGTGGCCGAGCTCAAGCGCTGCGGGGAATACGAGAACACCTGCATCTTCTTCCAGAGCGACAACGGCCCCTCCAGGGAGTCCCGCAACTGGCTGGACGGCACCCCGGACCCCTATTACGGCGGGCAGACCGGGGGCTTCAAGGGCCACAAGTTCAGCCTGTTCGAGGGGGGCGTCCGGGTGCCGGGGATCTTCTCCTGGCCGGGAGTGATCCCCCCGGGGCAGGTGATCTCCCAGCCCTGCAGCGCCATGGACGTGTTCCCCACCCTGCTCTCCTGGGCCGGGGGCGATCCCGGCCGGTACGCCCTGGACGGCTTTGCCCTGCAGGACGTGCTCACTCAGGGCGGGGAGAGCCCCCATGAGGACATTTTCTGGGAGATGGACGGCCAGACGGCGGTACGCCACGGCAAGTACAAGCTGGTGCTCAACGGCGTGCTGGTGGAAGGCGAGCCCGCCCAGGACCCGGTCTTTCTCTCCGACCTGGAGGCGGACCCCGGCGAGACCCACAATCTGGCGGAGGAGCTGCCGGAGCTTGCCAAGGAGCTCACGGAAAAGGCCCAGGCCTGGCGGGCAGGGATCGAACAGACCTGGAGGGAGAACTTCGCCGCCAATTACGGCTTGGCTTAAAAAGAATTGAAACGAAGAGGAACAGCCCGGGAGCACGCGTCTCGGGCCGTTCTTTTTTGCGTAATTTGCATAATACAGAGTGGCCTCCAGGCGCATAAGACCGTGGGGGTTCACCCCACACCCCACAAACTTTTTGAAAAAAGTTTGATCAAAAACTTTTACCCACTCCTCGCTTTGCTCGTCGTGAAGGTTTTGATGTTTTGACGAGCTAACCGAACAGCCCTAAAATGTTTCGTAGACTTCGTGAAACGAAGTCTTACCTTTCTCAAAGGTTGCAGGGGTTTGGGGACGGCGTCCCCAAGGTCTTGCCCTTAACACCTGAGAAGCGCAATTTTTGCGGGTGGTGAATAATAGGTTAACACTCGCTTCGCTCGGTTAACTATACAAGAGGGGTGCGGAGAGTTCATCTCGTTACACGAGATGAACTCTTTCGCAACTGAATAAGAAGCTCCCCTGGAAACCGGAACCAGCCAGCTCTTACCATTTCCCGCTGTGGAAAGTCTAAGATGATATAGTTAACGCAGTTCAAAAGAGGTATTCTGCCTCTTTTGAACCCGGCGGCGTAGCCGCCTAGCTTGAAAATCAGTACTTACTGATTTTCAAGTGCGTTTACTATTAGGATGCGGCAAGGCGCCAAAACCGCCGCATCTCTTAAATTTTCCATACTGGAAAGGAGCTATGATTCATGAAGAAAAAATTTGCCATTCTCCTGGCCATGCTGGTGTTCCTGGTGCCGGTCTTTGGGGCCTGTTCGTCGGAGGACGGACAAAACGCCTCCCAAGGCTCTCCGAAGGCAAACGTCAAAACAGTGGTGGGCGACACAAGGGGCGGAGGCGCGACCCCAGCCCCCGCAGAGGAGCAGGAGAGGGTCAAGAGGGAACTGGAGAAAATGAAGGAGGAAGGCATTCTGGATGAGAACGGCCAGCCTGCCCCAGGCGTGGACCTGAACGACTATCCCGGGCTGGGATAGCCCCCGTCCTCCGCCCAGAAAAGGACCCCCGGTCGAATCAGGGGTCCTTCTTCCTTTTCGCCGCTTATTTCAATTTCACCGGGCGCAGCACCTCGTAGCCGATGCCCTCGGGGTAGTGGCGCTGATAGCACTGGCACTCCGCCTCGTTCCAGGCAAAGCGCCCGCCGCCCCGCTCCGCCGTGCTGATGCCGCTGGGGTCCAGCCGCTCGTTCTCCAGGTCATAATTCCAGGCCAGCTCCTCCACTCGGCGCATCACCTCGCCGTTATCCTCCATATAGTCGAAGGGCGGGTGATAGAACACAAGATAGTAGCTTCCCGGGAAGGACCGGAGCTCAAAGCCCTCAGGCACGGGGCCGCTGTAGTCCTGGGACACGCCGAAGCCGTAGAAGTACCGGCGCTGACTGTCCACATAGTGCCAGCCCGCCGTGTGGGAGGCCACCACCGGGTGGGACTCCCGGCGCATACTCTCGATGATGCCGCAGACGTGGTCGCAGTCATGGTACTGCCAGAAATCGCCGTAGCCCTGAGCGCGGTCCTCCCAGATACCGATGTACTTGTGGGCGGGGATGTACTCCACCCGCACCCGGGCCTCTCTCAGATCGTGAACACTCATGCCGCTTCCTCCTTTATATAGCTGTGAATATTGCCAGGGGTGGAACACCTCTTTTCCCATGAACAGAGGAATGGGCCGGGGGTTCCTCCGATAGGCGGCCGGCGTGCACCCGAACGCCCCGCGAAAGGCTCTCGTCAGAGCCTCCTGGGAAGAAAACCCATGTTTGACCGCGATATCCAAGATTCTGTCCTCACTGTCTCGCAGATCCAGCGCGGCCAGGGAAAGCCGCCGCCGGGCCGCGTAGCTCTTCACCGTGTCTCCGCAGATCCGGTGAAAAAGCGTGGAGCAGTACCAGGGAGAATACCCCACCTGCCGTGACATCTCCAGCAAAGCTGGCTCCCTGTCCAGATTGGCTTCTACCCAGCGAATCATTTTCTGCACCGCTTCGTTCCATTCTAACAAGGCGATCCCCCCTGACTGGCTACATCATACCACAAAGGTCCGGAGATTTTCTTGACATGAGTTGCGAAAAACCGGCATCCGTTGGCGCGGAATCGTTCTGCCCCGCAGCCAAAGCCTTTAGAAGCCGTACCAATAGGCCTTTGTATTCTCCTTTCCGGCAAATTCAGCCGGGAAAAGCGGCGTTGTGAAAACTTGCCAATCGCCATATTGCTGCTCCCGACTGAATTTGCTCGAAAGACAAAACACAAATCCTCTTATCAGTACAGCTTCTTAATCTTACTCTCTTCCCTCTTCTATATAGCCGGCGGCCTTAATGCTGCGCTTCAGCCAGTTCATGCGGCAGTAGTAGATGATAAACACCAGCGCCGTCGTCACCCAGGTGACCGGATAGTTCATGGCGGCCATCTGCATAGTGGGGTGAAGGGGCAGCGCCACCAGCATCCAGAGAATCCGAAGGCCGCACACCCCGAAAATGGTGATCACCATGGGCTGCAGAGCCTCTCCCGCTCCTCGAATGGCTCCTGAGAAAATTTCAATAAATACAAAGGTGAAGTAGGACGGGGCCAGAATCTGCAAGAAGCTCTGTCCAATGGAAATCACCGCCGGATCTCCCGTGAAAAAACGCAGCAGAGGCTCCATAAAGACCAGCAGCAGGATACTTAACGCTACTACAGATCCCATTGCCATGCCCAGGCATACGTTCACTCCCCGCTTCACCCGGCCAAACTTCCGGGCTCCAAAATTCTGCCCTACAAAGGTGGTGATAGAAATACCGAACGCCCCCATGACCATCCAGATAAAGCCATCGATCTTTCCAATAGCCGCCCAGGAGGCAATGGCGTCTGTCCCAAAGGAATTGATGGCCGCCTGCACTACCAGGTTCGATACGGAGTACATCACCGACTGCAAACCTGCCGGCAGTCCAATACGGATTACATTCCGCAGGAGAAGCCTGTCAAATCCAATCTTTCTCAGCTCCACCCGGTAAGCCTCCTGGGTAAGCATCAGCCGCAGCATAATCAGCAGGGCGCTTACCGCCTGGGAAAGAACCGTGGCCAGAGCCACTCCAAGCACGCCCCAGTGAAAGACCACCACAAAGAGCAGGTCCAGCACAATGTTTACCAGACAGCAGACAATGAGCACATAGAGGGGCATCCGGGAGTCCCCGATCGCCCGGAGCACTCCCGTACCAATATTGTAGATCATGCAGAACAGAATGCCGCCATAGTAAATATTTAAATACGTAAGGGCGTCCCCCATGATCTGCTCCGGCACCCCCAGCAGCCTCAAAGAGGGCCGAGCCGTACCCAAGCCCACAATCATGATAACCCCGCCCCCCGCCAAGGCCAGGGCCACAGAGGTATGCACCGCTTTAGAAAGGTTTTTCCAGTCGCCGCCTCCAAAAAACTGGGATATAATCACCGTGGCTCCAGAGGAAACGCCTACAAAGAATCCCACCAGCAGGTTGATCAGCGTGCCGGTAGTCCCCACGGCCGCCAGAGCTTCCTTGCCCACATACTGTCCTACAATAATGGTATCCACTGTGTTATAGAGCTGCTGAAAGAAAGTGCCTACCAGAATGGGGAAGAAAAACAAAAGCAGCTGCTTCCAAATAATCCCCTCGGTAATACTGTTTTCTCTTATGGTTTGGCTCATGCTTCCTTATTCCTCCTTGTTTCCGGGTACTTGCTTATATTTCCCCATCCGCACAAAATAGGATGCCGTCAATAACACCGCGGCCCCGGTCCAGGCACCCACTTCCGCATAGTAAATTCCCTCCTGACCCATGGCCAAGGGCAAAAACAGGGCGATGCCAATGCGCACTACCATCTCCACAAAGCCGGAGAGCATGGGAATCACCGTATCTCCCAGGCCCATCAGGGCGGAGCGGTAGATATGTAGCATATAGAGAATGGGCAGGCAGATGCTCATAATCGCCAGATAGTGGTAGGCAATAGCCATAGAGGCCTCTACCTCTTCCGCCGTGCCGGAGATAAACAGCCCCAAAAAACTCCTGCCCAGCGCCAGCATAGCGGCGGCGATTACGGCGGAGGTCAGTAGAGCAATTACAGCGGCGGAACGCATTCCCTGCCGGATCCTCTTGATCAGCCTGGCGCCCAGGTTCTGCCCCACAAAGGAGGTAACCGCGTAGCCATAGGAGGTGGCGGCAATCTCCAACAGGCCGTAGAGCTTGTTTGTCGCCGTGAAGCCCGCGATGAACAGCATCCCATAGCGATTGATCACCGACTGCACCACCATGCCCCCCACGGAGATGATCCCGTTTTGCAGCGCCACAGGAGACCCCAGTTTCAGCAGGGTGCCGGTTAGGCCGGGAGAAAGCCGGAAGTCCTCCCGGCGCAACTGGATAAAGGTGATTTTCTTCACATTTTTATAGCAGTACACCGTAGATACCGCCTGGGCAATAATGGTGGCCCCCGCCGCCCCGGCGATTCCCCAGTGAAAGCCCAGTACGAACAGCAGGTCCAGAACGATATTCACCACCGTGGCCACGATCACCGCGTAAAGAGGCGTTTTGCTATCCCCTAGGGCCCGGAGGATAGAGGCCAGCAGGTTGTATGCAGCGATAATGGGAATCCCGGCAAAAACAATGCGCAGATAGAGCATAGAGCCGTCAATAATATCCCCGGGGGTGTTCAAAAGAGCCAGCACTGGCTTTGCCGCCAATTGGCTCCCAACCAGCGCCACCACGGCGGTAATCCCGCACAAAGTTACGGAGGCCCCCGCTGCCCGGGACAGCTGACGGTAATCCTTTGCGCCGAAATACTGAGCCATTAAAATGGAAAGCCCCTGGGAAAGCCCCTGGACTACACTGAGTACCAGCCAGTTCATCCAGTCGGCCGCTCCCAAGGCAGCCAAAGCCTTCACTCCCACGCCCTGGCCTACTACAGCGGTGTCTACTACTGTATATAATTGTTGGAATACGTTGCCCAGCATCAGGGGCAACGCGAAAGTGACAAGAAGCCTGGTAGGGCTTCCCTCTGTCATGCTACGAATTCTTTGCGCCATTATGTTCTCCTCTCCAAAAGCTCTCTCAGGGCCGGGCTCTGGGTTTCGGCTGCCGCTTTGGCCGACGATGGGGAAACTGCCATTGGCGATTGCTACCCTCACACTCTTGCGGTCCTTAAAAAGGCGACGAAATTTTTGCCCGGCTCCCTCACTTTGTTCGCCGCAGATGCTTATCTTGATAAGGGCTGTTCACCACTCCAGGTCGATGCCGAACTCCCCAGCCGCCTGCCGCCAATAGTCCTCCGGCACATTGGCCCAGTCCTCCTCCACACCAGAGGCGTTCCGGTATAGTTCCACCGCCCGGGCGGGAACGGAGCCGAAGGGGTCGGTTCCGGTCAGCACATTGTGGCGCAGCATTGCCGCCCACACCGGAGCCCGCCTTGCCAGCCCGGAAGTCCTCAGGTTTTGGACGGTCTCCTGCCAGTCATAGGGGACCAATGCATATTCGGGCTTCCAACGCTCCCCTTCCAGATGGAGAAACACCATCTGGGCCATTTTGGCATACTCGCTTGGCTGGGACAGACCGGGCCGGGCCCTCCGGCAGCAGGGATTTCCCACCGAGCCGGCACAGACAATCCGCTTTCCCCGATAGCCCAGGCAGAAATGTTTATGGTTGTGGCCCTTCACCAGCAGGTCCGCCTCCACTTTTTCCAGCGATTCCCAGGTGCCAGGCTGGCCCCGCATGGGCCCCTTGGTACTTTCCGGCGAACCATGGCAACAGGCCAACGGCGGCGCGCCCCCAATCTGCCACAGCGCATAGACGGGCAGGCTCTTGAACCAGCGGATATCCTCCGGGGTCAAATTTTCATAGCAATATAAAAGCGCCCCCTGACAGGAGCCCTCTTTCCACACAGAGCCGTCCGGCTGCCTGCCGCCGTTTCTCTGATAATTCACCATATAGTCCTCCCGGTTCCCCCGGACAAACCGGCAGTTGCAGCGGCGCTCCATCTTATAGAGCTGTTCCATCACTCGCTGGGGATAGGCATGGTCTGTAATATAGTCTCCCAGGAAGAGGTAATGGGTCGCCCTCCGGCGTCCGGCATAGTCCAGACAGGCCTTCAGAGCCTGAGAATTGCCGTGTACATCGGCCAACACGGCCACAACAGGGGGATTTTTCATTGGCTGCCTCCATTTTCTCTCGGGCTAAGGCCCGGGCATTGTCCGTTTTTCTGGGCAAACAAGTAAGCCCCCACCGCCACAGCAGCCGAGAGATTCAAAGAATCCACCGCGGGGCTTTGGGCAATAAACAGGCTCTTACCGTAGGTCTGGTATTCCGGCGGCAGTCCGGTGGCCTCGTTGCCGAAAATCAACGTATAGCAGGGCGTTTCGGGGCAGGTCCCCGGCGTGAGCACCGTGCCCCCATCCAGCATAAAGGGGAAGATTTCCCGGCCGGAGCCATGCGCCTTGAGATAAGCCGGGAAGTCCGGAAATGCCTCCACCTCCAGATGAAAAACCGCCCCCATGGACGCCCGGACCGCCTTGGGGTGCCAATGGTCCGCCCCACCGCCGATCAAAGCCAAATTTTCAAAGCCGAAGCCAAGCAACGTGCGCTGGATGGTTCCCAGATTTCCCATATCCCCCGGGTTCACCAGCGCTACATGGGGCCCTTCGGCCCGGAGCTGCCCCGGGTACTTCCGAAACGCTCCGGCAGCATAGCAGATTTCTTTCTGGGAAATGCGCTCCAAGGCTTTGTCATTGATCGAAAAGGGAACTCCCAACTCCCCGCAAAGGGAGGAGAGCTTGTCCCGCTGGGTGAAATCCTGACGGCAATAAACCGCCAAAGCCTGTTTCGGGCGGCACTTTAGCAGTTCAAACGTGGGGAAAGGCCCCAGGGCGTAAGAATGGTCAAATTCTTTTTTATATTTTTTGGGATATTCCAGCATACTGCCTCCTTCATCTTTCCAGTTAATGCCTGGGCGTGTAGCGATTCCGGCCGGCACGGGTGCCGTGGGTAAGGATTTCTACCGGCTGAGCGTCCCTTCGTGAACCTCTTCTGTTTTTGCCGCTTCGGGGCGCCGCCCCTAAGACGATCAGCAAAGCCCCTCCGATAGCGATCAAGGCAATGCCTGGCAGGCTGCGGAGAAACTCCGCCGGGGCCCCAAAGCCTGGGAGATAGGTTTCGCACACGCCAGCCACAGCGGAGGGCGGAGCCAGAAAGCTGTTCTCCCCTCCGTCGCCTTTCAAAATCAGCTGTCCCTCGCTGGTGCCAATGATCCTGCAAAGCACCAGCCCGCCGCCCTCTTCTACTCTTTGGCACAGGACCGGGTCCCCTGGCCGAGCCTCCGCGCCCATGCGGATAATGGCCAAGTCCCCCTTCTGGATCTCCGGGGCCATGGAGGAATCCTCCGCCGTCCAACAGGCCCACCCGCTGATTTGGGGCGGGATATCCCCCGCCGCCTCGCTTACGTGCAGAAGAACGGCTCCTGCCAACAGAGCGATCCACACCAGGGCAAGCAGGCCCTGGAGCAGTCTGATCATGGCTTTCATCCCATTCCCTCCGTTTTTCCCATCTGTTCCAGCAGAAACCGGGCCACACCGTCCTCCTGGTTGCTTCCAATAATTCCCGTGGCGGCCGCCTTTACCTCCGGCATGGCGTTCTCCACCGCGTAGCTCTCATCCGCAGCGGCAAAGAGAGGCAGATCGTTCATGGCGTCCCCAAAGGCCACCAGCCTGTCGCAGCCCAGATCCTCCTTCAGCCGCAGGGCGGCACAGGCCTTTGTTGCCCGCCGGGGCGTGATCTCCAGATAGTACTCCTCCCGGTAGAGCTCCCGCTGGAAGGTGATATTCAGCCCCTTTAGCCCTCTGACCCGCTCCCACAGGGGCGCAAGCCGTTCCTGATCGTCAATGAAGGTGAAATAGTAGGCCTTTTCCCGCAGGAGCTCCTGGGGAGACTTCACGGGCAGGAGCCGCCGGTCCCCCTTCCGCTTGGAGAGGTAGCGCTCCATGCCTGGGTGCCGGGGCCCGCCCTCCTCCAGGTAGAGCACCCGCTCCTGGCCGTCTATCACCGCGTAGGCCAGGGGATGCAGACCCAGCTCCTCCCCGGCGGCCAGGACCAGCTCCCGCTGCTCCGGCGGGAAAAACTCCTCCCACCGCCGGCCCCCGGTGACGCCGTCTACCACAAACGCCCCGTTGTGTACCACCCAAGGCAGGACGGGGGAAAGTCCCGACGCCACCTCCCGGGCCGAATGCCAGGATCGAGCCGTGGCGAAGGTAAAAAGCATTCCCTCTCTGAGCAACCGGTTCAGCGCTTCCAGGGTAAATTTCGACAGACGGCTTTGCCGGTTCAGCAGCGTGCCGTCCAGGTCGCTGACATACAGTGTTTTGTCCATAGCCCTACCCCCTTTTTCCGCAATTTCGCGTATTGCATCACAAATCCGCTTGGAGTTTTCCGATACTGGGCGGCAGATTCACACCGTCTGAGACGCTGCCCTTCGGACGGACTCCAAGGCAAAAGACGTCCTCTTCGCGGCTGGGGAAACTCCGAATGCACACAGCGGGTGCATTGGCAGACCCCGCGTACATTGTAACACGCCTCAGAACTTTTTTCCACATGATTTTGCCGGAAAGCCGAAAAATTGGGCAGAATAATTTCCCGCCGCCGGGATTATAAATAGATAGGGGCTGTTTACACTATAGAATACCTCCAATTATATTTTTGTTATGAAATGGCTCAGACTTAGAAGCTGTACCGATAGAATTTGTGTTCCGATTTTCGAGCAAATTCAGTGGGGAGCAAGGCGTGAAAACGCCGGCAATCTGACGATTGGCAAGTTTTTACAACTCCACTTCCCGGCTAAATTTGCCGAAAAGGGGAATACAAACGCTGGTTGGTCCGGCTTCTTAATCCCTGGAAAGGCGGCGCTGCGCATGGGCCTAAGCAAAAGGACACAGAAAAAGACTTTATACGCCCTGGTACGGGTAAATCTGCGGGCTCTGGGCCTGGGGATCCTGGCGGCGGTCCTCAGCGCGGCCGCCGTTTTCACCGTAAGCGCCATGGCACCCCAAGAGGGAGTATCCATCCCCATCGTCATGTATCATTCCATACTGAAGGACGAAGCCCGCCATGGAAAATACGTGATATCCCCAGCGGAATTTGAAAACGACCTGCTCTACCTGCAAGAGCATGGATACACCACCATTCTCATTCAAGACCTCATCAACTACACCCAGGGGGGCAGTCTGCCGGAAAAGCCGGTGCTGCTCACCTTTGACGACGGCTACTACAACAACTATTTTTACGCGTTTCCCATTGCAAAAAAATATGGCTGCAAATTTGTGATCTCCCCCATTGTAAAACATACGGAGGCCTACTCTGAAACCGGCGAAACCAACGCTTACTATAGCCACGCCACATGGGAGCATCTGAAAGAAATGGCGGATTCCGGCCTAGTGGAAATCCAAAACCACAGCTACGATATGCACAAGAGCAAGGGCCGCTTGGGCGTAAAGCAAAAGCCGGGGGAGCCGGACGAGGCCTACCGCCAGGTCCTCACTTCCGACCTGACGCAGGCTCAGGACGCGATTGCCGCCCATTTGGGCGCGCCCCCCACAGCCTTTGTCTATCCTTTTGGAGCGGTCAGTCAGTCCACCCCGGAGATCGTAAAAGCCCTGGGCTTCTCCGCCACCCTGACCTGCCGGGAAATCACTGGAGTAGTCACCCGGGATCCGGAGTCCCTCTATGGGCTGGGGCGCTTTCTGCGGGTGTCGGGAATCAGTTCCCGGGAGTTTTTTAAGGAGCGCATGAAGTTGTCGTAGCCAAAGGAAAGGCCGTAGGACACTGCCCCACAGCCTTATCACAAATCCAGGAAAGCGAGGAAACCCATGGCGAAAATCTATCTGAAGCCCTCCTCCCGGGCAGACGCCTATCCCAACGGGGGAGACGAAAGCTATTGGATGCGCAAAATTGCCTCCGCTGTGGAAACAGCTCTGTCCCGGCTGGGAGTATGCTGCGTTTTGGAGGGGGATCCCCCGCCGGACTGCGGCCTCTGCCTCTATCTGTGCAGCCACGCCGCCCCGGCGGAAATGGAGGCCAAGATCAAGGGCGCGGATGTTTTTTATTACAAATACAGCCCCGCGGGCAGACGGGCCGCAGAGGTTTTCTCCGCCTGTCTGAAAGGCCTCTACCCCCAACCCGAACTGGTGGAGGCCTCTCCCACCGCCGCTCGAGAGGACCTGGCCAACGCCAAGGCTCCCGCCCTGCTGCTGAATCTCTGCTATCACGACAATCCCCAGGACGAGGCCTGGCTTGTCAGCAATGTGGATGTTATCTCCGCCGGGCTGGCAAAAACTGCGGCGGAGTTTTTGGGGGTGGATTCCGTTGACGGCTGACTACCTGCTGGAAGGCCTGCGGGGAGCCCTTTGGGGCTGGCATGTCCTGCTGGGAATCCTGGCCGCCGGGGCCTATTTTTCCTATGAGAGCTGTTTCTTCCAGCTGCTTCATGCCGGGACCTGGCTCAAGGCTGCTCTGGGATCAAAATTCTCCCCCAAAAAAGCATCTGGAGGAACCACCCGATTCCAGGCTATCTCCACCGCCCTGGCAGGGTCCATCGGCACGGGAAATATTGTGGGCGTGGCGGCAGCCATTACCACCGGGGGGCCAGGCGCTCTTTTCTGGATGTGGGCTTCCGCTGGCCTGGGCATGATGACCGTGTTCGCGGAAAACTACCTGGCCGCGAAAAACCGCGCCAGGGGCCGAAGAGCGCCCGGCCCTTTGGCGTACATAGAAAAGGCGGGAAAGTATGGCGGAGCCCTGGCTGCGGTCTATGCTCTTGGATGCTGTCTCTCCTCCCTGGGCATGGGGAATATGGCCCAGATGAACGCCTTTGCCGCCGCCTGCGGCGATCTTGGCCTGCCCATCCCGGGAGTTGCCATAGGAGCGGCTCTATTGGTATACTTCGTGGCCCGGGGAGGCCTGTCCCTGGCCGGACGGATCGCGGAAAAGCTGGTGCCTGCCATGACCCTGCTCTTTTTTGCCGCCTCTCTGGGCGTGATCTGGTTCTACCGAAAAAACCTGCCCGGGGCGGTGGAGTCTGTCTTTCAGGGCGCTTTTTCCCTGCGGGCAGGAGCCGGAGGAACCGCCGGAATGCTTATCGCCATGAAGGCCGGCATCTCCCGGGGAGTGTTCACCAACGAAGCCGGCCTGGGCAGTTCCGCTTTCGCCTACCAGGATGTAAGGGACTACAGCCCGGAGGAATTAGGGTGCATGGGGATTTTCCAAGTATTTGCGGATACAATCTTAATGTGCACGGTCACCGGCCTCTGCATTTTATGCTGCGGCCCAACCCAGTTGGAAGGGGCTGCGCTCACCTTCTACGCCTACCGGTCTGCTCTGGGCCAGGCAGGCGGCTGGGCGGTGTCCCTGTGCACGGCCCTGTTTGCCATCGCCACGGTCATCGCCTGGTGCTGCTATGGCCGGGAAGGGCTTCTGTACCTTACAAAGGGGCGGGGACGGAAGCTCTATCCCCTGGCGGCGGCTCTGGCGGCGTTTTCCGGGTGTCTTCTGCCTCTGCGGGCGGTTTTTCAGCTGGGAGACGCCTTCAACGGCCTAATGGCTATCCCCAATCTGGCCGCGCTGTTCCTTCTGGCAGGGCCGCTTGGAAAAGCGCCGGCTGCCCTCTTTGAAAAAACTGTTCAGAAAAACCCAAAATAGGGCTGGCTTTTCCGGAGGTTTTATGCTAAAATATAGATAAAGTATTTCCATAAAAACCGCACGGATACGCGCTCAGAGTTTTTCCCATTCTTCGAGAAGGCTGATCCCTTGGGAATAGCCCGGAAGAACTCCCGTCCGTTTGTGAAAACAGGTGGAAACAGACTTTATCCTCAGGAAGGGGTCCCTATTATGAAACTGATACTTGCCATAGTGAGCAACGATGACAGCGGAGCGGTTTCTTCCGCTCTAACCCGGGAGGGCTTCTCCGTCACCAAGCTGGCCACCACCGGCGGATTTCTGATGGCCGGCAACACCACCTTCATCTCCGGCGTAGAGGACGGCAAGGTAGACGAGGTGATCGGCATCATCTCCAAATACAGCAGCCGCCGTACCCAGATCGTGCCCCACTCCTCTACCATGGAGGTTGGGATGTACTCATCCTTCCCAGTGGAGGTCACTGTAGGCGGTTCTACTATCTTCGTGCTGAACGTGGACCGCTTTGAAAAGGTCTGATGGAATTTCCCGGCTTTTTGGGTAATAGTGAGGTAAAGCAGGCCCTGAGCGTGGCCTTTGCGGCAGGGCGTTTTCCTCATGCGGTGATGCTGCAGGGGGAGCGGGGCTCCGGCAAAAGTACCCTGGCGGAGATTGTAGCCCAGGCTCTGGTCTGCCGGGACAAATCCGCCGCCCCCTGCGGTCGGTGTCCCAGTTGCATCCGGGCCCGGGCGGGCAGCCACCCGGATGTCCAGGTAGTACGGGGAGGCGGGGCCTCAGGCGCCCTTACCGTGGAGGCCGTGCGCCTGATGTTGGAGGACGCCTATCGGATGCCGGAAGAGGCGGATTACAACGTGTATATCGTCTATCTGGGGGAGCACAGCCTGCCGGCGGCCCAAAACAAGCTGCTCAAGCTCATAGAGGAGCCGCCCCAGGGCGCGGTGTTTCTTCTGCTCTGCCCCAGCGCCGAGGCTGCTCTGCCCACCATCCGCTCCAGAGTGCAAATTTTCACCCTTCGTCCGCCTGAGCGGGAGGAGGCTGCACAGTGGCTTGTTGCGCACTACGGGATGGAGCCGGAACAGGCTCGGGAGCTGGCGGACCTGTGCGGAGGCAACCTAGGCCGGATGCAGGAGGAGCTGAAGGGCGGAGGGCTGGGACAGGCCTTTTCCATCGCCAAAGAAATGGCCGAAGCCATGCTGGGAACCGGTGGGCACCCGCTTCTCAAGGCTGCCGCGCCCTTGCAAAAGGATCGATCCTTGTTCCGGGAGGCACTGGCCCGGTTGGCCGTTATTTTTCGGGATGCCTGTGTGGCCCGGGCCGGGGGAACCACAGCCCTCAGCGGAGCGGTGCAAACAGTAGATAAGCTGTGCAACCTGCCTATGCGCCGGCTGCTTTGTCTGCCGGACCTTGTGGAAGAATACCGGCAGAAGCTGGAACGCAACGCCAATACGGGACTACTGCTCACCTGCTTCTGCGCGGAGCTTTTGGAAAACGGGCGGTAGCTTGGGGGATTTTTGCGAGTACGCGATGGCCTCCGGCGGCTTAGGGCTTCGGGTCTCAGCTGCCGCTTCGGTCGGCGACGGGAAATCGTCACTAGCGATTGTCGCCCCGAAGAACCCACCAAACTTTTACCCTGGTTGGCTTTGACGCACTCAGCTAACCAACGTAAAAGTTTCGTAGACTTCGCTCTGCGAAGTCTTAGCTTTCTTCAAAAGCTCGCAGAGGTTTGGGGGTGAGCGTCTGCCAGTGGCAGACACGATGCGAACCGACCGAGCCGGCAGGCGAGACCGGCGTCCCCAAGGTCTTGACCTTAACACCTGAGAAGCGTATTTTGGGTGGTGAATTGACGCGCAGCGTCAAGAGGCCCCTTTTTGCAAGTGAAAAAGGGGGCCTGGTCCCGGAGTACGCCAGCTCCGTGCGCCCCGCACCCAGCCAAAACGCGCTCTGCGCTGTCTGAAATCTGGACGAGCCATCGCGTCCGGCAGGCCCCCATATATCAAAAAAATTCCATCCCGACCCGCGTGGAAGGCAACAGTAGAAATTTAGGAGAGATCAAATGGCAGAAGTGATTGGGGTGCGCTTTAAGAGCACCGGCAAGATATATTATTTCGATCCCGGAGGGGAGAAGGTTCACAAGGGCGAAATGGCCATTGTGGAAACCGCCCGAGGCATGGAATGCGGAGAGGTGGCCATGGAGAACCGGGAGGTCCGGGACGCGGCCATCGTGCAACCTTTGCGCCGTCTGATCCGCCGGGCCACTCCCGAGGACCTGCGGCAGGTGGAGGAGAACCACCGCAAGGAGAAATCCGCCTTTAAGGCCTGTGAAAAGCGCATTGCCAGCCGGGGGCTGGAGATGAAGCTGGTGGACGTGGAATACACCTTTGACAACAGCAAGATCCTCTTCTACTTCACCGCCGATGGCCGGGTGGACTTCCGGGAGCTGGTGAAGGATCTGGCGGGGATGTTCCGCACCCGCATTGAGCTGCGGCAGATTGGTGTGCGGGACGAGGCAAAAATGCTGGGGGGTATGGGAATCTGCGGTCGGCCCTTCTGCTGCGGCTCCTTCCTGGGGGGCTTCCAGCCGGTATCCATCAAGATGGCGAAGGAGCAGGGCCTCTCCCTGAATCCCGTGAAGATCTCCGGAGCTTGCGGGCGGCTGATGTGCTGCCTGAAATACGAGCAGGAGGCGTATCAGGATCTGCTGCGCACCACCCCCAAAGTGAATGCCATTGTCTCCACCCCGGACGGCAAAGGCGTGGTCATCGACCAGAACCTGCTCACCCGAAAGCTCACTGTGCGTCTGGACAAAGATCCCGACGCAGCCCCCAAGGTCTATACCGTGGATCAGGTAAAGGTGCTCCGGGACGGTCGGGTCAAGGTGGATAAGCAGGAGCTGGAACAGCTGAAGGACCTGGAATAGTTTTTCTCTGACGCGTCCCTCTCCCGCCGCCCTGGAAAAGCGTCAATTCCCAGCACAAAACAGTTGCAATTTCCCGAAAATATGATACAATAGGGATATAAACTTACATGGAGGTGTTCCCTATGCCTTATACCATCAACGATGAATGCATTGCCTGCGGCGCCTGCGCCGGAGAGTGCCCTGCCGACGCTATCTCCGAGGGCGACGGCAAGTACGTGATCGATCCCGACAAGTGCCTGGATTGCGGCGCTTGCGCTGGTGTTTGCCCCGTTGGCGCGCCCCAGGAGGGCTAAGCTGCGGCAAGCTGTAAAACGCAAAGAAGCGGAGCCTGATTTTGATCGGGCTTCGCTTTTTTCCGGTGATTTTAAGAAGGAGGGAACGCGGTGGACACCCATTGGGAACCTTTGGGCGGCGGGTTGAAGGTATTGGTGAGCGCTGTCCACCGGTTTAATACCGATACCCTGCTGTTGGCGGACTTCTCCATGCCCTGCCGGAGAGAACGGTGCGCGGACCTAGGCTGCGGCTGCGGAACCATCCCCTTGCTCTGGTGCAGCCGGGGCAATCCCGG
Organism: Acutalibacter sp. 1XD8-33; assembly: GCF_003612555.1. Classification (GTDB taxonomy): domain Bacteria; phylum Bacillota; class Clostridia; order Oscillospirales; family Acutalibacteraceae; genus Acutalibacter. The sequence continues at coordinate 111,655 of NZ_RAZF01000002.1, forward strand.
CCCCGTGACGGCTTTGGAACTCCAGGAGGACGCCGCCGTTTTAGCGGAGCGGTCGGTTCGGGAAAACGGCTTGGAATCCCGTGTTTCTGTTCTACAGGGGGATCTGCGGGACTACAAGGCCTTGCTGCCCCACCAGGGCCTGGACCTTGCCGTCTGCAATCCGCCCTACTACCCCCCGGGAACCGGCCTGCGGGGAGAGGTCCCTCAGCGGACCCTGGCCCGCCACGGGGAAGGCCTCTCCTTGGAAGATCTGGCCCGCGCTGCCCGGTATGCCCTAAAATGCGGAGGCCGACTATGCCTGTGCCTGCCTACATTCCGCCTGGCGGAGGCGGCTTCTGTTTTCAGCACTCATAGCCTGGAGTCCAAACGCTTGCGGTTGGTACAGGCCCGCAGGGAGAAGCCCGCCTATCTATTTTTATTGGAATGCCGCAGCGGCGGCAAACCAGGTCTGCAGACGGAGCCTGTTCTGATCTTGCAAGAGAGAAACGGAGAGTTTTCCCCGGAAATGAAAAAGATCTATGGGGATTATTACGGATTCCTCTGAAGCCCGTCAGACCTCAGTTCTCAAACAGGCGGGTGCTCTCCCCCATACTCTATCGTTAACCGCAGCCGCCCAGCTTGAAAGCCCGCAAATACTGATTTTCAGGCGCGTTTACGTTCACTATTAAGAATACACCTCATATTAAGGAGATGAGCCCATGCTGGAAAAAGGCGCGCTATATGTGGTGGGCACACCCATCGGGAATCTGGGGGACTTTTCTCCCCGGGCCAAGGAAACCCTGGAACAGGCGGATTTTATCGCGGCGGAGGATACCCGGGTCACCCGGGGGCTTTTGACCCATTTCGGCTTGCACAAGCCCCTGCTCAGCTATTTCGAGCACAACAAGCTCAGCCGGGGAGAGTCCATCCTGGCCCGGCTGCGGGCTGGGGAGACTTGCGCCCTGGTATCCGACGCCGGGATGCCCGCCGTGTCGGACCCTGGGGAAACCCTCATCGCCGCCTGCGCCCAAGACGGGATTCCTGTATATGTAGTGCCGGGCCCCACCGCCGCCGTCTCTGCCCTGGCTGTCAGCGGTCTGCCCACCGGGAGGTTCACCTTCGAGGGTTTTTTGTCCATGAACAAGCGCAGCCGCCGGGAACATCTGCGGCAGGTGGCATGGGAAACCCGGACCATGATCTTCTACGAGGCTCCCCACAAGCTCCGGCGCACCCTGGGGGACCTGGAGAAGCTCTTCGGCCCGGAGAGGAAAATTGCCGTGGTGCGGGAGCTGACCAAGCTCCACGAGGAGGTCTGGCGGACCACTCTGGGGGAGGCCGCCGCCCGCTACCGGGAACAGGAGCCCCGGGGAGAATACGTGCTGGTGGTGGCCGGGGCGGAGAAGCCTCCGGAGAAGGAATCCTATACCCTGGAGGACGCGGTGGAGCTGGCAAAGGAACTGCTGGAAGAGGGAGCGTCACCCACCGACGCGGCAAAGCAGGCGGCGAAGGCCTCCGGCCTACGGAAAGCGGAGATCTATAAAGCACTTGCAGAGGCAGCGCCTTGAGGGAGCGCCTGTTTTGGCCGCTGGCAAGGCCGTGGGGCGCTGGGTCTCGCCTATCGGCTCGGTCGGTTCGCAGCTTGGTCTGCAATACTTGGCTTTGCCAAGTATCCGGCAGAGCGCTCACCTCCTCGACCCCCGCCACTTTTGAAAAAGTGGACAAAACTTTTACCCTGGTTGGCTTTACGCACTCAGCTAACCAGCGTAAAAGTTTCGTAGACTTCGCTCTGCGAAGTCTTAGCTTTCTTCAAAAGCTCGCAGGGTGTGCCTTAGCAGCGTCCCACGACTTTGCCATAGTCGGCGTCTCTGTGCCGACGAAGGCTTTCCATCACTCCCCAAAATTCACCATTTCCCACCTTACTGTTCTTGACACGCCCCTTCTCTTGTGATATGATATATATGCTCCGAAAAGATCATGTATATCATATAAGGAGGAGCTATCATGAAAGTATACAGCAGCAATCTCACGGAAAAAGTCTCTGTGAACATCAACACCTCCACCCTGGCGGCCATGGACCTGCTAGTGGACAACGGCTATTATTCCAACCGCAGCGATTTTATCAACCAAGCTCTTCGAGAGGCCATCCAGCGCAATGAGCCCAATATCCAGCGCTGCTCGGAGGAGGCGGGCCGCAAGCTCTCCTGTGGGGAGTGGTTTATGGGTGTGCGGGTACTCACCTTGCAAGAGGTAGAGGAATACCTGGTTCAGGGCCGCTCTGTAAGCATCACAGGATACGGTGTGCTGTGTGTGGGAAACGACATCCCGGCGGAAAAGCTCTTCCAGGCGGTAAGCTCCATCCAGGTCCGGGGCAAGGTGGCGGCTTGCCAGCCTATCTTGGAGCACTATAGCAAGCTAAGCGCACTTGAGAATCGCTAAATATCATTTTTCAAGCTGGGCGGATTAAGAGGTGGCATTCCTCCTATTTGGTTTAAAAAAGAGGTAGAATCCCCTTTTAAACTGCGTTAACTATACGGCCTGACCAAAGGAGGTATCATATGCAATGGTTTTACCAGGATGACCGCACCCTGCCGGTCTTTACGGCAGAACAGCACATCAACAGCAAGCACGTTTCCAGCCCGGGGATCCACCTGCCGGAGCGGGCCGTGACTTTCTGCCTGGGCCGGGGCCTTCCCCTTCTTGAGGAGCGGTTTGACACCCGCCTACTGATGAAACGTCTGCCCGGGTTTATCACCCATTCTCCTGTTCTGGAAATCCTGGGCCGGGAAGGCGTTTGCTTTCTGGATGGCGGACGGGGAGCGCCCCAGGCCGCCTGCACAGTAGAAACTCTCCATGCCATGGGGGTCAAGGAAATTCTGGTGGCAGGGCTATGCGGCGCTTTTGGAGAGGATATCGTGGTGGGAGACGTCCTCCTTCCAGAGCGGCTTCTCTGCGAGGAGGGGGCATCCCGCCATTATTTCCCGAACCCGGAATTCATCTGCCCTAATCCAGTCTTCTCGTCGGAAACCGCCGTCAAAGCCCTGGCCCGCCGGGGCTTCTCCGTAAAGCGCCGGGATACCGTTACCACCGACGCCCCCTACCGCCAAACCTACTATAAGGAGGCCCTCTGGCGGGAAAAGGGATGCGCGGGAGTGGATATGGAGACCTCCGCTATGGCCAGCCTGTGCAATTACTATGGTATGGGGTGCACGGTGCTGCTCATGGCCTCGGATAAGCACCCTCTGGCTCCGGATTCCCCTCCATGGAAATGGGGAGACGAGAACTTTGCCCACCGGCAGGATGACTTTATAATGGCTTGTGCCGAGTTGTCCTTCTCATAGATTTTCCGAAATTCCAGTTGACTTTTTCCGAAAAATAGGCTATAGTATATATAGGGAAATTATCTAGATTTCGCCTGAAATTTCCTCAGATTACTATACTATTGATATAAAGGAGGATTTTCTATGTTGCCTGTCATCACGATTTCCCGTCAATTTGGTAGCGGAGGCCATGAAGTGGGCGAAAAACTTGCCCGCCAGCTGGATGTACCCTTCTATGACAAGGCCCTGATTGCCATGGCGGCCAAGCAGAGCGGCCTCTCGGAGGAGGTGTTCGCTCACGCCGATGAAAAGGCTACCAGCAGCCTGCTCTATTCCATGGTTATGGGCAGCTACTCCTTTGGGGCCCGGGTCCCCGGCATCAACGAAATGCCCATCAACGACAAGCTGTTTATAATCCAATCCGACATTATCAAGAAAGCCGCCTCAGAGGGCCCGTGTGTGGTGGTGGGCCGTTGCGCGGACTACATCCTGCGGGAGCATGACAACTGTCTGAATGTGTTCGTCCATGCCAACAAGGAAACCCGCATCCGTCGCTCCATCGCCAAAAAGGACTGCGAGGAGAAAAAGGCGGCTGATTTTGTTACCAAAAAAGACAAGCAACGGGCCAATTACTATAATTTCTACTCCAATAAGCGGTGGGACGATCTGCAAAATTACGATATCACCATCGATACTTCCCGCTTTACCCTGGACGAAGCGGTGGAGCTGCTGATTGACGCCGCCAGGAAGCTGGATAAATAGGGCCCATGGCACAAAAAATAAAAGAAGCGAAGAAGGCCCGCCTGCCGGTCGGCAAGCGGGCCGGATATTTTTCCCTATGTCTAGGCGCCGCCCTCCTTTTGATCTTCTGGATAAATGCCCTACTTCATCATGCCGGAGAAAGTCAGCCCTATGAACTGACTACCTTTTCTATGGGAAGCTACGTCCGGCAGACCGTCTGGGGAACCCAGGAGGAGCAGGCGGCAAAGCTGGCGGTGCAGGCTGTAGACAGCCTGGAGTGGGAGATCTCCTGGCGGGACGCTCCCGAACTGGGCGGAGAAGGACGGTCCATCCTCCGGCTGAATCAATCTGCGGGAAGGGACGGCGCCACGATTTCCCCCGCCACAGGAGAATTACTGGAAACCGCCCTTGCCCTATGTGAAACCAGTTGCGGGGCCTTTGACATTACCCTGGGTCCGCTGACAAGGCTCTGGGACTTTGACGGCAGCCCTCGTCTGCCAAAACAGGAGGAACTGACGCGGGCCTTGGCGCTAACCGGCTGGCAGGACGTGTTGCTGGACGGAACCCGCGCCCGCCTGGCCCGACCGGGCATGGCGATAGATCTGGGGGCCATTGGCAAGGGCGCAGCCTGCGACAGGGCGGTGGATGTATATAGGCAGAACGACGTGACCGGCGCAGTTGTGGCCGTAGGGGGCAGCATAGGCCTCTATGGAAAAAAGCCTCAAGGGCAGTCTTGGCGGGTAAGCGTGCGGAACCCGGAGGGCGAGGGCAGTCTCGGCACGCTGGAGCTGGAAAGCGGTTTTGTGTCTACTTCCGGCAGCTATGAAAAATTCTTTCAACAGGATGGCAAAACCTACTGCCACCTGCTAGACCCCCGCACCGGCTATCCGGCAGAAAGCGGGCTGATCTCGGTTACAGTCTGGCATCCAGAGTCCGGGGCCCTCAGTGACGGCCTGTCCACCGCCTGCTTTGTGTTAGGACTAGAGGAAAGCCTTTCGCTGCTTCGGGAATACCAGGCTCAAGGGGTTTTTGTGGACCAGGACGGCACGGTTACGGTCACGGAGGGCTTCGAGGACCGTTTCATCCGGAACAACAGCGGGGACTAAGGCAAAAGCCACCTTGACTGGCAAAGATGGTGAAGAGATTGAATACAAAAGAAGTGCGGCTCTTCTCTCGACAGGAATGGCCCTTTTTCGTAATTATTGTTTTGGTAGCGGCGGGAATTTTCGCGCTTCAGTCTCAAGCCCCCAAAGGTATAATGGCAGTGGTGGAGGTGGAAGGACAAACAACGGTCCGGAGAGATCTGGCCCAAGTAGAGGGCGCAGAGTCCCTCCCCATCGCCGGGGCAGACGGCATCGCCCTCACAGTGGAGTTCAGTCGGGAAGGCGCCCGGGTGCTTTCCTCCACTTGTCCAGATAAAACCTGCCAGCGGACAGGCTTGCTCAGCCGTGCCGGAGAAAGCGCGGTCTGTCTGCCCGGAAGAGTAGTTCTCCGGCTGGAAGGAAAAGAGGACCGCTCCTTAGAAGCCGACGCGGTGACAGGCTGAGCGTGCGGACTGGCACGCTCAGCCGAAAATCCATTATTACATTAAAAGGAGGGGCCTATGGGAAAGTCCGGACGGATCGCACTCAGCGGAATGCTGGCCGCACTGGCTCTGGCCCTTTCCTTTCTGGAAGGACTTCTTCCCCCCCTTCCCGGTATGCCCCCGGGAGCAAAAATGGGTCTTTCCAACATTGCTGTCATGTATGCGGCGGGAAGCATCGGCCTACCCTGCGCTTTAGGCCTAGCTCTGGTAAAAGGAATCTTTGCCCTGCTCACTCGGGGATTTACCGCCGGACTTATGAGCCTTTCCGGAGGGCTTGTCAGCACTCTATGTATGTGGTTGCTCTTGAAAAAAAGCCCTGCCAGCCTCTCTCTCACTGGGGTATGCGGAGCCTTGACCCATAATTTCGCCCAGCTGGTTGTCGCTTACTGGATCACCGTTACTTCGGTGACCCTATATGTGCCGTTTCTGTTGATCTTCAGCCTGCTTACCGGCATACTTACCGGAAGTGTGCTAAAATTGACTTTGCCGCTACTGGAAAAGCTCAATATCGCAAACGCAGTCCAAAAGAGGTAAGTTCCCTCTTTTGAACCAGGGGACATAGCCGCCCAGCTTGAAAATCGATATATACCGATTTTCAAGTGCGTTTACTATAAAATCGCGAAATACCAATTTTAAAGCGCGCTTGTTATACCCTATCTTCTGGGAAAACAGGAATGCCCTTTCGAGGGGTTCCTGTTTTTTTATGGACCTTTTTTGCCCCCTGCTCTGCAACGGGCAAAAAAAGCCAAAAAATTTGCCGTTTCATTTCTAATCTTTCCCTTGACATTTTCCGTTTTTCATCATATAATACATATGAACAATCGCTCATATGAAAGGCTGATCGATACTATGGAACAGCAAACCACTGGATATATCCACGTACACGAAGAAACGGTACACCGGGTTAACGAAATCATGCCCGGCGAAGAAGAGCTCTTTGACTTGGCAGAGCTCTTCAAGATCTTTGGAGACTCCACCCGCATCCGCATCCTCTACGTGCTGTTTGAGTCAGATATGTGCGTGTGCGGCATCGCGGAGCTGCTGGGCATGACCCAGTCCGCCATTTCCCACCAGCTCCAAGTGCTGAAAAAGGCCAAGCTGGTGAAATACCGCCGGGAGGGCAAGACCATCTTCTACTCCCTGGCCGACGGCCATGTCCGGACCATTCTGGACCAGGGCATGGAGCACATCACAGAATGAAGGGAGCACTGCTTTTGGAACACACACAGGATATCTTTCTGGAGCATTTTCAGGACCCACGATTTCAGAAGGCCTTCCAGCAATATTTCTCCTTTCTGGGGGTGAAGGTCCGGGACTGGGAGGGGCTGTTCCGGGAAATGGACCAAGATGGCCGGGGAAACCGAGCTTATTTGCGCCTGAACGCTGCCGGAGAGACCGTCGGGTTCATCCAGTTCTGCCCCATGGAGCTCAGCGGCTGGTTCTTCCAGAAAAGGCTGGGGTTCATCCGGGAGTTCTGGGTCGCCCCCGCCTGCCAGGGACAGGGCCACGGCTCGGCCCTGCTGGCTTTGGCGGAGGGATGGTTCCGGGAACAGGGCTTCTCCGGGAGCATCCTCACCACCGACACCGCCCCGGGCTTTTATGAAAAACACGGCTACCGGCTGGATCCGGGATTTACCGCCAAAAATGGCGACCCGGCCTATGTCAAAGACCTTGGGAACGCTCTGACCCCTTAAGACCTTGGAGGCTCTGCCTCCAAACCTCCGCCACCTTTGAAAAGGTGGACGAAACTTTTACCCACTCCTCGCTTTGCTCGTCGTGAACGTTTTTAAAGTTTTTTGCTCAGCTGACCAGGGTAAAAGTTTTTGATCAAACTTTTTTCAAAAAGTTTGCGTGGTGTGGAGCAGAGCTCCACGGTCTTGCCCTTGACCTTAACACCTGAGAAGCGCATTTTTGCGGGTGAATTTGCGCATGAAATGCGCAAAGAGGGGGCTTTTTACAAGAGAAAAAGCCCCCTGGAAACCGGAACCAGCTATCTGAGCGCACAGGCGTACCAGCCAAAAGGCGCTCTCAGCTAGCTGGAATCTGGACGCGCCCACGGGCCCTCTTAGCCCCCACTTCAAAAAAACATACAGAAAGGACTTGATCTCTATGACAAAACGTTTCAAGCTCATCGACCTGGACTGCGCCAACTGCGCCGCGAAAATGGAGAACGCCATCAAAAAAATCGACGGGGTGGAGGACGCCGCCGTCAGCTTTCTGACCCAGAAGCTCACCGTCCAGGCGGAGGAGGACCGCTTTGAGGAGATCATGGATCAGGTGGTCAAGGCCTGCCGCAAGGTGGAGCCCGACTGCCGGATCGTAAGATGAACGGCTTTTGGGACCGGGTATCCGGAGTATATGACCTCATTCGGCTGACGAACCGCCGGGCGAACCTTGCCATGGAACAGGAGACGGCCCTGTGGGTGCCGCCGGGAAGCCGGGTGCTGGACTGCGCGGCGGGGACTGTCGCTCTGTCCCTGGCGGCGGCAAAGCGGGCCGGGTATGTACTCTGCACCGACCTCTCCGCCGCCATGCTGGCCCGGGCGAAAAGCAAGACAAAGCGGGCGGGTATGGCGAACATGGGATTTGCCCGGCGTGAGATCTTCGCCCCGCCGTCGGAGAAACCCTTCGATGCCGTTATCGCCGGGAACGTTCTGCACCTGCTTGAAGAGCCCGAGAGGGCTCTTCACTGCTTGCTATGATGCGTGGGCCCCGGCGGGCGGCTGATCCTGCCCACATACTTGCAGGGCGAGACCGGACTTGGCTTCAAAGCGGCCATCGGGGCCTATCAGGCCCTAGGGTTCCGGACCAGAGAGAGGTATACCCTTGAGGGCTACCGGACGCTTCTGGAGAGCTGCGGGGCGGAGGTGCTCTGCCTGAAGCGGCTGGAAGGACGGCTGCCGGTGGCATTTGGGGTGCTGAAAAGGCTTTGAAAATGGGAAAGAGGGTTTCTAATTATGACGAAAAAACAAAAGCTCATGCTCCTGCGGATTCTGCTCAGCGCCGGGCTGCTGGCCGCCGCTGTTCTGATCCCCTATCACGGTCCCTGGCGGTTCCTGCTCTTTCTGCCCGCCTATTTCACCATCGGCTGGGACGTGCTCTGGCGGGCCACCGTGAATATCGCCCACGGGCAGGTGTTCGATGAAAACTTCCTCATGGCCCTGGCCACGGTGGGGGCCTTCTGCACCGGCTTCTTCGGGGAGGGCGAGTACCCCGAGGCCGTGTTCGTCATGCTCTTCTATCAGGTGGGAGAGCTGTTCCAGGGCTATGCCGTGGGCAAATCCCGGAAATCCATCGCCTCCCTCATGGACCTGCGCCCGGACTACGCCAATGTGGAGCGGGAGGGCCAGCTGGTCCAGGCGGACCCGGAGGACGTGGCCGTTGGGGACGTGATCACCGTGAAGCCCGGGGAGAAGGTCCCCCTGGACGGCCGGATCATCCAGGGCAGCACCACCCTGAACACCGCCGCCCTCACCGGGGAGTCCCTGCCCCGGTCCGTTGGAGTAGGGGACAACGTTCCCAGCGGCTGCGTGAATCTGTCCGGACTGATCCGCCTGGAAGTGAAAAAAGCCTTTGAGGAGTCCACTGTGGCTAAGATACTTGACCTGGTGGAAAACGCCGCCAGCAAGAAGGCCCAGGCGGAAAATTTCATCACTCGCTTTGCCCGGTACTACACGCCGGTTGTGGTTCTGTCCGCCGTGGCTCTGGCTGTGCTTCCCCCTCTGTTTCTGGGGGGCTGGGCCGATTGGCTCCGGCGTGCCCTTACCTTCCTTGTGGTGTCCTGCCCCTGCGCCCTGGTGATTTCCGTGCCTCTGAGCTTCTTTGGAGGAATCGGTGGCGCGTCCCGGCAGGGGATCCTCATCAAGGGCGGCAACTATATGGAGGCCCTGGCGGCGGCAGGCACGGTGGTGTTCGACAAAACCGGCACTCTCACCCAAGGCGTGTTCCAGGTGACAGAGCTGCATCCCGACGAAATCTCAGAATCCCAACTGCTAGAGTTGGCTGCTCTGGCTGAAAGTTACTCCGACCACCCCATCTCCCGCTCCCTGCGGGAGGCCTGGGGGCAGGAGCTGGATTCCAGCCGGGTGTCCCAGGCGGAGGAGCTGTCTGGCCGGGGCGTCCGGGTGCGGATAGATGGCAAAACTGTCTGCGCCGGAAACCGGAAGCTCATGAAGGAGGCCGGTGTCTCCTGCCCGGCGGACCCCGCCTCCGGCACGGTGGTCCATGTGGCGGTGGAGGGCCGCTACGCCGGGCACATTGTCATCGCTGACCGGCTGAAGCCTGACGCCAAGGAGGCTGTCTCCCGGCTGAACGCCTGGGGGATTCAGACTGTGATGCTCACCGGGGACTCCAAGGCCGCCGGGGAGGCCGCTGCCAGGGAGCTGGGCATCCGGCAGGTATGGACAGGGCTCATGCCTGGAGATAAGGTGGACAAAGTAGAGGCGCTCCTTGCCGCCCAGACGGGAAAGTCCAGGCTGGCCTTCGTGGGGGACGGCATCAACGACGCCCCGGTACTCTCCCGGGCGGACGTGGGCATTGCCATGGGGGCGCTGGGCTCCGATGCTGCCATCGAGGCGGCGGACGTGGTCCTGATGGACGACAGACCCTCCAAGCTGGCCCAGGCCATCCGAATTTCCCGGCGCACGCTGGGTATCGTCCGGCAGAACATTGTGTTCGCTTTGGGGGTGAAGGCGGCAGTGCTGGTTCTCAGTGCTCTGGGCCTGACGGGAATGTGGCTGGCGGTTTTCGCCGACGTGGGCGTGATGATTCTGGCGGTGCTGAACGCCTCCCGGGCGCTGCGCCTGGGGTAGGTCGTGAGGCTCCACCTCACACCCCGCCGCCTTTGAGAAAGGAAAGACTTCGTTTCACGAAGTCTACGAATCTTTTACCCTGGCTGGCTAAGCACGTCAAAGCTGACCAGGGTAAAAGTTTTTGATCCAAACTTTTTACAAAAAGTTTGGTGGGTTCTTAGGGCGAAGCCCTAAGCCGCCGGAGGCCAAACACTTTCCTTTTGCGAGAAATTTTTCTTCTTCCCGCAATATTCCGGCAAAAACGGCGACTATCCCTATAGAAGGGCCTTTGGGGAGGGTGGAGAATGGAGGACGAACGGATCATTCAGCTCTACAACCAGCGGGACGAGGGGGCGGTCCAGGCCACCAGGGAGAAATACGGGGGCCTCTGCTTCCGCATCGCCCTCAACCTGCTCAGCGTGCGGGAGGACGCGGAGGAGTGCGTCAACGACGTCTACTTCGCCGCCTGGAGGCAGATTCCGCCCCTGCTGCCCGCTTCCCTGGGGGCCTTTCTGGGCCGGGTCACCCGGAATCTGGCCATCAGCCGCTACCGGGCCTCCACCGCCCAAAAACGGGACCGGGGCGTGGGCCTGCTCCTCTCCGAGCTGGAGGAATGCCTGCCCGACGGGAACAGCTTGGACGCCCAGGTGGACTCCCGGGCCCTCTCCCGGCTGGTCTCCCGCTGGCTGGACACCCTCTCCCCCGAGGATCGGACCCTGTTCGTCCGCCGGTACTGGTACGGGGACAGCCTCCCGGAGATCTCCCGCCAGACCGGAACCGCCCCCGAAGCCCTCTCCCAGCGGACCTTCCGGCTTCGGAAAAAGCTGAAGCAACAGCTTACAAAGGAGGGATATTCCCCATGAAACCAGAGGATATTTTTGACGCCATCACCCACATTCGGGACGGCCAGACCCAACTGGAGGAGCCGCCCCGAAAAAAGCGCCGCTGGCCCTGGATTGCCGCCGCAGCGGCGCTGGCCCTCACGGCCGGGATCTTCCTGCTGAACCGTACCCCCGTCCCCTTGCACACCGGAACCGCCCAGCTGGCCTCTGCCCGCTACCCGGAAGCCGACAGCCGGATGGAGGACATCCACTATACCCTCTTTGAGAGGGAGCTGGGCCCCTTCGGGGATGAAAGCGCCTCCCCCAGCCCGGACCAGGATGACGGCAGCGCCTACTACAGCGCCCGGCGGCTTCTGAAAAACTGGGACGAAGCCCTCCCCCTCTTCCAGCAGTTCTGCAAAAGCAGCGCCCGGGAGTTCCTCTCCGCCGGAGACCCCGGGGACGCGCTGGAGGCGGTGGAATCCGTCCAGAATCCCAACAGAATCTACTCCCCCCTGAACCTCTACCTAGCCCTGAGCATGGCGGCGGAGATCACAGAGGGGGACACCCGCCAGCAGATTCTGGACCTGCTCCAGAGCTCCGGCATGGAGGAGCTGCGGGACCAGACCAAGGGCCTCTGGACCCTGTGCTGCCAGGAACAGGATGGCGCCTACTGCCGGGCCTACAACTCCCTATGGCTGAGCAACCGGGTGGACTACCAGCAGCCCACCCTGGACCTGCTGGCGGAGGAGCACTTCGCCGACAGCTTCCGGGGGAGCCCGGGCACGCAGGAATACGACCAGCTCCTGCAGAACTGGGTGAACGAGCACACCGGGGGCCTTTTGGAGGAGCAGGCCGGCGGGCTGCACATGGACGAGGACATGGCCGTCACCCTGATGAGCACCCTGGAATACTACTCCCCCTGGAGTATGCCCTTTAACTCGGAGGGGAACACCCAGGCAGTTTTCCACAGCCCGGACGGGGACGTGAAGCAGGAGTTCATGAATTCCACTGGCACGAACACCTACTACCGGGGCGAACATTTCGGGGCGACGGCCAAGTCTTTGAACCATCCGGAGCAGATGGTTTTCATCCTGCCGGACGAGGGCTATTCCCCAGAGGATCTTCTCGCGGAGGACAGCGACCTGTGGGATTTCCTGGACGCCGTGGGCCGGGAAACCGCCGCCCCTTGGCATGAGCACTGGGAGAACAACGAATGGGTGAAGCTCCACCTCAGCGTGCCCAAGTTCGACGTCTCCTCCAACCTGGACCTGACCGGCGGACTGAAGGCCCTGGGCGTCACCCGAGCCTTTGATCTGGAGGAGAGCGACTTCTCCCCCCTCACCACCCGGTACCCAGTGGCCATCAACAAGGCCAGCCACGCCTGCCGGGTGATGATCGACGAGGAGGGCTGCACCGGGGCCAGCTTTGTGGAGCTGGGAGCATTTTGCGGCGCGGAGGAGAAGGAGCCCCGGGACCTGTATTTCACCCTGGACCGGCCCTTCCTGTTCGTGATTTACAACCGCTATGTGCCCCTGTATATGGGCGTGGTGAACCAGCCGTATAGTTAATTAAGTTCAAAAGAATCTTTTTGAACTAGGCGGCAGAGCCGCCGAACTTAAGAACCGGCTTTGTCAGTTCTTAAGCTAGTTTACTATAAACGCGGGGAGGCAAAATTAACTATAGCAAAAAAGGATCCGGCTCTGAAGCCAGATCCTTTTTTGGTAATTCCAGGAAATCTTTAATGGCAGCCCCGCTCCCGGCAGAGATAGTAGGCTGTGGGATCGGTAGGATCCCAGCTGTGGCCGGCGGGGAGCTTCAGCCCGGCGGGCTTGGAGAGGGGTCCGCTGGTTTCCGTAGGTGAGATATATACATGGGTGCCCAAAGCGCAGTTATCGTAGATCCACTTGGAATCTTCACAGTTCAGGCGGATGCATCCCAACGAACGGGTAGTTCCCAAATTATTGTACTCGTTCACCCACATGGTATAATTATTCTTCCAGTCGTTGGGCACCGAATGGAACAGATAGCTGTCCTGAATCTGGGTGCACCACTGGGCCCAGCTGCCGCCCACCATCTGTAGCCAGCGGTAACGGGCGGGAGTATAGAAATTGCCGGTGGGAGTCGGGTTGCCGCAGGACACCAGCATAGAGCGCACAGGAATGTTATACTTGCCGTCGTCCCCCTTGGCGAAGATAATCAGGTAGTTGGCGGGCTTGTATACTTTGATATAGTAAGGGCCCTTCACTACGCCCAGGCCGGAGATATCGTTCTGGAGCTCGCCATTTTTAAAGTACCGTTTCCAGCTCCCCTGCATGAAGAATCCTGTAGCCGCCGCGCCGGTGGAGTCGAACTGATACTTCTTGCCGTCAATGGTCTGGGCTCCCCGGAGGAATTTGCCATTCTTGCCCACGTAATAGCGTTTGCCGCTGTCCTTCACCCAACCGGTCTTGATGGGCCGGGTATCTTTTGTATAGCTGGTCCACTGCTCACCGCCCGCCTCCAAGAAAGTATAGCTATGGGCGGTAGAGGCCTCCACAATGTGTCCATAGGCCCAATTCTCGGGAAACACATCATAGAAATTGGTAACACCGGTCTTGGACTTTACTCCCGCCTCCGGCGTTCTGCCCAGCATACAGTTGAGGATCTTCACCGCCTGAGCCCGGGTGAGCTTCTCTGAAGGATTGAAATTGCCCTCAGGATCGCCGGAAATCCATCCCTTGGCAGCAGCGAAAGCCACATAAGGCTCCTCCCAGGAGCCGGGCTTCACATCCGGGAAGGGGCAGGAACACTCCTCCATCTCCGCACAGGAAACCGCCATCTTGATGAATTCCGCCTTGGTGATCTTCTGGTTGGGCCGGAATGTGCCATCGTCATAGCCCTTTGCCAGGCCCACGCCGCAGATAGTCCCAATAGCCTCCGCATACCACTCATCAGGCTTCACGTCGGAGAACTCCGCCTCCATCTGGTTCTTCTCCCGCAGCAGGTTATAAAAGAGCTTCACCGCTTCTGCCCGGGTCACCTGGCCCTCGGGCTTGAACATTCCGTTAGAATAGCCGCCGATATAGGCGCCGTGAGTGTCCGTGTCGAAAAGAACGGAAAGCTCCTTCCTCCACTTGGCAGTAAACACCGTGTCCTGGGTGAAGGCCATTTCCTCCAGATTCTCTACCGGCTGACCGTCCTCGTCCAGCCAGCTCTCCAGAACGATGCCCTTCCACCGGAAGCTCTTCCCGTTTGGAATATCATCCGGCTGAAGGGTTTCCCCATAAGGCACGGTGGTGCTCACGTCCGTGTCTTCGTCGAGCACAAACTGTACGGTTACTTCCTCCGGGTGGGGTTCGGGACTTTCGCCGGGCTCAGGCGTGCCGTCCGGATCTGGGGTAACGTCAGGCTGGGGAGTCGCGGCTTCATCACTGTCCGAACCGGCATCTGTCTCCCCGCTGTCAGGGAAAAAAGCGGTATCTTCTCCTGAAACGGGCTCGTCCGCGCTGGAAGCCGGCATGGCCAAACAACCAGTCATCAGCAGGCAGCACAGCAAAAGGGAAAGAATTTGCCGGAATTTGGAATGGGGCCTGAAAGCGGGCGTTCTCATTGTATCATTGCTCCTTACTCGTTAGTCTCAAGGGCCTCCATATATACGGAAGCCAATTGGTATAATTATACTATATATTATAAAAAAAGGGAAGGGACTGGAAAGCATTTTTTAAAAAAGTATGGTTGACTTTCCCCCCTCATTTGCTATAATGAACTCAGAAATCCCTTTATTTCATGAATTCATCAGGAGGATCGTTATGGGCCACATCATTATCACCGGTTTTTCCGACGAGATCGCTCCCGGTTTTGACGCCCAGTTGGAAGCCCTTCGGGAGTTCGGCCTTGATCATTTGGAGCTCCGTGCCGCCGATGGCATCAATGTCTCCGACTTCTCTTTGGAAAAGCTCTTGGAAGTAAAAGAAAAGCTCCATGCCGCAGGGATGGCTGTATCGTCCATCGGGTCGCCCATCGGCAAAATCTCCATTGAGGAGCCCTTTGCCCCCCATATGGAAAAACTCAAGCGCACCCTGGAAATCCAGAAGGGGCTGGAGGCCCCCTATCTGCGCCTATTCAGCTTCTATATACCCCAGGGCCAGGACCCAGCCCAGTACCGTTCCCAGGTATTGGAACGGCTCAGCGCCATGGCGGAGGAGGCCCGCCGGTGGGATTCAGTCCTGCTCCACGAAAACGAAAAGGGTATCTATGGCGATACCGCTCCCCGCTGCCTGGATCTGATGGAACAGCTTTCCGGCCCCAACTTCCGGGCCGTGTTTGACTTCGCCAACTTCGTGGAGGTAGGCCAACCTACCCCGGAGGCTTTCCAGATGCTCCGTCCCTACATCGAATACATCCATGTGAAGGACGCCACCGCCGAAAAGAAAATTGTTCCCGCGGGTCAGGGTGTGGGCCAGGTGAAAGAGCTCCTCTTCCAGCTGTTTTCCGGCGGCTGGAAAGGCTATCTCTCTCTGGAGCCCCATCTCACCGACTTTTCCGGCCTGTCCGCGCTGGAGCAGGGCCCCCGGAAGCGGGATTCCGCCCTGGACGGCAAGAGCGCCTGGGCGCTGGCTCTGACCGCGCTGAGAGAAATTTTGGAGGAATTAGAATGAAAAGACTTTGCTGCGCAATCGTGGGCTGCGGGGGCATTGCCCAGCGCCACGGACAGGTGCTGCAAGGGCTGGAGGTTGCCCAGCTTCTGGCTTGTGCGGACATCCTTCCGGAGCGTGCCCAGGCCCTTCGGGAAAAATACTGTGAACCCAGCGCGCGGGCTTACCCCAGCCTGGAGGAGCTTCTGGACCAGGAGGAAATCGATGTGCTCCATATCTGCACCCCCCATTATCTCCACGTTCCCATGGCACAGGCTGCGGCCAGCCGGGGCGTCCATGTGTTTATGGAAAAGCCCCCGGTAATCGACCTCGGCCAGTGGGAGGCCCTACAGGCCCTTCAGGGGCAGGTACGGGTGGGGGTGTGTTTCCAGAACCGGTACAACCCCAGCGTGGCCTTCTGCCGGAAGCTCCTGGCCGAGGGGAAGCCTGGGAAGATTCTGGGGGCCCGGGCCTTTGTCACCTGGCACAGAGAGGCACCCTATTATGTAGAAAGCGGCTGGCGGGGATTCCTGGATACCGAGGGCGGCGGCGTGCTCATCAATCAGGCCGTCCACACCCTGGACCTGCTCACCCAGTTTCTGGGCCACGGGCGAGTGCTGGGAGCCAGCCTTGCCAACCGTCATCTCCAGCGGTTGATCGAAGTGGAGGACACTTTAGAGGCTACCCTGGACTTCTCCGGAGTTCGAGCGCTTTTCTACGCCACCACCGCCTATTGTCAAGATGCCCCAGTGCTGGTGGAGCTGGCCTGCGAGCATGGGGTTCTTCGCATAGAGGGAGAGGAAGTCACCGTGCATTGGGAGGACGGCTCCCTCTACCGCAAGGACTTCGCCCAAGAGGAAAGGATCGATGGCAAGGACTACTGGGGGAACAGTCACCGGCGCTGCATTGAGGCGTTTTACCACTCTGTGCTCTCGGGAGAGCCCTTCCCCAACGATATTCCCGGTGTGGCGGATACCGCAGAACTGATGCTGGAGGTCTATGCTGCGGCTAGGAAAGATTGTACCCCGCGTTCCTAAATTTGTCTGGTCAAAAGACTTGACTTTGCCAAATCTTTTGTGGAGAAAGCCGCCACATACTCTCACCACAAATACTATACTTTATTAGGCCAGCCTCTATCCTTCGCCAACAGAACAATCCCCCGACGGAAGCTCTCCGTTCGGGGGATTGTATATTGGAATCCGTTCTCACGAAGCCTTAGCATAGGCTCTCATTTAGTTTTGGGTTTCTCCCTTGTCCTCCAGCAAGACGATCGTCACCTCAATCTCTTGGCCCTCCATCATAAAGTTCTCATTGGGCCGGTAAAGGGTAACTGTTACCTCGTCTCCGGGAGCGTACCGCAGCAACAGATTAGACACGTCCCGCAGGCTTTCCACCGTCTCACCCTCAATGGCCACGATCACGTCTCCCACCTGGGCTTCGGTATCCTGGAAGGAGCTGTCCTCGTTAAACTCCGTAATGCGCAGGCCTCTCGGGATGCCATACATGCCCGCCATGGCTTGGTTCACTTCCGTGCATAGGATGCCCAACCGGGTTCGGCCCTTGATATAGCCGCCAGAAAGAAGCTCGTTGATGATAGGCTGGGCCCGGCTGACAGGAATGGCAAAGCCCATGCCCTCGTACCCATCCGTGATGATCTTGGAGGAGTTGATCCCCACCACCTGGCCATACATATTCACCAGAGGACCGCCGGAGTTGCCTGGGTTGATGGCCGCGTCGGTCTGGATGTAAGTCATGCCTTCCTGGCTGTACTTGCCCACCTCCCGGTTCAGACCGGAAATGATTCCCCGGGTCAAGGAGCTGGAAAACCGCGCTCCGCCCGGATTGCCGATGGCCAGCACCCACTCGCCCACGGAGAGCTCTCCCGCGTCGCCGAACTCCGCAGGGGTGAAATTGTGGTCGTTGGTTTTCAGCACCGCCAAATCCGTGGTGCGGTCCACGCCTACTACTACTGCGTCATATTCCTGGCCGTCATAGGCAGTCACCTTTACCACCGTATTTTTGGAGTTGAGCACCACATGAGAATTGGTGATAATATACCCATCGCTGGTGGCAATGATGCCCGTGCCAGTGCTCTCACTGGAATTCCCCTCTCGAGTCAGGGTAGCGGATACCGTCACAGTAGAGGGCACTACCCGATTGTATACCCCCTCCGCGTCCAACGTCTCTCCACCGGGTCTCTCCGTAATGTGAATTCCGTCCGTGTTGGGAGTTACGTCTACTTGAGGGCGTTCCGGCTGCTCTTCCTCTTCATCGCCGCCCTCGTTCTCAGAAGGCTTCCGGGGCTCCTCCTCGTCCTCTCTGGGATCGGGAATGTCGTAGCCAAAGGATGGCCGCCGGTTCTCCTCCGCAGCGTGGACCGCCGCCAGAGCCAGATAGACTCCCCCGCCGATGATGGCAATGACCGAAAGAACCCCGGTAATCCAGAGGAAAATCTTCAGGCCCCGGCTCATTTTCTTTTTCGGCGGCTGGACCGGCCGGGGCTGGAATCCATTATAGCCGCCATAATAGACAGGTGCCGGATAGTAAGGCTGGGGAACCTGCACCCGCTGCTCTCCATAAGGGCCATATCCATAGGGGGGATATCCCGGCTGAGGCTGCTGAACGGGCTGGCCAGGCCAGGGCTGCGGGTAAGGCTGCTGATATCCCTGGGACGGTTGGGGATAAACCGGATAGTACGGCTGCTGGGGAGGATAAGGTTGGCCGGGCCACGGAGCTGGCTGGGGCTGCGCCGGGGGCTCCTGGTCCCCCACTCCTCTGGAGTTCTCCATCTCTTCTTTGCTTCTCTGAGGGATTTCTGGCTCGTCACCCTCTGGGAGGACCGGCTCTATGGGTTCTGCCTGCCCTGACGGGAGCGGCTCCTGGGAGAATTCCTCCTGGAGAGGCTCCTCTCGCTTCTCTGCCGCCTCCGGATCCGGCTGAATCTCCTGGTTCTCCACCGCCTCTCGGGAAAGTTCCCCGCCGCTTTCGCTGGGAGTCCCCTCCTGTTCCCTCTCCTCTTCCGGCATGTTGTCCCCATTCCAGAATTCACTCATCTTCCTTACTCCTTTCGCTTTCCGTCTTCTTCGGCTTCTTGGCCCTGGGCTCCTTGAGCCGGGGCGAACCGCCCTGCTGGCTTTCTTTCAGCTTCGGCGCTTCCTGAGGCTTGGGCAGGTAAAATTCAAACCGGCAGAACTGCCCCTGCACAGAGGTCACCTGGATATTTCCCCCGTGGAGCTGTAAGATTGTGCGTACCAGATACAGCCCCAGGCCCATGCCGTTTTTATCCCGGCTGCGGGATTTATCCCCTTTATAAAACCGGTCGAACACCATGGGCAGGTCCTCAGAGGCAATCCCGGGCCCGGTATTCTCAATCATCACCGTAGTGCGGTCAATACTGTCTGCGGTCAGAACCTTGATCGCACCTCCCTGATTGGTAAATTTTACCGCGTTTTCCACTAAATTATACACAACCTGGTGTAAAAGGTCCTGATCCCCATAGACCTGGATGGGCGCGGCCTCTTCCAGGCCCTGAATCTCAATCTGTTTTTCATCAATGCCTTGCTCAAAGGTAAGCAGTGTGGCCACCAGGGTATGGGTGATGTCAAAATAGCTGGGATGGATCTTCATCTCCCCGCTGTCGATACGGGACAGATCCAGCATGGATTTCACCAGCCGGGACAGGCGCTTCACCTCGTCGGACACAATGTGAAGGTATTTGTCCTGTTCCTCCTTCGGAATGGTGCTGTCCAGTATGCCGTCGATAAATCCGGCGATGGTGGTCATAGGCGTTTTCAGCTCATGGGACACATTGGCGATAAAGCTGCGGCGCATCCCTTCAGAATTGGAGAGGGAGTCCGCCATATTGTTGAAGGACACGGCCAGCTGGCCCAACTCGTCCTCCCGGGTGACGGGTACCCGCAGGGAAAAGTCTCCCGCGCCAAAGCTCCTGGCCGCCAGAGACATCAGCCGCAGCGGCTTTACCAGCCGGTATACGAAAGCCCCCACCACGCAGAAGGTCACTGCCAGAGCCGCCACCGCCGCCAAAAGAAAGATCTTTAGCGCCTCTATCATCATGGCATTGATTGTGGCCGGGCTGGTGGCAGCGAATACCACGCCCACGCAGGGGCCCTCTTCCGGAGCGGAAACCGGTACTCCGATGATGTAGTAGCTGTCCCGGTACAGACCGTCGAGGCTGCTGCGGCCCTCATACATGCCCGCTGCCGCCTGATCCACATAATAGCTGGGGGCCTTCTCCAGCTTCTCCAACTTACTGTTGGCAAAGCTGCCCAAAAGCACCCTGCCCTCTAGGTCCGTAATAAAGATGTCCGCGTCGATGCTGGTGGAAAAGCTACTCAAAAACCCCCGTAAGGCATCGGTTCGCAACTCATATTTTCCAGGGCTTTTCTCTGTCAGAAACTGGCTCGCCATGGCGGAGATAGAGGAAGCGTTCTGGGTGAGCAGTTCCTTCTTCTCCCCCCGCCAATACTGGCCAAAGAACACCATCATCGCTCCCCCCAGCATCACAAAGCTGAGGAAGATAATCGCCATAGTAATGCTCAGGTATCGACTAAAAATGCTTCTCTGCATAGGGGGCTCAGTCCTTTGCCTCAAACTTATAGCCCACGCCCCAAACTGTTTTCAGCGTCCATTTGTCTGAGACGCCCTCCAGCTTCTCCCGCAGACGCTTGATATGCACGTCCACCGTTCGGCTATCTCCATAATAGTCGAATCCCCAGACCTCGTCCAGCAGCTGGTCCCGGGTAAAGACCCGGTTGGGGTTGGAGGCCAGGTGGTAGATGAGCTCCATCTCCTTAGGCGGAGTGTCCACCTGCACACCCTTTACCTTCAGCTCATAGTTAGTCAAATTGATGACCAGATTATCATAAGAAACCTCTTTGCTGTCGTCCTGACGGCCGCCGCTTTTCCCGCTGCGCCGGAGCACGGCGTTGATCCTGGCCACCACTTCTTTGGTTTCAAAGGGCTTCACCACATAGTCGTCCGCCCCCAGCTCCAGGCCCAGCACTTTGTCAAACACCTCTCCTTTGGCGGTGAGCATGATGATAGGGCAAGAGGACTTCTTTCGGATCTCCCGGCACACCTGCCAGCCGTCCAGGCCAGGAAGCATAATGTCCAGGAGGATCAGGTCTGGGGCAGTCCCGTCAAACTTCTTCAGGGCGCTCTCCCCATCGTTGGCTATGCAGGTTTCAAAGCCCTCCTTTTCCATGTACAGCCGCAACAGCTCGCATATATTCTTGTCATCGTCCACAATCAGGATTTTCCCGGAAGCCATGAACTCACTCCTTCTCTATATTGGCCAGCATCCTTCATCCACGCAATCTTCCCGTTCAAGCCTTTTCTTCCATTTTTAACTATTTTAACCCCTAACTGTGGCAAAAGCAAGAAAAACAAGTGAATATTGCGTGAATAAACCCAGGGCCTTTTCGCGTTACTCGCTGTCATCCATAGAGGTAATCTTTCTGCTTGCCAGGTCTAGCAGGAACGAATCCACAAATTCGAAATCATACTTGGAGCTTCCGTCCCCTGTCAGGCGGCTGATCTCCAGTCTGGCCTCTCCTACCAGATACTTCTGGTCCCACAAAAAGCTGACCTCCACCCTGCCGCTGGCGTTGGTCCGGCCGGAGCATTCCAGCGCTTCCCCAGATTCCGCGTTATAGGCGGCTATCTCGAAACGCCCGATTTCCGCCACGCTCATTCCCGAGAATCGTAAGTCGACGGTAAACCCTCCGTCTCCTATGGAAAGCTCTTCCGCGCTGATCTCTCCGGACTCTCCCGCCGAAGGCGTGGGGAACGGGGGATAGGGAGTGTGACCAGTAACCTCCGCCGGAACGAACACCCCGTCTGTCTCGGAACTGCCGCTGGACAGGGAATAGGGCGTCCCACCCCCCAGCCCCTTTTCCGCCGGACCGGGCTCCCGGGTTCCAAAGCCTAGGTTGCTGGCCAGCCAGGGGCCCCAGCTGACGGCGCAGGCGACCACCAGGCAGGCCGCCACTGCCCAACCGGTCCAGCTCATCCACCGATGCTTCACAGTCTCAGGGGGAACCTCTACCCACTTTTTCTCCTGTATCTTTCCATGGTCTTTCTTGAGAAGCGTCGGTCCCTCCCGGACACGGCCTGGAGCGTCCAGACCCAGCTTTTCCAGGGTGCGGGCGAAAACTGCATCCTCGTCTACGGAGACGGGCTCTACGTTTCTCAGCTCATCGGGAAACGCCCGGTTTACCAGCTTATCAATTTCACTCATAGCAGGCAGTCCTCCTTCATCAAAACTTTTCGCAGCTTTTCTCTTCCCCTGGCCAGCCGGCTCTTAATGGCGGACTGGTTTTTCTCCATTTCACTGGCAATCTGGCTTACCGGCTGATGCCAGAAATAGTGCCGCAGAAAAACCTCCCGGTCCACGGATTCCATACTGTCCACTGCGCTTCTCACCAGCCGTATTCTCTCTTCTTTTTCCAAACGCCCCTGGGGTGAGCTGCTGTCGAAAATCAGGTTCTCCTCCAGCATCTCAGTGTATTGATGCGCTCTCTGGCATTTCAAGGCGGCGTTTCTCGCCACCACCGCCAGCCAATATTTCAAGTCGCTGTCGTCCCGAAGTCTCTCCGCGTTTTCCCACAGGGCCACAAAAGCGTCCGAACTCAGCTCCTCCACGTCCTGTGGCGTACCCGCGTTCCCAAGGGTTTTCTGGATGACCGCCGCCACATATCTGGCATAGCGGCGGATGGCTATTTCCAGGGCGGACTGTTCCTTCCGCCGTATTTGAATAAGAATGTCATAATCCCCTCTCATGCACTGTCACTCCGCTCTTTTCTTTCTATCTATAAGAATCCCTTTGGCAAGGGATTGGTTGCATGAAAAAATATTTTTCTCAAATTTTTCTGTTTTGCCTTGCGAATCCCCGCTGGAGAGTATATCATGTAACTATGGAGTGCGCTTCGGCCCCACCACCTTTGAAAAGGTGGACGAAACTTTTCCCCTGGACAGTTTTGACCGGTCCAGCTGGTCGAAACTTGGCAACGCCAAGTTTACAGCTAGTCAGGGGTCTGAGGTGCTGGTCCTCGGTGGGGACCGTCAAGCACCGACCGAACCGGCAGGTGAGAAGATCCCCCCCAGCTGCCGGAGGCCAAAACATACTCTCAATAAAGTATACTTTTGGAGAGACAAGTATGCAATAGCAGGAACAAAGATAAGGAGGAATTTTATGGACAAGCAGTTGACCATTTGGACCGTCATTGGCATTTATGCCCTCTTTATGCTGGTGATTGGCATTCTCTACTCCCGCAAAGGTGCCGATATGGCATCTTTCACTGTGGGCGGACGCAGCGCCGGGGCCTGGATCTCGGCCCTCTCCTATGGCACCGCCTATTTTTCCGCCGTGATGTTCATCGGATACTCCGGCGGCTCCGGCTGGAGCTACGGCCTGTGGAGCGTGCTGGTGGGCATTGGCAACGCAGTGTTCGGCTCCCTGCTGGCATGGCTGGTTCTTGCCAACCGCACCCGGGAGTATACCCGCCGCCACGACATCAAATCCATGCCCCAGCTCTTTGAAAAGCGCTTCCAGAGCCCGGCCATGCGCCTGTTCGCCTGCGTGGTGATCTTTCTGTTCCTGATCCCCTACTCCGCCTCGGTGTACAAAGGGCTCACCAGCGTCTGTGCGGTGATTCTGGGCATCGACGAGCAGGTCTGCATGATTATCATCGCCATTGCCTCGGCCCTGCTGCTGATCCTAGGGGGCTACATCGCCACCCTCAAGGCGGACTTCTTCCAGGGCTTCGTCATGATGATCGGCGTGAGCGCCCTCATTGTGCTGGTGGTACTCTCCCCCCAGGTGGGCGGGCTCTCCACAGGCCTTGGGAACATGATGGAGTACATGAAGTCCCACGAGATGGCCCCCCTCTCCGGGAAATCTACCGTGGCGCTGGTCTCCACCATCCTGATGACCAGCTTCGGCACCTGGGGCCTGCCCCAGATGGTGCACAAATACTACGGCATCCGGGACGCCCAGGAGGTCCGGCGGGGCACGGTGATCTCCACCATATTCGCCCTGCTGGTGGCGGGAGGCGGCTACTTCATCGGCTCCTTCTCCCATCTCTTCTTCGGGGAGACCATGCCCGAGGGCGGCAAAGACTTTCTGGTGCCCCTGATGCTGGACAGCGCCGGCCTGCCTAACCTGCTCATCGGCGTGATTCTGGTGCTGCTGATCTCCGCCTCGGTGTCCACCCTGTCCAGCATCACCCTGACGGCCTGCTCCACCGTGTCCATGGACCTGGTGAAGCCCACCCTGGCCAAGAATATAGATGACAAAAATCTAGCGGCCCTCACCAGGATTCTCTGCCTGTGCTTTGTGGTGCTCAGCTATTTCATCGCCAACTACCCCACGCCCATTCTGGAGATGATGTCCTACTCCTGGGGGATTATCTCCGGGTCCTTCCTGGCGCCCTACCTGCTCTCCCTGTACTGGAAGGGCATCAACCGCACCGGGGCCTGGGCGGGGATGCTGGGCGGCTTCCTGACGGCCTTCGTGCCCGCGGCGGCCTCCGGGTTCACCACGCCGGACGGCCCCCTCTACGCCTGCTGCGCCATGGTGGTCTCCTTTGTGCTGTGCTTCGTGGGCAGTAAGATCGGCGCGCGCGGCGCTGCAAATGGCGAAAAAGCATAGCTAAGATTTCATTTTGGGTTGAGCTGAGCGAACTAACGCCAAACACATTGACCGGTCCAGCTGGTCAGCTGGCGGTTCCGATTTCCAGGGGACGCTTTTTCTCAGTTGCAAAAGAGTTCATCTTGTTTCACAAGATGAACTCTCCGCGTCCCCTCTTAAGAGTTTTGCTTTGCAAAACTCGGACAGTTAATCAAGTGAAACGATGATTAACTGTTATTCACCACCCTGGCAAAAATGCGCTTCTCAGGTGTTAAGGTCAAGAGCTAAGACCGTGGGACGTTGCTAAGGCACACCCTACCAGGGGCCTAGATGCCTGAGACTTGGCTTCGCCAAGTCTTGGACCGCATAATGTGTTGGGGCTATGCGAAAAACGTTAAAACGTTCACGACGAGCAAAGCGAGGAGTGGGTAAAAGTTTGTGGGATTTGGGGGTAAGCGTTCTGCCGGATACTTGGCAAAGCCAAGTATTGCAGACAACGCCGCGAACCGACCAAGCCGACAGGCGAGACCCAACGCCCCAAGGTCTCCAAAAAGAGAATGGAGGAAGCCTCGGCTTCCCCCATTCTTTTTGCTTTCAGCAGGCTGGCTGCTACTTACTTCTGGTTGGTCTTGTTGCTCATATACTCATCCATCCGCGCGGCCTGGGCGTCGTAGATCTCCTGGGCCTCGGCAACAGCCTCTTCCAGGCCATAGCCGTTCAGAGTGGCAATGTAGTTGTCCCAGTTGTCCAGAGAATCCTGGCCGCCGATGACATTCCACATGTACTCGTTCTTGGTGTCGGTAACGTCGGTGCTGATGTCAACCCAGGTGGTCAGGTCGGCGGGGTTCCGCCACTCGATCAGGTGGGCGGCCATGTCGCGGCTGGCATCGCCGGATTTCTTGAACAGCGCGGTGGTCTCGGGAATGTTGGAGATCAGGCCCTCGTCCTTGCGGTTGAACAGGTTGTTGAACAGGTTCAGGCCGATGTTCTGGGTGTTGTTCTCCTCTCCCTCGGGAGCGATGATGGGATTGTAGATGCCGTCCTCAATGGTGTAGTCCTCGCCCTCGACACCGTAGCGGCGCTCGATGTAGTTCTCCAGGCCGCACATGTCGTCATACATGGCGTACAGGCGCTCGGGATCCGTAGCGGTATCGGTGATGCCGAAGTGAGCCCAGGCGGCGCTGGTGGCAGGATCTTCCTGGGGATTGCCGTTCTCGCCCTTCACCATGTCGATGGGAACCCACTTGGCGTCGGGATTGTTGGCGTAGAAGCTCATCATGGTGCCGGAATCAGGGTTGTTGTAGGCGCACCAGCTATAGGTCACGCCGAAGCCGCCGTTGGCCATCTCCTCGTCGCGGTCGGTGTCGGTGGTGATGCTGGGCACAATGTAGCCCTTCTTATAGAGCTCGGCCACGTCACCCCACCACTTCTTGGTGTTCTCGGTGGTAGGACCAAAGGCCACCTTGCCGTTGTCGTCCACAACCCAGCGGTCATAGTGGGTGTAGTCATAGGCCTGAATCCAGGGCCAGAAGGAGCGGGGGTCGTAGCCGTCGCCGCCCAGGCCGTAGGTGTCGTCCTTGCCGTTCTTGTCGGGGTCGTCCTCGGTAAAGGCGCGCATGATCTCTTCCAGCTCGTCAATGGTGGTGGGGGCCTTCAGGTTCAGATTGTCCAGCCAGTCCTGACGGATCCACAGGCACTCACAGGAGGGCTCGGACACGTCGCCGGGGATGCGGTAGATGGCGCCGTCGTCCTCAGTGACATAGAACAGGGTCTTGGGGTCCATCTTGTTGTAGTAGTCCCGGATGTTGGTGTACTTGTTCATGTAGCCGGAGACGTCCACCAGCTTGCCGGCGGCCTTCCATTGCAGGAACTCGTTGTCCATGCTCCACCACCACATCATGTTAGGGGTGTCGTCGGAGGCCATCATCAGGTTGATCTGAGAGGGGGCGTCGGACCAGCCGGGAAGCACAACCAGCTCGATGTTCACGTTGTACTTCTCTTCCAGCATCTTCTCCACGCGGCTCTCGGTCTGGGTGAAGCCGGTCATGATGGCGATGGAAACGTCCATGGTCTCCTCGCAGGCTGTGGGATCGATCTTGTCGCCGGTGGCGGTGTTGCCGTCCTCGGCCTCGCTGCTCTCATCGCCGCCGTCCTCGTTCTGGGCGGAGCTGGTCTCAGAGCTGCTTCCTTCGGTCTTGGAGCTGCTGGAATCGCCGCCGTTGCTGCCGCACGCGGCGAACAGGCTGACGCACATGGCCAGAACCAGCAGGTAGCACAGGACCTGTTTCACTAGCTTTTTCAATTTGGTTTCCTCCTTGCATAAAATGCATTTTATAATGGATTATCAGCCGCCCCGGAGAGCGGCCGGTAATCGATGAAATTTGGGCGGGATCTCGAAAGTGTCCAAAACACGCGCTTTTAGGACGACATTTTGGCCTTCGGCGGTTTAGGGGCTCTGCCCCTAAAAACCCCGCAACCTTTGAAAAGGTTGACGAAACTTTTTCCCTGGTCAGCTTTAACCGGTCCAGCTGGTCAAAACTTGGCAATGCCAAGTTTATAGCTGGCGCGGGTGTGGGGTGAGCGTCTGCCAGTGGCAGACAAGCCGCGAACCGACCGAACCGGCAGGTGAGACCCGCGCAGGCCCACGACCTTGCCGTAGGGCGTGACCTGTACGCCCGAAGGCCTCCCATCACTTCAAAAAGCATTCAATCTGGACATCTTATCCCTTCACGCCGCCGATCATGACGCCCTTCACGAAGTGCTTCTGCACGAAGGGATACACGATCAGGATGGGCACCGTGGCAACCACGATGGAGGCCGCCTTGATGGTGACGGCGTTGGCGTCGCTCTGCTGGCGCACGTTCACGCCCGCCTGCTGCATGGCCTGCTGGGTGTTGGTGAGCATCTGGCGCAGCACGGTCTGCAGGGGCCACTTATCCACGTCCCGGATGTACAGAACGGCAGAGAAGTAGTCGTTCCAGTACATGACCGCGTTGAAGAGCATGATGGTGGCGATGGTGGCCTTGGACAGGGGCAGGATGATGCTGAAGAAGATGCGCATATCGTTGGCGCCATCGATGCGGGCGGACTCCTCCAGAGCCTCTGGAATGGAGAGGAAGAAATTCTTCATCAGAATGCAGTTATAGGCGCTGACCATGCCGGGCAGAATCAGGGCCCAGCGGCTGTCATACAGGCCCAGGCTGCGGATCAGCAGGTAGTTGGGGATCATGCCGGCGCTGAAGATCATGGTGAACAACACCAGGAACATGATAATTTTGCTGCCCCGCAGACGGCTTTTACTCAGGGGATAGGCAGTCATGGCCGTGAGTAGGGTGCCCAGGGTAGAGCCGATGGCCGTGACGAAGATGGTGGTGGCGAAGCCGTTATAGATCTGGGGGTTCTTGAACACGGACTGATAGGTGCCGATGCTGAAATCCTTGGGGTACAGGAAGATGCCTCCCCGCAGAGCCTGCTCCGTAGAGCTCAAGGACTGCATCAGCACATGCCAGAAGGGATAGAGCATAATCAGGCACAGCAGGGTAAAGAAGGTATAGTTAAAGACAGTGAAGCATTTCTCCCCCACAGAGGTCTTGATTCTGTTCTCGCGCTGGATCTCGCCGGCCGCGATGTCAATCGTAGGTTTTGCCATGAATATCCCTCCTTACCAAACGCCTTCGTTGCCGGATTTTTTCGCCACAAAGTTCACGGAGACGATGAGAATCAGGGCAATGACAGATTTGAACATACCGGCGGCAGTACTGAAGGAATAGCTGGTCTTTTGAATGCCGAGGCGGTATACGTAAGTATCGATGATGTCGGCCACCTCGTAAACAGGGGCGGAGTAGAGCATGAAGATCTGGTCGAAGCCGGCGTTCAGGATGTTGTTGCAGTTGAGAATCAGCATGATGATCACCGTGGGCATAATGGCCGGGATGGTCACATGCAACAGCTGCTTGAACCGCTTGGCGCCGTCGATGGAGGCCGCCTCGTAGAGCTGGGGGTCCACGCCGGAGAGGGCCGCGAAATAGATGATGGTGCCCCAGCCCATGCCCTTATAGATATCGCTGATGACCAGCATGGGCACAAACGCGCCTTTATCCGTGAGCACCTGCATATCCTGCCCGGTAATCCCCTTAAGCAGGCTGGTGATGATGCCGTTGGTTGGATCCAGGAAGTTCATGATCAGGCCGGCCATAATAACCCAGGAGATGAAGTAGGGCAGGTACAGAAGGGTCTGGGCCACTTTCTTGAACTTTAGATTGCGCATTTCATTCATCATCAGCGCCAGAATAATGGGAATGGGGAAGCCGATGACCATTTTCAGAATCGCAATGTAAAGCGTGTTTCCCAGAACCTGCCCAAATTTTGGCTTGGTGAACAGGTCGATAAACTGGCCGAACCCTACCCATTCGCTCTCAGCGGGTGCAAAGGCATTGTACTCCATAAACGCGATGCGCAAGTCGTACATAGGGATGTAGCGGAAGATGAAGATTAATGCAATGCCGGGAAGCATCAGCAGATACAGCCATCTATCCCGCAGGATGTCGGCAAGCAGTTTGCCCCAGTAACCGTATTGCTTCGGCGCTTTCGGCGTTGCGCTGGCGGTTGCCATAGCGAGCCCTCCTCTTATGGATAATGATAGGATTGCATTCCGTTTAAATAACGGAATGCGGCGAAGGGGCGCCCCTTCGCGAAGTCATGGGTATATTATAGCAAATCTACTAGGAATTGTAAACAGTATTTCGTGATTGTTACTAAACTGTAACCTTTTTGTCAAGAGAAGCGCCCTGCTGAAGCTATCTTTTAGAGATTTTGACCGTCCCCTTCCCTTGGAAAGCCCAGGCAAAACCGCCAATTTCTGCCTTTCAAACCAAGGGCCCCGCCGGATCCGGATGCTTCCGGACCGGCAGAGCCGTCATATTTCAGCAGAAATCTCCGTTCTCGTTTTGTGAGGAGGCCGCTGGGGTCGCTCCGATCCGCTCCCTGACCTTTGCCTCAAAATATTCGTTGAGCCCCGCCTGTGGCAGCAAAGACCGCAGCCGCTCCTTTACTCTTGCCAGTTCTTCCCCCTCGTACACGTTCAGCAGACACAGGAGGAAGTCCACCTCATCCTGCTTGCCGCACACCTCCAGAACCTGCGGCAGATGCTGTTCGATGAGGCCCCTTTCCCCCGTCTCGGCGGCCGCATGGATCAGCTCCAGCCAGATGGGCAAATTTCCTGTGGCGGGCGGGAACAGCATCTCTCTGGCCGGGCCCTCTGCCGCTTCCAGAATCTCCTCATAGTCCTGCCGGTTCCCCAGCATGGCGAAATAGCGCAGCAGGGAGGTCTGGCTGGGGCGCTCCATAAAATCTGCTCTGCGCTGCGCCACGGCCTCCCGGCCCCGGCCAATATTGTCGCACAGCTGGTCCCTTTGCAATCTCATCTTCAGATACCAGGGATGTTCCGGATCCCCTTCTGTTTTTTCCGCAAAGCGGTCCGCGATGGCAAAGGCGCGCTGAAAGGCCTCCCGCCCCAGCTGGATCCACATATGGGTCTTTTCCGCCTCCAGCTGGTCCCGCTCTTCTTCCAACTCGGTAAGATCTCCCCCGCCGTTTTTCAAAAGGGCGTCAATGGATTGGATCTGGGAATCAATAAATCCCATGGCCTCCCGAAAAGAACGGCCATCCCGGAGCACCGAGTATTTTGCCACCAGATCCTCTGTGCGCGTCCGGGAGGTCGCCCCGAACAGCTCGTCGATGCTGACCCCGAAAAAGGCGGCGATCCTGGGCAGCAGTGTGATTTCCGGCGCGCCGTTGCCCACCTCCCACCGGGACACGGTCTGAGGGGCCAGAAAGAGATATTCCGCCAACTGTGTCTGGGTGATGTTCCTTTCCTGCCGCAGCAGGGCGATTTTTTCTCCGATTGCCAAATTCATAACCATTCCTCCATGCTTTCATGCTTTGATTGGGCCTTCCGACCTGCTTCAACTATAACATGGGGGAAGCCCGGTGTCCAGCAAGCCTCCATTGCAAATTCCGCAACAAAAAGTGGAGCTGGACATTCTCTGGGAATTTCTGGGGTATCCGGCTCCATTTTGTTCATGCATTTTTATATGGGCGCGTGGGTGCTCGCGCTGGCTGATTGCGGCACACGGCGCAAAGAATGGCGAAAGGAGATAGGGAAGTTTCGCCGTGTGACATGAGTTTTGCAAAGCAAAACTCGGATAGTTAACCGAGCGCAGCGAGTGTTAACCTATTATTCACCACCCTGGCAAAAATGCGCTTCTCAGGTGTTTAAGGTCCAGAGAAAAGACCTTGGAGGCGCTGAGACAACCCCACGCCCTTAACCTTGCCTCACCCCTTCTCCTGGCGCTTCATGCTCAGGGAGATGCGCTTTTTCTTCTCGTCCACCTCCAACACCGTCACGTCCACCACGTCCCCCACGGTGACCACCTCGCTGGGGCGGCGCACAAACCGGTCGCTGAGCTGGGACACATGCACCAGCCCGTCCTGGTGCACCCCGATGTCCACAAAGGCGCCGAAGTCCACCACATTCCGCACTGTGCCCGTCAGCTTCATTCCTGGCTTCAGATCAGAGATGTCCATTACATCCGTGCGCAGAAGGGGTGGGGGCAGCTGGTCCCGGGGATCCCGGCCAGGCTTTTGCAGCTCGGCGGCAATATCCCGCAAGGTAGGCAGACCCACTCCGCAGTCCTCCGCCGCTTTCTCCAGGCCGAATTCCTTTAACCGGCTGTCCAGTTCCGAAAGCTGCCCCACATCCACCAAAGTATACCCGCACAATCCCAAGAGCTTCTCCGCCGCTTTATAGGATTCCGGGTGCACAGCGGTGTGGTCCAACACATTTTTGCTTTCCGGCACCCGCAGAAATCCCGCGCACTGTTCAAAAGCCTTGGGGCCCAGCTTTGGCACCTTCAAAAGCTCCCGGCGGGTTTGAAAGCTGCCGTTTTCCTCCCGGTATACCGTCACATTCTGGGCCACCGTGGGGCTGATCCCCGCCACCCGCCGCAAAAGGGAGGGCGACGCGGTGTTCAGATCCACCCCCACTGCGTTCACGCAGTCCTCCACCACGCCGTCCAGAGTTTCTGAGAGCCGGGCTCCCGGCATGTCGTGCTGATACTGGCCCACGCCGATCGCCTTGGGATCAATCTTCACCAGCTCTGCCAGAGGGTCCTGCAAGCGTCGGGCAATGGACACCGCAGACCGCAGGGACACGTCATAGTCCGGAAACTCCTGGGCTCCCAGCTTGGAGGCGGAGTACACCGAAGCCCCCGCCTCGCTCACTACGGCATAGGACACATCCTTCCCGTATTCCTGGATGAACTGGCTGACGAACAGCTCCGACTCCCGTCCGGCAGTACCGTTACCGATAGCGATACAGGTGATCCCATGGCGGTCGCAGAGCCCCCGCAGCACCTTCTTGGACTCCTCCACCTTGTTGTGGGGCTTGGTGGGATAGATCACAGCAGTTTCCAGCACCTTGCCCGTCTCGTCCACCACCGCCAGCTTGCATCCAGTACGGTAGGCCGGGTCAAACCCCAGGGTTACCTTCCCCCGCACAGGGGGCTGCATGAGCAAGGGGCGAAGGTTCAGGGCAAAGGTGTGAATGGCCTGTTCACAGGCATCCCCGGTGAGGTTTTTCCGCACCTCCCGTTCCAGGGACGGAAAGATGAGCCTGTCCCAGGCGTCCTCCGCTACTTCCCCCAGCAAGTCCAGAAAGGGATGCCGGGGGTCCAATTCCCGAAGGATCATCCGCGCCGGCCCCCAATCTCCCGGCTCTACGGAGACTCTCAGAATTCCCTCCCGCTCGCCCCGGTCCATGGCCAGAATCTGATGGCTTTGCAAACGGCGTAGGGATTCTTGGAACTCATAATACAGCCGGTAGACGGTATCCTCCTCTGTGTTGGCGGTGCTGCGCAGGCTCCCCCTCCGGGCGATGTTTTCCCGCAGGCGCTTGCGGATTTCCGCGCTGTCGGAGAAATCCTCAGCCACAATGTCCTTCGCGCCCTGGAGAGCGGCGGCCGCGTCCGGCAAGTCCTTTTCCGGATCCGCCAGGGCCTCCGCCATAGCTTGCAGGCCGGAGAGAGTCAGCCTTTTGCCGGAAGCGTCTTTCCCGGTGAAAAGGGCCTGGGCCAAAGGCTCCAGCCCTCGCTCTCTGGCCACACTGGCCCGGGTTTTCCGCTTGGGGCGGTAGGGACGGTACAGGTCCTCCACCTCGGCCATGGTTTTAGCCGATGCCACCGCCGACTCCAGTTCCGGAGTGAGCTTTTCCTGGGCGGCCACAGCCGCCAGCACCTCGGCCTTCCGCTGCTCCAGGCCCCGCAAGTATTGCAGGCGGTCCGCCAGCAGGCGGATGGCCTGGTCATCCATAGCGCCGTGCTGTTCTTTGCGGTAGCGGGCAATAAAGGGCACGGTGTTGCCCTGGTCCAGAAGGTCTGCCACGGCCTGGGCGTGGTCCGGCCGGACATTCAATTCCTGGGCCAGGGTTTCGATCATATTATCCATAAGTCACCTCAGTTCTTTATTTGACTGCTTTCAGCGGGGAGGGGGGCGGCGTGTCCGAAGTCTAGAGCATACTCAATCGTATACTTGTAATTAAGTATACTTTTCTAGAGTAATACTGTGTGGCCTCCGCCGCCACAGATCGGCGGCTACGGCAAGGTCGTGGGCCTACGCGGGTCTCACCTGCCGGTTCGGTCGGTTCGCAGCTTATCTGCCACTGGCAGATGCTCACCCCACACCCGCGCCAGCTTAAGACCAGCTGAACCGGTCAAAGCTAACCAGGGTAAAAGTTTTTGATCCAAACTTTTTTCAAAAAGTTTGGTCCAGTCCAGGGTGAAACCCTGGCTGCCAGGGGCCAAAACATACTCCCCCAAAGTTATACTTTCTGAGAATATGTTTTATTATAGCACAATCTTCCTCCCTGTGCAAACAAAAAGCTGGAGCTTCCTTTTCAGAGAGTCCCAGCCCTTGCCTTATAGTTAACGCATCTCTACCCGCGGACTTCCTTTATCTCAAAGCTCTCACGGATACTGTCCCGGGCTTCCCGCAGGCTTGCAAATTCGCCCCCATGTATCATCTGCACCAGAAGATTCCCGATAGCGGTCCCCTCTACCGGCCCGGCGAATACCGGAAGGCCAGTTGCCCGGGCGGTCAGTTCGTTCAAATAGGAGTCCTGGCACCCGCCGCCCACAATGTTCACACTGGTGTAGGCCTTGCCGGTAAGGCCCGACAGCTTTTCAACTGCATTCCTATAGCATTTTGCCAGGCTTCTGTACACGCACTGCATCAGCTGGCCTACCGTCTCCGGCGCTGGTTGGGCGGTATCCCGGCAGGCTTGTTTCACCGCCTCCGTCATGCTGTCCGGCGAGAGGAAGCGCTCCTGGTTCACGTCTACCACAGAGGGAAAATCCGCCGCTTCTCGGGCTGCCTGTCCCAGCTCTGGGAAACTCCATTTCTTTTCACCAGCGGCGCGGCTTTCCCTGCCCTCCACATAGGCAACGCCGTTCAGCTCACGTCGGATGGACTGAATCATCCACAGCCCCATGATATTTTGCAGATACCGGAACCGCCCCCATGCCCCCCCTTCGTTGGTGAAACCGGCCAGGCGGGAAGCCTCGCCGGAAAGGGGCGCGCCGTTCTCCACGCCTAAAAGAGACCAGGTGCCGCTGGAGATGTATACGGCCTTATCGTCCCGGGCGGGAACAGCCAAAAAGGCGGATCCGGTGTCATGGGAGGCGGGCAAGACCACCATGGCATCAAAACCTACAAGCTCCTGAATCCCTGGCCGCAGGCTTCCCACCATCGTGCCGGGCATGGAGAGCTCTCCAAACAGTCTTTCCGGCAGCCCCAGCCGGGCAATCAACTCTTTATCCCAGGCCTTTTTCTCCGCGTTTACCAGACCGCTGGTTGTTGCCTCAGTATATTCCTGGCGCTTCTCTCCTGTAAGCAGGAAGCCCAGGTAATCGGGAATCATCAAAAGGCTTTCCGCCCGCTCCAGCTGCTCCGGATGATCCCGCTTCAAGGCCATAAGCTGATACACAGTGTTGAAGCTCTGCTTCTGGATTCCCGTGCGGGCGTACAGCTCCTCCTGAGAAATCAGGGCTTCCACCAGCCGGTCGGCCCCCTGGGTGCGGAGATCCCGGTAGGCCACAGCGCTGCCCAGCAAATTATCCCGGCCGTCCAGCAATGCAAAGTCCACGCCCCAGGTATCCAGGCCCACTGTGGTTGGAATTTTCCCCTGATCCCCGCAAGACTTGAGCCCGGCGAGGATGCCCTGCCACAGGTTATCCATGTCCCAGCAGTCGCAGCCGTTCTGATGGATCTGCCGGTTTTCGAACCGGTAGACCTCCTCCAAAATGATCCTTCCCGCCTGCACATGTCCCAGAATATGCCGCCCCGAGGACGCCCCCACGTCGATTGCCAAATAGTATTTACGCATAGCCGCCTCCTTAAACCCGGGGAGTCCTCCCCTCTCTTCACTCTATTTTGAAAAGGACGCTGGCCTTTCGGGAAAGCCAGCGAGCCTTTTCTTTATAATAAATCCTTTTTGTCTTAGAAGAGCACTTTTTTCCCGGTACGCTGGGCTTCGTAGGCCCCTACCATGAATTTAGTCAGCGCCACCGCGTCGTCAATGCCATTGGGAGCCTCGCCCACGCCGTCCACCGCGTCGATCCAGGCATCGATGGGCATAGTAGAGGCCTCGGGCAGGTCCTCCATCATCACCGGCTTGCCTTCGGTCTCCTTGCAGCTGTACTCTAGGGTGTTGTTGTGTACCAGCAGAGAGCCCTCGGTGCCGCTCATTTCCAGAATGTAGGAATTGCCTGTGGTGACGAAGCCCGTCTCCGACACGCCCACAGCCCCGTCCGCGAACTCGATCACGGACACCGCATTGTCCTCTACGCCCTTGCCCGTCACCTGGGTAAACATAGATACAATGGACTTGGGCTCGCCCATAAACCAATGCAGCGTATACATGGGATGGGCGCCCAGATCGATCATAGCCCCGCCGCCGGTCTGAGCGGCATCAAAGAAATGGGGGGGCAGCCAGCCGGCGGAGCTGCCATTGTGGGCGTCCCGAACCCGGGCATATGTAATTTTCCCCAGCTTACCTCTTTCTACCAGGGCTTTGGCAGCCTTCAGCGTAGGCCAGGTCTTGTGGGGGTAGGAGATGGTAAATTTCACCCCGCTGTCCCGCACGGCCTGGGCGATCTCCTCCGCCTCCTCGTTGGTAAAGGCCAGCACTTTTTCGGTGAAAATATGCTTGCCTGCTTTTGCCGCAGCTTTGAGTACCTCTGTGTGCTGATACGTGGCAGTAGTAATCTGAACCGCCTCGATAGAGCTGTCCGCCCAGATAGCCTCCAGATCCGGTTGGAAGGGAACCCCCAGCTTTTCCGCCACAGCCTGGCCCCGCTGGACGTCGTCATCCCAGATGCAGCACAGCTCCGCCTTAGGGTTTTTCTGAATAGCAGTGGCATACTCCATGGTATGGACATGCCATGCGCCAATAGTTGCTATTTTCATAATCAAACGCATCCTCTCTTTATTTTTCCGGCAGGCTTCCGCCGTTTGATGTAATTGTACACGCTTTTTACTAAAACCGCAATAGCTTTCCGCATTTCCTTGAAATTTCTTTTTCATCCCGAAAGTGGGAAAGGCCCCCGCAGTTTGACAGTAAAGGGGGAAATATAGTAAAGGTACTTGAAAATCGGTAAATGCGGTTTTCAAGCTGGGCGGTGATTTATGCTCTAAGAGATTTGTTTATCTGATTTTTTGGTAAAGAAGTAGAAGCTCTTAAAGCATTTTACATTGAAGGAGGACGTGCCAATGCTGAAAAGAGTTTTGTCCCTTTTGACGCGCAGATAGATGGAAATGAGCTTTCCCGAGTTCAGGAAAGCGGGTATGCGTCCATGGGCTTCATGGAGTTATAGTTAATTATGTTCAAAAGAATCAAAGGATTCTTTTGAACCAGGCGGGGAGGAAATACCTCCTGAGCTGCCTAAGAAGCCATACCAATAGGCGTTTGTATTCCCCTTTCCGGCAAATTCAGCCGGGAAGGGGCGTTGTGAAAACTTGCCAATCGCCAGATTGCTTCTCTCCACTGAATTTGCTCAAAAATCGGAACACAAATCCTATCGGTACAGCTTCTAACTTTAGAACAGGCTTTGCCAGTTATAAAGTTAATTTACTATATAACAAACGCGCCTGAGAGTCTGGCGGATGAAAAAA
Organism: Acutalibacter sp. 1XD8-33; assembly: GCF_003612555.1. Taxonomy (GTDB): domain Bacteria; phylum Bacillota; class Clostridia; order Oscillospirales; family Acutalibacteraceae; genus Acutalibacter. Next base: position 148,379 of record NZ_RAZF01000002.1, read on the forward strand.
GGATGGCCTCTATGGAAGCCATCCCTTTTCTATGCGGTTATATTACATATAATATGCTAGGATCATTCATTTCCGGCGGCCTTGGTAATGGCCTTTTTCTTCCATTTGCCCCGGAGATAGGCTACCACCGTCAGAAGCGCGCCCACCACCCAGGAGATCAGCAGGGACAGGAACAGGGGGTCCGGCGTACCGGAACCCATAGCGCCGCCCTCGGGCCTGGTAAGGAACTCTAATCCATAGGCCACGGGCACCCGCACCACCACCGTGGTGATAATAGAAATCCACATGGGGGTCATGGTATCCCCGGCGCCCCGCATCACGCCGGAAAGGATTTGGGTCACGGACATGGCTATGTAGCCCACGGCCAGGGTGTTCAGCATCCGTTGGCCCAGGTCAATGACCTCCGGCGTACTGGTAAACATCATCATCAGGTACTTGCCGAAAATCAGAATCAGCCCTACCAACACCACAGATACAGACACGCCCATAATCATTCCGGACTTCGCGCCTTTTTCTGTGCGGTCCAGTCTGCCCGCACCCATGTTCTGGCCGGTATAGGTGGTCATGGCGGAGCCAAAGGTGAAATTGGGCATCATGGCGAAGCCATCCACCCGCATGACCACCGTATTGGCCGCCAGAACTGCTGTGCCAAAGGAGTTGGTCAGATTCTGCACAATAATCATGGCAAAGGAAAAGATAGCCTGGGTCAAGCCGCTGGGCAGGCCTAGCTTGGACAGCCGCTTCACAAATATAGACTTGGGCCAGAGGCTGCGCCAGGTCAGGGTGAAGTGCTCCTTCATCCGCAGCAGACGGATCATGCACAGCACTCCGGAGATAAACTGAGAGAGAATGGTTGCCCAGGCTGCGCCGGCCACACCCATCTGAAATCCTGCCACAAACCATACGTCTAGGCCGATGTTCAGGAAACAGGCCACTAATAGGAAAACCAGGGGCATGATAGCGTCTCCTAAGCCCCGGAGCACGCCGGAGATCACGTTATAAAAGGCGCTACCCAAAAAGCCGATAAACAGAATCAGCATATATTCACAGGCCATGTCTAAAATGTCTGTGGGAGTATCCAGCATAGTCAGCACTGGCCGGGTGATAATAGGGCCCAGAACCATAACAAAAATTGTGCAGGCCAAGGTGGCGGTGATGGTAGTGCCAATGGTGTCCGCCAGGTTGTCCCGTTCTTTGGCCCCGAAATACTGGGAGGCCATGACGCTGGCCCCCACGGAGACGCCCATGAACAGCACCAACAGTAGGTTGATAACCGGGCCGCTGGCGCCGATGGCCGCCAGCGCGCCGTCGCCCACGTAGTTGCCCACCACGATGGAGTCCACCGTGCTATAAAGCTGCTGGGCCATGTTGCCAATAAGCAGGGGAACCGAGAACCGGATCAGATTCCGGGTAGGGCTGCCCACAGTCATATCCTGCGCTTCAAACAGCGAGGAGAGCTTGCTTGCCATAGAAATACATCCTTCCTTCCCTTAAAAAGCCGCGTATTGAGTTGATATAGTTCGGACGCGAACAAACCTTTCTTCTATTATATCATAACCCATGGTTTCCCACAAGCTGGGTGAAGTGCTGAATTTGTTGATATTCTTGGAAGAACTTTGGCGTTTTTAACGGAAGAAGTTCGTTCGCCGTAGGAACTTTTAGAGAAGGTATTGCTATAGTTAACGCAGTTCAAAAGAGGTATACCTCTTTTGAACCAGGCGGCGCAGCAACTGTTGTGCCGCCTAGCTTGAAAATCGGTATATACCGATTTTCAAGTGCGTTTACTATAAAACAGGGGAAAACCTAATCGCAAACTGGTTTATGATACTCCATCTGAACATCGCAAGGTTCCCGTTCTACATGATAGGGGTCATACTCCAGGGCTTCCACGCAGCCCATATCCCGGTAGAAGGCTTGGGACTCCTCTGCGGACATGGCGGAAATATATAACTTCTCGGCTCCAAAATTCCAGGCGCTCTCTGCGGCCAGCATAAACAGTTTCCGGCCCAGGCCCCGGCGGCGCATGTCCTCTGAGACATGGAGTTCCGCCAGCACCGCATACTGTTTCCGGCTGCCGATGAGCCGTGCCTCCACGCTGGAAAATCCTTTTAAACTCCCGTCGGAAAAGGCCCCCCAGACGGCGCCTCCTTCTGCCAAAACCTTCCGGAGTTGACCACAGACCCGCCGGTGGTCAGCTTCATCCCAATCATCAACAAAGGAGATATCTTTTAGCACCCATACTCCCTCAATCTTTCGCCAGCATTTTTCCACTTTTTGAAAGCGGCGGAAATGAGAAAACAGGACTGGGGAAATTTCCTCTTCAGTGAGCCGGCGATATATCAAGTCCATGAGATCCCTCCTGAAAAGTATAGTAAAGGAAAGAGGACCCCCGAAGGGCCCCCTCCTGTGAATAGCTGTGCATGATATGGCTTTACACGGGTATGACCAAGGTGATAATGCGCAGAGCGAACAGGCCGAAAGCGACCCACATGACCGGATGAATTTCCTTCACCTTGCCGGTGCAGACTTTTAGGATAACCCAGGCCAGAATACCGAACATGATGCCGTTTGCAATGGAATAGGTAAAGGGCATCATCACCAGAGCCAGGAAACCGCCCAGCACGTCTGCGATGTCCCCGTCGAACTTCATCTTCAGCACGGACTTCATCATCAGCAGGCCTACAAACAGCAAGGCGGGAGTGGTGGCGAAGCTGGGAATTGCCAGGAAGATGGGGGAGAGGAATAGAGCCAGCACAAACATCACCGCGCTGGAAACAGCGGTCAGGCCGGTACGGCCGCCCTCCGCCACGCCGGCGGTGGATTCCACATAACTGGTAACAGTGGAAGTGCCCAGCACAGACCCTACCACGGTGCCGATGGCATCGCTCATCAGGGCGGGACCTGCGTTGGGCAGTTCGCCCTTCTCGTTCAGCAGATTGCCCTGATCCGCCACGCCAATGAGGGTGCCAACAGTATCGAACAAGTCCACGAACAGGAAAGCAAACACAATCGCCGCAAAATTGATGAAGTGGGCGCCGATAAAGCTGAAATCAAACTGGAAGAAGGTGGGGGCCAAAGAGGGAGGCAGAATGCCGCTGGAGAAGTTGGGGATCAAAGAGTAAACCTCAGCCTCCACATTGACCACATACCAGCCGGACAGCTGGGCCAGAATGCCCAGAACCCAGGTGGCAAGGATGCCCCACAGAATGGCGCCCTTGACCTTGAAATGCCACATGATACCAATGAGAATCAGGCCTACGAAAGCCAGCACAACCTGGGGAGAGCCGAGGTTGCCCATGGTAACCAAGGTGGAGGGGTCTGCGGAAACGATACCAGCGCCCTTGAGGCCCACGATAGAGATGAACAGGCCGATTCCGGCGGAGATGCCATATTTCAAATTGGCGGGAACGGCGTTGACCAGGGCCTCCCGGAACTTAAAGATGGACAAGATGATGAAGATGACGCCTTCCACCAGAATGGCGGTCAGAGCAACCTTCCAAGGGTCGGTGACGCCCATGCCGGCCACCATGGGGCAGACGGTAAAGGCAAAGTAGGCGTTCAACCCCATACCGGAAGCCAGAGCCACCGGATAGTTGGCGAAGAACCCCATAATCAGCGTGGCGATGGCGGCGGATACCGCTGTAGCGGTAAAGACAGCGCCCCGATCCATGCCGGAAGCGGCAAGCATGGTGGGGTTCACGGCCAGAATGTAAGCCATGGAAAGGAACGTGGTGATACCGGCAATGACTTCTGTTCTTGTATCAGTGCCATGTTCCTTGAGCTTAAAATAAGCCAGCAGTTTTTCCAAAATTTTCACCCTCCTAAAAATTGAATAGTTCCTGCGGAAGAATCAGTGGGCAGGAACTTTGTCGATATAAGTATACCCCCCCGGAAACAGAAAATCAACTGTTTTGTCACAATTTATTCATAAATTTCCTAAAAATTTCTTTCACGGCGGCAGAGCCGCCGAACTTAAGAACCAGCTTTGTCGGTTCTTAAGTTCATTTACTATACTAAACTGCTGCGGTACAACAGACATGAACGCGCTTTCGATAATTTACCTGTACTTACCGGTCCAGTGGATAGGCGGCGATTCTTACTTGGCCGTCAGGATAGATATCCGCGTAGACAGGAGTGTCTTTTTGGATAAGCCAATACTGGGAGGCGTTTGTCAGCTCCTCCGACAGGGGCCACTCTGGTTGAAGCAGAAAAGTAACGCTGGCCTGTACCAGAGAATCCGGCTGGTGGGTGATGAGCAGATCGCACCGGCCGGATGACTTGCCGTTCAAGTCCAGGATTACGGTTCTCCCGTTCAAACCCAACGTCAGTTGCCCTCCTTCTTGGGAGACTGCAGCCTCTACTCCTGGCAAGAGGGAAATGGTCTGCTCCTCCCGGCGAAGGAACTGGATTGGCGTTTGGGATAGCCGCAGCTCCTGGCCTACATATTGGTCGGAGAACAACAGGAGCTTCCCAGGGGAGCGGATAGAGAAGAGATTCCGGGCCATTTCCCGGGCTTGCCAGCTATGCTGGGGCACAAAGACAGCGTCCAGAGAGCATATGTTTCGCCGGGAAAGCAGTTCCTCCGCCGCGTCGCTGTCAGAACCACCTAGACTGAGGACGGCGGCGTGGCCATTCTGTATGGCGATCACACAGGAGGTGTCCCTGTCTCCGGAAATCGCCAGAGTAATGACGTCTTTCCAGTGGAGATGGTGCAGGACGCCGCCGGACCCTGAGATCAAAAGGATAACCGCAAAAGCAGCGCAGAAATGCCGACGTTTGGGGGCGGACATCACCAGTGGAATCGCCGCAGTAGTCAGGCATAGCCCCAGGATTAGCAGCCAGAGAGGGTCTTTCAAAGTGATATAGCCCCAGGGAATGGAGGCCAGCCGTTCCGCCAGCCAGAGTTCCAGCCGGGCCAGCCCGCCGCAGCACAGAGCCAAGGGCTCTACAGCAGCAGTGGGAAACTGGATACTGACCGCCATAATAAAGGGAAGGGAACAGAGGAGGAGCGCCGTGAGCAGCGGCAACATGAGGAGATTAGCCAGCAAGGTCAGCAGAGGGAATCCGCCGTAGACAGAAATCTGCACCGGCAGGCTGAACAGCACAGCGGAAAGAGTGACAGCGACGGCGGAAACTGTTGGACGAAGAAAACGGCGGAGCCGGGGGAACCGGCGCAGAGGCTTGATAAGAGTTTGATGCAAAGGGCGGCTGGCCGTCACAATACCTAGAGTGGCAAGGACAGAGAGGGAAAAGCCCAAGTCCCCGCCGGAAAAAGGATTCGTCAGGCAGATCACCAGCACTGCCACGCCAAGGGAATTCAAACTGTCTGGACGCCGGCCCAGGCTGTTGGCCAAAAGATACAGAAAGAACATGACGTAGCTTCGGATGGCCGAAGGGGGAAAGCCGGTGAGCATCAGGTAGAAAAAGAGGGGAACAGCACAGCCCAGATTCCGGACCGCCTTGGGCAGGGGCAGCCGAGAGAGCAGAAGCGTGAAGAACGCGGCTATCACCGACATGTGCAGGCCGGAAACAGCCAGCATATGGGAACAACCGATCCGGCTGAAGTGGGCATAGACAGAAGGGGTGAGCTTGGAGCGGTTGCCAGTGAGAAGGGCTTGAACCAAGCCGGACTCCTGCCTGGGCAGATAGCCGGAAATTGCCCGTTCCAGCAGGGAGCGGATTGCGGGCAGCATACTTTCCCCAGGGTAGAAGGCTCTGGGCACTGTGGAGACCTCATAGCCGGAGCAATACGCACCCAGCACGTTGCCATCGGCCAGCTGGGCGTTGCGGGTGGAGTATAATCCTTCTGAGGGAAAGCGGTAGAATAGGACCTCCGTCTCCGCGATGTCATAAGGAACGCAGTAAAATGCTTCACCACAGGACAGGCGGATGAGGAAAGGCTCCACCTCCTGATCGTTGATTTCTAGGACTCGGGCCGGATAATAGTAGCGGTTATAGCGGGCCTGGGGACGGTCCAAAATCTCCATGCGTACCTGTGCCTGTACGCCATCCAGGTGCTGCGCCGCTTCGGCTACACGATACCAACGATGGCAGTAAAGACCGAGTACAAGCCCGGCAGTGAGCAGGGCGATGGCGCAAGAGGCCAGAGCGGGTTTGATTCGAGGATCCAGATTGCGGGAGGCTTTTCCACCCGTTCGTTTATCCAAGACCAGAATCCATAGGCCAAACCCCAGGACATAAAAACCCAAGACCCCGCAGGCAGGGGCGGAAATTCCGGCCATACGGGGTCCGAAGCAGGCGGCGAACAGCGCTGCGGCAAAGGCAAAAAGGCCAGAAACCGCAAAGGGGCGGATCGGCATTTATTTAAAGAAAAGAGGCAGGGGCTCCAGGAAAAGGATATCGTCCCGGTCTTTGGCATCGCCCTCCGCCAGCACGCAGGCCTTGCCCACCACCTGTCCGCCGATGGTATGGAGAAGCTCTTCGATAGCGGCCAAGGACTCGCCGGTGGAGATTACGTCATCCACGATCAGAATGCGTTTACCCTTGAGATTTTCGCAGTCAGCTTTGGAAAGATAGAGCTTCTGCACATGGTCGGTGGTGATAGACTTCACCTCTACATGGATGGGGTCCTCCATATAGGCCTTGACGCCCTTGCGGGCTACTACGTAGTTCCGGCAGCCGATGCGGGCCATTTCGTAGGCCAGGGGGATGCCCTTGCTCTCGGCAGTGACGATGACGTCATGTTCCGGGCACTTCTCCAGCAGGGCGGCTGCGGTGCACTCCGTAACCTCCACATCGCCGAACATAACGAAACCCGCGATGTCCATGTGTTCGTTAATAGGGCAGATGGGCAGATTCCGTTCACAGCCCGCAATGTTGATTTTATACACACTCATGCCTTGATCTCTCCTTTTAGATTTTATATAATTATACTTTTTAAGAGTGTTACAAGGGCACTATTGCCGGTTTGAGCTATTCCCTGGCGCACTCATTAGGTTTTCACTTGAAGTACTCCACGCCGGAGCGGAACAGTCCCTGGTCCTTCTCGCCAGGCACATTCTTATAGAGATCCCTTCCCTGGCGCTCAGAGTGACCCATCTTGCCCAGAATCCGACCGTCCGGGCTGGTAATGCCCTCAATCCCGCACACGGAGCCGTTGGGGTTCCACAGAATGTCGCCGCTGACGGCCCCGTCCGGGTCCACATACTGGGTGGCGATCTGGCCGTTCTCAATCATCCGCTCCAGAGCCTCCTGGCTGGCCACAAAACGGCCCTCGCCGTGGGAAATAGGAATGGCGTGGACGTCCCCGACATTCGCCCCCCGGAGCCAAGGAGACTTCACGCTGGTCACCCGGGTGTATACCATACGGGAGGCGTGACGGCCGATGGAGTTGAAGGTAAGGGTGGGCGACTGGGAAGTGAGGGGCGTGATCTTTCCATAGGGCAACAGTCCCAGCTTGACGAGAGCCTGGAAGCCGTTGCAGATGCCCAACATCAGGCCGTCCCGGCGCTCTAAAAGCTCTGTCACCGCTTCGGAGATCCGGGGATTCCGGAACGTGGTGGCAATAAATTTACCCGAGCCCTCCGGCTCATCGCCGCCGGAGAATCCGCCGGGCAGCATAACAATCTGGCTCTCCCGGATGGCTTTCTCCAGACGGCGAATCGTCTCTTCAATATCACTAGGGGCCAGGTTTCGCACCACAAGAACCTGGGCTTCCGCTCCAGCCTTCTCAAAGGCCCGGGCGGAATCCACCTCGCAGTTGGTGCCGGGGAACGCCGGAATCACCACTCGGGGCCGGGCGGTTTTGATGGCGGGGGCCGCCGCGCTCCGCTGAGTATAGAGAGGCACATCCGCGAGCATGGGGGCGGCGGGTGCCCGGTTGGGGAATACTTTCTCCAGAGTGCCGTTCCAGGCGTCGATCAGCGCGTCGATGGAGACCTTGTCTCCGTCCAGCTCCACCTGGCCGCTACTGTTTGTGCGGCCCAGAGTAATACCTCCCTCTAACGGAGCCTTATCGGAGAGCGCTACAACCAGGGCCCCTTCCATGGGGGCAAACAGAATCTCCTGAGACAGACCGGGCTGGAACTTCAGGCCCAGCCGGTTGCCGAAGCACATCCGCAGGGCGCAGGCGGCGCTGCCGCCCTCCCGTACCACCCCGGCGGCGATAATCTCCCCGGACTGAATCTGTTTGGAGACAAGGCGGTACAACTCCTTCAGCCGGTCCCAGTCAGGCATATTCTGGGCGTCCCGGGGGATGGGCAACAGGGCCAGTCGGGCCCCAGGACGCTCCACACAGGCGGAGAGAGTGCCGCTGGCCTTGGTCATGGACACCGCGAAGCTCACCAGAGTGGGGGGCACGTCCAGGTCCTCAAAGGAGCCGGACATGCTGTCCTTGCCGCCGATGGAGGGCAGGCCCATGCCCAGCTGGGCCGAGAGAGCCCCCAGAAGGGCGGCGGCGGGCTGGCCCCAGCGCCTGGGGTCCTCGTGGAGCCGGGGGAAATACTCCTGGAAGGTAAGCCGGGCTTTCAGTGGATCCGCCCCTACGGCCGCCAGCTTGGAGAGGCTCTCCACCACCGCGTAGGCCGCGCCCAGATAGGGGGACCACCGGGAAACGGCGGGGATGTAGCCGTAGGCCATGGCCGTGGCGTCGTCGGTGTCTCCGGAGAGCACCGGGACCTTTGCCACCATGGCCTCTTCCGGGGTGAGCTGGTACGTCCCGGCAAAGGGCATGAGCACCGTGGCCGCGCCGATGCTGGAGTCGAACCGCTCCGAGAGGCCCTTCTGGCCACAGACCTCCAGCCGGGCCATATTGACCAGCAGGGCCTCCCCGCCAGTCTTGCCCGCTAGGGACTGGGGCACGGCATCCAGGGCACAGGGGCCCTGGGGGGCGGCGATCTCCGCCTCCGCGTTCTGGGTGACGCCGTTGGTGTCCAGGAAGGCCCGGGACAGATCCACGATGCCGTCCCCCCGCCACCGCATCTTCAGCCGGGGATTCTCCGTGACCACCGCCACGCTCTGGGCGTCCAGATTCTCCTCCGCCGCCAGGGCCCGGAAGGCCTCCACATCCTCAGGGGCCAGCACCACGGCCATGCGCTCCTGGCTTTCGGAGATAGCCAGCTCCGTGCCGTCCAGGCCCTCGTACTTCTTGGGAACTTTGTCCAGGTCGATCTCCAGGCCCGGGGCCAGCTCTCCGATGGCCACGCACACGCCTCCCGCGCCGAAGTCGTTGCATCGCTTGATGAGCCGGGCGGCCTTGGGGTTCCGGAAGAGCCGCTGGATCTTCCGCTCGGTGGGGGGATTGCCCTTCTGGACCTGGGCCCCGCACACCTCCACAGACTTCTCCGTGTGGGCCATGCTGGATCCCGTGGCCCCGCCGATGCCGTCCCGGCCGGTGGCCCCGCCCAGCAGCACAATCACGTCCCCAGGCACGGGCTCCTCCCGGCGGACGTTCTCCTTGGGAGACGCGCCGATCACCGCGCCGATCTCCAGGCGCTTGGCCACAAATCCAGGGTCATAGAGCTCGGTGACCTGCCCGGTGGCAAGGCCCACCTGGTTGCCGTAGCTGGAATACCCGGCGGCGGCCCCGGTGGTGATCTTCCGGGTGGGGAGCTTGCCGGGCAGGGCGGCGCTCAGGGGCAGGGTGGGGTCCCCGGACCCGGTGACCCGCATGGCCTGGTACACATAGGCCCGGCCGGAAAGGGGATCTCGAATGGCTCCGCCCAGGCAGGTGGCCGCACCGCCGAAGGGCTCGATCTCTGTGGGGTGGTTGTGGGTTTCGTTCTTGAACTGGATCAGCCAGGTCTCGGTCTTGCCGTCAATGGTGACGGGGGCCTCGATAGAGCAGGCGTTGATCTCGTCGCTCACGTCCAGATCGGGCACAAGGCCCTTTTTCCGCAGGTATTTCCCGCCGATGGTGGCCATGTCCATCAGGGAGACCGGGCGGTCGGCGTCCTTTCCGTAGAGCTCGTCCCGCAGGGCCAGATAGTCCTTGAGGGTCTGCTCCACGGCGGATTTCAGGGGCCCCTCCTGGGCGGCCACGGAGTGGAGCCGGGTAAGAAAGGTGGTGTGGCGGCAATGATCGCTCCAATAGGTGTCGATCACCCGCAGCTCGGTGACAGAGGGATCCCGATGCTCCTGGTCCCGGAAATAGTCCTGGCAGAAGAGCAGGTCCGAAAGGGTCATGGCAAACCCCATGGAGGCGTAGAATTCCTTCATTTTTGCCCTGTCCCAGCCGGTAAACCCGGCGATCCGCGCCACGTCCGCCGGGGCGGGGGAGCGCAGCTCCAGAGAGTCCGGCTTTTCCATGGAGGCCTCCCTGGCCTCCACAGGGTTAATCAGATAGGTTTTTGCCTGGGTAAACTCCTGGTCGGAGATTCCTCCAAAGAGGCAGATCACCTTGGCGGAGAGCAGAGCGGGGCGCTCCCCCTGGGTGAGCAGCTGGACGCACTGGGCGGCGGAATCCGCCCGCTGGTCATACTGGCCGGGAAGGAACTCCATTGCAAACGCCCGGCAGTCTGAGGGCAGAGGAAAAGTCTCGGGATACACCGCGTCCATATTGGCCTCGGACAAAATGGTCTTTGCCGCCAGGTCAAACTGCTCTGGGGTGAGGCCGTCCACATCATAACGGTTCAAGATGCGCACCCTTGAGAGGCCTCCGAGGCCCAAATTGTCCCTGAGATCTGCCAGAAGGTGCTGGGCCTCCACATCGAAGCCCGGATTCTTTTCTACAAAAACTCTCGTAACCATATAAAGCCCTCCGTTTTTATGAACTTCCCACTAGAGTGTGTTTTAAAACTTCAAACTGTATGCTTCGCGTCCATTATAGCACAAATCCAAAGGGAGTTTTCTCCGGATTTTGCAAAGCAAAACGAGCGCTTCGCGCGATGAGAGAAAACTCATGAGACACAACGAAGCCGGGCTTTCCCCTTGCGCTCCCTTGGCGTTGTGTCCATTATAGCACAACTTGCCGGGGAATGAAAAGGGGGTTCTTTCCTTTCCCCCTGCCAGCCTTAACAGTCGTAAGAAATTCGTAAGAAATTCATCGCGTTGTACTTAATCTGTTCATATTATTCTAAAAACCAGGATGAGCTCCATCCCTGAAAGGACGGAATGCAGATGAAAACCCTCTCTTATATAAACCTTATTATGGCGGCGCTGATCGGCGCCTGTTGCTGTTATCAGGCTCTCTATACCCTGGTGCGGCTGCGGGGCCGGAGCCGGCGGTTCACAGAGAAGTCCCTTTCCCGCTTTGCCGTGCTCATCGCCGCCAGAAATGAGGCCGCTGTCATCGGTCAGCTAATCGACAGCATCAAAGCTCAGGACTATCCCTCCTCTCTGGTGGATATTTTTGTGGTGGCGGATAACTGCACGGACAATACCGCCCAGATTGCCGCTCTTCATGGCGCTACGGTCTATCAACGGCGGAACCAGACTCAGATCGGCAAGGGCTACGCTTTGAATTTTCTTCTGACAAAAATCGCCCAGGAGCATCCCAAAGCAGCATACGACGGCTTCTTTGTCTTTGACGCGGACAATCTGCTGGATCCCGGCTACATCCGCGAGATGAACAAGGTGTTTTCCAACGGTTGTCCGGTGGTAACCGGCTACCGCAACGCCAAAAACTTTGGGGACAACTGGATTACCGCTGGCTATGGCCTGTATTTTCTTCGGGAGTCGGAGTATCTGAACCGGCCCCGGGACTATCTGGGCACCAGCTGCGCGGTATCCGGTACCGGCTTCCTGTTCTCGGCGGAGCTGTTGGAAAAGCTGGGGGGCTGGAATTATTTCGCTCTCACCGAGGATCTGGAGTTCAGCCTGGACTTGATCTGTCGGGGAGAAAAGATTGCCTACTGCGGCCAGGCCGTGCTCTACGATGAGCAGCCCACGGGCTTCAAGCAATCGGTGGTACAGCGGGCCCGGTGGATGAAGGGCCTCATGCAGATCTTAAGCAAAAACGGCGGCACAATCCTCAAGGCCATAGTAGGAGGGGGAAGTTTCGCCTGCTATGATATGCTCATCAATTCTATGGCTGCGGTGCTCATGGGCTTGTGCGTAATTCTGAACGTGGTAATGTTCGGGGTGGGTTTGGCAAATCCCAACCAGGCCGTGGCTCCGGTAATCCTCACCGCGCTTCTGGCCCTGGGCGGCTCCTATTTGGGGCTCTATTTTACCGGACTCCTCACCCTGATAACAGAGTGGCGGCGGATTCCCTGCTCCAGCCATCGGAAGATCCTGCTCGGCTTTACTTATCCCTTCTTCATGCTCAGCTTTATGGCCTCCTTGGCGGTGGCCATGTCCGGCGGGACAGAATGGAAGCCCATCCGTCACACCGTCGCGGTAAGTATTGGCGAACTGGACGGGAAACGATAGAATTCCATTCTATAAAGGTCTATAAAGAATCAGTATTCATCCCAGGAAAATCGCTCACGCGTAGGGTCTGTCCGCGATGAATACTGGTTTCTAAGTATATGCTGTAACGTAGTGAAAAGCGCAGGGCGGTGGCTCTGCGCTTTTCCTATATTTAAGAGGAGGCCTTTCGGAAGAGGGGCAGACGCACACGCGGGGTCTCTCTCCGTCCATTTCTTCTTGGAGTCATTACCGGCTCTGCCAGGCCCCCAAATAGAACTGGTACAGGGGCATAAGTCCGCCAAAAGACTCTGTCAGCAGCTGGGGGAGCTGTGGAGAAAACAAGTCTTGGCCAAAGAAATCTTCCCATCCGGCGCTGACCTCTCTGCGGTTGTACCAGGGGGCGATCACCGGGCCAAAGCTGCCCTTGGGGCGCTTGTACTCCTGTCCCCACAGGCGCAGCCTGTCCTGATGGGGCAGGGACAGAATCAGTTCCTCAAAGCCTGCTGGATCTGCCGCGATTCTTTTCCGGAAAAGCTCCCACTGTGCTCCGGTGGCCTCCCAGCATCCCACGCCGTGAGACGTGCCGTCCTTTCCCATCTCAAACCAGAACATGGGGCCCCGGGCTTGGTGATCTCCCCGCTGCAAAGAAAACCAGAGATGATCTTGATAGGGGCCCTTGCCATAGAGCCTGCGGGCGTCCCGATAAATCCGGGAGATATGAAGCTGAAAGCCCCGCTGGGGCCATTGCTCCCGCATTCGTTCCAGAGTTTCATGGGCAAGATCCTGAAAGGGCCGCTGCACAACCTGCTGAAACTCCTCCTTGTGCTCCTGAAACCACGGCCGCTGGTTGTTGAGCGCCAGCTCCCAGAAAAAATCAATACTCTCCTGGGGAATACTCTGAAACATAAGGCTCTCTCCTTTTCATCCATATTCTAAAAGTCCCGCCTTAAGTCGAGCGGATTTCCACCTGAGGGCCGGCCCCTTTCCCGCGTCTCGAATAGCACGGCGCCGCAGTTTCCCGCCCAGGCTTTGAGGTATACAGTCTTTACGCCCTAACTTTACCACATTTTATAGAGAGAAGCAAGGGAATTCGACACTTTCAGTCACTCCCCGGCAGGAGCTTTCGATTGACTTCCCACAGCAGATGAATTATAATGGACATAGAGAAAATCGGTCTGGGCCCTCCGGCCGAGAAAGGATTGAGACGTATGAAATTACTGGTAATCGGCGGGGTGGCCGCCGGTACAAAAGTTGCCGCCAAATTCAAACGGGAGGACCGTTCTACCCAGGTTACCCTGCTCTCTAAGAGCGGAGATATTTCCTATGCCGGGTGCGGGCTTCCCTATTACGTGGGCGGCGCTATCCCTGACCGGGATGGGCTGATTGTCAACACGCCCCAAAAGTTCCAGGGTCTGACCGGCGTTCAGGTTCTCACCCGGCGGGAGGCCGTGAAGGTGGACCCCTCCAAAAAACAGGTGGAGGCCAAAAATCTTGCCACCGGCGAGACGGAAAGCTACAGCTATGACGCCCTGGTGATTGCCACTGGCGCGTCTCCGGTAGTCCCCCCGGTGGAGGGTGTGGATCTGCCCGGCGTGTTCCAGATGCGCACCCCGGAGGACGCGGTGTCCATGCGGGACTATCTGGAGCAAAACAGCGTAAAAAGGGCCGTGGTTGTGGGCGGCGGGTTCATCGGCCTGGAAATGGCAGAAAACCTGCTTTCCAAGGGAGTCTCTCCCACCGTGGTGGAATTCACCTCTCAGATTATGCCCGGGGTGCTTGACCCAGAGATGGCGGCCTATGTAAAAAAACATCTCCAGGCTTCCGGCGTGCGGGTTCTCACCGGGGCGAAGGCTGAGGCAGTATTGGGCAAGAGTCAGGTAGAAGGCGTAAAAACCTCCGCCGGAACCATCCCCTGCGGCGCGGTGGTCCTCTCAGTAGGCGTGCGGCCCAACACCCAGTTCCTGGAGGGTTCCGGCATTGCGTTAGAGCGGGGCGCCATTGTGGTGGACGAAAAGCTGCGCACCAATCTGCCGGACATCTATGCCGCCGGGGACTGCGCTCTGGTGAAAAACTGCCTCACCGGCAAACCTCAATGGTCGCCTATGGGCTCCTCTGCCAATCTGGAGGGCCGGACCCTCTCCCAGGCTCTGGCGGGAGAGGACAAGAGCTTCCCAGGCGTGCTGGGCACTGCCGTGTGCCGGCTTCCGGGCTTGAACGTGGGCAAGACCGGCCTTACCGAGCAGGCCGCCAAAGACGGCGGCTACGATGTGGAAACCGCCCTGATGGTCACCGACGACAAGGCCCATTACTATCCGGACTCCGCCTACTTCATCATCAAGCTCATCGCCGACAAGGCCAGCCGGAGGCTACTGGGCGTACAGACTCTGGGGCCTGGCGCGGTGGATAAGATCACGGACCTGGGTGTGCTGGGCATGTCTATGGGGGCCAAGCTCTCCCACTATGAAAACCTGGACCTGAGCTACGCGCCGCCCTTCTCCACGGCCATTCACCCCTTTGTCCAGGCGGTTTACGTGCTGGAGAACAAGCTGGACGGCATTCTTGACAGCATGACTCCCGCCCAGTACGCTGCCGGCGCCGCTGAGGACTACACCATCGTGGACGTGAATCCGGCCCCTGCCATCCGGGGGGCAAAGTTCGTGGATCTTGCCTCGGTGGACAGTCCCATCGAAGGCCTTGGCAAGGATGAGAAGCTCCTGTTGGTGTGCGCCAGGGGCAAGCGGGCCTATTTCCTCCAGAACCGGCTGAAGAGTCTGGGCTATACCAACACTCTGGTACTGGAGGGGGCCAGCTTCTTCAACGATGTGCGGGTGAAGTCTCCCGGAGCGACGGTGCCCCCGGAAGAGGTCACCCGGGTAAAGGGGCTGGGTTTCCTCTGGGATAAGCGCACCCCAGACTGCTTTAACGGCCGGGTCATCACCCGCAACGGCAAGATCACCGCAGAGGAGATGCGGGCCATCACAGAGGCGGCGGAGAAGTACGGCAGCGGCGAAGTAACCATGACCTCCCGGCTAACCCTGGAGATCCAGCATGTGCCCTTTGACAACATCGAGCCCCTGCGGGAGGACCTGCGGGCGGCGGGCCTGGAAACCGGCGGCACAGGCAGCAAGGTTCGCCCGGTGGTCTCCTGCAAGGGAACCACTTGCCAGTATGGCCTGATCGACACTTTCGCCTTATCCGAGGAGATCCACGAGCGGTTCTTCCACGGCTACGCGGGGGTCAAGCTGCCCCACAAGTTCAAGATCGCCGTGGGCGGCTGCCCCAACAATTGCGTCAAGCCCGACCTAAATGATCTGGGCGTCATCGGCCAGAAGGTCCCCCTGATCGATCTGGAGAAGTGCCGGGGCTGCAAGGTCTGCCAGGTGGAGAAATCCTGCCCCATCCAGGTGCCCGTGCTGAACGAGGGCAAAGTGGTCATCGATGATTCCGCCTGCAACCACTGTGGGCGCTGCGTGGGTAAATGTCCTTTTAAGGCCGTGGAGGGCTTTGTGCCCGGGTACCGGGTCTATATTGGAGGCCGCTGGGGCAAGAAGGCGGCCCGGGGCCGCTACCTGGACAAGGTATTCACGGACAAGGACGAGGTGCTGGACGTGATCGAAAAGGCGATTCTGCTGTTCCGGGAACAGGGAATTACCGGCGAGCGCTTCGCGGACACCATCGCCCGGCTGGGCTTTGAGAACGTACAGGAGCAGCTCTTGTCCGACGGGCTTCTGAGCCGCAAGGAGGAAAACCTCAGCGCCCAGAAGCATATGAAAGGCGGCGCAACCTGCTGACAACTGCTTTTGCTTAAAAAACACGAATAGGAGGGGCGGCATTTTGCCGCCCCTTTCTTAAACTTAGGCAGAACAGCTGATTCCCATATCTCCTCTATTTCATCTGGCAGGCCTGGCCATGCCGCCTGCTGGAAAAGCCGGCAAATATCGTTCACCAGCGCGTTTGCCTCTATTCTTAAGTGGAAGTCCTTTTTGGAGAAAAGGGAGTGCGTCAGTCCTACAAAACAAAAAATTCAGAACTGGAAAACTGAAGCCCCCCAGTAGAGTCTTTCGTAAAACAGCACTCTTCAAAAAAGAGGAACAACCTGAGATCATCGTGGACAAAGCGGGGGATGGCAAAATAGCGGCGGTTAACTACCCAAGAGGCGTCTTCAAAGATATCCCGGTCTATCAGAGGGAAATATAGAAGCTGCTTCTGGGGCAAGGGCGTACCGCCATCCAGCCAGCAGGAGGTACGCGGCATAGAGCTGGTCCGCCGTCATCCCTAAAGCCCCTCTTTTTTCTCAGAATTGGCTGTCAACGACGAAAATCCGCGGATGGTTTCTAGGATCTTGTCGTGGGAAAGCATCGCCAGAAAAAGAATAAGCGTAACTGCGGAAAAACCAGACTTTCCCCTTTCCAGATCACAGTAGGAACGGGTAGACATGTGCAGCAAAGCTGCTACCCGTTCCTGCGTTAGATTTTTCTCTTGGCGGGAAATCGTGAGGACGTTCCGCAGATAAGATTTGAGTAGATTTTGGAACTTTCGCATAGGCAAGACCCCCTAAAAAATTCTTACAGGGAAATCTTATCAGAGGAGGAAATACACTTCCACGATGCATACATCAGATCTTGTTGAAACCAGGAAAGATGTGTAATAACTACCAGAAGCCGGGTGGCGGCCCTGCTTCTCCGCCGCCTTTTTCTAACACAGACCAGTATTGATTTCCATTATCCGCCCTTCTGCATTGCAGAAAGCAAGTTAAGGCAAGTTTTAACAAGCGCCGAATTCCGGCCAAATAAAATTCCTCACTGTAATAAATAGTATGAGAGGCTCACGGTAGAACAGAGCGGGTTGCAGAGATTTACAGAAGGCGTCAACCCTCCAGATGTAAAATTGATTGGATCGAATCGCTGAGCACTGCGGCCGCCTGGGCATGAGCGGCTTTTCCTGAGTGCTGACGGGAGCCGAACGTCTCCTCCGTAGTGTCCGGCAAAAGCAGGAAAGCCGCCCGCCGGTCTCCGGTTTCCACCTGATACCGGGCCACCGCCTCCCGGATGGACGCCGCCATCTCCCGGCCCAGCATTCCATAGGCCCACAAAAGGTAAGCGCCGGGATTTTTGGCCCGCAGCAGCTTGAGGAAGTTCACTGCTGCGTTCTGGAAGGACTCCCGCCCCTTTGCGTCCCTGGCCTGCCGAAAGCTCTCTCCAGTAGCCGGGTCCTGCCAGGGGGGCTGGTTTAACGCTCCGCCATCATTGGTGCCCAGATTCACCACCACCACATCCGGCTGCCACGCGGCAAAGTCATTTTCCTCATATGCTCCCAAGGCTCCGTTTGCCTCCCCTTCCAAAGGACCGCAAATCTGGGTGTAAACCCGGGGCAGTACATTATAAGGGTTATTGTCCCAGCTGGAAAGCACCCCCCAGCCGCTTTGGGACACCGTCCGGTATTCCGCGCCACAGGCTTCGGCGGTTAACATCGGGTAGCCATAAGCGGAAGAGAAGAACATGGGGATCCAGTCCTCCTCTCCTCTGGCCCCGATGAGCCCTTCTCCGGAAGTAATGCTGTCCCCAATGAACTCCAGCTTATAAGGCAGCCGAGACACAGGCAGTAGTTGGCCGTCCACCTTGAGGGCGTGAATCTGCATTCTGGCTTCTGGGTCATTGGGCATAGCCTGTACCTCTTTGAGGAAACGCACATTTTTGGGTCTGTCTGGATCCATTCCCCGGAACAGGCAGATCCAATGCCTTCCCTTCTCTAACATATGACGGCTGATCAGCGCGCCATTTATCAAGAGGGCCGCCCACTGCTCCAAGATGGAGTAGCTGGTTTCCACCTCCACCCAGAGCTCTCCTCCCTGGACGTTCAGCTCCAGACCGCTGCCAGTCCAGAACAGGGTAAGGGGTGAGCGGGACGAGGTGGTGCGTCCCCAGACCCGGCAGTTCCCGGCGGGGATTTCTGAAATTTTGTACTCGTTCAGCATAGGGATTCTCCTTTTTTGAGTATTAATAGCCTCTGGCAGCTCAGGGGCTCCAAGTCTCGCCTGCCGGCTCGGTCGGCGACGGACAATCGCCACTGGCGATTGTCGCCCCCTAAGAACCCCGCCACCTTTCTTCAAAATCTCGTGAGAATTTGAGGGGCGAGTGTTCTGGCAGACGGGAAGTCCTTGGGCTCCGGAACCAGCCAGCTCTATACGCCCTAGGGAGGCCCCCCTATTATAGCACAAAATCTCCCGCCGCGCATTGACATCGTCCCCGATTCGTATTAAAATTTTATATGGAGAAAATTTGGGAGGGGTTGCTATGAATTTGCTGGAAGGATCCCCCGGTTCCGTCTATCGGGTAGACGGCCTGAACCTGCCTTTGGAATTAGCCCGCCGCCTGGAGGCCCTGGGTCTCTTCCCTGGCAGCCAGGTAACAATTTTGCGGAAAAAGCGCCGGGGAGCCATGATTATCACTGTTCGCGGCACCCGCTTTGCCCTAGGCATGGACATTGCGGAGCATATTGCCGTAAGGGGGGAAAGCTATGCCTCGTGAACTTACTATCGGCTTTGCCGGAAACCCTAACTGCGGCAAAACCACCTTGTTCAACGCCTACACCGGCGCCAACCTGAAAGTCGCCAACTGGCCCGGCGTCACCGTGGAGAAAAAGGAGGGCCGCTTCCAATTCCACAACAGCGACTACCGCCTGGTGGACCTGCCTGGAGCCTACAGCCTCACCTGCTATACCATGGAGGAGCAGGTCACCCGACAGTATATCCTCAGTGACGATGTGGACGTCATTATCGATGTGGCCGACGCCTCGGCCCTACAGCGGAACCTCTACCTGACATTGCAGCTCATTGAGCTGGGCAAGCCGGTGATCCTGGCCCTCAACATGATGGATATTGTGGAAAAGCGCGGCATGGAGATCGACACTCACCGTCTGCCAGAGATGCTGGGGGTCCCCGTGATTCCCGTGTCCGCCCGGCGGAAAACCGGCCTGGACATCCTGATGCATGCCGCCGCCCACCACGCGGGTCATCCCTCGGATACACCTCTGATACACCACCACGGGAGAGGGGCGTCCTCTATGACCAAGAGCACCCGCCCCGCAAAGGAAGGACACAAGCATCAGCATCACGCGGAATACGCTATGGTTTACAGCGACCTGATCGAGGACAAAATCGACCAACTGATAGACGAACTCCAAGCTCGCTATCCCGGCCTGCAAAACTACCGCTGGCACGCCATCAAGCTCCTGGAGGGGGACCGGGAGCTGCTGGAAAAATATCCGCTGAGCCGCCCGGATATCCTGGACCGCAGTTATGAACAGGACATCATCAACCAGAAGTACGACTTCATCGATGAAATCATCCAAGAGGTGGTAGTGAACCGGGAAGAACGCTCCGCCGTCACCGACAGGGCGGACGCCCTGCTCACTCACCGGTTTTGGGGGCTGCCCATCTTCCTCTTGATTATGGCCCTGGTGTTCTTCCTTACCTTCACCATCGGCGACTGGCTGAAGGGATATTTCCAGATGGGGTTGGACTGGTTCTCCCAGGGCGCCCTCGGGTGGCTTCAGGCCCTTCAGGTGGCTCCGCCTCTGATCTCGCTGATTGTGGACGGCATCATTACTGGCGTGGGGGGCGTGCTCACCTTTCTGCCCAATATCATCATTCTCTTTCTGGCCCTGGCCTTTTTGGAGGACAGCGGATACATGTCCCGGGTGGCCTATGTGATGGATGGCATTATGGGCAGGCTGGGGCTTTCCGGGCGGGCGTTCATCCCCATGATTTTAGGCTTTGGATGCAGCGTGCCCGCCATCATGGCCTCCCGGGCTCTGGAGAACAAGCGGGATCGGTACAAGACCATGCTCATCACGCCCTTTATGTCCTGTAGCGCCCGGCTGCCTATCTACGTACTCTTCTCCCAGATGTTCTTCCCGGAGCACGCCATGCTTGCCGCCTACTCCATGTACCTGCTGGGCCTTGTGGTAGCGGTGCTCTGCGCCTTTCTCATGCATATTTTTGAACGGGGAAAGACCTCCAGGGACCGGGCATCCAACTCCCTGCTCATTGAGCTGCCGGAGTATAAATCCCCCAGCGCCCACACCATTTTCATCTACGTATGGGAGAAGGTGAAAGACTATCTCACCCGGGCGGGTACGGTAATTTTCGCGGCCTCCATCATCATGTGGGTGCTACTGAACTTCGGCCCTTCCGGCTATTCCACAGAGATGGACGAAACCTTCGGCTCTTTGCTGGGAAAATGGCTGGTGCCCTTCTTCGCTCCGGTGGGCCTGGGATACTGGCAGATTGTAGTGGCGCTGATCGCGGGAATCTCCGCCAAAGAGGTAGTGGTCTCCAGCTGCGCGGTGCTGTTCAGCGTGGGCAATGTGAACTCTGCGGCAGGGATGGCCAGCCTTTCGGCTATTTTAGGCGGCATGGGCTTTGGCCCGGCGAACGCCTTGGCCTTGATGACCTTTTCCCTTTTGTACGTCCCCTGTGCGGCCACTCTGGCAACCATTAAGAAGGAAGCCGGCAGTTGGCGCTGGACTGCTTTCGCCGCCGCATTTCAGATCGGTGTTGCCTGGCTGGTGAGCTTCCTCATGTACCGCCTGGCTTTGCTGGTGTTGTGAGTATAGTTTCTGATAGCCAGCGGCTGCGCCCGCTATCTCTCAAAAAAAGCACAGAAGGAGGGAGGGCCTCCGCGACCCTCCCTCCTTAAGATTGGCAGTTATCCCTAAGTGCTCGCCAGTTCGCGACCGACAAACATTTGAGCATAACCAGCTGTTGTATGGGTGCTTACCCTTACATGCACCTCTGTTGTCATAGTACCATTTACCTTCTTCCTAAAGCCTACACCGATCGGCGTTTTGTTCACATAGCCTAACGATCCTCCCCTATTATCAGAATAACCAATATTTACGCTAGTCAACCCCGACTGATACGATTTAGTTGCGGAAGAATATACATAAGTGTCACGAGCCTGCGATGTAGCAACCGAGCAAAAGGAAGGAGAGTCTCCGCTGCCACTAACAAATTTTCTTATGTACATTTTCTGATTAAAAGGCATGGGAGTAGATCGTGTAACAGAGTACATAACGCATTCAGCAAATTCCTCTGACATTGCCAGCATGGCTTCTGCAGTCTCTTCTTCCGATGGGACAGTCTCTTCTGGCACAGCACACTCTACCAGCCCTGCGGGAACTTCCCAGTCTACGGGAAATAGTTCCTGAAAAGTAGGCGGAGCGGCAAATTCTTTCTTAACAGGGTCCACCAGCCAGCCGTCTCCAGCCCCCCAAGTGGTATCCGCGATAATCGCGTTGCGGGCGGCCAGAATGGCCTCCTTTTCCTCCTCGGTGGCAGCAGCTTCCAGGTCTCGGTAGGCCAGTTCCTCTGTCTCCGGGTCAACGCTATGGGAGGCGGTCAGCAGGTCGTTGGAGGTATCTTTCCATCCAGCTTTCACATAGGCTTGGCGCAGAGCTTCCAAATACTCATTGCCTTCCAGGCTGGAATCCACCGTGCTTTCAATCGCGGCCATCTCGTCTAGACTGGCTCGAAGGCTGTCCTCATCTGCCGCCGAAGCGGACAGCGCGAGAAGGGACACCAGCAGAATAGCCGCCAGAACCGTCAAAACTTTTTTCACAATAAAACACCTCACTTCTGAAATTTTGGCGCCGGCTCTGAACCGCCCTCCTTTCCGCCGGAAATCTCCGCCGCTATTTTATTATAGATCAAACCTGGAGTTGAATAATGCTTATATGGAAAATCTGACTTATTAAATTCTATTTACAAATTAAAACTTGGCGAATAGCACAATTAGCGGCTCAGAGCTTCCGGTAAATCACCTGCCACATGGTGAGAAAGCGGGCCAGCCCGCCAATGGCGTTGGAGATGGGCTCCACCAGGAATACCCTCGCGCGCCGAAGCCCAGGCTTGGCAGACAAGCGCGGATTTGGCTTTTGCTGCCTGAATGATCCGGCGGTTGCGTTCACGAAGATCATTTGTGATGCTTTGATTCATGTATTCATCTCCCTTCAGCGGCTCCTTATGTGAGCCGCTCTGCCTATAACCGGATGACGCCCTCGCGCGCCATCTCCTGAGCGGCCATCAGCACTCCCAGCTGGCCGCTGGGATAGTTGAGTCCCCCCTGCATCCATACCGCGAAAGGCTCCCGGAGTGGTCCGTCCGCCGAGAGCTCAATGGAGGATCCCAGGGTGAAAGCCCCCGCCGCCATAATCACATCGCTGTCGTATCCTGGCATGGGGCTGGGCTCCGGCGCCACAAAGGAATCCACCGGCGAAGCCTTCTGGATCCCCCGGCAGAAAGCGATAAGCCCCTCCGCCGTGCGCAGCTCAATGGCCTGAATGATGTCCGTGCGGGCCTCCTCCGGCCTGGGTGTCACCCCATATCCCAGCCTCTGGAACAGCGCCGCCGCGAACACCGCCGTTTTCAGGGCCTCTCCGGTAGCATAGGGCGCATGGAAGGCTCCCAAAAACAGCTCCCGACTGTGGCCCAGGGTGCAACCTAGCTCCCGGCCCGTGCCTGGAGTGGTAAGCCGGTAGGCGCACAGCTCCACCAGGTCACGCCGCCCGGCGATATAGCCCCCTGTGGGCGCGATGCCTCCTCCCGGGTTCTTGATCAGGGACCCAGCCATCAGGTCAGCACCATGGGCCACAGGCTCTTCCCGCTCTACGAACTCTCCGTAGCAATTGTCCACCATCACCACGCAACGGGGCGCCTTGCGCTTGGCCAGAGCCGCCAGTCTCTCAATCTCAGCCACAGTGAGGGAGGGGCGCAGGCTGTAGCCCCGGGACCGCTGGATGTACACCATCCGCACGCTCTCATCAATCTCCCGCTCCAGCTCCTGATAGTCAGGCGTGCCGTCCGGCAGCAGGTCCACCTGTTCGTAGACCACGCCGAAGTCCTTCAGGCAGCCGGACTCCTCCCGTCCGGGCAAGCCAAAGACTCCCTGGATGGTGTCATAGGGGGTTCCGGTGGCGCAGAGCACTGTGTCGCCGGGACGCAGGATACCAAAAAGAGCCACAGTGAGGGCGTGGGTGCCGCTGACAAAGTTATAGCGTACCAGAGCATCTTCTGCCCCAAAGGCATAAGCATATACCTGGTCCAGAAGATCCCGCCCCCGGTCGCCATAGCCATACCCTGTACTGGCAGCAAAGGCGCTCTCGCTTACCCGGGACTGCTGAAAGGCGGCCAGCATCTTCTGCTGGTTCCACCGCTGGTTCTCCTCGATCCGTCGGAACTGCACTCCCGCGTCCCGCTCTGCCTCCTCCGCCAGCGCCATAAGCGCGGGCCGGACCTCAAAATAGGGAAAATTCTCCATTACGATCTTCCTTTCATAAAGTTAGTAATATTTTTGCTTTTTGATTTATATGGGGGCCTGCCGGGCCCGGTGGCACGTCCAGATTTCAGCGGGCAAGGCGCGCTCCCGGCCGGTACGCTCGTGCGCTCAGATAGCTGGTTCCGGGACTAGGGGACGCTTTTTCTCAATTGCAAAAGAGTTTCATCTCGTTATACGAGATGAAACTCTCCGCGTCCCCTCTTAAGAGTTTTGCTTTGCAAAACTCGGATAGTTAACCGAGCGCAGCGAGTGTTAACCTATTATTCACCACCCCTGGCAAAAATGCGCTTCTCAGGTGTTTAAGGGCAAGACCTTGGAGGCGCTGCGTCTCAGCTACCGCTTCGGTCGGCGACGGGAAATCGCCGCAGGCGATTGGCGCCCTCCAAACCACCGCGAGCTTTTCAAAGGTTGCTGGGTGTGGGGGCGCTGGTCCCCAGTGGGGACCGTCAAGCGCCGACCGAGCCGGCAGGCGAGACAGCCCCACGACCTTGCCAGCGCCCCAAGGTCTTGCCCTCTGCCCAGCGGTCCTCTTCCCGGTAGCCCAGCCGCCGGTAGAACTCCCGGTTCCGCCCCGTCTGCCGGAGAACATAGAGCTTTCGCCCAGCCAGGGCGGTCTCCATCCTGGCCACAAGGCGGCTTCCCATCCCTTGGCCGCGAAATTCCTCCTCCACCGCCAGAGCAGAGAGCAGGGCTTCCTCCCCGGCCAACAGCGCCAGAGCGCAGCCAGCCAGCCGCCCCTCCCGATACTCTCTCAGTACCAAAGCTCCGTCGTGGCGCAGCCTGTGGGACAGGTCCAGGTAAAAAGGCTCCCAAGGGCCTGCCATTCCACACTGAACCAGCAGACGATGTACAAGTTCCAGCCGGAGCGGCTCCTGAGAAACGACGGCACCGGAGCCAGATTTACCTGACAATTCCTTCCCCAACACAGGACCCTGATTTTTTATCCTGAGCCCTAGAGGACTGGCAAAGTCCTCCCGGCAGCATAGGAGCTCTGGCCCCAAGGAGCCGAGAAAGGCCTGAACTTCCGCCCAATCCACTGGATGCCCCGTTAGCACAAGGGCTCCGTCAAGCAGTCCAAAAGCACAGCCAGAACCCAACCAGAACCGGGCAAAGGGCAACTGGAAGCCATAGGCTCCGGCACAGGCGGCCAGCTTACAGCCAAAGGCCGAGCCCCGGCACAGGTCAAAAAACATCTCTTCCGCCTGTGAGCCCTCTACGAGTTGAATCACCCAGCCACCTCCTTTTCAAAAGAAAAAGCCCCGCTAAAAGCGGAGCGTCTCTCTTTTCAGCTCATTTCACGAAATACATCACCGCGTTTGCCACGATTACCAGAACAAAAAAGCCGATGGCGATCACCTTTGTCCAGCGGGACAGAAAGGCGTCCACTGACCTGGCCTTACTCTTGGAGAGAAATGAATCGGCTACGCCGGTCACAGCGCCCACATTTTTCTGGTTGCCCTCCTGAAGCAGCACCACCAAAATAATGGCGATGGAAAAAAGCAACAGGGCAATGGCAAAAATAATTTCAAACACCGTCATGCAGTTGTCCTCCTTGAATCATTCCATGCAAGTAGCTTCTTGCATTTTATAAGAAAATTTCCAAATACAAATCTGGTTAATATTCTACCATATCTCCCAGTGGTTTGCAAGAGGCAGAAAACGAAAATCCCAAAAAACTCTGATATTTTTGAAAAGCGTGCATATTCTCTCTGGGGCCGGGCAGGATAGTAACAGCGGCACGGAAGCGTTTGCGTGCCCGGCGTTACGGTATCGCCCAATCGGGCCGGAGTCCAGCCATGCGCGAACTCTGAGAAATATCGAAACAGTCTGGGCTCCGGCTGCTTGCCCTCCGGGAAGGAGCAAAACTCCTTGCCGGAGGGCTAATTTTTTTACCGCTGATCCCTCCGCTCTCCAATAATCTTGGCCAGCATCCGGGTTACTTCCCGCACGTCAATGGGCTTCGCAATGTGGGCGTTCATCCCCGCGTCCAGGCACTTTTGTACGTCCTCAGAAAACGCATCCGCCGTCATGGCAATGATAGGCAGATCCTTGTCCGGATGGTTCATCGCCCGAATCTCTCGAGCCGCCTCATACCCTGTCATCACGGGCATCCGGATATCCATCAGCACGGCGGAATAATACCCTGGTTTCGCGCGCTCCAGCATCTCCACACAAATCTGACCGTTTTCCGCCCAATCCAGCTCCATCCCATATTCAGAGAGCAGTTCGTTGGCGATCTCCCAGTTCAGCTCATTATCCTCTGCCACCAACACCCGGATGCCGGTAAAGTCCATCCGGCAGTTCTCCTCTTCAGAGGGCCCTTTCTCTGGCAGGGCTTCTTTTACGTCAGCATAATGCCGCAGGCCATAGAACAGGGTGGACTTGAACAGGGGCTTCGAGATAAATCCGTTCACACCCGCCGCTTTGGCCTCGCTCTCAATCTCGCTCCAGTCATAGGCTGAAATCAGCAGAATGGGAATATTTTCTCCCATACGCCGGCGCAGCTCCCGGGCTGTGGCAATGCCATCCATACCAGGCAGCTTCCAGTCCAGCAGGATAATGTGGTAGCCGTCTTGTTTCTGCTGCCGCTCCTCCACCATCTGGACAGCCCGCTCACCGGAGTGCGTCCATTCGGCGTTCACCCCGATGGATTGCAGCGACGCCACTGCGCTTTCGCACAGCTGGCGGTCGTCGTCCACCACCAGCATATTCCAGTTGGGCAGAGTCATGTCCTCCTCAAAGGTATCCGCCCGCTCCATATCCAGCGTTAGGAAGAACTCCGTCCCCTTTCCCTGCTCGCTGTTTACCTCCATAGTTCCTTTCATGGCGTCCACAATATATTTTGTGATCGTCATGCCCAGGCCTGTTCCTTCGGTGCGGTGCACCCTGGTATTGTCCTCCCGGGCAAAGGAGTCAAACATATGGGCCCTGAACTCTTCCGACATACCGATGCCATTGTCCTTTACCCACAGTAGCACCCGCACATATTCCTCACCCTTGGGGGAATCCTCTTCCCGCATGGTGACCTGGATGCTTCCCTCCTCCGGCGTGAACTTGATGGCGTTGGAAAGCAGGTTCAGCATCACTTGATTCAGGCGCACGCTGTCTGTAAGTACATTCTCGGCTGAGATATCCCGAATCGAAACACCAAAGTTCTGGCGTTTGGCTTTCACCTGGGGCTGCACAATGCTTACAATGCTCTCCATCATCTCCCGCAGGGAAACCCTGTCATAGCTGAGGGTCATTTTGCCGCTTTCAATTTTGGACATGTCCAGGACATCGTTAATCAGGCCCAACAGATGACGACTGGAATTGGTGATCTTCTGAAGGCAGTTCTGCACCTGCTGCGTATTGTCAATATTGGCCGTGGCAATGGCCGTCATGCCCACAATGGCGTTCATCGGCGTGCGGATGTCGTGGCTCATATTGGAGAGGAACTCGCTCTTGGCCTTACTGGCCTGTTCCGCCTCCGACTGCGCCCGCTCTGCCTCCCGGCGGGCCTCCACGGCCAGGGTCAGAGCGTTTTCAGCTGCCTCGCGCGCCTCCTCCACTTCCTCCAACTGCCTGTGGTTGATCTTGTAGTATCCCATAAAGATAAAAAGCAGCACGCCAAAGATGATTCCACACAGAACCAGGCTGGCCCCCAACAGCTCCTGGCTCAGATGGTCAATGCTCTGGTTGATGGTGCCGTAAGGCATAAAGGTGAGCAGATACCACTCGCAATAAGCCAGTTTGGTGCCGAAAAGCCTGCGGCGCTCCCCCTCTATCGTGAACTCGCCGGAATAGTCCCTGCCCTCCCACATGGCCGCTGAAAGCTCCTCAATATACTGCCGGGGCGTTTTTCCGTCCACATCGGCGTAGAGCTCCTCCACGCGTTCAAAATAGCTGTCGCGATAAGCGTTGCCGGTGCGGATCACAAAGCTGCCGTCCTCCCGAATCACAAAAGAGTATACCATGGAGTCGTTTGCTTCCAAAGAGAGGGTATCCGTAATATAGTCTACATCCACCGCTCCCACCAAGGCCAAAGCGGTGGTTTTTCCATCAGACAGCGTGTAGTCCACAGGCACGCCCAGCAGCACCACATTATTCCCCTGCTTATCCGTGCCCACTGCCGCTTTCATCTCCCCCTCCTGCAAGGACTCAATAAAAGGCTTTGGGTCCGTGATCTCCAGCTGCTCTCCCTGAAGCATCTCAAATCTTCCGTCATAAGAAAGCAAGCCTAGCTGCCGGAATCCTCTGGCCCGGCTGCTTTCTCGGAGCTCGTCCACCACCTCCTCCCGAGTGGTTTCTATCTCTCTCTCCACACCAGGTCGGATGTTCTCCACGATACTCTCCATCTGATCCAGCCGCAGGTTGATGGTGGTTTGGAAATGCATGGCGATCTGTTCGCTTAAATTCTGCATATAGATCTTGCCCACCTGGCTGATGGTATCGCCGCTGCAATCCTCCATAAAATGGGACAGCAGAAAGAACGCGCCAAATGTAATAATCGTCAGCGCGATAAAGCTGCCTACCAGGAACCGGTTGGGGTTTTGCTTGTTCATTTTGGCTTCCTCGCTTTCCTCCCGCTTGCTCTCAACCCACAAGCTAGCCAAAGTAATCCGCCCGCCAGGGGGAGTTAAAGTCCGGCCTTATATTCCCGGATAGCCGCCAAGGCCCGGTCGTAATCTTCCATGGTCTTGGGATACAGCTCCTCCGCCTCTGGGCTTTTGCCGTTTCGCAGAGCCTCTGTCAAGGCAGAGCTGGACTTTTCCAGCACAGTGAAGCTCAAATTCTGACACATTCCCTTCACCGTGTGGGCGGCCCGGAAGGCCTCCTCCCAGTTCTCGTCCCGCCAGGAGTCCACCAAAAGGCTGTAGGTTTTATCATCCAAAAATTTCAGCACGAATTTCTGAATAAATTTCTCGCTGGGCAGCCGGGCGCTTACCTCTGAATAATTCCCGCCCAGCGCCTCATAGCATTCCTGCAACGTCATAAGGGTCTCCTCCTTTAATTGGTTTTGAATATCTTGTGGAAGTGGTGCTCGTTTCGCTGCGCTTGGCCTCCGGCGGCTTAGGGCCTCGAGTCTCAGCTGCCGCTTCGGGCAGCGGCAGGAAATCGTCACTGGCGATCGTCGCCCCTAAAAACCCACCAAACTTTTACCCTGGTTAGCTGAGTGCGCCAAACCCAAACACATTGCCAGGTTCAGGGGCGGAAAACTTGTCTTTGCCAGGTTTCGGCCCCATGGCGTGGTGTGGGAGAGTTTACGAAGCGAAACTCTTCTGTGCAGACGGAGGCCACACAGTATTACATAAAAATGTAAAGACACAAAATTTGAAACTGCGGCGCCTCTACTCCTCGTCGAATTCGATGATCTCGGACTGGTTGGTATAGACGCTGTTTCCGGACTCCGCCAGAGATGTCTCCGTACCGTCATAAAACCGGTACTGGCCCCGGCCGCTCTGCTTCACAGCATAGAGGGCTTTGTCCGCCGCGCCCATCAGGGCGGTAAAGTCCAGGCCCACCTGCTCTGTGGTGGCAACGCCCATACTGATGGAGATGGCGAAACCGCCGAAATCCTCCCCGTTCAGGGAAGAGTGCATCCGGTTGATGATGGGTTCCAGCTCCTGATGATACTGGAAGAAAATGATGTACTCGTCTCCGCCTACCCGGGACACAATGTCTCCGCTGCGAATACTCTGCCGGAGTCTGCCGGCGATATGCACCAGCAAATTGTTCCCAAACAGGTGTCCATAGGTATTATTCGCATCTTTGAAGCGGTCGCAATCGAAGAAGGCCAGGGCGTAGTTGCCGTCCGGGCTCTCCTTGAGCCGGGCCTCCGCCTGCCTTTGGGCGCTGGTCAGGTTCAAAAGCCCCGTAAGCTGGTCGGTAGAAGCCTGGCGCTCCAGGTTTTCCAGATAGCTGCGGCTGCTGTGAATGTCCACCGCCTTGCCAATGGCTCCCTTCAGTTCCGGCCGTTCCTGGGGGGCGTCCTCAGACCAAAGAGCCTGCAGCACATACCGGAACCACTTTCTCTCCCCCGCACAGTTCATTTTGCTCTCCAGGGTAACAATCGGTTCTTCCGGCGTGGCGGAGCACAGGGCGTTCCGAAGTTTTTCTCCCAGACCTCCGTCTAAATACTCCCGTACCTTCTCGTTCTCCAGGGGGTCCATCACCACTTCTTCCAAGCCCAGCTTCCGAGCCCCCCAAGCATTCAGAGTCACCATGGAAGGATCCATGGAATATTCGAACTGAATCTCCTTGCTCATGGCCGCAAAGAAGCTGTACTTCATCCGCTCGTGCTCCAGAAGGCGCAGCGTGCGGTTGGAGGCGCTAAGTTCCGTGTGCTGAGAGATCCTCTCCACAATATTGTTGAGGCTCTCTCCTCTCTGCTCCTGGTTTTTTCTGCTTCCGCTGGTGAGTTCCTCTTTCAGCGTGCCGGAAGCCTCCTGCAAGCACTCCAACAACAGCGGATTGAACGTTCCGCACTCGCCGTTGAGAATCATGCTCACCGCCTGCTCATGAGAGAACGCCGCTTTATACACCCGCTCGCTGGTAA
The DNA here is from genome assembly GCF_003612555.1 of Acutalibacter sp. 1XD8-33. Taxonomy (GTDB): domain Bacteria; phylum Bacillota; class Clostridia; order Oscillospirales; family Acutalibacteraceae; genus Acutalibacter. The sequence continues at coordinate 178,562 of NZ_RAZF01000002.1, forward strand.
GGGCGTCATACACGTCTGCCATGGCCACCACCTGGGCACCAATGGGAATCTCCTCCCCCTTGAGGCCGTCTGGATATCCCCGGCCGTCCCAACGCTCATGATGCCAGCGGCAGATCTGGTAGGCCACCTTTACCAGCGGCTCCCCCTGATGGACAGAGAGGCCGTCCAGCATCTGGGCCCCAGCCATGGAGTGGGTTTTCATGATTTGGAATTCCTCATCGGTCAGCCTGCCAGGCTTATTGAGAATCTTGCCATCAATCGCGATTTTGCCGATGTCGTGCAAAGCAGAGGCCTCACTGATCAGGGCGATGTCGCTCTGGTCCAGGCCATAGGCGTCGGTTTTGGAGATCAGCCGTTCCAAAAGAATCTCCGTCAGGCGGCGCACATGCACCACATGCAGGCCGCTCTCTCCGTTTCTGAACTCCACAATATGGCTGAGGATATCGATCATCAAGAGGCTGTTCTGCTCTTTTTCGTAGATCTGCTCGGCTACCAGGGCCTCTAGCTCTTGCTGCTTGGCAGAGCTTAAAAGAGTGTTCACCACCCGGCGGCGGATAACCCGGGCGTCGAAGGGGCGGCGGATAAAGTCGGTCACTCCCATGGCCAGGGCCTGGTCGATTCGGTCCGAAGTGGTCTCGGCAGAGATCATGATCACAGGGATAGACTCGATCCACCGCCGCTGGTTCATCACAGCCAGCACCCCGAAGCCGTCCATTTCTGGCATGACGATGTCCAGCATCACCAGGGAGATATCCGCAGCCTGCTTTTGCAGCTCATTCACGGCCATGAGACCGTTTTCCACCTCAATGGTGTCGTATTCTTTTCCCAGCATATCCACCAGAATGGAACGGTTCATCTCCGAATCGTCCACAATCAGAATCTTCTGTCTGCGCTTATGGCCATCCATCCAGGAGTACTCCTTTCTTTCAAAGGGAATTCATTTTGGCCGATATTATTTTTCATTATAACTGATTTCGGCTGAAATAGCAAGTAAAATTAAGCGCCGCAGGGAATACTTTGGGCAGAATATTTTTCCGGCGCGGCGGGGCGGGGAAAGAGCCCCCGGAACGCGCAGGCTCCGGGGGCTCTCTTTACTTATCAGGTGGATGCTTGGCTCCATTAAATCGTGGGGAAATCCCGGGAGGGGTCGTGGATAAACTGATAGTGCAGCCAAATTCCCACCTCCCCCGGGTCAGTGTGAAACATCTGAAGGAAAAACCAGGTTTTCTCCCCGACATCCCAGTATTCCTTCGGCATATTTTTCCAATCTCTGTTTTCCTCCTGAAGCAAATACGAAATCCGATTCTCCGGAGACCGCACATCGTTGAACTCCCGGTCCGGTTCCCCATAGACCGTGCAGCACTCATGATAGAGTTTTTCAATGATTTCCCAGGCCTCGTCCTCCGACCAGGTGCCATACACAAACCGAAGGGTGACCAAAAGGCTTCCCGTGTCCTCCGAGCTAAAGCCCAGAAGCTCTATAAAGTCCTCCCCCACGATTTTCCGCCGCTTCTTCACGGTGGCCTCGAATTTCCAGTCGCTTTCCCATTCCACGTCCTCTTCCGAGAGGCCCAGCTCCGCCAGCACGCTCTCACGGCCCGCCGCGCAGATGCTCTCATATTTTTCCACCTCTTTCAGGCTGGGGACGCTGGCCTTCTCCCCCGAACAGGCGGACAGGAGAAGCAGGAGGGCCAGCAGCAGGCAGAGGGCGGCTGTGTAAAATTTGCGAAACAGTTTCGTTCTTTTCATAAGGCTCTCCGTTTCTGGCAAAAAAGCGATTTTCTCCATTTTCAAAAACGATTTCTTCTACCAACTGCATCGGTATCGCCCTCTTTATAATGAAGATTTTATGTTTTTAATTCATTTAGAGCATGAAACAATGTGCTCCCCTTTGCCTTGCCATTAGTATACGATATAAATTTAACTTTGTAAATAGAAATTGAGCATTTTATCCATTTCTCACTGAATCTCCTGTTCTAACTGATCAAATACCGGCGCGGAGAAAAATTCTCCCAGAGTGATTTCCAGCCCGTCGCAGAGCTTCTTTATCGTAACAGTTCCAGGGTTTTTGCTCTCCCCATTGAGAATGCTTTTCACAGTCGCCTGAGGAACTGCGGCCAAATTGCTGAGCCCGTTGGGAGTGATTCCTCTTTCCTTGCAGAGTTGAAGGATACGGGCGGCAACAGCTTCCTGTGTGTTCATAGGGATACCTCCTTGAAGTTTATCCCTATGATAGGTCAATAGAAAAAATATGTTAGTGATACTTCACTAACGCAAAAAAATTATGATATACTCTATAGTAGACTTCCCGCGAAAATAAAATTAAGTGTTTTCTCCATCTCTTACTGAATCTCCTGCTCCAGCTGATCGAATACCGGCGCGGAGAAAAATTCTCCCAGAGTGATTTCCAGCCCATCGCAGAGCTTCTTAATCACGGTAATGGATACATCCCGCCTTCGCTTGTCGATCATGCTATAAACCGTAGACGGCGTAACCCCTGAACGAGTGGCCAACTCATTCCGCTTGATCTGCCTTTCCGCACACAATTCCAAAAACCGGTCTGCTACAGCGTCTTTTACATACATGCAATCACCTCAAAGCCATTGTAGGCAAAGGTTCGCGTTGGCGTATACGCACTTGCGTATTCTTGCCGAAGGTGATATACTGTATGCCTATATAGTCCAGGCAGTTCAAACGAGATGGATACCAATTTCCCAGCGGGTTTTCTATCTAGCCTGTTCAGGAGGTAATTGAAATGCCAAACTACGAGAATGATCTGGGATCTCTTCTGCGCCGCGTCCGCCGCTTTTATGGCTATACCCAAAACGCCGTTGCAAAGCAGTTAGGAATCAGCCGCACCGCATATACCTACTACGAAACCGGCAAATCTCTTCCCAACATCATCACTTTGAAAAAGCTAGCCGAGATCTTCCAGCTCCCTCCACAGGCGCTTTTCTGCCCGGAAAAGCTGCTGGAAGATGAGTCTTTCTGGGTGGAATTCCTCTCAAAAGGCCAAAAATAGCAAAGCCCCCGGAGAAGTCCTCCGAGGGCAAAACACATATCTTATCCGAACGCCGCCTGGTTCTGGTTGGGGCTGGACCGCTTCTCCATATCCGGGAATCGGTGCTCAATGGCCGCCAGGGAAATCTCGATGTCCTCTTCCGCCTCATCCGCAGAGAAGGCTCCTACAGTCACCATATCCTTGGCCCGGATGGCGTTCCAGCTGAAGGTGAGACCCACATAGGGGCTGCACCGCCCCGCCGCCATGGACTTAATGGTCATCACCGGCTTCTTGGCGTTGTGGATAATGGACGCCACCGTCTCAATCTCCACCTGCATCAGGAAGCCCATGCAGTTGAAAATCTGGATGTAGGTCTGCACATCATAGCCGTTTTTATCAGAGTAGACGATCAGTTCCGGCATGTGAGCGGAGAGCCCTGGCACCATGCCCGCGTCCCGGATCATCTTGGTGTAGTCGTCCAGGCGGACAATCTCCCCCTGGTTTTTGTTCACCAGCTCCTCTGCCTTAGAGTGGTGGATCAGACACAGCTTGGCACCCCGTTTGGCTGCGTCTTTCACAATCTGTTCCGACTCTCTGCGGCCCTCGGGGGTGTCGTCAACATTCAGATGAGGAGTGTCCACCATGATGATCTCCCGGCCCATGTGCTGCTCTGTCTCTTTGACCGCCCGAGTCAGCTCCGGGGACAGGGCAAAGGGGGCCATGATGGTATCTATCCCATGGCGCAGGTAGGCCTCCAGCACGGGCTTGAAAGCCTGGGCACTGTCATAGCGGCGCTTGATCATCTCGTCGGCGGAAACACTGGTGTGGCTCCACCCCAAAAGCCAGTTGGTGCCGATAATCATCCGGGAGAGGGAAACCCCGTCCACTTCCGTGCGGGGAAACTGCTGAATCATAAAAATCCTCCTTTTTGATAAGACCTTGGGGCGTTGTGTCTCGCCTGCCGGCTCGGTCGGCGACGGGAAATCGCCACCGGCGATTATCGCCCCCAAAACCCACAAACTTTTGCCCTGCTTCCTCACTACGTTCGTAGCAGACGATTCGCGTTTTTAGCTCAGCTAACCAGGGTAAAATGTTTCGTAGACTTCGTTCCACGAAGTCTTACCTTTCTCAAAGGTTGCAGGGTGTGGGGTGAGCGTCCGCCGGGGGCGGACACGCCGCGAACCGACCGAAGTGACAGCCGAGATCGGAGTCCCACGGTCTTGACCTTGATAGTCTAAGAAGCACAATTTTTGCGGGTGGTGAATCATAGTTAATCTCGCTGTGCTCGGTTAACTATCCGAGTTTTGCTCCGCAAAACATCGGCAAGAGGGGTGCGGAGAGTTCATCTCGTTACACGAGATGAACTCTTTTGCAACTGAATAAAAAGCATCCCTGGAAACCGGAACCAGCCAGCTATGAGCGTCTCGCACCCCGCCCGCTCATTTCTCCTCGCTGGGCGCGGTGTGCCGGAGGCCCCCTACTACTTCAAAAAACTGGCTTTATTCCACCGAAACCTCCGCACTCTCGGCCACGGCGGCCTCTCCTCCGCTGGGGGCTATATCCGCCGCCGAAATCTCTGTTCCCGCGCTGGCGGCTCCTTGGACCGCAGAAGCGCCCTCCGCCAAACCGGCCAGTTCTTCGCCGTTCTCCCTCTGCTGCTCCTCGTCTTTGAGCTCTGACTTTACCCGCTTCTTGTCCTTCTGCTCCTCCAGCATCCGCAGAGCCATGGCCATCATATAGGCCTTGGGGTCGTTTTCCAGGAGATACTTCTCGTCCTTGGGAGGCACCTTATGCCCCTTGCCGATATTCCTGGCGATGCGGGCGCAGCGCTTCATCTTGTCCAGGGATTCCTTCAGCGCGTCAGCCTGCTTTTTGCTCTGCTCCTTGATCTGCTCGCTTTGCTCCCGGAACACCTGGAACATCTGGGCGGCGGTTTTCATCTTCTGTTCCCGTTGGGCCTGGCGCTTTTCCTGGGGAGTCATAGGTTCGGCTCTGCCAAAGTCCTCCTCCTCTGTGTTTTCCTGGTTCTGCAAAAATTCCAGGGCTTCCTTGGATACTTCCAGCGTATCCGAGGTTTTCTTATTTGGGGCGGCGGATGAAGCCTCTTCCGCCGGGGAAGGGGTACGCCGCTGCGTTTCCCTTCCGGCCTGAACGCCTTGGGCCCGTTGCCAGCCCCCGTTTCCGGTTACCTTCCATTCCATAATCTCGCCCTCCTTTTTCTTATAGTCGGCAGAACCTCTGTGAAAAATAAGGCGGCGGAAGAAGTTTTGCGCGGCTCCTTTTTTGCAAGCATTACACTTAAAAGCCGTACCAATCGGCGTTTGTATTCCCCTTTCCGGTAAATTCAGCCGGGAAGCGGCGTTGCGAAAATTTGCCAATCTCCCCAGATTGCCGGCGTTTTCACGCCTTGCTCTCCCCTGAATTTGCTTAAAAATCGTATAGTTAACGCAGTTCAAAAGAGATATACCTCTTTTGAACCAGGCGGCGCAGCAACTGCTGTGCCGCCTAGCTTGAAAATCGGTATATACCGATTTTCAAGTGTATTTACTATAAACACAAATCCTATCAGTACAGTTTCTTAGGTTACATAAGGTCGAACGACCGATGTAAGCTATTTTTATTATTCCTTATATCTGGTATCTGGGCCAAAAAATTCTGGGAGGATCTCCAAAAGTATGGCGGGCCAAGACTGCGAAATTGACCTTGCAGAAAAGCACAGAATATCATACGGCAATCAGGGATAAAATCAAAGCAGGCAGCTTGATCCCCTGGCTTAAAAAGAGGGAGAGCGCCGAAAATGTCTGTTGAAAATTCTGTTACATCGTGGTATCATAACCATAAAGTATGCGGATAGATGCGGCGTTCGCCTTGTGCCCCCTTCCCGGGAACCCGGCAGATGAGACCGGCGCAGTCCCTGGAGGCCGCTCTGTGTCACGCTCAAACACAAATTTTCAGGAGGTTTCGCCATGAAATACCGCAATCCCATCATCCCCGGCTTTTACCCTGATCCCAGTATCTGCCGGGCGGGGGATGACTTTTATCTGGTCAACAGCAGTTTCGAGTTCTTCCCCGGCGTACCCCTCTACCACAGCCGGGATCTGGTCTGCTGGGAACAGCTGGGCTCTGTGCTCACCCGGAAGAGCCAGCTCCCCCTCTCTGGCTGCGGCACCTCTGGCGGTATTTTCGCCCCTACCATCCGGGAGCACAACGGCCGCTTTTATATGATTACGACTAACGTGAACAAGTCCTCCCGGGGCTTCGCCACAGCCAATTTTATCGTACACACCGATGATATCCGGGGGGAGTGGAGCGACCCCGCCTTTCTGGACCACGAGGGCATTGACCCCTCCCTGTTCTGGGACGATGACGGAAACTGCTATTATGTGGGTACCCACTTCGGGGAAAAGGGCCAGTGCATCGGCCAGTTCCAGCTGAATCCGGACACCGGCGAACATCTCTCCGAGACGCGCCCCCTCTGGTATGGCACCGGCGGAAGGTGCCCCGAAGGTCCTCATATGTACAAAAAGGACGGATGGTACTACCTGATGATCGCCGAAGGCGGTACCGAATACGGCCATATGGAAACCATTGCCCGTTCCCGCAGCGTGTGGGGGCCTTTCGAGAGCTGTCCCCACAATCCTATTCTCACGCACCGGGACTTGATGCTCAGCTTTGAAACCATGGCCAATCCCAACTATGTGGAGTTTGAGGGCACGGGTCATGCCGATCTGGTAGACGATAAGGACGGCGGCTGGTGGCTGGTATTTCACGCCGTACGTCCCTCAAAGAGCCAGCTGCACCATATCGGTCGGGAAACAATGCTGGTCCCGGTGGAATGGGTGGACGGTTGGCCGGTGGTTAATGGAGGCCGGGCAGTGGAGGCTCTGATGGAAACCCGGGACACTCCCGGTGTGCAATTGGCTGACGGCCTCGCAGAGCAGGGGGATTTCTCCTTAGAGGAGGATTTCACCCAAATGCAGAAGCTGTCCCCCTCCTGGGCCTATCTGCGGAATCCTCATGAAGAAAGCTACCGCTTTGACCGGGGCCTGGTCCTCACCGCCGGGCCGGACTGCTTGGACGGCATGGGCTCGCCCAGCTTTGTCGGGATCCGCCAGCGGCAGTTCCGTGCTTTGGTAGAAGCGGAGCTGGAGCCCGCGTCTCAGGATAGAGCTCAGTCGGGACTCACCGTGTTCCATACCAACGAACATCACTATGACCTGATGGTCACCGGCAGCGGAGATGAACGGAACGTCATTCTGCGTAAACGGGTCTGCGACATGGTGACGGAAAGCACCCCGGTAGCCCTGCCCGGCAGCGGCCCGGTGGCGCTAAAAATTCAGTCTCATAAATGGGGATACGAGTTTTTTGCCGGGACGCCGGGAGAGACGCTCCGGCCCGTAGGCCAGGGGCTCAGCCAGCTGCTCTCCACCGAGGTTATGGCCGGGACCTTTACCGGATGCTTTTTCGGGTTATTCTGCCAGGGTTCGGAAGAGGCGCGGGCCAGGTTCTCCCGGTTCCGCTGCCAATATATAACTTTCTGAAAGAAAGTGGCTTCGCACTCTTGTCTTTCAATAAAGTATTCTTTTCAAGAAAGCGTGATTCTCATGTCTATGCAGTTCAACCGCCAGCTTCCCCTGCCGGCAGACTTGAAGGCCCAATACCCACTGTCTCCCGCCGTACGGAAAATCAAGGCCGCCCGGGACCAGGAAATCCGAGCGGTGTTTGAGGGCAAGTCGGATAAATTTATTGTGATCGTGGGGCCCTGCTCTGCGGACAACCAGGATGCTGTGCTGGAATACGTCCACCGGCTGGCAGAGATCAACGAGGCGGTGAAGGACCGTTTACTGCTCATCCCCCGGGTCTATACCAACAAGCCCCGCACCACCGGCCAGGGCTACAAGGGGATGCTTCACCAGCCCTCTCCCGACAAGGCGCCGGATCTTTTGGAAGGCATTATCGCCATCCGGCGGATGCACATCCGGGTGATGGAAGAGTGTGGCCTCACAGCCGCCGATGAAATGCTCTACCCGGAGAACCGCAGCTATCTGGACGACGTGCTCTGTTATGAGGCTGTGGGGGCTCGGTCGGTGGAGAATCAGCAGCACCGGCTAACTGCCAGCGGCATGGACATCCCTGTAGGCATGAAGAACCCTACCAGCGGGGACCTGTCGGTAATGCTCAATTCTATTCAGGCGGCCCAGAGCTCTCACAATTTCCTGTACCGGGGCTGGGACGCCACCACCACTGGAAACCCTCTGGCCCATGCCATTCTTCGAGGCGGCGTGGACAAATATGGCACCTGCGTGCCCAACTACCACTATGAGGACCTGATGCGCCTGTGTGAACTCTATGCCAGCCGGGATCTGCAAAATCCGGCGGTAATTGTGGACGTGAACCACTCGAATTCCGACAAGAAATACAAGGAGCAGATCCGCATTGTCAGCGAGGTGCTCCACAGCCGGGGATGCAGCGGGACACTGCGAAAGCTGGTAAAAGGCGTCATGGTGGAAAGCTATCTGGAAGAGGGCTGCCAGCCTATTGGGGGCGAGAGGATCTATGGGAAATCCATTACAGATCCCTGCCTAGGCTGGGCGGATACCAGAAGCCTCATTTTTAACATTGCCCAGCGGGCCTGATTGACCTTTACGTCCGAAATTTCTACAATGGCATTTATTTATAGTAAACGTACTTGAAAATTAGTATGGACCCGTTTTCAAACAGGAAAGCCAACGCTAAAACACCGGAGTGTGAAATCGGACGGAGAGCGCCCGTTCCCTGACGGGGATACCGAGGAACCGATATAGCAAAAACTCTGTAAGCTGTAAAATTAACATAAGGAGAGAGCAAATATGTCCAATCGCATCGTACTGAATACCATTTCCCACCATGGGGCCGGAGCCATTGAGAACATCGTACCCGAGCTTACTGCCAGGGGCTTCAAAAAGGCTTTCGTCTGTACCGACCCAGACCTGCTGAAATTTGGCGTCCCTCAGAAAGTGACAGACCTCTTGGACAAGTCTGACTTTGCCTATGAGATTTTCAGCGATGTAAAGGCCAACCCTACCATCGAGAATGTGCAAAGCGGCGTGAAGGCCTACCTGGGCAGCTGCGCGGACTGCATGGTAGCCATTGGGGGTGGATCGGCTATGGACACAGCCAAGGCCATCGGTATCATCATAAATAACCCCGAGTTCGCTGACGTGCGCTCCTTAGAGGGCGTGGCCCCCACTAAGAACCACGCGGTCTTTACCATCGCCGTGCCTACTACCGCCGGAACTGCCGCAGAAGTAACCATCAACTATGTGATCACCGACGTGGAGAAGAAACGCAAGTTTGTGTGCGTGGACGTAAACGACATTCCCGAGATCGCCGTGGTGGACCCGGACATGATGTCCTCCATGCCTAAGAGCCTTACCGCCGCCACTGGCATGGATGCCCTGACCCACGCCATTGAGGGCTATATCACCAAGGGCGCCTGCGCCATCTCCGACATGTTCCACCTGGAAGCCATCCGGCTGATTTCCGCCAATCTCCGCGCCGCCGTCAACAATGAACCTGCTGGACGTGAGGGCATGGCCCTGGGACAGTACATCGCGGGCATGGGTTTCTCCAACGTGGGGCTGGGCATTGTCCACAGCATGGCCCACGGGCTCTCCGCGCTTTATGACACGCCGCATGGTGTGGCCTGTGCCATCATTCTACCCACGGGCCTGGAGTATAACAAAACTGTGGCCGGGGCTCGCTACCGCGCTGTGGGCAAGGCCATGGGTGTTGGCGGCATTGACAGCATGCCAGAGGAAGAGGCAATTGAGGCCACCATCGCCGCCGTGAAGCAGCTCTCCGCAGATGTGGGCATTCCCGCTAACCTCCAGGGCATTTTGAAGGAGGAGGACGTGCAGTTCCTGTCCGAGAGCGCTTTCGCCGATGCCTGCTGCCCGGGCAATCCCCGGGACACCAGCGTGGAGGAGATCGCCGCCCTGTACCGGGGCCTGATGTGAGGTGCGGCCCATGCTAGTGGAAACCAAAGCCCGGGTGGGCGTGTTTGCCATCGCCCTGGGGGCCTACCTGCCCCAGTTCCCCAGCCTTGTGCCGGAATTTCAGGGCCAGTACGCCGATTTTAAGGAGACCCTGCCGGACACGGCGGAGCTCATCGACGGAGGCATCGTCACCACAAAGGAGCAGGCCATGGAGGCCGGGGACAAGTTCCGGGCCGCAGACGTGGACCTGGTGATCTTGCAGCTGTTGACCTATGCCACGTCCTATAATATGCTCCCCGCCGTTCGGGACCTGGATGTGCCGGTTGTGCTGGTCAACCTACAAAAGAAGAGGGCTCCCGACTACGCCAGCACCGACACCGCTACCTGGCTGGGTGAGCTCTACGCCTGCGGGGCGGTGGGGGAGATGGCCGCCGACCTGAACCGGGCGGGCAAGCGCCACGCGGTCATTACCGGTGTAGTGGAGGGCGGCGACCCCACGACCCTGTCAGAGATAGAGGACTGGATTCGCGCCGCCCAGGTGCGCCGCCGCTTCCGGGACACCAATCTGGCCCAGATCGGCCGGCCCTATCCGGGTATGATGGATCTATATATTGACGAGACAAATCTATATCACCGCATGTTCTTGTATACCAAGCAGTTTGATTGGGAGAAGATGTGGGCCATCGCCGACAATATCACCGATCAGGACGCTATTCGCGTCAAGGCCCAAGACATTCTGGACACCTTCGAGATTGAGGGCGGCGGGACCGTTGAGAAGGTCTGGGACATGGCCAAGTACGTGGTGGCCTTCGAACAGTGGGTGAAGGACGAGCGTATCGCCCTCATCGCCTCCCACTATGACGGCTTCGCCAAAGGCCAGGCCGGCGTGCTGGACAGCATGCTGATCCCCGCCTTTTCCATGCTCATCAAGCAGGGGGTGGCCTGCGCGGTGGAAGGGGACATCAAGGTGGCCATGGCCATGAGCATCCTCAAAACCATTGCCGGCACGGGCCAGCTCTCAGAGATGTACTCCATTGATTTCAACGAGGATCTGTGCATCATCGGCCATAGCGGCTCCGGGGACGCGGATATCTCCGCAAAAAAGCCCGCCATGAAGATCGTGCCCGTGTTCCACGGTAAGACCGGCGGCGGGTATCTCACCCAGTTCTATCCCCATCTGGGGCCGGTGACATACCTTGCTGTCACCCAGGACCGGGACGGCCATTTCAAGTTTGTGGCCGCGGAGGGCGTAAACGAGCCCGGGCCTATCTTCCAGTTTGGAGACACCAATATACGCACCCGGTTCACCTGCGGGGCCAGGGCGTTCTGCGACAGGTGGAGCGAGGCCGGGCCCACCCACCATATGGCTGCTGCTTCCGGACGGCATATTGACACCATTCTCAAGGTGGCAAAAATTTTCAACATGCCGGTGGACGTCATCACCCGCTGAGGGGAAAGGAAAGACATTATGAAAACTATACTGGACGCGCCTTTTCTCACCGAAATGCGCAAGACCACCGCCAACATGTACCGCCTGGGATGGGACGAGCGCAACGGCGGCAACATCAGCTGCCTGCTGGACGAAAACGAGGCCACCGAATTTCTGGACGTGAATCATGTGATCCGGGAGATCCCCATCGGTTTTGAGGCCCAGCCCTTGGCCGGCAAAATCTTCATCGTCACCGGCACGGGGAAATATTTCAAGAATGTGGAGGGGGATCCGGAGAACAACCTGGGCATTATCAAAATCGCCCCGGATGGCCAGACGGCCCAGCTCCTCTGGGGCTACAAGGACGGCGGCAAGTTCACCAGCGAATTGCCCGCCCACCTGATGAGCCACATGGCCCGGCTTTCGGTTGACCCGCAAAACAGAGTGGTCATGCACTGCCACCCCACCCACACACTGGCCATGAATTTCGTCCACGAGCTGGACGAGAAAAAATTCACCCACACCCTGTGGGAAATGTGCACGGAATGCATTGTGGTGTTCCCGGACGGCATTGGCGTGCTGCCCTGGATGCTCTGCGGCACCAACGAGATCGGGGAAGCTACGGCGGAGAAGATGCGGGAATTCCGGCTGGTGGTCTGGGGGATGCACGGGATTTACGGCGCGGGCAAGACCCTGGACGAAACCTTCGGCTTGATTGAGACAGTGGAGAAAGCCGCGCAGATCTATATGCTTACTGCCCACCTGCCCCGAATCAACACCATAAAGGACAGCGAAATGAAAAAGCTGGCAGAGTTCTTTGGCGTGGACTATCGGAAGGATTTCTTGGATTGAGCGGTATGCTGATTAGGCGTCTGGGCGCTTTTCTTGCCACGTGACATGCGGAAACTTCCGTTGAATGAAAAAATCCGCTTGGAGATCCACGGATGTTGGTTTCCAAACGGATAGTAGGAATGTTGTGCGGCTCAAAGGGATCCGTTGGATTCTTCTGAGCCGCATTCCTTTTCTTTATTTTATATATAGAGAGAATATTTTTGGGGATCTCCCCTGCCGCCTCGGTCGGGTCAGAGCAATTGCCACAGGCAATCTTTCCCCTCCAATGTCCAGGGCCTCACTCTGGACTGGATTGAAAAGTTTCTATCTGGTTAGCCGGGCGCCTCATTAGAAGCCTATATCCACCCTGCCAGCCAGCACTTCACCCGCTGGAATCTGGGTAGCTGGGTCCGCAGCTTCTTCTGAAGGGCTTCGCTGTCGGCGATCAACAGGTCCAGTTCCTCCCGGGAGAGCATGTCCCGGCCGAACCGGGCCTTTTCCGCCAGCGCCTTCCAGTGTTCCGGTGGATCCTGCCTCTGGCCGCAGAGTGCCTCCCATTCATAGAGTTTCAGCAGGCAGGCATAGGCCTTGAGTCCCGCCAAATTTCGGTCCCGCTGGACGAAGTCCCGCCGCCGGGTTCGAATCCGTATCTGCCTGCCCGTCAGCAGCGCTAGTCCGGCCAAACACAGAATTCCCGGGCAGAGGATCAACGTCCACATGGGAACGCCGCCTCCACTCTGGCCCTGTCCTCCGCTTCCGCCATTGTGACCGGGAACCGGGAGGGAGGTGGGCCGGGGCGCCATGGTCTGGTTTGGGAGCTCGTCCTCCTCCAAAGGCCCAGGCGTTCTTCTGGGCGGCATGGTGGGACGTTCCTCTTCCGGCAAAGGCGTGGCCATATGCTCCTCTGGGTTCTCCGGCATAACGGCGTTATAGTAGGCCGAGGGATTGTCTGCGGAGGTGGGGGTCACCTCCATCGGAATCCATCCCAGACCCCCGCAGTACACCTCCACCCAGGCGTGGGCGTTATAGTCCGGCACATCTACCCAGCCCTCCTGCCCAGAAGGCACCGCGTATCCCTCGGCGTACCGGGCGGGATACCCGGCGGAACGAAGCAGCAGTACCGCCGCCGTGGCGAAATGCACGCAGTAGCCCTCGTGGGACTGGTCCAGGAAAAACTCCACAAAGTCCTGGCCCCGCTCCGGCACAGGCGGGTTGAGGGAATACTTGTAGTAGTTCTGGAAAACTTCCGCAATCTGCCTGGCGAAGAGGGCTGCCTGCACCTTGGTGGCCGGATTGTATTCCTCCCAGTTGGAGCTCAGGTGATAGGCCTCCCGGAAAAAGTTCAGAAACTCCTCCAGCTCCTCCGGCACCTGGGTGTAGTGGTCATAGACAAACCGATTGTACGCCTCCGCCTGGGGGAGCAGGTCCTTGGCCTCTTGGGAAAAGAGGGCGGTGAACCCCTCCGGCATTGTCCAGAGGTCCTCGGTCCAACCCTCCCCGCCGGCATCCTTCTGGTCCCACAGGCTGTCCACTATGTTTCTCCACAGGGGAAAATCATCCACGCTGCTGAGGGTATAGGAGCGGGAGCCGTAGCCTCTCTGGTCCAGCAGAACGCCTCCCGCTCCCTCGAAGGTCCCTGTAAAATCGCCGTAGTTTTCGAGAAACACAAACTGCCTGGGCTCGTATTCCAGCAAGCTGGCGTAGGCGGAGACCCGGTCGAAGTAGCTGGAGCTTCCCTCCCCCGGATATCTATACCCCACCCCGCTCAGGGAATAGGTCTTTGTGCCGGAGAGAAGGCTTCCGGATTTGGCGTAGCTGCCGTCTACCATTTCGATTTCCTGGTCCGCCAGCTCCTCCTCAGAGCTCTCCAGGGTGGTGGGGATGTAGACGCACCGGGGGTTGGCCCCCAGATTTTCCACAGAGAGGGTGTAGGACGCAGGGGAGTCGATGAAGCTCACCGGCATAATCTCCCGGTACAGGGCGTTTAGGTTCTGAGGAGAAAAATCCAGGGCCTCCAGCTGCTGGCGGTCGTCCAGGTCTAGGCGCTCCCAGCTCTTCCCGGTGTACACGCTGCCCACAAAGCTGTGCAAATACTCCTTGACCCGGTTGACGCTGGAATCCTCCCAGACGGGGGCGTCCCAGTCGAACTTCACCCGCAGCATGGTTTCGCCGGTATAGCTTCTGCCGCCCATGGCGTTCAGGTCCACCTGCTTGTTGCTGTTGCCCTGTCCTCCCCGGAGATAGGAGGCCGAGCCAAAGCCATCCTGCAGGCTGGCCCGGAGGCCATCCACCAGGGGAGGCCGGGTATATTCTGCCGGTGGAATATAGAGATAGATCGCCGCCATACACAAAAGGACCGCCGGCAAAAGCAAAAGTGTCCCTGGCCGGGCGGAAGCCGAGCCAGAGGCCCGATATCGCCGCTTTTGGCTTCTAAGTCCCTCCCGGCCGCCCAATATAGGAGCAATCAGGAGCAGCGCGCTCCAAAACAGCAGCAGGGCCGCAAAGGCCCAGCCTGCCGGCAAAATGGAGAAGCTCATAGGCAACAGGAGCAAAAGGCCTGTCAAAGCAAAGGGTCCCAGAGAATTCCGCCGGCGCACCAGCATACGGCCTAACGCCCAGGAAAACGGGTAAAACAGGAAGAGTAGAAATACGCTGCATTCTTTGGCTGGGACGGGACGGGGCTGGTTGGGAAGATAGGGCAGAGAGAGCACCGGCAGGTCGTAGTTCAGCTTGCTTCCGTAGGCGTCCAGCATCATGTTGACAACGCGCACCGCTCCGTGAATAGCCTGGTCAAACAGGAACACCAGCAGTACCAGCCAGACCGCCCAACCGGCAAGGGACACAACCCGCCAGCGCTTTCGGCCATCCAGCATCCGCCACACAGAAAACCCGCAGAATCCCAGCCCCATCACCGCCAGGAACGCCTCCCAAACAGGTAGCCGGAAGGCGGTTATAAAGCATCCCCAGGCGCCCAGATTCGCTAGAACCAGCAGCGCGGTGTAAAAAATTCCCCGGCGGAGCTCTCCGCCCTCTGGCAGCAGAAGCCGGGGCCTGTCCAGCTGCAAATTCTGGGAAAACTTATCCATAGGGATCACCTCCTTCCTGATGCTTACCCTCTCCTTCGCAAAAGCCTAGAGCAGAAGGCCGTCCAGATCCTCCGGCACATGCCCGGGACGAATCCGTACCTCCTGGGCTTCCAGCGGCAGGCCGGACTTCCCTTCCAATGGCAGAAGGTGCAAAAGCAGCCGCCGCGCCGCTGGATATAGTTCTTCCAGCAGGCCGACCACCGCCGGGTCCGGACCAGAACACAGGTAAATGGTACGGGAAATTCCGGCCGGAGGGGAATCCGGCCGAACCGCGGGCAGAAGGCTGCGGCTGGCAAAGCACAGCACCAGCTCGATGGCAGGCGCGACATCCTCTGGGATGGAAACCTCCAGAAAGCGCCAGGCGCCCTCCTGGCAGAAGCCAATCACATGTCCGGTCTCTTGCTGAATGAGAAAATCAGAAAGCGTAGCCAGCGTGTCCATCAGAGCGTCGGCCTCCGGCCCGCTGGTGACCAGGTCTACCAGCAGCAGAACCCGGTCGGTAACCGGCAGACTGGATTCCTTTACCATCAGGCCGCCTGTTTTTTGGGAGAGCTTCCAGTCCACTCGGTTCAGCCGGTCTCCCAGACGATATTCCCGCAGGCCAAACAGTTCTGTGGGATCCCCGCCGGGCTTGCTGGCGGAATACCGCTCTCCACCGCCATACGGCGAACACTGTGGGTTCACCCCCAGTGCCGGGCGGAAAACATTGGGCTGGACGATAATCTTACAGAGGGACTCCGGCCGGGCTTTTACAGGTAGGCAAAAAAGGCCCAGCAGGTCGTAAGCCCGGGCCTTGACTAGTTGACAGGTAACCGCACCGCAGGTGCTGGAGCTCAAAGTGTGTTCCATAACCTGGGGCAGACGGCTGGGGGAAAATTCCATCTGCTCCCAGCGGCTTTCATCTGTAAAAGTATTGGTGATAACCAGTCTGGCCCTGGTCCGGCCGGCCGGTACAACCCAGGCGGTAACCGCCTGAACATGCAGCAGGATGGGGGCAGACTTTTGCGCCCGGGCGGGCTCCTCCTGCCCTGGCACAAAGACGGCAAGCTTCAGGGTGAGCATTCCCGGAAGAGAAATCAGCAGGGAAAGCACTGGAAGCGCCAGGGAAAGGGCAAAGACATAGGCAGAGTAGTAGCCGTTAAAGCATACGAAGAAGAGAGCCGTGCAGAAGAGAATCAACAGATAGCACAACCGGTTTTTCAGCACCCGTTTGCACCTTCCCTCACACAGAGTTTATTTGATGAGCTTGGGCGCGGGCACCCGCCCCATCACGCCCTCCAGAACAGAGCGCGGATCCCGACCGCTCATTTTTGCCTGGGGCTCCAGTACCACCCGATGAGCCATCACGTCGTAAAACAGCAAGTGGATGTCTGCGGGAACCACATAGTCCCTGCCTCCCATCCAGGCGGAGGCCCGACAGGCACGAACCAGGGCCCCTCCTGCCCGGGGGCTGACGCCCAACCGTAAGGCGGGATCCTCCCGGGTTGCCACACAGAGATCCGCCACATAACGGTACAAATCGTCAGCCACATAAATTCCAGCGGCTTCCCGGCGCATCTGAACCACCTCGTCCAGACTAGCGGCGGGTTGAATCAGATTCAAAGGTCGCTGGCCTTCGGTCTGTTTGAGGATCCCCACTTCCTGCTCCGCCGAGGGATACCCAATGCTCAGGCGCAGCATGAACCGGTCCAACTGAGACTCAGGCAGAGGCTGAGTTCCCGCTGTCCCCAGAGGGTTCTGGGTGGCGATGACCGTATAGGGCCGGGGCAGCTGACGGCTTACACCGTCCACGGTAACCTGTCCCTCCTCCATGGCTTCCAGCAACGCGCTTTGCGTCTTTGCACTGGTGCGGTTGATCTCGTCTGCCAGAAATAGATTGCACAACAAAGCACCTGGCCGGTATTCCAGCCGCCCGGTATCTTGATTGACGATGGAATAGCCGATTACGTCGCTGGGCATGGTTTCTGGGGTGAACTGCACCCGGCTGAAACTCATGCTCATGGCCCGGGAAAAGGCCAGCGCCATGGTGGTTTTTCCCACGCCGGGATTATCTTCCAATAAAATATGGCCTCCGGCGATGATGGCCATCAAAGTTTTGCATACAACCGTATCTTTTCCAATGATAGCCTTACGTACTTCGTTAATTATGGCTAACGCTTTGGGCTGAGTCATCCGCTTTCCCGCTTCCATTTTCATTTTAACTGTCCAAATCCGCACCGGGTGCATGCCCAGTCTGCTTTCCCCAAAATATTGAGGACGGCGGGGATTTCCTGGGAAAGGCCGGTCTTTGGAAAAACTCAAACCGCGGACAGTCCTCTCCGGTTATCCCAGAAAGCAAAATAGGGAAGTTTTCACTTCTCTATTTCCATATCTACACTATTCGAATGTAATGGAGCGGACGACGAGGCTCGAACTCGCTACCTCCACCTTGGCAAGGTGGCGCTCTACCAGATGAGCTACGCCCGCAAGAATAAATTCATTATATACCAAGCAGAAGAAAATGTCAATGCTTTTTTCTCTCATGTCAGAGGTATTATTTCCTTGCGGGGATAAATGACTTGCATTTTCATGGCGAGTTTCGCCGCCGTTTTTGCCGAAAACTGTGCTTTCTGCGTCTTATTAAGTACGCGGTTTGGTTTTATCTTCACCCAGCGTTTTGGGATGGTGCAGCTATAGTCGCGGGTTTCAAGCCAGGACGCACTCTTGGGGCCATTTTTGGGCCAGTTGGCTCAATTTCTGCCGCAAGGCCGGGTTATACGTGTAAACGCTGGTGGTCTCATCTTCGTTAAAGCTGATGATGGTCTCCTGTTCGTACTTGGTTAGCCACGTCATTTTGCTACTCTCCTTTCTCGATGATCTCTGTCACGAGCATCCCTGAACCTTTGGCCAGCTTTCCGGCGGTTTTGAAAAGTACGTCATGGCTTCTGCGTATTCTTGCCAGGGTCTGCGGCGAGATTTCCGCGTGCAAGTCCGAAACAAACTTGCTCTTCTTGTCGATGCACTTGTGTGAACACGACCCAGCCACAGTTCTTCTCAGAGAGAAACCCTGGAACTGACCGAGGAGCAGCAACATTATTCGCAAAGTGGAGTTCTCTCACTGACCGTCAGAAAAGCCTACTTCTTGAATTGATGGACACAATGTAAAACCCCGCTAATTCTAATGGAAAGAATCAACGGGATTTATTGTTTGTGTCAGCTCTCCACCTCGATGCCATTTTGGAATCTGACTTCCAACCGTTCATCAAACTCAGTGAGGAAGAGCGAATTCGAACCGCTGAAGTCGCCAACAACAGATCTACAGTCTGCCCCTTTTGGACAGTCGGGAACTCCCCCATAAACTATGCAATTTTGTAGGCACCGCCAAGTCGGCCAGTCAGCTCGGCCATAGGCATAGAGCGGCACTCCAGCAGCCCGAAGGTCGCTCTCCCGGTGGCAAAAAATACTTAGTCATACTCCGCTATCCCCATAGTTAGCCAGCACCCGTGCTGAGGGATCATCCACGTTACAGCCATCCCAATCCCTGTTGGGCATCCAGAACCCGGTCACCATGCTATCCTGGCCGGGATAGTATTTCTCAAACAGTTCCCGGTAGAGCAGGGATTCCTTCGTGAAGGGGCGAGCGTGATCGTATTTCTGTCGCAGCACCTCAAACTCCCCGTCGGAGTAGCAGCTCTCGGCATACTCTTTCAGATCGTCCACCAGGGAGTGGCCCACTGCGTCGGAAAACGCTGCTTTCTCCCGCCATAGAATCCCATCGGGCAGCCAATCTCCCTCGAAGGCTTTTCTAAGCAGATACTTGCCCTTGCCATAAGTATTTAGCTTTTTCTCCGGGTCTATGGACATGATGTACTCCACGAACTCCAAATCTCCGAAGGGCACTCTGGCCTCCAGGGAGTTTACCGAGATGCACCGGTCCGCCCGGAGTACGTCGTACATATGCAGCTCCTGAATACGCTTGGCCGCTTCATCCTGGAACGCCTGGGCGGACGGGGCGTAGTCGGTATATTTATAACCAAATAACTCGTCAGAGATCTCCCCGGTGAGAATCACCCGGATGTCCGTCCACTCGTGGATGGCCTTGCAAACCAGGTACATCCCCACACTGGCCCGGATGGTGGTGATGTCGTAGGTGCCCAACAGCTCCACCACCGTCTCCAGGCTATCCAGTACATCCTGTTTCGTGATGATGACCTCGGTGTGGTCGCTGCCGATGTGCTCCGCTGCTTGGCGGGCGTATTTCAGGTCGATGGCGTCAACGTCCATACCAATGGCGAAGGTGCGGATGGGAGCTATGCTCTTTTTTGCGGCGACGGCACATACCAGCGAGGAGTCCAGCCCGCCGGACAGCAGAAAGCCCACCTTGGCGTCGGCTACCAGCCGCTTCTCCACCCCGGCCACCAGTTTTTCCCGGATATGGGTGCAGATAACCTCTAAATCATCGAAACACACTTGCTCCACCCGGGTGACGTCTCGGTAGCACACGAATGTATCGTCCTTATAGTAATGTCCCGGCGGGAAGGGTACGATTTCTCCCACCACGCCCACCAGATTTTTCGGCTCGCTGGCAAAGACGATGGTCCCGGCGCGGTCGTAACCGTAGTACAGGGGCCGGATGCCAATAGGGTCCCGAGCGGCAACGAACTCCCCTGTTGTACCGTCATAGAGGACGCAGGCAAACTCCGCGTCCAGCATTGCGAACATTCTGGCTCCATACTCCCGGTACAGGGGGAGCAGGATCTCGCAATCGGATCCACTGTGGAATAGATAGCCCTTTCCCTCTAATTCCTGTTTGAGCTTTTCAAAGCCATAAATTTCGCCGTTACACACACAATAGCTGCCGTCCAGCTCAAAAGGCTGCATCCCCTCTGGAGACAAGCCCATAATGGACAGCCGGTGGAAACCCAGCAAACCCTCCCCGGCCGGAAGAACCCGGCTGTCATCCGGGCCCCGGCTGACGGTGCGCTGGAACCCATGCTGGAATGCTTCCTTATTCGTCACTGGACCACAAAAACCAATTATGGAACACATGATTTGCCTCTTTCCGCCCGTTTTCTTGGGCTTGATTTTCAGCCTGGAACGGGATAGTTCTCCGTAAAGCATCCGTTGCAAAAGCCACAGGCCGCGTCTGGCATGACTTTATGCAGAGCGTCCAGGTTCAGGAAATCCAGGCTGTCCGCCCCGGTCTGCCGCCGGATGCCCTCCAAAGAGAGTACCGGCAGGCGACGAGATCCTTTTTGTCCGGGATATCGGCCGCACTCCTTTTGCCAATACCCACAGGGCAAGGGATGTGCCCTTGCCCTGTGGCTGATCTTATTCCTCACCCTGGAGAGCGTCATAGCCCCTCTCGTTAGTGCGGACCTTGACAGCCTGCTCTACGCCATAGACGAAGATCTTGCCGTCGCCGATATGGCCGGTGTACAGCGCTTTCCGGGCAGTGTCCACCACCTGGGCCACGGGAACCTTGGACACCACCATGTCCACCTGGAGCTTGGGCAGCAGGTTCATGGACAGGGGCACCCCGCGGTAATACTCCGTGCGACCTTTCTGGATGCCGCAGCCCAGCACCTGGGTGACGGTCATGCCTGTGACGCCGATGTCGTTCATGGCGGCCTTAAGCTGCTCGAACTTGGCCTGATTGCACACCACCGTCACCTTGGACAGCCTTACATCAGACGCGGGTAGGGGGGCGGACATGACCTGGACGGGCACAGCCTCGTCCACGCCCTTGCCCTTTTGAGCCGCCACCGGCTCGGGGAAGGCGTTTGCCCCCGGCATGGCGGTTAAGGTGGTGGTGGGCATGAAGTCTGCGTAAGCGGATGGTAGGCCATGCTCGGTGGGATCCATGCCGGTGATCTCCTCCTCGGCGGATACCCGCAGGCCGTTGACGGCTTTGATGATTTGAAATACAATGGTCATGGCGACCGCCGTGTAGGCGGCGATGGCCAGCACCCCAAGGCACTGCACGCCCAGCTGGCGAAACCCGCCGCCGTAGAGCAGACCGCCATCAGTGGCCAGAAGGCCGGTCAAAATCGTGCCTGTCAGACCACAGCTTCCGTGGACCGCCACCGCGCCCACAGGGTCGTCGATATGGAGCTTCGTATCCACCGTCTCTACCACGACCACCACCAAAATGCCCGTGACTACGCCCACCACGGCGGAACCCAGCGCGTCCATACTGGCACATCCGGCGGTGATGCCCACCAGCCCCGCCAGCGGCGCGTTCAGGCACATACCCACGTCCGGCTTGCCGTTTTTAATCCAGGTGAACAGCATACAGGCCACGGTGGCTACAGCAGGAGCAATGGTGGTGTTGGCCAGGATCTGGGCCAGCTGGGCGGTGCCCGACGCGGCCGCGCCGTTGAACCCATACCAGCAGAACCACAGAATGAAGGTACCCATAGCCGCCAGGGGGATGTTGTGCCCCAGGATCGCCCGGGAATTGCCCTTTTCATCATACTTGCCGATGCGGGCCCCCAGCAGGATGGCCCCAATGAGCCCAGAGATGCCGCCTACCATGTGAATGACAGCGGAGCCGGCGAAATCGATGAAACCCAGTTTGGCCAGCCAGCCCTGGGCATTCCACACCCAACCGGCCTCAATGGGGTACACCACAGCGGAAATGACAGCGGAATAGATGCAATAGCTGGAGAATTTGGTGCGTTCCGCCATGGCTCCGGAGACGATGGTGGCGGCGGTAGCGCAGAACACCAGTTGGAAGAAGAAGTTTGGCCAGTCGAAACTGTAGAAATCGGTGAACATCTGATATTCCGGCATTCCGATAAGGCCAAAGAAGTAGTTCTCGCTGTTCATGATGCCATAGCCCAGGGCCACGAACACCACCGTGCCGATACAGAAATCCATTAGGTTCTTCATGATAATGTTACCCGCGTTTTTTGCCCGGGTGAAACCTGCCTCCACGGCGGCGAAGCCGCACTGCATGAAGAATACCAGGATCGCGCCGACCAGATACCATACTGACATATCCATACTTATTTCCCCCTTGAAAATATACCGGGCGCGTGTGCATAATCTGCACACACGCCCCATTGCGTAAATCAAAAAAGGTGCCGGGAGATAGTAACACTCCGGCGCCTTTGCCTGATGCAAGTAGTATAGCACCACACTTGCAGGATGTCAAGGTGTATGTTTCATTTTTGGAGGGAATCACAAATTCCCCCCACGATATATGAAAGATTAAAGAGTTTGTCATGCATTTCCATGATCTTAAAGCGCCTATTATGATGAAAACAATTCCGGCTGCTGTATCCTAAATAAAGGCATTCGTCTCTTAGCAATGAAGCGCATAACGTTGACCACATCTTCCGGCTTGTCCCGAAAGCGCAGCTGGACAGGGACGCCACATAGATGCCGCCATCCGACTGTTTGAACACCCGCCGGACCACATAGAGCTTTCGGTTAAACTCCAGTCCCCGCGTCGCGCTGTCCGGGCTCCTTATACCCCTCTGTTGGATGCGGGACATTTTCGCCAGCGCGTCGTCCACCGTCCGGTGGCTTTTGCGGCCTTTAATGTCCACCACCGCGCCGATGCCGCAGGCGTCGTGCTCAAACCAGGTGTCGTACAGCGGGGCATTAGGCCGTGTTTCATTGAAAACCAGCTCGGTGATAAACTTTGTGCCCAAGTGGCCCAGAGGGAACCAGTGTTCCATGTGGGTACGCAGGGCTTATCCTGTTTTTCGGCGCTGTCTAGGGATTGCCGTATGCTTAAAAAAGACGAACCAGAAGGCGGTGAGGGTGATGATGCTCTTTCCAAGACCGCACTCGAGAAAGATAGCGGAGGCGGGGTGCATCAATTTGAAAGCCGCCTAGCAGGATCGCCGTTTTTATATAAGACCTCCTGTTGCGTTGGTGCTGAAGCTCATCCGCAATATGCATCGACGGAACCCAGACCTAGGTCTGGTGGAGTTTTGGAGCAGACTGAGGGATCACGGCTATACCTGCCGACCCGAGAGTCTATTTCGTGTCATACGCAAGCTGGGGCTGTTTCCCAAGAAAAATAAGCCCTATACCCCAAAACACAACGGTAAAGTCGAACGCAGTCGCCGTGAGGGCCAGAAGCACTTCTATAATTTCCATTCTTTTTTCGCTCTTGCTGATTTTGAGAAACAGATTGTTAACCACAACCGCCTCTCCAACAACCTACCGATAAGGCCTCTCAACTGGCTTTCTCCCTCCAGCGGCTGGGGCGGAAACGGAAAAGAGATAGGCCGAACCGCACGAGTATCTACCTTTTGACACTACCGCTACATACACACCTCGTCCCGGCGAAGGGATCCCAGATAGACCGGCCCCGAAGAGGCCAGCAGTTCCCGGACCCTTCCCCGTAGCTGCAGGGGCACCAGGGGAAGGGCCTCCGCCTCCACCGGCGCGACCCATCGGCTGCCGGTCTGTTGGAAGTCCGGCTCGGCAATGGTCCCCGGTTCGCCGGGCAGAACCCGCACCAGAAAGATGTGCATGGTCCGGTGGCAGTATTCCGGAAAACGGCGGCGCATGTCCTCGTTGGTGAAGATCTCCTCGGCCAGGGCTAGAAACCGCACTGGTTCTACCGTAAGACCGGTCTCCTCCCGCACCTCCCGGACCACCGCCTCTTCCATAGTCTCATAGGGGTGCTGGCCCCCGCCGGGCAGGTCGAAATACTCCCCGCCGGCGCTGTCCCGGTGGCTGTTCAGCAGCAGCCTGCTGCCGTCCCAGACAAAGGCCTTAGCGGAATTGCGGATCATGACGCTCCCCTCCTCAAATCAATTGGTTGTAGATGCTGTCCACCCTGCCGCCCTTCAGGTACACCCGAGGAACCCGCTTGGACAGGGCGCAGACCACTTCATAGTTGATGGTGCCCTCCCAGGACGCCACTTCTCCGGCGGTAATCTCCTCCTCCCCGTCCCGACCGATCAGGGTAACCCGGTCGCCGATGGAGATCCCCTCCAGATCTGTGACATCAGCCATGAGCTGGTCCATGCAGATGCGCCCCAGCACCGGACAGCGCCGGCCGTGGATGAGCACCTGGGCCCCACCCTGAGCCAACGCCCGGGGGTAGCCGTCGGCGTAGCCCACAGGTACGGTGGCTACCCGCATTTCCCGGCTGGCGGTGAACATCCGGCCATAGCTGACCGTGGCCCCCGGCTGGATGGTCTTTATATGGGACACCACGGACCGCAGGGAGAGCACGGACCTCAGCTCCGGCTGGGCCCGCAACTGGGCGGAGGGGTACAGGCCGTAGAGCACCACCCCGGCCCGCACCATGTCCAGATGGGAGAGGGGATAGTCGAACACAGCGGCGGAGTTGGCGCAATGGCGCAGGGGAATCCGAAGGCCCCGGCGCGTCAGGGCCTCGGACATCTCCTTGAAGCAGCCGAACTGGCGCATGGTGAAGAGATCCCCTTCCGCGCCCTCGTCGGACACGGCGAAATGGGAGAAGATTCCCTGGGGAATCAGCCCCGGCAGGGTACAGGCGGCCAAGACCTCGTCAATGGCCCCCTCGTCCCGGTTGATATCCTGATAGTAGAAGCCCAGGCGGCTCATGCCGGTGTCGATCTTGGCATGGATGTTCACCTGTACTCCGGCGGCCTGGGCATGGTGGGAGAGCTCCTGGGCGTAAGCGGTGGAGTAGACGCACTGGGAGATATTCTCCCGGGCCAGAACCGCCGCCTCCTCCGCCGGGGTGAAGCCCAGCACAAGGATCGGCTTTCGAACTCCTCCCTGGCGAAGCTGGAGGGCCTCTTCCAGATTGGACACCGCGAACCACCCGGCCCCCAGGCGCTCCAGCTCCGCGGCCACCCGCAGGGCCCCGTGGCCGTAGCCGTCGGCCTTGACCACGCAGCAGACCTGGGCCTTTGGGCTGGCCGCCAGGCGCACCTGGCGGTAGTTCTCCGCCAGGGCGTCCAGGTCGATCTCCGCCCAGGTCCTCCGGATAATTTCTTTCATAGAAAACAGCCTCCTTCCAGCTTCCGACTTTCCCAATTATACCAGCATCCGGAAAATTTGGCAAGGGCCCCATTTCCCGCTACCCAAATTTGCAAAAACGTGATATAATATTTTTTATGGGGGCTCTGCGCACACCGCTGACGAGTTCCGGTTTCTAGGAAACTTTTTTCTCTTGCAAAAAGTTTCCTCTTGGCGCTACGCGCCAATTCACCTTCAAAAAATGCGCTTCTCAGGAGTTAAGGTCAAGAGAAAAGAACTTGAGGGCGTTGCCCTCAAACTCCCACGAGCTTTTGAAAAAGCTCGTGCAAAACTTTCACGTTGGCCAGCTGAGCGCGACAAAACCGACTAGGGTAAAAGTTTCGTCCACCTTTTCAAAGGTGGTGGGGGTGGAGGGGGCAAAGCCCCTCCCCGCCGGAGGCCATCACATACGCCCCAAGAACTTATTATACGAAAGGAGCAGAAAAAATGACAATCAGAGAAATCGTGGAAAAAATGGAGGCCCATCACGCCCCGCTGGAGGCCGGGCGGCGCACCTGCGACGGCATCATCACCGGCGACCCGGACAAGGCCTGCACCGGCGTGGCCCTCACCTGCTGCCCCACCGCAGCGGTGATCCAGAAGGCGGCGGACCAGGGCTGCAACTTCATCATCTGCCACGAGCCCACCTTCTTTGGCGGCTGGGACGAGACCGACTGGCTTCAGGAGAACCAGGTCTATCTGGCCAAAAAGGAGCTGCTGGACCGCACGGGCATGGTCATCTACCGCAACCACGACCACCTCCACGGCGACACCCCGGACGGCATCTTCACCGGCCTCACCCGGCTACTGGGCTGGGAGGAATACGCCATGGCCCCGGGCTACATGCCGGGAGCCTGCTTCCAGCTGCCCGAGACCACCGTGGGGGCTGTCGCCCGGCATCTGGCCCAGGTGATGCACATCGACGGAATGCGCATCGTGGGCGACCCGGACATGAAAATCTCACGGGCCGGGTTCACCTTCCACTTCCTGGGCGGCGACATGGACAAGGCCTCCCTGGATTTCATCGAGAAAAACGACATGCAGGTGATCATCCCCGGCGAGACGGTGGACTGGACCATCGTGGAGTACGTCCAGGACGCCATCGCCCTGGGGAAGAAGCGCGCCCTGCTGGTCCCCGGCCACTTCAACTGGGAGGAGCCCGGCATGGAGTACATGGCCGGGTGGCTGCCGGATGTGATCGGGACCGAGGTTCCGGTAACCTTTATCCAGTCCGGCAACCAGTACCGCTGGCTGGATTTCCAGGGGAAGTAAGGCGTGGGCGCACCGGGGAAATCCCAGCGGGAGCGGGTGGCGGACTACGCCCTGGAGGTCTACGGCACAGAGCCGGAGTATCTGTGGGAGAACGACCCCTCCGGGGTGTTCCGGCACCCGGCCAGCAAAAAATGGTACAGCATCGTCATGAACGTCTCCCGGGAGCGGCTGGGCCTGGAGGGCCCTGGGTCCGTGGAGATCCTGAACGTGAAATGCGGCCCCCTTCTGGCCGGGTCCCTGCTGGAGCAGAAGGGATTTCTGCCCGCCTACCACATGAGCAAGGGGAACTGGGTCTCCGTCCTGCTGGACGGCACCCTGGAGGACGGGGAGATCTTCCCCCTGCTGGATCTGAGCTATGAGAACGTGTCGCCCAAGGCAAGGCGGCGGTCGAAGAAGGAGGATGCTGAAGAGAGATGAGCGGAGGAGAAAGAGACTTTTCCAAGGGCTCCGTCAAGAGGCAGATCATCGCCCAGGCGGTGCCCCTGACCGTGGCCCAAGTGGTCCAGCTGCTCTATAATGTGGTGGACCGGATCTACATCGGCCACCTGGAGGGGATCGGGGACGTGGCGCTGACGGGCCTGGGGGTCACCTTCCCGGTGATCGTGCTCATCGCCGCGTTCACCAGCCTGTTCGGCAGCGGGGGCACGGCGCTGTTCTCCATCGCCAGGGGACGGCGGGACGAGGAGGAGGCCGAAAGGATTCTCGGGAACGTGTTCGCCCTGCTGCTCCTCTCCTCCGGGATTCTCTTTGTCCTGTGCTACCTGTTCCGGCGGCCGGTTCTGCTCCTCTTCGGGGCCAGTCCGGTCTCGGTGGAGTACGCGGACCAGTACCTGCGGATTTACCTGTTCGGCACGGCCTTCTCCATGCTGGCTACAGGCCTGAACGGCTACATCAACGCCCAGGGCTTCCCGAAAACCGGGATGCTCACCACCATCCTGGGCGCGGCGGTGAACATCGTGCTGGACCCGGTGTTCATCTTCGCCTTCGGGATGGGAGTGCGGGGCGCGGCCCTGGCCACGGTGCTCAGCCAGGGCATCTCCGCCGTCTGGGTGCTGCGGTTCCTCACGGGGAAAAAGGCCATCCTGCGGATCCGGCCGGGGAAGGTACGCATCAGCCTCAGACGGACCAGGGCCATCGCGGCCATCGGCCTGCCCGGCTTTGTGATGCAGGGCACCAACAGTCTGGTTCAAATCGTGTGCAACAACCAGCTCCAGGCCTTTGGGGGCGACCTGTACGTGGGGATCATGACGGTGCTGGGCTCGGTGCGGGAGATCCTCTCCCTGCCGGTGATGGGCGTGAGCAACGGGTCCCAGCCGGTGCTGGGCTTCAACTATGGGGCCCGGGAGAACCAGCGGGTCAAGGAGGGAATCCGGTTCACCTCGGTGCTGGGGGTGCTCTACACCCTCTGCGCCTGGATTGTGGTGATGCTGGTCCCCCGGCAGATGATGGGGATTTTCTCCAGCGACCCGGCCGTAGTGGAAAAGGGCGCTGAGATGCTGAACATCTACTTCTTCGGCTTTGTGTTCATGGCCTTCCAGTTTGTGGGCCAGACCGCTTTTCAGGGGCTGGGCAAGGCGAAGCAGGCAATCTTCTTCTCCCTGTTCCGCAAGGCCGTCATCGTGGTGCCCCTCACCCTTCTGCTGCCCGGCCTGGGCTTCGGCGTGCGGGGGGTGTTCCTGGCGGAGCCCATCTCCAACGCCATCGGTGGGCTGGCCTGCTTCCTCACCATGTGGCAGGTGATCTACCGGAAACTCTAAGCTGGTGACATCCGCCGAAGTTTAATTTGCACAAGGAGTATAATATGCCAGATTTTCTGTATAAACATTATTCTGCTCATCTTTTGTTCTATACGGGAATTGCGGTGGAGACTTCCGGCGGAAGGGAGACGGTTCAGAGGTTGAGGAGTGTCCAAACCGTGCGTTTTAGGACGATATTTTGGAGTCTCGCCTGCCGGCTCGGTCGGCTCAGAACAGTCTCCACCGGAGACTTTCCCTCTCCGGCGGTTTAGAGTTGCTCCAAATCAAAGATTTGGTCAACTCTTGGGCTCAAGAGTTCGTTAGACTTCATCTTACGAACTCTGCCCCTAAAAAACCCGTAACCTTTGAAAGGGTCGACGAGACTTTTACTGTTCGCCTATTGGAAGTTTTCCATTAACGCTTGGCTCTGGGCAGTCCCAGAGTTTGCAGCCCGGCGCCACTATTTCAAAAGGAAGGAGCTCGCTTGGGAAAAAGTTTTGACGGTTCTGGCGGCTATTCTGCTGGTGTCCCTTCTCGCGCTGTCCGCTTCGGCGGCGACTACCGAGAACGCGGAGGCAATCGCGGAAGCAAAGGAAGGGCAGGAGGAGATGCGTCAGGACTACCTGAAGGCCGGGTGGACGGACATCACCAACGAGCTCCAGGCAGAGGCCCAGGCGGAGGAAATCGACCCGGAAACCTGGGAGCTCGCCAATCGGGACTTGGAGGCGGCAGCCACCGAGGGGAAAAGGGCGGCCATTCTGGCCGCCCGCAATGAGATCACCTATAGCTATAGCTGGTCAATCGACGAGGTCTCCAGCTATGTTCTGGACCCGGAAGAGCAGGAGTTTGGGTTTGTGCCCTCTTTCTCAGAGCTTTTCCTAGAGGATTGGGACGTCCCCTGCCAACCAATCACAGAGGAAGAGAGAAAAGCTCTGGAAGAAGAAATGGCAAAAACCATGCTGGCAGTGTCGGAAGAATTTGCCGCACAGGCCAAAGACATCGTAACGGTATGATAGGATTTATGCCGGTTAGAAAAAAGCCCGAGCAAAACTTTTCCCTTGGTCAACTTTTGCGCACTCAACCAGTCAGGTTAAAAGTTTTTGAGACTTACCGAAGGTAATGTCTTAAACTTCTTTTCAAAAAGTTTGCTCCACTCCAGGGTGAAACCCCAGACCCCTGGTCAGCTTAAGACCTGCTGGGCCGGTCAGAATTGTCCAGGGAAAAAGTTTCATCCACCTTTTCAAAGGTGGTAGGGTTCTCAGGGGGCGACAATCGCCACTGGCGATTGTCGCCGACCGAGGCAGCAGCCGGGATTCAACGCCCCTGAGTCGCCGGAGGCCAAAACATACTCCCCAAAAGAATACTTTATTGAGAGATCGCGTGCGTAGCCGCTTGTCTCTCAGAAAGTATAGAATCTTTGAAAA
The DNA here is from genome assembly GCF_003612555.1 of Acutalibacter sp. 1XD8-33. Taxonomy (GTDB): domain Bacteria; phylum Bacillota; class Clostridia; order Oscillospirales; family Acutalibacteraceae; genus Acutalibacter. The sequence goes on from NZ_RAZF01000002.1 coordinate 208,275, forward strand.
GAGGTATCATCTTATGGAGAAACAGCAAGTCATTTCAGCGGTCCAATCCGGCGAAACCGCTTTAGGCATAGAACTGGGTTCCACCCGTATCAAGGCCGTGCTCATCGGTCCCAACCACCAGCCCATTGCCACGGGAGCCCATGACTGGGAAAACCGCCTGGAAAACGGTCTATGGACCTATCGCCTGGAGGACGTCTGGAAGGGAATTCAGCACGCCTACCGGCAGCTCGCTGAAACCCTGGCCGACAGCTATGGCGCCTCTCTCGAACGGCTGGGAGCCTTGGGCGTATCCGCCATGATGCACGGCTATCTTCCTTTTGACGCGGAAGGCCGACAGCTGTGCGAATTCCGTACCTGGCGCAATACCGTTACCGAAGAGGAGTCTGCCCTGCTTACCGAACAGTTCCAGTTTAATATCCCCCAGCGGTGGAGCATTGCCCATCTTTACCGGGCCATCCGGAAAAAGGAGGCTCATGTGCCCCGTCTGGCTTTCTTGACCACCCTGGCCGGATATGTCCACTGGATGCTTACCGGCCGCAAGGTAGTGGGCGTGGGCGAAGCTGCGGGCATGTTCCCGGTGGACAGCGCCAGCGGGACCTTCCATGAGGGCATGATCCGGCAATTCGATGAAATCCTGGCCTCGGAGAGCCTCCCCTGGCGTCTGGAGGACGTGCTGCCCCAGGTACTCCCCGCCGGGGCCCAAGCCGGAACCCTCACCTCTGAGGGGGCAAGGCTATTGGATCCCACAGGAACACTGAAGCCCGGTGTGCCCCTCTGCCCTCCTGAGGGAGACGCCGGAACCGGTATGACCGCCACCAATAGTGTGGCTCCCCGCACCGGAAACGTGTCTGCCGGCACTTCGATTTTTGCCATGGTGGTGCTGGAACGGCCTCTTTCCCGGGTCTATCCAGAGCTGGACATGGTAGCTACCCCCACCGGCCGTCCCGTAGCCATGGTCCATTGCAACACCTGCACCTCGGACCTGGACGCCTGGGTTCAGCTCTTTGCCCAGGTGTTGGAGCAGGCGGGACACGTCCTGCCCAAATCCCGGCTCTACGACATGCTCTATCATCAGGCCCTTTCTGGCGCGGCAGATTGCGGGGGCGTAGTCAGCTATAACTGTTATTCCGGCGAACCGGTCATCGGCCTCTCAGAAGGCCGGCCTCTGCTCACCCGCCAGCCGGAGGCACCTATGTCCCTGGGAAATTTCATGCGCGCCCAGCTCTATGCGGCCATGGCTCCGCTGAAAATGGGCATGGACCTTCTTCTGGACCAGGAAAAGGCGGCGCTGGATCGCCTGTATGGCCACGGCGGACTGTTCAAAACCCCAAACGTGGGCCAGCGGCTCATGGCTGGGGCCCTGAACGTGCCCGTTTCCGTGATGGAAACTGCCGGAGAGGGCGGGCCCTGGGGTATGGCAATCCTGGCCTTGTACAGCGTCCGGGGGCAGGGCAGCACTCTGGAGGACTACCTTGCGCGGGAAGTTTTCGCCCAGGCAAAGGGCTCCTGCGTCCAGCCGCTTCCTGAAGATTCCGCCGGGTTCCAGCAATTTCTGGCACGATACAAGGCAGGCTTGCCTATTGAACGGTTAGCCGCTGCCACCCAGATTTAATTTACCCTTTTTGAACCTGGTTGTCAAGGTGTTTGAAGCAATGGTTAAGATAGGAAGGCCGGTACACACTGTATTGGCCTTCTCTCCCATTTAAGGGGTAATTCTATACTCCAATACATAACTAAGCAGTTTTGTGGGGCAGCGCCTCGTTCACTGTGAACATTGGATCCAAACACATATGCCGCAGAGAGTATGCCTTTTGAGATCAAAATATAGCAATTCAAGATAAAATCCCAATTGTAGGAGCACTTCCGAAGGTGCTTTCTCACTCCCCCTATCCCAGAGACATAAGCCCCTCTCCTCCGGCCCTGGCTTTCCGGCAGGCTGTTCAGCGCGTTCCACAGACGGCAGAACCTCGTCCTGGGGGTCCCAGGAGTAAAAGTCGCGCAAGTTGATAATCGTCATGGTAGCATTCCATGGATTAGCCCTGCTGGCTGATCAGGTTATAATGATTTTTCATCTCATATGGTGCCAAGAATATAACTAAATTGGGTTTGGAGAAATCTTCTGCCAGACTGATGCCATCTGGTACACAGCGATTTGTTGCTTTGGGGGATTTAAGAAGTTTTCCCATTCCCACTAAAGAAGAGCCGTCTCTACTCTCCCCGACGCCGGTGAGGAACCGAACCGCTGCCAAGGGCTCTCCGCACAACGCGACAGAAAACCCGCTGGAGGTACTGGTTATGTTCTGGCCTCTCCAAACCTGCCGCATACTCCCCCACTGCGCCGCATACATATAGAACACCGAAAGAAGGTGCCCTATATGTCAAACAATGTGATCGACGACCGCGCAACCAAGTTAGGGGAATATATTGTGGAAAACAAGGCCACCGTCCGCTGCGCCGCCAAACAGTTTGGGGTAAGCAAGAGTACGGTACATAAGGATGTGTCGCAGCGTTTGAAGTATATCGACCGGGGTCTATACCGCGACGTAAAGAATGTCCTGGCCGTAAACAAGGCCCAGCGGCACATCCGCGGGGGTATGGCAACCAAAAAGAAGTATGAATCCCTAAAATGAAGCAGTGCCCGCCGCCGGAATCTCCGGGGCGGGCCTGATTTTTATTCTGTGGGCGGAGGCAGGGCCGGACGGCTAGCATCTCCCGTCTGTAACCGGTGGAGAATGGTGGCCGTCTGGGCCCGTATGGCCATTTAGCCTGCCACTGGAGCCCGTGATCAGCCCGACATCCGTCGCCCACTGCAAGGGCACTTGGGCATAGGCGTCCACCTGACTCTTATCCGGGAACTCGTCCAGAGACCGGCCCCGGTCCACGTCATAATTCTTGTAGTCCGCGTAGCGGTAGAAGATCGCGGCGAATTCCTGCCGGCTGATCTCCCGGTTGGGCTGGAAGCTACCGTCGGCGTAGCCCCGGACAATGCCATTTTCCGCCGCCCACTGTACCTGGGACGCGAACCGGCTTCCGGCTTTCACGTCTGTGAAGGAGGGGCTCTCCTGGGGCGCGGGCTTTCCCTCCAGGCGGTGGAGGATCGTCACCAGCTCTGCCCGAGTGGTGGCCTTATTGGGCAGAAAGCGGTCCCCCACGCCCTCCATCAGACCGTTCTCCACGGCATACCGTACCTCCCCGGCAAACCACATCCATAAAGCCGCCCACCGGAGCCGGCGTGGCGGTGGGCACCGGCGTGGGAGCCGGGATAGACGAGGGTGTCGCCGTGGGGCCGGGGGTAGGCGTGGGCATGGTGGCGTTGAAGTGGATGTTCGACATCTTCAGGACATCCCTCTCATAAACGAAATTGATCTTCTCCCAGTCCTCCTTTGAGCCTGTGTAGTACACATTTTCCAGAGGAAGGCCTGCGTTAAAGGCCGAAACCTCCATGCGCGCCACAGTATCCGGGATGATGATGCTGGAAAATCTCTCCGGCTTGTCCACCGCCATGTGCCATATTTTTGTCACGCCATAGGGAATCACCAGATCTCCCGTCTGGGCAAGGGGAGAAAAGACCAGCTCCTTCTTGTCCTTGGTGAGGACCAGATTGCCCACGTCCGTAAACTTGCTGTTCTCGGGGTCAATCGAGATCGTAGCCCGGTTTCCACAGGTGTTGAAGGGGAATTTTGTCTCCACAATGCTATAGCTCTTGGGCAGAGTGACTTTCACAATTTTCTCGCACTGGTCAAAAGCGCTGAGGGAAACCCTTGTGATCCCTTCCGGAACCGCGTACTCGCTGCCCTTCCCGCAGGGATAGGCCAGAAGAGCCTTTTTGTCCTTTGTACACAGGACCCCGTCAATATCGCAATAGCTGCCGTTCTCCGGGTCCACATGGATGCTCCTGAGGTCGGTGCAGGCCGCGAAGGGGGCGAAGTCCAGGGATTTCACCCCGACCGGTATGGTCACCTCGGTAAGCCCCGTGCAGCCCTCGAACACGCTGGCCCCTATGACGGTCAGGCTTTCCGGCCGGGTAACGCCGGTGATCTTCCGGCACCACCGGAAAGCGTCCTCAAAGATAGTCTCCACGCCCTCGGGGATGACCACATCCTTGTCCGTGCCCTTGGAGGCGGTGAGCACGCCGTTCTCGATGACGAAATCCCCCCGCTTCCCGCCGCCGCGCCCATGGGGAAGGCCAGTACCAGCAGGCAGAGAGCCAATAGAGCCGCTAACAGTCTTTTTTCATTTCTTTCCCTCCAATTCTTTTTCCTAATTTTGGAGTGTCCAAAGCCCATGTTTTTAGGACGATATTTTGGAGTCTCGCCTACCGGGTCGGGTCGGAACAGTCTCCACCGGAGACTTTCCCCCTCCGGCGGGGAGGGGCTTTGCCCCCTCCACCCCCACCACTTTTGAAAAAGTGGACAAAACTTTTTCAGTTCCTTTGCGATACTCTTTCTCTTAACCTCCTGGACTTGGACTCTCCCCATTCTTTCCGCATCTGTTTTTATGAGAGCATCCCCCTTTATCCGTGCAAAACTGTATCAGAATACCAGCCCGGCCACGGCCACCGCCACAGGCAGGGTCAGAATAGAGAGCACCGTGCTCAGAGCAACGGTCTGGCAGGCGTAGGGGTAGTCCTGGTTATACAGCTGGGCATAGACCGCCACGTTGGCCCCCACAGGAGCCGCAGCCGCCACCAGAATCACAAACTTTACCGTGGCCTCCACGGGCAGAAAGATCAGGGGCAGCAGGGTCAGGGCGGGAATTAACAGCAGCCGCACCCCGCTGAGGGCATAGAGCCTAGGGGAGAGGAAGGTTCTCCGCAGCTCCGTCTGGGCCAGGTAGATGCCCAAAACGATCATGGCTACCGGAGAATTCAAACCCGCTACGCCGCTGACAGCTCCCCGGGCAAAGCTGGGCAGTCGGCTTCCCAGCCCGGTTAGGAACAGCAGCAGCCCGATCCCCGTGCCGATGGCGATGGGATTGAGCAGCAGGGCCTTGGGGCTCATCCCCACCTTCTCGCCCCGGAGCAGGCCTGCGCCATAGGTCCACTGCATCAGGTTCAGCAGCACCACGAAACCCACCAGAAGGAATACCGCCTCGTCTCCGAACCCCGCCCGTACCAGGGGGATCCCCATAAAGCCGCAGTTGGAGAAGGAGGCGGCGAAATTGTCAATGGGCCTTTTGGGATAGATCAGCCGGGAAACCAGGATGGAGACTGCCAGCGCCCCCGCGGCCAGGAGGGCGCTGATTCCCAGCTGGGACAGCTTGTCTATAGAGAAGGGCACACAGAAGCTGTCCACAATTACAGTGGGAATCACCAGCCAGACCAGCACATTGGCCAAGGATTTGCTGCCCTCTTTCGTAATTTTCCCCGTCTTGAACAGGGCAAATCCCAAAAACATGTAGATTGCCATGGTCAGGGTCTGCCGGAATACAATGAGTGCCGGTTCCATTCTAGAAAACTCCTTTTCTACTGTTTCTTCTCTCTTTTTATAAACAGGGACAACACCCATCTTGCGGTTTTGAATTCCTCCCGCCAGAAATGGGCCGCCAAAAGCAATCCGTTCCCTACCCCTCCGCAGATCAGGAGCCGCAGCGCCAGCGTTTCTATCAGCCCGCCGGTTATCTGTCCGCAAAGAATGTCTATGATCCACCAGACGCCAGACAAAACCACAAAATACCCGGCGCATGTTCGGAAAAAGGAGCCTACCGGCCTTTTCAGGCAATGGCGGAACAGCAGGCAAGGCTCTATCCACAGGGGCACCAGCAGAGTACTGACCAGTGTACCGGCAAACACGCCCAGCATCCCCCAGTATTGCACCAGAATCAGAGACGCGATCAGGTTCACCAGGGCTTCTCCCAGGGCCTTATACCGGTCGATCCAGAACATTCCCATGGAGTTCCAGACGGTCAGTCCCGGGCCCCGGATTCCGATAAGGAAGAAATTCAGGCACAAAACCAAAAGCACCGGCCTGTCCAGCACATATTGTGGGCCGAAGCTCAGCTCCACAAAGGTGGGCAGGAGCTCATACAGGCAGATTGCCGAAAAGCCATAAAGCCATTGAGAGATAAAGAAGGCTGTGCGGAAAACCGCGTAGAGCGCCTCGGAGTCCTCCGTGGCCGCCAGATTCCCTACGCTGGCGGTAATTCCGTTAAAGGCTTTGGCAATTATCTGCCGCACCGAGCCAATGATGAGGTTGTTGTTGGAGTATGCCCCCACGCTGGAAATCCCTACAAAGGAGGAGATCAGCAGGCTGTCCGTATTCTTTGTGGTGACCTCCCCAACCTTGTGCAGAGCCATGGCCTTGACATCCCGGACAATTTTGGCCTTTTCCTCTTCAGGCAGCCTTTTTGTGGATTTCTCCCGCAGATAGGGATACATTCTCTCTGCCTGCCGGGTAATACAGAGACTGCACAAGACGCTGCTCACCATCCCCAAAGTCAGATACGCGATGAAATCTCCCGTGGTCACGAGAACCGCGATTTGAAGGCTGATGGTTACAACCTGAAACACCGTGCGGTAGATGATGGGAATATATTCCTTCTGGTGAGCCACGATTAGACTGTGTTTATAGGTAAGCAGATAGGAGCTGGCTGAATTACAGAGATACAGAAGATAGATGAGATAGAGATGCTCCACATCTGAGATATTCCCTGTGAAGTTCTGCAAAAAGGGCAGCAGCGCCAGCCCAAAGACCAGAATGCAGGCAGCGATCCCCTGATACAACCGTTTCCGCACCCGCAGCAGCACCTGTTGCATGGAAATATCCCCCTGGGCCACAGGGCGGTACATGTCGTAATTCATAATCATCCCGATTCCCATTTCAGACAGGGAGAGAATGCCCAGAATATCCCCAAACAGCCCGTTGATCCCTACATAGCTCTCGCTGAGGGTACGAGTGAATACCATCCGCCCAATATAGCCCATCAGAATGGAAACAGCCTGGGCAACCATGCCCACCGTGGCGTTAATCGCTGAATATTCCGCTCTGGTCTTTTGCTGCGGAGGAGCCTGTCCGTTCTTTTGGCTTTTCATTCCGCCAGCCTTCCCCCTTACTCTTCATAGGCTTTCGGTCCGTACTTTATCTCTACGCTGCCCAACCGGTAGCCATAGTTTCCCAGATCCTGGGTATTTGCCAACTGGATGGGTGTTTCTGAAGATGGATCCATGAGGGACAGATAGATCGTGTAATTTCCTCTGGGCAGGTCCTCTAGGGGAATCTCCAGCTGGGCCGTGGATTTCCCGGCGGCATGGCCCCCTGTCAGCGCCCGCAAATTGCAGTCCAGCGGGTAAGACTTTCCATATCTGGCGGCTTCATCCCAAAAGGTCACGGTGGCCCTAGGCTCTGCATAGATGGGGGCAAACCCCACATTCTGGAAGCTCACCGATAGGGATACCCAATTTTGAAAGGCTTTCTTTCCCGCACTCACGTTCTGAATCAACAGCCGGCACCCCAAATGGCGCTGGATGTAGTTGAGCCCGTCCATCCCCTGAAAACAGCCTTTCTCCGCCACTGTTGCTCTGGCCCATTTATCCAGCACTTCCTGGTCATAATCCTGATTCAAATAGCTGACATGCATGGTTGCCAAATCCTTGACGGCATTCTCAAAGTCATTGTAGGGGTTCTCCACCACAACTTCTCCCCCGTTGGGAACACTGGCGCAGATTTCCTCCTGGAATGCCAGCTCCTGGGACCGCCGGCGGCGCTCCTCGCCCTGTTCTTCCAGGTCATAGGTACCAAGGTCGTTCTCACTGCCCAGTATGCCGTCGTTAAACAGGCCGAGCCTGGCCGCCAAAGCCTGGTCCTCTCCTCGAAGGGTCACCACCCGCCACTGAGCTGGCGTGCGCACGGCAAGATAAGTGGACTCGTCTGTTATGCTGGCAAGTTTCTGGGCCAGGGCCCGCAAGTCCTCGTCCGAATCATACTTCGTACCGTGCATTTCGCCCCAGTTCCCCACGAAAAGGCCCTGCATAGTGAAGATACAGTCTTTATATCCCTGCAGGATTTCCTCCAGCTGCTCCATATGCTTCAGAATGATCTCCAGGTTCCGGGGCTCATGAATCAGGCTCTTCCCCTCCAGGTCGTAGAGAAAGCGCACAATCAGCCGCTTTTCTCCCCCTTTCAGGGCCCGAAACAGCGCTTCGATATTCTTCAGCCCCGCCTGGGAAATCTCGCCCTCCCGGTAATTCTGCAGATTGATTTCCACAAGGGCAATCGTGGTGTCCGGATCATTCTGATACAGGCCCTCCACCTGAGCCCAGTAGTCTTCTTCCCCATCGCTGATGGTAAAGCCATAGATCTTATAAAAGCCCTGATTGGGATTGCTTAGCTGCCTTGCAGATTCCCGGAAGGTTTCCGTGGTGATATTCACTTTTGACAATTCCATCCACACCCCACAGGCAAAGAGAAATATCATTAACCCAGCCAGCAACATCGCATATGTTCCGGCGCGTCTAGGCCTTCTATACCGTCTACTCATAGTCAATCGCCAAATTGTAGGGAGAATGGGGCTCCTGCTGGAAATAGTAGCAGACAAAAACCTCGTCCTCATAATATATTTTCATCTCGCTGGGGTAGAGCTCCGAGAACCGCTGGCACCAGTAGTAAGCCTTGGACTCGATGATAGTGCGGGTGTCAAGGTCTTTGTACAGGCTAAATAAGTTGGCTCTTTTGGGAATCGCTTTTTGGGCTGCTTCCTGAGAAATCACAGCCAATCCTCCCTCTTTCCATATGGTAACATCTCCTTCGCTTTCCTGAGCCAGCCACGCCGGTCCCTGAAATGTATGCCAGTTTGAATACCGCAGCGGCTTCTTCTCCACGAAAATGAAAATGTGCTCTGAGGGTAACGTGTACCGCTCTTCCCTTACTCCCTCCACAAATTTCTGCAACTCCTCATGCCACCCATATCCACTCACCTGCCAGATATCATCCGTAGGCGCTACTATTGTGTAAGCTTTTCGCTCATACTGATTGATGATAGATGTTAGTGTTTCCACTTCGGTAGGATATCTGCTGGGAAAATAGTAGAGAAAGAAATGATAATTTCCGGTTCCTACCACAATCGCCATAATGGCTCCCATACATAGGTAAGATACTGCCTGCTGGATTTCATCCTCACAAAACGTTGAGGCAAGGGTTAGCATGATGTCAAGGGGAATCACAATGACTGCGGCAGAAAGCATCTCTTCTGTCACACAAAGCCTGACAGAATCTACCAGTTCCATCAATCCAATGCTTTTTGCCGCCTGGGCCAGCAGGCAAAGCATTGCAGCGGAAAGCATAGGGAGGTAGCCCTGAATAGAGACAGTTCCAATCCTTGTTTCCTCAATCCGGCCTCTGCACCAGGCCGGAAGTCGGGGCAGAATCAGCCATGTCAGCAGGCAGAACGCCAAGACCGCCGCACAGGTTTTGAAGAACACCTCTCCAACTTTTGCTCCATATAGTCCGGTATATCTAAAATAGACATTCTGCATTTTTGCCCAGCATTTCTGCAAAACATCTTTTGCGGTTTCCAGAATTCCCGGCTGCTCCTCGATTTCCCCTTCCTGGGGAGGTGTTTCGGCCTCTTCCCCTTTCATCACATTCAGCGCCCAGCCAATAGAGCCTTGAAAAGGAACTCCCGATGCCAAGGCCCCCAGCATGGGCGCCGTAGCGAGAAATAGACCACAGAGTACCGCACCGGCCAGCGGGAAAAATTTCTCTCTGGAAAAGATCTTTTTTAGATAGAAGATTCCAATGCCCAGGCACAGATAGAAAGCCATAATAGTAGCATAGAAGTGGGCGGTAATTGTCTGGGCCAAAGCCATGATGAAAAGGAAAAGCTCTGGATTCACAAACCGCCGGGGAATCGTCCCCTCTTCTCTTGGGTCGTAAGAACATTTCACGTATTTCATTACAAAGAGAGGGCATAGGAACAGGCCTGTCATCCCAAATTCTTGGGGCAAGGTCCATTGCAGACGGGAAACCCCTGCCATTGCATCGCCTACCGGTGTCTTTATAATAAGAAAGAGGAGAAGCGCAAAAATAGGCGAATACTTCCAGCGGAACAGTTCCCGGAACAGGGCATAGGCCGCCAGCAAAATCGCTCCTGTATGGATGCTTCCAAAGAACAGCATGATGCTGTGGATGGGGGTTCCAAACAACATATTCTGGCAATAGATAAAGCAATGCATGGCCTCTGGATATATGCCGTCAACAAAGGGCTTTCCCTCTATCAGCCCGTTGACCCATGAGTGGTGGACGTACATATCACTGGTGCCATATCCGGGGCTGTGAAAAGCTCCCCAGGAAAAATAGAGCATGGCATACAGAAGCAGCGCCCCCAAAGCCAGATACTCCAAAAGATGAGGGCGAGCCTCTGTCCACAGCCGCTTCAGTCCATTCCTTGCCCAGCGGCCAACCCGAACAACCAGGGGCCTTATGCCTCCGGCAACCATCCAGTCGTGGAAGGAAAGCACTTTGCGTCCGCTGAGCTTGCTCCTCCGGTAGAGCACGGCCGCTAGAATGCCGTAGAAAAAGGCGCAGACCGTCCACCGGTTCAAAATGTGAATCAGCCCAAAGCCCAGAACCACCGTGTTCACCAGCACCGGCTGCGCCACCGCGCAGAAGCTGAACCGGTAAATTTTTGACTTTCCCCTCAAATGCCCGGCAAACACCACCATCGGCCACAGAAACATGAGAAAGAAATAGCCGAACAGCACCTGCATGTATTCAGAAACCCAGTATGGAGTATTGACAATATCCAAGCCCGTCCCTCTTTCCTATATCTTCAATGTTTCCGCCTTTTTAGAACCCATTTTCAGCAGTTTGATCCGGAAAACCACAGCCAATATGCTGAACAGCATCCGTATCATATACCAGACCGGTTTGAGCCCGGAATGGATGCTCTTTCCCGCCGTTCTGGGGTGCATCACCGCCGGAACCTCCATGACTTGAAAGTCCAGCAGAACCATCTGCAAAAGCATGTTGGCGTCCGGATACCGGATATCGAAATTATCATACTCCGCATAGCAGGAAAAGGCCCGGCGGCTCAGCCCCTGCAAGCCTGTGGTAGGATCGGAAATGATATATCCCGTCATCAGACGGATCACGAAACGGAACAAGCGGTGAGCTCCCCGTTTTGCCAGAGAAAGGGGAAAGCTCTGGCTGCCCTTCAGATATCTTGTGCCCAGAACAATATCCGGACAGATTCCCAGATTGTCCCGGCGTCGCAGGGCCTGATAGATCACCGGGACATTACAGGCGTCGTGCTGCCCGTCCCCGTCCATCTGGATCACGTACCGGTAGCCCCCCCGCACCGCGTATTTATAGCCCACCTGTATCGCGCCCCCATACCCCAGCCGAAACACATTTGTCACCATTCTATAGTGGCGAAGATTCACGATCTCCGGCGTGGCGTCCTCAGAAGCATCGTTGATAATCAGCACGTCCCCCAGAAAAAGGGCCCCGCTGCGCTCTAGCTGATCCAAGACGCCCGGCAGATTCTCCGCCTCATTGCAGGCCGGTATGATAATTAAAAGTTCCTTGTTCTCCATGGCACAGTGCTCTCCTATTCCAACAATTCCAATAATTTGCCCAGATCCTCCGCAGGCACTTTTTTTGCCCGGGCCCCATCGCCCAATGCCCGCCGTCTGCCTTCGTCTCCCAGCAGCTCTTCGATTACTCCCGCCAGAGCCTCCGCTTCCAAGGGACAGAGCAGTCCATCTACTCCAGGCGTAATCTGCTGGCGGTTGCCATTGCAGTCGGAAGCGACTACCGGCCGTCCCAGCGTCTGAGCCTCTTGTATGGCGATACTCCGTCCCTCAAACCGGGTGGCATGAACATACACATCCGTCTGGGCGTAATAGGGGTAGGGATTTTCCACCGCGCCCAAAAGCCGGAAGTCATTTTCCAATCCCAGCACCTTGATTTGTCTCTCCAAAGTCCCCCGCAGCTCTCCTTCTCCCAGCACATACCATCTTGCGGAAACGCTTCGGTCCTTCAGCAGCTTCATGGCATCTATACCCACATCAATAGCTTTTTGGTAAGTGAGCCGTCCCACCGTAAGCAGCCGAAAGCCGGGATAATCATCTGAAAAGCCCCCGGGCTCTTGTGCCCTCAACCGGATCTCCTCCTGATCCACGATGTTATGGATCACACCGGTCTTTTCCGCATATTCCGGATATACCTTCAAAAAATGAGTCTGGGCCTCCTCTGAAACGGCAAAGATCCGGTCAAATTTTTCCCAGCAGTTCTCATCCATCTCTCTGGTATATCCAGCGTTCTCATAGTCAATATGGATAAAGGCCGCCTTTTTCTTGGCGCGGACATGCTCTGCCACATAGTAGGCCGAGCCCCCCTCAATCCAGGCCACCGCCAAGTCGTAGGTTTCTGAAAACCGCTCCGCTCCGCCAGCTACAGTCCGCCACAGGAGTTTATCTGTCTGCACTCTGCCTTTTTTTACCATCCTGACAAAGTTTTCCCCTATGTAGGCCAACTTTCCTAAGCATCCGCCGTTTCGAAAAAAGCCCCTGGCTACCGCGCCCGCCATGGCCCGCCGTCCGGCGCCGTTAAGCACCGAACCGCTGCTGAGCTCCCGGTTCAGCACCTGCACATGGCCGGGGATCTTTTCCGCCAGCTCTCCCCGGCCCAGCAGCACGTAAAGGCTTAGCTGGTACTCCCGGCTGTCCAACCGCGCCAGAAGCCCCAACAAAGCCTTTTCCGCTCCGCCTATTCCCAGGGTGTTAATGACAAGCAATATCTTTTTCATCGTCCAGATCCAGCCCTTCCTCCCTGTTTTTCTTGGCACTGGCCAGACCGGACTCCTCTTCTCTCTCCTCTAGTTTTGCTAAAATCCTCCGGTTCTCTTCCAATAGCAGCGACACCTGCATGGCGAGCTCCTGATTCTGGGTGAGCAGCTGGGAGATCAGCAGACAGATTTGGAAGGCCCCCCATAGGCAGGCCGCCCCTACCCCAAACAAGGCCAGCCCCGTCCAGCCGGAAATCCGGTTGATCCAGGCGGAAAGGGCCGGAACCAGCCCCACCACCACCATCACCAGGCCCAACAGACACCAGACCACCGCCAGATCAGAGGTCATTTTCTTTATCGAATGGAACCAGAAGCTGGACAGCATAATCGCGATGCCCATAAAAATGATTCCATATTTTATGATATCTGCCATTCCCATATTCCACCTCCGCCGTCAGTCGCTGAGCGCCTTTTCGTATACCTTGCTGGAGGGTTGGAGTCCTTTTCCGTGCTCAATCAAGTTGCCTTTGCAGAACACCTGGGAATCCAGATGCCGTTCCACCCAGCGCAGCCGTCCATAACCAATACACCACCCTACAAAGGAACCCGCTACGACCCCCAGGCCATACCAGATCTCCGGCAAGTGGGTAGACAGAATGCTTCCCAAAAAGGTTACCACGCAGAAGCTCACTGCCGTGAGCACAGCGCCCCGCATGTCGTTAAAATAGTAAAGGAACAGAATCCCCGCATACATCAAAAACAGGATGAAATAGCCCGCCGCCAGGCAGGGATAAATGCGCATCACCATGCCCGCAAAGCCATACCGAGGCAGGATCACCACAAACCCCAGATAGACTACCACGGAGATGATAAACTGAATCCGGGCCAAGTCCAGCAGCTCTCCCGCGATCTCCCGGAACATCTTTCGTTTGGCGCTTTGAATGTCCGCCAATTTGCCGCCGATTACGGCCTCGGAGTAGGCCTTATACTTTTCATGGAAATGCATCTCTATCCGGGCGATAAAAATCACCGTGGCGGAAATATTGGTGAACATGGCAAGACAGGTGGCCATGTCGTAGGGCTGGTTGCAGACGAAAGAATCGGCTACTACCATGCGCATGTCCGTGGTCCAGAACACGAAATTGTGAATGTACAGCCCCAGGATATAGAAAAAGTTGATGGCAACCAAATGCCAATACTTTTTAAAGTAGCGGAGCACCGGCCAGAAGCGATTGCTGTTCTTGGCAAAATACCGCCGGATAGAACCGTATTCCAGCACCGCGATCAGAAAAAAACCGATTGTCAGGGAAAAGAGCATACTCTCCGTAATTCCCCATCCCGCCCGGAACCGCAGCAGCAGAGCCAGGCCAAAGGTGACTCCCATGCCCACCAGGAAGAACAGGGAAATTCTGCCGTAGTCCTTGCAGATGGAAAGATAGATCATGGAATAGAACACCATCACCAGAGAGACATATCCGCAAAAGCCCGTAAACACATAGGCCACGCCCACCCCGCCCACAAAGTGCTCCCACAGGCAGAAGGGAATGCCCAGCAGACAGCTGAGGGACAAGTTCATCACAAGGCCCAGATAGTAGCAGGGCAGAATGTCCTGGTAGCGCTCTTCAAAGATGGCGTCCTGCATATACTTGGAGAGTACCGCGTTAAAGGGCGCGGCAGACAGCAGCGCAAAAATGAAGGTATACAGCACAGTGCAGGAGAAGAGCTCCCGGGCATAGTATCCCAATGTATCAAAGCCCAGCAGCCACTCCATCAACAGAATGACGCCAATTACCAGCACCATAGGCGCTACCGTGATGCAGGATCCATAGACAAAGCCCACCAGGCTGGCGGCGATGGACTGCTTCTCAAAAATTCGGTTTAATCTGACGCCAATGCCCGCCATTTACTCCACCCCCTCTTGGTTGTTCTCTAAAGCCTCCCCGCTCTCTGGGGAGGCGCCGCTTTCGGCAAAGCTGTTGTAAATGCTCTGATAGGTGTCGCGCATCTGCTCGATCCTGTAACGGGCCATGACGCGCTGGTAACCGTTTTCCCCCATTCGCTTCCGTTCTTCCGGATGATGGGCAAGGTACACGATGGCCTGGGAAATCTCTTCCAAATTCATAATATGCGTGATAAGCCCCGCCTGGCCAAATTCATCCTCTTCTCCCATGACAAGCCCCCGGCAGTTTCCCACATCTGTGGCAATAACCGGCCTGTGGGCGGCAAAGCTCTCTAAAATCGTCAGGGGCTGTCCCTCGCTGATGCTGGTGAGAATCGTCATATCCATCCGCCCCAGATATTCCTTTACATTGATCCGGCCGGTAAACTCCACGTCTTTCAGGCCCAGATCCTCCACCGCCTCAAAGCACTCTCGGGCGTAATCCTCGTCCGCGTCCCAGGGGCCCATCACCCACAGCTTTAAGGCGGGCTCCCTCTCTTTTGCAAAGGCAAACGCCTGGATCAGGGTTTTCACATCTTTGATGGGCGTTATCCGCAGAACTGCCCCCAGGTTGATGAAGTTCTGATCCTCCTGGCTTTTTCCCGGCAAATCCTGAAAGTCCTCCACATGGATCCCGTTGGGCGTCACCATGGTTTTGCGCTCGGGACAGTCCAGCTCCAGCTGGAGCTCTCTGGCATGTTCATACAGGCTGGTCACCAGGTCCGCCCGGTTATAAGCCAGCCGGGACATTTTCCGAAATTGGTTGATCCAGATATTTTTGTAGATTCCCTGGACCCATTTGGCCTTTACCAGTTCCTCCTCCCGCTCCCGAGTGTAGATGCCATGTTCCGAAATCATCAGCCTGGTGCCATAGAGATGCTTTGCCATACTGCCCAGGACCCCCGCGTAGCCGGTACACAGACAATGGTACAGGTCGGCTTTTGGCAGCCGCATCTTCAGGGTATGAAACAGTGGGAGATAGATAGACCGCATCATCCACAGAAAGTCAGAAAACACCATCTGGCTGTAGTTCAGCCGGTAGCACTCGGCCACCGCGTGGTAAAAGTCCTCCCCCATGAGCAGACCGTTCAGAGAGCAGGAGCCCTCTTGAAAATAGTTAAACAGCGTTTCCCAGTCCACCTGCTGGTCCAAAAGCAGGCTGCGCAGAGCGTTGTATTCCACCCGGCTCATCCGTTTGCGCCGCCTGCTTCCCCAGTCCACATCATTTAAGTAGAGCTCATGGACCTCCGTAACATTGTCCGGCAGGGTATACACGAATTTCCCCCGCAGGGAGCGGTCCGCCACAATGGCCACTACCACAAATTCCTGTTTGGGAAAAGAGCTGATCAGGCTGTGCACCCAACTGGACACGCCGCCCACCACATAGGGGTAGCAGCCCTCCACTATCATACAAATCCGCATCCTGCCGCCCTCCTTTAGTCCAAATACGCTCCGCTGATCCTGAACGTGACCTCTTTTTCCTGTGCCTCAATCAGGTACACCCCGTCCTCTATCCGCCGGCAGCTGCCTCCGACCGCATCTCCGGCAGAGCCATGATTGACCCGCAGGATAAACCAGGTTGGGCCCTCTCCGGTATGCTTCAAGGTAACTGTTTCCCCCTGGCGGCTGTGAGCGTAGTCCAGTGTTAGAAAATTTCTAATTCTGCCATCGCTTTCCGACAAGGTTGTGCCAGAAAAAGCCGGAAAAAGCTCCTTAAGCCGGGGAACATTTGAGGAAAAGCCAGCAGACAGTTTTTCCCAGGTATCCTCCTGGCTTTCGGGATAGGCCAGCCGGGCCATATCCACCAGCACATTATTATATGCCAGGGCCGTCTCCACGCTGCGCACCCGGAAATCTCCCCGATAAGTATGGTTCAATCCGTCCGCCACAGCCTGCTGCCGGGTAACTGTTTCCGTCTGGTAGCCGATCAGTTCGCTCTCCCCTTCCCAGGGAGTCACTACCGTGCGCACAGAATCCAGTTCCATCCAGCCCAGCGCCGCCGCAATCTGGGCGGCCTCCAGCCCTCCAACATAAAAAGAAGTGAACTGGTACTTCAACTCGTTCTCCCTCATAAAACTAAAATCCTGGGTCAGCTTATCCGCTATGTCCGTCTGAGATACGGAAAATCCGGAAAGCCCCGCCTCGGCATCCAGCTCGTTGAGGGACTTCATATAAAAGATGAATTGCACCCGGTCCGGCAGATTGGCATCGTTATAGTCCAGTTGAGGCGCCATCATACAGGTAAGCCCCAGATTGCTCTGGCGGAAAACCGTGGTAAGGGCCGGCCACAAAATGTCCCGGAATACCCCCCGCATGGATTGGCTGTAATACTCCACCATCTGCCCGCTGTTTTCCAGGGCCAGCGCGGGATAATTGGCCAGCACCAGATTCTGAGCGTTCACCACCGGGTAAATCGTATATGTACTCATTTCAGCCGCCATGGCCGACAAAATGCCCAGCCCGGTGGAATCCTCCATATAATCGCCGTTTACAGCGAACACATAGGCTCCGCCCAGGCTTTTCCGCCAGATCACAGCCGGATGGTCCTCCACTTCCGCCTTCTCTGAGGGGATCCCCTTCATATAGGTTTTCGTGCCGGAGGCCAGCACATACCAAGGCATTTCCAGCTCCATATCCTGGCGTTTTTCGTTCTCTTCCTCGTCCTTTCCCTGATAGATCATCTCGCCGCCCAGAAGGAATCCCTTATAAAGATGAATTCCTTTCACCTTTGTACCCTCCTGGCGCACCTCTTGAATGCCCAGAAGGTCCATCAGCTCCCGATTGCTTTGAATTACCTCGGGTTCCGGCAGGCTGGCAAACACCAGGGACGTTCCTTCCGCAGTATAGGTCTTCAGCGTCTGACAAAGGCCGCTGCCGCTCCAATCCAGAGCGGCGGCATCAAGAACTATCATCTCTCTGGGCGTTTCTCCCAGAGAGATGAGCTCCAGCCTGGAGCTGGCAACAAAGCTCCGCTTGGTATAGGCAGCCCAGCTGCGCACCATCCGGCCGACAGCGCTGGCCTCATCCCCCACATAGGCCACTTGAGGGCGGGCGGTTTTCCAAAGGCCGTCTCCCCCGTCCAGGGTATAGGCGGCGCTTTTTGCCGCAAGGCTGTTTACATCCACAGCGCTTTGATTTTCTTCATAGTCATTCCACTGTTCCAAAGCCACGTTGGAAAACTGGAACAGGAAAAACACCACCAGCATAATTGCCGCAATGGATAAAAAGTTCCGGCGCGATACCATTGTGTCCCTCCTTATAGCCCATGAGGGCTTGTAATTCCTTTCCAAGGGCCATTTTGGCCGAACACCCTCACCAGCTCCAGAGTTTCCCGGTCGATGACAATATCCGACGCTTTCAGCGCCGCCAGAGTGGCGAAAAAGGCCTCTCGGTTTTTTAAGGAAAAGTACAGCTTCAGCCTGCACGTATAGGCAGGCAGACAGTCTGGATACTGTTCCGCCAGGCGCAGGCACCAGGTCTCCGCTTTCCCATAGTCCTCCTGTTCCAAAAGCCGCAGGCAGACATCCTCATAATGCTTCTCCGTAAGCTGAGAAGCATCCTTGGAATGCAGAGAGGCCGCAGCGGCCTCCATCATTTCCACCAGTTTTTTCTGCTCCAGCTCAGTAAACACCCTTTGCTTGAGGACCTTGTCCATATAGTCCAAGAGCTGAAGCTCATACTCTGTTTCCTCCGTGGACTCCTGAGCAATTGCCCTGTACATTTTCTGGGCGTTGGACCGGAACTCGTTCAGCTCGCTGCTCAGCACCGAAGCCGCATAATGGGCGGCCTCAGAGTCCTTGCTGTTCAGCGCCAGCACAAAGGCGCCCAGAGAGTTCTGGAAATCCCCCCGCAGGGTGTTCATCATTACCATACGCAGGTCTTTGTTCTCGTTGAGGAACACCGCTTCCTCTAGCGGCACGATGTCCCGCTCCCGTTCCTCATCGGCCCTCAGCTGGGTTTTCACCCTCTCCTTGCTGAACACCACATCCTCCAGGTTCGGCTGGAGCCACAGAGGCAGCCGGAACAAAATATAGGAAAGGATAAAAAACAGCGGCCCCACCACCGGGCACAGCACCATTACCACAAAACGCAGCAGATAGGTCCGCCGGTTGTCATGCTGCACCTCCAGGTCCTGCCGCCGCTCTTTCTCGGTACGGGCCGGGGAGATCACCAAGATGCCCAGCAACAGGTAGACCACCGCCACCAGCAGGTTCAGCAGCCATATCACAACAAATGTCCGCTCTTCCCAGGTAAGGTTCACAGAGAGCCCCCCTTCATCAGGCGGCTCTCATAGCCCGCAGTGCGGAAACGGTTTATTACAAAGCTCGCGCTTTCGCTCCCCGTATTGGAGAGCAGTACATAGAGCTTGTTTTTCTCTACCGCGCCCATATAGTCTGTCTGCCGGAGATTGCCATCCAAAACCGCAGCGGCGCCCACACAGTCTCCGCCAGGCACAGGCACCTCCAGAAGCGTACACTCTGTAAGCCCCTGATCCTGCGCCCGGAAGAAAGCCTTTGCCAGCTGCAAAAACGCCTCTTTTGCCAGCAGGCGGCTACCGCCCACATATCTCTGGCTGTGCAGGGCCTCCAGGTATTGATTGGCCCGTACCACCGCAGACTGCACCAGCTGGCCGATGATCGCCAGCCGGTTGGCCTCGGACAGGTTCATCCGCTGCCAGGGAATCCCCCACAGCATAAATATCAGCGCTATTTCCCCGTCATTGTAGACAGCGCTGGCCATCAGAGGCAGCTTATCCGCCATATTTCGGTTGATATAGACCCGGCGCTCTTTAAGTTCACGGTACATTTCGTCCATATCCGTATACTTAATGGATCCTCCCAGGCTTCTGGATTCCAGGGAAGTGGAGGAAAACAGCCGGGCATAGTTTTGGTTCGCAACGGTATATACCGCCACATCGCCGCAATCCATCAGCTCCGAGAGAATCCGCGCGGCGGAAAACAACACTTCCTCCGGAGCTTGGCTCTCCAGGCCAGAGGTAATCTCATAAATCTTGCCCAGGCTGTCTCTCTGGTTTACCAGCTGCGTCTCGAAGTTCTCCTTCATCCGCACATTGCTGTCGTTGATATCCATAATGTCCGACAGCTTTCCTTCCAGATAGGCAATCTCGTCCCGGTCCTCCTGTTTTACGGTGCGCAGCTGATCCTTTATATAGCCTACCACCAGGCCCACAATGAACAGCTGGGCCATCCACACATAAGTATTGTAGTCCAGCAACACCTCAAAGCCTGTGCGGGAGTACATCTGTTGCAGGCAGTATCCCCCCACAGCCAAAAGGCCGGAGAGCACCGCCTGTTTCTGGCCGTGGATCACCGCGAAAAGCAGCACATACAAAAGGAAGAAGTCCAGCCGGGCCACATATCCGCTGCCCGCCGCCAGATTATTCAGAAAGAAAAACAGGAAAAAGCAGGTTATGTTTTCTATGTAGGGCACCAGAGTGGTGAAAACCACCTTTACCCCATGCCAGAACCGGCCCATCCGGCTACCGCCCGCGTCCTCCGCGTGAATGAAGGACTCGCTGTGCCGCTTCATATACTGGGCGACCTGGGTCACGCCGTCCTGATAGCTGGTGAGGATTTTCTGTCCCAGTTCCTTTTGAAAGGCGCTGCCATCCAGAATCACCCGGTGATACTCCCCCACCGAGTCGTCCACCAGTTCAATACCTCCGCCCATGGCCCCCCGCACCAGCTCAGCCAGCCGGACGCCATTGATCTCTTCCATAGCGGAAATATGATATAAAGACTGACGCAGGGTTGACGCCGAAATGATTTTATATGTCAGTTCCACCGCGTCCTTGAGAAAAATCATGGAGAAAACTTCCCGGTTGCTGCCAAAGACCCTGCCGCTTTTCAGCGCCTCCAGACACACAGAAAAACAAGGGTCATCCTGGGGCCGGCCTTTTTGGGGAACACAGTACAAATTGTCAAACCGCAGAGTTACCATCTCCATACCCTGGTTTCTGCGGTAGTTGGCGCAGATATCCTCTCCCTGGGCAATCGCCATGGCTTTGAAGCCCTTCGGGGAGGCCTTTCGGGATTCCGGCACATTGTTCGGGTAGGATCCGCCATAAACCTCTTGGGAGGAACAATACACAAAGCGGCCCTTTCCCAGCATGGAATACGCGGACAGAATGTTGATCAGGGACGAAGTATACCGCACGGATTCCTGCCGCGCCTTCTGCCAGTCGAAGTTGCTGTCCCATGCGCCCAGAAATACGGTCACATCCGGTTTCACGCTTTCGAAGATGTCCTTCATGCTGTCGTCTTCATAAGAAAAGTCATATCTTTCAAAGACCTTTTTCCGGGACATGCCGTTTTCACGGCGTCCGCTCAGCAGATAGACCCGATCTCCGCTCTTGTTCAGCCTGTCGATCATGGCATCGGCTACCTGACCGCCACCGATCAGTAAAATATCCATATCCACCCCGCCTTCCCGCTACTTCTATCTGTAGTACACAATAGCCAACTATTTTTATAACTATATCATACTCTAAGAAAAATTGCAAGGTATTTTCCTGCCAAACAGCGCTTTGCTCCCTTGGAAAGACCATCTCGGAACCCAAAAGTATGGAAAAAAATTGGGGGCGGGAACTCTAGGGGCCGTGTCGGAATAGAATAGCGTGGTTATCAATTAATAAGGAGGCGGCATCATGCCAATACGCATATTCATCGACCAAGGCCACAACCCTCAGGGCGTGAACGCCGGCGCGGAAGGCAACGGCCTGCGGGAGCAGGACATTACCTATAACGTAGGCGTCATTCTGGCTCAAATGCTCAACAGCGACCCTCGCTTTGAAGCCAGGCTCTCCCGAAACAGCCCCAACGACTCTTTGGGAACCAGCAATGCCACCAGCCTGCAGGCCCGGGTATCCATGGCGAACTCCTGGCCTGCCAACTACTTTATCAGCATCCACTGCAACGCAAACCCCAACCCGGCCATCAACGGCAGCGAGGTGTATGTCTATCAGGCGGGCACCCAGTCTTATTGGCTGGCCCAACACATTCTCAACGGCGTGGTAGACCAGGCCGGCACCCGAGACAATGGGGTACGGGTAAATCCCTCCCTCTATGTGCTGCGGCGCACTTCTATGCCTGCCGTGCTGGTAGAGCTGGGATATCTGACCAATTCCTCTGACGCCCTGAAGCTGCGGGACGACCAGCGAGGCTTTGCCCGAGGCATCTATTACGGACTGCTCAGCTATTTCGGGTTCTCCCGCCCCGCCTGAGTCCTCCTCATGAAAAAGCATATCCCTCCAAACAGAGGGATATGCTTTTTATATATGGGAGTGACGAAAAACTTATGATCGTTAATTCATGGTCCAAAACAGAGCCTGGTCCTTTTTTTCTGTGACCTGGAATACGTCCGCCTTTTCCTGCATGAACCGCTCATAGTTAGCAGCCTGTCTGCGGGTCATATATTCGTGAACATTTTCCTTCCAGCTTTTGTTTATCTTTTTCGTATTGTACTTTTTCATAGTGAATTTCTCCTTATCAATTTATGAAATCTATGTGAATTTCTCTTGCCTCCCAGCGGCATGGCTGAGAGCGCCCTTTAGCTCATGGCCCAAAACAGGGTCTGCGCTTTCTTTTCCGTAGTCTGAAACACGTCCGCCTTTTCCTGCATGAACCGCTCATAATTGGCGGCCTGCCTGCGGGAAATTGCCGCATAGCCATTGTTTCCGCCATCTTTTGTCTGAATCCATTTTTTGCCAGTATAATTGTTGTGTTTCATCATGCTTTCCCCTTTCACAATTTATAAAGTTTATGGAATATTTTTAGCTGATTGTGCTGTTTCGCGCGGACCGGCTTGCAAATTCAAACCCCTCGCCATCAAAACTCTCCAGAAACCGGAAGAAACTCTGTTTCTGCCTGCGCAGACTCATTGCCTCCCGCCTTGCGTCCGGGCTGATTTCCTCGGTCAATGTTTTCCCCAGCATTTTCCTTGAGATTCTCACTGTGCCGCCGCCCGCCTTTCCCTGTGAATTTCTTTTTCTTTCCGCTATGGGTTCATTATATATCCAGCACAGATCAGAATCAACCCTCAATATCCATATAAGTGTCTGGATAATACTGTTCCTATATTTTGCATTTCCATTTCTTTCTCTCTCAACCTTATGGCTCTATTATAAACCTCGTTTATAAATTTGTCAAGCGATTTTTATAAATTTGTTGGAAAATTTTTCTTGTTTATAAATAGTGTAAATTGCTTATACAGAACACAAGAGAGAGGGGTCCTCCTGGAACCGGCAATTTCCTCTGTTGCTTTTTCCCGCTAGGTATACTATAATTATTTGAGTACATGCCGAGGAGGCTCTGCCATGAAAATCCTGTTTGTATGCACAGGCAACACCTGCCGCAGCCCTATGGCTCTGGGGCTGTTCCGGCTTCTGGTCCAGCAAAAAGACACGGCTGGCCGGTTTATCCTGGACAGCGCAGGTCTTTCCGCTGCGGAGGGCCTGCCCGCCAGTAAAAACGCCATACTGGTCTGCCAGGAATTGGGCATTGACATTTCCAGCCATCAGGCCCGGCGGATTTCTGGCAGCGAGCTCGACTTATGGGACACCTTTTTTACCATGTCCCGAACCCACGCCTACATTTTAGAGCAGGCCGGCGCTCCCAGCCAGAAGATCTACGTTCCCAGTTATATCGAGGACCCCTTTGGCCAGGATCTGGACGCCTACCGCCGCTGCCGGGACAAGCTGGCGGAGCAGCTGGAGCTATTCTATCAGCAGACTGCCGCTCCCTTTCTGCGCCTGGAGAGCTAGGCCCTATGGAGATTGTCCCTATGAGCGCTGGCCATCTGGAGGCTGTGGCAGAAATAGAGCGCGTCTGCTTTTCCTCTCCCTGGAGCCGCCAGGCCCTGGCTGAAGAACTATCCAACCCCAATGCCGTATATCTGGTAGCTGTAGATGAAGGCCTTGCGGTGGGATATGGTGGAATGCGCTTTGCCGCCGGAGAATTTTATGTAGATAATATTGCCGTCCTGCCGGAATGCCGCCGCCGGGGAATCGGGCGGCAAATCACCTCCGCTCTCCTTCAGGAGGCCCGCCGCCGGGGCGGATCGTTCCTCTCCCTAGAGGTCCGGCCCTCCAATCAGGCCGCTATAGAGCTATACCTCCGGCTGGGCTTCCTTTTGGAAGGCCGGAGAAAAAATTTTTATACAAAGCCCGCCGAGGACGCGCTCATTTTTACCCGGCGGTTCTTATGAAGAAAGGGTGGATCGCTCATGATCGTGCTGGGGATCGAAACCTCCTGCGATGAAACTGCCGCCGCGCTGGTGGAGGACGGACGCCGAATTCTCTCCTCTGTTGTGGCAAGCCAGATCGCGGAGCACAAAATATATGGCGGTGTGGTACCGGAAATTGCCTCCCGCCGCCACAGCGAAGCCATTTCCGCCGTTACCCAGGAGGCTCTTTCCCAGGCGGGCAAAACCCTGGAGGATGTCTCCGCCGTGGCGGTCACCTATGCTCCGGGGCTCATCGGTGCCTTGCTGGTGGGGGTGAATTTCGCCAAAGCTCTGGCCTTTTCCGCCGGACTGCCTTTGGTCCCCGTCCATCATCTGCGGGGGCATATCGCCGCCAATTATCTGAGCAATCCCCAGCTGGAACCTCCATTCTTATGCCTGGTCGTCTCCGGTGGGCACTCCCATATTGTGCAGGCGGAGACCTACACCCAGCTCCGAGTTTTGGCCCGAACCCGGGACGACGCCGCAGGCGAAGCATTTGACAAAGCTGCTCGGGCCATGGGGATTCCCTATCCCGGTGGGGTGGAGCTGGATAAAATTGCCGAGACAGGGGATGCGTCCGCCTATCGGCTTCCCCGGCCCAAAGTGACGGGTTCGCCTCTGGATTTCAGCTTTTCCGGACTCAAAACAGCCGTGCTGAATCTACTGCACAACGCCGCCCAGCGCGGGGAGGCTGTAAGTGTGCCTGATCTATGTGCCTCCTACCGGAAAGCGGTGGTAGAATACCTGGTGGACCATTTCCGCCTTGCCGCCCGGCAGCCAGGGACAAAGCAGCTTGCCGCCGCCGGGGGCGTTTCTGCCAACCGCCTACTTCGCCGGAATCTATCCTCCCTCAGCCAGGAACTCGGGCTACCTCTCTCCATCCCAGAGCTGAGCCTGTGCGGAGACAATGCCGCCATGATCGCCGCCCAGGGCTTTTATGAGCTGCGGGCCGGGCATACCGCCGGTACGGAGCTGAACGCTTTTGCCCAGAGGGAGATTGGCTTGGACTATAGTAAATTAACTTGAGAATTGCAAAATCAAATTCTTAAGTTAGGCGATTCCGCCGCCTGGTTCAAAAGACTCTTTGGATTCTTTTGAACTTAATTAGCTATACAGCCTATGCTGAGGCCCCGCCAACCCCGGCTTTTGCCGAATTTCGCTTCGCGAAATTCTTCCGAAGAGAACCCGGCTTCCAGGAAGCCGGGTTCTCTTCAAACCGAGGGTTTGCCCTTGGGGGCAAACCCTCGCAAAAGCCGGGACCCGCCTGAGGGCGGACGAAAGCCTTTCACTATTAAGTAAAGAAACCGCAGAGCTTTACATGATCTGTGCGCCGCAGGTATAGGCGTATAGATAAATCCCCAGAAACACCGCCTCCACGCCCAGAACAAGCCCCCGCAGCCGGGGAAATCTTTCCAACAGCGCCGCCGCGAAAATGAAAAACACAAAGCCGCAGGAAAGATATCGCCCCGCGCTGAGCAGCCAGGAGAGGGAGTAGTTGGCCACCAGATAGCAAAAACCGTAGACCAGAAGGCTGGGGGGATTCTCCCTTCTGAAGGCCGAGAGGGCCAGCGTCACGAAGAACACCACAAACAGCACCAGCGTAGGCAGCCAGACTGCCCAGCCCATGGGCTCGCCTATATAATTTCCCAGATAGTACCAAATGTATCCCAGCACCTGGGAAATCCACATCCCGCCCTGGCTCCAGTGCTCCTGGTGGACGGCAAAGGCAAAGGGAGATCCGTCCACATACCAGTTCAGGCCCAGATAGGCCAGAAAACCCAGCAAGGGCATGGCCAGCAGGGGCAAAGAGAGGAGCAGCTTTTTCCAGGATCGCTTCAGGCTCTCCCCCATGGGCGGGCGCAACGGTCCCAGGCTGTTCAGCAGCTCGATTACCGCCGGGACAATTACCAGAACGCCGGTCATGCGGGTAAGCGCCGCCAGAGCCCCCCATATCCCATAAGACAGCCATTTCCGCTTCATGGCATAATAGCACGCCGCCGCAGTGGTAAGCAAGAACAAGCCCTCGGTCATCACTGTGCCAAAAAAGAAGGAAAACGGAAACAGGGACAGAAGCAGAACAGCGTTTTCCGCAACGCTCTTGTTCCACTGATCCGCCGCCAGCCGGTACACCCAGCAACAGCCCAGAGAGTAGCTGAGGACAGATACCGTCACCCCGGCGGCGATGGTATTGGGCACAACCAACCGCACCAGCCGGGTGACCCATACATAGAGGGGGTAGAACACCAGGAAGAGGTGCTCACCGTTCTCCTGGTGGTTGGCGTAGCCCAGGTCCACAAGGTTTCCGTAATGCCGGGCGTCCCACATCTGGAATTTGGAGGGCAGCTCCTCCCAGCTACCCCCCGCCAGCATGGTGCAGGCAATCACCGCCAGCAACAGCAGCAGACGAAGCCCCAGGGCCCAGAGAAAAATTTTCAGCAGCTCCCTCCGAACCGGAGAAACACGCGAACCATCCTCCCCGGATCCTTCAGCCGGGGAGGCCTGCCCCAGGGGCAGGCGGACCGGCACGCCCCAGCCTGCAAAGCAACGTAGCGCTAGAAACAAAAACAGCAGAACTATTGGTGCAGAGAGCAGAATATTTTGCGGCATCACTTGATTCCTCCTGTGTTTTTTGGTATGCTTTTTTAAGACCTTGGGGACGCTGTCTCGCCTGCCGGCTCGGTCGGTTCGCGGCGTGTCTGCCACTGGCAGACGCTCACCCCCAAACCCCACAAACTTTTACCCACTCCTCATTTCATTCGTCGTGAAGATGTTATAATGGGGTAACATTGGCCGGTCCAGCGGGCCTTACGCTGGCGGGGAGTTTGAGGGCGCGCCGCCCTCAAGGTCTTATCCCTTGACCTTAAACTCCTGAGAAGCGTATTTTTGAAGGTGAATTGGCGCGAAGCGCCAAGAGGAAACTTTTTGCAAGAAAAAAAGTTTCCTGGGCCCCGGAACCAGCCAGCTACGGGCGTTCGCACCCAGCCCAGCAAAAGATAAACCGAGCAGAACAAGCGTTTATCTTTTTGACGCACTGACAAGACCCAGCTTTATCCTCTCGTCATTCTTGGCATCAGGCGCCGTCCACGTGCCGCTGGATGGCCCGGAAGGTCTCCTCGCTGATCACGTGCTCTATGCGGCAGGCATCCTCGGCAGCCACCTCCGGCGCCACCCCCAGAGAGGTCAACCAGCGGGTAAAAAGCAGATGCCGCTCGTAGACCGCCTCCGCGATCTCCCGACCCTTAGGCGTGAGGGTGATGAATCCCTCGGCGTCCATTGCGATGCACTCCCGCTCCCGCAGGTGCTTCATGGCTACGCTGACGCTGGGCTTGCTGAACTCCATTTCGGCGGCGATATCGATGGAGCGCACGGAGCCCTTGCGCTGGTGCAGGATCAAAATGGTCTCCAGATAGTTTTCCGAGGATTCCTGTATTTTTTTCAAGGCCGCCATCCTTTCCGTGGTTTTTTCTCTATTATACTTGTTTTTTGTGAATTTTTCAAGGCTGGGTTTGGGGGAGGACATAGAACGTGAGTTTTGAAGTAGTTGAAGGCCTCCGCCGCAAAGGGCGCGGCTACGGCAAGACCTTGGGCCTGCGCAGGTTTCACCTGCCGGTTCGGTCGGTTCGCGGCTTGTCTGCCGCTGGCAGACGCTCACCCCAAACCTGCGCCAGCGTAAGGCCCGCTGGACCGGCCAATATGGCTGGCTTTATCGCACATCACCAGCCAGGGTAAAAGTTTCGTAGACTTCGTTTTACGAAGTCTTACCTTTCTCAAAGGTGGTGGGTTTCTCAGGGGCGACAATCGCCAGTGGCGATTTCTCGTCGCCGACCGAACCGGCAGGTGAGAAAAAAACTGAGCTGCCAGCGGCCAAAACATCGTCCCACAAAACGCCAAATCATCCCACAGGAGGCCTGTCATGCGTTATTTCGGCCAATTCATCCCCGGGGCGGAGCCCATCGTCCGGGAGATCCTTCTGGAGCGCCTGGGCCCGGTCCCCCCACTCTATCTCTCTGGCGGCGCAGTGGAGTTTGAAACCCCTCTGCCCTATAGTGATCTGAACCTGTTTTGCTTTCACAATCTGTTCCAGACGCTGTATGTTTCTTCTGCGGAGCCCAGCCCGGCGGGGCTGGAAAAGTTCCTCCGGGCGCTTCCCGCCGCTCCCGCGGACTGGACCGCCGTCCAGTCCCACGCGGCCAAGTGCCGCAGTTTCCGGCTGGTGGCCTCCTGCAAAAACCAGCTGACCGCCGTGAGCCCCGCCGCCAGATCCGGCGTCGAAAAAAAGCTCCGCCAGGAGAGCGGCCTGAAAATCGACCGCAGCCTGCCGGACAGCGAATTCTGGGCCCTGGTCCGGGGTGACGGCCAGGCCTATTTCCTCAAGCGCCTCTCCCGCCACCGGGCCTACGACAAGCTCCTGCACCCCGGAGAGCTCCACCCCCAGCTGGCCCACATGATGTGCTGGCTGGCCCGGCCAAAGCACACAGATCTTGTGCTGGACCCCTTCTGCGGCTATGGAGCCATCCCCCAGGAGCTCGCCCGCCGCTTTCCCTTCGCCCGCCTGTGCGCCTTTGACCTGGACCCCGCCGCCCTGAAAATCACCCGGGAAAAGCTGCCCAGACGAGAGAATATCCTGGTGGAGAAGCGGGACGCCCTGCGGCTGGCCAAAGTTCTCCCCCAGGGAAGCGTCCACGCTGTAGTCACGGACCCGCCCTGGGGACTATACCAGGACGCGGGCATGGAGCTGGGGGCCTTTTACCGGGAAGTCCTCGCCCAGCTGGACCGGATTCTGGCCCCGGACGGGCGGATCGTCCTTCTCACCGCCGCAAAGCGGGAGCTGGAGGCGGCTTTGGAGGGACGCCCCGGCCTGACCCTCTCCGCCCGGTACGACATTCTGGTCTCCGGGAAAAAGTGCGGGCTCTTCCTGATCGCCAGGGAGAGGCCCGCCTCAAACCTTACAACAATGTAAGCCGCGCAAAGAATTCTAAAGAATTTCCGTAAGGATTTCGCAAGAAAGCTCTGGTATCATTTTCTTATAGTTTTGAGAGTGTGTTTTGGCCTCTGGCAGCTGGGGGTTTCACCCCCAGACCCCTGACCAGCTTAAGGCCAGCTGGACCGGCCAAAGCCGTCCAGGGTAAAAGTTTCTCCCGCCTTTTTAAAGGCAGTAGGGATGGAGGGGGCGAAGCCCCTCCCGCCGGAGCCGCCGAGAGTTCGCTTGCGAACTCTTTTGTGGCGGCGGAGGCCACACAGTATTCCTTTCAAAAACTATACGATTAAGAAATGCAAGGAGTGATACCTGTGAAAGCCAAGAAGAAACTGTCCTTTGTCCTCATCTTCCGCAACGTCTTTGTGACCGTGTTCCTGCTGGGCGTGTGCGCCGCCGGGGCGGTCACCCTGCGGGGGTATTTCCTGTACACCGCCGCCCTGGAGGACCTGCCTCCCCTTCAGGCCGCCCGGCAAGTCCGGGATCAGGAGGGCTTCACCCCTCTGGACCAGCTTCCGGACACCTACCTGGACGCGGTGGTGGCCGCGGAGGACCACCGGTTCTACGAGCACAACGGCGTGGACGTGATCGCCATCGGCCGGGCCGTGCTCAACGATATCAAGAGCTTGTCCCTGGAGGAGGGCGGCAGCACCCTCACCCAGCAGCTAGCCAAGAACCTGTATTTCACCCAGGAGAAGGAATTCACCCGGAAGATCGCCGAGGTGTTCATGGCCTGGGACCTGGAGAGCGAGTTCAGCAAGGACGAGATTCTGGAGCTCTATGTAAACTCCATCTATTTTGGCAGCGGCTGCTACACCGTGGGCGACGCCAGCCGGACCTATTTCGGCAAGGAGCCCGCGAAGATGACCGACGGGGAGGCCACGCTGCTGGCGGGCATTCCCAACGCCCCTTCGGTGTACGACCTCAACGAAAACCCGGATCTGGCCCGCCAGCGCCAGGAGCAGGTGGTGGGGCTGATGGTGAAGTATGCCGGCCTCAGCCAGGACCGGGCGGACCTCATCCTGGAAGGCTCCGCAGAGTATACTCCCGGCAATCCTCCAGCGTCTCAAAGCCTATCTTGCGGTACACCCGATTAGAGATGGGGTTCCGCCGGTCCACAAAGAGAGTGCAGTACTCCATCCCGGCGGCCAGCCTCTCCCGGCAGATTGCCGTCACAGTGTTCTGGGCATAGCCCTTCCCCCGGTGCTCCGGAGGCGTATAGACCCCACTGACGGCGGTGCCGTGGGCCAGCTGGCGGGAGGTCTGGGCCATGGACGCGGCCTCTCCCCCCGGCGGCTCCATAAGCCACAGGGTCCCACGCCGGATCAGCTCCCGGCGCTTCTCCCGGACCTCCTCTCTGTCCGGGTGCTGGTGGAGGGCCTCCTCGTAAAAGGCCAGGGCCCAGCGGGTAACGGTTTCCAGGTCCTCCTCCCGGGCTTTCCGGACCTTGCCCGGGACGGGTTGGGGCTCGATGAGATGCCGCAGCACCAGGATGTCCATGGCGCTCTTCTCCGTGAACTCGCCCCCGAAGCCCTCCAGAAAGGCCCGGCACAGCTCCTCCCGGCCAGTCACCCCGATAAGCTCTTCCCCCGCTTCCCGCAGATATCTCCCCAGCGCCCCGGCGGCTTTCTCCCCCAGGGGAAGGGCCTCCTCTGAGGCGTTCAGACATAGGTTCCAGGGGGCGGCGCGGCCAAAGACCAGTACCGGCTTCCCCGTCTCCTCCCAGCGGCCGAAGAGCAGCCCTGGGCCGCAGGGCCTGTCCCGGTTTGCCATGGCGTTGCCCTGGTTCAGCTGGGTGGCGGCCTCGTATTGCCGGAAAAAGGCTTCGTTATCTCGGAGGAATTTCCCCGGGCTCTCATAGAGTTTGATGTTCATGATCCCTCTTCTTTCCATATATTCTGATTCCCCGGAGCATGTGCTTCCGGGGAATTTTTTAACGGTTCTGTTCCTTCAGGGCGCGCTCAATGTCTCGCTTGACAGCTCTCGCCGCCATATCCGCCCGCTTATCGTAGAGTTTTTTGCCCTTACACAGGCCCAGCTGCACCTTCACCCGCGAGCCCTTGAAATACAGGGAAAGAGGGATCAGAGCATAGCCCTGCTGCTTCACCAGCCCATATAGCCGCATGATCTCCCGCTTATGCAGCAGTAGCCGGCGCACCCGCATAGGGTCCTTATTAAAGATATTCCCAAAATCATACTGGCTGATATGGCAGCCGTTCATCAACATCTCGCCGCCTACCACCGAGCACCAGGAATCCTTCAGATTGGCCCGGCCCTGGCGCAGGGACTTCACCTCTGTGCCCACCAGCTCGATGCCCGCCTCCAGAGTCTCTTCCACAAAATAGTCGTGATAGGCCTTTTTGTTCTGGGCGATGGTTTTCGTCCCAGTTTTTCCAGCCATGCCAGAGCCTCCTCTCAAAGTTCTTTTCTGCTTTCCAAAGACATTTGCAGGGTCACATTGTCGGCGTATTCCAGTTCTCCGCCCACGGGGACGCCATGGCCCAGCCGGGTGACCCGCACGCCCAGGGGCTTCAAGAGCCGGGCGATATACATGGCGGTGGTCTCCCCCTCCAAAGTGGCATTGGTAGCCATGATGACCTCCTTCACCTCCGGGGTAATCCTCTTCAGCAACTCCTGAATCTTCAGCTGCTCCGGGCCAATGCCATCCATGGGAGAAATGGCGCCATGAAGCACATGATAGCGCCCAGTAAAGTCCTTTACCCGTTCCAAGGCGAAAATATCCCTGGGATCCTCCACCACGCAGAGAATGCTTCCATCCCGCTTTTCATCCCGACAGATGGCGCAGAGCTCCCCGTCCGTCAGGTTACAACACACCGGGCAGTAGTGGATTTTCTCGTGGGCGTCGGTGATGGCCTTTACAAAGGCCCGGACCTTCTCCTCCGGCATCCGCAGGATATGGTAGGCCATTCTCTGGGCGGATTTGGGCCCGATTCCCGGCAGGCTCTCCATGGCGTCCATCAGGGCCTCCAGCGGGGCCAGATGATAGGAGGCCATCAGAACACCCCCGGAATCCCCATGCCGCCGGAGACCGCCGAGAGCCGTTCGTCCTTTTCCCTGGCTGCGGCCCGCAGGGCCTCGTTCACGGCGGCGGTGACCAGATCGCCCAGCATTTCTGCGTCGTCCGGGTCGATGACCTCGGGCTTGATCTCCACGGACTTCACCTCTAGCTTTCCGGTGACCGTGGCCTTTACCGCGTCGCCTCCGGCGGCGGCGGAATACTCCTTCTCCTCCAGCTCGGCGGTGATGGCCTCCATCTGCTCCTGCATCTTCTGGGCCTGACGGGCCAGCTGCTGCAGATTGGCGGCTCCCGGCGTATTGTATCCCTGGGGCAGTCTTGCTTTCATGAGAATCGATCCTTTCGTTGAAAATATAGTATTTTTTGAGTATTGGAAGGCCTCCGGCACACCGCGCCAAGCGAGGCAAAATGAGCAGGCTGGGTTTCGCGGTGTGTCATGAGTTTTGCTTCGCAAAACTCTGCCCAGCTGGGTGCGGATGCTCTCAGCTGGCCAGGGGCCTGTCTCACCTGCCGGTTCGGCCGGGTCAGAACGAGAGTTCATTCCTACATGAACTCTTCGCCACTGGCGATTTTCCCCGCCCCTTGACCGCGCAATGTGTTGTGGCTATGCGAAAACCGTAAAACGTTCACGACGAGCAAAGCGAGGAGTGGGTAAAAGTTTTTGATCAAACTTTTTTCAAAAAGTTTGCGGGGTTTTTAGGGGCAGAGCCCCTAAACCGCCGGAGGCCCCTCACGTCTCCTCCACAGGTACGCCGGCCTCCTGGGCCCGGCGGGCCAGCTCCTCCAGGGGGTCCTCCTCCCGGCCACCCTCCTCCGGCTTTTTGTAGGGTCCCAGCTTATAGACCCTTCCGGTCACCCGCTGGACCGCGTCCCGGAGCATGGCCCGGTGTTCCGGCCTGCGCAGCAGCTCGAAGGCGATCCCCGGCGCATCCACCAGCAGATAATCCCCGGTAATATACGCCCTGCTGCCCTCAAAGGCCTTGGCAACGCTCTTGGACGCGCTGCCCACCGCCTGTAGGATCTCCGGCCACGCCCCGAAGCGCTCCGCCTGGGCGGACAGCCCCGCCACGTCCACCTCGTCCCTGGCGGGCCTGGGGGCTTTGGGAGTGGGCTTCTCCTCCGGGGGCTTGGGCGGCGGAGAGGGTTCTTTTTTGGAAGGGGGCTCGGGGGGGCCATCGTCCAGGAGCGCGGCAATTCCGTCCTCCTCCTCTTCCTGGTTGGGCGCGGGGGGATCCTCCCAGGCGGGGACGGCCTGCCTCACAGCAGGCCCGGCGGATTCCAGAGCCTCCAGCCGCCGGAGCATAGCCCCGGGACTCTGGTCCAGTTCCGGAGAGCACAGCCGCACCAGAGCCATCTCCAGCTGGACCCGCTGGTTTCCAAAGCGCATTTTGTTCAGGGCTTCCTCAAATACGTCCAGCCCATGGAGGATATCCGGCAACGTCATAGTCAGGGCCTGCCTCTCCATCAGCCGCCGTTCTTCCCCAGAGGCCTGAATCATCTCTCCCGGGTCCCGCATGGTTTTGCACAGCATGAGCCCCCGAAAATATTCCGCCAGCTCCCCGCACAGGCGGTTCAGGTCCTTGGACTCCCGGTGGAGCCGGTCTACGCCTTCCAAAGCGGCGGCGGGATCCCGGTCCGCCACCGCCTGGGCAAAGGCGCCTAAATACTCCCGGGCGGCCAGGCCCGCCGCTTCGTATACGGTTTCTACCGTTACCTGCCTGCTCCGGCCCAGACATTGGTCCAAAAGGGAAAGGGCATCCCGCAGGGCACCGTCGGCGGTGCGGGCAATAAGCAAGGCCGCGTCCTGGTCCAGCTGGG
This sequence comes from Acutalibacter sp. 1XD8-33, assembly GCF_003612555.1. GTDB lineage: Bacteria > Bacillota > Clostridia > Oscillospirales > Acutalibacteraceae > Acutalibacter. The sequence goes on from NZ_RAZF01000002.1 coordinate 242,010, forward strand.
CGTCCTCCTGGGCGGCAACCTCCTCCAGACGGCCAGCCATCACCTCCGGAGCGATCCGGTGGAAGTCAAAGCGCTGGCACCGGGAAAGGATGGTAGGCAGCAGCCGGTGGACCTCCGTGGTGGCTAGGATAAACACCACATGGGCGGGGGGCTCCTCCAGGGTTTTCAGCAGGGCGTTGAAAGCCTGCACCGAGAGCATGTGCACCTCGTCAATGATATAAACCCGGTATTGGGCGGCGGCAGGGGTAAAATTCGCCTCCTCGATAATGGCCCGTACGCTCTCCACGCCATTGTTGCTGGCCGCGTCGATTTCCACCACGTCGAGAATAGAGCCCTCCTCCAGCCCCCGGCAGATCTCGCATTCTCCACAGGGATCTCCGTCCACAGGATGCAGGCAGTTGACGGCTCTGGCCAGTATTTTGGCGCAGGTGGTTTTCCCCGTTCCCCGGGAGCCGGTGAACAGATAGGCATGGGCGACCCTCCCCCGAGTAAGTTCGCTGCGCAAAGTCACTGTCACCTGGGGCTGGCCTACCACGTCCGCAAAGCGCTGCGGCCGGTATTTCCGATATAGAACCTTATACATGCTCCACCTCCCCGCTCTCTTTGCAGTTGGCACACACGGTCAATACGCGGAAAAACTCGATTCGCGGGCTTATTGCACCAGCCCAACCTTTTTCATTACCTTGGAGAGGGTCCGCTGGGCGATGGCCTGGGCCCGCGGCGCTTGCTCCCGGTAGGTCTGCTCTAAAAAGGCCTTGTCCGCCACGATTTCCCGGTAACGCTCCTGAATGGGCCTCAGCTCGGCGATGACCGCCTCAGCCACAGCGGGCTTGAATTCGCCGTAACCCTTGCCCTCAAATTCCCGCTCGATCTCCTCAAAGGTCTTGCCGGTGACAGCGGCGTAAATACCCATCAGATTGTTCACGCCGTCCTTGCCCTCGCCAAAGCGTACCTCGCTGCCACTGTCTGTCTTGGCCCGCTTGAACTTGCGCATAATGGTGTCCGGGTCGTCCAACACAGAGATATTGCCGTTCTGGTTTTCATCAGATTTGGACATTTTAGAGAGGGGATTCTGCAAAGACATCACTCTGGCTCCGTGCTTGGGAATCATGGGCTCCGGCACGGTAAAGGTGTCCCCGTAGATACCGTTGAATCGCTCGGCAATGTCCCGGGCAATCTCTACATGCTGCTTCTGGTCCGCGCCAACGGGAACATAGTCCGCCTGATAAAGGAGGATATCAGCAGCCATCAGGCAGGGGTAGGTAAAGAGCCCGGCGTTGATATTGTCCGCGTGCTTTGCGGATTTATCCTTGAACTGGGTCATCCGGGAGAGCTCCCCAAACTGGGTGTAGCAATTGAGGATCCAGGCCAGCTCCGCGTGCTGGGGAACTTGGCTCTGAATGAAGAAAACGGTCTTTTCCAGATTCAGCCCCATAGCCAGCAAAAAGGCGTAAGCCTCTTTGGTGTACTTGCGCAGCTCAGCCGGAACCTGGCGCACAGTCAGCGCATGAAGGTCCGCCAGAGCATAGACGCAGTCATAGCCCTCCTCCTGGAGTTTGATGTGGTTGCGCAGAGCCCCCAGATAGTTTCCCAGGGTAAAAGTGCCGGTGCACTGGTACATACTTAAAATTCGCTTTTTCTCTTGGTTCTCCATATACTTTCCGCTCCTTTATTCTTGAGAGACCGCGTGTATCGTTAATTCCCTATATACAGCCGTTTTCTCAGTCATATGATATGATGCCCGAGGGAGGGGCAAAAAGCCCCCGCCCCGGCAGAGTTCTGCTGGGACAGGGGCGAAACGTTCTGCTCCTGCGGTACCACCCGGCCTGACGCGTTTTCCGCGTCCACTCAGCGCGCGCCCAGAGCCTGTGCAAGAGGCGCAGACCTCTTTTGCGCTAGCTTTTTTCACGGAGCGCCACTCCGTCTCGCCTACTCCGCCCGCTCCATGCCCGCGCGTTTCGGTCCGCCCTCAAAAGCCCATTCGGTTAGGGTGTCCCGCCGCGCTCCCACCGATACGCGGCTCTCTGACTGAGCGCCGCCCCAGCCTACTTACACTTTCTCACAGGTTTCTGCTTTCATTATAGCGGACGCCGCCCTGGTTGTCAAGCGGAACGGGAACAATCTCAGGCCATCTCCCGGGCCAGTTTTCCCAAAATCTCGATGCCTTCTCTCAACTGCTCATCTGTGGGCGTGGAGAAATTGATCCGGAAGCTCTGGCAGGCCTCGCTCTCATCCGTCAAAAACGCTGTGCCCGGCACCGCGCATGCCTTTTGCTCCGTACCCCGCCGGATAAATTCCAGCATATCGATGCTTTCTGGCAGGGTGCACCAGGCGAAAAGCCCGCCCTCAAAGGAGTTCCAGCTGATTAAGGGGGCAAAATGCTCCTTCATGGCGGCAGTCAACACGGCGGCCTTTCGGCGGTAGATGTCCCGCAGCCGCTGGAGGTGGGCCTCGTAACCGCATTCCGTCATAAAGCGGTGGCATACGATCTGCGCCCAGATATTGGAGTGTACATCCTCCCCCTGCTTGCAGACCACCATTTTCTGGATGATCTCCCGGGGGCCAATGGCATAGCCCACCCGCATGCCCGGGGAAACTACCTTGGAAAAGGACCCGGCATACATCACCACGCCCTCCTGGTCAAAGGACTTGATGCTGGGCAGGTCCTCCCCGGCAAAACGCAGGTCGCCATAGGGGTTATCCTCCAGAACGAGGACATTGTGGTCCCGGCAGAGCTCATAGACCTTTTTGCGCTTTGGAAGGCTCATGGTGATGCCAGAAGGATTCTGAAAGTTAGGGATGGTATAGAGGTACTTAATGTTCTTCTCTGTATCCAGGGCGTTTTCTAACCCCTCAATGGAAATGCCATCCGCTTCCATGGGAATCCCCCGGAGCTTGGCCTGATAAGAGCGAAAGGTGTTCAGAGATCCAATAAAGCTGGGGGCCTCGCAAAGCACAGTATCGCCCTCATTCAGGAGCGTCTTGGTGAGCAGATCCATCACCTGCTGAGCCCCGCTGGTGATGAGCACCTCATCGCTCTCTTTGCCCACTCCATGCTTTTCAGACATATACTTTTTCAGGTGCTCCCGCAAAGGAGCATACCCCTCGGTCACGCTGTATTGGAGGGCCTCGATAGGCGTGTCCGCCAAAAGGGAAGCGGAGATTTTCCGGATATCCTCATAGGGAAAAGCGTCTGGGGCGGGATTTCCGGCGGATAGGGGGATCATGCCGGGCGTGGAGGAATTCTTCAATATTTCCCGGATGGCCGAGGGCTTGAGGCTCTTGACCCGTTGGGAAAACTCATATTTCATGGTTATCTCTTCTTTCATCGGTTTTCATCAAATTATATTCTTTCCCGGCGAGAATGTCAACTTTTTTACGTTCTGTCGGCTTACAGAGAATTAGCTTTAGAACTGGCAAACTCGGTCCTAAAGTTAGGCGGCTTAGCCCCCTAGTTCAAAATATCTTTTTGAACTTAATGAACTATATGCCCTTGACAAAGCCACCCCGGCCGCTTATAATAAGACCATTCCTACTAGGAGGTCGCACGCTCCATTATGATTATTTGCACCGTCGCGAAATTGAGGAACGAATAAGGCTGGCGAATACAAAGAGCGGCTCTCTTCCGGAGCCGCAGATGTGTTTGCTGTGCCTTTTTTCGGGATTTCTATTTCACGAAAGAGGTGCTTTTTTCATGCCTGAAAATAAAAGACGCAGTCATTCCGCGCCCCTCTGGGCCTCTCAGAATTTTCTCACTAGCGGCCTGGTCATCAGCCGGCTGTTGGATACCGCCCAGATTTTCCCAGAGGACCTGGTTCTGGAGATCGGCCCGGGAAAAGGGCACATCACCCGCCAGCTTCTGGACCGGTGTAGCCAGGTAGCTGCCATAGAGGCCGACCCGGTCCTCTGCACCCGGCTTCGAGAGCGTTTTGCCGGAGAACCCCGCTTTTCCCTGCGCCAGGGAGACTTCCTGCAAACCCCTCTCCCCAAAAGGCCCTATAAGGTATTCGCCAACATTCCCTTTTCCCTGACGACCGCCATTATCCGACGCCTCACCTCCGCCTCCAATCCCCCCGCTGGGATCTGGCTGGTGGTAGAGCTAGGCGCGGCAAAGCGTTTCGCCGGCCAGCCCAGAGAGAACCTGACTTCCTTGAGCCTGCGCCCCTTCTTTCAGGTGCGGGTAGTGGCTGGCATCCCCCGCCGGGAGTTCCACCCGGCTCCCAGAGTAGACGCGGCCCTTTTGGAAATCCTTCCCCGGCAGATGCCGGACCTGCCTTTAAGCGAGCGGGAAGCCTACCGGAAATTTCTGGACCGCAGCTGGAAGCAGGGTCTGGAGAGCACCCTGACAAAACGCCAGATTTCTACCGCCCTGCGGCTGGCAGGCCTGCCCTCGCCAGGAGTGGATCAGAACATGAAATACGTTCAGTGGCTTTGCCTGTTCCGATGCTGGCGGGAGCGGGGCCGGTAATAGGCGGCTTTTTGCCCCAGGCAATCCGCCGGGCCAGGATCAGTTTTTCAGGCTCTGCAGAGGTGCGGGGATTTTCCCGCCTCTGCGGATAAATTTCTCCGGGGAAGCCATGTTTACGGGCATCACCGGGCCCTGGCCCAGCAGCCCCCCAAAGTCCAGCTCCTCTCCCGCCTGCTTGCCTACGGCCGGGATCACCCGCACGGCGGTGGTCTTGCTGTTCACCATACCAATGGCCGCTTCGTCCGCGATAATCCCCGAGATGATCTCCGGCGTCACGTCCCCGGGGATCACAATCATGTCCAAACCCACGGAGCACACCGCCGTCATAGCTTCCAATTTGTTCAGGGTCAAGCAGCCGCTACGAGCGGCGGCGATCATCCCCGCGTCCTCAGTTACCGGGATAAAGGCCCCGGAAAGCCCTCCCACGCTGGAAGATGCCATCACGCCTCCCTTTTTCACCGCGTCGTTCAAGAGGGCCAACGCCGCCGTGGTGCCAAAGCCCCCGCACTGTTCAATGCCCATTCCCTCCAGAATATAGGCCACGCTGTCCCCAATGGCCGGGGTGGGCGCCAGGGACAGATCCACGATGCCGAAGGGCACGTTCAGCCGGCGAGAAGCCTCCTGGGCAACCAACTGCCCCATACGGGTGATCTTGAAGGCTGTGCGCTTGATGAGCTCGGCAATTTCCGTCAGCGTTTTGCCCTCGCCCTCCTTGGCAATTGCCGCCCGCACCACTCCCGGGCCGGAGACGCCTACGTTGATTACGCAGTCCGGCTCGCCGGGCCCATGGAAGGCTCCAGCCATAAAGGGATTGTCCTCCGGAGCGTTGCAGAATACTACCAGCTTAGCCGCGCCGATGCACTCCCGGTCCGCGGTGAGCTCTGCCGCCCGCTTCACGATCCGGCCCATCTTCCCTATGGCGTCCATATTGATGCCCGCCTTTGTGCTGCCTACATTCACTGAAGAGCACACCAGCTCCGTTTCAGAGAGGGCTTGGGGGATACTTTCTATCAGCGCATAGTCTCCGGGGCCGAAGCCCTTCTGCACCAGGGCCGAGTAGCCCCCAATAAAATTCACCCCCACCGTGCGGGCGGCCCGATCCAGGGCTTTGGCGAAGCGAATAGGCGAAGCCCCCGGGCGGGCTCCCGCTACCATGGCGATGGGCGTCACGGAGATCCGCTTGTTGATGATGGGGATACCATACTGACGGCTGATGTCCTCCCCGGTTTTCACCAAATTTTCCGCGTACCGGCAGATTTTGTCATAGACCCGCCGGGCGGCGGCCTCCGGATCCGGTCCGGCGCAGTCCAGAAGGGAAATGCCCATGGTGATAGTGCGCACATCCAGGTTTTCGTTATCGATCATATTGATCGTCTCTAATATCTCATTGGTATTCATGCTTGACTCCCTCTCATGGTAATTTTCGATTGGTCCGGTGGACCCCAGGCCTTTTCCATCACATCCCAGCAGAGCACATCGCCATTTTCCTGGCGCTCCGTCCGGCAGTCCGTCACCCGGTAGCCCCGCTTCCAATAGAGGGCTTCCGCGGGTAGAGAAGCCTCCAGCCAAATTCTCCCCCAGGCCCTGCCGATGGTCCGCTCCGCGAAGTCCAGCAGAGCCCTGCCATAGCCCTTGCCCTGGCACTCCGGCGGCACATAGAGCCGGGTGATTTCGGCTCCGTGGAGAGTGACGGTGCCCACAGCGGTTTCCCCGTCAAACAGCAGCCAGACCTCCCCCGCCAGAATGTCCGGTAGAATCCTCTCGTCCTGGTGCCAGCGGAGGAAGAAATCCACCACGCCCTGGGGGTAATAGTGGGGATACACTGCCCGAATGGTGCGCCGGGCGAGTCCTCCCACCAAAGCCAGGTCCCCGGGGCCCGCTTTTCTGATATCCATGAACCTCTCCTTCCACATATAACGCCGCCGGGCTCCCCACACTTATCTTTCAAAAAGTACACTTTCTAAGAAGCTGTACCGATAGGATTTGTGTTATAGTAAGCACACTTGAAAATCGGTATACCTCTTTTGAGCTGCGTTAACTATACGATTTTCGAGCAAATTCAGTGGGGAGAAGCAATCTGGCGATCGGCAAGTTTTCACAACGCCACTCCCCGGCTGAATTTGCCGGAAAGGGAAATACAAACGCCTATTGGTACGACTTTTTAGAGTATGCGTTAGCCTCCGGGCACACAGTTCGTGCCCTTCGGCGACGCAGGGGCGTTGAATCTCGGCTCTCGCCGCTATCCCCGAAGAGCCCCTAGGACCAGATCCGCCTTCTCCGCGAAATCTAAAGCATCCGCCAAGGGAATCCACCGGCTCTCTGTTTTTCCAGAGCGGAGTAGGTCCACAAAATGGGCGATCTCATGGACGAAGCCCTCCTCCTGAGAATCCTGAAATTCCTCCAGCAGCCGGTTCTGATTGTCAAAAAGCCGCGCCTCCCGGGCACCGTAGAACACGCTCTGCTCAATATATCCCTTTGTCCCGCTGATCCGGGCGGTGGTGTCCATATGTCCCGCAATGGAGGCAAGACATTCGGCCAGAGCCCCGGGATATTCCAGCGTCATGGCCACGGTGGCATCCACCCCGGTAGGCCCTGGCAGCACCGTATAATGGAATTTCTCCGGTGGGGCCTCCAGAATGCCCGTTACATACTCATAGGGGTACACGCCGATGTCCAGCATGGCACCGCCTCCCACCTCCGGGTTCCAGATCCTATGGGACCGGGATTGTTCTGTACAGGGGTTACAGAAGCAGAACGCCGCCCGAATCAAGGTGACATCCCCAATCTTCCCCTCCCGGATCCATTCCTTGGCCTTCCGGTAGGCGGGCAGGGTCCGGGTCCAGAAGGCCTCCATCATGGGCACAGACTTCTCCCGTGCCAGGGCGATGACCTCCCTGGCCTCCCTGCTGTTGGTGAAAAAGGGCTTCTCGCAGAGCACCGCCTTGCCCACCAGAATGGCCTGCTTTGCGATCTGGGCATGGGTGGTATGTACCGTGGCAATATACACTGCGTCCACATTTGGGTCCTCCATCAGCTCCTGATAGTTCCCATAGGCCCGCACCGGTTTTCCTTGGCCGTGGGCCTGGGCAAAGGCCTGAGCCCGGTCCAAATTCCTGGCCGCGCAGGCGGCCAGCTCCGTGCCGGCAGAGAGCACCAGGGCTTTGGCGAACCGGGCGGCAATGCCCCCGCAGCCCGCGATTCCAAATCGAATATTCTCCATGGCTTTGCTCCTCTTAATAGGTCCCCTCGGTGGAGAAGGTGATGTCCGCCCCGGCCTTCTTCCGGGAGTTGGCCCGGCGTTTATTCAGCTCATTGAGGAAAAGCTCCTCGTCGAAGGGGATCCCCACCGGCTTTTGGAGCCAGCTGGAAAGGTGCATGGCGTTGGAGAGGGTCAGGCCGTTGATGCCCTCCCGGCCGTCCGCCACCAAAGGTTCTCCCCGGAGGATATTGGCTGCGAAAGCGTTTAGCACCCTCACATGCTGGGGATTCTCCCCATCGGTCTCCACCTGGAGCTTCTCCATCTCCGGCATGGCGAAGCCCTCTTTGGCCTCCCGGCAGAAGGTGCGCTCGTCCTCCTTCAGCTTCCAGAAGGTGAGTTTGCCGTCCTCGCACACCAGCTTGCCCAGGGTGCCGCTGACCTCGAACCGGTTGGTGCCTGGCGCGTCTCCGGTGGTGGTGACGAACACGCCTGTGGCTCCGTTTGCAAACTCCAGATAGGCGGTGACGTCGTCCTCCACCTCGATGTCGTGCCATTTTCCCTCCTGGCAGAAGGCCTGAACCTTTGTGGGCAGGCCGCAGATCCACTGGAGAAGGTCCAACTGGTGGGGGCACTGGTTCAGCAGTACGCCGCCTCCCTCCCCGTCCCAGGTGGCCCGCCAGTCTCCGGAATCATAATAGATCTGGGTGCGGTACCAGTCGGTGATAATCCAGTTCACCCGTTTCAGCTCCCCAAGCTCCCCCCCCTGAACCATGCGGCGCATCTCTCGGTACAGGCAGTTGGTGCGTTGATTGAACATCATACCAAACACCCGACCGCTCTCGTCCGCGGCGGCGTTCATCTCCCGCACGGCCTTGGTATATACCCCGGCGGGCTTTTCACACATCACATGGAGACCCTGCGCGAAAGCCTCCTTGGCCAGCACCGGATGCTGGTAATGGGGCACGGCAATGAGCACCGCGTCGCACAGGCCGCTCTGAATTAGCTGGCTGCCCTCGGTAAAAACCGCCACACCCTCTCCTAGCCGGCCTTTGGCCCAATCCCTTCGGGCTTCCCGCCGGTCCGCTACGGCGGCAAGACGAATTTCTGGGGTTTTCCCCGCAAGGATGTTCTCGCAATGCCCGCTGCCCATATTGCCTACGCCGATGATTCCCAGTCTCACTTGTTCCATTGTTCTGACCGCCTTTCGTGTATTGTTATGTATGCTTTTGGGGAGTGATGCGGAGTGGCCTTCGTACGCACAGGGTCTCGCCTGTCGGATCGGTCGGTTCGCAGCGTGTCTGCAATAGTTGGCTTTGTCAAGTATTCGGCAGAACGCTCACCCCACACCCTGCGAGCTTTTGAAAAAGCTCGACCAAAACTTTACGCGGGCCAGCTTTGCCCGATCCAACTGGCCTACGTAAAACTTTCGTGGTTTTTCGCCCATGACGTCAAGTTGCATACAACGCACTCCAAGGTTCACACTCATCCAAAAGTTCTGCGCTTTTGCGCAGCAAAATGATGTTCCCTCGAACAGCAAGCGAAACTTGGAGATTAGAAAAATGCTCCGCATTTTTCTATATCTTGTGCATAGAGTTAAAGATGTCCTCGTGCATCACATGGATTTTTAGCCCTAGTTCCTGTCCCAGTCCGTCCATCTGTTCCGAGAGCGCCGCCACGTCCGCCTGGGCTTTTCCCATATCTACCAGCATTACCATCACAAAAAGATCCTGTAAAATAGACTGCGTCACCTCTAGCACATTGATGCCGCTTTTGGCGCACATCTCCGACACCTTGGCCAGGATCCCCACCATGTCTTTGCCGATCACTGTGATAACCGCTTTCTCCATTTTTTCCATACTGTTTTCCTTTCTGATTCCAGAGGGAATCCCGCTATTCTTCCTGCTGTGGCCCCCATCGACTGTTGGGACAGGTCTGGCCCTTTTTCGCCGCCCTTACCTCCGCAAAGCAGCCGCATTGGGCGCACATGCCGTTTTTCAGGTCACCGCAGCTTTTGCAGATTGCCAACCGCCGGACGTATTCCTCGGTTGGGGCCTTCTGCTCCCGAGGGATATTATTAATGTACTGATAGATGGACTTAAAGTATTCGCCGTCCAGCTCGTTCAAAAAACAACGCTTGCAGGCGGGCCTGCTCTTTTGCTGAAAATCCATTGCGTCCTCCCGATGTGTCAGGTGTGTCAAGGAATATAGGGGGATAAAAAATTGTTCTTTTTATAGAGGGGCTTATTTTACCTGGCACACCTCGACACACCTTTCTACTTCACTAGGAACGCCGCCACGGAGCAAGCGGGTAACTTGGCCCTGAAGCCGTCCCCGGTCAACTCTGCGGCCAGGGGCGCGGGCTTGACAGCCTCTTCATTGCCGAAGTCATTGTACGCACCGCAGGCCCCGCTCAGCGCCTGGCTTTTCACCTCGCTTATCTTGCCCAAACCGGAAAGCGTGCAGTCCAGCTCCGCGCTGTCGGTATCGCTGAGGTTGGCCACGGTGACCAGCACCCCGCCCCCGCTCTCGCTGGCAGAGATGTGTAAGTTGGGGGCCTGATTCTCCCCCTCGCCAATGAGGGCAGTCTCCACATAGCTCTCCAGCTGCTTCGCGCCCTGATGGCCCTTGTACATCTCGAAAACGTGATAGGTGGGAGTCAGCAGCATTTTCGCGCCCTCAGTTAGGATGACAGCCTGCAAGACGTTCACCACCTGGGCAATGTTGGCCATGACCACCGTATCACAGTGGTTGTTGAAAATGTTCAGGTTGATGGCGGCTACCAGCGCGTCCCGCATGGTGTTCTGCTGATAGAGGAACCCCGGATTGGTCCCCGGCTCCACATCAAACCAGGTGCCCCACTCGTCCACGCACAGCCCCACCTGCCGGTCGCCCTGGTACTGCTTGATAATGCGGCTATGATTCTCCACCAGCTCCTCCATGCGCAGAGTCTTTGCGAGCGTGGAGAAGTACTCCTCCCGGGAGAAGCCCGTGGCTGGGCCCTTGTCGTTCCAGTCCCCCTCCCGGGGCACGGTGTAGTAGTGCAGGCTCACCGCGTCCACGCAGTGCCCGGCCCGTTCCATCACCGTCTTGGTCCAGTTGTAGTCCGCCACGTTGGCCCCGGAGGCTATCTTGTATATCTTGTGGTCGTTATCATAGTTGCGCATATAAGTAGCGTACTGGCGGCAGAGGTCAGCGTAAAACTCCGGGCGCATATTGCCACCGCAGCCCCAGGCCTCGTTGCCGATGCCCCAGTATTTCACGTTCCAGGGAGCATCCTGGCCGTTGGCCCTGCGTTCCTCGGCCATAGGGGACTGCCCGCCCATGTTGCAGTATTCGATCCAGTCGGAGAACTCCTGGACCGTGCCGGAGCCCACGTTGCCGGAGATGTAGGGCTCGCAGCCCAGCTGGCGGCAGAGCTCCAGGAACTCATGGGTGCCGAAGGAGTTGTCCTCGGTGACGCCGCCCCAGTTGGTGTTGACGATTTTCTTGCGATTCTCTTTGGGGCCAATGCCGTCCCGCCAGTGGTAGGTATCCGCGAAGCAGCCGCCGGGCCAGCGGAGCACGGGGATCTTCATGGCCTTGAGAGCCTCCACCACGTCGGTGCGCATCCCGTTCACGTTGGGGATATCCGAATTTTCCCCCACATAAATGCCGTTGTAGATGCACCGTCCCAGATGCTCGGAAAAGTGGCCGTAGATGTTGGGGTTGATGGCGCCTTTGGAGCGGTTTCCGTTGACAATTGCTTTTACCATAGTGATGTCTCCTTTTTATATTTATATATATTTATGTAGTTATGTAGTATTGAAAGGCCTCCGCCGCAAAGGGCGCGGCTACGGCAAGGTCGTGGGGTTTCGCCCCCACACGACGACCAGCTTAAGACCAGCTGGACCGGTCAATGTGTCTGGCTTTATCGCACACAGCCAACCAGGGCAAAGTTTTCGTCCACCTTTTTCAAAAGGTGGTGGGGGTGGAGGGGGCAAAGCCCCTTCCCCGCCGGAGGCCGTAAACATCGTCCCCAAAAACCCATTGGTCTTTCCCCTTGCGCCGGGCCCTTGTTTCTGATATAATGCTTATGCGCCAAAAATTTCCTTCGCCCTTTTCATATGCGCTATGACCTTCACTCCAAAGGGGCACCGGGCCTCGCACTGGCCGCAGGCCACGCAGTCTCCGGCTTTGGCGGAGAGGTCCCCGTAGTGCTCCCGCACCGTCTCGGGCACCGTGCCCTGGATCTCTGCCAGATCCGCGTACTTGTTCACCACGGCGATGTCGATACCGGCCGTGCAGGGGGCGCAGTGTCCGCAATACATACATCTGTCGGTGAAAGGGTGGGCCGGGCAGCCGCTGAGCAGGGCGCTATAGTCCTTTTCCTCCGGGGAGAGCCCGCAGTAGCCCACAGCCTCCCGCAGCTCCTCCACGGTGGCGGCCCCAGGCAGAACCGTAGCCACGGCGGGCCGGGTCAGGCAGTAGTGGAGGCATTGGGCCACGGTCATGGCCGCGCCAAAGGGGGAGGCGGTCTCGTTCAGCAGGGCCCCGCCGCCGAAGGGCTTCATCACCGTCAGGGCCACGCCCTGGCTCTCGCACAGGCTGTAGAGCTCCCGGCGTTCCGGGTCGGTGCAGGAGAGCACGTCCGGCGCGTCGTAGCTCCCCTTGTCAAACAGCACGTTGATGTCCTCGCTGGGGGGCAGGATGTCGTAGGCCGGGTTCACGCTGAACATGATCACGTCGATGAGCCCGGTTTTCACCGCCTGAATGGCGATTCTGGGGTTGTGGGTGCTCAGGCCCAGATGCCGAATCCTTCCCGCGTTCTTTTGCTTCCGGGCAAATTCTATCACCGGGCCCTGGAACACCGCGTCGAAATCCTCCTGCTGGTCGATAAAATGGATCATGCCCACATCTATGTATCCGGTGTCCAGGCGGGACATTAGGTCCTGGAACGCCGCTTCCACCTGGCCCATCTCCCGAACGCGTTTGTACTGGCCGTCAACCCAGGCGGAGCACAGATGGGCCTGGAGAATAAACTTTTCCCGGCGTCCCCGCATCCCCTGGCCGAAAGCGTCCCGCACATGGGGCTCCGGGCTGAACAGGTCAAAATAGTTGACACCTGCGGCAATGGCCGCGTCCAAAATTTTCTGGATAGCGCCGCCGTCCATCTTTGCCAGATACTCACAGCCCAGGCCGATCTCGCTGACCCGCAGACCCGTGCGCCCCAGTACTCGGTAGTTCATGAAACCATCTCCTTTGTGTGAAATGCTCGGAAACTATTTGATTATTTTTTTGTAGTAATACGGTGTGGCCTCCATGCGCACAGAAGAGTTCGCAAGCGAACTCTCGCGCATTCCGGCAAGGTCGTGGAGCTCTGCTCCACACCTCGCCAGGGGCCTAATGCCCCTGGACCGCGTAACGCAGTATAGTTGGTTTTATCGCACACAGCTAACCAGGGTAAAAGTTTTTGAGACTTACCGAAGGTAACGTCTTAAACTTCTTTTCAAAAAGTTTGGCGGGGTGAAGGGGGTGAGCGTTCTGCCGGATACTTGGCAAAGCCAAGTATTGCAGACAAAGCTGCGAACCGACCGAGCCGGCAGGCGAGACGAACCCCTCCCCGCCAGAGGCCATCATCACCTCTCAACCAGTATACGGCAAATCCGCATAAAAAACAAGCCTCAATCCAAACATAAGGAGGAATTGCAGATGGGTTTGGAAATGATCCACGCGGGCTGGCTGTCCATTCTGCCGCCTGTGGTAGCCATTGTTCTTGCTCTGCTCACAAAGGAGGTCTACTCCTCCCTGTTCCTGGGAGTGCTGACCGGGATGTGCATCTACAGCTTTTCCACCAAAGGGGGGATTTTGCAGGCGGTCACCTATGTGTTTGACATGATGGCCGGCAAAATCGGCCAGAATGGATACATGATCATCTTTCTGGTTCTACTGGGCTCCCTAGTCGTAATTGTCACCCGGTCCGGCGGCACAGCCGCCTATGGGCAGTGGGCCATCCGGCGCATTCAGACCAAGCGCAGCGCCAAGCTGACCACGGCCCTTTTGGGCCTTCTGATCTTCCTGGACGACGGTTTCAACTGCCTGACCGTGGGCACCGTTATGCGCCCCATCACCGACAAGCACCGGATTTCCCGAGAAAAATTGGCCTACCTTCTGGACGCTACCGCCGCGCCCATCTGCATCATCGCCCCCATTTCCAGCTGGGCGGTAGCCGTTGCCTCAGAGGTGGAGGAGGCCGGGGGACTTAATGCCTTTGTCCAGACCATCCCCTATAATCTCTATGCCATCCTTACGATCGCCATGGTGCTGTTCCTCAGTGCCACCAGCTTCGATTTCGGCCCCATGAAAAAGGCTGAGGAGGAACTCCAAAGCCTGCCCCAGCCCACAGAACAGGAAAGCGTCCAGGCCCGGGGCACAGTGCTGGACCTTGTTCTGCCTATTGCAACCCTCATTGTCACGGCAATCCTCGGCATGGCCTATGTGGGAGGTTTCTTTGAGGGCGTGGGCTTTTCGGAAGCCATTGGGGAGAACCCTGTGGCCGGACTGACTCTGGGCACCTTCGCGGGGCTTTTGGTGGCGCTGTGCATGTATCTGCCCCGGAAGCTCATGACCATGCAGGAGTTCGTCGCCGGCATTCTGGACGGCATCAAAACCATGATCCCCGCCCTGACCATCCTGATTCTGGCCTGGGCTCTGGGGGGTGTATGCCGGGAAATGATCGGCACCGGCAATTTTGTCAGCCAGGTGGTATCCGGCGGGGGCCTCTCCTTCAGCCTGATTCCCGCCATCGTATTCGCGGTGGCGGCGTTCCTCAGCTTCTCTATGGGCACGGCCTGGGGAACCTTTGGCATTCTGCTTCCCATCGTCTCCATGCTCTGCACCGGCCCTGAGGGCGCAGAGGTGCTGATCCCCTCCCTAGGGGCCACTCTGGCGGGCTCCGTCTATGGCGACCACTGCTCCCCCATCTCCGACACCACCATTCTGGCCTCCACCGGGGCCCAGTGCGACCACCTGCGCCATGTAGAAACCCAGCTGCCCTATGCCACACTGGTGGCGGTGGTCTGCTTCTTCGGATATCTGGCGGCTGGGTTTGCCCGGAATCCTGTTGCCGCCATTGCTGTCTCGCTGGCTCTGCTGGGCCTGGCCTTCGCCGCCATCCACTTTTTGCAGAAGCGGGCGGACCGTGTTGGCCAAACCGCTGGAAGCGGCCTTAAGCAATGATATCATAACCGCACTTGAAAATCGGCAAATGCGATTTTCAAGCTGGGCGGCTGAGGAGGTCACGACCTCCCCGCCGGGTTCAAAAGAGGTGATTCTACCTTTTTTGAACTGCGTTAACTATAATCTTAGAAGCCGAAAAAGCCCTCCCAAATGGGGAGGGCTTTTTCTATAGTCATTTTTGATGGGGCCGCGTATGCAACCCTCTCAGACCCTTTCCCGGGCCAGCTCTCCCACCCGGCGGATGACTTGATAGGGTGTGGAGGCGGGCAGGGTGCAGTCCGCTCCCAGAAGGAAGCCGCCTTCCCGTCCTCCCGCGATCAGTTCCCCAGCGGCCCGCTCCAGCTCTGGCAGAGCGGAAAGACTCCACTGACTGCTCCGGTTGCCGAGGCCTCCCATCACCGCCTTGCCGGAAAACAGACGCTTCCCCTCGTCCAGAGCAAGAGGGGCCTCGTAGACGCCCCAGTTCACCACATGGGCAGGGTAATCCCGGTAGCGCTCCATTACCAGGCCGTCCTTGCAAATGTGCAAAAAGGCATGCATTCCTGCTTTTTGGATCTCCAAGAGAATCCGCCGGTCAAAGGGCTCGATCCACCGGGCAAATTCTTCGTCTGTGAACCAGCGGCTTTCCCCGCCCAAAGCCGCATAGTAGACTCCATGGATCCCCGCCTCTGCGTATTCTCTCACCAGCTGGCACTGGCGCCGGGTAAGCTCCTCCATGGCCTCCAGCACAGGCCTTTCCTCCTGACGCAGGTGCTCTGCCAGCCGGGTGCGGGCCCCCTCATATCCATAGAACTTCTCCATGGGGTGAATAGCAGAGGCAGTGATTCCGTGGAGGGTGCCTAGAAAATAGGCGTCCTCCTCCACCCGGGCCAGGATTTTCCCGGTAAATTCTCCCTGGGCCTCCACAAACCGGCTCTCCCGGCAGGCGGCGGCTACTTTGGACCAGTCTCCGGGGGAGGGGATTTCTCCCACATAGGGAGCAAGATTTTCATTCATAATTTTGCAGATATCCAGATCTGTCTCTTGGAAAAAGCGGAGATGGCTCTCCACCCCAGCCTCTCCTGCCTCCTCCCCTTTGGGGAAATGCATGGAAAAACCCGCCGGAACATGATCCGGCCTCTGACCCTGGATTACAGCCAGTACTCGTTCCCGTTTTGTCATCAAGACGCCCTCCATTTCAGCACTCTGGATTTCAGTTTTTCCGTAGCTTCCTCATCAATAAGAAAAGAATACCCTCTGGGAAGCTCGGCAATCGAGCTAGCGTACTTCAGAAAATTTTTCTGAGAAGTTTCGTTGCCCTTGTTAATGTATCCTCTCATGGTGCGGAAGCTGTGGCTTTCTGTTTTGAAAAGAGTCTGGAAAAGTCCCAGCAAGAGGATGGGATTCCTTCTGGAGTCCTTCTTGATCTCAATGTCGCACACGGTCAGCTGGTGATTTTCAATGGTATAGATCAAAAAGCCCCGGCGCCGGCCGTTTTTGCCTTCGGCAATCATCCTCCAATGGGGATGCTCCGTCCGGAGATTATACTGAATCCATTCATTCCTGTTCTCCTCCGTACCCATGTCCTCGCCAAAAATGTAAGACAGATTGTCCACGATGGTATCCAAAAGCTCCTTTGTCAGCGCTTCCTGCGAAAGGACCTCTTTCTGACAATAAACGTGAAAATCCATAAGCGCCTCCCTTCCTATATGAAAACCGGCTTCCGCTGTCTCGAGCACGGCCTCAGCACATGCCCCCAGGGAACTGCAAAAAAGGGGAATATGTGGACGGACAGGCAACCTGCGTCGCCCAAGAGCTTCCGCTTAATGCTGCTCGGTTCCCCGTCTGACATGGTTCACGGCTTCCTGCCGCGCAGACCTGTCCGCCCACATATTCCCCCAGAGCTTTGCCCCAGATTGAATAAAAATATTATAGCACCTTTCTTTCTTTTTTGCAACTGGATTTTTTATGGAGGAGCGTCCAAAAGAGGAGTTAACGAAAAAATTTCATGGTCCCTCAAATACTGGTTTTGGACCCTCCCCAACGGCAAAACCAGTTGACGCCGCGCAATCTTTAGTGATATAATATAGTTAATTTCCTATAGACGCCTGTGAAAAGCCTACCGTTCAAAAGGCTTTTATGGCGTCAGAATTCAGGAGACCAGCGCCATGAGGAAACGTGTCTTTTTAGAAAGCCGTAGCTCCGAGTTGCCCTTCGTATCGCCGCAGTGCTATGAAAAGCCGCAGTATAAAACCATTATGAATAAGGAGAATTGCCATGATCTACAAACCATTCAAAGACCTGAAGCTCTCTGCCCTGGGTATGGGCACGATGCGTCTGCCCACGACCGGCGGAGACGATGCCCAAATAGATGCCGCCGCCACCCAGGAGATGGTAGACTACGCTCTCTCCCACGGAGTAAATTACTTTGATACGGCCTGGGGCTATCATAGCGGAAACTCCGAGCTGATTATGGGTGAGGCCCTAAAGCAGCATCCCCGGGAGAACTTCTACCTGGCCACCAAATTCCCCGGCTATGATCTGGCCAATATGCCCAAGGTCAAGGAGATTTTCTCCCAACAGCTGGAGCGCCTGCAAACCGATTATTTCGACTTCTACCTCATCCATAACGTCAATGAAATGAACATCGACGCTTACTTAAAAGAAGAAGAATACGGCATCTACTCCCATCTTCTGGAGCAGAAAAAGGCTGGAAAAATCCGCCATTTGGGCTTCTCCGCTCACGGCAGCGTGGAAGTTATGCGCCGGTTTCTGGAAGCCTACCACGAAGGCATGGAGTTCTGCCAGATCCAGCTAAACTATATTGACTGGACTTTACAGGACGCCCAGGCTAAGATGGAACTGCTGCGGGAATACGATATCCCGGTATGGGTTATGGAGCCTGTACGGGGCGGGCGGCTGGCAAAGCTCTCGGAAAAGGACGAACAGACCCTTGCGGCTCTTCGTCCCCAGGAAAAACCGGTAGCCTGGGCTTTCCGGTTTTTGCAGAGCATGCCTGAGGTGGTCGTTACCCTTTCCGGCATGTCAGACCTGGAACAGATGAAGGAGAACATCGCGATCTTCGAAGAAGAAAAGCCTCTGACCGACTCTGAGATGAACTCCCTTCTCCACATGGCGGCGGGGATGATGGACGGTCTTGTTCCCTGCACCGCCTGCCGGTACTGTGTGGCCCACTGCCCCAAGGGGTTGGACATTCCTAAGCTCATCGGGCTTTATAACGATCTCAAATTCACCGGCGGCGGGTTCATTCCTCGCATGGTGGTTGGCACTTTGCCGGAAGATAAGAAGCCTTCGGCCTGTGTCGGCTGCCACAGCTGCGAAAAGCTCTGTCCTCAGCAGATCAAGATCTCGGAGGTCATGACAGATTTTACGGACAAGCTGAAGTAGACTCAAATGCCTGTCAGTTATTAAGGCTGAACATGCTCTGTTATATTGACTATATCTGAGCGGCCCACACAGCATCCGCGCATCTTCCAAGGCTGCTCGGCTAACGCATAGAAATATGTCTGAAAAGCACTCATTCTTGCCTTATCTCAAAGGTCAAGAATCGGTGCTTTTTTCTTTGAAAACAGGGCCGCGTCAGGATAATCTCATAGCGGTAAGCTGCCTTGCCCTTGACAGATCGGCTGATATAAAAAAGCGAGGCCGCCGCCTTGGCGCCTCGCTCTTTGTATACTCTTAAAACCGATAGTATAAGTTAACGCAGTTCAAAACAAGCAGAATACCTTTTTTCGACCAAGCGGAGCGGTTACTGTCCCCTGAGCCGCTCCACTTAAAAACCGGAAAGGACTCATTCGTTTATGACGATATACTTCATCACCATCTGTGCCGCTTCTGCCCGGGTTGCCTCTCCTTTGGGGTCCAGGATTTTACCTGGCTTGCCGCCGACAATGCCCTTCTCTGTGGCCCAGCACAGCGCCTGTCGGGCGTAGCTGCTGGCCTTATCCGCGTCTTTATACTCAAGCGTGGTATTGGCAGGCTCGGGACTTCCTGCATACCGCCAGAGCATTGCCGCCAGCTGTTCTCGGGTGATGGGGTCGTTCGGCCCAAATTTCCCGTTGCCGTATCCGCCAACGATCCCCTTTGACGCAGCCCAGCTTATTGCTCCAGCATACCATTGTTCGGGGGCCACATCCGTGAACTTGCCTGTGACGCTTCCGCTGGGCCTGCCCTCTTTGTTGTAGAGGAGCTGGGCAAACTGGGCCCGGGACAGGCTGTCGTTTGGCCCGAACTTTCCGTTGGCGTAACCTGCCATCAGGCCCTGCTTGCAGACAAACTCAATGGCCTCGATATACCACTCGGTATCGCTCACATCCGGGAAGGGGTTCTCCCAGGGCTTGGGCGAGGGCGAAGGCGTGGGAACCGGGGTGGGCGTCGGGGTGGGCGTCGGGGTGGGAACAGGCGTGGGCGTGGCCGCCTGAACCGGCGCGAATTCTCCCTTGACGGTCACGTTCCGGCCGGGCATCCGGAAGGTGTATTTGCCGTCTTTTTCGGCAAACCCTATGGCGTTGCCCTGGCTGTCTGTGACGGAGAGGCTCTCCAATTTCCAGCCGTCCTCCGGGGCGGCGGTAATGGTCACCGTGCCTCCCGCGTAAATACTGGCGGGGCTGGCCTCCAGGCTGCCGTGGGCGCTCTCCTCCACGTTCACGCTATAGTAGCTGACAGGGGGCGGGTTCCCGCCGCCGCCACCGCCTCCGGTGCTCTTCAGCTTGTAGCCGATGGCCACGGGGCAGAGGGTGGTAAACTTGCATCTAAGCCCGTTTTCGGTGGGGGTCACGTCCTCCAGGGTCTCCATCTCGCCATACCGGTTGTTCGCCTTGTCAACCGGCAGGTGGGCCACGGTGTATATGTAGCTGCTCCACTTGCTTGTGTCAACCCCGGGCGGATATGGGAGAAGGGTCACGATCCCGTCCGGGGGGATTTCTGTGGCGTCCTGCCAGACCCCGTGTTCGTCTTTCTCCTGCAGCGTTACATCGTAATAGGCAATGCCTACCCCCTGGCCTGTGAGGACTTTCTTCACCTGTGTCTCCAGCGCCGCTTCAATCTTCTCCTCGGTTCCATATTCCGGATCGGCGGTGTTTAATGGCGTCACGCCGGGCGCTACCTTCACCTGCTGGCCCTCCTGGGGCGGCTCCAGGGGATACATCTTGCTCACAAGGAGGGTCTGCCCATAGCTGGCCGTGCCGGTGTAGTTGCCAATGCCGGTAACGGTGATGGTATACTCTCCAAAGGTGGTGATCTCCTTTGGGGAAAGGGTGTAGTCAACGTCCTCTGCCAGCTTCAAAGCGCCGACGCCGCTGCCCAGCGTCACCTCCACCTCCGGGGCAAAGCTGGGGTTTTCATTGTCAAGGGTGATGAAGCTGCTCTGGGCGTTCTTCAGGCTCACCGCGGCCTCGGAAATGTCCTTGGGCCTTATCTCAAGGCTGCCGGTGGCCTTGCCGGTATAGTTGCCCTTGCCGGTCACCGTCACCGTGTAGACGCCGGCGCCGCTGGTCAGGAGGCCGTCAGCCGCCACAGGCGCCCCGTCTTTCGTGTAGGTAACGTCATAGCCCGCGGGCTCTACCTTTTGGCCGTTCAACGTAACGGTCTGGATGACCTTTGCAGGATCGAAATTGCCGTACTCCCAACCGGGTGCTGTCACCTCCGCGCGGGAGATGTCGCCCTGGGTGACATTAACCGAGAAGCTGATACCATCTATGTATACACCTGTTTCTGCTTTGCCAAGAGGGTATACCTTGCACCTAACGCTATAATACTTGAACCCACTATCGCCCACATCCATGCCAGCCGTCGTGGTGTCCAGAACAAGGAAAGAATCGTCAGCGGCGAAGGTAGCACCATCCCACCTTGTCCACTCATATTCCCAGCTATCGGTTCCCTCGCCGGGGTTTATGCTCAGGGTTACCTTCTTGCCATACTCCACCGAGGGATTTGTGGTCGGCTGATAGAATCCCTTGTTCAGCACTTTCCCGCAGTCCTTGCACTCTACGGAAATATATGGAAGATCGTAGATTGATTGTTTGTTGCTGTGGGGGCAGGGGATTACTTTAACCCGATTTATACCTGCATCTGTGGCTGTCTCTAAATTCTGGACTTCAGAACCAGTGGAGCTTTTTACCAATTTGCAGCCTTCGGCCAGGATATCCTTCAGGAAGGTGTTTGTCTTCTCTATTTTTATTTGGAGGAACGTCCCGCCGGAAAGGGATACTTCGCCGTCCTTTATCAGAAGGCCACAGCCATCATTAGATCTAGTTACTGCAATTTTCCCGCCGGAAACGGACAGGCTGCCGCCTTGGATCACAAGCCCATTTTGGGAGGTGGAACTCACAGTCCCGCCAGAGACTGTAACGTTTCCCGAAGATATTATTGCATCCCCCCGGGATTGCAAGGTGCCGCCCGCCACGTTCAGCGTGCCGCCCGCCTCCACATTGACAACGGTTCCCCGGAAGTCCTCTGGCAGGTTTAAAAATGTGCCGCTTTTCAGGGTGAGGGACGCGCCGCTTTTCACATTGATGGTGGTTTGGGCGCCACTGGCGTCTACCTCGTGTTCGCCGCCCACCAGAATAATCCTCTTGCCGGCCGGGATATCCAGGGGACTGCTCCCCACATCCACGTCGGCCAGAAGGGTGATAGTGGCAGGTTCGCTGCCACTTGAGGAACTCTGTACAGAGTTGACGGCCTCTTGCAGGGTGGAGAATGTCTTGTCGCCGATCTGCGCCACGGGGTCGCTTTCCACCGGGGCCGGCGCCACAGTGACCGTAAGGGTGACGGGGGCGGCGGTGATGGCGGAAAAGCTCACCGTGCATTCAGCTGCCCCAGCTTCCGGAATTTCGCTTGTGGTTGCTGTGGCGTTTCCGGCGGTCACGGCCTTAATGACATAGCCCGAGGCGGCGGTCAGCTTCGCCGGAGTGGATGTGTTGACAAATTGATTGTTATCTCCCTCTAGACCGGTCGATTTCGCCGCAAGCGCGACGTTTGCCGTGCCGTCGGCCAGCTTTGCATGGTAGTAGACTACACCAGGACCATAATACCCTACGCCAACTGTACCATTTTCGAGATTATAGACAGTCCCAGGGGTAGAGCCATAGCCGTCTGAAGTACTATTTTCTCTGACTGTAGCTTCGTTATTATATATGATGCCGTAGTTTTGCGCCACAGTACCCTTATTGGAAAGAACAATACCGTCAGCAAGATTATTTATGATATATTTGCTGTTCGTTTCAACTGTATCCTTGTTATCTGTTATATTCCCCGCATTGGTGGTAACAGTGCCATTGTTCGTCTCAATAACCCCATTAAATGTAAACATATCGTTTGCTTCTTTAAAATTGTTGACAATCGTACCATTATTGGTGTTAATCTTTCCTAGGTTCTTTTGCACAGTGTCCCCCTCGGCAACCACGTCTATTGTGGCATCTTTTGGGTTTTCACCATTATCTGCTGCCCCCGCGCCAACCGGCAGCATGCCCACGCAAAGCAGCAGGCTGAGCAAAATACTGACGAGCTTCTTCATGATGATACCTCCTGAAATTTTTTAGAAGCTGTACCGATAGGATTTGTGTTTCGATTTTCGAGGAAATTCAGTGGGGAGTAAGGCGTGAAAGCGCCGGCAATCAGACCATTTATGGTCTTGCGATTCGGCAAGTTTTCACAACACGGCTCCTCGTCTGAATTTGCCGGAAATGGGAATACAAACGCCTAATGGTATGGCTTCTTATATCAACCCCAAGCTCTTTGCCGCGGCAATGGCCTCCACCTTGTCGCAGGCCCCCAGCTTGCGGTAGTTTTCCTTGATGTGATAGCGCACGGTGTCCGGCTTCATGGAGAGCCGCTCGGCAATCAGGGTGGCGGTCAGGCCCTCGGATTGCAGCCGCAGCACCTCCCGGGCGGTCTTTGAGAAGTTCCCCGCGCTGGTGGACTGGGGCTTCAGATAGCGGGGGTACTGCTTCGCCGTCAGCCGGACCTCCTCCATCACCTGCCGGAACCAAGGACTGTCCCGGCCCTGGGCCTTGAGCAGCGGCAGAACGGCCGGACCCAGCTCTGTGATAAGCCGCACAAAGTGATAGCTCTCCGCCTCGTCCAGGGCGGCCCGGAGCAGAGGCTCCCAGTCTGTCCCCAGCCTGCGCCGGGCAATAGCCCCTAAAAACCCTGCCTCCATGCCCACATAAGTCCGCTGGCAGCGCTTCGCATACTCGCTGAGCTTTTCCAGCAGGGCCAGAGCTTTCAGGTTTTCGCCTATCGCCAGGTAGCATCGCACCTTGGTGAAGTAGCGATAGCGCTCCATGGTGATGAACTCCTTGTCCTCGTCCGGGGCATTGGCCAGCCATTGGCTGACTGCCTGTAAATCCCCGGCATATAGGGACAGCCTGCACCGCGTGGCCTGTATATTGGGCATCAGCTGTACCGCCTTTTCTTCCTCCACAGCCGACTGGAAGGAGTTCAGCAAAGCGTTGGCGCTGGCCAGTTCCCCTTGCAGCACCATCAGCCGCACCCGCTGGCCCACCGCCGCAAAGGCGATCTCCTGCCTGCCGCCGCACTCAGTCTCCAGCTGCGCCCGGGCGAGCAGGGTCAGCACCTCATAGTTATCCTCTCCTTTCTCATAGAGACTCTCTCCCAGAGCGGCTTTCACCAGCCCCTTGCCGTACCTGCCCAGCACCCGTTCCACCAGGGGGCCGACTGTACGTGCCAGCGTCCGGTCCGACCGGCTCCACTTACAGAAGTCCTTACCCCCGCTCATGATGCTGGGCACATTGCTGGTGGCGGAGAACTCCGGCAGGTGAATCCCCTGGTCCAGCAGCATAGCCGGGGCCCGGAGCATAATTTTCAGCACATCCCGGCTCCCCCGGTGGGGCAAGCCGATATCAAGATAGCAGAGATAGCTCTGGGCCTCCCGCATGGCCCCACCCTGGGCTGTCTTGGCAAACTTCGCCAGTTTACCATACCAGAACTCGCTTTTTTCCGGGTCCATAAGCATGGAGTGCAGCATGGAAAGCCCCGCCATGAGCACTGGGCTCTTCTCCGCTTCGTCCTCGCCTATGCGCAAATAGTAGCGGCGCAGCTCGTAATAGTGGCCCGCGCCGGGATTCATGCGGGCGTTGCGGATGAGAAGCTCCCGTATCTGTCCCTGGTTGCCGCTGCGCTCATACATCTCCAGGGCCAAAGCGAACTGGCCGTTCATCTCGTAATAGATCCCGGCATTTTTGGCGCAGGTCTTTACCTGCTCTTCTCCCAGGACCTGCACGGCCTGCTCCCGCAGCGCGTGCAAAAGCACCGGCCGCAAACGGTACACCCCGTCCTCTTGAAAAAGGAAATTCCCCGTTTCCACCGCCTTTTGCACCATGACGGAGGCCAGCCGGCTGGCGGTGATCAGCTCTGCCAAGGGGAGCGTGAACTCCTCCACCACGCTAACCTGCATCAGAAACTCCAGCAGCTCGCTGTCCCACTGCACCATGATGTTTTCTTCCAGATATCGGGAGAAAGCGTTGTGGATCTCCTGGTACATCTTTGGCCCGGGGGACAGCCCCTCGGCCATCCGCAGGGCCGCGTGGCGCACAATGTAGCCGTTCCCCTCGGCGGTATCTACCAAATATCGCAGACCCTCTTCGGTGTAGCTGAGGCCCAGGCTGTCCAGGTAGCTCCGGATCTCTTTCTTCCCCAGGCGCATATCATTTTCGCTGAGAACAATAAAACCCATATTGACGTACTCGGGCATGAGCCAGGAGGGCACCGGGCTGCGGCTCACCAGGACCAGCCAGGTATCCAGGTGGGCTATCAGACCTTTCACCGGCTTCCGACGCTGCTCATCCAGCAGGTGCAGGTCGTCAAGGACTACAATTCCTTGGCCCCAAAGGGCGCTTTCGTCCCAACGACGGTCCCCGCAGCTTAAATAGACATGACGGCGCTTGCCGAGATACTTCTGTACAAAGGCGGTCTTGCCATAACCGGTAGCGCCATAAATATAGGCCGTCTGGCCCAGGCTTTTTGCCGCTTTCAGCTTGCGGCACGCGCCCTCCGGCATGATATATTTCTCCAAATTTCAGACTCCCTCTCTCAAAACGCGTGCAAGAAAGCCACAGTGACCACCTGCGTGTTCCTGCGGCTACCTATTCGATAAAGGGGCAAAGCAGGCACAACTATTGCTTGCTAAACAATTATACATGCACATCGTAAAATCACAACCCCTTTCCAGTAATTTTTGTAACTTTTCTGCCTGCATATGAAACATCCTTATTGACTTTATCACATTATACAGGCTTTAAATGGCTTTGTACACTCCCCGGATTGGGTAGGACAGAATTATCAGGTCAAAGAAAGGCTGCTATGGGCTCGATTGCCACCGGAGCCGAGAGGTAGCGCAGCCTTTTCAGATGCTCTTTGGCAGGGCACTTACGAGTAGCAGGCCGTACAGCGCCTGTGCTTCCCGCGATACGCCCTTGCAGCGGTGACCGTTCAGCAGGATTTCAGCAGGATTTTAGGGATACAGTAAAAGCTGTACTAGTTAACATGCGTTAACTATAGCAGAAAGAGTGAACTGATGCATGTGTTTCTGGACGGACGCTTGGAACTATCCACAACAACCGCACGGAACGGCCTTTTGCGGTGGGTCGGAAAAACTAGCTGTTTTATAATTCGCCCAGAGGAGCAGAGGCCGGCGCGGGAGTTCGCGAAGCGAATACCCACGGCGTCATTCTATTGTGGAGACTGCTAAAACCAATCGACTGCGACCTTTCCGGTATTTTCAGTTTTTGCTGGAGCGGCTGTCTGTGGGGACTCCTATTGAAGATTGCCTGCTCTGGGGACAGACGGCCCAGACTTTGTGCAGGTAGCTTGGCGGCTCATTTTGCTTAATATTTCAAATAGCATCCCCCTTTTGAGAATTGCTCTTGTTTCCTTCCTGTCACGAGGGTTCGTTTCTATTTTTCGCTTACTTTCATCTACATTTTTGACTTTCCAAATCCAGCCTTTTGGGATGCAAAAAACCGCGTGGTTACGCGGTTTTTTGCCCAAATATCTTTTTGGTTTTCCTAGGATGGTGCGGGCGACAGGACTCGAACCTGCACAGTTTCCCACCAGAACCTAAATCTGGCGCGTCTGCCAATTCCGCCACACCCGCATTATTTGTTTATTATACTCCTTTTTCCCTAAAAGCGCAAGGAAATTTTCTTTTTGTGCTTGCTTTTTTCCCTGAAATATCGTATTCTATTTTTGCAGCCCTTTTTGCTGCGGTCAGTCGCGAAATCCTGACCTTAAAAAATACTAGAGCTTTCGCCCTTGGCGGAAGCTCCTCTTAGGAGGAAATCAAGATGTCAAGTTCTAAGAAAGTTTGCTTCATCGCCCTGAGTGCCGTGATCGCCGCGCTGTATGCTGTGCTTACCTATGTATCCGCCGCCATGAACCTGGCCTATGGCGCCGTGCAGTTCCGTGTTTCAGAAGCCCTCACGGTCCTACCGGCCTTTACGCCTGCCGCCGTTCCTGGTCTGGCTCTAGGCTGCTTTTTATCTAACCTTACCAGTCCCTTTGGCATTGTAGACTGGGTTTTTGGCACTGGCGCATCCCTTTTGGCCGCTTTAGGCACCCTGGCAGTTTCCCGGTTTCGCTATAAAGGCATTCCCCTGCTGGCGCCGCTGCCGCCTGTCCTCGCCAATGGTATAATCGTCGGTCTGGAGCTCTCCTTCTTTTCTGAGGCCGGGGCTTTCTCTTTTGCCAATTTCTCTCCCGTTGCTTTTGCCGCTGGAGCTCTTTCCGTTGGTTTAGGAGAATTGGTTGTATGCTATGGGTTGGGTTTGCCTCTGATTATTGTTTTGCAAAAAATGCGGCTTTTCGACCGGTTCAGCGCTCTATTCTCTGGAAGAATCTGAAATTTAGCTGTAGGAGGAAGAGAAATGCCTGATCTCAGCCAAATGAAGCGGCATCTGGATGAAAGAATAAAAACTATGCCCCCTGTGCGGATTATTGTTGCCAGCTTCTTTCTGCTGATTGCCCTAGGTACGCTGTTCTTGACCTTGCCGGTTGCTTCTGCCTCTGGCGCTTTTACCCATCCTTTGGACGCCCTTTTTACCGCCACTTCAGCAACCTGTGTAACCGGACTTTCTGTTGTGGATACGACTTCCCATTGGAATGTATTCGGACAGGTTGTCATTCTGTTGCTTATTCAAATGGGTGGTCTGGGACTCTCGACCTTTGCCACAGGCTTCTCGCTTCTGGTACACCGGAGGCTGAGGCTCCGGGAAATGGTCCTTACCGGGGAGGCCTCCGGTGGCAATATGCCTGATGCTGCCTCTCTCCTCAAGCTCATGTTAGGATTTACATTTGCCTGTGAACTTGCCGGGGCTGGACTGCTGATGTTCCGTCTTGTACCGGAATACGGTATAGGAGGAATCTGGCCCGCAATTTTTGTCTCGATTTCCGCATATTGCAATGCGGGGTTTGATATTTTAGGTTTTATTCCCGGCAATTCCAGCCTAACAGCTTTTGTGGGTGATCCCCTGGTCTGTCTTACAATTTCCGGGCTTATTATCACCGGTGGTCTGGGTTTCGTGGTGGTAAGGGATATTTATCAGTCTAAATTCCTTTCCCCCATGCGCCACCAGGGGCGAAAGCGCCTGAATTTCCATTCACAGATTTGTCTGCGTGCTACCTTAATCATACTCCTTTTTAGTACGCTGGGATTTTTCCTATTGGAATATAGGCGAACGATGGGCAATCTGTCTCTTTTCGAAAAACTGAATGCCGCCTTCTTCCAGGCGGTGAACACGCGTACCGCCGGATTTGCCTCAGTAGATATCGCCGCGCAAGACAGTTTTACCAAGGTTCTTTCTGTAGCCCTGATGTTTATTGGCGGCTGTCCCGGCTCTACCGCTGGAGGCGTAAAAACGACCACTTTGGTTGTCCTCCTGGTTACAGTGCTCTCTACCCTGCGGGGCCAGGAGGAAGCTGTGGTGCTCAGGCACCGCTTTTCTCATAGAGTTGTCTACAAGTCCCTTACGGTTGTTCTCTTGGGGCTGGCTGTGGTCTTTGCCGACGCCTGTGCGCTTACTCTGCTGAATCCCCAACTCCACTTCGTAGATCTGCTCTATGAGTCAGCCTCCGCCCTGGGAACCGCCGGGCTTAGCGCCAGTATTACCACGCGGCTGGAGCCTGTTTCCCGTCTGATTCTCTGCGTAACCATGTTCATCGGCCGGGTTGGCCCATTGTCCTTTGGTCTATCTATTCTGATGCGGGCAAAATCCTCCCCCTCTGTTTTACCAGAAGGCCGCATGCTGATCGGCTAAATTACTGAACTGCTTTTCAAACGTTGCTTCTAAAATTTTAAGAGCTTATGGGCTGAAATTTTGCCAGCCTATAAGCTCTTTCTGTTTCTCAAATACTGCTTGCTACATTCCCTATCTTCGGAAATTTTTTCTCAACTTTTTATCCATGTCTCCCAGCGCCATCCTCACTTTTTCCTCTCCCAGGAAATTTTTTCAGTAGCAAACAAGGAAACCAAGGGATTATTGACACGGAGTCTCTCCCAGCCACTGGAGTGGGCTCCGGCGGCCAGGGCAGAAGTTTCGTCGTCTCACCTGCCGGTTCGACGTCGGCGCTTGACGGTCTCCATCGGAGACCAGCGCTCTTTTCAAAGGTGGTAGAGTATGCCTTAGCAACGTCCCACGGTCTTGACCTTAAACTTCTAAGAAGCGCAATTTTTGCTGGTGGGGAATCATAGGTTAACACTCGCTTCGCTCGGTTAACAAAATCCCCGTTTCGCGAAGCAAAACTCTTGCAAGAGGTAAGCGAAAAATAGATTCGAACCCTCGTAAAAAAGGAAAAAAGCAAGAGCGGTTCCCATAAGGAGCCGCT
>NZ_RAZF01000032.1 GCF_003612555.1 Acutalibacter sp. 1XD8-33
CCTTTTTCTCCCTCATTCTACAGTTTCAGCTTTGAGACAGCAAAAGGCACGGTTGGCTGCCGCGCCTTTCACCGTTATTTACTATTGTAGGAAGGGTTGTTGTGAGTATGGATATAAACAATTCAGCTTTCGTTTATAGCGTGAATATGCTCCGGCTACTGCTGAAAATGCAGCTCATCACGCAGGAGGAATATGAGCGCGTTTTGAAGATCAGCGCCGCCCACTACGGAGCCGAACAAATATATGTCTGAAGTGAAAACTCTGGCGGTTTGCGCTGGATGTATGTGAACTCTTGTGGTATTGTTGGTGGTGCCGAAAGGCGAAATTTTCACAGAAAGGAATGGTGCAAATGACTGTAACCGACATCAGCCGGGAACCGCAAAAGCCCGAAGTTATCCGGCTTGCCGCCTACTGCCGGGTGTCCAGCAAATCTGCTGACCAGTTGCACTCTTTTGCCGCTCAGATTCGCTACTACAAGGATTATGAGCGCAAAAACCCGCAATACAAGCTGGTGGATGTGTATGCCGACGAGGGATTGAGCGGCATGGACATGAAAAAGCGTGACGAGCAGAACCGGCTCATTCGTGACTGTAAGCTGGGCAAGATAGACCGTGTTATTACCAAATCCGTATCCCGGTTTGCGCGGAACACGCAGGAACTACTTGTAGCCTTGCGCACTTTCAAAGAGTTGGGCGTGAGCATTTATTTTGAAGAACAGGGCATCGACAGCGAGAAGATGAATATGGAAATGCTGGTGACTTTCCCCGGCATGGCCGCCCAGCAGGAGAGCGTAAATATCTCCGACCACCTTCGCAGGAGCTATCAGATGCGCATGGAGTCCGGGGAGTTCAACTGCTGCGCCCCGGCTTATGGGTACGATTTGGTCGATGGGCAGCTTGTGGTCAAGGAGGATGAAGCCAAAATTATCCGCCGCATTTTTGACCTTTATCTGCAAGGGATTGGCAAACAGAATATCGCCAACATTCTCAATGCCGAGGGTGTTCCCCGCAGATATGCACAGAAGAAATGGTATCACAACACCATAAATTATGTGATCAACAACGAGCGTTATATGGGCGATGCACTTCTGCAAAAGAAGTTTACTACAGATACCCTACCCTTCAAAAAGAAGAAAAATCGTGGCGAAATGCCGCAGTATTATGTGGAGAACAGCAATCCACCCATCGTCAGCAAAGAAATCTATATGGCGGCGCAGGAATTGCAAAAATCCCGGAATGTTAGCCATAAGCGTGAGAGTGTGCATCTCCTAACTGGTGTCCTTCGCTGCCCCGAGTGCGGCAGGTCATTTCGCAGGCTGCTCCTGAACGGCACCGCCTACTGGCTATGCAGCGGCAAGGCTGCCGGTGCAACAGATTGCCAGAGCAGGCGTGTGCGGGAAACTGCTGTGTATGATACCTTCTGCCTGATGGTGGATAAGTTGTCCTTCCATCGGCAAAACCTGCTGGGGACACTTATCCGTCAACTGGAGATGATACAGAATCATGGAGGTGAGAGTCAGGAGAAGATACGCCAAATCGATAAGCAGATAGCTGATTTGAGCGCGCAGAATCTGGTGGTGGCGCGGCTCCACACCAACGGCGTTCTGAATGCCACTGACTTCGCCGCTCAGTCTTCGGTCATCAGCAATAAAATCAATGACTTGCGGCTCGACCGCAAAAAGGCACGGGCAGAGGATGAGGACGATGAGCTGATATACACGCTGAAATCACTGGATGATACCCTGGCAGCATATGTGCCGGGTACACCATTTAGCCAAGCGTTATTCGATGAAATTATCCAAAGCATCACAGTTGTAGACAATGCGCGGCTGACTTTCCATCTTGTCGGTGGGCTGGCCTTCACGGAGCAAATTCCTGAGAATGCGAGGTGTCGCACAGCATGAAAAAGAGGAATGTTCCGTTCGGGTATCAGTATCAAAACGGACTGATAACTACCCATCCGCAAGAGGCTGCTGTGCTGAATCGCATTTTTAGTGAGTATCAAAACGGCTACTCCCTGTTGGAAATTGCCAACCGCCTGAACGATGAAAATATTGAGTATCAAACTGGCGTTACCGGCTGGAATAAATCCCGGATTATGCGGCTGATAGAAGATGAACGGTATACTGGCAAGGGTGATTTTCCGGCAACTATTGACAAGGAAACGCATCGCACTATGATTGATATGAAAGCCCAAAAGAATACTCAGCATAGCACCGACCGCAACCATGAGATTTTCCATATAGATGTACCAATAGTCTGCCCCACTTGTGGCGGCGAGATGGTTCGACGGCATGACAGCCGGTTCAAGAAGTGCCAGCAACGATGGATATGTTCAAATGTGGACTGCCGCACAATAATTCACAAGGCTGATAGCGACCTGCTGGATGATATTACTGTACTGCTGAACCGGGCGATTGTCAATCCTGGCTTGGTACAAATTTCGCTTGTGGACAAATCCATGAGTGTGCAGACTTTAAAAGCTGAAAATGAGATTGCCAGGACATTTGACACGCTCGATTATGATAAAACTGCCTTGCGAAAGAAAATGCTGAAATGTGTTTCAATGAAATATGCGGACATTGATTCCGCTCCATATATAGCCCACAGATTAAAAGCGACTCTTGCCGATGCAGAGCCGCTTTCAACTTTTTCTCTGGCACTTTTCAAGAGAATGGTTCAAGCCGTCCACCTTGGAAAAGATGGCGCCGTGAGCATAAAATTGATAAATGACCAGATGGTCGGAAAGGACGATGAATATGCAACCAACAGCAACTATTCCGCAAAAAGTAGTGCGGAAGATACCCGCGAAAATCAACATAGCTGAAGAAATCAAGCAGGCTCATCGGCAACTCCGGGTAGCCGCTTACTGCCGCGTTTCCACGGCCCAGGAGGAGCAGTTAAACAGCTATGACGTGCAGGTAAGGTACTACACCGAGAAGATCAGAAGCGAGCCGAAATGGGCCTTTGTGGGCATCTTTGCGGATAGGGGACTTTCGGGTACCAGCACAAAAAAGCGCGATGAGTTCAACAAGATGATAAAGCAATGTCGGCGTGGTAAAATCGACATGATTATTACGAAGTCCATCAGCCGGTTTGCACGGAATACCGCTGACGTGCTAAAATATGTGCGAATGCTGAAGGAGATTGGCGTGGACATCTTCTTCGAGGAGCAGAACATCCACAGCACACAGCCGGGGGCAGAGTTTTATATCACGATTTACGGTTCCATCGCTCAAAGCGAATCTGAGAATATCAGCGCCAACGTCATATGGGGCAAAAATCAAAGTGCGAAAGAGGGCAAGGTTCCCTTCCACTACAAGAACTTCCTCGGCTACCGCAGGGGCGAAGATGGCAAGCCCGAAATTGACCCCGAAGAAGCGAAGACCGTCAAGATGATTTATGAGCGATTCCTGGCCGGGGACAGCATGAGAGGAATCGTGGAAATGCTGGATAATATGGACGTTCCCACCCCTGGCGGCCAAGGAAAATGGCACCGTTCCACGGTATGCTCGATCCTGCAAAATGAAAAATATATTGGCGATGCGCTTGCTCAAAAGACCTTCGCCTCTGCCTTTCCATTTGTCAAAAAGCGCAACAAAGGCGATCGGGATCAATTTTACACAGAGAACACGCACCCTGCAATTATTTCAAAAGAGGTATTTGATAGGGTGCAGGAATTGTTCAAACGAAAATCCTGCCGACAGAAAGCAATTGCTCACGCCTATCCGATGACCCTGAAAATACTTTGCGGAAAATGCGGAACTCCGTTCGCCCGCAGGGAGGGGCGGAGCGGCCTTGTGGTCTGGGTCTGCCGAAAACATGATAAGAATGCCTCACATTGTCCGATGGGCCGGATACCGGAAACGGAAATTTACACCGCCTTCGTGCGGATGTACAACAAACTCAAACTTCATGAGGGCATTATCCTGAAACCCGCCCTCGCCCAGCTTCACGATCTGAACGATGCCCTCCAGCGGGACAATCCCGCCATGCTGGAGGTGAACCGGGCTATCGCCACCGCCTCTGAGCAGAGCTACAAGGTCAGCGCGCTCCGAAGCCGGGGCCTGCTGGACGCGGATGCCTGTGCGGCCAAGCTGCTGGAAATCGAGGCCAAGCTGGCGGAGCTTCGGCGGGAACGCCGTCGTCTGCTGAAAAACGAGGATATCGAGGAAGTCATGGACACCCTGCGCCAGACGGCGGATATCATTCACAGCGGCCCGGAACGGCTGGACAGCTTCGATGAAGCCCTGTTCGCCGATCTGGTGGAGAAGATCACAGCGGAGTCCCAGACCCGCATCCGCTTCCGCCTCTACGGCGGCATCGAACTGACGAAGCAGCTCCGGGAGGTGGGCAGATGATCAACCGAAAGAACTTGTATGGCTACCACATCGAAAACGGTGAGCTGGCCATTGTCCCCCAGGAGGCGGAAACAGTCCAGAGGATCGCAACGATGTATATCGCTGGAGGTTCCTATCAGGGCATTGCGGAAACACTCAACGGTGACGGTATCCCGTTCAGCGCGGAAGCGCCGCTCTGGAACAAGCATAAAGTGAAACGTCTGCTGGAGAATCCCCGCCACACTGGCCTAAAAGGATATCCCGCCATCATTAACGCCGAGACATTCCAAGCTGTCCAGAGAATGATCCAGGGAAAAACGGCTGGCTACGCGCCGCCCAAGGATCGCCCGGCCCTCCGCCTGAAGCCATACCTGCGCTGCGCCTGCTGTGAGGGGAACCTGCACCGGCTGGCCGGAAAGAACCGCAGGCCAGATACCTTGTACCTCAAATGTATCCGCTGCGGCGCTCTGGTCACGATCTCCGACATGGAGCTGATGAACGAGGTGTCTCGCCAGATGGCAGAGCATGACTGTCCCGCTGAACAGCCCTACGCCCCGTCCGGCGAGGTGATCCGCCTGACCAACGCCATCGACCGGGGGCTGGAGCATCCCGACAAGCCGGAGGACATCGTGTCCCTGATCTTGCAGGGGGCCTCCGCACGGTACGACTGCTGCCCGGCCCCAACTGAATCTGAACCTTTCAGCCGCCCAGCCGAAGCGGATCTCAAACGCTTCGGTCAGGCGGTTTCTCATATCACAATCGCAGATGGAACCATAACAGTCCACTTCAAATAGGCAAGGAGGTCATCATGGAACAGGCAGTATTGGAGCGCAGGGTGCGCGTCATCCCCGCCACCAAGCCCGCCCCCGCCAGCGGCCCTAGGCACAGCGGCAGACAGCGTGTCGCCGCTTACTGCCGGGTGTCCACCGACAGCGAGGAGCAGCTCAACAGCTACGCCGCCCAGCAGAACTACTACACGCAGAAGATTGAGGAAAATCCCGATTGGGAGATGGCCGGGATCTTCGCTGATGAAGGTCTGAGCGGCACCAGCGTGAAAAAGCGGACGGAGTTCAACCGCATGATCGCCGCCTGCAAGCGGGGCCGCATCGACATGATCCTCACCAAGTCCGCCTCCCGGTTCGCCCGGAACACGGTGGACTGCCTCAAGGTAATCCGCACCCTCAAGGCCAGGGGCATTGCCGTGATCTTTGAAAAAGAAAACATCAATACCTTAACGGAGTCCAGCGAGTTTCTGATCACCCTGTTCAGCAGCTTCTCCCAGGCGGAGAGCGAGTCCATGAGTTTGAACATCATCCCTGGGATACGTCAGAGCATGAAAGAGGGCAATATCCCTTTCCAGTACAGCAGGACGCTGGGCTACCGCAGAGGGCCGGACGGCAAACCGGAGATCGACCCGGAGGAGGCCGAGACGGTGCGGCTGATCTATACCCGCTACCTGGAGGGCCGCAGCCTGGGCGATATCCAGAGGGAATTGGTCGAGAACAACATCCCCACGGCGGCAGGCATCCAGGGCTGGTCACGGCAGGTGATTCAGAACATCCTGACCAGCGAGAAGTACATCGGTGACGGCCTGCGGCAAAAGACCTACACCACCGGCCCCATCGGCAACAAAAAGACGGTGAAAAACAACGGCGAACTGCCCATGTATTACAGCAGGGACCATCACCCCGCCATCATCCCCAGGGATATCTACTACCGGGTGAAGGAGGAGATGGCCCGCAGGGCCAGCAAGCGGAAGGTGATGCAGAAAACCGCCAAAACCGAGCAGGGCAAATACTCCGCCAAATATGCTCTGTCTGAGCTGCTGGTGTGCGGGGAGTGCGGAACGCCTTATAAGCGATGCACCTGGGCCAGAAACGGGAAGAAGCGGATCGTCTGGCGGTGCGTCTCCCGGCTGGAGTTCGGGACGAAATACTGCCACAGCTCCCCCACGCTGGACGAGGACAGGCTCCATCGGGCCATCGTGGCCGCGCTGAACGAGTACGGCGCCATCCGGGCGGAAGTCAAGGCCGATGTCCTGGAACTGGCGGAGCTGGCCCGGTGCGGCGGCGAGGACGGCGGCATGAGTCTCCTGGAGCTGCGGCAGAGACTGGATACCCTCACTGTAGAACAAGCGGCCCTGGTGGACAAGATCCTGGAAAGCAAAGATGACTCGGAACTGAACGTCCAGCTTGAAACGGTGACGGCTGAGAAGCAGAGAGTCCTGGACCAGATCGCGGCCTGCCAGCAGGATGAGGAGCGGCAGGCTGCCCAAGCCTCCAGGCAGCAGGAGATGGAGGAATGGCTGGACCAGCAGCCTATGTGCTTCACGGAGTACAATGATACCCTCACCCGCAGGTTTGTGGAGCGGATCACCGTGGTGGACACCGAAACCATCCAGGTCAAGATCAGGGACACAGACGTTGTGATCGATGGGAAACTGTGCTAAAATAGCGCATGGAGGAATATGGCATGGCAATTTTCATAACAGGCGATACTCACGGGGATTTTACCCGCTTCAAGAAGAAAATTTTCTATGAGCAGGCGGAACTGACCAAGGATGACTGCGTCATGATCGCCGGCGACTTCGGCGGCGTCTGGGACGGCAACGCGGAGGAACGCCACTGGCTGGACTGGCTGGAGGCGAAGTCCTTTACCACCCTGTTCGTCTCCGGCAACCATGAGAACTTCGATATGCTGGCGGAGTTCACGGTTGAGGACTGGCACGGCGGCAAGGTACAGCGTATCCGTCCCTCGGTGATCCACCTGATGCGGGGCCAAATCTATGACATCCAGGACAGAACCTTCTTCACCATGGGCGGGGCCAGCCGCCACGACATCCAGGATGGCATCCTGGAGCTGGACGATCCGCTGTTCAAAAAGAAATGCCGGAGGCTGGACGCCTGCGGGGCGATGTACCGGGTGAACCACCGCTCCTGGTGGAAGGAGGAGCTGCCCAGCGAGGAGGAGTACCAGACCGCCAGGGCCAACCTGGACAGAGCGGGCTGGGCGGTGGACTACATCATCAGTCACTGCTGTCCCACCTCGGTGCAGGATGAACTGAGCGGCGGTTTTTACAGAGCCGATGCCCTGACTGATTTCCTGGAGGAAGTAGCCCAGCGTTGCCGGTTCAAATATCACTTTTTTGGGCACTACCACACTAACCGGGTCATACGGGAAAAATATGTCCTGCTGTACGAGCAGATCATCAGATTGAAAGAGTGAGAGCGGATAGAAATGTCTCGGATATGTCCGGGGTGCTTCTATCCGCTTTCAATTTTTCTTTACAGAGACATGGGATCATGCTATAATTGAGGCAAGAAAATTTAATTGCCGTTTTTTGCGAAAGACGTTCTAAAAATCTGGAAACCGTTGCGGAACAACAGGTTCGGCGGTGCATCTTTTTTGTCAACGAGAGACAAGGCGGTTCGTACCGCGTAAGAGAGCTGCAAGGGAAACTTTGCGGCTCTTTTCCATAACAGTCCGGAGATGGAAAACGAGTTTGACTTTTGCACGATAGAAACATAGAAGGAGGAGTCATTGTGAGAGGTTCGGAATCCAGGCTGATAGAATATATGGAAGGGGCTAAAAAGCGCTTTGTCATCCCGGTCTACCAGCGGAACTATAACTGGAAAACGGAAAACTGCAAACAGCTTTTTGACGACCTGCTGAAAATAATTCGGAATGGGCGAAAAAGCCACTTCTTCGGAAGCATCGTGTCGGTCTTTAATCCGGAGGGCCGCTATACCGAGTTTCTTGTGATCGATGGACAGCAGCGGCTTACTACCGTGTCCCTCCTGCTCCTTGCAATGTACAATTTAACAAAGGAGGGCGTGATCATTCCAGCCACACCCTCTTTGACCCAAGAAATCTATGAGGGGTATCTTGTAGACAAGTTCCAGCCGGAGGAGACGCGCATCAAGCTCAAGCCTGTCAAGAATGACCAACGTGCGCTGGGAAAGCTGTTTGAGGACAAAAAGGAGCACATTAAGGACTCCAACCTGACCGCAAACTACAGCTATTTCTATGACCGCATCCAGAAACAGGAGATAACCATCGACGAGCTTTTTGACGCGATTTGCAGGCTGGAGGTCATTGACATCCGGCTGAACAACGAGGACAACCCCCAGCTCATTTTTGAAAGCCTCAACTCTACCGGACTTGATTTGGACGAAGGCGATAAAATCCGCAACTTTATCCTGATGGGTCTGCCCCCCAAGGAACAGGAAGTCTATTATGAAAAATACTGGAACCGTATTGAGGAGTGCACCGGCTATGACGCCAGCTCCTTTATCCGGGACTATCTCAGCTTAAAACAGCAGTCCATTCCCTCACAGAAGCGCGTCTATGTGAATTTCAAAGAGTATGTGGAGTTGGGCAAGATGGAGATGGAGCCTTTACTCAAAGAGCTTCTCGGGTATGCCCAGCGGTATCAGGTCCTGTTGAAAGGCGGCACCGCAAGCAAGGCTTTGAATGCTTGCATCAGCCGTCTGAACCGTTTGGAAACAACGGTCACCAGGCCGTTTTTCTTGGAAGTCCTTCGAGTGTATGACGAAGGGAACATGAATCTTGATGAGGTTGCGGAAGTATTTTTGGCAACAGAAAAGTACCTTTTCCGGCGCAGTATTTGCGATCTGCCCACTAATGCCCTCAATAAAATATTTCTCATGCTCCATCGCGAGATCATCCGCTATGACGGCACGGAGAATAACTATGTGGAGAAATTCAAGTACGCACTTTTGTCAAAAAAGGATCGGGCCCGCTTCCCTGATGACAATGAAT
Source organism: Acutalibacter sp. 1XD8-33 (assembly GCF_003612555.1). Taxonomy (GTDB): domain Bacteria; phylum Bacillota; class Clostridia; order Oscillospirales; family Acutalibacteraceae; genus Acutalibacter. Next base: position 9,122 of record NZ_RAZF01000032.1, read on the forward strand.
TTGGCGTTGCTTTTACAGAGCGGCAGATATACCAAATGACAGGCAAAAATAAAATTTACATTATGGAACGCCTGGAAAACTATGGCACAAATGAGGATAAGGACATCTATTCCCATTGTGATGATGGAACCTACTCCATCGAGCATATTATGCCGCAGCACCTCACGCCCGCATGGATCAAGGAGCTTGGCGAGGACTATGAACAGATCCACGAGCAGTGGCTGCATAGAATCGCTAATCTGACGCTGACCGCCTATAATTCCAGCTATAGCAACAGCTCCTTCCTGGGGAAAAGGGATATGAAAAACGGCTTTATTGACAGCGGTATCCGCATGAATACATATATCGGCAGGAAAGAAAAATGGACGCTGACAGAATTGGAGGAGCGCAGTCAGTTCCTGCGGGGGCGGGCTCTTGAGATATGGGCTATGCCGGAGACGGATTTTAAGCCCAAGGAAAAGCAGATGGATACCTATACACTTGAGGATGACGAGATTCCCAGCGGCCGGACTATCTCCCGGTTCAGTTACAAAAAGCTTGATCAGCCGGTAGCAAGCTGGGTGGAAATGTTCCAAAAGGTACTGCAAATTTTACATGCGGAGGACAAGTCTGTCCTTGCAAGACTGAGGGCGTCTTCGGACGAAAACATCGCTTATCACTTGCCACGAGTGAAAATGAATTTACAAAATCAGTGGAGATCGGCGACGGCATATTTGTATTTACGAATACAAGCACACAAAGCAAGCTCTCTGTTCTGAACCGCGTGTTCAAGCTGTATGACGTAGATCCTGCCGACCTGGTATTCTATCTGCGTGATGAGGGCGAAGGGCTGGAGGACGAGAATAATCCTCGCTATGCGCTTAGAAAACAATACTGGGCCTATGCGCTTCCAATCATTAGAGAAACCCATGGAGAGAACGGCTCGTTTAGCAATGTCAATCCAACCAGTGCAAACTGGATAAATGGTTTCTTTGGTGTCAATGGCTTTAGTTTATGCTGCATTGCTAATTATGATTCTGCGCGAGTTGAAGTGGTATTCAGTAATTCAAACCGAGAGGTTAATAAGCAGGCATTTGATGCTTTGATAACGCATAAGAGTGATATTGAATCTGCGCTCGGAATATCACTTCAGTGGAACCGCGGCGACGATATCAAGTCGTCGAAAGTATACCACAAGCTGGATAATGTAAGCATTGAGCATGAGGTGGATTGGTTGCAGATGGCACGATTCCATGCGGATTGGAGCAAAAAGTTTTTTGATGTTATCGTGCCGTACCTATTGCATACATGAAGTTAATAAACCACACGCAGAAACGCTAATATCAGTTCCCGATATCTTGCCGCTCCTGGTCTTTTCAACATCTCCGGCGAAGCGCAGTAAGCAATAAACTCCATCTTACTACAGTACCGTATCCCGCCAACACTAACGCTGCTGATTACCCCCTTCCGCATCCAATCCCCCACCCTTTGCGGAGCACAGCCAATCAGTTCAGCAGCAAGCTTTGTGGGCAGAGCGTCAGGATAATCAGCCCATCTCTCTGCCAAAAACTTCTGAAACGCCACGCAATTCCCCGGTGTAGGTTCAATCAATTTCTTCCTTGGCTTGTAGATACCCGAGTTAAATTGGCCGTATAGCTCCGACAGAAATCCCGGCTCGCTGTCCATTCTGCGCTTAAACTCTTTCGCATCGCTTGCCTTTATCAGAAACCGATGTATTTTCTTCCCTGTATCAATGCACGGAATATAATCATTTTCCAGCAAATACTTCAGCTTTCGCTTAGAGATATGCAGGTAGCGATATAGTGCATCTACACTGAGATACTTCGACATTTTTACTCCTCTCTCTTATCATCGAAAATACCCATGATAACATCGGCGCTGACCTGCTTGCTGGCTTTGTCCAGATGGGCGTAAATGTTAGCCGTAGTGCTGATGTCGCTATGCTCAAGGAAGTTGGAAACATTGATAAGTGGTACATCGTGGCTAATGAGTATACTAGCCATTGTGTGCCGAAGGTCGTGATAACGAATTTTGCGCAGCCCATACTTCTTGATGATGTCGCTGAAATGCTGTGTCACATACGACGGCCTAATCAGCCTGCCGAGCTGGTCTAGGCACACAAAATCCATGAACCTTAAATCGTAACTTTTCCCGAACATCTTGCGGCAAATCTCCTGTTTTTCCCTTTCCGTTTCAAGCATTTCCCGAACCGGAGCCGGTAATGGCAACGTCCTCCGACTGGATTTATTCTTCATTTCCTCCACAGGCTCCACGATTTTTTCACCGTTACGCTCGTACTAAACGATTTTTGTGTCCAGCAGCACCGTGTTCTGCTCCCAGTCTATCCTCGGCCATCTCACGCCAAGAGCCTCACTCTGGCGCAGGCCAAGCCCTCCCGCCAGCAAGATTGCCGGATAAATCGGGTCGGATCTGGTCAGCTCCAACAGCGCTTTCAGCTCGTCCTCGGAGTAATTCTCGCCGTGGAACTTATTCTTCTTGGGCCTGTCCACTCGATCAAAGGGATTGGTGTCAATCAAACCATCTTTGAACGCCTAACTGAACGCCCGCCGCATAATGGCATGGTAATGGATAACAGTGTTTGCGGTCACGCCGTCAGCGAATAGGGAATCGTAAAAATCCTCGATATCTTTCGGCTGTAAATTATCAACAGTCAGCTTTGTTCTGGGTTCAAAGCACCGGCGGATTTTTCCGTAGATCATTCCCTGATAACTCTCATAAGTGTTAATCCGAATGCTCGATTTTGCCTTGTTGAGGTAAGAGCAGAGATAATCAAAAACCGAGAAACCAGCGGCAGGATTCTCCCTGCGCACCAGACTCTCGGCATACTCATCTTCAAACTTGCTTACCACCTCGCGGTAAGCCTTTTGCACCTTCGATTTTGCTGAACCCTCGGGCAATCCAAGCGCCCTCCAGACCGCTTTCGATTTGCCGTTTTCCTTAACCTGAATCACTGCATAGAGCCGTCCTTTTTTCGCTTGGACGCTTGCCGCAAATGAATTTCTATCTGTCATGCTGACCCCTCCTTTCTGCCGGTTTCCCCGGCACCACACACGCTACCACAGGACCCGCCGGAAGTCCAATAGTTCATTAAGTTCAAAAGACTTTTTTGATCTTTATGAACTATGCCGCACTCCGCAGAGTTTTCAGAAGAGACACATTTAGGGGGGCGGACTTTCCTTATCCTTATTGCGCAAATAGGATATGAGAACGCTTTTGGAAACGCGGTTCTCTCGCCCAACTTTCACTGCCGGAATTTCACCTTGCCTAATCAATTTGTAGACGGTCTTGGTGCATACGCGCAAAATTTCAGCCACCTCAGAGGCGGTCAACGCCTCCGGGTAGCTGGACAGAGTTTTCTTATATTCCATTTTTGTCATTCACAGACCTCCTAGTTTATTTAATTTGGTGTTCATGTATCTCTTCGTTTTCTTCAGCAAGTTCAGAAACTGCACCCACTGCCAGCCCGAGTAAAGTGCCCAGCGCCTCGCCGTTTTCTTGAGCCTCAATGCGTTTGCGGCGCTCCTCGGAGTCTTCATCATCCTCGCTTAAAGCAGCCAGCGCATACACAGCAGAGCGGACAGCGCTGCCCCCAGCACTGAGGAAAGTATCGACACTACGATGATGAGTGCCCACGTTTTCCAACTCCTCCGATTTGCTGCCTTGACGATAGCCGCCTCCAACTGCGACCCCTTTGCCAAGGAATCGTTCAAACTCTTTTCGAGATTCTTCCCAGCCTGTTGCGCGAGGCTCTCCATCTGCAATGTCGAATCCTTTATCTGTTTCACCAGCTGGTTGGAAATCATCTGCTCCTCGGTCAGTTGCTGTTTCACCAGCGAGTACAATTTCGGCTGGAAACTCACTGTGCTTTCCAGAAGATCCACCATCGTATCCCAATCTTTCTCCTGGATAGGCACCATTACCGGCATACTCGGGCCATTCATATTCTTTATAGCGCTTGCGTTTTTTGCGACTAACTCGTCCATAGTGGGCCTCTCTGTATTGTAACTCATAAGCTAAATTCTCCTTCAAAAATTTGTCATCGTGCAATTTTACATCTCTGCATTTCATCTTATTTGGGCAGGTGAACGTGATATATTTGCGCTCGTCCGTCCAACGCACTTGGTAGCCATACCGCTCCATCTCAAAGATGAAGTCCTGCTTGCTGCCACTGCGGTTCATGGCGGCGCAGATATCGGCCATCAGTTTGAACTTCCAACTCTCGCCTTTCAGAGCGGCGCGGTACTCCCTCGTGGACATTTTCGTACCAGATTTCTCATAGGGCGGGAGCACCGACAACCCATGCACCGCGCATATTTCGTCATTGAGAGCCCGCAACTCAATCAGAGTATTCGGGCTTTGCCGCAGCTTTTTACCGTTCTCAAAGCCAACGGAGTTGATAACGAAGTGTGAGTGCAGGTGGTCGGCGTCGCAATGCGTTGCCACCAAAATCTCATGACCTGGCCATGCCCGCTCCGCAAACTCTCTGGCGACGGCGTGAACCTCCTGCGGAGTAATGTTTTCGTCGGGTGAGAACGACTGGACGTAGTGATAAAAGTTGATGCCGTTTGTCTTGCGGTACGCCTGTTTTGTCATCAGAAATTCAGTGAAAGAGTTCTCACCATCACAGGAAATGCCGCTGACCATGCGCTGGCCAGTGGCATTGTCCGCTACTTTCTTCTCCTGTAGGCAGTAAGAAATCACACTTTTCATGGCGCTGAGCGACTGCCTGCTCTCGGGAATGAATTTTATTGTTGCCATCATCGACCTCCCGCTATGCGAAGGAGTTGCTCGAAAATCATTCGTTGACCCTGAATTACTTCCGTGAAGTCGGCCGAGTGAAACGCTCCCGCATTGATTTTCATGGTGATTTGATTGATGTTGTTGCCGATCCTTTTCAGCTCAATCAACAGAGGTTTGACGTCCTCGGCAACGTGAATTTCCGTGCGCAACGATGTTGCAACAAGAAAATCTGTAATGCTGAGTTGAGCTTTCTTTGCTTTCTTCTGAATCATCTCTTTTTCTGCTTTGGTCAAGCGAATCGTCAGTGTTTCCGCTCGCTTTCTGGTGTTTTGCATACCTTTCTCCTTTCTGAAGTGGGTCCGGGCTGCTGCCCGGTTCTTAACGTGCGGGGCGGACAGCCACGCGCTCTGCTTGCCCCAGCGGGAGGCCCTTACGAGCCTCCCCTGCCGGGAAATCCGGCCTCCGCGCCTTGCCGCAAAACTGGGCCACAAATGCCCCAAAACGGCCTTCTCGCGGCTTGGTATAGAACTATCTGGATACCGCCGCAAAACGCCCACACGAGCCTGCTGTGGCCTCACAGGGGCGCAAGTGCCGCAGGCGGCGGATTATGCTGGGCGGGCGTTTTCCCTAGAGAATACAGGGGTTTCGGTACTGTCAGGGTCGCAGGGGACGGTAAATTCGGCACCGCTCGAAGTTGCGTCCCTTGCGCCACTTGCGTCCTTTGCAGAGGCAAAGAAGATTTGCACCAGCCGCTGCCCATTACTTTTGCGGCTTTGGAAAGACACCCCCTTTTCCTCCAAGGCATAGCGCCAGCGGTTCATCATCTGCTTGAGGGATTTGGGCGCAATTTCCTTGCCAGCCAGTTTGCCAACCGTATCGGCAAGCTGCGTATTGCTGCCACTAAATGTCTACGCCGACCGGATAAACTTAACCAGTGCTGTCAGTTCCTCCGTCATTTCCAGCGCCCGATTCTCCAAACTATCCTGCACCAACTCCCAAGTGCAGTCGGATTTTGAGAAACGCAAATCCAGCTTTCGAGTTTCAATGTCTCGACCGGTGCATACCAGAGTTGCCGCGCCCTCGCTGCGCTGGCCTCGGTCGAGAATAAAGACAGCGTCCATCGCGCCGCTGATACCCGTGGTGCCGGACAGCTTATTCAGCGGGTCGCTGGCCCCTTGCTTGCGTAGGTGGTGGACAAGAAGGATGGAGATTGCCAGCTCGTCAGCCAGCTTTTTCAGTTCGCGCACTTCGGAATAGTCGGAGGCATAGGAGATGTCCGGTCCGCCAGAGCGAACGATTTGGAAAGTGTCGATCGCAATCAGCACGGTGTCTGGGTGCTCCCGGACGAACTCTTGAATCTGTTCGCTAAGACCTTGCCCCAACTTTTCGGCGGCGGTTGCAAAGAACGAGTTGGGCGGTACCTCGTCGGTCAGCTGGAGTAGCCGGTCTTGCACCCGGCGGAGCGGGTCTTCCAGGCAGAGGTAGAGGGTCGAGCCTTGCTTGACGGGCAGGTTCCACACCGGCTCACCCTTGGCAACGCGCACGCACCAATCCAGCACCATCCAGGATTTTCCGTTCTTGGGTGCGCCACCGAGCATGGAAATACCTTGGGGCAGTAGCGTGTCGATTGTGAATTTGCCCAGCTGGAACCTCATGTCCTGCAGGGTTTCGCCATCGATGACGACAAGTTTTTCGATTGGGTTTAACATATACACCAGTCCTTTCAGTAAAATAGAAACGCTCCCAGCATGAAAAAGTGGGAGCAGTATTCATATTGCAAACCGAAAGAAATTTTGGTATAATGTGGAAGAGGTGAAGGCAGTGGCACAAGTCAGGTACAGAATTTTTACCATGTCCGCAGCGGCTCTCATGTCCCACGCGCAGGAAGGCGCGGAGGGTTGCTATACCTTTGCGCTGAACGCGAAGGCTACGGAGAAATGCAAGGTGCAAACCTCGCTCCATGAGCAGCAAGACTGTGCGCTGTTCTTTCAAGCTATGTGCGTCCTGCATGGAGACAACTATCAAATACCAACGGTGGATACATTGGTCAGCAACCTGTCGGACGTAATCTGCTATGTGGATTTCAGCAACATCTTTGACCGCAACGCCGCGCTGAACCGCCATGCCGTTCACCAGAAGAAAGCGGAGAGTATGTTCCAGCCCGAGGGTATTACGCTGGATTTTGGTGCTGGACCGCACCGTTACTTTGCCTTCGAGCGCTCAAACAGCATGAGCCGCAAGGCGCAGATTTCTTTCGTCCGGGAAGACTTTTTCGAGCCGCTGCGCCGGAGGATCATGCTGGATATGAAAATTGGGCCGTGCCAGTTGAGCAAGCTGTATGCCTATAATGGGCTGATGCTGTCTGGCGGTACTCGGATTGATGGGATAGAAATTGACAGGCCGCACAGGGTTATCGTGATAGATAACGAAGAAGCCGTTGTGCAGAACGTGCCGGTCATCACGGTTGAGGACGATGGGAGTATAGGGAACGTCCGCAAATATCATCGGGTCGAGCACAAGGAAAAGATTACGGTTACCTGTTTTGACGGCGAGGGCCTGATTTCAAAAGACTACGCTAGGGAAGTTGACAAGGCGTATTGCGGCAAGCATATCCACACGTCCTTTCAGATTCGCCTGCCGTATGTCAAGGGTATGCTCCATCAGGTTGACTTCAAAGATTTTCTGAACAGTGGCGCCTGTCGAACGATTACCGACATATGGGGTGTGAAACATAACGTCCGTGACGTTGATATTATTTTGACAAAGTCGATGTTTAAGGGATTCGGTTGGCTGACCGAAAATGATATGGCTTGGAGCGATTACTGGAAAGCGTTTCGGAAGTACCGCCATGCGCTTTATATCACGCAGACCAGCAAGGAAAAGCCGGAGAGGTTCACCACCCTGAACTACCAGTTTTTGAACACGGTTTCCATGACTGCCGATGAGTTTCGTCCCAATGATTTGCCGCTGGGGTGGAAGGATTCTCCCGCAAATGATGAGCGTCACTGGCTGACAAAAGAAACGGAGCTTGCTTATTATAATTACTGCGCGGATGACGATTTCCGCAAGCAATATTTTCTGTCAGCGCTTGAGCGCAGATGGTTCTCAAAAAAGAACAAGGCATACTACATGGCAAGGGTTTTGAAGAAGAACTCTCTGTTCATAAATGAGCCTGTGTATGCGAAAGAGTTGGATTCAAAAGCGGAACAGGTTCTTAAGCAATACGCGCTGGGACAGCTTATTGTTGCAGGAGATAACCGCTATTTGTCGGGCGATTTGCTTGAACTTTTGACGCTACTTCTCCCGACAGGGACGCCGAAGGCCAGTGCACAAGAGACATTTTTTAATGTTGCTCTTACCAATCGTTTTGCAGAAAATTCGTACTATGCACCTAAAGCTGCATACGAACACGGCGAGGAATGTACCCTGCTTCGCAATCCGCACATTGCTCGCAATGAGGAATTTCAGTTGGGTTGCTATGCCAACATAGAACAGATGCGCAAGCACTATCTGGGCCATCTTATTGACGTGGTGATGGTGGACTCCCACACATTGACCGCAGAACGCTTGGGCGGTGCGGATTTTGATGGTGACATGATAAAGACCATCTCCGATCCTATTCTGAATGCCTGTGTGAAACGCAATTATCGGGAGTATTCCGGCGGTATTGACAGGCAAACCAATGGGAATATACCTCTCTTGAAAATCCCCGCTGTCGAGCCGCAGATTGGTGACGCTAACGACTGGTATGCCCGGTTTGAAACGGTACGCAATACCTTTTCCTCACGGGTCGGACAGATTTCCAATGCCGCGCTGGATAGAAGTGTGATTGCCTATAACGAAAACTCCGATTCCGAGTTGAGACAGCGGTGCAAGGAAGAAACAGAGGTCCTCGCTATCCTCACTGGCCTTGAGATTGACTCAGCCAAGAGTGGCGTTAAGCCGGATTTGTCGAAGTATCTGAACAAGAAAGTGGTAAGTCGCAGTCTCTTTTTGCAGTACAAGAAGCTGTTGGAATCAGCGGAAGTTCGCGGTAAATGGTACGAGCCTACGTTTCAGCAAAAGCGCAAGGTGTTCTTTGAGAAAACAGATTGGAACAAGGTCGATTCCAACTTGGAGCGGCTGCCTTATTTGGCGTACCAGTTGAAGAAAAACACTCCTAGAATCAAACCGAGACCTGCAGAAGATAGCGAGCTCTTTGATTTCGCACGGGAGTCAGATTGGGAAGATAATCTTAACACCCAAATTCTTTCTTCTGTGTCAGAGCTTTTGAACGACTACGAGGCTTGCTTATCCCGCATACGCGCTTGCCGAGTACCCGTTCAGAACAAGCAGAGAAAGAACGATATTGAGAGAATTTTGTTCAGTCGGGGGCAGGAGGATACCTACGATTCGGACGAGCTATATGCGACTTTCCAGGATTTTTCTGCGGAGAGGATTGCCGAGATTCGTGCGGCCATTGTAGATAGCAAATGGCATTTTATGGACAGTGAGTCCCGATTTGATTTTCTGGAAAGTTATCTGCCGGAACTTGAGGATTACCATGAGCTGTTTGCGGACTTCAGGTATGGTGGTTACCGCATTCTGGGTGATTTGATTTGTGATATTGACGATGAGAACCGGGCGACGGACAGGAAGAAATATCTGCGTGATACGGATTCGGACAGTTTTCATCAGATGATGAACGCTTATCTCGAGCAACCTTTGCGATATGATTACAGGGAAGTTGTCGCCTCAAAATGTAGAGAACTGTTGGATAGGGTTGTGCGGCCAAGGTTGGCGGTGCAGTATGTAGTAGCGCTGGGTAAGCGAAATTTGCTATGGGAATTGCTCATTGACCACATCGAAGAAAGTGTTCTCAAGGAGGAGCCTCATGCTGAATGAGATTGAAGAGTTTCATGCTTATACCGAACAGCCGATTTATAAAGCGGACAGCAAGCGCGATACAACTTATATGGGGCGTTTCACCATGGACATGATTCTTGATTTCAACGGCCTCGCCCGGGTAATGACGATTCTTGCCCGAGGGTATCTGTTTGCGGATGCAGGCGAAAATCCACAAGACAGAATTGACTATACCCGTCGGGCGCTCTGTGCGTGGTGCAGCGTCCCAGACAAAGAGAAAGCCAGCCCTAAAGAGGACTGGCAGTTCAAAAGCGATTTCAGGGAGCTGCATGGGGAGTTTCCCAAACTGGTGGACGAGAATAGTGTGGGTTGGTTCTGCCGCCACGTTCACAACATCGTACAGTTTATAAAAAATAATCCTGATAAGGTGAGCAAGGCAGCGTATGGCAAAGCGGATGCCATTGATAAAGAATTTGATGCCGCCTGGCGAAAGAAGGTTGTGCAATTTCAAGTGCCGATTTTCGCACAGGGCACAAATGGCGCATGGGTTTTGCGATTTGATGATGTGCTGGCTGATGCTTTGGAATTGGGGCCGCTGCGAGACAACAGGATTGATTTGCCGGACGATGTTCTCAAGAGAATTGAAGAACTACGTCCTGAGAAAGTACCGGCAGAAGTTATCCGCACCTTAGTGGCGTATTACATAGCAAATAAGCCAGAGGATTCTGTGTGGGTCGTGTTGCCGGTCACAAATTTCGACGCATATTTTGGCAGTACAATGTTCAGCAAGAAGTGGCTACCTGCTATTCCTGAGAGTATTATCGCGCGGGAAAAAGAACGAATAGGAGTGGCTAGATTTGCTCCCGGCCCGGCAATTCTCCCTGATATCCGCCATTTTTTGTTGCAAAAACTCTCATAAGACTTTATAATGGTTTCAGGAGTTTTATTGTGTAAAAAGGAGCCGGATTCATGGCAGACATAAAGAAAGAGCATGAACGTGAGGAGCTGCACCGCGCCATCTGGGCCATTGCCGATGAGCTGCGGGGCAGCGTGGACGGCTGGGACTTCAAGAGCTACGTACTCGGCACGATGTTCTACCGGTACATCTCGGAAAATCTGACGGAATATATCAATGCTGGGGAGATTGCCGCTGGAAACGTCAGCTTTGACTATGCCCAACTCTCCGACACGGAGGCAGAAGAAGCCCGTGAGGGTCTGGTGCAGGAAAAGGGCTTTTTCATGCTGCCCTCTGAGCTGTTCTGCAACGTCCAGGCCAGAGCGCCCCAGGACGAGAATTTGAACGAAACGCTGGAAAAAGTTTTCCGCCATATCGAGGGTTCCGCAAAGGGCAGTTCCTCTGAGCAGTGCTTCTCCGGGCTGTTCGATGATTTTGATGTGAACAGCAATAAACTGGGGGCCACCGTTGCCAAGCGGAACGAAAAGCTGGCGAAACTGCTGGGCGGCATCGGCGGCATGAACCTGGGCGCAGTCCAGGGACACAGCATCGATGCTTTTGGGGACGCCTATGAATTTCTGATGACCATGTACGCCTCCAACGCCGGGAAGAGCGGGGGAGAGTTTTTCACGCCTTCCGATGTGTCGGAGCTGCTGACCCGGCTGGGGACAGTGGGCAAAACAAAGGTCAACAAGGTTTACGACCCGGCCTGCGGTTCCGGTTCCCTGCTGCTGAAAGCTACCAAGGTGCTGGGCAAGGACGGGGTGCAGTTCGGCTACTTCGGGCAGGAGATCAATATTACCACCTACAACCTGTGCCGCATCAATATGTTCCTCCACGACGTGAGTTTCGACAAGTTCAGCATTGCCTGCGAGGACACCCTGACCGCTCCCCAGCACTGGGATGACGAGCCCTTTGAGCTGATCGTCTCCAATCCCCCCTACTCCATCAAGTGGGCGGGGGACGAGGACGCCACTCTCATCAACGACCCCCGCTTTACCCCCGCCGGGGTGCTGGCCCCTAAGTCGAAAGCTGACCTGGCATTTATCATGCACTCCCTGTCCTGGCTTGCCACAGGCGGCACGGCGGCCATCGTCTGCTTCCCCGGCATCATGTATCGGGGCGGCGCGGAGCAGAAGATCCGCAAATACCTTGTGGACAACAACTTTATCGACTGCGTGATTCAACTTCCGGCCAACCTGTTTTTCGGAACCAGTATCGCTACCTGTATCATGGTGCTGAAAAAGAACAAGGCGGACAATAAGACCCTGTTTATCGACGCCTCCGGCGAGTGCGTCAAGGTGACCAACAACAATCGGCTGACGACAGAGAACATAGAGCGCATTGTGTCCGTGTTCGCCGGGCGGGAGGAGATCAAGCACTTCTCCCATCTGGCGGAGTATGGCGAGATCGTGGAGAGCGGGTATAATCTGTCTGTTTCCACCTATGTGGAGGCGGAGGACACCCGGGAGAAGATCGATATTGTGAAACTTAATGCGGAGATTGAGGAGATTGTGGCGAGGGAGCAGGTCTTGCGGGACGAGATTGCGAAGATTATTGGGGAGATAGAGGTGTAGAGTTATGGGGTCGAAAGATGCTGAGCTGCTATGTTTAGAAAAAGTGATACAAGCAATTCCTCATCAACACGGGAAAAGCAAAGCTATCCTTAAAATGTGCGCTAGCCCGGAACTCTCACGCAAAGAAAGTGAATGTCCCGATTTTGTAAAATGCTGTTCTTCTCGCAAAAATGGAGAGAAAGGTATTCTTTTGGGCATAGAGCACTTTCAAGTGGATCATTATGCTATTGAACAGCGCACTGGCAAAATCGGTGCTACGGTTAACGCCTATCTTAAGAAAGACAATGAACGTGCAGCCGTAATGCGAGAACACATAAATCCTACTGGGGAATTGCCCGACGATGCCATTCAGGCATTAGCTGAATCCGTTGGTGCAGCTTTACAAATGCGATATAAAGCGAATTACAATTTATATGTAAAATCTTTTGAGTACTCCCTTAATAAACATTTAAAACATGTTGACGGGTACTTAAAGAATCTTCGCTCCTATTCTGGTGGAGATTATTATATTGAATTGGCATTTCTAATTGAAATATATGCTGATTTCCGTAATGTGTTTTTATCACGAAATAATCATACAGATTGGGCGGATAATTCATTTATTCCAATATTTTCTGATATCGCATGTATGCTTGAAGGGATAGATTATAGGAAAGTAAAATTCCTTATTTTCTGCATTACCAATCCTGTTGTCAATTGTAGCAGCAGAATAGCTGCAGTAGAAACAAGAGCCTTACGCTCCCAGCTTGAAAAGCAGCATATTCCAATATATAATTATGCAGGTGAAGGACGGTCTGTAGATATAGACAGAGTGGTGCCATCTTATAAAAGATATGAAGATAGAACAGATTTTATTATGACGATTCCGGAACGAAAAGTAAACGTAGAAAAGAAGATGGATATAATCATCCCAGCCTTTCTAAAAGCGTTAGAATTTAAAAAACTTGGGGAGCCATTTGCCACAACGCAGTCTGTCCAGTTCATGCTAGAATTGTTTGGCGACTACTATATCCAATTTGAAGATTTAGCCAATGCAGTCCCGAATGAATTGTGGAAATATGTAATTTCAAATCACGGAGCGGCTATTTGGAATAAAATGCAAGAGATAGAGCATCAATGGTATCCTCAGAAAGCAGGTATAGATAATGGAGTATCTTAAAACACTTATAAATGAGACTTGTCCAAACGGAGTACCGTATAAAAAGCTGGGAGAAATTGCAACTATCTCACGAGGTGGCAGCCTTCAAAAAAAAGATTTCTGTTCTGATGGCTTTCCTTGCATTCACTACGGACAAATCTATACCAGGTATGGCCTGTTTGCAGATAGGACTTTCACTTTTATCAGCGAGGACTGCGCCAAAAAGCAAAAGCTAGCCTATCCCAATGATATTGTCATGGCTGTTACAAGTGAAAATATCGAGGATGTATGCAAATGTGTGGCTTGGTTAGGTGATGGAGCGGTTGCGGTCAGCGGACACACGGCAATCATTCATCATAATCAAAACGCAAAGTATCTCGCCTACTATTTTCATACTCAAATGTTTGCAGCACAGAAGAGGAAACTTGTCCATGGCACAAAAGTAATGGAAGTTACACCGGATACCCTAAACACAGTCACAATCCCCCTCCCCCCTCTCCCCATACAGAGTGAAATTGTCAAGATTCTTGACAATTTCACGGAGCTTACGGCGGAGCTTACGGCGGAGCTTACGGCGAGGAAGAAGCAGTATGAATATTACCGGAACAAACTTCTCACCTTCAAGGAGCTGACCCCATGAGCTATTTCAACATCGTGGCCCAGACCACCAAAGACACCGTAGTAGCCGAATACGAGCCGGTAGGGACCCGCTCCGACAGCTACCAGAGTGAGGCTGCGCTGGAAAAAGAGTTTATCCGCCTGCTCTGTGAACAGGGGTATGAGTATCTGCCTATCCACTCTGAGGCGGAGCTGATTGCCAACCTCCGCCAAAAGCTGGCGGAGCTAAACTGTTATACCTTCACCGATTCCGAGTGGGAGCGATTTTTCAGCGAGTGCATCGCCAACGCCAACGACGGCATCGAGGACAAGACCCGCCGCATCCAGGAGGACTTTGTGCAGGTCCTCCGTCGGGACACCGGCGAGAGTAAGAATATTGCCCTCATCGACAAGAAAAACATCCACAACAACCGCCTCCAGGTCACCAACCAGTACGCCGTGGGTAAGGAGGACGGCGCGCGGTATGACAACCGCTATGACGTGACGGTTTTGGTGAATGGGCTGCCCCTGGTGCATATCGAGCTGAAACGCCGGGGCGTGGCCATTCGGGAGGCGTTCAACCAGATCGACCGCTACCAGCGGGACAGTTTTTGGGCGGGCAGCGGGCTGTATGACTATGTGCAGATTTTTGTCATATCCAATGGTACGAATACCAAGTATTATTCCAACACCACCCGCCGCAATGCCATCAAGGACGCTGCCTCCGCCTCTGCCGCCAAAAAGAAAAAGACCAGCAACAGCTTTGAGTTCACCTCCTTTTGGGCCGACGCCAACAATCGGGTTCTGCCGGATTTGATAGATTTCACCCGTACTTTTTTTGCCAAGCATACCATTTTGAATGTGCTGACGCGGTACTGCATTTTTACCTCCGAGCAGATGCTGATGGTCATGCGTCCCTATCAGATTACTGCCACCGAGCGGATTTTGAACCGCATCGAGATCGCCAACAACTATAAGAAATACGGCTCTATCGCCGGGGGCGGGTACATCTGGCACACCACAGGTTCAGGCAAGACCCTCACCAGTTTCAAGACCGCCCGGCTGGCCTCTCTGCTGCCTTACATTGACAAGGTGCTGTTTGTGGTAGACCGGAAAGATCTGGACTACCAGACCATGAAGGAGTACGACCGCTTTGAGAAAGGTGCGGCCAACTCCAACACCTCCACCGCCATTTTGAAAAAGCAGCTGGAGGACCCCAACGCCAAAATCATCATCACCACCATTCAAAAGCTCTCCACTTTTGTGTCCAAGAACAAAGGCCATGAGGTCTATGACAAGCGCGTGGTCATTATCTTTGACGAGTGCCACCGCAGCCAGTTCGGGGATATGCACACAGCCATCGTCAAGAATTTCAAGAAATATCACCTGTTCGGCTTTACGGGCACGCCCATTTTCGCGGTCAACGCCGGCCGGGGCGGCAACCCCCAGTTCCGCACCACCCAGCAGACCTTCGGCGACCAGCTGCATACCTACACCATCGTGGACGCCATCAACGATAAAAACGTCCTGCCCTTCCATGTGGACTACTACAAGACCATGGGCATGGACGAGGAGATGATCGACGAACAAGTGTGGGACATCAACCGGGAAAAGGCGTATATGGCCCCGGAGCGCATCGAGCTTGTCACCCGGTACATTCTGGAGCATTTTGACACTAAGACCTACCGCGGGAATAAGACCTATATGTTCAATGCCCTGGCGAATATTTTGGAGGTTGCCGCCGGGAAATCCCAGGTGGAGGAAATCAGGAAAAAACAGCGGCTCAGCGGTTTCAACTCCATTTTTGCGGTGGCCTCTGTTGATATGGCAAAGCTCTACTATGCGGAGTTTAAGCGGCAGATGGACGCCGACCCTAGTAAGCGCCTGCGGGTGGCAATGATTTACAGCTATGGGGCAAACGAGGCGGAAACGGACGGTATCCTGGACGAGGAAAACCCGGAGGATACCTCAGCGCTTGACCAAAATTCCCGGGATTTTCTAGAGCAGGCTATCAGGGACTATAACGGGATGTTCCACACCAACTATGATACCTCCGGCGACAAGTTCCAGAATTACTACAAAGACGTGTCCCTGCGCATGAAGAACCGGGAAATCGATCTACTGATCGTGGTCAATATGTTCCTCACCGGCTTTGACGCGACCACGCTGAATACTCTGTGGGTGGACAAAAACCTCAAGATGCACGGTCTCATTCAGGCGTTTTCCCGCACGAACCGCATACTAAACTCCGTCAAGACCTTCGGCAATATCGTCTGTTTCCGCAATCTGCAAAAGCGGGTAGACGACGCCATCTCACTCTTTGGGGACAAGCAGGCGGGGGGCATCGTACTGCTGCGGAGTTTCCAGGACTATTTCAGTGGATATACGGATGAAGAAGGGGTTGAGCACCCCGGCTATGAAACCCTCATTCAAAAGCTACTGGCAAAATTCCCGCTGTCTGAGCCAAAGACTATTGGGGAACAAAGCGAAAAAGACTTCATTTCCCTTTTCGGCGCGATACTTCGGATGCGGAATATTTTGACCTCCTTCGACCAGTTCCAGAGTTGTGATGTCTTGTCTGAGCGGGATTTACAGGACTATCTGGGACGGTATCAGGATTTGAAAGACGAGTGGGCCGAGCGGAGAAAGAAGGGAGTCAGCTCTGATATTGACGATGATATTGTCTTTGAGATCGAGCTTATCCGGCAGGTGGAAATCAATATTGATTACATTTTGCTGCTGGTAAAGAAGTACCACGACACCCACAGCGAGGATAAGGAGATCTTGATAACTATCCGAAAGGCTGTGGACGCCAGCCCGGAGCTGCGGAGCAAGAAGGCGCTGATCGAGAACTTCATTGCCGGGATCAATGATGTGGAGGATGTTTTCCTGGAGTGGCGCGACTTTGTGATGCGGCAGAAGGAGCAGGAGCTGACGGCTATCATCACAGAGGAAAGGCTCAAGCCGGAAGAGACCCGGCAATTTATGGAAAGCTCTCTGCAGGCCGGGGAAATCAAGACCACCGGTACGGATATTGACCGGCTGATGCCGCCAGTATCTCGCTTTGGCGGTGGGAATCGGGCAGGGAAAAAGCAGAGGATAATCGATAGGTTTAAGGGTTTCTTCGACAAATATTTTGGGCTGGGGACAGCGGGTATTACCGGTCTATAAAAGGAAGGACACATGATATATGGCTCTATTTTTAGATAAGGGTCAGCCTCATTTCACCGATATGCACGCCATTATGCACAGCCTCGATGACATAGGTCTGTACCATAACTGGCTCATCACCGACTGGACCTGCTACGCCTACCCGCCCGAAATGCGGGAGGATGTTGAGTGGAAAACCGGCGCGGAGCTTATGCAAATGTTGGACGGACTTTCCGGTGTACAATGGGTCTGGGGCGTGTTCTCCGGTTTCGAGCCGCACGTCACCAGAGAACAGGCCCTACAGTGCCCTTTGCCATGTACCGATGGATATCCGGGATTCTAGACGAATCCCCTCGCACTTCAGCACCCGCTGGCAAGCGTGGAAATCGTAGTGTTTGACAGCGCATTTGTGCTCATACTCAGCAAGGAAAAGAGGGTTTACAACGCTTTTCGGGCGGCGTTCCCGCAAAGTAAAGACCTCTTTGAGATGAACGCAAATTTCAATAAGTTTTAACCCCTGCCCCACCGTTTCTTACGGTCCTTTCTAATCCTCTCCAGTGGCGCCTGGGGCACCGCGCCCGCAGAACGGAAGCATGCAACCGCCTCACTCATAGCCTCAAAGTTCAGCTCCACGCCCTCCTCATCAGCAATGAAATCCACCGCCATCTGGGGGGCTATGCCAAAGTGAGCAGCCGTCTCCACCGCGTCAATATTCGTGCCCAAAACACGAACTCCCAGCCGTACTTCTCCTTCTCAAGCTCGATCATCTTCTTGACCCTCTCAGCGCTGAACTCCCGGCTGGAATTCTCCTCCCCATCGGTGATGATGACGAACATCACCTTCTCAGCGCGGTACTCCTCGGCGGTGTTCTTCTGCACCGACACCAGCTTCTGAACCGTCAGCCCGATGGCGTCCAAAAGAGCCGTGGAACCGCCCACCTGGTACTCCCGGTCGGTCATGGGGCTGACCGCGCGGATATCAATGCGGTCGTGCAGGAGCTCGTAGCGGTTGTCGAACAGCACCGTGGTAATGCGGCACTCGCCGTCCAGGTCCCTCTGCTTTTGCAGCATGGAGTTGAACCCGCCGATGGTGTCCTTTTCCAGGCCAGCCATTGAGCCGCTTTTGTCCAGGATGAACACTAATTCCGTTAAGTTTTTCATGAAAATGGCCTCCTGTGTTTTGATGGCTTCATTATAGCCCACACAGGAGGTCTTTCGGTCGCTTTCAAAGCGACAAGTTCTTGTGTGACAAGAAAACTGGAATTTCTGTGTCAGACAAAACGTTTTAATCTGACATATTATAAACAACAATCTTATAATCTCCAATAAAATTACTACATTTGGCAGCTAAAGTATATGTATCTGAACGCTCCAAAGTGAAAAAAGTTTCTAACGCTCTTGCGCTGTCTAATGTATATACTTCATTTCCAACTGAATCATATAAGACCATATCTAAATTCCCGCTTATAATATCAGACTTGAATGAAAACTTTATTCTATCGCCTGCTTCCCCCGAAAACGAAATATCAGAAGTTGTAGTTATTTGCTCTGAATAACTTTTGCTCATATTGCCTAATACTTTGGGGCTGGTTAGTAGATGGATACTTATTGCGCTGACTACTACAATGATTATAACGATTATAAAACTTGTCTTTTTCATCCCAATGTTCCCTTTCAAATTCCAGTTTATCCTTTTGCTCTTCACACGCCTAAAAGCGGCTGGTCATACTGAAAAAGCACCTCATTTATCTCAAAAATATCATACCTTCCATTGACGATGAAATACTCCACGATCACGTCAAATTTGCTGGCTTGGGACAGCGCGTACCCCGCCCGCTCCAAGAGGTCATCCGTCTCCGGAAGTGTCAATTCCAGCGCTATTGCAAGCGCCAAAATAGTTGGCTTTCTCGGCGTGTAACCGTGGCCCTTGCGTATCTTCGAGAACAGCTTGCGGTCGATATTTGCCCGCTTGTAGACCTCCACGTCGGTCTTGCCTTTGGCGTCTATCAGCTTCAAAAGCGTGTCGGAAAACGGCTCGTCCAGACGCTCCATCAGGTCATCCAGCGCCGCGCTGGGAGCCATCATTGGCAGGGGCATGGACGGGGCCGCGTAGGCTAATGCTTCGCTCTCAACTCCCAGCAGGTTACGGTTTTTGGGCTGGTGTGCGTCAACGTAGTGCTGGTCGATGTAGCTTTCCACCTCGCCCAGCAGGGTCTCGCTCAGCACGAAGGCGGACTTGTCGAACACGGCAAGATAGGCCTCCATCTCATACTCGTCCAAAAACGCCTCGATGGCCTGTTTCGCAACCTCCAAGGCCTCGGCCTTCGGGTAGCCGTAAATGCCGCTGGAAATCAATGGGAAAGCTATACTCTTGCAGCGGTGTTTCTTTGCCAGTTTCAGCGACTCAGTATAGGCCGAGCGGAGCAGCTCCCGGCAGCGCTCCAACTCCACGGGGCTATAGACTGGCCCCACCGCGTGTATCACATATTTTGCGGGCAGGGCAAAGCCGGGGGTGACCACCGCCTCCCCCGGCTGGATGGGCGCAAGTTTATCGCAGGCCGTCTGCATTTTCTGCGCACCAGCGGCATTGAATATCGCCCCGCACACCCCGCCGCCCATCTGCAAAGCGGTGTTAGCGGCGTTGACGATGGCGTCCGCCTGCATTTTCGTGATGTCCTGACGGATGATTTGAAACGGCATAGCCTACTTCTCCCCGCGCAGATACTGGAGAATTTCCGCTGCGTTGGTGTCCGGTTTTACCTTGGGCATGACTTTCTCGATCACTCCGTTTTCATCGATAACGAAGGTGGAGCGAACCACGCCCATGCTCACCTTGCCGTAATTTTTCTTCTCCTGCCACACGCCGTAAGCCTCGATGGCGGCACGCTCCGGGTCGGATAGGAGAATGAAGGGCAGGCCGTGCTTTTCAGCGAATTTCTGGTGGGAAGTCACCGAATCCTTGCTTATGCCGATCACCACTGCATTGATGCTTTTGAATTCTTCATAGGCACTTGCAAAGGCGCAGGCCTGACGGGTGCAGCCGGGGGTGTTGTCCCGGGGGTAGAAGTAGAGCACAACTTTTTTGCCCGCGAAATCCGCGAGGGATACCATGTTTCCGTCCTTGTCTGACAGGGTAAACTCCGGGGCTTTTGTTCCAACTTCCAGCATTTCAGCGTCCTCCTTTGATGAATATGAATGTGTTTTCTGTGGATAATTCTGTGTCAAAACGATAATCTAAATCCGCAAACTCGCGGATTTCTTCCGGCATTTTAATGTCGTTTTCAGCGAGCCAACGGACCATCTGGCCCCGGGCCATTTTGCACATGGTCCCCTTTTCGATGACCTTCCCGCTCAGCCACTCGCCGAACACGCAGGTGAGTACGGAGTTTGCCGGGAGGTAGGGAGTGACTGCTTTGCTGTACTCCTTGGACGCGAGATTCAGCACCCAGTCACCTTCCAGCTCCTTTGCTATGCTGTCTCCCCAAAAGGCGTAGAGGTCTTTTGCACCGCCTACTGATAGCTTTGCCTGCATTTCTAATCGGTAGGGTGTTACGCCGTCAAAGGGGCGGAGCAGCCCATAGAATCCCGATAAGATACGCAAATGCTCCCGCAGGTACTCTAACTGCCCAGCAGTCATCACGCCCGGCGCCATGTAGCGGTACTGGATGCCCTCGTAGGACAGGATAGCCGGGGTCAGGTTTTGGCGTAAAGTCATGGCTTTCAGGCGCTCTATGTTTAGTTGGGCGAGGTTGTCGTTGCACTTCCAGAGGGATTGCAGTTCTTTTGGAAACATGGATTGGAGCTTCGCCAGCAGCCGTTCCGTTTGGGGCAGGAATTGGGGCAGGCCGTCTATGGGGAGGCTGTCCGCGTCTACATTCATTTTCTTTGCGGGGGAGATGATGATTTTCATGGGGCTGTCCTTTCCATGTTTTTATTATTATAGCATAACATGGTCGGGAAGAAAAGGGCTATTGCCATTTTCGGACGGCTATTGTATAATACTGGTTGCAAAGAGGTGTTCACATGGATAGGATTTACCAAAAGGCGTAGCATGAGCAGGCGAAAGAGGTTTGTCGGAAAATGCTTGACAAGCTGAGTGAACTGCCTGCCGGTTCGTCCATTAAGAAAGATGAGCTGCTTAAAATTCTTGATGGCATGGTTCAATCCGAAGAACAAGTTCTTGCAAAGAAAGAGCCATGGGATTTCTCCCGGGAAAAATCTCAGACTGTATTTGTGTGCGGAGACGAGATCCTTATCCGCCCTATCACGCCGAAAGATGAAACGTTCTATTGCGGCGTCCGGATGCAGTATTCGCTTATGTATCAGGCAGCCTACAATACCGCAAGAGACAACAAGAAAAGCATTTTGCTGGATGAAATATTTGCCCCGCAGGTATTTTACTGTATCATCTGCAACTCAAATGACGGTCAGCCTATGGGTTATCTGGGGATTAAAGATACGAGCGCTGAAATATGGGAAATCGCGATAGAGTTGGATGGAAAATACACGCATCGGGGCTTCGGCTCCAAAAGCCTGCATTTATACCTTAATGAGGTCCAGCGCAGAACAGGGGTGGGCGAATTTCGGGCTGTTGTGGAGGTGGATAATATTCCTTCTCAAAGGTGCTTTGAGGGGCTTGGCGCGAAACTGGTAGGCCTGTGTGATAGCTTTGTGTTGAGAACAGAGGACGAGAAAAAGCGGTTTGAAGAACAGAACCTGCAGCTTATTGACACCCATATGATCGACCTTGCAAAGCAGCTTGAGGTCGAACCGAGAAAACTCTTGAGCCATCTGCTTGATTATCGGTTAAAGTTGCCCTTTATAGGGCTTCAGCCATAGGAATGGGCTTAACGCCTTGGACAAAAGGAAAGTCAGCCCTAAAGGGATCTGGCTTTATCCCGATACTCTATTTCCAGATCCTCTGCCAAATATTCATCACTCATGCAGTGCATATCAGAAACGCCCTCACTGACAAGTGTATAAACATCAGAACGATAAAAGAAAGCTAAAGCATCATCCAATGAAATACTGACTTTTTCGGCAAACCGGCAAATGACCCTGGCGTATTTCTTTTGAAGGAGGATAGGGTTGGCAGTCATATTTCCACACCTCGCTCTTTCATCACCATCAAAATGTCATCTACGATATAGTCTTTGCTTTGGGTATGAAGCACATCATATTCTGGCACGATATATCCATGCAGAATATGAGAATCCTCCGATGCCCGGTACACTCGGCCAGCGTTCACCCCGAGCCTGATGGCAATGTTCTCAATGCAAAACACCGCGAACTCAAGCTGGTTCATATCCATAATTGCTATATCAGTTTCCATGCAGTATCTCCTTGCATTTTCTGGGCTATTCCTGTATACTAAATCTATCATTGAAATGAGGGGGGCCATCAAGATGAATTTGCCGCAGCCTATTGTAGACAGTATATCAGATTTGGCCCGCCAATGCAACCTTGATAAGGTGATCCTCTTCGGTTCCCGGGCAAGGGGCGACAACCTGGAGCGCAGCGATATCGACCTAGCTATTCAAGGCGGCGATACTGTTGCGTTTGCTGCCAGCGTTGACGAGGATATACCTACCCTGCTCATGTTCGACGTGGTGGATTTGGATAAGCCGGTACAGAAAGAGCTGTTGGAGGGAATCAGAAAGGATGGCATAGTAATCTATGAAAAAGTTTGAGAATTTCTGCAAGGCGCTGGATAATCTGCGGCTTGTCCGAAATTTGAATGAGCCATACGATGTGCTGACCCTGACCGGCAGCGCCGCCCTGTTCGAGATATGCTTTGAGCAGGCGTGGAAAGCTATGAAGGGGATTTTGCAGGAGCATGGTTACGGCGAGGGACAGATCGGCTCACCCAAGCAAATTCTCAAACTGGCGTATAGCGCCGGAATGATTCAGGACGAGGAAAAGTGGCTGGCTATGCTGGTGTCACGGAACGATGTGACCCATTCCTATAATGAGGAAATTGCGCTGGCTCTGGTAAGGCGCGTGAAAGAGGAGTATATTGATTTGTTGGATGCGCTCAAAGTGGAATTGGAGGCCCGGTGGCTTTGACATTCTTGGGGCTTTCGCACATGATTCTTGGCCCGGTGCGGTATTGACGCTCTAAAATCTGCACTGCCACACGCCGCTGATTTGCTCTCAAATTGGTTCGGTTCTTCTCAAAATTCTAAGAATCGCTCGGGAATTTTCTTAGAACCGCTCAAAATCCGAAACCCTGCGCGACATCTGGACTGGCGGATTTATGCTGCCAGAAAATGCCGGAAACCCCCGCAAATACTGAGCTTTTGGCGTTCTCTTATCTTCCGTTTAGTTCTGCTGAAATCCCTTAAATTCTGATTTCCGCACAGCACTCGAAATGCAGTTGTCCTTTACAGGGCACGTGGGTTCGAATCCCATACTCTCCGCCAGACGCTTACGCCCACAAGCGGGTTTGCCGCTTGTGGCCTTTTTTGATTTCACCACTTTTGGGGGAGTATATCCTCAGTTCTCTCCTAATAATTGTTCGTTTTCATGCAAAAAACGCCTTTATTCGAACTCTGTCCTATGTAAGGCGTATCCTTGATACGCCTACACATCAGAGATACGCCTTTCTCCTATGAGATTACTCCCAATGCCCCGCTTAAACCTTTTGCCATTGCATCCGCAGAGGACAGCTTAGAATTATAGTCCAGATGGGCATATACATTGGCGGTTGTGGAGAAGTCGCTGTGACTGAGCCATTCCTGTATCTGTTTCCTCGGTACGCCGTTTGCGAGCAGCAGCGAAGCGCAGCTGTGTCTAAGGTCATGATAGCGGGTGCGCCGCAGCTCATTCTTGTCGAGCAGTTTCGGGAATGCCGCCGTAAGATAATGGAGAGAAATCAGCGTCAGCAGGTTGAGGAACGTCACCCTCTTGTGCTTCTCCAGATAGTCCCTGTGCATCAAAGCGTACCTGCCAAGCGGGAGCTCTGGCTCTGTCGGTAATGTGAGGTCGGGTATAAGGTAATCGTCCTGCTTCGTATAAGTGATTTCGCTCATTGTTCTCGCTCCTTTCGGGTTGTTTCCTGCCACTATCATAGCGAATCTGGTACTGCCGTGCAAAGGTGCGTTTCTGGTCTTTCTCCGCTATTTGCACATTTCGGATAGCAAGGGAGATTTCCCTTAGTGCCATTTCCGCAATGTCGCTGGTATCTGTCTTTGACGGTTTCTCTTCAGCCGATAGATGACGCTATATCCGTTTTATTATTGGTTTTGCCGGTTGCCCTTGTGCTTTGCCTGATACCATCCACAGTCGTTGCAAATTTTTACGCAAAATCCATTACAAAACTGATGTGGTACAAAAAAAGTAGACACCTCCAACTCACGGAAAAGGAGTAAAATAACGAGAGTAAGGAAGGT
>NZ_RAZF01000033.1 GCF_003612555.1 Acutalibacter sp. 1XD8-33
AGCACCACCAGCGCAGCCTTGCTTCCCTTACAACCTATAATGCTATCCATTTCCCAATTTCCGAAAGTTTCACGGTCCGCTACTTCCTGCGGGCGTTTCTCTATGGTGTCCCCCTTTGCGGGCCGCGCCCGTTTCTGTCTGTCCCTGTCCTCCGGCTTCCTGCAATCGCAATTTGCGCCAAAGCCGCGCCGGGGGACCGTCTTTTTTCAATGATCTGTTCTTCTATGTACTCCACAAAAGCAAAATCTTTTCCCAGCTTTATGTCCGGCCCCTTTGCCCGCAAATGTTCCTGATACTTACGTTCTGCAACGTCCGCGCAATACCGCTGGACGGGTTCAAGTTCGCTTGTAAGCTGTTCACACATTCCCCGCGCAATTTCATTGTATACGGTTTTCAAGCAAACGCCCAACGCTTCCGCGATTTTTGGTTTCGGCGTTTTGATTTTTAGCATACGTTCAAGCGAAAGCCGATCTTCCCATTTCAAATGTTGATTCCCTTTATAATTCATAGGCCCTCCATGCAGGAAAACCCGCCCAAGCCATAAGCAAGGGCGGGTTTCGTTTTCGCTATTCTCTATTCTCTATTATTCCTCGTTCGCCTGTTGTGCCGCCGCGTCAAGCGTCGTTTCTATCCATTCATTCAACGACTTTCCCGTCGCTTGTGCCGCGGCAAGATATGTCGCTTTTTTCCCTTTTTTCACATAAGGGTAAAGACGATCATAGTTCGCCGCGTTCCATTTGTTTTTTGCGCGGGTGTTGCTTGCGTATTTCTTTTTTTCCATGCTTGCCCCTCCTTTCTGCTTCCTTTGAGATTATAGCACTTTTCAAATACTCACGCAAGTATGAATATTGCACAATCTCACGCGAGTATCTTTGTGCAATTTTGCGTGTTGACTTTTCATACTCACGCGAGTATAATTAAAGACAGAAAGAGGGAACACAAGCCCACCCGCCGGGGCGTAAAGAATACGGCAGGGGCCAACCTTGCGGGCCGACACGAAAAGGGGGGCCGACATGGTATAAGGCAGCTTCAACAATATGTTCAATATATGGAGGTAATCACATGAACACTTTTGAAATCGGCAAAGAATATTATTCCCGTAGCATTTGCAATCACGATTGTGTTTTCACTATCAAGATCACCGGGCGCTCTTGAAGCAAGAATAACCCTTGTGTTTTCAAAGAAAATATGGTAGAATAGATAAGAAATATGATATTGTGGATGTAGTATACATTTTTTGACATAAAATGAAAGCACGCGGATGTTCCGTTTTTTGTCCTGCGCGGCATGGGGTATTGAAAATGGTCAGCAAACTCTGTATGAATTGTTTCTCTAGTTATCGGCCCGGAAATGACGGCGGCCGCTGTCCCATATGTGGTTGGGACAACAATAAGCAGCAGCCGCAAGGGGTCTTGAAGTATCAGACAGAGCTTACCTCCCGGTATATTATAGGCCGCGTCAGGTCACTCAATGGGGAGGGAATAACCTATTGTGCCCTTGATAGCTCTACCCAAAAGCTGGTGGAGTTGCGGGAGTTCTTTCCCCGTGCCATCGCCCGGCGGGAACAAAGTGGAGCGGTGGCTCCATCCAGCGAGCATAGCCGTACCTTTCAGCAATATATGGAAGATTTTTTGGAGCTTTCTAAAAATGTTAGCCGCCTCCGTGAGCTCAGCGTGGTAGAATCCGTATTGGATATCTTTCAGGAAAATGGTACCGTCTATACGGTTTACAAAGATCCGGACACCATCTCCCTGAACCGCTATGTAGCGGATTCTGGCGGAAGACTTAGCTGGAACGAAACCAGCCGCCTCTTTACCCCGGTGATCACGGCTCTCAGCCTTATCAATTCTCTGGGAGTAAGCCACCTGGCCCTATCGCCGGAAACCCTGCGGATTAACCGAGATAGTAATATGGTGATTACAGGCTTTCATATCAATCCAGTGCATCGTGCGGGAGGGGTGCTGGACCTGGATCTTTATCCGGGCTGCGCGGCAATTGAGCAGTACAGCGCCAAAGCCACTTGCGGCGAGGTTAGTGATGTCTATGCTCTGGGGGCATGTATGCTGTTCTGCCTGACGGGACAACTGCCTGACGATGCGCCCCGCCGTCTGCGAGACCAACGCTTGATGATTTCTAAAGAAATCATCCGCACTGTTCCGCCTTTTGCCGTGACCGCCATTGCCAATTCCCTACAGATCAAGCAGGCTGTCCGTACAGGTAGTTTTGAAACATTCCGAACAGAGCTTTCTTCTGCTCCT
Organism: Acutalibacter sp. 1XD8-33; assembly: GCF_003612555.1. GTDB lineage: Bacteria > Bacillota > Clostridia > Oscillospirales > Acutalibacteraceae > Acutalibacter. The sequence continues at coordinate 2,259 of NZ_RAZF01000033.1, forward strand.
GCTTTGGTGGATGAGGTGGAAGAAACAGATGCCATCCGTCGTCTCCCGCCGGTTTCCCGGGATTTGCCAAGGCATCGCTATGGCTTGCCACCAATAGTATGGTTGATCGGCTCCTGCTTGATCTCCCTTGTTGTCCTGGCGATTGTGGCTTCCAACTGGATGGGAGATCAGGGAATGTCTTTTCATGATCTGGGACAGATTTTTGGAGAGAATAAGAACGAAGAGCCTATCCAGGCGCCAAATATGGTAAATCAGCGCTTTGATGTGTGGCAAAACCGCACAGAAAGCGGAGAATTCTCGTTTAAGCTGAAAATATCCAGCCAGGTGTTCAACGACACAGTGGCCGAAGGAAGCATTGTAGAGCAAACACCGGCTTCTGGAGAGACAATGCGGCCGGATGGGACCATAAACGTTGTGGTGAGCAAGGGCAGCGCTACACGGACTCTGCCCGACTTTCAAGGGGCCAGTTTTGCGGAGCTTCAGGCAAAACTAACGGAGAACGGATTTGAACCTAAAAAGGAGGAACAGTTCAGCAGCGAAGTGGAGCTGGGCTATGTTATTGGGTATAAGGATTATAAAGCGGGAGATACCTTGGACTATGCTACCATGGTGGTGGTGCTGGTAAGCGCGGGCCCAGAAGAGAATTAAGGACGAACTCGGCCAAGAGAATTTGCGGGTGGGATCGTTTGCAAATATAAAAGGCTGCCCCTGAGCGGGAGCAGCTTTTATATTTCTCTACCGGACAGAGAGTAATCTATCTTTCCTGATAGCGCTGGACAATGAAATTGGCGCATTTGTAAATATCCCCGCCGCCCAGCGTAAGGATCAAGTCGCCAGGCCGGGCGTTATCCATCACGTACTGTGCGATCTCCTCAAAGCTGTCAAACCAGCAGCTGCCGGGCACCTTGGCCGCCAGATCGCTGGTGTGGATGTTATAGATGTTTTCCTCTCGGACCGCCAGAATCTCGGTCATGATCAAGTGGTCGGGAATTGCCAGGGCATTGGCGAAATCCTTCAGGAAATTGTAGGTACGGGAGTAGGTATGAGGCTGAAAGACGGCCCAGACCTGCCGGTAGCCCATTTTCATGGCGGAACTGAGGACAGCGGTAAGCTCGGTGGGATGGTGGGCGAAGTCATCGGCCACGGTGATGCCGTCAAACTTACCCAGTACCTCAAAGCGCCGGTGCACCCCAGCAAAAGTCCCCAAAGACGCGCAAATGGACTCCGGGGCCACGCCCAAAGAGTGGGCTGCGGCCGCCGCCGCCAGGGCATTCAGCATATTATGCCCACCGGGAACAGCCAGATTAACCCGCCCCAGAGCCTCCCCTCGACACATCAAGGTGAAATCCTCACAGGCGGTGGGCTCTTCGTTCATCTGGGCGGGGTAGTAGTCGCAGCCGCTGTCCAGGCCAAAGGTGACGATCTCCTTACCGGTTTCCCGAGCCACGGACTCCATCGCCTCCTTATCGCCGCCGTTTACTACCAGAAGCTCACTGGTTTGGGCAGCGAATTGGGCAAAGGATTTCACAATGTTTTCCAGGGTCTTGAAATAATCCAAGTGGTCCGCTTCGATGTTCAGAATCACAGAGACAGCTGGGTGCAACTGCAAAAAGGTGTCCACATATTCACAGGCCTCACACACGAAAATGCCACTCTGTCCTACCCGGCTGTTGCTTCCGATCAGAGGCAGCTTGCCTCCGATCAGAGCGGTGGGATCTTTACCCGCCTCCACCAAAATCTGCGTGAGCATAGCGGTAGTAGTGGTTTTGCCATGAGTGCCTGAAACCGCCACCAACTGGGGAAACCGGTCTGTTAGCATTCCCAGCATGACAGAGCGCTCCAGGGTGGGAATTCCCTGGTCCCGAGCGGCGGCCAGTTCCGGATTATCCTGCTTGCAGGCGGCAGTGTATATCACCGCCTCTGCCCCGGCGACATGGTCTTTGCTGTGGCCCATATACACAGGGATCCCCCAGCTTTTTACCCGCTCCAAGGTGTCGGACTCATTTTGGTCGGAACCGGAGATGGCGTAACCCATGTGAAGGAGAATTTCCGCCATAGGGCACATACCCGAACCGCCGATGCCCACAAAATGCAGTCTCTTTACCCGATCCAATATATTATCCATTTTTGACTCCCTTTCAGCAGATAGTTTCCATGTTATTATATTACAAACCAAGTGCAAAATAAAGGGGGTTAGGTATTTTTCTCGTTGATGGCTTTACTTTTTCAGAAAATGACTCCGACAAGAGGTCATTCTCTGATACAGGTTTCTCGCTTCGCTGAAGGCGTATAGGTGCGTCACCAGCAAGTACGCCGGCGCCGGCCTACTTCCCCTCCAACCGCCTATGGTATGCATAATGCAGACCCAGCAGCACAGAATGCTCCGGGTTTTTGGCAAGACGGTATTGAATTTTTCCCCAAGGGGTCCAGACTCGCCGGTCTACCTCCTGAAACAGACATTCCGGCAATTCCGGCCCCCAGTTCAAAACACCGCCGCTGAGTACCAGAACTTCCGGGTCATAAGCATACGCCAATCCAATGAGACAGTTTGCCCAATATCCGCAACATTCCTGAAACAGCTCCCGAGCCAAGGCATCCCCTTTATCATAATATTGGCGGAGAAGTTTAAAATTCAGGTCTGGCTCCTGTTTCAGGGGGCTATCAATAGAAGAATCTGCAGCCATATCCTTCAGAGCCCATGTGCTGGCCTGCGCTTCCGCACAGCCTGTCCCCGGACAAGCTCTGCACGGGCGACCTCCCCGCTTCAGGGGAATATGCCCGAACATGTTCCCTGCCTGATAGTGCCTGCCCCGTACCAAACGGCCTTCCATCACCGCCGCAATCCCTATGCCCGTACCCAGAATCATTAGCGCGAAATCCCCTGTGCCCTGAGCGGCTCCATACCCCCACTCGCCTAAAGCCGCCGCGTTGGCGTCATTTTCCAGCACCGCAGGCAAACCCAGGCGTTCCTTTGCCCAGTCCGCAAAGGGAAAATCCACACCGTCCGGGAATTTGTTGTTATGACCCAATACCCTCTTTTCCACCGGATCCACCAGGCTTGGAAAGGCAATTCCCAACCCATCTATGCCATAGCTTCTCTGCCATTTTTTGCAGACAACTTCGATCTCCGGCGCGACAGCTTGAAATTCCTGCCCTCGGCGGCAATTGATCTTGGCGGAATCGATTAATACCCCGTCCGCCACCACGCCCAGCTTTACACTTGAGCCACCCAAGTCAACCGCTATCGTTTTCATGCTCTCACCTCCGCCCTATGCCTTTGGAGTTCTCACATAGGCCCGAATGACTTTAATGGGACCTTCCCCCTCGGGACGGATGATAAAAGGCCCCACAGCGGCCGGGAGGATAAAGGTTTCCGCGTAGTGAACCTGGAAGGGCTCAAAGGCCCCCAGAGGACTCTCCACCACAGCGGCTTCTCCTTCTACCAGATTCAGCATATTCACGTTATTTTCCGTGTTCAGAGCGCAGACAGCGCGGATCTCATACCGCCTGGTTTCTATAAATTCGAGAGCATGGAGCCCGGTATGTTCCTCTCGGTAGTCTCCGGTATCCAGAAGGACCTGGGTTTGGTCCACTAGATTTTCCCGGACCCACTCTGTCCGACGATCCCATTGGATCACCTTTTCCCCATGCTCAATATGAATGGGTCGGGGCTTGCCATCCAATCCCAGCCGCCCCCAGTCCCAGAGCTTCATGGTAAAGAGATAGGGCGTGGCGCTGATCTCCAGCACCATACAGCCTTTGCCGGAACAGTGGACCGTCCCGGCGGGGATGAGAAAGTGGTCATGTTTCTTTGCGGGGAACCGGTTCACATAGCGTTCCGCCGGGAAGGCCGGCCCCCCCTTCGCCGCTGCTCGGAGCGCCGCTGTCATCTCCTTGGGGCAGACGTCCTCCCGCAGGCCCAGGTAGACCTGCGCCCCCTCCTCCGCATCCAAAATGTAGTAGCTCTCATCCTGCGTATAGCTCATACCAAACTGGCTATGGATATAGTCTGTAAGGGGATGGACCTGCAGACTGAGATTCTGCCCCCCCATCGTGTCTAAAAGATCAAAGCGGATGGGGAATTCCGCCCCAAAGCGGGCGTATACCTGGGGGCCCAGCAGCTCCACCGGACGGTATAAGACAAGATTCATGGCCGGCGTCTCCAACCTCATCCCATTGATTTCCAGATACAAGCTGTTCTCCTCGGGTACACCGTCAAAGGACCAGGCGTAGTTCTTTTTTTGGGGATCCAATCCACACACCCGCTTCATCCACTGACCTCCCCATACGCCTGGGTCGAAATAGGGCACAGTGCGGAAGGGCTTCCGGGCCAGCTCTTCTAAAGCGCGGCGGTAGCAGGCTCCGGCAGCCATCACCGGCCGGTCTTTTTGATTGGCGTCCAGATAAAAATCCATGGTCTCCAGCAGGGAGCGCTTGTGCTTGTCGGCAATCCGCCATTCAAAGAAATATCCCTGTTTGATCTTTTTTAGACTATCTTCTCCGCCATTATCCATATAATAATTGGGCATTCCCGCCCGGTAACGGAGCTGAATCTCCCAGCGGGCAATATCCGCGTATACCAAGATGTCCGGACGGAAAAGCCCGGACGCGCCAAATCCCAAAACCACCGTCAGCCCGGAAGCGGACTCCGCCTGAGCGCGCAGCTCCTTCAGCTTCTCCAAATCCTGGAAATCCTCCAGCTCACCGTAATACATACGTCCAAACACTCTGTCGTCAGTAAGATAAGGGGCCAGACGGCGGGCAAAATCCTCCCGGGAGCAGAGCGCCTGAGAGATCTCCAGAAAGCAGGCCGGATGCAGGCTCTTCAGCGCCGCGGCCAGTTCCTCTTCATCCACGCCGGGATAGCAGTCCACCGCCAGCAGGCAAGTTCCCTTCTCCTCCATATACCTGGCCGCCTTTTGAGAGAGCACTTTCAAAATAGCCTGATATCCGGTCCACGCCTGCGTTCCGTCCACGTCCACCCGATTCACGGGCTCTTTACAATAATTCATAAAAACCTCTCATATCATTCTAGGACGCATATTTTTTGCAATCTGCTCCTATGCAATTTAAGATGTATTATACAAGGCCTATCCCAGCCTGTCAAGAAAATTCCATAGAAACTTTTCTTGACCGCGCTTCCATGGCATTCGAACTCTGGCTTCGATATTCTCGAGGAGTGCATCCGGCAATCCGCTTGAATTGTCTGTTGAAATTGGAGAGATTTCCATAGCCACAGGACAGAGCGATCTCTGAAATCCTTTTTTCCGAAGAGGCCAGAGCTTCGCAGGCAGCCTTGACTCGCAGCTGAGCCAGATATTCCATGGCGCTGACTCCGGCCGCTTTTTTAAAGCAGCTCATGAAATGGCTCTGGCTCAGGTGGGAAATTCTGGCTAGATCCTCTACCCGGACGCCCTCTGAAAAATGTTCCATCATAAATTCCAGAGCGGGACGGAGCGCTTCCCAATTTTCCATTTCGGGTTTTTCCTGGCAAGGAAGCACCTGGCTGCTTTCTAAGATCCAAAACAGCCGCAACAGTTCACTTTTTAGCATCAGATCGTAGCGAGCGCTGTTTTCCTCCACACAGAAAAAAATCCGTTCCGCGCAGGACCATAGGCTGGAATAATCTGGCATAGAAGGCAAAATCCGGGCGGCAGGCACAGCGGATCCATTGAGCAGCGGACGGATGCACTCCATGGCACAGCGGTCCCCTGAATTGGCTCCCAGCATCACCGGACTGAATACCAGAGCGTCGTAAATCAATTCGACATCAGAGACAGGGTACGCCGCATGAAGTATATTGGGGGGAAGAATCAGCATCTCCCCCGCTCCCGCTTTCCAGCGCTCCCCGCCGCAGAGGAATTCCCCCTCCCCTTTTATGATACGGTTGAGTTCGAACTCGCTGTGCCAGTGCAGGGGAACATTCATAAAATCTATGGGAATTCTGCACCGATATACGCTATAGGGGATCAGCGCTGTGCTGTGCTGGCGCCGTTCTTCGGTTTCTTTGCCGCAAAGTATCATGGAAGTACCCCTTTTCCATAGAATCATATTACTTTTAAAGAGTATTTCACTTGTTATCCGGTTGGCTCCATAGTATTATACCATTAAGAGGCAGATTTGGAAAGCCAGGAAATCTTTTTGACCAATTCCTCGGTCTTTCAAACAAGCCGGGCTGTTAGATGCCCAAATGCAGCAAGCAACAAGAAATATCATGAGGAGGATCACTATGCGAATGGAAAAAGACAAGGCCGGACTGACTTTCTTCCACCAGGGGGAGCGAGTCCGCATTGAGGCCTGGGAAAAGGATTCCCTGCGGGTACGAGCCAGCGTACTGCCCGAGTTCAGTGGTACTTGCTGGGCCCTTACCGAACCTGTGGAGGAGACAGCGCCTCAGATCACGCTGGAGGAAAAGGATGTAGAGATTTTTCCTGGAACCACCATCAAAAGAAAAACCGGAACCATCGTCAACGGCCGCATTCGGGCCGAGGTAAACCATGCTGGCGTACTCTCTTTTTATAAGGATCAGCACCTGATTCTCCGGGAATACTTCCGCTCCTACGATGGAACCATCTCCAAAGAAAGCCGCTGCCTCAAGCTCGTCAATCGGGAGTGGAAGGGCGTTATTGGGGGCATGGAGCATTCCCTGAATGTTAAATTTGAAAGCTGCCGGGAGGAAAAACTCTTCGGCATGGGTCAATACCAACAGGAGTGCATGAACCTAAAGGGCTGCGTTCTGGAGCTGGCCCAAAGAAACTCCCAGATTTCTGTCCCCTTTGCCCTGTCCTCCCTGGGCTATGGCTTTTTGTGGAATAATCCCGCCGTAGGCCGGGTGACTTTTGGCAACAACTATTATGAGTGGATCGCCCGTTCTACCAAAGAAATGGACTACTGGATCACCGCCGCCGATACCCCCAAAGCTCTCCTGGAAAATTATACCGCTGTTACAGGCCGGGCAGGCATGTTCCCAGAAAATCTAATGGGGCTCTGGCAGTGCAAACTCCGCTACCGCACCCAGGACGAAGTGCTTGCCGTGGCCAGGCAGTACCAGAAAGAAGGCATAAAGATCGACCAGATCGTCATCGACTTCTTCCACTGGACTCTTCAGGGTGATTGGAAGTTTGACGAGAAATACTGGCCCGATCCTAAAGCCATGGTGGACGAGCTCCACTCTATGGGCATTAAGGTGATCGTATCCGTATGGCCGTCGGTGGACCGGAAATCTGAAAATTTTTACCCCATGCTGGAGAAGGGGCTGCTCATGCGCACAGAACGGGGCGCAGCCCAGACATACGATTATCAGGGGGATTGTGTGGAAATCGATCCCTTTAACCCGGAGACCCGGAAATTTGTGTGGGATGTCTGTAAGCGAAACTACTATGACTACGGCATTGACGGCTTTTGGCTGGACAATTCTGAACCGGACCTGGGCGTCTACGATTGGGAGCACTACCGCTACTGGGATGGTCCGGCCCTGGCCCAGAGCAACCTGTATCCCCAAATGTTCAGCCGTACCTTCTATGACGAGATGAGAAAAGGTGACACTCCCGTGGTGAATCTGCTACGCTGCGGCTGGGCGGGTTCTCAGAAATATGGCAACGTGATCTGGTCCGGGGATGTGCCCAGCACCTTTGAGGCATTTGCGGACCAAATACAGTGCGGACTGAACATGGGACTGGCGGGCATTCCCTGGTGGACCACTGATATTGGCGGCTTTATGACCGACGATGTGAACGATCCGGATTTTCAGCAGCTTCTGATTCGTTGGTATCAGTTCGCGGTATACTCTCCGGTGCTGCGGATGCATGGAGACCGGGGGCCCTACAATATTCCCCCGCTGGACGACCGGGATTGGGGCGGTGGCTACCTGCACACCGGACAGCCTAACGAATTGTGGAGCTATGGCGAAGAGAATTACGCCATCATGAAGAAATACTATGCTTTGCGCATGGACATGCATGGCTATATCAAATCCCTTTTCCAGGAAGCCCACGAAAATGGCTCTCCCCTGCTGCGGTCCATGTTCTATGAGTTCCCCGAGGATCAGCGCTGCTGGGATCTTCAAGATCAGTATATGTTCGGCGAAAAGTATCTGGTGGCTCCGGTGCTGCATCTGAACCAGTTCCAACGGGAAGTATACCTGCCCGCGGGTAGCTGGAAGCTCACCTCTACCGGCCAGATATATTCCGGCGGGAAAACTGTCGCTGTGGAGGCTCCCATAGACTATATGCCCGTCTTTGAACGGCAGGATTCTCCCCTCGCCGCAATCCGGTAAAAGGGCGTCTAGCCCTTGGGAGAGACTATCCATCCGCTATGGACTATAGTAAACGCACTTTAAAATCAGTATCTACCAATTTTAAAGCCAAGCGGCTTTGCCGCCCGGTTCAAAAGAGGTATACCTCTTTTGAACCGCGTTAAGTATATCGCCAAAAAGCCGTAAAAGAATTTTTTCAAATTCATCGGTCAAATTAATTTGCCGTCAAAGACTAAAAAAGCAAAGAAGTCCTGGACAGAAGCGTTTCCGTCCAGGACTTCTTATTTCAGCACTTATTTTCCGAATTCCTGTAAGCCATCGCTGACTTCATATGTATAGTTGGTACGTTTGGCAGTCACCAAGTCGCTGAACATAGAGGCGCCGTCCGTATAGCCGCGAATACTGTATCCGCCATGTTCTCCCCTGAGGGAGGCGCTGCCTTGAATTCTGCTCTGAGTCACATACGCAAACTCATCCCCAGGTACATTCACCACACCGGAGAATATCACTGGGAAGTAGACCACCGTATCCTCAAAGGTTTTAGTCTTATCCCAGCTATTCACAGATTCGGTGGTCACAGTAGCACTGAGCACGATTATCAGCTGGTTATTCTCAGCAAAATCGTCCCCTTGGGCTTTGTTCACCAGCAGGTACTGGCCCTTCACCGCCATATTCTTCGCAGAAGTCTTTTCCACGCTCACATCCGCCACAACAGCCTGGGCCGCGTCCGTAGCCTTATCTGTGAGCATTTTCATGTTCTCCTGGCTGATATCAGACAATTTTGCGATGGGCGTGTAGCTCTCATATTTCTCAAAGCCATCGCCGGTTTCCACCACGCATTTGTCCACATTCGGCGTGACGGTTTCCTTGTAAGCCAAGAGCGGGCTGCTGTAGCCCCTAGTGCTGTAGCTGCCGTCGCCCAACCTGCTGCTTCCCAGAATCCCCTCACTCTCCTGGCAGGTAATTTTTCCCCCGCTGGAGAGAATGTTGGGGAAGCTCACCGGATAGTAAACTATAGTGTCCGGGAAACTCCCTTCTGTATGGGACACCTTGGTCCGAAGAAACACGATGAGCCTGTTATATCCGTTATAGGCGTCCTCGGCGGACTTGACGCACATAAAGGCATAGCCCGCATATTCCAGTTCGCCGGTGGGACATTCCTTATTATAGGACTGGGCAATATAAGCGCTGATAATATCCTCGCTCTCCTGCTTGACATGGTTGAGGAATTCCTCCGGCAAGTCCTCGTAGGAATCCACATACTCGTCCAGGCCCTCCACCGTGTAGGTTTTGGACTGTTCTGTCAGCCGGTAGCCAGAGTGGACCGTATTCTCCGTCTCAAAACCTGGCAGGGTGACGGTAATGGTGTCCCCGTTTCGCAGGCCGGAGGTCTTGTCGCTTTGGAAGCTATACTGGGACAGATAATCCGCACTACCCTCATAAGTATACTCCACAGAGCCATTGGGAGAAATTCCCGAGAAGGATATCTTGAGGTCTGCGAAGGGATCGATCTCCTTTACCGGCTCCAAACCCTCAACGGTGAACTTGTGAGAGCCCCCGGTAAACTTGACCTTATAGTTCTTGACAGCCTCGTTGTTGTAGTCCACATTTACGACCACCTCATCGCCATTGGACAGGTTCTGAGCCTGGTCCAGGGAAAGGCTGATGGCTCCCCGGCAGGCCAGATAGCCCTCCAAGGAGCTCAGAGAAGCCTTCTCGCTGTTCAGAGCCTTGGCAAGCTGGGCGTTGAGGGCCTCCTCGTCAAAATGGGCATAAGCAGTTCCCACCGTGTCATAGCCGGAGAATTCTACGGTGATCAGCTCGTCCAGGTTGACGGTTTTGGGCTGAGACAGGACTACCGCCAGCACGATCACCAGCACCAGCACAGCGGCTATTCCCCCCAGGACCGCCTTGTTTTTCAGCAGCTTTCCTACCGCGGCCCCTGCAGGAGCGGGCGCTCCCTGGGGTGGCGAAACAGAAGCCTGGGCGGGTTGGGGACTGGGCGGCAGGGGTGCGGCTGGAGTGGAAGCCTCCAGAGATACACCGCACTGGGGGCACACCTTTGCGCCGTCGTCAATTTTGGTTCCACAATTTGTACAAAACATGATTACCCTCCTTATATGCCTTACGCGCGACGTTTACGCCATGGGAGGAGGTCCCATGGGAGGCTTCCGGCCGGGACGAATCATCAGGCGGATAATCAGCACGCCCAAGGCAATACAGGCCAAGAGGTAAAGCCAGCCACCAAAGGTCAGGCTCACGTTCACCAGCCGGCCAAACTTTCCGGCCTCATTGGCGGTGAGGACAAGGGCCAGCAGAAAGATGCCTGTGGACCAGATCCAGGAAATCAGCTGCACAATGGGCCTGCCCTTTCCCCGGATCATGCCTACGATGGACAGAACCGCCGCCGCAAGGCAGAGGAGCACTGTGATCACGTTCATGCCAGGGAGATCCTCGCTGAAGCCCCCGCCCAGAGAGACACCCTGGGAATATCCCAGAGCCGACGCCGCATAGGTCTCGCAGAACCATAGAATCAGCACCAGAATGTTCAGCGCGGCAATGGCAATGTGGGGCAGGTTTCCTCTCTGCATGCCAGCCGGGTTGAACGCCGCCAGGCGGAATCCCTGCTGGAATGCTGCCGGGCGCTGGGGCGTCCAATTCCCCGCCGGGGGCTGCTGCCCCTGGCTCGGGGCCGAACTGTTCCCGGCCTGAACCGGCGCGCCGCACTGGGGACAGAACTTCACCCCATCCTTGATCTCTGTTCCGCATTTTCCACAAAACATAGTAGAACCTCCTCAATTTTTCTCATTCATAATTCCTTTATTTCCACCGGCCCGCCGCTCACCGGCGAGAGACCGGAGCCGGTCACTGGGCCTCGTCCTGGGGCTGGCTGTCCACCTCCAGCTTCGCGCCGCATTTCATGCAGAACTTGTTCTCCGGGCCCATCACAGCGCCGCAGGCTGGGCAGATCCTGGCATCTTCAGGAACCTCAGCCGCAGCGGGCGGGGGCATTTTCGCCCCACAGGCATTGCAGAACTGTGCATGCAAGGGCACATCGCCGCCACAGTTCGGGCATTGAACAAAGCCCTTGATCTGGCTGATCTCCCTGCGGCACTTCTGAATTTCCCCTCCTAAAGCGTTGATAGCGGCAATCCGCTCCCACTCTTCCGCAGAATTGTCCTGGCTGTGCTTTTGATAATAAGCCTGGCCAATTTCCAGGTATAGCTGGCTGATCTGCCTCTCTTTATCAGAAATAGCACTGTTTAGGCGGGTGATATCCGTAAGATTTTTGGTCTGCTGGGCCACCCCCTGGCTTACATCGGTAATTTTCTTCCCAAGTTGCTCGAAGAACGGCATATCCTTTCCTCCATTTTCTATGTATTTATCCACGGCCTGCCTTTTGAGTGCATGCCAAAAGCGGATCCAAAGTGAAACAACCGGATAATAAAGCAAAACCCGAGACTTGAGAGAGGAAGTCCCGGGTTTCCTTTATGTTCACAATCTCATATATGTTTGATTATACATCCTTTTCTAAAGGAAAGCAATACTTCCTGGGAAACATTGTCACATTTTTTAAAAATTTGCGAACACCCTTGTTATCCTAGATCTTTATTCCACTACTGAAAAAAGCAGGGTAGAATCTTCCTGTATACACTTTTCATTTGAAATTGGGTACAACCTATTTTTCACGACTCCCCCAGCAGCATTTTCAGCTTTGAATACGTCTCTGTGATGACCTTCTTTCGGGCGGGCTCGTCCTCCGCTGAATAGAACATATCAAAATATGCCTGGGAGATGGTTCCGTCCAGCACGGTGGGGTACTCCGCGTCCGTGATCCTCTCCCGCAGGGCCGTGAAGGCCCGCCACTCGTCCTCGTTGAGGCTCCAGGTGGAATTCACCTCCGGGTTCTTCTTGTCCCGCTGGTAGAACAGGGGCTTGTCCTCCTGGAGCAGGTTCTGGCAGACAGGCAGCGTCTTGCACCACAGGTACATGCCGAAGTCCGAGCTCTGCAGATAGTCCTCGCCCAAAAGGAAGTCCGCCGCCCAGAAGGCCCCGGCCGGGTTCCCCGCGTTGGCGTTCACCCCGGCGAAATGGATCACCCGTGCAGTGACGCCGCCCTCCCGGCCATAGAGGGGCGCCAGCGTCAGGTCGTCTCCCCGCCAACTTTTTTCTTGGATCGCGCTGGGCAGGTTCACCGGATTTTCCACACCCACGCCCCTGGGCAGGTCCCCCAGCTCGCCTCTGTTGGCCCTCTGATTGAAGTCCAGCAACCCCTCCAGGATCTCCCCCAGATCCTCCTGGGTAAAGCGGAGCTCCTCCTTTTTATAGTCCGCCAGCTGGCCAAAAGCCAGGGAGATAACATTCCAGCCGAATGTATTGTCGATCTCATCGATCTTATGGGCCAGGGCCCCGGTCAGCCAGGGCGTCCCGCCGGAGAGCATGTCGGAGAGGGTGTAGTTCTTTTCCGGGTCCAGCGTCACGTCCTCCGCCCGCATGGCCACCACGCTGATGTCGTAGGTCATGGGCAGCAGCATCTGCCGGCCGTCGGCGCTCTTCCCGGCGTCCCAGATGGGCTGGACCATTCCGCCGGGGTCCATAAACTTCGGGGCCTCCAGGTAGCGGTCCAGGGGCAGGAACAGGCCGTCCTCCATCTTCTTCTCCGGGAACTTGAAAAGGTCCCTGCCGTCCCCGGCCTGACACACCACGAACAGGTCCGGGCCCGCCCCAGCCATCAGCTCTGCCCGCAGGCGGGTGAGCTGGCCGTCCCTTTCGTCGCCCACGCCCTCCACGAACTCCACCTGGACGTTCTCCGGTCCGCCCTGGGCCTTCATGGCCTCCAGCAGCTGCTCCACCGCCTCCCGGCGCTGTTTGGCCCCGGTGTATTTGGAGGAGCCGTCCTGGGAAAAGCTATAGTGCCGGGGGTCGAGGACGCTGTCCAGGTCGAAGCAGATGGTAAGGGGCTCCTGGGGGTCGAAAGCGGCGGGCTCGGGCACGTCCGGCTTTTCGGGAGAACAGGCCGCCAGAGCTCCCAGCGCCAGAGCGCAGAGCAGGAAAGCCACGGGCTTCAGGCCGCGAAACCGGCCCTTTTTCTTTGAATTCATAGATTCGCCTCCTATACGTAAATCGTGACATGGGGTGTGTTAAAAAGCAACCCCATGTCATCAATCTCCTATATTTTTGATTATACCACAAAAAAGCATTTCCGCAATGAAAACCGGGCCCCGGTCCCGCCAGACTTTTCCTGGGATTTTCGTGGAAAAGCGAGAAAATAAAAAAATTTCCGTTTTCATGCAACCATTTGCCCCAAAACCGGATTCTTATTAACGGGGATTTTACGCAACCCCCAAGAAAATGGTCCTTTCGATCGAATTTTACAAAATTCAATTTGAATGATAAAAATAAATTTGTTTATTTTCCAATTTCAGCTTGATTTCACTCCAGGAAGGCGGTACAATAGTGATAATCTCTGGATCCCCCTGGGGACAAATCAAAGGAGGCAATCAAAATGCAGAAAATCAAAGTGGTCCAGTACGGCTGCGGCAAAATGAGCAAGTATACCCTGCGGTATCTCCACGAGCACGGGGCCCAGATCGTGGGCGCCATTGACGTGAACCCGGAGATCGTGGGCATGGACGTGGGCGACTACGCGGGCCTGGGCGTCAAGACCGGGGTGCTCATCAGCAATAACGCGGATGAGGTGCTAGACAACTGCGACGCGGATATCGCCGTTGTCACCTTGTTCAGCCTGGTCAGCGACTGCTACGACCACTATGTGAAATGCCTGAGCCGGGGCATTAACGTCATCACCACCTGTGAGGAGGCCACCTACTGCTGGACGACTGACCCGGTGCGGGCCAATAAATTAGACGTGCTGGCCAAGGAGAACAACTGCACCTTCGTGGGCAGCGGCATGGAGGACACCTTCTGGGTGAACATGGTGGGCATGGTGGCCGGAAGCTGCAACTCCATCCAGAAGATCGAGGGCGCGGTGAGCTACAACGTGGAGGAGTACGGGCTGGCCCTGGCTAAGGCCCACGGCGTGATGCTCACCCCCGAAGAGTTTGAGAGGCAGATTGCCCATCCCGAGGTGCTGGAGCCCTCCTATGTGTGGAACTCCAACGAGGCCCTGGCCGCCAAAATGGGCTGGACCATCAAGAGTCAGACCCAGAAATGTGTCCCCTATTTCCACGACACAGATCTGTATTCTGAGACTATGGGGGCCACCATCCCCAAGGGCAACTGCATCGGCATGGCGGCTGTGGTCACCACCGAGACCTTCCAGGGTCCGGTGATCGAGACCCAGTGCATCGGCAAGGTGTACGGCCCGGAGGATGGGGATATGTGCGACTGGAAGATCACCGGTGAGCCCAACACAGAATTCCATGTGGTGAAGCCCGCCACCGTGGAGCACACCTGCGCCACCATTGTCAACCGGATCCCCAGCGTACTGCTGGCCCCCGCCGGCCTTGTTACCATGGACGAGCTGGATGAAATTGCCTTCCCCACCTACCCGCTGGAGTTTTACTGCTGATCCCTTCTGAAAGCAAAAAGCCTGCCTGAGCGTCTTGCCCGGGCGGGCTTTTTTGTTCTTGACTATTCCTTCTGGAAGTGATATGCTATGTATACTAATTTAGTATACATTTTGAGGAGGTAATTATTTATGGAATCAAAGCAAACGACCCAGAGGCCGGTAGGATTCTGGCTGTCCGCAGCTGTTTTCGCCGCGTTGATCCTCCTGGTGGTCTCCTTTACCGCCGGGCTGGGCAGCGCGCCCCATGTTCCCCTGCTGCTGGCCGCAGTTTTGGCTGCTTGTGTGGGCGCCTTTCACCGGTACTCCTGGGAGGACATGCTGGAGGGGATTTCCGCTGCTATCACCCCGGCCCTGCCCGCGCTGCTCATCATTATGTCCATCGGCATTCTGATTGCCACATGGATGGCCGGGGGCATCATCCCCACTATGGTCTACTACGGATTGCAGATTATCTCTCCCCGGTTCTTCCTGGTGACCACGCTGCTTCTGTGCTCTCTGGTTTCCCTGGCCATTGGCAGTTCCCTCTCCACCATTGGCACCGTGGGAGTTGCGCTGTTTGGCATTGGTTCTGCCATTGGAATTCCTCCGGCCATTACGGTGGGGGCCATTGTCTCCGGAGCCTATTTTGGGGACAAGATGTCCCCCCTCTCTGACACTACCAATCTGGCCCCCTCGGTTTCGGACACCAATGTGTTTGAGCATATTCGGCATATGCTGGTAACCACAACGCCTACCTATATCATCTGCATTGTAATTTATGGAATTTTGGGGTTCGTCTATGGCGGCGGCAGCCCGGACAACTCTCAGGTACAGGCCACCCTGGACGCTTTGCAAGGAAACTTTTTCATTCATCCCCTGCTGCTTTTGCCGCCTCTCCTAGTGCTGGTGATGGTCATTCTGCGCATACCCGCTCTGCCCGGCCTGCTGGGTGCGGCGCTGCTGGGAATTCTCTCCGCGCTGTTTCTCCAGGGCGCCAGTTTGGACTCTGTTTTGGCCGGTGTGATGAGCGGATTTTCCGCCAGCACCGGTGTAGACACGGTAGATACTCTGCTGAACCGGGGCGGTATTCTCAGCATGATGCGCACGGTGGCCCTGATGATTATCGCCCTGAGCTTCGCCGGTATTTTTGAGCGCACCGGCATGGCGGCCGCTTTATTGGAAAAGGTGGTCAGCCATGTGAAGTCTCAGCGGGGGCTGGTGATTGCCACCATTCTCACGGCCTGGGGCGTGCTACTGGGCACTGGGCAGCAGTATGTGGCAATCATCATGACGGGACGGCTGTTCCGGCCTCTCTATAAGCAGTATGAACTGGCTCCGCAGAATCTGAGCCGCTCTCTGGAGGACGCGGGCACGGTGTTCGGCGGGATTGTCCCCTACAGCACAGGCGCGGGATTTACGGAAAACATGCTGGGAATTTCCGCCTGGCAGTATGGGCCTTTCACCTTTTTTGGCTGGATCAATCCCCTGATCGCCATTATCATTGCGGCTATGGGCAAGAGCATGCCCAAGCTCAAGGTTGCCAAGAAAGAGAGCTAATCACACCCCCGCCCCCAAATTCCGGGACTCGAAGAGTCCCGGAATTTGCATAAAAAGGAACCGGCGCCAATGGTGCCGATTCCTTTTTATGGCCGGAAGCCGGATCCGAAGGATCCAGGCTTCCGGCGGGGCGGGACTTAGCAGGCCTTTCCCTTCGTCTTTCCCAATTCTCTGGGATTGCGAAACCACCCCAGCAAAAAAATCATAGAGGGAATCAGCCCTAGCACCCAACCGATGGGCGCAGCCATCCAAATTCCTACATACCCGATCACCAGGGGCAGCAGCACGGACAGGCCGATTTTTGATGCCAGCTCCACAATGCTGGATACCAGAGTTATCTTCACCGCGCCAATCCCCCGCAGAGCTGAATTCACCGTCCAAATAGCTCCCAAGGCTACATATAGGACTGCCTCTATCCGAATCATGCTCACTGAGGCTTCCAGTACATAATCGCTGGGCTGGTCCATAAAAATCAATGCCAAGGGGCGGGCAAAAAGCAGCATAACTGCCGTGGAAATCAACGCTAAACCGCCCACAATCACCATGCCCTTCTGCAGGCCCTCCTTAATTCGTGCGTACAGCTTTGCTCCATAATTCTGCCCGGCATATACAGAAAAGGAAAAGGCTACGTTGGAAAAAGTCACGGTGGCCAGCTGCTCTACCTTGCCGCCCACTGTATAAGCAGCCACAATATCCGAGCCATAGGAGTTGATCACGGCAGTGATTACGAACATTCCCACACAGAGCACCAAACTTTGGGCGCACATAGGTAGTCCAATACGCAGGTATTCCCGAATCATGGCGCTGTCAAAGTGCCAGGCATCCCGGTTGGGCATCAGGCGGGGATGCCTCTTCGCCATATACACAATACACAGCACCGCCGAAACCGCCTGAGAAATCACCGTGGCAAAGGCCACTCCCGCCACGCCTCCATGAAATGCCAGCACAAACAGCAAATCCAAACCCACGTTCATCAAAGAACTAAAAATCAAAAAATAGAGGGGAGTTTTGGAATCCCCGATGGCGCGGAGCACAGAGGTAACACCGTTATAGCTAAGCAGCGCAATTGTCAGCCCACCAGTGATCCGGATGTAGGTTACCGACTGGCCGATAATGTTCTCCGGCGCGCCCAGCAGCCTCATCATAGGCTGTGCTCCGAAAAAGGCCAGCAGTCCCAGCGCCAGACCTCCCCCCAACACAAGATACACCGCATGAGAAACCGCCTTTTTCAGCACCTCCTGTTGCTTGGCTCCCTCCGCCTGAGAGATTATTACAGACAGGCCGTTGGTAAGGCCATTGCCCATAAGCATAAGAAACATGCTGGTAGAACTGGCAGCGCCAATGCCCGCCAACGCGTCAATGCTTACAAAGCGTCCTACCACAATTGTATCCACCATATTATACATCAGCTGGAACACTCCGCCAATCAGCATGGGGATGGCGAAAAAAATCAAGAGCTTCGCAGGCGAACCTTGGGTCATATCCAGATTTGCGGCCTTTTTCTTTTCCATTTCAATCACCTTACTGTCAGAATCTTTACCATTCGCATTCGCGCGACAGTTTTCAAGCCTATTTTTAGGCACCGGCAAGGCACGGAAGCGCAGGAAATCTGTAAATTTTCAAGTTTTCGCAACAATGCCAGCGCTCAAAACAGCCGGATAACGATATACTACATTCTATCGGTACGGCTTCTAAGATTTCAGCCTCCAATGCGCTCTTGTGGAGCCGCTATCCGCCGCTAAACTTTATGCTCTTCGCAGCTGTTCTTTATTATATTGTAGTGTATAGAGATTGTAGTACCTTCCTTTCCGCCGGAGCAACTCCTGATGAGTGCCCTGCTCCAGAATTTCTCCGTGGCTGAGCAGAATAATATTATCCGCATGCTGGATGGTAGAAAGCCGGTGGGCCACGATCAGCATAGTGCCAATATTTTTCATTTTCTCCAGAGAGTCCTGAATCAGCAGCTCTGTCTCGGTGTCAATATTGGCTGTGGCTTCGTCCAGAATCATCACCGCGGGCTTGTGGATAATAGTCCGGGCAAAGGACAGCAGCTGCCGCTGCCCCGCAGAGAAGTTATTTCCCCGCTCTCTGACGATTTCATCCAGGCCATTGTCCAGGCGGTAAATAAAGCTGTCCGCGTTCACATACTCACAGGCCCGGCGGATTTCCTCCTCCGGGAACTCATCCCGCAGCACAATATTGCTGCGAATGGTGCCGGAGAACAGGAATACGTCCTGAAGCATCTGCCCAAAATGCTTGCGAAGGGAGGCGATGGTGATATCCTTGATATCCACGCCGTCAATCAGGATCTGCCCTTTTTGGATGTCGTAATTCCGGCAGATCAGGGAAAGAATGGTGGATTTTCCAGAACCGGTAGACCCAACGAAAGCCACGGTCTGGCGGGGGCTGATATGGAAGCTCACACCCTTCAGCACCCACTCGCCGGGATTATAGGCGAACCACACGTCCCGGAATTCGATCTCTCCCTTGATCTCTTTTATGTCCTTGGCATTGGGGCTGTCCACAATATGGGGCTCCATGTCCATCACAGTAAAGATTTTCTCCGCCGCCGCAAAGGACCGCTGCAGCATGTCAAACTGCTCCGCCAATTGTTGGATGGGGTTGAAGAACTTGGAGATATACATATAAAAAGATACCACCACGCCGCTGGAAACCGTCTGGCCAAACACCGTCCAATTTCCGATATACCCCTTTCCTCCCAAGTATAACAAACAGAGTACCGAGGAAATATACAGCATATACACCATTGGCTGGAACACACCGAACACAAACATCCTGCTGCGCTTGGCGTTTTGCAAAGTCTTGGAGCGCTCCAAAAAGTCCCGCATCTTCCGATCCTCCTGGTTGAAGATCTGCGTAATCTTGATACCGGATAAATTTTCGGAAAGATAGGTGTTCACATCCGTGGTGGCGTCGTTCACCCGCAGGTGTACCCGCCGGGAAAAACGCCGAAAAATCACCGTAAACAGAATCACAAAGGGCACAAAGCACAGCACCATCAAGGTGAGCATGTAGTTGAGCATAAGCATGGCGCCCAATACGGCGATGACCACCATCACGTTCTGCACCAGGGTGACCAGAATGTTGGTAAACATGAAGGAAATGGCGTTGGGATCGTTGCTCACCCGAGTCACCAGCTTGCCCACAGGAATATCATTCAGCTGCTCGTGAGAGAGCCCTTCAATATGGGTAAACACATCCTCCCGCATGGCGGAGAGAATTTTCTGCCCCACTTTTTGCAGCACCATGGCCTGAATGTAAGTACACGCCAGAGATACCAGCAATATGCCGATATATGCGCCTACAATGGTAAACAGGTAGGAGAGCTCAAAATCTCCCACCACCGTCTCCTCAATATGGCCGATGATCAAAGGCGAAATGACAGAATACACATTGGCTACCAGCATCACAAAAAACACCAGCACGAACTGCATTTTATAGGGCTTCGCATAGGCCAGCAGGCGGCTGACGATCTCTCTGTCTGACATATTCCGCTGCTTGCCCTCCAACTGGTTCCGCCGTTTGGCAATGATGAAAGCCGCCGTAAAAGCTAACGCAAAGGAACCAATAATCGCTCCTACGATTAAAATAGGCAGATACTCACGCATTGTGTTCCTCCCCCTCCTCGTCCAGCTTTTGCAAGTCAACCATTTTCTTATATTCGGAGCAATTTTTATAAAGATCCTCATGCGCCCCCACCGCAACCAGCCTGCCCTGGTCGATGAACAGAATTTTGTCCATCTGTTCAATGGTGGAGATCCGGTGAGCGATCAGGATGGTGGTCTTTCCCGCCCGGGTGGCCCGCAAGTTCCCCAGGATGGAGCGCTCGGTCTTGGTATCCACTGCGGACACGGAGTCGTCCAGGATCAGGATGGGAGCGTTTTTCATCAGAGCCCGGGCAATGGAGATGCGCTGCTTCTGCCCGCCGGAAACGGTCACGCCCCGCTCCCCCAGCACTGTGTGAAAGCCGTGCTGGAATTTCTTGATATCGTTGGCCACGTCCGCCAGATGGGCATACTGGGCGATGTCCTTGCCGTCATAATCCTCCACGCCAAAGGCAATATTGTGCTCAATGGTATCGGAGAACAGAAAATTGTCCTGGGGCACATAGGCGCACCCCTCCCGCAAAGAGTGGATGGTCACGTCGTTTACATCATGGCCGTCCACAAAGACCGTGCCGTTTGGCACATTATAGGTGCGGAGGATCAAGTCTACCAGGGTGGTCTTGCCGGAACCGGTCTTGCCCACCAGGCCTACGTTTTCCCCCGCCTCAATCTGAAAGGAGATATTCTCAAGCGCGTTGTACTCCCCATCCGGATAGCGGAAGGTCAGGTCCTTAAACTCGATGGAGCCCTTGATCCGCTCCAAGGGCTTTGCGCCGGGCTTGTCGGTGACGGTGACCTTGGCGTCCAGCAGTTCGCTCACTCGATTCAAAGAGGCCTTTCCCCGGGAGGTCATATCGATAAGCTCACTGACAGCCATGATGGGCCACACTACCGCGTTAAAGTAACCAATAAATTCCACCAGCTGGCCGGCGTTAAAATGCCCCTGATATACCAGAAAGCCGCCGTAGCCCAGAATCACGCAGACCACGCTCTCGATAAACAGGGAGACCAGAATGCGGAACAGCACGGCTGTTTTCGTGTGGTTGATATTGGCAACCTCATTCTCCTTGTTCAGCTCTTTAAATGCCAACAGTTCCTTGGACTCTTTCACAAAGGCCTTGATGACCGCGATGCCGGAAAAGCTCTCCTGGGAGAAGTCGGACAGCCTGGAGAAGGCTTCCTGGCGGATCTCCCACTTGTCCGTCAGGCGCTTGCCCACAATGGTGGCGCAGCTGAGGAGAAATGCCATGGGAATCATGGAGAGCAAGGTGAGCACCCAGTTCATCTGCCACATTTTCATAATCGCCAGCGTACCCATAAACAGGGCGTCAAAGAACATCAGCACGCCCCAGCCGAAGCAGTCCTGCACAGTGTCCAGATCGTTGGTGAACAGGCTCATCAGGTCGCCCACCTTGTTTTCCTGATAAAATTCCCGGGAAAGGTTCTTGGCGTTGTCAAACATGCGGTTGCGCAAATCCGCCTCCAGCCGGATGGCACTGCCCATAAAGGCCAGCCGCCACAGAAAACGCCCCGCTACAATCACCAGAATTACCCCTACCATGGGCATACAGATCCTGTCTAGCAGAAAGTCCAGGTCAAAGGGCAGCGTCTGGCCGTCGACCTCCACATAGCCCTGGTTCAGGCCGTTGATGACCATCTGGTAGAGATTGGGGATCACCAGCTGGAAATAGTCCACGGCCACCAGCGCGGCCAGACCAAGCAGCAAAATCCACGCGTATTTTATGTAGTACCGGTTGATATGCTTGCCAAGTATCACAGTTTTTCCTCCTTTTCCTTCACCATTTTTCTTCACATACTTGGCTATTATAGCATAGCTTTTTCCATTTTTCCACCCCTTTTATAAATAATTTTCACGGGCTTTATAAAAAACTCTCTGAAGATTCTGCGAATCCCCAGAGAGTTTATAAACCCTTTATGATAGTTATCTCGCCGTTACCTTGTGAATGAGGTGTCTCTGAAGATTTTTTGCTACAGAAGCCTGCGCCGCTCCTCTTCGCTATAGTATTGGGCTTGGGCGTACCACAACTCATTGTATTTTCCTGAAACATCGGCTACAAGGCCGTCGTGGCTTCCCTGCTGGACTACCGTGCCCTGATCGAACACCAAAATTTCTTCACAAAACCGGCAGGAGGAGAGCCGGTGGCTGATGTAGATGGCGGTCTTGTCCGTGATGATCTGGCCGAACCGGGTGTAGATCTCCTCCTCGGCGATGGGGTCCAGGGCGGCGGTGGGCTCATCCAGAATGATGAAGGGCGCGTCCTTGTAGAGAGCCCGGGCGATGGCAACCTTCTGGGCCTCGCCGCCGGAGAGGTCCACGCCGCTGTCCTCGTAGCCCTTGCCCAGACAGGTGTTCAGCCCCTGGGGCAGAGAGTCCAGCCGGTCCCCGAAGCCCGCCTTCTCCAGGCAGTCCTCCACCCGCTCCCGGTCAAAGGCCTCCCTCGCGGCCACATTGGGCCCCAGGGAGTACTCCGTCAAAGCGAAGTCCTGGAACACCACGGAGAAGATCCCCATGTAGTCGTCGTAATTGTATTTGCGGATGTCCACGCCGTTGAGGCGGATTTCCCCCTCCTCCGGGTCATAGAGGCGGCAGAGCAGCTTGATGAAGGTGCTCTTGCCAGAGCCGTTCTGGCCCACCACCGCCAGCCGCCCCCCTACCCGAAACTTCACGTTCACATGGCGCAGGGCCCAGAAGTCGCTGCCGGGGTAGCGGAAGCCCACGTCCCGGAACTCGATGTCGTACTCCCGGTCGCTGCGCTTCTCCGTGGTGAGGCTGCCCATGTACATGTGGTTGGGGGCGTCCAGCAGCTGGAACACCATCTTGAGGAAGCGGCCGTTCACGGGCATGAAGCCCACCTCCCCGAACAGCACCCCCACTCCGGCGGCCAGCTGGGTGATTGCCGCCGCGTACTGGGTCACCATGCCCACGCCGAAGGCCCCGCCCAAGGCCTTCAGGCACACGTACAGATAGGCCACCCCAGCAAAGAGGGCGTTGACCCCGGCGCCTGCGGCCTTTTTCGGCCCCACTCTCCTCCTGGTGATCCGGGCAAAGGGTCCTTTGCTCATAAAGGTGCCCTTTTTGTCATACATAAAGGCCATGGTGTATTTTTCCTGCCCATATACCCGCACATCCGCCGCGTATTTCCGGTGGTAGATCAGTCCGCAGGAATGGCTGAACAGGGCGTTGTCCTGGTTCAGGTCCCCTGCGCGGCTGCTCAGCTCCTTGTTGCCGGAGTTCCTCAGAGCGGAGCCCGCCAGGGTGATCAGCACCATGGCCCCCAGCACCCCCAGAACACAGAGGGGGCTGTTGAGGACAGTGAGGGGTCCGGCGCCCTCCGGCACTCGGGCCAGGAAGAGGCCCGCCGTCAGGGCCACGCCGCCCAGGGTGACGCAGGCGCCGTCCACCAGGCGCTCCGCCGCCCAGAGGGCGGACATGAGGCCGAAGCCAGGCCCCATCTGGTTCATATGGATGGTCTGCAGCAGGTCCCGCATCTCTGTGGTCTCCGCGTCCATATAGTCCAGGGACTGGTACTTCTCCTGCACGATAAATTGGGCGTCATACCAGAGGGTGCAGTTCTCCTTGTTTTTCCAGCGGTTGAGCAGGGCGGAGCCCCCGGCGGTGAAAGCGGCGGCAAAGAGGGCCGCCAGCACCCAGTTCCGCAGGGCGATGGGGTCCCGGCTCCCGGCCAGCTCCCCGATCACCCGGGCGGAGAAGAACACGGCCACGTAGGGGGTCAAAGACTCCCAGGCCTTGAGCAGCAGGCAGGAGAGCACCGCCCCCGGCCTGCGCCGGTAGAGGGTTCCCATGGCCCGGCAGAACAGCTTCCAGCCCTCCCTCAGGGTGAGGGCGTCAGATTTCTTCTTCATGTTTGTATCCCTCCTGATAGTATTTGCTCTGCACGTGGTAGAGCTGGGCGTAGCCGCCCCCGGCCTCCAGCAGCTCCTGGTGGGTTCCCTCCTCGGCGATGCCGTGGTCCTGGAGGAAGAGGATCCGGTCGCAGAACCGGGTGGAGGCCAGCCGGTGGGAGATATACACCGAGAGCCGCCCCTGGGTCATCTCATTATATTTCTGGTACATGTCCGCCTCGGCGATGGGGTCTAGGGCGGCGGTGGGCTCATCCAGCACCACAAAGGCCGCGTCCTTATAGAGGGCCCGGGCCAGCATCAGCCGCTGGGTCTCGCCGCCGGAGAGGTCAACCCCCTCCCCGTACACCTCCCGGACCAGCAGGGTGTCCATCCCTTGGGGCAGGGAGGCGACCTTTTCCGTGAGCCCGGCCTTTTCCAGGCAAGCGGCCGCCTTCTCCCGGTCCGGCTGGCTTCCCCAGCTCTGGGCCACGTTCTCCGCCACGGTGGCCGCCACGACGGAGAAGTCCTGGAACACCGTGGCAAAGGCCCGGTAGTAGTCCCGGCGGTTATACCGGCGGATGTCCTGGCCGTCCAGCTTCACCACCCCGGAGCTGGGGTCCAGAAAGCCGCAGATCAGCTTGACCAGGGTAGTCTTGCCCGCGCCGTTCAGTCCCACCACCGCCAGCTTTTCTCTGGGGTGGATGGTCAGGTTGATGTGGGACAGGGCGTCCTCCTCCGCCCCGTCGTAGCGGTAGCTCACGTCCTCCAGGCGGATCTCGTGGGGCGCGGCGGGGTCCACGGCAAGGGGCTCGCCGTCCTCAAGGGCGAAGGCCTCCGGGTAGTCCAGCAGCTCCCGGACGGTGGAGATGTCCAGGCACTGGCGGTAGAGGGTGTTCATATCCTTCAGGATTCCCGTCACCCACTGGGTGAAGCCCCCCACCGCCGTGAAGTACAGGAGGAACGCGGACACGGTCATGCCGCCCCCCAGCACCTGGGCGATCAGCAGCCAGTAGGCGATGCCGTTGCGCAGGAAGGCCAGCAGCAGGTCCATCACCCGGCCCCAGATGTACACGCTCTCCGCCCGGGTGTGGAAGGCCCGCATGGCGGAGAGGGCCTTCTGGGTCACCTCCTGGATCCAAGGCTTCATGCCGAAAATCCGCATGTCCTTGCCGATCTCCAGCTTTTGCTGCAGGTTCCACTGGTAGTCCAGCTTCTTGAGGATCTTGGCCTCCTCCTCCCGGTGGCGGTAGCCGTAGCTGTCCAGGCGCTTGCTGATGAAGTATCCGGCCACAGAGGTGGCCAGCACCAGGGCCATCAGCCAGGGATCCGCTGTAGTGAGCATGGCGAGGTAGACGCCGAAGCCCAGGAGATTTTTCAGCAGGGTGGTGAAGGTCTCCCAGATGGCCTCCGTGGCTTGATTGTTGCCGTTGGTAGCCACATTGGCTTTTTCCCGGAGGGTGTTGAAGCGCTTGTCGTAGAGGTTGGGATAGGAGGTGCGGGCCGCTTTTTCCGTAATCATGCCGATGAGGAAGCTGCGGACCGTGATGCGGGGATAGAGGCGGTTCTCTGTGAGAAGGACATCGGTAGCGGCGAACAGCGCCATGGGCAGGGTGAAGGCCAGCACGGCGGCGACCAGCTGGAGGATCGTGCCCTGGTTTTCGATCACCGCCAGAATGGCCGGCACCACCAGCAGGCCGCAGAGGCTGGTGAGCACGGCCAGCACCGCCTGGGCCACGGTGATGAGGATCACCTTTTTCTCTTTGATGCGCCATGCCAGGGCGGCCATAAAGGCCGAGCAGCGGAGCATTCCGTATTTGGGCTTTGCCTGTGGGTTTTCCATATGGGTCATCCTTTCCAGTAAGACTTTCCAGGGCACAGCGGTATCCACTCTTGGCGGGAACGGGCCCGCCGCTGTGCCTCAAACAAATGCAGTATAGCAGAAAAAATCGCCCCCGGCGCATTCCGGGGACGAATTGTTGTTTTTAGGGGACGAATTGCACGCTAGGCCGGCTTTTGCCGAATTTCACCCGGCCCGACCTCTGGTCAGGCCGGGAAAATTCCCTCGCAATCCGCAGAGCGGATTGCGGCCGGGAGGTTTGCCCTTGGGCAAACCTCCGCAAAAGCCGGGCCAAAAAGCCGTCCCGGCTTACGGCAGCTCTCCCGCCATGGCGGAGCGGGCAGCCAGGATGAACTTTGCCCGGTCCAGGGGGTCCGGCCCCACCCGGCCCCGGCTGGCTCCCAGCCCCTCTGGGCAGTCCTGATAATGGGAAAACCGGGAGCTGTAAATCCCCATGCCCCCTGTGGCCGCGGCGAAATCCACCGGCAGCTCCATGGCCTCCGCCGCCGGGACCAGGGCCTCCAGCCGAAAGGAATCCCCGCTAAGCTCCGCCGGCTGGAACACCGCCCGCCGGGATGCCAGCACTCCCATCGCCTTGCCCAGATAATCTTGAGGCCCAGAGAGCTCCACCTTCAGCACAGGCTCCAAGAGCTTAGACCCCGCATTGCGCAGGGCGTTCATCAGGCCCATGGGCGTGGCTACAAAGAAGTCCAGGGGATGGGTGTGGATGTGGTGCCAGCCGCCGTCCACCAGGGTGACCTTCAGATCCGTCACCTGCCAGCCCTGGATCCCCTGCTTCAGCGCCCGGGGCACCGCCGTCTCCACATGGGTCTGGTAGCGATAGGGCAGCTTTCCCGGAGACACCAGACACTCATACTGGAAGCCCGCCCCCCTGGGCAGGGGCTCCACCAGGAACCGCACCTCCGCCCAGCAGGGCTTGGGCCAGGTGTAGGACTCGAACCCCTCCGCCGGGGAGGCCGGGGTCTCCCGGTAGATTACGGAGGGCTCCCCGAACCTGGCCCGGATCTCCCAGCGCTGGAGGAGCAGTGCCTCCAGCACCTCGATCTGCAGCTTGCCGGTCAGCCGGGCCCAAAGCTCCTGTTTTTCCCGGTTCCACTCGCAGCCCAGGGCGGGATCCTCGTCCTCCAACTGCCGCAACGCCGCCGTCAACTGAGGTAATTCCTCGGGAAGCTCCGGCTCCACCCGAGAGAGCAACAACGGCTCTGCCAGACGGTACTCCCGAAGCCCTGACAGCGCCTTACCCAACAAGTCTCCAGCCTGCACGGATTCCATCCCGTAGATTACTCCAATCTCACCGGCCGCCAGACACTCTCCATCTATAAACCGCCGGCCCTCCACCGCCCGCACCCGGGTGACCTTCTCAGCAGGCGCCTCCTCCGGCCCGGTTCCTCCTTTTCCCACCA
Organism: Acutalibacter sp. 1XD8-33; assembly: GCF_003612555.1. GTDB lineage: Bacteria > Bacillota > Clostridia > Oscillospirales > Acutalibacteraceae > Acutalibacter. The sequence continues at coordinate 29,332 of NZ_RAZF01000033.1, forward strand.
CATCTACCGTCTGACGGTTTCGGATTTCTCCCGCAAAGAGACGCACATAGGCCGCTTTTCCCAAAGCGGGATCGTGCTCCACCTTGTACACCCGGGCGCAGAGCTCTTCTCCCAAAGGCTCGGCCTCTTTCAGCAGGCGGCAAATTCCGTCCAGTAGCTCCGGTACGCCTAGCCCGAATTTGGAGGCCCCGCATACCGCCGGATACAGTTCTCCTCTGCTCACCCGGTCTTTCAGGCATTCCCACAGCCGGGAGTCACAGGCCTCCCCGGAAAGAAGCCTTTCCAAAAGCACCTCGTCTCCGCTGGCCAGCACCGCTGCTTCTTCCCAGTCGGAGCTGGAAAAATCCAGAGGGACAGAGGCCGCCTCCCGCTCTTCTTCTCTTTCCGCTCGGGTAAGGGATAGGCAAGGCGTCCCACATTCTTTTTCCACCTGAGCGAATGCCTTCCGCCAATTACTTCCGGCCCGGTCCAGTTTGTTAAAAAACAGAAAGCAGGGCAGGTTTGCCCTGCGGATGGCTTCCAATAACAGACGGGTTTGGGGCTGTACTCCCTCTACACTGGAGATCACCAAAACCGCCGCGTCCAGCACCGCCAAAGTGCGCTCCACTTCGCTTAGAAAATCCGCGTGGCCCGGGGCATCGATCAGGTTGATCCGGCAGTCTTTCCATTGAACCGAGGCACAGGCGGTACGTACTGAAATCCCTCTGCTCCGCTCAATCTCCATTCCATCAGTGACCGCAGTCCCTTCGTCCACGCTGCCCGCCCTGCGGATCGCCCCCGACCGAAACAAAATCTGCTCAGTAAGGGTGGTCTTTCCCGCGTCCGCATGGGCCACCACGCCCAAGTTTAAGGTTTTCCCCATCACGCCCCCTCCTCCCCCGGATTCTCTGCTCCTCTATTCTTTTGCATCACACAATTTGTCAGCGAAACCCCTCTGCGGACCACCTTCTGTTCCCTTATCACCCGGTAGCCCCGGTGCTCAAAGAATGGCCGGGCGGTAATAGAAGCATGCGTCGTCACCGGATTGTGGACCGCTTCTTCCAGTTCCCCGCAAATAGCCGAGGCAATCCCCTGTCCTTGATAATCCTTATGTACATAGAGCCTGTCCAAATACCCCGAGAGGTCCATGTCTCCAAATCCCACGATCCGGTCATCCTTCTCTGCCACCAAGGTATAATGGACCAAAAAGGATTGGTTCCACTCTGCCAGATCAACTAGGCCTGTGGCCCAGGCATCCAGCTGTTCCTGAGTGTAGTCCTTGGCGCTCACTGTATGGACCGTATCATAGAATAGCTCCGCCATTTCCCGGCAATCCGCCGGTGTATAGCCTCGCAAAATCATCTGCCTTCCCCTCTCTGCCTCTTTCAGATTGTCATAAATCTACACAAAAGAGAACACACCGCAATCAAAATTACGGTGTGTTTTTGGTGCAGGTAACAGGAGTTGAACCTGCAAGAGCTTGCGCTCATATGGACCTGAACCATACGCGTCTGCCAATTCCGCCATACCTGCTTAGCTTACCGTTTGGGCTATCGCCCTAACGCTCATTTATTATAGCACCGAGGAGATGCTTTGTCAATAGTTTTTTTATTTTTTCTCTTCTCGACAGAAAAGAAGCTCAAGAAGGACATTGTTCCCTCCTGGGCTTCTTCTCTGTTTCAAATCGATTGCTTTGCTTAAATTTTCTCGAAGTAATCCCTTGTCCGGCAGCTGGGAAAACGGTGTAAGTAGGCTGGGGCGCCGCTGCGGCGGCAGATACCTTCCTCCTTCCCGCCAAGCCAGAGCTTTAGATGGGGGGGTACCTTGAGGTCGCTTTGGAACCAATATCGGGTCGATAATCCGCTAGTGGTACAGCACAAACCGGCTCTCCGGCAGGGGGTTCCATGCTGATGAATCTGCCACAGGCATAAGACAGGCGGGACAGATCCGCCATACCGCCGGTAATCCCGTTGAATCTCATAGCCACATAGCCCCCTTCATTTTTAAAATTTTCTTTCAATGCCCACATATTACCATAAGCCTTGGCCGTTGTCAAGCTATTTTACCAGCTTATTTCTCATTTTTTCGTTATCTTTAAACAGACGCAGTTGCAATTAGGAATCAGAATGAGCCATGCCACTTGGCATTCCCCGATGAGCACTCCATGCTTGATTCTAAGCTATTTCTAAGGTTCCCGGTGTACAATGGATCTATCAACAAAAAGAGAGGTGAAGCAAATGAACTTCCGCCACGAGTGGAAGCACGAAATCAACCGGGGCGATGTACTGGCTCTGCGGGCGTGTCAACGCCAATTTGAAATTGTAAGAAAACGCCGAAGAAATTTTGTAGTTTTTCGGCGGGGGGGGTAACAAAACTAAGCGTTTCCTTGCTCAAAAAGAGTGTTCACGATTTGCTGTTTCTGGCGCATG
>NZ_RAZF01000034.1 GCF_003612555.1 Acutalibacter sp. 1XD8-33
TTTCTCGCCCTGATTGGGAGTCTATCTTTTTCCCTTCACCTCCGCCACAAAACTACATTTTTTCCTCGGCGCTTTTTTACATTTTATCACTGGCGCTGACACCCACGACTGCCGAACATCTGAAAGAAGTCTTTGACCGTATCGGGATTGACTTCAAGCACTACGAGGAATGGCATTTCACAGAATTTCAATCCCCTATCCCCGGCTTGACGGAACATTTAAGCGAGTATTCCCACCCCGACGAGCTGAACTATTTAGGGAAGCTCTTGGAAATGCAGTTTGATGACGACCGGGAGAAATTCATTGCAGCCATTGAATACGGCGACCATGCCGACAGCTTACAGGACATCATCAACCTTGCACAGAACCTTGACTGCTACTGGCTTTATCCGTCCGTCCACAGTGAAGAAGAATACGGGCGTTATCTGGTTGACGAACTGGAAGAACCGGAGCTTCCCGAAGAAGCGAAAAAGTATTTCATGTATGAGGAATACGGGCGGGACGCTTCCATTAACGACGACGGTATGTTTACCGAAAAGGGCTATATCTACAACAACCGCAACACCTTTACAGAATGGTACGACGGGCGCGACGTGCCACAGGAATACCGGGTAACGCCGCAGCCCCCGCAGCGGTCACGCCCCGACCCGGAAAAGGTAGAAATGGACGCAGCCGCGCCGGGACAGAGAACCGCACAGACCGCAGAGCAGCCACAGGAGCCGCGCCCGGTTATCCCTATCGTGCTGACGAGCGAGAAGCCCGCCGAGAAATTAAAAGAGATTACCGACCGTCTGGAACAGGGTATTGCGGAACTCTTTGACAGCGAGCGTTACAAGGAATATCTGAAAGTCATGTCAAAATTCCATAATTACAGCTTCCGAAACACCGTCCTTATCGCCATGCAGAAGCCGGACGCTTCCCTTGTGGCGGGCTTTTCCGCTTGGAAGAACAACTTTGAGCGAAACGTGATGAAAGGGCAAAAGGGAATTAAAATCATTGCCCCGTCGCCCTATAAAATCAAACAGGAAATGCAGAAAATCGACCCGCACACGCAGAAGCCCATAATCGGCAAGGACGGAAAGCCCGTCACCGAGGAAAAGGAAATCACCATACCCGCCTACAAGGTGGTATCCGTCTTTGACGTTTCCCAGACCGAGGGAAAGGAGCTGCCGGACATTGCGGTTGACGAGCTGACAGGCGACGTTGACCGCTACAAGGATTTTTTCGCAGCCCTTGAAAAGACTTCCCCCGTTCCTATCGCTTTTGAGAATATCGAGGGCGGCTCTCATGGCTACTACCACTTGGAGGACAAGCGCATTGCTATCAACGAGGGCATGAGCGAATTACAGACCTTAAAGACCGCTATTCACGAAATCGCCCATGCGAAGCTGCACGACATTGACCTCAACGCGCCAAAGGACGAGCAGCAGCCCCACATTGACCGCCGCACCCGCGAAGTCGAAGCGGAAAGCGTCGCCTATACTGTCTGCCAACATTACGGGCTTGACACGTCGGACTACTCTTTCGGCTACGTCGCCGGGTGGAGCAGTGGGCGGGAGCTGTCCGAGCTGAAAAGCTCCCTTGAAACGATACGCAGCGCAGCCGCCGAGATTATCAATTCAATAGACGAAAATCTTGCGGAGCTGCAAAAGGCACAGGACAAGGAGCAGACCGCCGGACAGGAGCAGCCCACCAGAGAGGAAAAGGCAGCCCCGAAAGAAGCCTTTACCCCGGAAACGATTTATAGAGTGCGCCGGAACCCTTACAGCGACAGCCGGGAAAACAGCCACCTCTTGCAAGCCTATGTGACACAGGAGAACGGGCGGGCGAAAATGGGCGACGTGCTTTATACGGGAACGCCGGAGAAATGCCGCGAGCTTATGGGGCAGCTCAAAAGCGGCGAGCTGACCGAGGGCGACGTGAAGCAGCTTTACGCAAAGGCACAGGAAACGGCGCAGACCGCCGGACAGGACAAGGACACCTTTTCCATTTACCAGATAAAGGGCGGGGACGAAACAAGGGACTTCCGCTTTGAGCCTTACGACCGCCTGCAGGCGGCGGGGAATGTGGTTGACAGGGCGAACTATGAGCTTGTCTATTCCGCGCCCCTTGCGCCGGGGACTTCCCTTGAAGATATTTATACCCGCTTCAATATCGACCACCCCAAAGATTTTAAGGGACACAGCCTTTCCGTTTCGGACGTGGTAGTGCTTCATCAGGACGGACAGGACGCGGCGCATTTCGTTGACAGTGTAGGTTTCCGGGAAGTGCCGGAGTTTTTACAGGAGCAAAAGCAGCTTACCCCGGACGACTTGGAAACGGGCGAAACTGTCAAAACACCGAGGGGGACTTTCCATGTGACCGCCATGAGCCGGGAGCAGATAGAAGCCGCCGGATATGGCTTTCACCACCAGTCGGACGACGGAAAATATCTGATTATGGGGAACGGGACGCGGGCGTTTGCCGTTGCCGCAGAGCAGCCGGAAAAGGCAAACCCCTTGAAGCATATCGAGGACACCGTAGAGCAGAACGACAACAGCTTTGACGGTATCATCAACAACACCCCTACCGTTGACGAACTGGAAGCAAAGGTTAAGGCGGGTGAGCAGATTTCCCTTGTTGACCTGGCTAATGCGGTCAAAGCCGACAAGGGGCGCGGCAAGGGAGCGAAGCCGGAAAAGAAGCCCTCTATCCGGGCGCAGCTTAGAGCCGACAAGGAAAAGGCACAGAAGAAAAACGCAAAGCAGAAATCGCAGGACTTGGAAAGGAGCTGACCCATGCCGGAACAGAACAGATTTGAAAACGTGGACGTGACCGCTTCCCTTGAAGCGATTATGAAGCAGAACACAGGCTTTTACCAGAGCGACTTAGACATTGACAAAGAGATTATCGCAAAGGCGGCGGCAAGCCCCAACAGGGAGGACAAGACCCTTTTATGGTTCTGCCGCCCGTCCGGGACGCACTGTTTCCGGGAGCGCGACGTTTTCCTCAAAGATACCGCACCCCACAACACATGGCGTTTCTACATGGAGCAGACAAGCGACCGCGTACTTGCCTATGCAATCGAGCTGACGGGCAAGGAGCGCGGGAAAATCAAGGGCAATCTGTACGAACTGGACTACGCTAAACATTATGAGCACGTCAAGGAAAAGGAACTGCCCGCCGATACGGTGAAGCTGATTTATGAGCATGGGGAAAGGGTACAGGAAGCCGGGAGATATTTTGACGGAACCCCAGACCCGCAGCTTGGGAAGTTTGAACGCTTTGAAGCCCTACCCAACGACCCGGACGCGCTGCAAGCTCTTTTACAGGAAGAACGGCGCAGCCGGGAGCAGCTTTCGCCGGGGGACTTCAAGGCGCATATCGCAGCCTTGCGGGACGGGCTGATTGAAACGGAAGCGCGGCGCATTGTGCGGGAAATGAAGCGGCATTACGAGCCGAACAGCCCGAACAAGACCCATTTCATGGCAGAGCTTTCCCCGGCGTTCATGCGGCTTGCAGCCACAAAGGACACTGACCGCCTTTTCTCCATGCTGCCCTACAAGACACTTTCCTTTTCCAAAATCGAGGGCAGACATGGGACGTATGCGCTAATTGACAAGGGGGAGAACCGGGACAGGGAGATAAGGAAGCCCCGCCCCTCTATCCGGGCGCAGCTTAAAGCAGACAAGGCAAAGACCGCCCCGAAAAAGGCGGCGGCGAAAACAAAAAATCACGATATGGAGGTATGAGCATGATTAGACTGACTGTTGAAGAAACAAACCTTTTGAGCATTTACAACGAGGGCGGCAAGCGGGCTTTGATTGAGAATGTCAACGCCGCGCTGCCCTACATGGACGCGGATATGCGGGAGCTTGCAAAGCGCACCCTTTCCAAAGTGGACGCTTTGACCGAAGCGGAATTTGCAGAGCTTCCCATTTATGCCGCTGATGAAGTATGAACGGGGTTAAGCGGCTGACGCCGCCCCAGAGCCGGAAAGTCAACGCCCTTGTGCGCCGGACGTGCTGCAATTATGATAACGGGAACTGTATCTTACTGGACGACGGGGACGAGTGCGTATGTCCGCAGCTCATTTCCTATTCGCTTCTCTGCAAGTGGTTCCGGGTTGCGGTGCTTCCCGCCGACAGGCTGCTTTATGCGGAGCTTTACCAGACAGGGGATAAGAAGAAATGTACCGAGTGCGGCGCGTTCTTTGCGTCAACCTCTAACAGTGTCAAATACTGCCCCGTCTGCCGGAAACGTATCACCCGCAGACAAGCCGCCGAGCGCATGAGGAAAAGACGCGCCCCTGTTACGCAGTAGGCGCAGAAAATCCCTTGATTTACAGGGCTTTCCGGGCGTGAAAACCGGATAGGCGATACTTTATACCTTTACCCCCGAAAATGGCGTTCTACTGCGTAACATTCACGAAAACAGCACCCATAAAAAGACAGGGCGCGGAAGTCATATACTGGCTTCCGCGTCCTGTTCTTTTTTTGCCTATCTGACATTTCCCTTTTCCATTTCTTCAAGCGGGAACTGCGGGAGGGCTTCTATCAGCTTCTTTGTGATAGACTGGCGCATATCTTCGTTGATTTCCTGTTTCGTGCTTCCGTCCGGCTGTCTGACCGCTACCGTCGATAGCCTGTCGATTTCGTCCTTGTAGCACTCCACGACTTTCTCCACCGCCCATTTTTCCCCGGCAACGGCGGCGCGTATGGTTTCATATTCCGGCATTTTCTGGTTTTCCATGCTCAACGCTCCTCTGCATTTTGATAGCCCTATCATAGCACAGCGGCGGGGATTTTGCTATCCTTATCCGCGTTCTGTTCCCTTTTCCCGTTCCGGCTGCCTGTCTGCCTGTAAAATGCTGTCAATGTTCTGCTTGATAATATCATATTCCCGGACTTTCTTTTTCAGCTTCCCATAGTCGGCGTAAAGGGCTTCTTTCTGCGCTTGGAGGGCTTCATACTCCGATTGCAGCGCGGCGAGGTTCGGGAGCTTTGCAATGCCCGCTGCTTTCAGCGACCTTGCGGCGGCTTCATGTAGGATAATCGCCTGTTCCTGTCCGGCGCGGTATTTCTCCCTGTCCCTTGCCTTGCGGTATACGTCATAGACGGGCTTTGTCTTTTGGTAGGTGGAAACATTCTTGATAAGCACCGCCATGTCCGCAAGCCGCTTTTCCGCGTTCTTCAATGCGTCTGCCGCCTGTCCGCTTTCCGCTGCCATTTCCCGGGTCCGGCTGACTAAATCCGCGTACTGTTCAATCTTATGTTCCGTCAAGAAATTCATGGTCTTTGCCGCCTGTTTCAGATTATGGATTTTCGCCCACTGTTCATAGCCTTTGCTCTGCGCCGCCTTGATACTGTTCTCAATGTCGATAAGCAGCGAAACGCCGCGCTGCTCTCTGGGGGCTTTCGCCGCCTTTGCCCGTCTGCCCGCTATCCGTTCCCTTATGGCTTCCTCTGTATAGTCCGCGCCGAGGGTTTTTAGGCGGGTGAAGCGTTCCTGTCCAGGGGCGCGGCATGATACATATTTTCCCGGCTTTATCTCATAGCCCGCCGCCTGTAACCGCTGCAACAATTCCTCAAAACTGGAAACTTGGGGGATAAGCGCGTCAACAGCAATCTTTAACTTGCCTTTCCAACTGGTACCCGTCTTTTCTGCCTGGTACTCCGCATAACTCTTTCCCTTGCTGCCCTTGCCGGGGACGACGACGGACAAGCCATTCTCCCGGCACAGCTTGTCGCTCATGTTCCGTATGCCGTAATAGCTCCTTTTGTTGGAATTGTATTTGTGGTAGTCTACAAAATTCACCGCGCAAAAAATGATATGGTTATGGACGTGTCCTTTGTCAATGTGCGTCGTGAGTACATATTCATGCTGCCCCTTTGTTACCGCGTCGGCAAGCTGCTTTCCGATTTCATGGGCTTTCTGATAATCGACTTCCCCCGGCTCAAAGGACTGTATCAGATGAAAGGCTAAATTGTTCCCCTTTTGGAGTGCTTGGGACAATGTATATTCAAACTCAATATCTGCCGTTTCATAGGAGCAGCCGAAAGAGGACACAAGCATTTTTCCGTCCGTCTTGTCCGGGTTTTCGATATAGTCAAGGGCTTTGCTTAGAGTGCTTTTAATAGGCTTAATCTTTGTAACCGCCATATCTCCGCAAGCACCCCCTTTATTTCCTCTATGTCCTCTTGGTATGCGTTCCCCGTCGCGTTTACGCGGCGTGCTATCTGGTTGACGTTGACCCCGATTTTCTGTATCTCTGCGGTCATTGCCTTTATATCGGCATGGTCTATCTGAATGATATACCCGTCAATGGCAATCTTCCGCAGATATGCCGCCATGTTCCGGGTGGGTACGAGCTTCATTTTTTCCAGTATTAAATCCCGTTCCGCTTCCGTCACTCTGAATTTGATTTGCACCGTCCTTTTGCGTCCGTCCATTGCTTCGCTCCTTTCCTTTCCGTTCCGAGGGTTTGGGACACTTCCCAACAAGCAATTTTCAACCGACGCGCCGCAGCGCGGGAGGGGGAAAATACGGAAGTGGGTACCCGCTTCCTATGCTTGCTACGAATGTTTTTATCCCTTATGCCCTTATCCCTTACTACGGAGAAAAAGCGATTTTGCCAAACTTACGCAAAAGAAAAACGCTGCAATCTCAAAAAAAGATTACAACGCTCTCTAAATCCTGTTCAGTTTTAAGCCGGACATTCCTATTCGCCCTCTTTTTCGACTTCGGAAATCTCTTTTGCCGTTGCGGTCACAATCCGTATGCCTGTATCGCTCATACCGTCAAGAAGCGCGTCGAGCTGCCGCCGCTGCGTGTTCTTCTCCGGCGGCGTTTCCAAAAGGAACTGGTCTACGGATATATTGTAGCGGAGCATAAGCTCAAAGAAAATCTGTAAACTTGGGTGCTGCCCCTTGTTCTCAATATTCGCAAGGTAACGCGGCGAGATAAACATTTCGTCGCTTACTTTCTTGCGGCTCTCCTTGCGCCCTGTCCGCGCCGCCTTTATCGCTGCCCCAAAAGCCTTGAAGTCGTATTTCGGTACTGGTCTTTTTGCCATAGTTATTCACCCTGTTACATTTTACTGTTCACTTTTGCTTTTGGATATGTCTACACAGTTCTATTAGTTAGCTAAAATAAATCATATTTTTCTGCCTTACAATTAAATACCGGCTGAATGTATCTTGACAAGCAGACGCAAAAAGAATATAATACATACCAAACGAATGAAATGAAAGGTGGTAGATACATGGCGCGTAATAAATATCCAGAAATAACCGTTGAGAAGATATTAGAAGTGTCACAGCGGTTATTCATGGAAAAGGGGTACGACAATACAACTATTCAAGATATTGTAAATGAACTTGGCGGATTGACGAAAGGAGCAATTTATCATCATTTCAAATCAAAAGAGGAAATTATTGACGCATTAGGGGGAAAACTCTTTTTTGACAACAATCCATTTGTTACCGTACAAAATCAGAAGAACCTAAATGGTTTAGAAAAAATGCGTGAAGTCATTAAGTTAAACCACGCAGATAATGATAGGACTGAACTTGGAAAACAGAGTATACCTCTTTTGAAAAATCCCCGCTTGTTGGCTGAACTGGCTGATACAAACAGGAAATTGATTGCCCCTCTTTGGTTGCAGCTTATTCAAGAGGGAATAGCGGACGGCTCTATCCAAACCGGATATGCAAAAGAACTATCTGAACTTTTGCCATTACTTACAAATTTTTGGTTAATTCCCTCTGTCTATCCTGCAACCCCGGAAGAACTGCTTTCAAAGTTTGCATTTATCAAATATTTGTTAGATAGTATGAACTTGCCGATTATTGATGATGAAATTTTCGGTATGGCACAGAATTACTTTGAACACTTAAACGTAGGCGAATAGATAAAATTGCCTTGCAAAAGGCAGTTTTATTTTCAAACTATACATTCATCCGTAAGGTATTATTTTTTAGCATATACATACCGTCTTAATGTATGAAAGGAGAATACTATGTCAAAATTAGACCAAAAAATCGAAAATGCTGCAAACAAAATTGAAGTTGTCGCAAATGAAGCATGGAAAAAGCGGTCATTCCGCATTGTATCTAAGTCTATATCTGCTACGGCAGAAATCGGACTGATGATAGGGGCTGCACATTTATCCGAAAAAGGCTATAAATCAGCCGCCACCTGCCTGTTTGGTTTAGGGGCAGTAGGACTTGTCTGCGATTTACTTTTTAACAGAAAATAGGAGGACACCGCTATATGATACGATACTTAAAACAATACAAATTCTTGCTTTTCCTTACCGCATTATTTACTGCAATCAGTTCTCTATCTTATGTATTTATTGCTATCTTATTGCAACAAGTTATGGATATTGTAGATATGGGCGATATGGACGGCTTTATTAAAATACTACTCTTTTCTTTAGCCTACTTTGCACTTATGGGAGTATTCATGTACCTACAATCTTTGTTTAGCAAAAAATTTGTCTGTAAAATTATGAAAGCTGTCCGTTCTAAAACCTTTATAGGAATTGAACGGCACACGATTGAGGACTACTCTAAAAATAATACTGCTGATTATTTATCTGCAATTACGAATGATGTAAAAATGATTGAAGATAACTATTTACTTCCCCTGTTGCAAGTTATCCAGTATACGATTATTTTTATAGCTTCCCTTGCTGTAATGATTTACTTTGACATTATCGTTACAGTCTGCGTGATTATCGCAATCGCTATCATGCTTGTTGTACCCAGTCTATTCGGAGGACTACTCTCCAAACGACAGGATAAATATTCTGATATGCTATCCGATTTTACAAACCATGTAAAAGACCTGTTATCCGGTTTTGAGGTTATCAAGTCTTATCAAATGAAAAAATATGTCCTCTCACGATTTGAAATAAGTAACGAGGCCACTATAAAAGCAAAATATTCTGTTGACAAGGCGATTGCGGCAAATGAAGCGGTTTCTATGGTGCTTGCGCTTCTTGTTCAAGTGGTTGTTGTTTTTCTTTCTGCATACTTCATTATCATTGGTCGTATCAGTGCAGGAGCCTTGTTAGGCATGGTACAGGTAAGCAGTAACCTTGCAAATCCATTATTGATTATTTTTAGCAATATTCCCAAAATCAAGAGTATAAAACCAATTACACAGAAGCTAAATAACCTTTCAGATTACAAGGAACAGAACACAAATACAAAAAAATCACCCTCTTTCAAAAAAATGATTTATGTAGATGATTTGCATTTTTCCTATGATAAGGAAAACGAAGTCATAAACGGTATTTCACTATCCATTGATAAAGGGAAAAAATATGCTTTTGTCGGTAAGAGTGGGTGTGGAAAGTCTACATTTATTAAGCTGATTGCCGGATATTACTCTAACTTCAAAGGTGATGTACTATATGACGCAGACAGTCTTTCCGTTTTGGATATTGATAAAATAACTGCGCTATCGTCGGTCATTCATCAGAATGTTTATATGTTTGATGAGAGCATTTTAGACAATATTTGCCTACACGAAGATTTCAGTAAAGAAGAATTGCAATCCATATTGTCTGATAGTGGTTTATCACAGTTTATTGAGCAAGTACCAAACGGACTTAAATATCACGTTGGAGAAAATGGAGATAACCTTTCCGGCGGACAGAAACAAAGAATTGCCGTAGCAAGAGCTTTAATTCGTAAGAAGCCACTGTTGATTTTAGACGAGGGTACGTCTGCTATTGATATGCAAACTGCATATGATATTGAAAGTAGGCTATTGGCAATATCTGATTTAACGCTACTTACTGTCACTCATAATATGAGCAGCGATATTCTTACACTCTATGACGAAATTGTATTTATGGCAGACGGAAAAATAATTGAACATGGCACATTTGAAGAACTTATTACTAAACACGCTGCATTTTATGACTTCTACCAACTAAAGAAGTAGGTATCTTTAGAGGAAAGTTTTTTTGAACTGTACACAATCCTTAAATAATATTATCTGCTCCCTTAACGGGGAAAGAAAAAAACCGTTAGAGGAGCAGATGTTTTTGTATGCCTTTTTACGCAATATCTAATCTATCGGCGGTTTTGAAATATCAAATCCGCCGTTTCTTTTTTATCTTCTCAAGGAATGACGCGGTATCACTGTTGAAATCGGCGGCTAAAGGAGGTAGCCGCCATGAAGCAAAAAGCATATCGACAAAATCCGACAGTTATTGACTTATCAAAAAAAGCCCGCCCACCACCGGGGGAAACTACGCTTATATATATGAACTGTCTAATCATCTGGATACTGCTTACAATGCCTATGCGCCCGTCCGGGCTTTTCGGACGGGCGCATTTTGTACGTTCAAAAAATTTTTGAAGAAATTTCAAAAAATCTTCGGCGTTTTTGAAAAACGCCGTATTGCCCCGCGAAAAGGGGGGAAGCACCACCAACTTTCCAACGAGAAAGGAGGTGAGAATGTGGAACCTAATAGCAGGGAGTTTTACAAACAGTGTGCTTTTCAGAAGTTTTGTAATACGGTATTGCACAATGAAGCTTGCGACACCCATAGAGAACTTCGCAGACACAAGGCAAAGGAAGTGACCTTTTCCGACATGACCTTAGACGAAGCGCGGCAGCTTCATACGTTTGATGAATATTTCAAACGTGAAGCCGCCGAAACCGTCTTTGAGAAAGCCGGGAAGAAAATCACGCCAAAGCTGCTTCTTGAAGCAATCCGTACTTTGCCGGAAGAAAAGCGCAAAGCCATATTGCTGTATTACTTCGAGGGAATGAACGATACCGAGATTGCGGAGCTGTTCAACACGTCGAGAAGCACGATACAGTACAGGCGGACAAGCTCTTTTGAGAAATTAAGAAAATATCTGGAGGAAAATGCTGATGAATGGGACGAATGGTAACGAACCCGGCTACCCGGAAAATGCCCTTGTTCCTTATCCTGTCATTGTGGCAGCGACAAAGGGCGACCCGGACGCCATGAAGATTGTCTTGCAGCATTTCAGCGGCTACATAGCCCGCCTCTCCATGCGGAAGCTGTACGACGAGCGCGGGAACGTCTATTTTGGCGTAGACCACGACATTCGGGAACGGCTGCAAGCAAAACTGATGATGGCTGTCCTCACCTTTAAGGCAAAGGAATAAACCGCAGCGGCGGCGGGACGCTTTCTCTCTCCCCCTTTTCCGTTCCGCTGCTGACGCGGCAGCAAAGCCATTCTGAACCTTGACAAAGAAAGCGGCGCAAGATAACGGCGGCGCAGCATAGGGCAAATCGGATACGTTCCTTTTGCGCCGAGCCATACGGCGGGTGCGCCATGACGCTATCTGGGTGAGGTTATCCCCGCCCGGACAGCCGAGCGACCAACACCGCGCCGGAAAGCAAGTGTAGCGGCTTGCGGGCGACGACACGCAGAATATACAATGATACTTCCTTACAGCCACAGTCCGAGCGTTAAGAGCGTCGCAGGCAATGGGTAGGGCGGCATGAGAACCATGCCGGGGTGAAATTCCCATGAGGTTATGCTAATAACCGTCCGATTAAAGCCTTTGTTTTATTGAATAGTGGACTTGCTGCTATTCATAGACTGTATTATATGTTTGCGAAAGAAAGGGGGATTTTCTTTGACGCAAAACCAAACGCCCGTTACCACAACGGAGCATAAAATAGGAAAAGTTACTTACCTTGTATGTTCGTCCGCAAGTGAACGCGCAACGGACACACTGGATAAAAAGATAAAAAAACTCATTCGCAAAGACATGGAACTGAACCCCGCAAACGCCCGGAAATAGGGCGTTTCTTCACATTTTATACATGACACAGGCAGCGGTATGTGGTATAATATAGACAGTACAAATACCATGCTTGTCTGTCGTCGGAAAGGAGGACAAAATGTTACAGACAGACAAGATTACCGCTTTATATTGCAGATTGAGCCAGGAAGATATGCAGGCCGGGGAAAGCGAGAGCATACAGAACCAAAAGATGATTTTACAAAAGTATGCTGACGAACACCACTTTTTCAACACGCGCTTTTTCGTAGACGACGGATTTTCCGGCGTGAGCTTTGAGCGTGAGGGGCTTCAAGCCATGCTGCATGAAGTTGAAGCCGGGAACGTGGCGACCGTCATAACAAAAGACCTTTCCCGTCTGGGACGTAATTATCTGAAAACCGGGGAGCTGATAGAGATTGTCTTTCCCGAATACGAAGTGCGCTACATTGCCATTAACGACGGTGTAGACACAGCGAGGGAAGATAACGAGTTTACCCCTCTGCGGAACTGGTTCAACGAGTTTTACGCCCGCGACACCTCAAAGAAAATCCGGGCTGTCAAACAGGCAAAGGCGCAGAAAGGGGAGCGCGTCAACGGCGAAGCTCCTTACGGCTACCTTATCGACCCGGATAACCGCAATCATCTGATACCCGACCCGGAAACGGCACACGTCGTAAAACAGATTTTTGCAATGTATGTACGGGGCGACCGTATGTGTGAAATCCAGAACTGGCTGCGGGACAATGAGATATTGACCGTCGGGGAACTGCGCTACCGCAGGACAGGAAGCAAACGCCACCCCCGCCCACAGCTCAACGCATGGTACAACTGGCCCGACAAGACGCTGTACGACATTCTGACAAGGAAAGAGTATTTAGGGCATACCATAACCGGGAAAACCTACAAGGTATCTTATAAGTCGAAAAAGACGAAGAAGAACCCGGAGGAAAAACGGTATTTCTTCCCCAACACTCACGAGCCTTTGATTGATGAAGAAACCTTTGAACTTGCACAGAAGCGGATTGCCACCCGGCAACGCCCGACAAAGGTTGATGAAATCGACCTGTTTTCCGGGCTGCTCTTTTGCGGGGACTGCGGCTACAAAATGTATGCGGTACGCGGAGCCGGGACGCTTGAACGGAAACACGCCTACACTTGCGGCAACTACCGTAACCGGGCAAGAAATGATATGCTCTGCACTACGCATTATATCCGCAAAAGCGTATTAAAAGAACTTGTCCTTGCAGACTTGCAGCGCGTAACGTCTTATGTGAAAGAGCATGAACAGGAATTTATTCAGACCGCCAACGAGTGCAGCGCAAAGGCAGTACAAAAGACACTGACGCAACAACGGAAAGAGCTTGACAAGGCGCAGAGCCGCATTACCGAATTGAACATCTTATTCCGCAAGCTCTACGAGGACAACGCTTTAGGGAAACTTTCAGATGAACAGTTTGCTTTTCTGACTTCCGGCTATGATGAAGAAAAAAAGACGTTGACCCGGAGGATTGCGGAACTGACACAGGAAATCGACAACGCTACCGAGCGCAGCGCAGACGTGAAAAGGTTTGTCGCACTGGTACGCAGATACACCACCATTACCGAACTGACCTACGAAAACGTCCATGAATTTATTGACCGTATTCTTATCCACGAACTGGATAAGGAAACGAACACCCGCAAAATCGAAATCTTTTATAGCTTTGTCGGCAGAGTTGATACAGGCGACAAGCCTACCGAAAGTATCTCCTATTTCAGACAGATAGGAGCCGACGTAAAGAGTTATGCTATCTAACATACATCAAAAAGAGGTAAGATAACACCCTCTGCAAAAAAGGTTACGTTATCTTACCTCAACAAAATTAACTCCAGAATAACCGTCATCCGTAAAATGGCGAATGGCTGTGAAGCCATTTTTGCGGGCGTAATCCTCCAGATATTTCTTTTGATTGGTGATTGAGTTTGACTCCCCAACAAGGTCATCATCTCTTGAAAGACGCTCGTAAAGGGCCGTAATTCTTGCTTTTCCCGCCTTTTTTGACATTTTTCACACCTCCATTTCGATATGTAGTTATAAATTTAGAGGGATATACTTTTTCCATCTGAAAAAAGTATATCCCTCCGGGGCCAGCTCAATGGCCGTAGTGGTCTCGCCGAAGGTGGAGGCCCACTGGTCGAAATGGGTCAGCCCCTTTTGCCGGAGCGTCCCATGCTGCAGGTAGCGCATCATGGTGTAAAGCTCTGTCATACTGTTCGAGACAGAGGTGCCCGTGGCAAAGATTGTACCCTTCCCGCCGGTCAGCTCGTCCATATACTGGCACTTCATGAACATATCCGAGGACTTCTGCGCCTCGGGGGTGGAAAGCCCCGCCACATTCCTCATTTTCGTGTAGAGGAACAAATTTTTGAACGCATGAGCCTCGTCCACGAACAGCCGGTCAACGCCCAACTGCTCAAAGGTTATCACATCGTCCTTGCGCTCTGTGGCTTGCAGCTTCTCCATCCGGGCCTCCAGCGATCTGCGGGTCTTTTCCAACTGCTTGATGGTGAAGCTCTCGCCCCGTATGGCCTTCATCTCGGAAATGGCGTCGGTGATCTCGTCTATCTGCTCCTGCAAGATGCGCTCCTGCCGTTCGGCACTGATGGGGATTTTCTCAAACTGGCTATGGCCGATGATAACGGCGTCATAGTCGCCGGTCGCTATCCTCGCACAGAATTTCTTGCGGTTGGCGGTCTCAAAATCCTGCTTGGTGGTGACGAGGATGTTGGCACTCGGATAGAGCCGTAAATACTCGGAAGCCCACTGCCCGACAAGGTGGTTGGGGACGACAAACATGGATTTCTGGCACAAGCCTAACCTCTTGCTTTCCTGTGCGGCGGCTACCATCTCAAAGGTTTTTCCCGCACCTACCTTGTGGGCAAGGAGCGTGTTGCCGCCGTAAAGGATATGGGCGATAGCGTTGACTTGGTGGGGTCTTAGGGTAATCTCTGGGCTGATGCCGCCAAAGGTGATATGCCGTCCGTCATACTCACGGGGTCTTTTGCTGTTAAAGGTGTCGTTGTAGTAGCGGACAAGGCGGTTTCTGCGTTCTGGGTCTTTCCAAATCCAGTCTTGGAACGCCTGCTTGATGGCTTCCTGCTTTGCCTGTGCCGCCGTGGTTTCCTTGTGGTTGAACACCGCTTTTTTGTTGCCGTGTTCGTCATAAACATAGTCGAAAATGCGGGTGTCCTTTAGGTTTAGCGTGTCCTCAATAATGCGGTAGGCGCTGGCCCGGTCTGTGCCGTAGGTCATATAGGCCATGACATCGTGCCGCCCCGTGGCGTTCTTGCCCGTGACCTGCCACTCGGCGGTAGAGGGGGAATACTTCACCTGGACCGCGCTCCGAAGCCGCCACGGGGTGTCAAAGGTCTCCTCCATGAACTGCTGGATATAGTCCTTGTCGATCCAGGTCGCGCCCAGGCGCACATCAATCTCAGAGGCGTCCAGGTCTTTGGGCTGCGCCTGTTCCAGAGCCGCCACATTGACGGCGTAGGCTGGGTCGGTGGCCGCCGCCATCTTCGCCACCATCAGCTTGTCCCGGACATTGCCGGAGAGGTAGTCGTCAGCGGTATGCCAGCCCCGGATGGGGTCGTCCGCCACAGCCTCACGGGGGTCGCGGAAGATCACGCCCCGCAGTTCCTCGGTGATGCGCCCGTCCTCACCGGGCGTCCCCAGCAGCTCGGACATGAACCGCAGATCGACCCTGCCCCGCTCCCCGATGGAGACCGCCAGCGCCTCGCTGGGCGTGTCCACGCTGGTGACGACCACCTTCTGCTTGATGGTGCGCTTGGTGAACATATCCGCCTTGCTCTCCAGCCGTCCGTCCTCGTCGATGTTCTCCAGGGAGCAGAGCAGATAGTAGGAGGAGTCCTCGTCAAACACCCTGGCGTTGGCGCTGGAATTGATGGTCCCGAACTTTGCGTAAAAGGCATCGTAGGCGGCGTTCAGTTCCGCCTGCTTCGCCTGGATGTCCCCGTCCGGGTAGTCCTCAAGCTGGTACTGGATCAGCTCGTTCACGATCTGCCGCAGGCCGATCATCCCGGCCACGCGCCCCTTTGCCGTGTCGCTCAGCTCCACAGGCTTCATGACGCTGTTCTCCCGGAAGTAGACCTCCCCGTCCACCAGGGCATAGGAGAAGTTCTTTACATCCGGGTCGGCGGGGATGGCGCCCCGTTCGGCGGCCTCGTCCGCGATGTCCGCCTCGTCCCGCTCCACCGCCTGATAGCTGCCGTGGATATGGGAAACGGCCTCCCGGAGCTGTTCCGCAAGGTCGGCGCCGGGAGTGGGGGCAACGGTGCATTCCTCCCGCCCGTACTGTGTGCTTTCGGTCGTCAGCTCGCCCAGCACCATCTCAGGATGGTCTACAAAATAGCTGTTGAGGGTAAGGCCCTCCGGGGTCTGCCCCAGGTGTACCCAATCTGGCTCGATGTCGATGGGACGGTCCCGCTTTTGCAGGAACAGGATGTCCGATACCACCTCCGTCCCGGCGTTGGCCTTGAAAGCGTTGTTGGGCAGACGGATGGCCCCCAGCAGCTCCGCCCGCTGTGCGATATACTTCCGGGCGTCGGGGCTTTTGGCGTCCATCGTGTAGCGGCTGGTGACAAGGGCCACCACGCCCCCCGGACGCACCTGGTCGATGGCCTTGGCAAAGAAATAGTTGTGGATGGAGAAGCCCAGCTTGTTATAGGGCTTGTCGTTCACCTTGTAGTCGCCGAAGGGGACATTCCCGACACAGAGGTCGAAGAAGTCCCGCCTGTCGGTGGTCTGGAAACCGGCCACCTTGATGTCCGCCTCCGGGTACAGCTTCTGGGCGATGCGCCCGGTGATGGAGTCCAGCTCCACACCGTAGAGGCGGCTGCCCTGCATGGACTCCGGGAGCAGTCCGAAGAAGTTGCCCACGCCCATGCTGGGTTCAAGGATATTGCCCTTCTGGAATCCCATCTGCTCCACCGCGTCATAGATTGCCCGGATCACGGTGGGGCTGGTGTAGTGGGCGTTGAGGGTGGACGCTCTGGCGGCGGCGTATTCCTCCGGGGAGAGGGCAGCGTACAGTTCCCTGAACTCGCTTGCCCAGCTATCCTTTTTCTCGTCAAAGGCATCCGCCAGACCGCCCCAGCCCACATAGCGGGAAAGGACCTCCTGCTCCTCCGGGGTGGCGTCCCTGCCGTCGAACTCCAGCTCATGCAGGAGGTTGATGGCGTCCATGTTGGCCCGGAACTTCGCCTTGGGGCCGCCCTCGCCCAGATGGTCGTCCGTGATGCGGAAGTTATGGGCGGCGGGCTTCTGTTCCGGCTGTTCCTGCTCCGGCTCCCCGATGTGCAGCCGTTCAACGACCACATCAAAGGGCAGGCCGTTCTTGTCGCCGGGGTAGACGGTCTCGGCGGTGGCTGTGATAGCCGGTTCAGGCTCCAACTTCGGTGCAGTTTGCTCTAAAGTCGGCCCTGCATCTAACTTGTGCGCGTTTTGCGCCCAAGTTGGGTCCGGGTGGAGGACCGATTGGACCTGTTCCCGCAGTCCGGGGGTATCTTTCAGTTCGGCCCCGTCAATGAACGCATACGCCTCGTCCCATGTCTTGAAGGAAGTGGGATACCCGCCTGTCAGGTCTCCCGCCCGGAAGATGAGGGGGTCCAGGGCGGTGCTGGAAAGCGGGTCATAGAAAAATCCTGCCGTCTGCATGGCATCCACGACACGCCGCTGTCCAGGCTCCAGTGCGGCAATGGCCGTTTCCGTCCGGCTCTGGTAGTCCGCCGCCCATTTTTCAGCATCCGCAAAGGGGGTTTCTTCCTCATTAGCCGTATGACCGGGCTGCCGGGTCCCGGCCTTAACATCGGGCAGATGCTCCGCGCTGCGCTCGTCCGCCAGCCGCTGTCCTTTCGCATACTCCCTCAGAAAAGCAGGGAGATCAGACTCGTTACGGTAGACGACCCACATATCTCCGTTCAAGCCTTGGCCATCACTTCCCCAGACCCTGTGATAGTCCGGGTGTTCAGCCATGAACGCTTCAACCTGGTCGGTCTCATAGTCGTAAAAGTAGCGGAAGTATTCGCTGTTACCGCGGGGATCATCCTGTTCCGCGCTCACTTCCGGGGCAAACAGATGGGCATTGCGCCCATCCGCCCGGAGCATCCACCCCAGCCGTTCCTTGCTCTCGGAGCGGAGGATGGGGTAGAGCTGTGCGGGATCACGGAGCTGGACATCGAACAGGCCGATCCCCTCCACGATATAGGGGGTGTCCTCCAGATAGACGGTATCGCCCACCTGATAGGCCGGCTCTTTTGCGCTGTCCTCCGCCGTTTCCGGGGGCGTGGGTACTGCATCTTCCCGCACATCCTCCGGGGTCTCGTCCTCCGGCATCTGCCCCGCCCCCGCATCAGGGACAGGCTCTGCGTGGACTTCCTCCATGACCTTCTCTGCCATTGGGCGGTGTGAACGGAGCGCCGCCTCCGCCTCCTCCAGGGACGCAAAGCCGCCGGCCGTAGCCATTGCGGAGCGGCCCTGCTCATTGTACCCGTAGTGGTTGTAGAACTGCCCGTTGGGGTACTGCTGGATGACGATGGCCTCATCGCCGTTCAGATAGCTGGCAACAGTCTGTACCGCCTCCTTCGGCTGGGCGTCCCGGATGTGTCCCGTCCGCAGGCTATGCTCGAACATCTCCCGGTCCATGAACACATGGTTTTGCCCCGGCTCGTCAGGATAGACATAGAACACATCCCCATCCGTGATGCTCGTCAGGACGATCTCCTCTGTACCGTCCTCGGAATAGATGGTGAACGGGTCCCCAATGCCATATTTCAGGGGCGGCAGCTTTGCCTCCTCCGTTTTGAGCCAGTCGGCGGCCTCCCGCCTTGCGACATCCTCCTTGACCTGGAGCAGATAGTCCTCGGCCTGCCACTCGCTGGTGAACTCCTCGGAGACGCCCTCCGGGTCAACATATATCTCATCCCGGATGTCATCCCAGACGGCATAGCCGCCCTCGGTCTCGATCAGGAAGAACCGCTCCGGGGCGGCAAGGTCGCCCGCCTCTGCCAGTCGTGCCGCCTGTGCCAGCATCTCATGCTCATGTGATGCCCCGGCAGTCATTTCCGGCGTGGACTCCAGCATTTCATAGATCCTGTCAAGCAGGTTTTGGCGGAAACGGTCATGGTATTCCGGGGCGTCGAAGTACAGGCGCATAAAGGCGGGGTCCTGGACGGTGAGCGCCGCCCGGTCGATGGCCCGGAGCCCCTCCATCGTGGCGGTCTCCCGGTCATTGTTGCGGTAGGCGTTCCGAAACGCCGTATCGTCCAGGAGGGCATCCGCGATGACAGGAAGATACCGCTCATAGACCTCCTCCGGGGTAGACGGGAAGCTGTGTCCGGGTGCAGGGAGGGGGATGCCGCCAAAAGCGGAATAGTCCCGCTCCATATCAGCATAACGCGCCTTTTCCGATGCTCTCAGGTAGTGGCCGCCCTCGATCCATCCTCCGATCCTCTGCTCCACCTCAGACCAGCGCAGGCGGACTTCCGTTCCCTGGTCGGCGTTGCGGATCACCAGCCCCTGGGGGCGGTACTGGATATTGCCGTGGGTCCCGTCAAAAAACTGCCAGCCGCGTCCGCCGTCTGTCCCATACTCGTTTTTCAGGTACTCGGTACGGTCTGCGGGGGTGCTGTCACCGGCATAGAGGGCGGCGATACGCAGCTTGCTGTCATGATGGCCGGAGCCGTTACGCAGGATGCGCTCGATCTCCTCATCAGAGATAGCCAAGGCAGGGGCGGGCGGCTCTGCCGGGGGCTGTTCCTCTTTGGGCATAGCAAAGGCGGAGGGCTTTTCGCTCTCCGCCTGCCGGTCTATCATTGTGATCTGTTCCATCTCGGAGGGGAACAGCCCCTCCAGCGTCAGTTGTTGATAAGCTCCGCCGTCACGATCTCCTCCGCCTGTGCTTTCAGGGCGTTCATGTGCCGCACCCAGTCCATCTGCCGGGTCTTTTTGTCCGGCGCCGGGTCCGCCGCCAGCAGCTCCTCCATCAACTGCCCCATCCGGGCGGCGGCCGTCTCCTGCACCTCCCACAGGTGCGGGAACAGCTTCCCGGTCAGCGTCAGGTGGTTGTAGAGGAGGCTGTTGTTCTCCTCCAGATAAGCCCTCCGCATCCTGCCGTACTTGCCCAGCGGACGGTCCTCCATCTCCTCCAGCCTGATGTCCGGGATCAGGTAATCCCCGGCCTTCGTGTAAGTCAGCTCTGCCATGTCCCTTGCTCCTTTCCTCGGATAACTCTGCCTGTTTTGCCCTCTTGTAGGTGCGGATCGCCCGCTCGACCTCACGGAACACCTGGGAGGACGCCTCGCTGACCGCCGTACCCAGCACATTGGACGCCGCCTGGGTATTGAAGTCGAACACGTCCATGAAATCTTCCGGCTCAAAACAGCTCTCCGGGTCCTCCACGCAGCGGGAGCAGAGCATATACTTGATGCTGGTCTCCGCCGCCCTCCGAAAGGACACCCCTACGTTGAACTCATCATACCCGTAAAGGAAGGAATCGTCAACGATGCCGAGGATGCTGCCCTTGTTCTCCGCCCAATACTCAGCGGCGAGGCGGGAGGCGATGGTTTCAAGCTGTTCATCCAGCCCCGCGCCGGCCCCCACGCCGTAGGCCCGCTCCAGCGCGTCCTGCACAGCGGGGACATACTCCTCCCGCATGGACCAGAGGTTGACCGGGCGGGAGTTCTCCCTCTCCCCGGTGTCCGACACATCGAACACATAGCGCAGCTTCGGGCGGCTGCCCGTGTTGTCCACCAGGGCGATGCCCTTGGACCCCCGGCGCACATAGCGGCGCATGGTCTTGTTCCACAGGTCGTACTCGGCGCAGGCCGTGGCGTCCGGGCGCTGCTTGTAGATCATGAGCTGCTCGTTGTAGGGGTATTTGTAGAGCCGGGCCGCAGTGGTAAGGAAGGCTGTCCACTGCTCCCGGCTCCCGGTCACTTGTCTGGCGGCTTCTTCCGCCATCTGGGTGTAGTAGGCGGCTTTCGAGGGGAACGGTACGACCGCCGCCCCGTCCGCCCGCAAGGGTTCATTCAATGCCATAGGTTGCCTCCGTTTCTTTCAGATTTGTGTGCCTGGATCAGACATCCGGGTACAGGTCCAGGCTGTCAAACTCCGCGTCCGTCATGCCGTCCAGCTTTTCCAGGACGCTTTTGGAGAGACGGCCCAGCCGCCGCTCCGAGGGCGTGAGCTGGAGGCGCATGGCCTCCAGCTCCGCGATCAGCCCCGCCCGTGTGCCGGGGTTGTAGAGCATCATCATGATCCGCTCGTCCCTTGTGAACTCCTTCATCGCTCATCCCGTCCGGCCTGCTTCTGGGGCGGCCTGCGCTCAGTCGGTTCCTCATTGGAAAAGGCTTTCAGCGCGTCCAGGACGGAGTGCCGCTCCGTTTCAGGCTCATCCTTTCTTCCGTTGTTGATGATCCCATCAATGGAGTTGTAATCGTCCTCCACCGCCATCTCAGCGTTCTTCAGGTAGTTCTCCCGCAGGGCGAAGTTTTCCAGCTCCTTAAAGCCGATGGAATCCACATAGTGGCAGGATACCACGCCGCCCACCTTCAAGGCCACGATGTCGCTGACCGACAGGCTGTGTCCCCGGAAATCCTCCGGGCGGGCGGTGTTGAACTGCACATAGAACGCCTCCAGCTGCGCCATCACCGCCTCCGGCGTATCGGGCGCCTTGGGCAGCTCCCCGTGGTAGACCACCTCGTAGTGGTCGATGTCCGGCTCCTTGCCCTGCTGCTGGAGGCTGGAATAGGACTCGAACCGCTCATAGAGGGTGTCGTCCGTGTGGCGCAACTGCAAAATGGCGTAGGAGTCGGTGGCGCTCTCCAGAAACGCCGCCAGGTGGCCGGGGGCCTCGTCCACGCCGTTCACCTCGTCCCATTTCCTGATGTCAGACATTCTGTTCCTCCTTCCTTAAAAAAGGCAGGCCGTTCTCCTTTGCGTCCTGCCTCTGCCGCTGTCTGCGTTCCTCGCTGTACGGTGGGCGGATGCCCACGCACCGCTTGGGGACCTGATAGGTCACGGACCGCCCCGGCCCGGAACGCTCCAGAACATAGTCCTCCGGGAACCGCTGGGAAAGCTCCCGGAGTTTATTGATGAGCCTTGCGTCATGGGTGTAGACCTCCGCCGTGTCCAGCTCATTGTCCCACAGGATGATGGTCTCCTGCTCGGCGAGGGTCAGCTTCTGGCGGCTCATAAGCTGACCTCATCCTTCTTTTTCGCCGGGGCGGGGACAGTGTGTTCCTTTGCGCTGGACTTCAGGGCGGAAAGCTGGCCCAGGACGGACTCCCGCTTTTCGGCCTGCGCCTCCTGTTCCCGCATGGCCGCCTTATCCATGAGCATCCCGTAGTCGGTGGGCGTCATGGAGCGGCTCCCCAGCTTGTTTTCCGCAAGGACCATATCCCGGACTTCGTTGATGGAACAGCCCACGACCTCCAGTTCGCCGCCCTTGGTCTCGTTGAACTTCTCGTCATACAGGTGGTAGTCCCAATGCCCCGCGCCGCACTCCACGGCGAGATAGGCGTTCCAGCCGATCTTCCACGCCGCCTGCTCCGCATCCAGCACCGGCTCCGGGCGGCAGACGCCCCCGCCGCGCTCCAGCACCTCGGCAAACTGGCAGATGTGGTAGACCTCGCTCCCGACATAGGTGTGGTAGTCGTCGATATACTCACACCTGGCGGAAAAGGTGCGGTCAGGATACTCTACCTCGATCTTCCCGCCGTTGGGGAGGCGGAACTGCTCGTCATAACCGCTGTTGATGAAGCGGATGTCATCCCTGGGCAGTGTCTCCGGCTCCCAGATGGAGCGGCGGCGGATGTCCGAGTCGCGGAAGTCCTTCAGGGAGGTCAGGCCCACCTGCGCCACATCGCTGCCACCCAGCGGCCCGCTCTGCAGCCCCGCCGCTCCAATAGCGGCTGCCCGCGCCGCCGCAAGATGGTCGTGGGTGGGGTCGATACCGTCCAGCACATCGTCCAGGCTGATCTTGCCCTCGGCGGTCTTTTCTTTGGTCTGCTTGTCAAACACAGTGTACTCAAAGTCCCCGCCCTGGACCTCTTTCAGGTGGAGCAGGAAGGAACGGTCAACAAGGTACACGCCTTCCTGTTTTCCCTGCGACTCCATTTCCATCTGGACAGCCTCCTGCACAGCCTGTTCCATACTTAAAGTGGCCGCCCGGTCCTCGATGCTCTCCCGGACTACATCCATATGCCCGGTATCGGCCATCTTGGAGAAGGTCTTGTAGATGTCCGCCATCGTGTCCAGGGAGGCCAGCAGCGCCCTCACCTGATCGTCAGGCAGTTCCAGCGCCTCCATTTCCATCAGGATGTCCTCCCGCACCGCGTACTCTACGGCGTGGAGCAGGATGTCGGCAGGCGGCTGTTCCACCAGCCATGCCCGGAACTTGTCCTGTTCCGCCGACATCTTCTCATACAGCTTGCTGCTCAGTTCCGTATCAGCCATTATATCAGTCCTCCTGTCTCAGAATTTTTACCCATCTCGTTTTCATCTGATGGGGGTACTGCCCGCTGTCCTTCGGCTTGCTCCTGCCCGTCCACTCCATGCCCCCGGCAGGCCCATCGCATACAAAGCCGGACGCTTTCAGGGAGGCGCCGCACTCGCTGTCCAGGATATAGGTGATGACCTTGTGATAGCCCATCGCCCGCGCCGCCCGGACAGCCGCCCCATAGAGCATACTGCAAGCGTTCCTCGCTCCATCGGTGCAGAGGCGGTTGACCTCCAGCGTGTAGCCGTCATCCAGAAAGCGGCTCACCGGCCGCCCGCAGATGGCGACACCGGCGAGCCTCCCGTCCTCCCGGACACCGATGGAAAACTTGTGTCCCACCGTGGTCTTGTGGTGGCGGTGGTGCTGGCGCACGAACTCGTTCGCCTCCCGCAGGGAGATGGGGACCAGCGACAGCATATCACTCACCGCCCACGGCGTCACGGATGCCCTGCATGATATACGCCACGCAGGGGACGGCCACGCTGTTGCCGAGCATCTGGTAACGCTTCGTGTCGCTGATGGCTCTGCCGTCTGCGCCGGCCTCCGTCCAGCCGTCCGGGTAGCCCTGCAAACGCTCCGCCTCGGTGGGGGTGAGCCTCCTCACGCAAAGCCCGGTGCGGACGGGGTTCTGATAGTTCAGCGAGTACCCGCCCGATGCCGCCTTTGCCAGCAGTGTGCCGCTGACCTCATCCGTCTCCCGGAGGTTGCGGCAGTCCACGGCGGCGGTCTGGCCCTCCGTCTCATCTGCCCCTTCCACTACGGCCACGCCGCCCTGGTTGCAGCAGGGGTTCCCGCCGTTCAGGTCCAGCGTCCGGGAGGTGTCCGCCTCATAGAAGCCGCTCTTTGGGTTGTCCGACAGCATCCCGCCGGAATGGTAGGCGCCGATCACATAGGCTTTCATCACGGCGCTCTGCTGGCCCGCCAGGAGGGTGGGGGCGGTCTCCTCCTGGAAACCGATGCTCCCGGACTGGCTGCCGGCCTTGTGCTTGAAGCCCGCGCTCACCACGCAGAAGTCCAGCTCGTTCCCCTGTCCGGCAGGGCGGGAAAGCCCGGCGCCGGAGGCACAGAGCGTCCCGGCGATCTGCGGGTGGGTGACGATGGGCTGCTCATGGGCGGCGGTCAGGGTGGGGGACTGCTCCTCCAGGATGCCGGCGTTGGCCTGCCCGGTCCCCATGCAGACGGCGTGGCGGTCGATGGTGTTGAGGGTGAAGGAGACGTTCTCGTTGATGCCGTCCCCCTGCGGCCCGTTCCCGTCCGCCCTGCCGATCATGGAGCCCTGGATGGCGTATGAGGTGATGGGCAGGTTGCCGTGGGTCTGGCTGCGGAGGGTGGGCGATACGCCGCCCTTCTCCACATTGAGGGAGTCGCCGCCCTGGTCGTTCAGTATCTCGACCTTCGGGGCAAAGAGGTACTGGTCGTTCCCGGTCGCCAGTGTGCCGCTCTTTTCCACCTGGAGCAGAGGCCCCTTGCCCCCGCCCTCACAGCCGCAGCGGATACGCATGGAGATGGCGGGGACCGCCGCCCCCACGCCGTCCGGCATCTCGATCACGCCGTTGCGCCCGGTGGACATCCCGCAGTTCGTCCCCAGCGTGGCCGCCACATGGCCGGTAAGCCGGGCATTGTAGCCGTCTATCCCCGCGCCTGCTGTTCCAGCGCCGTTTTGAGCATAGGCGGCAAGTCCTTGCCACGGCGTTCCGCCCGCCGCAAAATACCCTGACAGGCTTTTGGGGACAAAGAGTATCTCGCCGGCGCGTTCGCCTCTAAAATCTGCGATAAGAAAGATGCGCCGGCGCCGCTGTGCTGTTCCGAAGTATTGGGCGTCGTACACGCACCAAGCGAGGTCAACGCCTCGGCCTCGTACCATCCCGGCGTTTGCCCACCGTCCAGAACCAGGCATTGGAACTTCGGCGTCTGTGAACGCTTCCAGCACAGCCTTAAAGTCACGCCGGGAAGAACTTGACAAGGCTCCGGGGACATTTTCCCAGAGCGCGAATTTGGGGTATTCTCCATTGGTCGCCTCCTGCATTTCTCTGATGATCCTGATGGCCTCCAGAAAGAGGCCGCTCCGCTCCCCGGCAAGGCCCAGGCGCTTGCCCGATGCCACGCTCAGGTCCTGGCAGGGGGAGCCGAAGGTGATGATGTCCACGGGCGGCAGCTTGCCGCCGTGGAGCTTCGTGATGTCGCCGACGTGTTCCATGTCCGGGAAGTGCTTCTTCGTCACGGAGACGCACTCCGGGACGATCTCGCTGGCCCACAGGGGCCTGATCCCGTAAAAAGAGGCGGCATAGGGGAAACCTCCTATGCCGTCGAACAGGGAACCGAGCGTAAGCTGCCCTCTATTCAATTCTTCTTTCCTCCGCTTTTCTTTCCGCTGTTGTCGAACTCCATCTGGAACTTCGCCCGGCCGTCCTCCTCGGTGGTGAGCAGGACATCGGCGTTGTAGGTCCTGCCCGTCCGCTGGCTCTTGCAGTCCTTCAGCTTGATGCGCCCCTCCTTCACCAGCTTCTCGGCCATGCCAGCGGTCAGGTGCTTGCCGATCTTCTTGAAGTAGGCGTTGTCCTTCCAGAGGACGAAGCGGCACTCCCGGCTGGCGCAGAACCAGCCCTTGTCACGCTCCGCCACATCCGCCCCGCAGTGGGGGCAGCTCCCGATCACCATACCCTTACCCGGCATATCCATCTGTACTCCTTTCACCGTCTCATAGTTCTTTACAAGGTCAGTCACCATCCCGGCGATCTCCCGCATGAAATCGTCCGGGGCATAGCCGCCCTTCTCGATGCCCAGCAGCTTCTCCTCCCACTCCGCCGTCATGGTGGGGGACTGTATCTGCTCCGGCACAACGGCGGCCAGGGCGCGGCCCTTGTCCGTGGGGACCAGCGCCTTGGCCTTCTTGTCCCCCTTGCGCCCCACAAAGCCCTTCTGCACCAGCTTCTCGATGATAGCGGCGCGGGTGGCGGAAGTGCCGATGCCTTTCCGCTCCACATCCTCCGGCATCTCCTCGGCCCCGGCAGCCTCCATGCTCTGGAGGAGGGTGTCCTCCGTGAAGCGTTTGGGGGGCGTCGTCTTGCCCTCTTTCAGCTCCACCTTGGCGAGGGGCAGCTCCGCATCCTCCGAGAGGGCTGGGATGGGCGGCGCGTCGTCCCCGTCCTTCTCCCCGTCAGCGGCGGTGGCATACGCCCGCCAGCCGGGGTCCGTGACCGTCTTGCCCTTGGACTTGAACTGGTGTCCGGCGCACTCCAGCGTGACGGCAGTCTCCGAGTAGCGGCAGGGGTCGCCCACGGCGCAGACGAGGCGCAGGGCGATCAGGTCCAGCACCGCCAGCTCCCCGGAGGGCAGGTCGGCGAGGTCGGCGGACTCCAGCGTTTTCGTGGGGATGATGGCGTGGTGGTCGGTGACCTTCTTCCCGTTGATGACCTGGGCGGCGTTCACGGGGGCGGGGGCGTCCGGGGAGATATTACGCTTTTTCTGCACCAGCCCCACCAGCCCCGGCAGCATCCCGGCCATGTCCTCCGTAAGGTAGCGGCTGTCCGTCCGGGGGTAGGTGACGAGCTTCTTCTCATAGAGGCTCTGGGTGTAGTCCAGGGTCTGCTGCGCCGTATATCCCAACTGGCGGTTGGCGTCCCGCTGGAGGGAGGTCAGGTCGTAGAGCGCCGGGGGCTTCTCCGCCCTGTCCTTGCGCTCCGCCTTTACCACGGTGGCCGTACCCGCCATGCGGCACTCCTCCACCACCTTCTCCGCCTCGGTTTTCTCCTTCATACGCTCTCCATTCGCCGCAAAGCCCTCCGGCACAAGCTGGACCGTGTAGAACGGCTCAGACTGAAAGCCGCTGATCGCCGCCTCCCGGCCGCAGACCATCGCCAGCGTGGGCGTCATCACCCGGCCCACATTGAGGGTGGGGCCGTACTTGCATGAAAAAAGCCGGGTGGCGTTGATGCCGACGATCCAGTCGGCGCGCTCCCGGCACAGGGCAGCCTCATACAAGGCATCGTATTCCGTTCCCGGTCTCAGGCTGGCGAAGCCCTCCCGGATGGCGGCGTTCTCCATTGAGGAGATCCAGAGCCGCTCAAAGGGCTTTTTGCACTTGCACTGGTGGTAGACCAGCCGGAAGATCAGCTCGCCCTCCCGTCCGGCGTCGGTGGCCTCCACGATGGAGTCCACATCCTCCCGGCCCATCAGCCCCTTCAACACCTGGAACTGCTTTTTGGTGGACAGGGACACCT
>NZ_RAZF01000035.1 GCF_003612555.1 Acutalibacter sp. 1XD8-33
TCTGAAAGCCTTTTATGCTGGTGGTTTTGAGAGTTTCCTCGGATAATTGATTATCTCGGATAATGCGCCCTTAGTAAACTAAGGGGTTTCCGGCTTCTCCCGTTCCAGAAGTTTTTTCAATAGTTCCTGCGTGTCCTGTCTGTTAAAAATGAGTTTCAACAACAGCATGACATCATCATCTGTCAGGCGTTCCGGCTCTTGCAGAAAACTTTCCAGCATACCGCCACGAGTACAGAGCCGGTGCGTCCGTTCCTTTCGGGTAAGCTGCTTTAACTGGTGCTGCAATGCCTTTTCATCATTGATGGCTTTCCGCAGTTTCTTTTCGCTTTTCTCCATCTCCCGGTTGAGCCTTTCCAGCTTTGAGGTATCAGGCAAGGGCAGCGTCCTCCTTTCCCGGTATCAGCACATAAATCCTGTTTGGTTCTCCAACGCCCTGACGCACCCGCATGATAAGTCCGGCGGTTTCCAGTTCATTCAAAGAACGCTTGACCGTCATGGGGCTGCGGGACAGGACTGCGGCAATGGCTGTGACAGGGAAGCAGACAAACAGGATTCCGTTCTCGTCCTCCTGCCCTTTGGAGAGCATAGCGTCCAGCATCCGGCAGTACATGACCTTTGCGGTGCTGCTGACTGGAAATCCTGTCAACGCCCTGGGAAAAGGCATACAGGGCGGCAAGGGTGTGTCTATCGTCATAAATTCAAAATTCATTCGGTGTGTTCCTCCTTTTTCTTTGCTCGTTTGGATAAATAACGGGGGCAGTCAATCACAACCGCCCGGAAGCTCTGCTTGCACCCATGCTGGCATTTCCGGCATAATTCGTTGTAAGTGACACGCCCCCGGTCATTGAGGTAAAAGGAAAGCTCATGCTTCCTCTTTTTGCTCATTCTCGGCATATTGCGCTTCCTCCCGTTTTAGTGTATGGTTTCAGGGCGATCTTCGGCAAAATTACGCTCATAGAGCCGCTTAAAATCTCCCGAAGTATCAGCGATAGGGTAGACTATCCTCCTATCAGATTGTCGCGTTTCGGTATCATTTCGGTGTCAGTTCGCCAGTTCTCCCCGGTGTCGTTCCTCCCCTGAATCTCACAGCGGCGTATCGCTCCCTTTGGTATGCTCGTTTCGGTCAGGGTTCCTCCACATCCCTGCCAAAAGTCATGGCACTACATCGCCGGGGAAGCATATCCCACACAGGCTGGTCATTCGATTGGAATAATCCATCGATGAACTACCTGTATCATAGAACATTTTTGTGCCCTGTGCCGTATGTCCACAAAGTAGGAATTAGGGGTAAAAAGCGGAAATTTCCACGATTGCGGAAAGTGTGATATAATCCAGATAAGCGGCAGCAATCAAACCGCCGGAAAGGAGCGTGCGCCCATGAAAGGAGCAACAAGCATACAGGAACGCCTTTGGGAACTCCGCAAGGACAAAGGCTTAAATCTGGAAGAATTATCAAAGCTGACGGGCATTTCCAAATCAGCTCTTGGAAATTATGAAAAAGAAGATTATAAGGAAATCAATCATGGCAACCTTATCACGCTGGCAGACTTCTATGGGGTTTCCGTTGATTATCTACTGTGCCGGACAGAGAACCGGGAGCAGATCAACACGCCACTAACGGAGCTGCATTTGAATGATGAAATGGTGGCACTTCTGAAAAGCGGTCGGATTAACAACCGCCTGCTCTGCGAACTTGCCACCCATAAGGACTTTATCAAGTTTCTTGCGGACATTGAGATTTATGTGGATGGGATTGCCACCATGCAGATTCAAAATCTCAACGCTCTTGTCGATACCGTCCGGCATGAAATCATTGAACGGTATCGCCCTGGCGAAGATGACCCGCATTTGAAAGTGCTGCAAGCCGCCCATATCAGCGATGATGAATATTTCAGTCACATGGTTCTGGATGACCTCAACCTCATTATCCGGGATATTCGGGAAGCTCACAAAAAAGACAGCGAAAGTGCTCCCCAGACCACCGTTGCCGATGAACTGAAAGAAAATCTGGAAGCGGTCGAAAATTTCAAGGGCAGCCGGGATGAAAAGCTGGTTGTTCTTTACTGCAAGCAGCTCGGTATCAACTATAAAAATCTGTCAGACGAAGAATTTCGCTGGCTGATTCGGATTCTCAAAAAATCAAAGAAAATGGGAACGCCTATCAGCCAGAGGAAAAAACGGTAAAGAAAAAACCGCTGTTGCATGGTTTGTTGGCTCCCATGTAGCAGCGGTTTATGCTGTGGTTATTCAATTAAAATTTCAAAGTGACAAACTTAAACTTCTTCAACATCAATAACATTATATCCTCTTTGCTTTAATGCCTTCGCAAAAAATCCCATTCCAGAAATTAGTTTTCCAGTAAAGCTACCATCGTATATTTGATTTACACCACAAGTAGGACTTCTGGATTGTAATATAACCAAATCAATATCTTCATTTTGAATTTTTGATAATGCCATTGACACTGCTTTATTATATTCAGAATTAACATCATTTCCATTTTCATCTACTACAATCCCATTCACAATTTCTGCACAAGGTCTAGGAATTTTCATGCCAGCTAATATTTCTGGGCAAATAGAAATAACTTCTTTATCCTTTAAGAAATTGATAACTGCTAAATTTTTATTGTTTTTTCCGTTATATTTACAGTTTGTTCCCATAATACAGGCACTAACTAATACCTTCATATTTATCACCCCAAATCAAATTTATTTACATAATCATTCTACCACACCGTTATGAATAAATCATCTCATGCAAAACAATTTCTTCTGCCCGGTTATGGATGTTATTACATCGTTGTACCCATTCCATTTGACAGGTACGCTTTAATTCCTCTGTCACGCCCTCGGTAGCTTTCAGCTGTTCCATGATAGTGTCTAACCGTTCCTGTGCCTGTTCGTTCAGGTCTGCAAGATATGTCCACAATTCTCCGGTCAGTATCAATGTGTTCAATCTGGCTGGGTGGGCTTCTCTTAAATATTCCCGGTGTATCCGTCCGTACTTTCCGATAGGGCGGTGTTCCTCCGGCAGCTTCAAATCCGGGATATAGTAATCTCCAACAAGGATATAATCAATTCCGTTTTCCGTTATTCTTGGTTTCAATTCGCTCATGTTCCTTACCTCCTGTGGAAGCAGGCTCGTCTGGTACTAACTCAATCACATCGGTAATCTCACAATTCAGCGTTTCGCAGATACGGGCTAATGTATCCATACTGATGTGCTTTCCCTCTTTACTCATGTTGGCAATCATATTTGTTGTCATACCAGCGGCAAGCCTTAAATCCTCTTTTCTCATATTACGCTCTAACAGTGTGTGCCAGAGTGGTTTATAGCTGATGTGCATATTGTTTTCCTGCCTTTCTACCCATACCACCGGGGCGGCTGCCCCGGCAGGAACTTTTCTCTTATTATAACACCAATCTTGTGTAATCACAATTTATTCTTGTATCTTGCCGCTGATACCGTCTGGATTGTGCTTTTCCTTTCTTTTTGTTCCCTTTAATTAGCCATGAACTGTTTCATGCCTTGACTTTTTTCTCATGTGAGATAAAGAAGTAAAAGAAGTGTAAAAAATTTTACCGTTCCCTATCCGGCTGACTGCCGGACGGGTCGGGCTTTAGTCGGGCAATTCTACCTTGCCGACAAAAGAGTAATAGATTTCGATTTCCTGTCTGCGGAGTTTCCCCCGGCGTTTCCCGTCAAGGGCTTCCGATTCGTGGATTACGATTTTCTCCACAAACTCCCGTAACAGGGTAGGGGTGAGTTCCTCAAAGCTGGTGTACTTGCGGACTACTTTCATAAACTTCTCGGCGTTTGCCGTGGCTTCCAGCGTTTTAGAAAGTTCGCTCTGCAAAGCGGCGGCTTTCTCTTTCAGTTCCTTTTGCTCGGCTTCGTAGTCTGCCGAAAGCTCCGTGAAACGCTCGTCCGATATGCGCCCCGCCACGCTGTCCTCATACAGTCGCTTGAAGATAGCGGAGAGTTCCGCAATCCGCTTTTCTGCCGCTTCCAGCTCTTTCTTCTTGGCGGCGTTCCGGCGTTTGCTCCCGTCCTCGGTCTGCTCGGTCAACAGCTTCATAAACCGGGCTTCATGCTTGGCGGCGTAGCTGGTGACTTTCCGTAGGTTCTCGGTCACTCCCTCGGTCAAAAGGTCGGTGCGGATAAAGTGCGCCGTACAGTCTGCCGTGCGCTTCTTGTAGCTGCCGCAGATATAGCAGTCCTGCCGCCGTTTTTCGGTCTGATACCTCTGCTGGTACATGACGCTGCCGCAATCCGCACAAAACAGTATGCCGGAGAACAAGCCCACTTCATCATAGCGGTTAGGGCGTTTGCGCTGCTTGCGTAGCTCCTGCACACGCTCCCATGTGTCACGGTCTATGATGATTTCGTGGTGGTTCTCGAAAACCGCCTGTTTGTCCTCACTGTTGTAGATAATCTTGCTGCACTTGTAGGATTGTGTGGTGGTCTTGAAGTTCACAAGGCAGCCCGTGTATTCCCGGTTTTCAAGGATATGTACCACGGTATTCGCCGCCCATTTGCACTCATAGCCGGGGTGGTAGCGGCGGGTTCTCCCTGTCCGGCGGTATTCCAGCGTTCCCGGCGTGGGGATTTCCTGCTCCGTGAGCATACGGGCTATCTTGGTCGGTCCGTTCCCGGCAAGGCAAAGGCTGTAAATCTGCTTTACCACGGGGGCGGCTTCTTCGTCAATGATGAAATTTTCGTCCTCGTCCATGAGGTAGCCGTACACGGGCTTGCTTGTGACGGGCTTCCCACTCATGCCTTTTGAGCGTTTTACCGCCCGGATTTTCTTGCTCGTATCTCTCACCAGCCATTCGTTGAACAGGTGCTGTTGGGGAAGGGTACGAAAAGTTTTGAAAAAGCCAGGATTTATGCGGGATTGCGGCGGATTGGCTCCTGACTGTTCCCACCCTGGAATAGAAAACGGCAAAAGCCGACAACTGCATACTGTTTTTTGCGGGAGAATGTAGTATAGCTATGTTCTCCCTTTTTTCATCCCCATTTTGCGATGGGGTATTTTTATTTGTAGTAGGGAGTTGAGAACACATGAACGCCCAAGTGATCGCCGTAGTCAATCAAAAAGGCGGTACGGGCAAGAGTACAACTTGCGCAAACCTCGGCATCGGTCTGGCCCAAGCCGGGAAAAAGGTGTTAGTGGTGGACGTAGACCCCCAGGCCAGTCTTTCCATCAGCCTGGGCCATTCCCAGCCGGACGATCTGCCCGTCACCCTCTCGGACCTGATGGGCAAGGTGCTGAACGATCAGCCCATCGCTCCCGGCGAGGGCATCCTGCATCATGCGGAGGGCGTGGACCTCATGCCATCAAACATCCAACTCTCCGGCATGGAGGTGTCGCTGGTGAACGCCATGAGCCGCGAGACCATCCTGCGGCAGTATCTGGACACGGTTCGGAAACAGTACACCCACATCCTGCTGGACTGCCAGCCCTCCCTGGGTATGCTCACCGTCAACGCCCTGGCCGCTGCCAATCGCCTGATCGTCCCCGTCCAGGCGGAGTACCTCCCGGCGAAAGGGCTTGAACAGCTCTTGCAGACCGTGGGCAAGGTGCGGCGGCAGATCAATCCCAAACTGCTCATTGACGGCATCCTGCTGACGATGGTAGACAGCCGGACCAACTTCGCCAGGGAGATCAGCGCCCTGCTCCGGGAGACTTACGGCGGGGACATCAAGGTATTCGATTCCGAGATACCCCATTCTGTCCGGGCCAAGGAGACCAGCGCCGAGGGTAAGAGCATCTTTGCCCATGACCCCGGCGGGAAGGTGGCCGAAGCCTATGGAAATCTGACGCGGGAGGTGTTACAGCTTGAAAAGCAGCGCGCGAAAAGTAGAGCTGGCATCAGCCGCTGATCTGTTCTCCACGGAGCAGGAGCGTCAGGACGCGAAACTGGAAAAGGTGCAGAATATCCCGCTGTCCGAGCTGTACCCGTTCCCCGACCATCCGTTTTCCGTAAGGGATGATGATTCTATGAAGGAAACCGTGGAGAGCGTCAAGGAATACGGCGTTCTCATGCCCGCCATCGCCCGCCCCCGCGAGGGCGGCGGCTATGAGTTGGTGGCCGGACACCGGCGCAAACACGCCTGTGAACTGGCAGGGCTGGACACCATGCCTGTAATCGTCCGGGATTTGGATCGGGACACCGCCATTATTTTCATGGTGGATAGTAATATCCAGCGTGAAAATATCCTGCCCAGCGAGAAAGCGAAAGCCTATAAGATGAAGCTGGATGCTATCAAACGACAGGGCGCGAGACGAGATTTAACTTGTACCCAAGTTGGGTACAAGTCGGACGGGAAAAAGAGCGTTCAGGTCGTTGCAGAAGAAGCTGGCGAAAGCCGGTCCCAAATTCAGCGGTATGTTCGTCTCAATGATCTGTCCCCCCAGCTTCAGCAAATGGTGGACGATAAGAAAATCGCCATGACCCCCGCTGTGGAAATTTCCTATTTGAAGCCAGAGGAACAGGAACTTTTGGTGGAGACCATTGAGAGTGAACAGGCTACTCCATCGCTGTCCCAGGCCCAGCGGATGAAAAAACTCAGTCAGTCCGGGAAACTGGATGAGGACACCATGCTGGGCATCATGTCGGAGGAAAAGAAGCCGGAGGTCGATAAGATCGTTCTGACTTCTGACACCCTCCACAAATATTTCCCCCGCTCCTACACCCCCAAGCAGATGCAGGACACCATCATCAAACTGTTGGAACAGTGGATGAAGAAACGCCTGCGCAGCCAGGAGCGGTAATTGAATATCGGACGGTTAAGCCGGGCAGGGATTTTCTTTTCTCTGACCGGCTTTTTTGCTGTCCGGGAAAGGAGACCTATCGTTGTATATCAACACATTCCAGTATAAGCCGGAACACGTCGATTGCAGGCTGTGTACCGAGTACGCCGGGAAAAAGAAGGGCTGTACCGCTAAAACCTGTCCCTGGCTGGCGGAGCGGATCGAGGCTGGGGTTGTGGGCTACAAAGAGGCCGTCATGGAGACGTTTCCACGTAACGTCCACACGGACGCCCGCCTGCATACGGCTATCCGCCGGTTCTCCGGCTCCCTGTTCCTCACCGCCGCCCACTACCAGCGCATGGAGCGTATGAAGGTCCGGCAGGGCTACCGCCGACGCCGGGACACCCCGGCCTACTATGCGGCTATGTATCTGCTCACCGCCAATGAGGACATCTGCACCCGCGCCGCAAATTGCTTTTGCAGATATGGCATTGAGTTCGACTACGCCACCACGCAGGACATCTCGCCCCACAACTATACCCTGCTATCGGCGGCGAAAGATATTTACTCGGACGGTTCCAGCGTGGCGCTGAATGACCTCGCCATTTCGGAGGTGGTGGACACGCTGGCGTTCAGCCTGATTGTCAACGCCCTGCTCATCGCCCGGTATGGCTGCTCTGTACTGAAAATCAGTGAGAAGGAGGGCAAGGAGTGAAAGCGGTCCATCTGCCCATCACGGGCCATGATCTGCTGGCTGTGGAGCGGTTTCGGGACGATACCCGCCACATGGCCGAGTTTCTGGTGCTGGAGGATTGCCCCCAGGGGCAGGAGGGCCAGTACATCCGGCGGTTTCTGACCGAGGACGGCTATGACCAGGTGCTGGACGCCCAGCGGCAGGGCCGTGTCCGCATCTACAAACACGCCAACATCATTGAGGGACACATCATCCCCGCCAAGCCTAAAAAGCGGCGGGGCAAATAACTATAAGGAGGGATTTTTATGTATTCTGTGGATTCTTTGGAGTATGCCGTCCGGCATCTGTTCCAGGGCGGCATCGGGGAGCATGGGTACAGCGAGACAGAAGTGGAGACGCTGCTCCACGGCATTGACTTCGAGGCCCTGCTGCAAGCGGTCCGGCACAACGCCCAGACCGTCCACGCCTACACCACTGAAGGCAAAGCGCCTATGTCCTTCAACTACCGGGGCAGGGACCTGTTTGGCCAGCGGGCTACCCGGCTGTACGAGGACAACGACCAGAACTGCGCCTCCATCGTGCTGACGGACCGCACCTATGAGCTGTGGCTGCTGGAGGACATGGACCTTGTTGCCGTGGCCTGCGTGTCCCTGGATTGCGGGGACGGCGAGTACGTCACCGAGTACCGGGAGATCAAGGAGGGGGACCCCTGGGACAGCCCCATGTACCTGGACCTGGATGAGCTGGTCGATGAGATCAACGCAATGTGCGCCGCCTACTATGAGAGCGACATCCCTCTCTATGAGCTGTAACAGACGGGAAAGGAGATAAAAAGGCAGTTTTCCCGTCATGGGAATCACAAAAAGCAACGAAATCTATTCGGCAGTCTCGCTCTCAGGTGGAAAAGACAGCTCGTGTCTTTTGATTCTGATGATCGAAAAGGGTCTGCCTATCAACTGCGTACTCTATGCGGACACTGGCATGGAGTTCCCGGAGATGGAGGCCCATATCGCCAAGCTGGATGATTTTCTTTTTCGGGAGCGAGGATTGCACATTACCACCCTGCGGCATCCCCACGGTTTTGAATGGCTCATGTTCGATGTTCCCCAGCAACAGAAGCGGGCCATAGAGCGCCGTATTGCTATGGGTCAGCCTCCGACTGGCTATGGTTGGCCTGGGATGCGGGTGCGCTGGTGTACCGGCCAGCTTAAAACCCATCTGATTACCAAGGAGACCAACCGGCTGAAAAAAGAGAAGAACGCCCTGCACCATATCGGCATCGCCGCCGATGAAGCCCACCGCTGCAAAGACGATCCTCATAACCGCTATCCATTGGTGGAATGGGGAATCACCGAGGCCCAGGCGCTGCAAATCTGCTATGACCGGGGCTACGATTGGGGCGGGCTGTATGAGATATACCGCCGCGCCTCCTGCTGGTGCTGCCCCCTGCAACGCATTGATGAGCTGCGAAAACTCCGCCACCACCACCCGGAGCTATGGGCGCGGCTGCTCGACATGGACAACCGGGCGCGGGCCATGTTCGGCCCCGGTCCCCTGGGACAGTTCAAGCAGAATTGGAGCGTGGAACGGCTGGAGGCCCGCTTTGCCCGCGAGGACGCGGAGACCACCGCATAACACAAAATTTTAACAGGAAGTGAGTTGAAATGGCTGTCTATCGTGTAGAACGGACGCGAGATTACACCGTCATGTCAAATTATCATCTGAAAGATACATCCCTGTCGCTGAAAGCCAAGGGGCTGCTGTCCATGTTTCTCTCTTTCCCGGAGGACTGGAATTACAGCACACGGGGGCTTGCCGCCATCTGCAAGGAGGGTGTGGACGCTATCGGCAGTACCATCAAGGAGCTGGAAAAGGCGGGCTACATCATCCGCCGCCAGCTTCGCGGGGCCAACGGGCGTATTACGGACACCGAGTACATCATCTACGAAAAGCCCCAGCCCCCGGAGCCGCCCGCGCCGGATGCGGACGAGCCGGATATGCCCCCGCCAGATACGGCATCACCACATACGGAAAACCCGGATGTGGCTGGCCCGGATATGGCCGCGCCGCATACGGAGAACCCCGCCCAATTAAATATAAATCAATTCAAAACTCAAAAATCAAATACTCAGCGATCAAATACTCATTCATTCCCTCCCCCTACCCCCTCCGAGACACCCGCGCAGCCGGTGGAAGGAATGAAAGAAATTTTTGAGAAGCGGGATGAAATTCGGGATCAGATCGAGTATGACCTGATCGTTACTCCCTCCAACCGGGAGCAGCTCAACGAGTTTGTGGAGATCATGCTGGAGGTTGCGCTCAGCCGCACCCCCACCATGAAGATCGGGCGGGACGCGGAATATCCTACGGCCTTCGTCCGGCAGCGGTTTGAGCAGATCACCTCCGCCCACATCGAGAAGGTGCTGGACGGCATCCAGGAGAACACCACCCGCGTTTGGAACACCAGGGCTTATCTTTTGGCGGCGCTGTTCAACGCGCCCTCCACGATGGACAACCACTACACCATGTTAGTCAACCACGACCTCAACGGCGGCAATTAGCCGTCTTATTTTTTACCCGGCCACCGGGAGAAAGGATTATGCCATGAAACGCCCCCTTGCTTACATCACCGCCGCCTGGAGCGGCAGCGAGATTGAGAACGCCGAAACCGCCGCCCGGTACTGCCGTCAGGTGTATGACGCGGGCTATTCCCCCATCTGCCCCCTCCTGCTCACCGCCCGTTTCCTCCACGATGCCGTCCCCCAGGAGCATAAGGACGGCCTCGACATTGCCCGCGACTACCTCCGCCGCTCCCGCGTCCTGGTGGTCTGCGGGCGGAGCATTGATGAGACGGTGAAGAATGACATTGCTACCGCCGAGCGCCTGCGGATCACCGCCACCACCCTGGACGGCATCCTCACCGTCAAGGGCCAGGGCCGAAGTAATTCCAATTCCCGCTGATAAATCATCGAAAGGAGTTTTGAGCTATGAAAAAGCGAATCCTGACGCTGCTATGTACCGCTGTTCTGGCAATCAGCATCGCCGCACCCCCGGCGCTGGCCGCTGGCGGGCCGTTCTATCCCATCTCCGTGGAGGAATACACCTACGGCAGCTTTGACGAGCTGCGTATCAACAAAGTGTACCAGCTTTCCCTGTCCGATGACCCTTCCGGCATCCCTACGGAGGACTTTGAGCGCAACGGGCGGCGGTATTTCCTGCTGGACATGATAAAAGAGGACGAGGTGGGGGTGGACACCCAGGACTACACCGACACCATCACCCAGGACAGCGACACCAATGATCTCTCGGTGGTCTTGAAACAGTTGGACCCCCATCGGGAGGTCACAACCGAGGACGGCTATACCGGCCTCTTGGCGCTGGACTATACCTCCGTCACCGTGGAGGCCAAGGGTTACAAGACCAGCACCAAGAGCCTGTCCGCCACCCGTACTTATCCCAACTTGTCCGATGCCGATCTGTCCCTTATTCCCAAGACCACCACGGACAACGGCAAGACCCTGACCCTGGGAGCCGTGGAATGGAGCGGCGGTGAGAATGGATATTACACCGCCACAGCTACCTACACCGGCACTTCCAGCACCCGCTACGCCACCGGCTATACGGTCACAGCCAGTTATACGGGCCAAGTGGCAAAGACCGGCTGCGAGGTTGTCACCTACACCGCCATCTTCGGCAGCGAGGAACTGGCAAAAGAGGAAAAACCGGCTGACCCTTCCGCCCCGTCCAACCAGACCGGGCCGGAGGCCCCTGACACGGACCCATCCCCCACTGAAACGGGCGGCACGCATTGGTTCTCCCTGCTGGGCTGTGCTGGCGGTGTGGCGGCGCTGGCAGCGGCGGCGGTTTGGACCATCCAGAAAATGAAAGGAAGGAGGAATTGAACATGAAACGGTTACTGCACATTTTTCTTTTGACGGCGGTATTCGCCGCCATGCTGGTGGCCCCTGCCCATGCGCTGGAGTACACCATTGACGAGCCGGAGGACTACCTGTTCGGCAGACCCACCAGCGAGGACGCCCCCTATACGGCGGAGAATCCCAATATGGACAGGAGCAAGAACACCGCCCTCATCCCGCCCGGTTTCGGGACCCCCACCAGCTATCTGCCGGGGAGCGGCGAATATCTGACCCCCAATCTGGTCCCCGGCGCTCTCAGCGGCGGGCTGGTAAATCAGGTGGGCAGCGTGGGCGGCGGCACTGTCACGAACAGCGGTTATCCCACGGTGGATGTGGGCGGTGCTGGCAGCACAAGCCAGTTCAGCTACACCACCACACAGACCACCGCCTACACAGAGGTCACGTCTGATCTCTACTATTCCGGGGGCTACCTGGGGACGCTGAAAATCCCCTCTCTGGGCGTGAACGTCAAAATCTACGAGGGGACGGACAGCGCCCAGCTTGCCAAGGGCGCGGGACATTTCACCAACACCAGCATCTGGAACGGCAACGTCTGCCTTGCTGGGCATAATCGAGGGGTAACGAACCACTTCGGCAAAATCCATACCATGAACGCCGGAGACACCATCACCCTCACCACTCAGCTCGGCACCCGGACCTATGCCGTCACCAGCGTCACCAAGGTCAGCGAGACGGACACCAGCGGCACCGCCGCCACGTCCAGCAATCAGATCACGCTCTATACCTGTGTCATGAATGAATCGGCCTACCGCTGGTGCGTGGTGGCCCAGGAGGTCTAAGGCGGCGGTCCGGGCGGCATCCTCGACACTTTTCTTCTTCTGTGGTATCTTTTTCTCAACGGAACCACCAAAACACCACAAAGGAGATAAAGAGCTATGAAGATGAAAGATTTTGCAAGCCGCCTGACCGCTGGAATCGCCTGCGCCGCCCTGGTATTCGGCCTGACCCTCCCCGCAAAGGCGGCAGCTCCCGCCGAGACAATCCGAGTGGGCAGCTACAAAGGCAATTCGTTGGATGTGGGTGAGCGCAGCGGCCTCATTATCGGCCCCAGCGGAACGGAGTACACCGTCACCTCCAGCGCCCCGGACACAGTAGCGGTAGAGCAAG
Organism: Acutalibacter sp. 1XD8-33; assembly: GCF_003612555.1. Lineage (GTDB taxonomy): Bacteria > Bacillota > Clostridia > Oscillospirales > Acutalibacteraceae > Acutalibacter. The sequence continues at coordinate 12,500 of NZ_RAZF01000035.1, forward strand.
TAGCGGGCTTTTGGGTGGCCGTTGCCAAGTCCGAGGGAACTGCGGAGATCACCGCCGCCAACCGCGCCGGAGAGAGCGGGACCTTGACGCTCACAGTCGGCACCGCCGTTGACCATGCTGCCCCCGCCAGCACGGACACCGAAGGCCAGCCGGAAAATCTGGACGTGCGGCAGGAATTGATTCAGCTTATCAACCAGACCCGCATGGCAAACGGCGCGGCGGAGCTGCCAGTCAGCGAGGCCCTGATGACCGCTGCGCAAGCCTGCTCCGACCAGCATTACACTTACCACCACAATCAGGAGGAATGTGAGGCCGTGATTGCTGCTGGATATTCCCACGGCTTCGGCTCCAATCTCACGGTGTTTACCGGCGTGGCAACTGCGGACACCGCCCAGCACGCTCTGGACAACTGGATCAAATCTCTCGGCCACTTCCAGGCCATGATCGACCCGAAATGTGACAGCATCGGCGTGGGCGTGACGGAGAGCGGCGGAGTGACTTACTGCTATATGTTTGTCGGCAGGCCGGACACCATCAATCCCTACGGATAACAAAATACGGACAGAGATAGGTCTTTCAGCCCAGGCTGGAGGGCCTTTTCTCTTGCCCGAAAAAAGCAAAGGAGAACTTTTTATGAGGAAGAAAACCTATTCCGCACTCACCCGCATGACGGCTCTGCTGTTGGTGCTGGTGTGTATGCTGGGACTGCTGCCCTCCACGGCGCTGGCGGCGAACCCCAGCACCATCAAGATGGACGATTGCGCATACAGCGGAACCAAGTACGATTCCCCGGCCCTGGGCGAGTGCTATATGCACCAGATGCACTTCAACTATGATGGCAAAAGTACAATGGGCTTCTGCGCCGAGAAGGGCAAGGGCATGGGCTGGTCGCTGAAGGGCCACACCTGGGGCAATCCCCAGCCCATTTCCGACCCCACTGTAAAGACAATGATGGCTTACTTCTACGCTCATTCCACCGGCGTCTTTACCGATCAGGCCAAGGCCCTGGGTGTAGATGATGTGTGGAACAGCGACTACACCTGGACCATGAACTCCTGGACGCAGGCTATCGTCTGGCGCTACAAGGCCGGTCTGCTGTCTGACCCCGTGACGGCCTGCGCCGAGGAACTGCTTTGCGTCTATAACAATCTGGAGCATACCAACTATTCCAGCATTGACGATAAAATGGACGGCAAATCGTTCCGTGACCGGGCGCAGTATATTCTCGACCTGGGCGCACAGGGCGTATGGGGCGAGTGCGAGGTCTATGAGTACGCCTACACCGGCCCCGGCTCCAGCTATCACCCCTCCAACGATGTGCAGGCTGTCATGGTGGGCAAGCTGAACATCACCCATGAGGAATATACCCTGACCGTCAAAAAGGTGGATTCCACCAATCCCAATAAGGGCTTGTCCGGCGCACGGTTTCTCGTTGCCTCTGAAAACGGCGCTTACTCCAAGGAGGTCGTGACGGGCGCGGACGGAACCGCCACCCTTTATCCTTTGGTTGCGGGGACCTATGCCGTGACCGAATTGGAGGCCCCGGCAGGCTACGAGATCGACAACGCGGGACCGCAGTACGTTGTTCTCCCCAGCAACGGCAGCACCACCGTGACCGTCACCTTCACCGACACCCCCGAAATCACCGGCGAGGGCAGCATCCGCAAGGTGGATGCGGACGATCCCACCAAGGGGCTGGCCGGAGCGGTCATTAAGATCACCGGCGTGGACAATGATTTTACCGGCACATATGTTACCGGGACAGGCGGCTATCTGACAGACGTTCCCTGGAAGGATATGCCCCTGGGCAGCTATACCGCCGAGGAGATCACCCCGCCGGAGGGCTACTCTCTCAGCCCGGATGTCAGCAAGACCAAGCAGACCTTTGTTTGGGAGGGCAAGACCGATGTGGCCCTGGTGTTTGAAAATGACGCCAAGGTGAAGATAAGGCTTATTAAAAAAGATGATTCTGATAACCCTCTCCCCGGCGCTGTGTTCAACATCATCAAGGACGGGCAGATCATCGGCACAGAGGCCACCAAAGCGGACGGCAGTATCACCGTTACCGATGTGACTGAGGGAATGTACGCCTTTGTGGAGGTGTCCGCCCCTGCGCCTTATTCCTGCCTGACCGAGCCTGTGTTTGCCCATGTGGATCAGGCCACCATCAACGGCGGCGGCACTGTCACCATAACGGCGGCGGATCAGAAGCTGCCCAGCCTCACCATTCTCAAGCGGGACGCCCAGACCAAGGAGGTCATTCCCGGCACCGTCTTTGAGATCAAGGGCATCCACTACGGCTATCATAACGATGTGACCACCGGGCCGGACGGCAGGGCCGTTCTCTCCAATATCCCCGTGGACAGCTATGAGGTGGTCGAGAAGTCCGTCCCCGACCCCTATGTGGTGGGCGAGGAACCCATGCAGACCATCTACCTGGGACCCGGCGAGAATCGGGAGATGATTTTTGATAATCTGAAGCAGCCTGTTTTGAAAATCTCCAAGGTGGAACAGGGAACCAACACCCCGATCCCCGGCACGGTGTTCACCGTGGAGGGCATCGACAGCGACTACCGCCACGATGTGACCACCGAGGCGGACGGCTTCGCCACCCTGCGCGTTGCACCCGGCAGCTACCGGGTGACGGAGAAATCTGTGCCTGCCCCCTACTGTCTGCCGGAGGACGAAGCGGACCGGACCCAAACCATCAGCTTGAACGGCGGCGATGAAAAGACGCTGATTTTCAAGAACAGCAAAAAGCCCCTGCTCACCATCTCCAAGGTGGACGCGATCAGCGGCGATCCGGTCCCCGGAACGGTGCTGACTGTGGAGGGCATTAACAGTGATTACCGGCATGATGTGACTACCGGCGCGGACGGCACGGTTTCTCTGCGGGTGGACCCCAGCACTTACCGCATTACCGAGAAATCCGTCCCCGCCCCCTACTATCTGCCGGACAAGGATGCGGACCGGGTGCAGACCATCTCTCTGAATCCTGGCGATGAAAAGACCGTGGTATTCAAGAATCACAAGGCCCCGGAACTGACGATTTTCAAAGAGGATTCTGTTGCGGGCGCTCCCATTGAGGGGGCAAAATTCCACGTCACCTACACCAGCAACGGTGAGGCGGCGGACGCTCCCGCTTCGGTGGACTTCGGTTATCTTTTTTCGGACGCCAACGGTGAGATCAAGCTCCATGAGCAGGGCAAGCGGCTGTATCCCGGCGAGTACACCATTACCGAGGTTGCCCCGGCCCCCGGTTTTCAGATGAAGGAGCCGACCACGCAGAAGGTCATTCTCCACGGCGGCGAGAGCAAAACTGTCACATTCCAGAATGAGCCGCTGAATGGAATTGTCGTGGAGAAGTATGACAGCGTGACCCATGAGGCCCTGCCCGGATGCACCTTCCAGCTTCGCTACCTGGGCGGGACCTCTGGCACGGGCGGCACTGTAATCGGCCAGAAGGTGACGGGGAAAAACGGAACCGCCATCTGGACTGGCTTACAAAGCGGCACTTATATCGTGGAGGAGGTGGACCCCGCTGACGGGTACAGCATCATCAATGCCTCTGAAACAGTCTATATTTCTGATAATGGGACACAGAGCGTCATTACCATCCGTTTTGACAATGCCCCGGACGGCCAGCTTTTAATCCGAAAGGTATGCTCCGTCAATCCCTCTGTAACCTTACAGAACGCCGAGTTCAAGGTCATGTATGCGGATGGCACTCTGATTGGTGATTCCAACGGCATTTTCAGAACGGATGAAAACGGGGAAATCCGCATTACCGGGTTGAAACCGGGCAAGAGCGTGATCGTCACTGAAACCCGCGCCCCTGCCGGATTCATCATCGACACGCAGAGCCAGACCATCCAAATCCAGGCAGGCCGCACCGCCACCCTGACCTTTAAGAACCAGCCCCGCGGTTCCCTGATTGTCCAGAAGCGGGACAGCATCACCGGCCAGCCGCTCCCCGGCGCGGAGTTCCGCGTCACCACGGCGGCAGGCTGCGAGGTTGGTCTGGACGGCGTGATCGGCACGTCCACCTTGACCCAAAATGGTCTGTTTACCACCGACAGCAGCGGAGAAATCCGTATCAGTAATCTGGCCCCCGGTGCTTATGTGCTGACCGAAACCAAGGCCCCGACAGGGTATGTTATGGATGCCCCCAGCACAAATGTGGTAATCGGGGCCAACGGGGACACGCAGACGGTCATCATCACCAACACCCCCAAGGCCACCCTGACCATCACCAAGCGGGATGCTGTGACCCGCAAGCCCCTGGCGAACGCTGAGTTTATTGTCCGGGACAGTGAAGGTCACGCGGTCGGTCCCACCAATGGCATCTACAAAACCGGAACAGACGGAACCGTGATTGTCTCCGGCCTGGAACCCGGCAGCACGATTATGGTGTCTGAAACCAAGGCCCCTACCGGCTATATTCTGGACGAGACGCCCAAAAGCATTGTGGTGAAGTCCGGCATTTCCAACAGCCTGATTTTTGACAATGAGCCTGGAACCACCCTTATTATCAGAAAGTTCATTGAGGGGACGGAAAATGAGCCGCTGTCCGGCGTAGCGTTCAAAGTAGTAGACGGCAGCGGGGCCGCAGTCGGCCCGGACAATGGAACCTACTACACCAACAAGGCTGGCGAAATTGTGCTGGACGGCATCGAACCCGGAACCACGGTGATTGCCAGAGAGATCAAGACCGTGGAGGGCTTCGTGCTGGATGGGACGCCCCAGGATATTCTTATCAAGGGCGGGAGCGTACAGCAGTTGACCTTTTGGAACAGGCGGGCCGGTTCTCTTGTTATCCAGAAAAAGGACAGCGTGACCGGCGCTCTCATCTCCGGCGCTCAGTTCCAGTTGACGTATGCCTCCGGCGGCTATGTGGACAACGACAACGGGCATCTGTCCTCCAACGGCCTCTATACCACCGATGCCAACGGGGAAATCCGCATCTCCGGCGTGACCGGCACGATTGTAGCGAAAGAGGTCAAGGCCGCTCCCGGCTATGTGATTGACCAGTCCACGCAGACGCAGACTGTCACCGTCAACCCGGACGATACGCAGACCCTCACCTTCCTCAATGAGCCTCTTTGCAGCTTGACCCTGACCAAGCTGGATTCTGTGACCGGAAAGCCCGTTCCTGGAACTGAATTTACAGTGAAGGACGGTAACGGCACTGTGCTGGGCCGCTATACCACAGGGAAGGACGGCACGGTGACGGTATCCGGCCTCGTTCCGGGCAGCACCATAGTGGTCAGTGAGAGCAAGGTCCCCAGCGAGTACGTTTTGGACACAACTCCCAAAACCATCATTGTGAAGAATGGAACCAACAGCCTGACCAGCGGCGTGAGTGGCGGAACCAACACCGGGAACAATGACGGAACCAGCGGCGGCAACGATCTGACCTTTGAGAATGACCCCAAAATGACCTTGACAATCCACAAGTACATTGAGGGGACACAGAATGAGCCGCTGGCGGGTGTTGCGTTCAAAATCACGGACAGCACCGGCGCGGCGGTTGGCCCTGGCGATGGCGTATTTTACACCAACGCTGCGGGTGAAATTGTGATTGAGGGGCTGGAACCCGGCACTTCCATCACCGCCCGCGAGATCAAGACGGTGGAGGGCTTCGTACTGGACGGCACACCCAAGACGGTGAAGATCACCGCAGGCTCCCAGGACCCGGAACTGACCTTCTGGAACAAGCGGGCGGGTGAGCTGGTAATCCGCAAGCTGGATTCTGTCACCAAGCAGCCGCTGGCCGGGGTGGAATTTGAGCTGACCTATGCTGGCGGCGGCTATGTGGACACCGCCAACGGCCACCTGTCCAGCAACGGCCTCTATACCACCGATGCCAACGGAGAAATCCGCATTTCCGGCGTGACCGGCACCATCGTTGCCAGGGAGACCCGGACGATTCCCGGCTACACCATTGACGAGGCCACCCGGACGCAGACCGTCACCGTCAACCCAGCAGACACGCAGACCCTCACCTTTTACAATTCGCCCCAGCAGACGTTGACCATCCAGAAGTATGTGGACGGCACTACTGACCCCATCCAGGGCGTGACCTTCCTTGTCACCGATTCCAGCGGTCAGTATGTGGGGCCGAATAACGGCGAGTATGTCACCGATAAAAATGGACGCATTGTTATCACCGACCTGACCCCCGGCGTCACCATCACCGCCAAGGAGACCAAAACTGCCAGCGGCTATGTGCTGGACACCACGCCGCAGTCCATCCTTATCAAGCAGGGAGCCGCCCAGACCCTGACCTTCTTCAACAAGGCCGAGGGCGGGCTGGAGCTGATTAAGGTCTCCGAGAGCGACACCACCCAGCGCATCCCTGGTACTACTTTCGAGATCAGAAAAATGGACGGTACTCTGGTGGACACCATCACCACAGATAAACAGGGCCGCACCCACCTGGACCTGGACGCCGGTGACTACTATGCTGTGGAGATCGAGGCGGCGCAGGGCTTCAAGCTGGACAGCACCCCCACCTATTTCACCATCACGGACGGTAAAACTACCACACTGACGGTGAAAAACAAGCCTTTTTCCGGCATTTTGATTCACAAGACCGACAGCGTAACCGGCAAGGGCATTTACGGGGTGACGTTCCTGCTGTATGACAGTACCAATACCCCCATTGGGCAGTACACCAGCGACAACTCGGGGTATGTCTATATTGAGGGCCTGACCACTTCGGGCCGCTACTATCTCCGCGAATTGGAAAATAAGGGCTACATTCCCGACACGCAGATGAAAACCGTGTATGTCACCGCCGGGGAGACCACGCTGATCGAGTGGAAGAACACGCCCATCACCGCGCAGATTCAGATTACCAAAAAATCCGCTGACTACAACCCCACCAACGGCCTGCCTGCCGGGACGCTGCTGGAGGGCGCGATTTTTGAAATCTACGACAAGGCCGGGAATCTGGTGGACACCATCAAGAGCGACAGCCGGGGACTGGCTGCGTCCAAGCCCCTGCCCCTGGGCCGTTATACCATCCGCGAGGTCAAGGCCCCGAACAACTACGGCATCAGCGGCGAGGATTTGACCGCCTATCTGGAGCATGAGGGCGAGATCGTGCGCTTTGAGGTCACGAACAAGGCCCTTGCCACCGGCGTGTCCATCACCAAGACCGGCCCCAACCAGATCATGGCGGGCCAGCCGGTGCGCTATGTACTTTCCGACATTGCCAACAGCTCCAACGTCATGCTCCAGTCCTTCTACTGGCGCGACACGCTCCCTGCCGAGGTCCGGCTGGACAGCATCGTGACCGGCACCTACAATTTCCCCGGCACCTATAAGATCACCTACCGCGTCAACGGCGGCGAGTATCGAACGCTGGCGGACAATCTCTCCACCAGCAAGAACTACACCCTGGCCGCGTCCGCCACAGCCCTGGGGCTGGCCTCCAATGAGCGCGTGACCGAGATTATGTTTGTCTTTGGACAGGCCCCCGCCGGTTTCGCCCAGGTGGAAAAGCCCATGCTGTACTGCACCGCCATTTCCAACATCACCACCACGTCCTTTGTGAATGTGGCCGATGTGGGCGGCACCTATAACGGCGTGTGGGTACAGGCCGTCAGCCGCTGGGTGACAACGGTGTACGGCAAGCCCACCCCGCTCCCCCGGACGGGATATTGATGCCTGACACAGATGGACGCTTTACCGAGGCCGAGCTGGAGACCGCCAGGGAGACCGATCTGCCCGATCTGCTGACCTCCCTGGGGTATCAGGTCAAGCGGGTCGGCAGCTATTACACCACCAAGGAAATGGACAGCCTGCGGATTAAGAACCGCCGCACCTGGTTCCGCTACTCGGAAAACCGGGGCGGAGACGCGATCTCTTTCTTGGAGCGGTTCGAGGGCAAGAGTTTCCCGGAGGCGGTAGAGTACCTTCTGGACTATCATGGCGGCGCACGGTTTCTTCGTGCGCCGCCGCCCGTTCCAGAGAAGAAAGAAGTCCCCTTTGCCCTCCCGCCGCCGAACAGCGATAACCGCCGTGTGACCGCCTATCTTCAGAAACGGTGTATCGCGCCCCAGGTCATCCGGGACTTTATCGGCGCGGGGCTGCTCTATGAGGACGCGAAATATCACAACTGCGTCTTTGTCGGCAGAAACAGCGCGGGCAAGCCGGTATTCGCAGCCAAGCGCGGCACCTACGATCTGAACGGCGCGGCGTTCCGGGGCGGCGTCCCCGGCAGCGATAAGGAGGTGGCGTTCCGGCTCCCATGCGACAGCAGGCAGCTCCGTGTGTTCGTATTCGAGGCCCCCATCGACCTGATGAGCTACTGCACCCTGCACCGCAGCGTGAAAAGCAACGCCGTGGCGCTGTGCTGCCTCTATGACGGGCCTCTGGACACCTATCTCCGGGAAAATCCCCATCTGCGGCGCATTGACCTGTGTCTGGACGCGGACGGGCCGGGGCGGACGGCGGCAGAGCGGATGAAGGCCAAATACACGCAAAAGGGCTACTCTGTGACCGTCCATACCCCGGCGCGGGGCAAGGACTGGAACGAATATTTGCAGCACCGGCAGAAAAGCCGGGATAATGAGAGGTGATTTTTCATGCAGGAGGAAGTGGAGAACAAAACGCTGACGCTGATGGTGAATGGCACCAGATTCACCGGGCGGATGTTCAAGGCGGCGATTGCCAAGTACATGGCCCACCGCAGAGAGGTCAAGCACCAGAAGCAGCAGAAACAGGATGCCCATGTGATACCCCACGGCAAGCAGACGGTAAAGCAGCTTATCGGGCAGAATCAGGGCGTGTCCAATATTGAGATCAACGACCCGTCCATCCGGGAGTTTGACCGCATCGCCCGGAAATACGGCGTGGACTACGCCATCAAGCGGGACAGGAGCAGCGACCCGCCCAAGTTCCTGATTTTCTTCAAGAGCAGGGACGCCGACGCCCTGACCTCCGCGTTCAATGAGTATGCCGGGAAAAAGGTGCGCAAAGCCTCCCGGCCCTCGGTGCTGCAACGGCTGGCCAGTTTCAAGGAGCGGGTGAAGAATACCGTGGTGAACCGGGAAAAGCGGAAGGAGCGGGAGCGGTAATGCAGATCAACATCAAGAAGTACATCCTGCCCAATCTGCCCTATGTGATGATCGGCCTGTACGCCACCAAGCTGGGGCAGATGTGGCGGCTGGCCCCCGGCGCGGACTTCTCCGCCAAGGTGCTGGGGCTGATGGACGGTTTCTCCGCCGCGTTCCAATCCGCCGCCCCCAGCTTTCACCCCGCCGATCTGCTGGTGGGGCTGCTGTGCGGCGCGGCCCTGCGGCTGGCGGTCTACGTCAAGGGCAAGAACGCCAAGAAGTACCGGCGCAACGTGGAGTACGGCTCGGCCCGTTGGGGCAACGCCCAGGACATCGCGCCCTATATCGCCCCCAAATTTGAGGACAACATCATCCTGACGCAGACGGAACGGCTTACCATGAACAGCCGCCCCAAGGACCCGAAAACGGCGCGGAATAAAAACGTGCTGATTATCGGCGGCTCCGGCAGCGGCAAGACAAGGTTTTTTCTGAAGCCCAACCTCATGCAGTGTACGTCAAAAACTTATCCAGTATCGTTCGTAGTCACTGACCCGAAAGGGGACATCGTGATCGACGCTGGGAAATTGCTCCAACGCAGCGGGTATAGGATCAAGATTTTCAACACGATCAACTTTAAGAAGTCCATGCACTATAACCCTTTCGCGTACATTCACAGCGAAAAAGACATCTTAAAGCTGGTAACAACCCTAATTTCCAACACAAAAGGAGAGCAAAAGGGCGGGGACGAGTTCTGGACCAAGGCCGAGACGCTGCTCTACTGCGCCCTCATTGGCTACATCCATTATGAGGCCCCGGCAGAGGAACAAAACTTCTCCACCCTCATTGAGTTCATTAACGCGATGGAGGTCCGGGAAGATGATGAGGAATTTCAAAATCCTGTTGACCTGATGTTTGAGGAATTGGCGCAAAAGAATCCCAATCACTTTGCTGTGCGTCAATATGCCAAATATAAATTAGCCGCAGGCAAAACGGCTAAGTCGATTTTGGTGAGCTGCGGTGCGCGGCTGGCAGTATTCGATATTGCCGAAGTCCGGGATGTGACCGCCTATGACGAGTTGGCGCTGGACACCCTGGGAGATCAAAAAACGGCGCTGTTCCTCATTATGAGCGACACGGATGATTCCTTTAATTTCCTGATTTCCATGTGTTATACCCAGCTATTCAATCTCCTGTGCGAAAAGGCGGACGATGTGTACGGCGGGCGATTGCCGGTCCATGTGCGGTGTCTTATAGACGAGTGCGCCAACATCGGGCAGATACCCAAGCTGGAAAAACTCATGGCTACCATCCGAAGCCGGGAGATCTCCGCCTGTTTGGTGCTGCAAGCGCAGAGCCAGCTCAAGGCCATTTACAAGGACAACGCCGACACCATCATTGGCAACTGCGATTGCTCCATCTTCCTGGGCGGCAAGGAGCCGACCACACTGAAAGAGCTTTCTGCCAGCCTGGGGAAAGAAACGATAGACACCTTCAACACCGGCGAGAGCCGGGGCCGTGAGGTTTCCCATTCGCTGAATTATCAGAAATTGGGCAAAGCCCTCATGGATGTGGACGAATTGGCCGTATTGGACGGCGGAAAGTGCATCCTGCAACTGCGGGGCGTCCGCCCGTTCCTTTCGGATAAATTCGATATAACGCGCCATCCCAATTACAAGTTCCTGGCCGACTGCGATAAGAAAAACGCTTTCGACTTAGAGCGTTTTCTATCCACGAAGCTCAAACCCAAGTCCACCGAGGTCTATGACGTGTACGAGGTAGACGTATCGGAGGACGCAGACCCCGCCGACCCGGAGTAACCGGCACGGCGGAATAAACAAAGTGGAAAATGCGCCTTCAAAATTTTTGAAATTTTTTGGAGGTACTTATGGATTTTTTCAACTCTGCTATTGATATTTTGCAGACCCTGGTGATTGCGCTGGGCGCTGGCCTGGGCGTGTGGGGCCTTATCAATCTGCTGGAGGGCTACGGCAACGACAACCCCGGCGCGAAGTCACAGGGCATGAAGCAGCTCATGGCGGGCGGAGGCGTTGCCCTGATCGGCATGGTGCTGGTCCCCCTGCTGTCCGGGCTGTTCGGCTGATCGGCCCGGTTTATCTCTGCCCCTCCCACCCAAGGCGGGAGGGGCGCTGAAAGGAGGGGGAAACCTCTATGGATTTTCTATGGGACGCCATCACGGAATGGCTCAAAGAGATTTTAGTCAGCGGCATTATGAGCAATCTGTCCGGGATGTTCGACGGTGTAAATGACAAGGTGGGGGAAATCTCCACCCAGGTGGGCATGACCCCCCAGGCATGGAACGGCAGCATCTTCAATATGGTGCAAAACCTCTCTGAAAATGTGATTATGCCTATCGCCGGTGTAATTCTCGCTTTTGTAATGACGCTGGAGCTGGTGCAGATACTGATGGACAAAAATAACTTCCATGATGTGGAGACGGCAGTATTTTTTAAGTGGGTGTTCAAGACCGCCTGCGCCATCCTCATTGTCACCAACACCTGGACGATTGTGATGGGGATATTCGATGTGGCCCAAGGCGTGGTAAATCAGGCGTCCGGCATCATCATCGGGGATACCAGTATCGACTTGAGCAGCGTCATGCCGGACATGGAGGAACAACTGATGGAGATGGAGCTGGGACCGCTGTTCGGCCTGTGGTTCCAATCCCTGTTCGTAGGCATTACCATGTGGGCGCTGACGATCTGTATTTTCATCATCACCTATGGCCGTATGCTGGAAGTCTATTGCGCGTCCAGAAGTGCCGCTTTTCATCCAAAGGCGGTGCGCGGGCATTTTGGGAATCCGGCTTTGGCAAGC
>NZ_RAZF01000036.1 GCF_003612555.1 Acutalibacter sp. 1XD8-33
AGCGGCAAGAGCCGCGCAGTGGACATAGCGCCCGGGGTCGTGGCGCTCTTGCGGCAGCTCAGGCAGGAACAGGCCGCAAGCGGTTTATCCCCCTTTGTATTCAATCAAGCGGGGAGTCCCGAACCCATGCACCCGCAAAGCCCCACCAGGTATATGAAAAAGTTTGCGGCACGGTATGGGATCCCGGACCTGCACCCGCACAAGCTCCGGCACAGCTTTGCAAGCGTAGCCATTACTAATGGTGCCGACGTTGCCTCGGTGAGTGAAAAGCTAGGCCATGCTGACAAGTCCACAACCCTGAGAATGTACACCCATGCCGATGAAGAAAGCGTGAAGCGGACAGGGGATATTTTCCGGCAGGCCCTGGAAGCGGCGGGAAATGGCAGATAAAAGCAAAAAGGCCGGGGTAAATCCCGGTCTTTTCTATGCGGTAAAGTATTCGATATTTTGGGGGCGTATGCCCTTTTGGCGAAAGTCTCAAAACGGTGATAAAAAAGAAAACTCCTAGAAACCCACAAGTTTCTAGGAGTTTTCCTGGAGCTGCTATCCAGATTCGAACTGGAGACCTCATCCTTACCAAGGATGTGCTCTACCACCTGAGCCATAGCAGCATAGGAGTTCCGTTCGCTTATCTGCGCGATCTATCCGAGGTTTGCTTTGCAAACTCTGGTTCGCCTTCAGTGCGCCACATGAACTCCTGGCGACCCGGAACGGGCTCGAACCGTCGACCTCTAGCGTGACAGGCTAGCGTTCTAACCAACTGAACTACCGGGCCTTACCCCGCTCAAATCATTCCGAGCGAACAACTACATTATATGACAACCAGCGGCATTTGTCAAGAGAAAATTTTGCTTTCTCCAAATTTTCTCTTCTCAAAGAATCCTTTCCAAAATGTCCGGGCTTAAATGATCGCGTTCTCGCCTTCTTTTTTCAGGTACTTGCGGATCGAAATCACGCCGCCCATTACGCCGAACAGCGCGCCAATTACGATATAAGCCCCATAGAGCCACACCGCATAGGGCTGGATGTCAATGATCGTCAGGAACTTTACAATCCCATATACCACCTCCACCGCCTTATCATACCCAAAATAGAGAGCCGTGGCTGAAATCGCGCCGGAGAACACCCCAATCACCACACCCTCCACAATGAAGGGAATGCGCACAAAACCATTGGTGGCCCCAACGGATTTCATAATATTGATCTCCATACGGCGAGAAAAAATAGTCACTTTCAGGGTGTTGGAGATGATAAACAGGGAGACAATTCCCAGCACCACCAGAATCCCCAAGCTGCAATACCGCACCAGCCGGTCCAAATCGCTGAGCATGTTCGCAATCCTGCGGTAATTATCCGTGCTCTCCACCCCTTCGATGGCCAAAAGAGCGGCAATCGTCTCATCATACCGGCTCAGGTCATTCATGGAAATTCTGTACGCGTCGGGCAGGGGATTGTCCTGGCCCTGGAGAGCCTGCCATAGATCGGCTTCTCCCCCTTCTCCCACCATATCCTGCACCACGCCTTTCAGCCCGTCCTCCCGGGGCACAAAGGTGCAGTCGTCAATATTGTCCAAGGCGCGGATTTCCTCCCCCACCTTTACGGAGGTCAGGGCGGGAAGGCCCTTGTCCAGGAATACGGTAATCACATTGTTTGCCTCAATACCCTGCATGGTGGCGCTGAGGTTAAGAGAGAGCAGGCCCGCAATGCCCGTCAGCAGCAGACAGGAAATCAGCACGCAGATAGAGGCAATACTCATGGTGCGGTTTTTCCATAGGCCCTTTACACCTTCCTTAAACAAATAGCCAATACTATGCAAACTCACAGGCTCACCTCCTGCCCGGCCGGTTCCGGGTTATATTGGGAGAGACGTCCTCCACCTGGTCCATGTCCAGCACCTTTCCCTCTTCATCATAGTCCGGCTGGGCGGAGATCGCCTCCAAGATGGTGGGTTCATCGTCATACAATCGATTGGGCGTAACCGGCGCGGGCCGGAGCTGCTCCTGGGGAATCTCCTCCGGATGGAAATCCTCGAAATCTTCCGCAGGCTCGGGCACAAGGGGCTCCTCCCGGTCCATTTCCTCCACCGGCTCTTCCTCTCCGCGCTCCTCCTGGTTGTCGTACTCCGCATAATCCTCCTGCTCCATCTGGGCAGCCTGGCGGGCGGCGTACTCCTCCGGCGGGGCATAACTGTCGGCCATATCATTGGTATCGGCCACAATCTGTCCGCTGTGGATCTGAATGATTCGTTTATGGAAATGCTTCACCAGAGAATGCTCATGGGTGACCATCAGCACAGTGGTCCCCCGGCGGTTGATCTCACTGAGCAGGTCCACAATCTCGAAAGACAGGGCGGGGTCAATATTGCCGGTGGGCTCGTCCGCGATAATCATCTCCGGGTTGTTCACCAGCGCCCGCGCCAAGCCAACCCTCTGGCGTTCGCCGCCGGAGAGCTCTGTGGGATAGTGCTTGGCCTTGTGCTGAAGCCCCACCAGGCTGAGCATATATGGCACCCGTTTGCGGATGGACCGCCCGGAGGCGCCCACCACCCGCATGGCAAAGGCCACATTGTCATAGACCGTCATGTGGTCGATCAGGCGGAAATCCTGGAACACCATGCCCATCTTCCGGCGCACATAGGGAATCTTGCCCTTGCGCAGCCGGGAAATATCCATGCCGTCCAGCAAAATCTGCCCGGAAGAAGGCCTTTCCTCACAGGTGATGAGCTTGAGGAAGGTGCTCTTTCCCGCGCCGGAAGAACCCACGATAAAGACGAATTCGCCCTTGGGCACCTTCAGGTTGATGTCATGCAGGGCCTCTGTGCCATTGTTGTAAACTTTCGATACATTGCTAAATTCTATCAATCATGACACCTCAGAACTTGTTGTTATTGGTGAGATACCGCTTCACCATCAGGGCCACCTTAAACACAATCGCGTCCTCAAATTCCCGCAGATCCAAACCCGTGAGCTTCTTGATCTTCTCCAGGCGGTACACCAGTGTATTCCGGTGGACAAAGAGCTTTCGAGAGGTTTCAGAGACGTTCAGATTGTTCTCAAAGAAGCGCTGGATGGTAAACAGCGTCTCGTGGTCCAGGGTCTCGATAGAGCCCCGCTTGAACACCTCTTTCAGGAACATTTCGCACAGGGTCGTGGGCAGCTGGTAAATCAACCGGGCAATCCCCAAATTGTTATAGCTGACAATATCCCGGGCCGTATCAAAGACCTTGCCCACCTCCAGGGCGGTCTGGGCTTCTTTGAAGGACCGGGCCAGCTCCTTGATATTGCTCACCACCGTGCCGATGCCAACACAGCAATGGGCATAGAATTCCCCGGTCAGGGTGTCCACGATGGAGCGTGCCAGCTTGTCAATATCCTTTTCCGTGATGTCCGGGCGGATTTCCTTTACCAGGGCGATATCCGTCTCGTTGATGTTGATGACGAAATCCTTGTTCTTATCCGGGAAGAGATTTTGCAGCACTTCAAAAGCGGAGACCTCGTTCTTATCGCTCACCTTGATCAGCAGGCACACCCGGGACACTTCAGAGTCGAAATGAAGCTCATGGCTTTTCAGATAAATGTCTCCAGGAAGGATATTGTCCAAAATGACATTCTTAATAAAATTGCCCCGGTCATATTTTTCATCATAATACTGCTTGATGTTCTCCATGGAAACCGCCAAAATGCGCACGTAACGGCGGGCATCCGGGTCACCGCCGGAAACAAAAGCGGCATAAGCAGGACGCTGGCGGTTCCCAAAAGACTTGAAAGTATAGTCGTTTGAGACAATCACATCGTCCGAATTCATGGCCTCCATGGCCGCTTCCTCAAACACATCTCCTATTTTTGTCAGGTCGCTGCACGCAATAATTACCGAGGATTCGTCGATCACACCAATGGTCCTGTCAATGGCGTCGCTCATTTGATGGATAATCCCCTGGAACAATCTGTTAGACATATTCTTCTCCTCTCGCTGG
This sequence comes from Acutalibacter sp. 1XD8-33, assembly GCF_003612555.1. Taxonomy (GTDB): domain Bacteria; phylum Bacillota; class Clostridia; order Oscillospirales; family Acutalibacteraceae; genus Acutalibacter. The sequence continues at coordinate 3,974 of NZ_RAZF01000036.1, forward strand.
TTAAAATTTTAACGTTAACCGTCAAACAGCGTGCGTATAGTTAACGCAGTTCAAAAGAGGTATTCCACCTCTTTTGAACCAGGCGGCGTAGCCGCCCAGCTTAAAAATCAGTACATACCGATTTTTAAGTACGTTTACTATAATACACCAGGCGCCGCCAGCCGGGCCCAGTCATACATCTTATTTTACATAATCTGCGGGAAAATTTCAACCTTTTTTTCATCTTTTTGAAAAAACAGAGCAAGAACTTTTCTTCCCCGCCTCCATTTCCCCCTGAAATCCCCAAAAATCAACAGGGCCGGCGGAATCCCGCCGGCCCCAAAAGGCAAGTTTTAGTTCAGAATAGTAACTTCGGTCTCTTTGTCGAACACATGCATCTTGTTCAGGTCAAATGCAATCTTGCACTTGTCGCCAGGCTTGGCGGTGGAGGTAGGCTCTACACGAGCGGTAACCGCGTTGCCTTCGCAGTTCAGATACAGATAGGTCTCAGCGCCCATCAACTCGGTAACTTCCACTTCGCAGGTGACATGGGCTCCGCCGACCTTCTCAATGAAGTCGGGCTCGTCATGGACATCCTCGGGACGGATACCGAACACAACCTCTTTGCCTACATAGTTGGCAATGGTGGTGCCCTCGGCCTTCTTAGCGGGAATGGTGATGGTGCAGGCGCCAAAAGTAAGGGTAAAATCGTTACCGGACTTAGCTACCTTAGCGTCGATGAAGTTCATCTGAGGAGAGCCCATGAAGCCCGCCACGAACTCGTTCACCGGGAATTCATACAGATTCTGGGGCGTGTCCACCTGCTGAATGAAGCCGTCTTTCATAACCACGATGCGGTCGCCCATGGTCATAGCCTCGGTCTGGTCGTGGGTAACATAGATAAAGGTAGTGCCCAGCTTGATGTGCAGCTTGGAGATCTCGGTCCTCATCTGCGCACGGAGCTTGGCATCCAGGTTGGACAGCGGCTCGTCGAGAAGGAACACCTTAGGATCGCGGACAATGGCGCGGCCCAGAGCCACGCGCTGCCGCTGGCCGCCGGACAGAGCCTTGGGCTTGCGGTCCAGCAGATGGGCGATGTCCAGGATGCGGGCGGCTTCTTCCACGCGGCGCTTGATCTCATCCTTGGGAGTCTTGCGCAGCTTCAGGCCAAAAGCCATGTTGTCGAACACGGTCATATGAGGATACAGAGCGTAGTTCTGGAACACCATGGCGATGTCGCGGTCCTTGGGAGCGATATCGTTAGAGAGCGTATCGCCGATATACAGCTCGCCCTTACTGATCTCTTCCAGGCCGGCAATCATACGCAGTGTGGTGGATTTGCCGCAGCCGGAGGGGCCAACCAGAATGATAAACTCCTTGTCGGCGATCTCCAAGTTAAAGTCTGTAACAGCGGTAACGCCGCCAGCGTAGATCTTATAGATATTTCGCAAACTCAAACTTGCCATATATTTTCCTCCTGTCAGGCTCTGCAAGAATACCAACCCAGATCGGAAGAACCGACGAGCAACCCCAACGGATAGCAGAAAACTGAGGCGGCTACAGCCGATATAGTATGTACCGGACGGGCATTTTGGCTGGCCTTGATTGATTTATCTGTATTATAACAGAAAAAGGACTGGTTGAAAAGCCGTGATTTGCCCAAAGATTTCTCCCCAGGTTTATCCATCTTTCACAAAAAGAAAACTCTTTTCTCAATTTCTGTACAATTCGACAAAACTCTTCCGCAAGGGAGCATCTTCTTGCAGCAGCTTGCGTACCCTGTCCCCATACAGCGATGAATCCAGCCGCTTTTCCTCCCCCGCGCCTTCCGCTTTACGGGCAAAACCCGGCGGCCCGGGACTGAGCCGCAGTTCCGCGTCTTTATCGTAAACGCACTTGAAAATCGGTAAATACCGATTTTCAAGCTGGGTGGATTCTCCGCCTGGTTCAAAAGAGGTATCTTTCCTCTTTTGAACTGCGTTAACGATAGGCCCGGGCGCTCGGTTTTCAACATTTTCCACCGGGTTTTCAACATGACAATAATCTTTCTAGCCGGTCCTCAATCTGTGGGGTAAGCCCCTTCCTCCCCTTCTGCCTCCGGAGCGGCCGCGTCCTCCGCGCCTTGCGCTTCCTCCGCTTGGTCTACATAACCTCCGGTTTCCACATTTTCATTTGTTGTAGGAACCGGGCTCCCCTCTGGGGCGCTCTCCGCTGTGGAAGCCTCGCCGCTAGGCTCCTCACTGGGCGATTCGCTGGCCCCGCCGGAGCTTCCGCTGCTCTGGGAGGGCGTGGCGCTGGCCGCGGGCCCGCTGTCCGGCCCGGGGGTCACTTCCCCATAGCGAGCGCTGTCAGAGGCAAAGCCATGCATAAAGCCGTCTACCTCGGCACAGGCCAGATCCCCGCCGATAATCAACCGCCCGTATACCAGCAGGGTGGCGTACACCTCCGGCTCGTCGGGGTAGTTGGTCACATGGTACTTGTACTGGGTGCAGACCTCTCCCGCGTAGGGAGCCAGATCAAATCCCTGGGCCTGCTGCATAGCGTTGTAGTTCAAGTACACGTCGTTGAACTGGGCCGGGATCATCACTTCCCGGGTGTCGCTGGGCTCCGGGTCCACCTGCCAGCCAAAGGACTGAAGGTAAGCCAGACGCTCCTCGTTGGTTTCGCCCAAAATTTCTGCGGGCGGGGCCTCCTGCTGGTCCTGCCAGCGCAGGTAGAAGCATCCGGCAGCCACCACCAAGGCCAGGACCAGGAAGGCCATGATCCGTTTTTTGTTGGCTTTTAAAGATACGAACATACACACCGTCCCTCTCTGTGGATTCCTGGTCCATGTGTATGCGCGCAAAAGGCCGGCTATGCCGGCCCGGCCCGGTTTAGGGAAAAGAAGTCCCCCGCCCGGATTTTTGTTTCTTTCTATATTTATTGTATAGTTTCTGAGAGTGGTGCTCGCTTCGCCGCACAGGGCTCCGGCGGTTCAGGGGTTCTTCTCACCTGCCGGTTCGGTCGGCGACGGGAAATCGCCACTGGCGATTGTCGCCCCCTAAAAACCCCGCAGCCTTTGAAAAGGCTGGCGAAACTTTTACATTGACCAGCTGGACTGGTCAATGCTAGCCAGGGTAAAAGTTTTGTCCACTTTTTCAAAAGTGGCGTGGTGTGGAGCAGCGCTCCACAACCTTGCCCCTGACCTTAACACCTGAGAAGCGCATTTGGGGCGTGTGAATAATAGTTAACACTCGCTGTGCTCGGTTAACTATCCGAGTTTTGCGAAGCAAAACTCTTAAGAGGCCCCTTTTTGCAAGAGAAAAAGGGGCCTGGTCCTGGAGCAGGCTAACTGCGTGCGCAGTATCCCAGCTCAAAGTTTCCGTCCGGCTGTGTGCCTGTCGCCAAGCTGCCCCGCGCGCCGTTCCCCCCTATAAAAACTTTCAAAAAACTGAGAAGCTGTACCGATAGGATTTGTGTTATAGTAAACACACTTGAAAAGAGGTATACCTCTTTTGAACTGCGTTAACTATACTTTCGGAGAGACAAGTGGCTGCGCACACGATCTCTCAATAAAGTATACGATTTTCGGGCAAATTCAGTGGGGAGAAGCAATCTGGCGATTGGCAAGTTTTCACAACGCCACTCCCCGGCTGAATTTGCCGGAAAGGGGAATGCAAACGCCTATTGGTACAGCTTCTGATACAGGCCCCTACCGTACCGCCCGCATTACCTGGCGGGTGCGCTCCAGATAGGGGGCTGTCTCTTGATAATGATGGCTGACCACACAGGTAAACAGGATGTCAATCATGGTCATCTGGGCAATCCGGGAACTCATGGCCCCGCTGCGGATGGCCATTTCCGGGGCGCTCAGGCCAAAATGCACATCGGCGTAGGAGGCTAGGGAGACCTTCCCGAACCGGGTAATGGCAATGAGAAAAGCGCCGTTGAGTTTTGCCAGTTCCGCCGCTTCCAGGACCTCCCGCGTCTCCCCTGACCAGGACAGGGCAATGGCCACATCCGACGGGGTAAGGGTGGAGGCGGAGGAAAGCTGTAGATGGGGGTCGGAATAGGCCGTCACCCGTTTGTTAATGCGCATAAACTTCTGCTGGGCGTCCTGGGCAACCAGGTTGGAAGCCGCCATGGCGTACAGGTCCACCCTTTGGGCCCGGAAGAGTTTGTCGGCGGCGATTTCCACCTGCTCCGGCTCCATGAGAGAAAGGGTGTCCTCAATGGCCTGGATGTTGTGGTGGCAGACTTTACGGATAACGTTGCCCGCCTTGTCCCCCGCACGAATGTCACTGTAAGCGGATTTTCCCACGTTCGCCCGCTGGGCCACGGCCAGCTCACTGACCAGCTGAATAGAAAAATCCCGATACCCCTTGCAGCCCACTTTCTTACAAAACCGCACCACAGCCGCCTGGCTGGACCCGCTCCGCAGGGCCAACTCCTCCACAGAAAGCCCCACCATACTGTCCAGGTTGTCAGAGACATACCTGGCGACCTTCCGCTCTGAAACCGGAAGGTCCTCCAAAATCTGATTCATCTTCAATACTACTCCTGCCACAATAAGCACCTACCTCTGAAATATTTGCTTTGCAGCCAAGGGCCCGCCTTCATACAGGCCCTGTCATCCCGGCCAGAAAACGTTCTTCTCCTGGGGCTCCGCCGTTCTCAGGCAGAGCTCATAAGACTTGCGCACATTCGGCTCCTTTTTCAGCAGAGACACAGCGGCATCCAGCCCGCAGCCACACAATAGAATCAGAAGGGCGGGCTTCAGTTCGCCGCCGGACTTCTTCAAGGCCTCCTCCGCCTGCCCTCGGGAAACCCCTGCCGCCTGCATAAGAATCCGGACAGCCCGGTCCCGCAGCTTTTTATTGCTGGCGGAAAGGTCCACCATCAGGTTCTGGTACACTTTGCCCAGCTTGATCATCACCGTTGTGGAAATCATGTTCAGCACCAGCTTGTCGGCCGTGCCGGCCTTCATCCGGGTGCTGCCCATAATCACCTCCGGGCCTACCACCGGTACGATGGCGATGTCCGCCGCGTCGATTACCGTGCCGGGACAGGCGTTGCACAGCGCGACCGTAGCGGCACCCCGCTCCCTGGCCCTATATACAGCCCCCAACACATAAGGGGCGTTGCCGCTGGCCGTGATGCCGACCAGGGTATCGCCGCAGCCCAGTCCCAGCCTGTCTATATCGGCTGCGCCCAGCGCCTGGTCGTCCTCCGCGCCCTCAACAGAGATGCGCAGGGCCGCGTCTCCCCCGGCAATGACCCCCACAACCTGACCAGGGTCCGCGCCAAAGGTAGGAGGGCACTCCGAGGCATCCAGCACCCCCAGCCTGCCGCTGGTGCCGGCTCCCGCATAGATCAGCCGGCCTCCTTTTTTCATGCCGGCCACAATCAGATCAACGGCTTGGGCAGTTTCAGGCAGCACTCTGCCAATAGCTGGCATAATAGCGCTGTCCTCTGTGTGGATCCGCCGCAAAATTTCCCTCGTATCGCACAAGTCAATATCTCGCGTATTCAGATTTACGCCTTCTGTAGCCAAGTGGGAATAATCCATTTCATATCCTCCAAAACAGGGATCGTTATGAAGAAATTGAAGAAGTTTTTCAATTTGACGGCCGCTCGAGCCTGCTTCCGGCTATCAGCCCGCGTCTGCGGGGGAAATTTCGCCCAAAAGGGCCTCCTGAAGGGCAGAATTTCCCTAAAAAGCGCTTTGCAGCCAATTTCTATTATAGAATTATCCGCCTGTCGAGTCAAGAGTCATTTTGCATAATTTTGTCATATGATAATTGTGCAGATGATCCTAAATTTAAAAATATCTTTCAGTGATAGGAAGCAGAATAAAGCGAATAAAAATTTCAAAAAAGCGCAGCCGACACTGCTAATTTCTTTTATCTCATCATACCACGGACTGAAAGAAAGCGCAAGCCCCATTTTCGGAATTTTCAATAAATTTTAATAATAATGTTGTATAAAGTATGTGACTATTTTTGATCAAACTTCCAACCGGAATATGAAATGCCAATAAAAATCCGTCCGTCCAGAAGTTTAGGACGAACGGACAATAAGAATTTTATGTTAACCTGCGGACCAATTCAGCCAGCAGTCCACGCCGGAGCCAGCCACGAAAACCCGGGCAGATTTCGCAAAACCGTAAATCCAGCGGCCACAGCGGCCAGGACAAGGATCGCCGGCAGAAATCCCCGGCTCCTGAATACGGGGGGCCTTTTTCGCACATATCTTACCGCTTCCCAAAGAGCATACAGGACGGCGGCAGGCAGAACCACCAAGAGGAAGGCGTTCTGCCCCAGGGCCTCCTGAAAGTCTCCCCGCAGCAACGCCAGAACCATATGCTGGGCACCGCAGCCGGCGCAATAGAAGCCGGTAAATTTCAGGATAAGGCAGGGCGGCCGGAGCAAAAGGACAGCCCCCAGCCCCGCGCCAAGAGCCAGCAACACTCCGGCGGCTTTCAGAACGCGGCCTCTCATTTGCGGATATAGGCCAGCCCACAGGCTCCGGGACCCGTATGGGTTCCCACAATGCTGCCAATGTCCAGTTTCAGAACCTCCCGCTTTTTCAGCTCGCCTTCCATAAATTCCAGAAAATCGTCTCGGGTTTTGGGCACGGCCGCATGACCCACCGTCACTGCGAAATCGCTGGAGATAGGCTCTTTCTCCACCATGTTCTGAATGAATTTGAACGCCGCCTTCTTACCCCGGGCCTTTCCCACAACTTCCACCAGGCCGTTTTCCAGCGTAATAATGGGGCAGATTCCCAGAATGCTGGCAACCAAAGCGCTGGTGGCGGAAAGCCGCCCGCCCATTTTCAGGTACTTCAGGTCGTCGATGAGCGCCCACAGCCGGATCCTGGGCACCAGCTTTTCGGCCTCTTCCGCGATCTCCTGGGCGGAAAGGCCCCGATCCCGCATTTTGACGGCCTCCTCTACCAGCAGGCCCAGGGCAAAGGTTACATTCAGCGTGTCCGGCAGATAAATATGGTCGGCGCCGATGAGGTTCTTAGCAAGCCGGGCGGATTGCAGGGTGCCGCTCATCATAGAAGAGATGAACAGGCATACCACCTGGTCGCCATTTTCCTGGTACTCCTGGAATTTCTTCTCGAAGAAGGCGGGCGAGATCTGGGCGGTTTTGGGCAGCTCAGAGGCCGCTGCCAGCTTTTGATAGAATTCATCGTTGCTGATGTCAATATGAGCGCGGTAACTTTCCTCGCCAAAGTTCACGGTAATGGGGAGCATTTCTACGCCCAATTCCTCGCAGCGGGCAGGAGAGAGATCGCAGGAGCTGTCGGTCAGGATCTTTACCATGGTGTCTACATTCCTTTCGGGGATAATTCCTTACAACCATTATTATACACGCAAGTCCCGGACAGGTCAACCGAAAAACCACTTCTTCTCCGCCTGGAAAAGCCGCTTTTCAGAAAGCCCCGAAGCCGGGAGCAATGGTTACTCCACCAGGTGCGCCTGGGTCCATTGGTAGGTTTTCGCGCACACATCCTTTACACAGCCCTCGTCCAGAGGGGAACGCATATCCACCCCATGGGCCAGATCCACGAAGGTCCGGGTTCCCCCCAGCCGCACAAAAGCCATGTATTTCTCCCAGGCCTTCTGCCGGTCCTCTAGGGACAGGGCGAAGAATTGCAGGGACATCACCTGGGCCAGGCAGTAGTCGATATAATAGAATGGGCTCTGGTAAATATGCGTCTGCCGCTGCCAGCCGGCCCCCCGACCGTAGAAGGGGATGCCCTCCATGTCCAGGTAGGGGCGGTAGACCTTCTCCAGGAGGGCCCAGGTCTGGTTGCGCTCCTCCGGGGTCATCTCCGGATGACTGTAGACCTCTTGCTGGAAATGGTCCACCAGACAGCCGTAGGGGATGAAGGTCAGCGCGTCCTCCCCGTGGGAGAGCTCGTATTTGTCCGTCATGGGCCCGAAGAACAGGTGATGCCAGGGTGCGGTGAGGAATTCCATGCTCATGGAGTGGGTCTCGCAGCCCTCCATGGTGGGCCAGCGGTTGGCGGCGATATCGATGGTCCGGGCGGCGATGTAGTCCGCGAAGGCGTGGCCCGCTTCATGGGTGAGCACATCCACGTCTCCGGAGGTGCCGTTGAAATTGGAGAAGATGAAGGGGTACTTGTAGTCGGGCAGGTTGGTGCAGTAGCCGCCGGGAGCCTTGCCCTCCTTGGCCAGCACGTCGAACAGCTCGTTTTCCATCATCAGGTCGATGAACTCCCCGGTTTCCGCAGAGAGCTCATGATACATCCTCTTCCCCGCCGCCATAATTTCCTCCGGCGTGCCCTGGGGCTTGGCGGAGCCGTCCCGGAATTTCAGAGGATCATCATAGAACTTAAAGCTGTCCAGACCCAGACGCTTCTGCTGGCGCTCCTTCACCTTCACCGCCAGGGGGACCAGGTCCCGGACCACCTGCCGCCGGAAGCCGTCCAGATCCTCCGGGGTGTAGCAGTTGCGGCCCATGCGCAGGAAGCCCAGGGGCAAATAGTTCTCGAAGCCCAACTTTTTCGCCTGCTCTGTGCGGTTCTTCACCAGCTTGTCATAAAGCTCGTCGAACTGGGCCTGGTGTTGATCGAAGAAAGTCCCCTCCGCCTCCACCGCAGCCTTGCGCACAGCCCGGTCCGGATCCTGCTTATAGGGCCCCAACTGGGCGATGGTGACGGTTTTGCCCATAAACTCAATACGGGCGCTGGCGTAGAGTTTTTGATACTCGGTGCACAGGCGGTTCTCCTCCTGCATCAGGGGGACGATCTCCGGGGAGAAGGAGCGCAGCTCGATCTCGATGTTGGTGAACACCAGAGCGCCCAGCTCTTCTTCCAGCTCTGGGCGGAAGGGGGACTCGGCCAGTGCCCGGTTGAAGGCCTGGAGCTTTTCGGAGATCAGGGGGTACTGCTCGTCCAGGTAGGCCTGCTCATCCTCGTAGAACTTGTCACGGGTATCCACTGTGTTGCGGATGGAACAGATAGCGGACAGCGTATTGAAACGGGACATCAGAGCGTCTTTTTCTTTGTAGAGGGCCAGCTGTTCCCCTGCGGAACCGGCCTCTTTCAGCCGGGCGGTAAGTCCGTCCAGCTGGGCGAACATGGCAGGCATATCCGGACGGGAATAAGGCATTTGGGAAAATTTCATTTATATGCTCCTTTCGTTTGCTTTCTTACTGTCCATGATACCCCTGCGACGGGGGCAGGTCAAGACAAAAATTGTAAAAAATAAATCAAATAAAATTCATGCCGCGTTCAGAGTTTTTTCATATTTATGGGGTACTATAAAACCGTGGCCAGCAGAGCCACGGTACGACTCTTTTTCATCATATCCTCATTTTAACTCCTTACTTCCTCTTGAGAGAGGCCGCTCAGCGATGGGCGGTCTCTTGCTTTATGCTGAAAAATGAAAAAAGCAAAAAATTCTGCAAAAAACACTTGACTTTTTCCTGCTTCCAGGCTATAATAATTTAGCATTAAGTGATTGAAAAGAAATCTGCTGGTGTAGCTCAGTTGGTAGAGCAGCTGATTTGTAATCAGCAGGTCAGGGGTTCGAGTCCGTTCACCAGCTCCAAACTGGGCGGTCCGGCCCGATGGGAAGGCCGGACAAGCCTTGTATAAAATTGCATAGTTTATGGGGGAGTTCCCGAGTGGCCAAAGGGGGCAGACTGTAAATCTGTTGTCGACGACTTCAGTGGTTCGAATCCACTCTCCCCCACCAAAGACAAAGAAACCGCATGGCTGTGCGGTTTCTTTGCTTTTCTCTGAGGTCGCTGGTTTGACTTTTGCAGTGGGCTAGCACGGTGCGGCCTTGTTTCTGTGCTGTTTGTGTTCTGCATATCTACGTGGATATTGTGGATAAAATCTCATTCGGTTTTTTGTGTTGGCTTTGCCTGGGATTCCTCTCTTTTTTTCGTGACCCACATCGTGACCCACATGCGGAAACGGCCAGAAATAATCGCAGAGGTCTGGAAACGATTTTGACCCACACCCCGTTCTCGCCTGCCGGCTCGGTCGGTTCGCGTCAACGCGCCACTGGCGCGTGCTCACCCCACACGCGGAAATAAACGGAAACGGCTGGGTACTTCCGAGGAGGAAGTTCCAGCCGTTTTTCTCGTTTGACCTGCTTTTACATGACCTTGTCCATAAAATTTCCCATCTTTTCGGCGGCTTGTTCTTGCTTTTGGCGTGTGGCGTGGGTGTAGGTTCTCAGTGTGAACCCGGCATCGTAGTGGCCCAGCATTGACGATACTGTTTTCACGTCTACACCGTTTTGTAGTGCGGCAGTCGCGAATGTGTGGCGAAGCTCGTGGAAGCGACAAATGGATATTTCCTCGTGGAAGCGGAAAATGACGTATGGTATGATATTGTCAAAGGCTACGGTTTGCGCCGTAGCCTTTTTCGTCGAAAGGAGTATTTTTATGGCACGAAAAAGCAGAAAACATCAATACACGGAAAGGGTTAGGCCTTCTACCGCTGATGCAGTAGGCTATGTTCGACTTTCAATTGCAAATCGAGAAGAATACGATTCTATCCAAAATTAGAAGTTCATCATTGAACGCTGGGGCGATCAGCACCAAATTCCTATATCGCATTACTATATCGATAACGGTTTCAGTGGCAAACGGTTGACCGCCCTGCGTTTCAAAAAATGATTGAAGACATCCTTGCGGGCAAAATCAACTGTGTCATTGTGAAGGACCTCTCTCGCTTGGGAAGGGACTACATTACCACCGGTTATTATATTGAAGTCATTTTCCCAGCTAACAGCGTCCGATTTGTATCTGTAAACGATCAGTTTTATACGATTGACGGTATTACTAACCAAGCACGTCCTTACAGTTCCAAAATCCGCATACCAATAACAAACGCATTTAATGAACAAGTATCTATTGAAATTAAAAAGAAAGTGGAGGCGACTTTAGATATGAAAGCACAACACGGTACATTTATTGGGCCAAGAGCTCCATTTGGCTACCGGAAATCAGAATCTAACCACGAGAAACTTATACCTGATCCCAAAGCAGCCATTATTGTCCGAAAAATTTTTGAGTTAGCAGCTAATGGCACTGGTGTGACCGCCATAGTTCGGTATCTGAACGAGAAAGACATTCCCACACCGATCCAATATGCGAGGTCGAATGGCTTAGCTGGAAACTATGATGATGGCAACAGAGATTGGAATAGCAGATCAGTCAAGTATATCCTGACCAATCGAACCTATACCGGCATGCTTGTACAGGGGAAAGAAAAGAGAGCTGTTGCCGCAACACATGAGCCCCTGGTAGACACGGATACCTTTGACGCCATTCAAAGGTCATTTCAAGCGAAAGCGTTTAATCTCACCACAAATAGCCAATCGACAGAAAATGTTTTAAAAGGTAAAGTTGTCTGCGGTTGCTGCGGTGGAAAAATGCAGCGTAAGCGTGGAACCAATCATGCAGATTGGTACTTCTTTACCTGTATTACCAAAAACCGTTCAGGCGCTGGCAAATGCATCGGTATGTATGTACGGGAGGAAGATGTCTTTCGTGCTATCTATCATCAACTAAAACTATATGTAAACGAGCATTTTATTTCCGATTTACAGTATAAGCAGGAAATCAGGAGTCTTGACAATAATATTGCCCAATCTGATCAGCAATATCAAGAGGCTTTTAGGAATGCTGTTCAGCATTCCGAGAGGTTTATTTACGGAGAGATCGGCAAAGAGGATTTCCGAGCAGTTCAAGTTGTAGCAAACGAAAAGAAAGCAATTCGGGATGGTATTATTACGAGTAAGGCGGCTTATGAAAAACAATATCAGGTGTTTCGCAAATTATTGAAGGTGAGCTACAAAGAAATTGCTCTCAGCGAGATTGTGGACTGTATTGGTGAAATTATCATATGTCCAAACAAAAACATTGCCATTAAATGGGCGATTGCCCCCTAATTATCAAATTACGCTAAACCATCTCCGCTGAATCGCCGTATCTACGTACTATTTGTTCTAAAATGTGCACTTCAATAGCTATAGAGAGGTTGAAAAGATGTCAAGAATTATGTATAATATTCGTGACATCTAGTGGGAGGTGGTTCTTTGGATAGTGGATATATGACGCAGATACGTGAGCGCATTTTATCGGCGGAAGATGGAACCACTTTTGCCACTTCTGATTTCGCTGATATTACGGATTCGGAGACTGTGAGACAAAGTTTGAATCGGCTTGTTCAAGCAGGAATATTACGTCGCGTTCTTAGAGGAATTTTTGAAAAGCCGAAATATAGTAGCGTTCTCAATGAGTTTGTAGAAGTAAATCCAGATGCAGTAGCAAAAACTTTGGCTCGTACTTATCACTGGACAATCGCACCGTATGGTATAGAACCTATGAATGGAATTCAACTAGGCTTGAGTTTAAGCACAGGACAAATAAAGAATTCATTCAGAGATGACTTAATCAAAGAAGAGCATAATCAAATTTTTGATACTGATGAAAAGGAGGTTTCAAAATGACTAATCACCAAGCTTCTGAGCAGATGCTAGGTTATTTGTATCAGGTGCGATATGCCTTGGCACTACTGATGAAAAATGACAACGCTGATTTTCAAATAAGTATTGAAAAATTTGATGATGTTGCGTTTAGCAAAGACGGTGTGCCAAAGCAACTTATCCAGTTGAAGCATCATATACAGCGACAAGGCAGTCTCACAGACGGAAGTACAGATTTATGGAGAACATTAAAAGTGTGGATAGATGTAGTCTCTGAATCTCCGGATATATTAAGTGGAACAGAATTTCTTATTGTTACGACAGCAATTGCCCCAGACGGCACAGCTGCTTCTTGTCTAAAAAAGGATAAAAATCGAAATGCGGAAGGTGCATATGAGAAATTAAAGGATGTTTGCCTTAGATCAGAAAATAAAGATCACAAAAAATATTACAAGGCTTTTTTGAAAACTGATGAAACCATTGTTAAGTGTTTAATCAGCCAAATATGTGTTATTGATGGTGCGAGTGATATAATTGATGTTGAAAAGGATTTCAGAAAACAGATTCGGTATAGCTGTATTCCTAAATATGAGAATCAAATTTGTGAACGCTTAGAGGGCTGGTGGTACAAAAAGGCAATTGAAGCCCTTCGCTCAGACACGCCAATATTTGTTACCCAAAGCCAAGTTAGATCGTTCATTGTATCTGTAAGCCAAGAGTATTCAGATGACAACTTGCCAATAGATATTTTTGATATTGGCAACTTGCAAGAAAATGATTTAAGTGCTAATGAGAAAATATTTTACGAGCAACTTAAACTGATTTGTCTTGGCAGTCGTCGTATGCAAACTGCTTTAAGAGATTATTATCGTGCATTTAAGCAGAGAGCCAATTGGGTAAGGAATGATTTATTATATGTCAATGAATTGGAAAAATATGAGCAGCGATTGATTGATGAATGGGAACACACTTTCGCGGCTATGGAAGATGATTTAACCGGGTATAGCGGAGTTACAGAAGAAGAAAAAATTACAGAAGGACGTAGCCTTTTTTCTGAAATAGAAAAGAAAGATATCCGTATTCGTCCCAAATGCCAAGAGGCTTTTGTGATGCGAGGAAGTTACCATATGCTGGCTAATCAGCTTAAAGTGGGTTGGCATATTGATTTCTATGATCGACTCAAAAAATTATTGGATACATAAGAGGGAGGCGATGGAGATGAAAAACTGGAACATGCGAACACATGAAGTCGCATTTCTCCTCAACCCCGCTTTTTGTGGGAGAGTATTATATTCAACAATTAAAACTTATAATGATAAAACGTGCAGGGCGTTTCCGTTTCCGTTGATTTATTTAATCTTGCCTCTTGTTTTACATAAAGAAACAAGGATTAATATAAATAGTAGGACGCAGTTGCAATTATGGATTCAGCGATACCCGCAGCTTTTAATCGATTTTCCCCAAAGGACAAGAGAACTAGTTCCAATTACAAATGAATCTGTTGAATTTCTTCTCCAAACAGGGAAAGTTCTGCTAACGCCAAATGGTGAATTAGAAATATCACCAGCTTCGAAAACATTGAGTAAAACAAAATTTGTTGATGATGAAATTTCGGAATGTCTCAAAAAAGGCGAACATATTGCCAAGTGGTTTGCAACAGCAGGAAAAGTCGAGACAATATATATTGAGTTGGGGGTGAAACCATGATGCAGATACGTGAACTTTTACTTTATGGATATAATGGGAAAGTGCGTCACCTACCTTTTGCATTGGGCCGAGTAAATATTATTACTGGTAGATCAAAATCAGGAAAATCCGTGGTAGGTGATATTATTGATTATTGCTTGGGCGGTGATTCATGTAATATTGCAGACGGAGTAGTTCGTGATAATGTAGCATGGTATGGCTTACTCCTGCAATTTGAACGTGAACGTGTATTTGTAGCACGCAAAAATCCAGATAAAGGCCTGCAAACAACAGGGGTTTGTTATATTGAAGTTGGAGAGAAAATTGAAGCTCCTGAAAAGTGCAATTTCTTATCCAATACAAATGTATCTGGGATTGAAGAATCGTTGACTCGTCGAATTGGAATCTCAGAAAATTTAAACACACCACCTGAGGGACAGAGTAGACTACCCCTTGCAGCTAATATAAGACACGCATTATATTATTGTTTTCAAGGGCAAGATGAAATTGCAGCAAAGAACTTTTTGTTTCATCGTCAATCGGATGATTTCATTACACAAGCTATTAAAGACACCATTCCTTATTTTTTGGGGGCCATTAGCGAAGAGGCTTTGGCACTGGAAAATGAAAGAAGTATACTCAAACGCAAATTAACACTTGAGAAGCGCAAACTTGAAGAAAACCGGTATTTAATAGGAGGCGGTTCTGAGAGAGCAATTGCGTTAATTGGAGAGGCTCGACAAGCTGGCCTTATTGCTGCATCGACACAGATAGATTATTCGAACTATCATGAGATGTATTCTGTTCTTCAAACTGCTATGAGTTGGTCACCTAGTATGATAGGCTCTAACAGTGGAATGGATCGGCTAACTTTCTTGCAAAGTAAACTTCAGGAGATTCGGGATGAGTTTGACGAGATTGGAATTAGCCTTGATAATGCACGAAAGTTTGTCGGGGAGACCACAGGATATTCCGGAGAAGCTCAACACCAGAAAATGCGCCTTGAATCTATAGGCCTTTTTGAACAACTTAATTTCAATCCCGGAAAATGTCCGTTGTGTTCTGGAGTGCTTGAACAGCCGCTTCCTAGTGTGGAAATGATAAAAACTTCTATTATCAATTTGGATAAGTCAATAGCAAATGTGACGCGCGAACAACCGAAACTTAGAGCTTTTATTTCTGATTTAGAACAAGAACGGGAAAAGAAACAGGAAGAGATTAAGGCGTTAGAAGCAGAAATTGACGGGTTATATCAGCAGGAAGATGAAAGAGCACGGTTGAGAGATATAAATGCACGGAGAGGGAAGGTTGTTGGACGAATTAGCCTTTGGATTGAGAGCGTGGAAAACGATACAGAGTCAGAAAAGCAGGAACAAATTGTAAAAGGAATCGAAGAGCGAATAAAAGAAATCGACGACATTCTTGATAGAGACTCTGTGGAGGAACGCAAGCAGTCAGCTCTTTCTCGAATACAGGTGGATATGACGGAATGGGCTAATGTGTTGCAACTAGAACATTGTGACAATCCATATAGGCTCGACTTGAATAAGGTCACTGTTGTTGTAGATAAGCCAGAAAGGCCTGTGCCACTTAAGCAGTTGGGAAGCGGTTCGAACTGGGTAGGGGTTCATCTTATTTCATATTTTGCATTACAACAATTTTTTATTAATGCAAATCGCCCAGTCCCAAGATTCTTATTCCTTGATCAACCATCACAAGTTTATTTTCCGTCTGAGTTGGATGAAAAACAGATAGACTGGAATGAAGTTAATAAAATGTACCAGTTTATCATCGATCGTACTAATGAACTTAACGGAAAACTACAGGTTATTATTGTTGACCATGCTGATTTAAAAGAAGAGTCCTTTAGAAAATTTATTTGTGAAAATTGGTGGCCCATCGATAAAAATCTTGTACCAAATGATTGGTATGAAGCATAAAGAAGGAGGGATTCCAAATTATCATTGATTTGATGATTTGGAATTTCTCCTTTTCAGAGAATATTTTTGTCGTGGGCTTGACATACGGGTGACGGAGGGCGTGAAAATTTATATAACTTAATCCAGCTGACTTTAATATCCGCTTGTGGAGCGTTACGATGGAGTCCAGGTAATACATCTCGCCAGTTCGGGTGGAGGGAAACATATAGGGGTTGTCCGGGTGCTTGAGGTGTTCGTGCTGGAGTAGCTCCACGGCCTTTTGCGGGATTGACACTAGTCTGACCGAAGTTTCCGTCTTGGGTCGGGTGATGACGATGTTGCCGTTCTCGTCGCGGGTGGCTTGTTTGCTTACTGAGATTGTCTGGTTTACAACGTCTAAATCTGACCAGAGGAGGGCAACTAACTCGCCTTTCCGTAGCCCACTCACCAACTCAAGGTAAAACATAGGGAGGACGTGGCGGCGGTCGGCTTCGTCAAGGTAGGCTTTCATGTCCTCGGCTGGTAGGAATTTCATCTCCTTTTTCTCCAGCTTGGGGGCGATGCAATCCTCTGTGGGATTGCGCTGAATCAGGCGTTCTTTGACCGCTCGGTCCAGGGCGTTGTGGAGCATAAGGTGGATGCCACGCACAGTGGAGGCGCTCAGACCGGGGGATTTTTCTTTCTGAACTTCTCGTAGCCTGCCATTTTCTCTGAGGTCTTGATATAATTTTTGAAGATCACGCCCGGTCAATTTGTTTAGCTTGAAGTCACCGATTCTTGGGTTTACATGGAGTTCGATGCTCCGGCGGTAATATTCGGCGGTGGAAGCTCGGACATTGGGCTTGGCGTAGAGGGTGTACCAATTGGTGAGCCATGAACCTACCGTGTAGTCATCGGAGCGGGACACGTCCAAATCTTTTGTATCCTCGAGTGCTGATGCCAGTTTTTCTTTGACTTCTGCTTGGGTTTTCCCCAGCACGTTTTTGATGATACGCTTGCCGGTAGCTGGGTCGTAGCCTACTGTATAGCGGCCTTCCCATCGACCGTCTTTGCGCTTGCGTATATTGCCCTCGCCGTTTGCTCTTTTCTTTGCCATATATCGGCCCCCTTTCTCAGCACACCACAATACCACACCCTACTGAGAAAGTCCACTGACATTTTTCTTACTTTTTCGGTTTACTCAAAACCGTATTCTTTGTTTAGCGGCGCAAATTTTGAGGGGGTTAGTCGTCGTAATATCCAGCTAAAATATCTTCAAGTTTCACTTTGCCACGAGTGCGGCGTACATTATTGATGGCCTCGCGGCGCATTTCCTCTATCTGCTCTGGAGTATACTCCGCAAGCTCAGCCAGTACCCGCATCACCATCTCAAGTTGTACGGCATAGCGGAAAAGTCCCTTTGAGATAGCTTTCGCGTTATCCTCTGACAATTTCAAAACGGACTCAGCCAGTTTGTCGCCAAGGATGTCATTATCCTGCAAAGCATTGTTGGCCATGAGGCTTTCAAGCGCTTGGGTAACCAGCTTGTTCCGGGAGGAAAAGCCCTGTTCTTTCATAAATCTATCCGCCCGCTTGACCAGATCTCTGTCCAAATACAGGCTTATCCGCTGCATATTTTCTGAATCCATAGAGCACCTCCCAAAATGCAATACACCAACTTGTGACACCTAAAAATCCCCTGGTATTCAGCCATTCCTGCCTATTCGTGACCCCAGATATTACACCAAATCCCTGATGGTGACCCCAGCCTGACACCTATCTTACCGCATCCTTCAAATCCTGGAAAAGCCCGTAGTTTCTAGCCCTCCCGCCCGGCTCTGCCGGACGGTGTGAACTGCAAAGGCGCCGGTATGGCGCCTTGCTTTCTCCTGCTTGTTTTTAGACCGGTTTTCTGGAGCCATTTTTGACTGGATTATCTTCCGTTTCAATGCATATCTTTGCAACAAGTTTGCGCCGTTGTTCGCGGAAAGTTTGTGCGGTTGCTGGAGGCGAGGCCGGTGCCCCTCACAAATCGCCACAAACGCCCTCACGCCGCGTTTATAGGCGTTTGCCGTGTCCTATCTCTACTTCCGGCCTAAACTGCCCAACACGGCCCTCACAGGGCCAACAGCGCTTTGACCCAGGGATGGCACGGTTCCTTTCAGTCCCGACATCACCACGCAAGCTGAAATAGGGCAGTAAATTCTTTTCAGACTCACTGCTTATCCGTGCGACCGTGACGAAGCGCCGGCAATTCAAGTTTCATACATTTGTAGGTCAATAAACAGGAAGTTATTTACTTCTTATAGTGTAATCCAATACCTTTTCATTTTGCATCCATCAACGTCGATAATTTTCTCAAAAACTCCATCATTCGAAATTATTACTTTTTCACTTGCTGCATTCTCACTATTACAAGTGACAAGAAGTTTTTCTATTCCCATTGATCTTGCATTTTGTATATTCAACCGAAGCATTTCCTTTGCGTAACCTTTGCCGCGTTCAGAAGGACGCACTGAATACCCACAATGCCCTCCCCACGTTCCAAGAATAGGATGATTTATGTGATGACGCAAATCTATCACGCCTACAACTTTGTCATCTCTCTTGCGTACAGCTAAGTATGTATGAGAAGGAACAGTAGATCCCGTGGCACCACATGTTTCTTCACTTTTTCTTAGTTCACATATTTTTATCCACTCTTCAGAAGACTTACTTACATCAAGCGACATACAACCTGCAAATTGATCTTCATTTTCTGCGTCGCATTCCAAAATTTCTTGACGAAATTTCCATATTTCATCTGCATACATCTGTTGAGACTCTATTAATATAATTTGATCCATTCTAATATTTCTCCTTAAATTCCGATTTTCCGACCTGCCATTATTATATCACGGCTACAAAAAATTGCAACTGGGTTTATAGACGTGATTTGTACTTGACAATTCCCCTTTATATATGGCATACTTAACGTGACTTCGACAGAATGGCAGAGAACGAATTATGCTATGCTCTATATCTGTATGTAGAGCATAGCATTGGGCGTAAAACCTTTTCTTTGTTTAGCGGCGTAAATTTTGAGGAGGGATTTGGGTTTTCTCTTTATTGCTTTGCCGCTGGTGCTTTGCGGCTTGACCCACACCCCGACCCACACGGCGAAAAAACTGTGTGGACGCAGTGGAAAATTTAGGGTCAAATGCCGTGCTATGATGGAACGGAAAGGGCTATAAACGCCGCTATGGAGCCGATTTTTTGCACTCCACACTGTTTGTAATCAGCAGGTCAGGGGTTCGAGTCCGTTCACCAGCTCCAAACTGGGCAGTCCTGCCCGTGAATGAGGCCGGACAAGCCTTGTATAAAATTTCATAATTTATGGGGGAGTTCCCGAGTGGCCAAAGGGGGCAGACTGTAAATCTGTTGTCGACGACTTCAGTGGTTCGAATCCACTCTCCCCCACCAAAAGGAGATAAAAGCTTTTTTGAGGCTTTTGCCTCCTTTTTTATACTCCAAAATTCTGTTGATGAAACAAAAAGCGTAGAATAACATCGCAATCAACACTTTTTTGTTCTTATATACAAGAAACACCGAATAATCCACTAATCATGTTCAACAGAAGAAAAAGCGAAATCAATTCCACTAATTTGTAGGTTCTACTCGAAAATGCTTGAGCGACCCATTATAATGTAGGAAAGGAAGATAACCGTGAAGCTATCCCTGTTGGAATCAAAAATTTTTGGTAAGGTATGTTATGGCTTTCGACGCGACAAGAACAAGAGAGTAGAAACAGTTGAGCCGGAGGCCGAAATTGTGCGGGAGATATTTGGCCTATACCTGTCAGGGAACAGTTTGGAGAAGATTCAGGAGCATTTGAGCAAGCAAGGTATTCCATCTCCATCCGGGAAGACGGAGTGGAGCCGTGATGTGCTGAATAAGCTACTAAACAACTATAAGTACACGTTTGGCGTTATCGACCATGCCAGTTACATGGCTGTGAAAGAAATGAAATCAAATCGGTGCAGAAATCCCAATCGGCATATTGAGGATGATGAAGAATGGAACGAGCAAGTCAATCTGAGCTGCTATGGGCCTACGCGATAACGAGGGATGAGTATGCCAAGAGGCTAAGTGAAAAATCACTGCTCAAAGCGAA
>NZ_RAZF01000037.1 GCF_003612555.1 Acutalibacter sp. 1XD8-33
GGGTGCAGCCCTGGTCGGGAGAGAAGGTGGTGCTGCTGGTCCCGGCGGTGATCCCCTTCTCGATGGCCCAGGTGATGGCGTTCACGAAGTCCTGATTCTTGGGCATGTCGGTGAAATTGGGCTTGGGAGTGGCGTTCAGGTCGCCGAACGCGTTGTCCTCGGTGTGGATGTCGGGCCCGGTGAAGAAGAGTTGCACCCAGTAGTAGCCGTAGCCGGAGTTGGTGCGGCACAGGCCGATGCCGATATTCTTGTAGTCAGAGCCCAGGATGTTCGCCCGGTGGCCGCTGGAGTTCATCCAGGTGTCCATTACCCACTGGGGCGTGGGCTGGCCCGCCGCGATATTCTCGCCAACGGCAAAATACCGGCCGGTGCCCACCTGGTCAAATACGGTGAAGCAGCTGCTTCCGTCGGGCCGGTCGTGGGAGAACTTCTCCACGATCTCCTTGGCGCGGATATTGGCCGCCTCGTTGAGCTTGCTGTTTGCGCCCAAAGCGGGAAGGCCCTGCTTGGCCCGCTCCTGGTTCACCAGCTCCAGCACGGCGATTTTCATCTTGGCCTCTTCCAGCTCCTCGGGAGTAAGGGGCTTGGGCGTGGCGGTAGGCGTTGCCGTAGGAGTGGCGGTGGGAGTAGCGGTGGGCGTGGCAGTGGGGGTTGCAGTCGGGGTAGCTGTGGGAGTTGCCGTAGGCGTAGCGGTCGGAGTAGCTGTGGGAGTTGCCGTGGGCGTGGGGGTCGGGGTAGCGCCATCCGGGCCGGTGGAATTGAAGTGGACAACCGCGGCACGGGGCAGGCCAATATTGGTGTCTTTCCCCAAATCCTTCCACCGCGCCTCGGTGCCGCCAAAGTAGACATCGGTGATGTTGCCGGAGTACAGGAACACCTGGTTGCCCATCTTCGTGACGCTGGCCGGCACGATAACGGTTTTCAGGTTTCTGTTGCTGGCCAGCACCCAGGGGCCGACCTCCTTCAGGCCGTCGTTCAAGGTCACATGGGTAAGGCTGGGAACGCCCTCCATAACGCCCTCATGGAGAATTTCCACCCCGTCGGGAACCGTGTAGGTGGTATTGGTCTTGCAAGAAAGATAGGTGAGTATCTCTTTCATGTTCTTGGTGAACAGCACCTTATCCTTCACAACATAGGCGGAATTTGCCGGGTCCACGGTGATGCTTTCCAGACTGCGAGGAACCGCATAGTCTCCGAGACTGGTTACGTTGGCGGGAATGTGGAAATTTTTCAGCGAGGCACAGCCAGCAAATCCCCATGGGCCAATGGTCGTGACACTGTTCGGGAGGGCAAGATTGCTCAGTTTCTCGCAGTCGTTAAAAGCTTCATAACCAATGGTTTTCAGGTTATTCCCAAAGATAACATTCCAGAGGTTTGAGCACCCCGCAAAAGCGAAATCTCCAATATCTGTCACGCTGTCGCCGATAACAACTTCCTCAAGATTATTGCAGTGAATAAAAGCACGTTCGCCTACAGTGGTTACGCCTGGCTCAATGACAACCTTTTTGATCTTTTCTTTGTTATCCGGATCGACGAACCAGGGCGGAGTGACTTCCTCATACGTCGGAGGATTGCTTCCATAGTCATACATGGGGCCGGTGCCGCTGACGGTGAGAACGCCGTTTTCCAGCTTCCAGGTCAGGTTGTCGCCGCAGGGGGGATTTTCATCGTCCCCGGCCGCGTCATCCGTGCAGTGGACGGTAACGCCCTCCGGGAACAGAGCGTCGGTTTGCGCCGCAACCGCGGCGTTATACTCGGCCCTGGTGCCCTCATAATATGCGTCCGTCAGACTGGTACAACCCTTAAAATTCTCAGAGCCTCCCCATTTGGTTAAGGTTTTCGGGATCCGAATCTCCCGCAGGCTGGTGCAGCCCTGGAAAACATTACATAGTCACCAATCTCAACTACGCTATTAGGCATATCTATGGCTGTCAAGTTTGGACAACCACCAAGTCCATATTCACCGATACTAGTAAGGCCGTTAGGAAGGTTAATCTTTTTCAACGAACTATCAAAAAATGCATAGTTCCCAATACGCTTAACAGTGCTAGGTATGGTGAATTCATCCCCGGCTTTACCTGACGGATACAGTACGATTTCATCCATATTTTTGGTGAATAATACTCCATCCACGCTGGTGTACACTGGGTTATTAGGGTCTACCACAAACCTGGTAAGCTGATAAGACCTTTCAAATGGATAATTTTCTATGCTAGTAACTGTATCAGGGAAGGTCACGCTTGTCAGCTTGTCATAAACATCATAAAATGCATACTGAGTAACTCTTGTCACTCCTCTTGGGATTTCCACATCCCCACCGGAGCCTTTGTACTTTGTAAGTACGCCTTTTTCATCGATAACGAAATCCTCGCCCGCCGCGCTGGCAGAGAGGGGCACTGCGCCAAAGAGCAGGCACAGCGCCAAAAGAACCGATAGAACCTTTTTCACTTTTGAACCCTCCTAAATATATTTTCCAACAGTCCCCCTTTGGGGCGGACATGGCTTCGCCCCGGGGTCCCGCCGGAAATATAAAAAGCGGTGCCGAGGTTTTAGCCCAGCACCGCCTTGATAAAGTCAATGCGAACGCACAGCCTACTATATTTTTCCTTGAAAAAGAACGGAAAAATGGTATAATAAGCCTGTGATGCAATTTATTGATTGCTGTGCTGAGTGCTGTCTCACTCGTACAGGGCAGCAGGGTGTTGGCGCACCCCGCTGCCTGCCGCAATTTATATTTCCATGCTCATTATAGTACCTTTGCCACCAAAAGGCAAGGTGTTTTTTTCATAATCCGTTCATTTCTTCCTTCTCCCGGATTTGAATGCTTTTATTTTCTCCTTTTCTCCCGTCTGTGTTGACTTCCCCGCCGGCCAGAGTGTATAATAATGATAGAATAACAGGAGGTCGCAAGCGTATGGACAGAAAATTTGCCAGAATCACCCTGGACCCGGATTTCCAAATTTCCCGTATCGATAAGAGAATTTATGGCTCCTTTGTGGAGCACCTGGGGCGGGCCGTCTACGGCGGCGTATACCAGCCCGGCCACCCCTCCGCCGATGAGGAGGGCTTCCGCAAGGATGTGCTGGACTTGGTGCGGGAAATCGGCGTGCCCATCGTCCGCTACCCCGGCGGGAATTTCGTCTCGAACTATTTCTGGGAGGACGGCGTGGGCCCTGTGGCGGAGCGCCCCCGCCGCCTGGAACTGGCCTGGCGCAGCACCGAAACCAACGAAGTGGGCGTAAACGAGTTCGCCCGGTGGGCCAAAAAGGCCGGTACCGACCTGATGATGGCTGTGAATCTGGGCACCCGGGGCATCGACGCCGCCTGCAACCTGCTGGAATACTGCAACCATCCCTCTGGCACCAAGTACAGCGACATGCGCGTTGCCCACGGGGTAAAGGAGCCCCACAATATCAAAACCTGGTGCCTGGGCAACGAGATGGACGGCCCCTGGCAGGTAGGGCACAAAACCGCCCGAGAATACGGACGCCTGGCCGACGAAACCGCCAAGGCCCTGCGGCAGATTGATCCCTCCATAGAGCTGGTGGCCTGCGGCAGCTCTAATACCGGGATGCCCAGTTACCCTCAATGGGAAGCCTCCGTGCTGGAAGAAGCCTACGACAGCGTGGACTACATCTCTCTGCACACTTACTATGGCAACCCGGACAACGACACCCGAAATTTCCTGGCCCGTTCGGACGATATGGATTATTTCATCCGCACGGTGACCTCCACCTGCGACTTTGTGAAAGCGAAGAAGCGGGCTAAGAAGAACATCATGCTTAGCTTCGACGAATGGAACGTGTGGTTCCACAGCAATGAGTCTGACAACGACGCTATGGCCAACCGGCCCTGGTCTGTAGCCCCCCATCTTTTGGAGGACCGGTATACCTTTGAGGACGCCCTGCTGGTGGGGCTGATGCTCATCACCCTGATGAAGCACTCCGACCGGGTGCGCATGGCCTGCCTGGCCCAGCTGGTGAATGTAATCGCTCCGATCATGACCGAGGAAAACGGTCCTGCCTGGAAGCAGACCATTTACTATCCCTATCTGCACGCCTCAAAGTACGGCCGGGGAATCGCATTAAATCCCGCCTTGCGTTCCTCCCGCCACGATACCAAGGATTTCTCCGGTGTAACCGATGTGGAATCTGTAGCGGTATGGAACGACGAAAAAGAGGAGATCACTGTGTTCGCAGTTAACCGGGATCTGGAAGAAAGCATTGTGCTGGAAACCGACCTGCGGGGCTTTCCCGGCTATGTGCTCCAGGAGCATATTGTGTTGGAACATGAGGAATTCAAGGCCGCGAACTCCCCGGCGGCGCAGGCCGTTTCCCCCAAAATCGCGACAGACCGGGACCAGCGGGAAGGGGATATTCTGAAGTCCCGGCTCTCCCCCGCCTCCTGGAACGTAATCCGGTTGGGAAAGGCCTAATTTGCGGGAAGCCGGTCCATACTAACTATAAGCAATCAGCAGTATCAAGCAATTAGGAGGTTTATTATGGGATTTTTGAAGGATTGGGCCAAATCGGCAAAGGACTGCACCCATGCCGCGGCCTTGCATCTGACAGAGAAAAACCGGCTGGCCGCGCTGGCGAACCGGCTGCGCATGGTGATCCGCTGCGAAGAAAAGGCTGCCGAGAAGGAATATCTGGCCCTGGGCCGCTACTATTATAACGCCCTGCGGGATCGGGAAAACCCCGTGGCCGAGCCCCACTGTGCCCGGATCGATGAAATCCAGGCCCGCCGGGACAGCGCTCTGGAGGACCTAGAGCGGGTGATACAGATTAACAAAGCTGCCAGCATCGGCGTCATCGGCGGGGCGGACGGCCCTACCGCTATCTTCGTGACCAGGAGAAAAAAGCCGGGAACACTGTTTCATTTCAACAAGGGACCCATTGAGGTCACGGTGACCAGGGACGAGGACATCCCTTATGACCCGGAGGACGAAAACAGCGAAGAGATCGACCTCTCCGACGTGAAGCAGTTTGAACAGGACCCCTTGTCTGAAGAGGGTTTGGCCAAGGCCGGGCAGGAAGCTCAGCCTGCGGCTGACCACAAGATTCAGCCTGCGGCTGACCACAAGATTCAGCCTGCGGCTGACCACAAGATTCAGCCTGCGGCTGAACTTGACGAGAATGACGATTTGCCTTTTGAAGGCTGAGCGCTGGGAGGAATGAGGGAATGTCAACGGAGATCGTGAAGGATATCATCTGCCCCCAATGCGGGGAATCCCAGAAATACCGGCTTTTTTCCAGTATCAATGCCAAGGATAACCCAGACCTGAAGCAGAGCGTACTGGACGAGACACTCTTTGACTGGCGTTGCCAGCGCTGCAACTATTTTGCCGCTATGGCTTACCCCTTTGTCTATGTGGACAACCGTGCCCGCTATGTGATCTGTGCGGCGCCGGGAGGCAGTGGCAGCGCGGTGGAATCCACAGAACAGATGCAGGGCTATGTAAAGCGCCGGGTCAAAAATCTGGCGGAGTTAAAAGAGAAAATCCTGATTTTTGACAGCGGCCTCAATGATGTGGCGGTAGAGCTGGTAAAGAACGCCCTTTGCACCATTATCAGACGGAGCTATGATAACGCCCGGCTCCATGCCTATTTCAGCAAGGTGGAAGGCGAGAAAATGGATTTTGCCATCTTCCTGCCCCGCCAGCCGGAACCGGTGTACCATTCCACCCGAATTGAGGTATACAACCAGTCCCAGGAAGTACTGCGCACCTTGGACTATGTGGAACCGGAGAATTTTATTACAGTGGATGCCCGGCTGGCAAAAAAAATCATTGAGGAGTACCAGAGCACATAAGAGGAGGCGCCGCCATGGCCAGCAGCTATTATCAGCCCTGTAAAGAACTGGAAGCCTGCAATGAGCTGATCGAGAAATACTGGAAAACCCAGCAGTATGACAAATGCTTCCAAGGGTACTTGCCCCTGGCCCAGAAGGGATATCCGCTGGCAGAATGCCAGGTGGGATACTTTTACTGGGAGGGCCTTGGCGTGGACAAGAATCTGGAGGAAGCTTTCGCCTGGTCCCTGCGGGCCGCAGAGCATGGCGACTGGGACGGCCAATGCAATCTTGCGGAGCTCTACGAAAAGGGTCTCGGCACAAATCTGGACCAGGAAAAGGCTGATTTCTGGTACAGGCAGGCCGCGCTGCAAAATCATGAGCTGGCCATTCAGAAATGCCGTGAACGGGGAATCGCCCTTCCCGGCCAGACCGATTCCCATCGTTAACGCAGCTCAAAAGAGGTATCTCAATCCCTTTTGGGCCAAGTGGAAAAGCCGCCTGCTTGGCAACCCAAGCGCGTATACGGCGTTAACACAGACCAGAGTGACTCTCTTCCGGCTAAAAAATGATTCAAAAAGACCCGGCGGGCATACACCTGTCGGGCTTTTTTGCTGTATGGGGTTAGCGATAAACCGGCTGAATCTGCCGTCCCTGAAAAGCGGCCGCAACCGTCTCTTCCAAGAGGGAAAAATCCGCCACCAGGGAAAAGGGCTTCTTCTCCGGGTCGTCCTGGCGCAGGGGCACGAAATAGACGTTCTTCGTGTTCATCAAACGGGCGGCGTTTTGGCCGGAGGCCGCTATCGCATCGTTGCTGGCAAGGCAGATCACAACTGGCAATCCTACCCGCAGGGACGACTTGACCGCCATCGTCACAGGCGTGTCGGTAATTCCCAGGGCGATTTTCGACAGCGTGTTTCCCGTGCAGGGGCACACCACCATGGCGTCTACCAGGCGCTTGGGGCCTATGGGCTCAGCCTCTACAATCGTGTGCAGCACGCTTCGGCCCGAAATTTCCTCCGCTTTGCGGATAAACTCTTCTGCTTTGCCAAACCGGGTATCCGTCTCGTAAACATTTTGAGACATCACCGGCAGCAAAGCGTATTTCTCGCTCAATTTTGCCATCTGCTCTGTGGCTTTATCCAGAGTACAGAAGGAGCCGCACATGGCGAAACCCAGCGTTTGCATTAGACCATCTCCTTTCTTCTGTTATTGAACGGCTCGGTACGGTTAAACCAGCGGACTATTACGGATTCTCTTCTAGCATATGGTAAACCGTCTCTTTGATCAACTCCCCAGAGGCTTTGGGCGACATCTTTCCCGGCAGGGATTGCGCCGCCAGGACCCGCAGCCCCAAGCTCCCGGCCGCTTCCAAATCAATCCCCCCTGGAGCAGAGGCCAGTTCCATAATCAGGGTATCCCGCCGCTGCTGCCGGAGCGTCTCCGCCCCAACCACCTGGGCGGGAACAGTATTCAAAATCAAATCAAAGGGCTGGGCTATCTCCTCATACCCCACTGGCTGCGCTCCAATGGCTCGAATCGCGGTAAGGTCACTGGATTTTCTCGCGGAGCAGAATACCTGCGCCCCCATGCCCTTCAGCATATAGCACAGAGCTTTTCCAATGCGTCCAAACCCGGTTATCAAGCACCGGGCTCCCCCCAGTCCCCCTTCATATTCCTGTATTGCCAGGCCGACCGCCCCCTCGGCAGTGAGATAGGCGTTGCCTGTCACCAATTCCTCCCGGGAATAGTAGTCCCGGCATTCGACGCCTTTCCACAGCGGTGAGGTCGCCATCAGCTTGGGCAGCATCCCCCCAAACACCCGCTTTCCCAGAAACAGCCGGGCAAAATCATCATCTAGCCAGATCTCCAGGTTGGATAACGGCGTATTCAAATACCGGCCGTCCCGGGTGGCAGGTAGCGGCAGAATAATGATGTCGCATCTCTCCAGCACCTGATGAAGCCCCAGCTGGACAAATCCAACCGGATAGGCGGCATTTTCCAGGCAACTGACATAGCCCTCATATCCATCTTCGGCCATGGACCGGGCCAGATACAATTGCCTGCGGTCTCCGCCAAGGATTCCAAACACAGAACGTGTCACATGTCCACTTCCTCTCGCTTATGGCATCTTTCCCGACCAATTATAGGAAACACGCCTGATAATTGATATTTCCGGTTTTCGAACTGGGCAGCTCAGTGAAGTTACCTCTTTTGCGCTGCGTTAACTATACTTGTTGGGGCTTGCCCCGCCTTTTTTCAGCGAGGATACTCCATAATATGGCGGAATCCGGTTTTTGTGAGCGGCAAAAACGGCGTTTCCGCTCTCCCATATAAGGGAACGGGAAACGCCGCCGGCGCGGTGCTCTATAAAGATTCTTGCGGGTCTGGGGAAAGCCCATAAAGTTGTCCCGGAGAAACGCCCGCAGGCTGGGAATCCTTTAGCGGCTCATAAGGTATCAAACAAATTTAACTGTCTGTCCCGTTCTCTGGTTCGCGGTTTTTCCCAGCGGGCCGTCCTAGAGGGAATCTCTTCCCAAAAGGATGAAGGCTCCTGAGAGGATGTGAGGATCAGCTCGTCCTTGGCCCTAGTCATCCCCACGAAAAACAGACGGCGTTCTTCCTCCTCGGAGACATTCTGTCCCCCTGCAAAGGGAATCAGCCCTTTTCTTGCTCCATAGATAATGACTACCGGAAACTCCAGTCCCTTTGCGCCATGCAACGTCATCAGGGTAACCGTGCCGGTAATATACCGCTTTCCCCCGCATCGCCTTACATCGCTCTCTGCTCCTGTCTCCAGAGCTTCCAGGAATTCCGGCATTTTCTGATAAAAGACCGACATCTGGCAGAGCTTCTGCATCTCCTCTTTTCCCTCCAGTTCCCGGTCTTTCATCCATTCTTCTAAGAGCTTTTGAGGGCTCTGCCGCTTGAGCCGCGGCGTATACTTTTCCGCCAGCGCCTCATATTCCTCCATCCCCGGCAGCAACGTCCGCACCATCTGGACGGCCAGCCTGTCCTCGGGCTGTAGGAGAGCCTTAAAAAAGCAAACGGTTCCCCGCACGGATTCCTCTTCCAGGAATCCCTCTCTTCCTGACACTACATAGGGGATTCCTTCCTTCTGAAGGCATTCCTCCAAAAGCGCGGCCTGCCGGTGGGTCCGGTACAATACGGCAAAGTCCTCAAAGCCCCTGGCGCTTTCCCCTCTCTCTGGAAACAGGTCCTGGGCTTCCAACATTCCGATCCCCCCAGTCAGGCGATTGATCTCTTTTGCCACAAAAATAGCTTCCGCTCTTTCGCTCTCCGCCTCCACCAGCCTGACCGGAACGCCCTCTGGCCGGTTGGGGTTCCACTTCCGTTCTCCGCCTGGATTGCGGGAGATCACCCCGGAGGCCGCCCCCAAGATCTGGGGCGATGACCGGTAATTTTCCTCCAGGACAATCCGGCTTACCTCCGGAAAGTCCTCCGCAAGCCTCTGAAAACACCCGGCATCGGCTCCCCGGAATCCGTAGATGGCCTGGTCCTGATCCCCGATGACAAACAGCTCTCTTCCCCCCTGGTTCCACGCCTTAATCAACTGGTATTGCAGGGGGCTGATATCCTGGAATTCGTCTACCAGCAGATAGGAGAAACACCCCGTATCGGTTCGGCCTCCCTCCGCCTCTTCCCGGGCAATCTCCAGCGCTTCCAATAGGAGATCGTCAAAGTCCAAGGCTCCCCACTCTTTCAAAGCATTCTGATACGCGTCGAACACCTGCTTTTCCAAACCGGAATCCCCCCCGCGCATCCCCGTCTTGTACTGGGAGATCTGGGAGAGAAGCTGAGAGACAGACTGCTTCAATCCATATTCCTGACGGATTTTCCCGGCCAGCCCTCTTGTCTCCATCTCTCCCGCAAGGGACACCGCGCCTCTTTCTTGGAGAAGTTTCCAGGCAATCCCGTGAAAACTTCCGATCTGCATTTTTTGAACCGCATTCTTTCCCAGCACCTTTTGGATCCGCTCCCGCAGCTCCTTGGCGGCCTGATTGGTAAACGTCACCGCCGTAATGGAGGACGGCCTTACCCGCCGCGTCTCCAGCAGGTAGAGAATATGCGCGGCCAGCGTCCCTGTCTTTCCTGTGCCGGGGCCGGCTTTTACCACGGTTATGCGATGGACGGATTGAATCGCCTGCCGCTGTCTTTCATTCCAGACCGGTTCCCGATGCTGGGATTTTACAGACGGCACAGGGGATTTCTCTGTTTCAGCGCCGCCTATCTTTTTCAAAGCCTGGCGGCGTTTCTTCTCCGCTCCCACGCCCGGAGCGTCCATCTGCTGCCCGAACAGGCTCATCTGTCCATTCAGTCGCTGGATTTCACTGGGAGTAAATAGGCGGAGACTTCCATATTCTCCGTCAAAGCCGGGACTCCATGAAACCTCCCCTCTTCGAAGCCTTCCGATTCCCTCCGCAATCAGCCCGCCGGATACGCCGCGTATTTCCTCCAGGGGAAGCTCCCGCAGAATGGGGAACTCCGGGCCCAGCTTGCAGAGCATCTCCCGATACGCCTTCGCCACCTTGGCGCTGGCCGGCGAATACCCTACAGACGCACCGATCAGCTCTGGCAGTGGGACAAGGCTTTCAAAATCAGCCGCCCGCTGTCCTTGGTATCCCTCTGGGCGGTCGGAGAGCTGCTCCACACGATGGGACACCCCAACTGTCAGCTTCTTCCCGCAGACAGGGCAGACCCCACCATATTTCACCGTCTCGGCAGGAGCCAGGCAGACGCCGCATTTTCGATGGCCATCGTAATGGTATTTTCCCTCCTCCGGGAAAAACTCAATAGTCCCGGCCAAGCCCTCCCCGGTCTGGATAGCCTTTCTCAACGACTCGTAGGACAAATCCGTATCAAAAATATTGGCCTCTCTGCCCAGCTTTGAGGGAGAATGGGCATCTGAATTGGAAATGAGCTGATAGCAGTCCAGCGCGGACACCCTCCAGTTCATAGGCGGGTCGGAGGAGAGCCCCGTCTCCATGGCATGGATGTAGCCGGACAGGTCACCAAAGCATTCTTCCACAGACTGGAACCCGGAAAACGCCCCAAAAAGGGAAAAATGGGGCGTCCAGATATGCGCCGGGATATAAACCGCCTCCGGGCACAATTCCAAAAGAATTTCCAGCAAATCATGGCAGTCCAATCCCAGGATAGGTCTGCCGTCGGAATGGAGATTCCCGATGGCTTCCAGCCTGTGGGAAACCACCTCCGCCTGCTCCAGCCCAGGCAGCAGGATCAGGCTGTGTACTTTGCGCACCCGGTCATATTTCTTATAGATGGAACTGATCTCTCCGGTAATCACAAAATACGGCCGCATACTGTCCCCGGCTGTGCCGTCCTGGATCCGATACTCTTGTTTCAGCACATAAAGCCCGTTTCCCGCCGGCTCCAGCTTCTCCCCCAGCTCTCGCCGCCATGCAGGGTGTGTAAAGTCTCCGCTTCCAACGACGTCGATTCCCTTGCGCCGCGCCCACAGCTCTAAAGATTCCGGCGTGCAGTCCTTGCTGGTCGCCCGGGAGTAGTGGGAGTGGATGTGCAAATCCGCAATATACATAAAAACCCCTTTCCTTTTCCAATTCGGCACCATTCAGCCACCCTAGAGTCTGTTTAAGAACGGTCGAAATGCCAGATTTTTGTCAAGTGGCAGGCGGTTTCAAGGCGAAAACCGCAGGAAACACTTTCGTATTTCGAGGACTTTCAACGCGGAAAATGCCTATCAATGGGCAAAAAGACGGTATTTCAGAATTTTAAGACATACTCTAAGTTGCTGCAAAAAAGCCGCCTATTCTTAAAAACGGCATAAGAATAAGCGGCTCCCTGTTATAGTCAACGCAGTTCAGTAGTCGATCTCTTTTGAACCTAGCGGGGAGAGGTG
This sequence comes from Acutalibacter sp. 1XD8-33, assembly GCF_003612555.1. GTDB lineage: Bacteria > Bacillota > Clostridia > Oscillospirales > Acutalibacteraceae > Acutalibacter. Next base: position 11,696 of record NZ_RAZF01000037.1, read on the forward strand.
ATACCTCCTGAACCGCCCAGCTTGAAAATCAGAAACTGTACCGATAGGATTTGTGTTCCGATTTTCGAGCGCGCTTACTATCATACTCTTTATGGCCTGGCGCTGAGAGGCCTATTTTCCAGGCTTGAACCCATCTTTCAACTTCACGGAGCGATTGAACACCAGCTTATTCGGGCCGCTATCCTTGCTGTCAGCAGAGAAATAGCCCTGACGCATGAACTGATAGCTTTCCCCTGGCTTGGCGTCTTTCAGGCCGGACTCCACCTTGCAGCCTGTGAGCACCTGAAGGGAATCCGGGTTCAAATAGTCCAGGAAATCTCCCTCCTCCGGGTTTTCCACGGTAAACAGGTTATCGTACACCCGCACTTCAGCGTCTACGGCAGTTTTCGCGTCTACCCAGTGCAGCGTGGCCCCTTTTATTTTGCGGCCGTCGGCAGGATCGCCGCCCCGGCTGTCCGGGTCGTACTCCGCGGAGATCTCCGTCACATTGCCCAGATCATCCGTCTCATAACCCGTGCATTTGATGAGATATGCCCCTTTCAGGCGGCATTCCGGGCCATCCGGGTACAGGCGCTTGAACTTGGGCGCAGCCTGGGGCAGGAAGTCCTCCGCCTCCACCCAAAGCTCCCGGGAGAACCAGACCTCCCTCTCCCCGTCCTCCGGGCGGTTGGGATTGTTCTCCACCATAAAGGTCTCTTCCTTGTCAGCTGGGTAGTTGGTGATCACCAGCTTTACCGGGTGTAGCACAGCCATTACCCGCCGGGCGTGCTCGTTGAGATCCTCCCGCAGGCAGTGCTCCAAAAAGGCATACTCCACAGTGGAGGCGGCTTTGGAGACGCCGTTGCGCTCGGAGAAATTCCGGATGGCCCTGGGAGTATAGCCCCGACGGCGCAGGCCACAGAGGGTGGGCATGCGGGGGTCGTCCCAGCCGTCCACATATCCGCCCTCCACCAGAGCCCGGAGCTTGCGCTTGCTCATTACTGTGTGGTCGATACCCAGCCGGGCGAACTCGATCTGCCGGGGCTTGGAGGGCAACGTCACATTCTCGATCACCCAGTTATAGAAGGGCCGATGGTCTTCAAACTCCAGACTACACAGCGAGTGGGTGATGTGCTCCATGGCATCCTCAAAGGGGTGGGCGTAGTCATACATGGGATAGATGCACCACTTGTCCCCGGTGCGGTGGTGGGCGGTGTGGTTGATCCGGTAGATCACCGGGTCCCGCATGTTGAAGTTGCCGCTGGCCAGATCGATCTTTGCCCGCAAGGTCATACGCCCGTCCGGGAACTCCCCCGCCCGCATCCGGCGGAACAGGTCCAGGCTCTCCTCCCTGGGCCGGTCCCGGTAGGGGCTGCGGGCCGGGGTGGTCAGGTCCCCCCGCATCTCCCGCATCTGCTCCTGGGTCAGCTCGCATACATAGGCCAGGCCCTTCTCAATCAGCTCCACCGCCCCCTGGTACATCTCCTCGAAGAAGTCGGAACCGTAATAGAAGCGGTCGTCCCAGTCGTACCCCAGCCAGTGGATGTCCTCCTTGATGGCGTTCACGTACTCCACGTCCTCCTTGGTGGGGTTGGTGTCGTCCATGCGCAGGTTGCAGATGCCCCCAAAGCGCTCCGCCGTGCCGAAGTCCACATAGATGGCCTTGGCGTGGCCGATGTGCAGGTAGCCGTTGGGCTCCGGCGGGAATCGGGTGTGGACCCGCATCCCTTCGGTGCGCCCGCCGGGGGCCATATCTTCCTTTACAAATTCGTCAATAAAATTGGTGCTGGCTACGGCTGAAATATCCAGCTTGTTTTCATCGCGCATCACAAAAGCCTCCTCTTTCAATATCTATAGGGACGATGCGTCCCGCTGACTTTTTCCATAGTACACACAGCGGTGGACCTCTCCCCTGTACTCGATGTCCTCTTCCCGGTCCAGCCGAGCCATGCCGCATTTCTCCATGACCCTTATGCTGGCGGAATTGCTGTCAAAGGCGCCTGCCAGCACCTGCTCCACCCCCTGGGCGAATAGCGCGTCCATAGCCGCACCGAATGCCTCTGTGGCGAACCCCCGACCGTGCCAGTGGGGATGGAAGGCATAGCCCATCTCCACTGTGCCGCCGGAGATCTCCACATCGTGCAAAAATCCGATCAGCTTCCCCTGGAAATATGCGCCCGCTCCATAGCGCCCCTCCGCCGTACAGCATTCCTTCAAACGCTGAAACAGCTTGTCCCCCATTTCCCGGCTGGTAATATCTGGGACCATGTAGGTCTTTTTCACCATTTCATCCCCCAGAATCTCCACCACTCTGTCCCGGTCAGCATCTTCCATGGGGCGCAGTTCCAAGCGCTGGGTGTGAACGTGTATCATGCTTTCTCCTCGGCCAGCTTTTCCAGGCCCAGCCGCAGGCGGCGAAGGGCCTCTTCCCTGCCCAGCACGGTGAGGATTTCCATGGCCCCGCCGGGAGTGACCAGGGTGCCAGCGGCGGCAATCCGCACGGGCCACAGCAGGGTGCCGTTCTTCACCTCCAGCTTCTGAGCCAGGCCGATCAGCGCGTCATGGATGGTGTCCAACTCCCAGACCGGAAGCCCTTCCAGCACTTGGATGGCGGCCCGGAGCATGGCCGGGGAGTTCTCCAAGTTCGTCTTGGACTTTTTGTTGATGAAATACTCCACCGGGTAGTCGGGCAGCTCCTTGAAAAAGCCCAGAAGCCCCGGAATCTCGCTGAATTTGGCAAGGCGGGCCTTCAGGATGCCGTCCAGCACCTGCCAGGGCTTGTCCGCGTTTCCAAACACCTCTTTATAGTATGGCATAGCATGGGCGCGGAAATCCGCCTCGCCCATGGCCTTAATATACTCGCTGTTGAACCAGCTGAGCTTATCATAGTCAAACACTGCCGGGGACTTGCTGATCCCCTCCACCGAGAAGGCCTCCTCCAGCTCCGGCAGGCTGAACACCTCCCGGTTGTCCTTGGGGCACCAGCCCAGCAGGGCGATATAGTTGGTAATGGCCTCCGGCAGGTAGCCGTCCTCCACCAGGCCCTCAAAGCTGGTGGAGCCGTGGCGCTTTGCCAGCTTACTGACAGAGCCGTCCTCGTTTTTGCCCATGATCAGGGGCAGATGGATATAGACCGGCTGCTCCCAGCCCAAGGCCTCATAGAGAAGCTGGTACTTGGGGGTGGAGGTCAGGTACTCGCAGCCCCGCACCACATGGGTAATGTTCATCAGGTGGTCGTCGATCACGTTGGCGAAATTGTAGGTGGGATAGCCGTCCGCCTTGATGAGGACCTGGTCCTCGATTTCCTTGTTCTCGATGGTGATCTCCCCGAACACGGCGTCCTGGAAGGTGGTCGCCCCCTCCAGCGGCGCTTTCTGGCGGATCACATAGGGGGTCCCGGCGGCCAGCAGGCGCTCCACCTCTTCCTCGGGCAGGTCCCGGCAGTGGCGGTCGTAGCCGCCGAAGCCCGCTTCGTGGAGCTCCTCCAGCCGCTCCTTGGTGCAGAAGCAATAGTAAGCCTTACCCTCCCGCACCAGCTGCTCCGCATATGGCTTATAGGTATCCAGGCGCTGGCTCTGGATATAGGGGCCGTACCCGCCTCCCACGTCCGGGCCCTCGTCGTGCCGGAGGCCCACTTGGCTCAGGGTCCGGTAGATCACATCCACCGCGCCCTCCACCAGACGCTCCTGGTCCGTATCCTCAATGCGCAGGACAAACTCTCCCCCCTGGCTTTTGGCCACCAAATAGGCATACAGGCCCGTGCGCAGGTTCCCCACATGCATAAACCCCGTGGGGCTGGGGGCGAACCGCGTTCTTACCTTGCTCATATCCTTCCCTCTCTCCTCTTTGGATTCTTTCTATTATAATACAACCGGGCGCCGGTTGGCAAGAAAAACTTTGCTATGGAAGCGCCAAAGCGCGGTTTCGGTTGATGTTTTGGCCGCTGGCAGCTCAGGGGTTTTTCTCACCTGCCGGTTCGGTCGGCGCTACCTCTGCGCCCGGAGGACTTCTATCACTTCAAAAAACGTGCTCTTTGGGCACCTCCTTCATATCTTGAAGGTTCTGCCGAGAATTTCTGTCTTTCTGTCCCGGTGGTTCTCGCCAAACTCCTTGCGCAGGGTGAGCAGGCTGACGCTGTCATAGCCCAGCCGGTAGTAGAGCCGCATAGCCGCCTCGTTTCGTGGGACCACGTCCATGCACAGGGCGGTATAGCCGGGGCGGGCGGCCACAATCTTCTCCGCTTGGCCGATTGCAGCCGAAGCCACGCCCTGTCCCCGCAGCGCAAGCCGGACATACAAATCCTCAATCCAAGCCACCTGGTCTCCCCGGTAGTCCAGCCGCAGAAACCCGGCATATCCGCCATCACACAAAATGACATATAGGGCGCTGCTGTCTCTTTGCCAGTCCTCCAATGTTTCCGCCGCCTCGCGCTCCGCCTGAGCGCGGGCCTCCTCCCCCGCTCCTACCAAATCGCCATGGAACGCAAAGAACTCCGCGATATCCATTTTCAGGTCCTGGGCGAAGGCTGTTTCATAGTCCCTCAATTCAACATTCATATTCCATTCTCCCAACTGTTTGATTCCTATCGTCTATTATAAAACAGCCGGTCCGGCGGGGACCGCTCCCCTTTTGCCTGATAAATTCAGCCGTCCGGGGGTATTGTACCCCCCGGGCGGCTGTTTGTCAAGTTCTTACTGAACCCCTTGGCCCTTCAGATATTCCACATATTCTTCCAGACACATGTCCAGGCTCTCCATCTCTTGAGCATGGTTTTTGCCTATATAGCGATAATGCCAGCTTTCGTTGTCAATGCCGGTGAACTCCACCTTATCCGAACGGTAGCGCTGGACAAAGCCATACTCCGCCGCATGCTCGCTAAGCCACTGGTAGGCTTCTGTCTCCTCAAAGTTGTCGCTGACGTCGTTGAGATCTACCACAAACCCTGTATGGTGCTCACTGTGCCCCGGGGGATTGATGGTGCGCAAAGAGAACTCTCTGGCCTCCTCCTCGGTCATGCCGTCATTCTGCATATGCTGCCGGATTTCCCGGCTCAGAATGCGCTCCTGGTCCTCCACGCTGCGGTAGCCGGATGCCACCCAAAGGGTGATGCCATCTGCCTGAGCGGCCAGGAACATTGCGTTCAAATCATCATAGATCCGGTTGTCCACCGTCTCCTCCCCGATGAAAGCCGGTGTAACCTGCCAATTCTCTGGCAAAGGCACCTGTGTGTTCACCAGCACCAGAAACGGATCCGAAAGTTGTTGATAGCTGCTCTGAGAGTTGGGGTTTTCCGCTGCAGCGCCGGTAGCAGTGGACGGAGTTCGGGCAACTCCCAACGTAACGGGTTTTCCCCCCGCCTCCACCGCGTTGCTCTCTGAGGCCTTCCCTGCGCTCCATATGGCAAACACCACGATGGCCATGCACATAAGCACCGCCATAATCACCATTGCCGCGGCGGCGCCTTCTCTGTTTTTCCGTTCTGTTCGCCGGGACCTGCGCGTTTCTGCTTCTCTCGCTGTCATATCGTTCACCCTTTCCGTTATTTCTTTAAAATTGCTTCGTGCAGCCGGCCCTCTAAACTGTCCTGAACTTTGTTTCTCCTGCCATTTTATGTTCACTCTTTCCGGAGTTTTCTCATAGAATAGGAAAACACGGGGCGCGGCCGTTTAGAATTCAGCCCCGTAGAATGTTTCACGGAAGGAAGAAGCTGCTTGACAAAAAAAGCAATGGGAGGCATACTATAGTTCAGAGGGTTCCGGATTTCACTGCCCGTTTTTTACAGGCAATTGTTAGACGCGCAATCCTTCTGGGAAGTAAGGCCTCCCATTTATTCTTCTTTTTACCCCATCTGTAGGCCATATTAATCACAGGCCCATAGATATGGTGCATATTGATTGACTCTATTGTATATGGATTCAGCCCAAAAGTCAACCTTTATTCTGTGAACTTTCCATATTCCCACGGTTTTTTTCCGCCGCCAACCGACAAGATCTGATTCTCTCCGACAACAAAATACGGCATAGGAGTGATTTCGATGAAAAAAATTTATGTTTTTGGAGACAGGGTAAAGCGGGCCAATTATGTAGCGGCCATAGAAGCCTGGGGCGGGGAAGCTGTCGTTTCCACAGACGTGAGCCAGGCTGACGCATGTTCTGGATTACTGCTGCCCGGCGGCGCGGACATTGACCCTGGAATATATGGCGCGGAAAATCTGGGCAGCCGGGGGATCGACCGTGCTCTTGACGAAACAGAACTAGCTCTAGTTGAAAAATTTGTCCAGGCCGAAAGGCCCATCTTGGGCATTTGCCGGGGACTTCAGATTCTGAACGTAGCTTTTGGCGGCGACATGATACAAGATTTGCCCACTGCCTCCACGCATTGCTGGGAAGAGTCCACTGGCGACAAACGCCATCTGGTTACAGCCGGTAGGGACAGTTTTTTGCAGGACCTCTATGGCCGGTCGTTTCCTGTAAACAGCGCTCACCACCAAGGAGCCGGGAAAATACCTCCTAGCCTCCGTGTCGCAGCTGTCTCTGAGGACGGTGTAGTTGAAGCGCTGGAACTGCCTCAAAAGCACATCTACGCTGTGCAATGGCATCCGGAACGAATGGCTCTGTGTCATGCCAGATCAGACACTGTGGATGGTGGAAAAATTTTTCGTTTTTTTATCAGCCTGTTATAAAGAGGTGAGGCAGAAATTTCGCGAAAAATATTTCTTTCGCTTATTTTTCACATTGACAAACTGCTCTGCAAGTGCTATAATAATTTAGAAATTTGCGCGAGTGCTGGAACTGGCAGACAGGCACGTTTGAGGTGCGTGTGCCTTTGGCGTACGGGTTCAAGTCCCGTCTCGCGCACCACGAAAGTCCTCAGTCGATGATACAATCGGCTGAGGACTTTTTAATTTTGCCTTTGAAAAAGCATTGGAATCAAGGGGATAGCGGGATGCCGGGGGTGCAGATGGCCCCCGGCATCCCGCTTTTTTCGTTTCTAGGGGGCGGATACTGGTGAGCGAGATTTGGATTTTGAACCCTCCCCTGGCTTTGCGAGAGGGAAAATTAAAAGGTTGGGGGAATCGTTGAAAGGTTGTCATTCCATTTACTGATTGCTTTCCAGGTCGTGGAGAGTTTTTCCGTCTTGGGTCTTCCAGGAAGTCCAGCCGTTTGCACTTTTCCCCACAACAAACATAGCCGCTCCAGATGGGCTGGCAAGGAGGATATCTTCCAGCAGAACATAGTTTTCATCTACTTGAGCTGACTTTCGGCGCTCCCTGATTCCGGCTGAAATAGTATTGTCATCCTGCGGCGAAATACTGCTACCCCGTAGTACAACAAAGCCATCGCTGGTTTGCCTTGCCGTAGCGTTGACGGTTATACCATACTGCTTAACTGTACGGGTAAGGTAGAACTTAACACCCTCATCTGTTTCTGCTCCATCTCCTGGCTGCTCTTTTGTTGATGGAATCTGACTCAGAGGGACAAAAACCTTGTGTCCCAATGTACCCATGATGAGCTTAGCGAAATCAATGAACTCCTCTAACTCACTTTCTTTCTCCTCAGTTATGTTCCCGGAGGTGGGATCATTGCCGTTCTTCACTTCATAGCGGTTGGCAGCAATAGCGAGATTGCAGAAACGATTTTCAAGATAACTGATCTCCGTGGGGCCAAACAAGATAACTGATCTCCGTGGGGCCAAAGGAATTGTTTGATGTTGTAAATACTACTGCCTCTGTCCAGTAGTCTTTCTCCGGGTTGCGCTTGTGCTCTTGCAGTCGATTAAGGATGCCCTCACCATTTTTTCTGGCCCCGGCTTGTCCAATATACACAACCAGCTTCCCTGTTTGATCAGAGGCTCCAAACAAGAAATATACACCGCTCTGCTTTAAGTCATCCCGTTCCTTGCACTTGTCAAGTTCAGTACGGGGGATTTTATAGGCGATACCTGTCCAGTTGGCAAGGGTGCATTTGATACGGCCATTGGCGTCTCCGTCCATCAAAAATAGGTTGATGCTTTTTCCGCGCATTACGGTTCCCCCTAATCCACAATGATTTCTGTCGCATTATATTCGTTCTTTTGAATGCTGATGGACCTGAATAGAAATTGAACTCCCCCCTAATCCTGTGGGAGGAAAGATTGAAAGGCAGGGTGGACAATTAAAAAGGTGGCCTCCGATGCTACCCAAGTAAACCGGAGGCCATGCGCACGTTTTTTTTCACGGTTTTTGAAAGTTAATCAGCCTTTTACCAAGCCAACCCGCGAGCTTCATACTCGCCCTTGAGGAACTCGGCAACATCGTCAAGATTCCACAAGTGGTCGAAATTCTCACTGTAACAACCCCACTCATAGAAACCGGTATACAGGTCTTTCACCATATAGCCTGTAAAGCGGTTGCCACAAGAGTCGTGGTAGACAAACTGTCCAAAATGCTGGAAGCCTTTCTCCACCCGGTAACCGATGTTGTATGCTCTGCGCCTGATGGTGCTTTCTGAATAATTCATAATGTACCTCCGCTCAATTTCTAATATTGATGAAGGGTAGCTGCTTGTGACCATTCCACGCCATGCTACACCTGACCATGGCAAACCACACCGTGCCTTGCCAAACCATGCCAGTAGTCACAATTACATTATGTCGTATTCTGATGTATTTTGTTTTTACCGTGATAACGCTGCGCAATGATAGTATAACCCAGCCTGAATAAAAATGCAACTGATCAATAAGCAAGATTACTATTATTAGAATTGTTATTGTATATTTCTAAGACGCTCCCGTGCCACAGCACACCAGCGTTCTTCAAGTTCTATTCCTATCCATTTGATTTTGTGGCCTTGTCTGTTTAGCTTTTCGCAACACACTCCCAATGTGCCAGAACCATGAAACGGGTCTAAAATGACTCCTTCATAGAATCCTTCTGAGTTCTTAGGGCAAAATGCCTTTACGATTTCAGTGATTAGTGATTCCGGTTTTTGTGTCGGATGTGGTGCTTTTTCGTCTTGGAATAGCTTTCCTGCAAGAGTGGGAAATGCCCATACATCACCACGCATCGCGCCAAGTGGATTCGGTTCCCATTTAACTCGCTCTCCTTTGGAGTTTTTATAGTAAACAGGATTCTTTAACCGCGCTGTACTTTTATACGGAATACGGACATCGTCAACATTGTAAGTCCACTTCTTAGGAGACTTTGAGAACCAGAGAAAAGGTTCATATTGGGTGAGTGGTGCTGTGGTAAGCCTGCTAAATCCATTCTCGTAGTACCATATATTCATACGCAGATAATTCAGCCCAACCTCATACATGATGGACTGAATGAAACCGATATAGTGATGAATGCCAAACCATATTATGCTCCCGTTCGGGACAAGAAGATTATGGCACAATTCAATACGCTTTTTTGAAATTGTCAAGAAATCCTCTAAGGAAAGTTTATCACTATTGTTTCCAAAATCCTTATTAAGGTTGTAAGGAGGGTCTGTCAACACGAGGTCAACCTTGATTCCGGCATCCAGCATTTCCTGAAGGAGAATATCGGAGTCTCCACAAATCAGTCCGTTGTAATTCTCCGCCATCACTTCTTGTCCTTTCTAAAAATCAGTATGTACTGATGATGGATATTTTCGACATAGGCAAAAGGATATCCGTATGGCAAGAGCGTTTTGTGGTTCTGAAGGAGAACCTTTACACCTTGCAATGTAATCTTGTATCCGTCTGCGGTCACCTTATGATTTAACGCTTGGATCAAGTCACTGTGAAAACTTATAAATTCGGATTTGTTCCTAAAGTCGGAAACGACCAAGCACATATATTTTTTGGGCCTAAGAAGCCTTCCACATTCGAGAAATATCTCATCAACAAGAATACGAAGAAATTCCTCATAGTTTTCGATATTTGCAAGATCATTCTCGTCATTATCAGAGTAGTTAGTCGCCAGGTTGTTAGCCAGACGTTCTTTTTTTACTTTATAATCAGCCTTTTTGTTGAGGATTGACCAGTAAGGAGGGCTGGTAACCATAAAGTCAAATGAGCAGTTACCTAACTTCTTCAATTCTTCACGCGCATCTCCAAGGATAAAAGTGTGGTTCTTAGAAGTTCCTTCTCCAACCTCTGTTTCAAGCCGCTCAATCGCTAAATCGTGCCACCTTTTTTGTAATTCAATACTGGTACAAATGCGTCTTTCAAGTTCACACGCTTTAGCAGTTGAGCCTACTCCGCCAAAGGGATCAAGCACTTCCATTCCTTTCTTGGTAAAAAAAGTGACAAGATGTGAAATGTCTTGAAAAGAAAATGGAGCAGGATGTTGACGCTCAATTTGTGCGTGTGGATGTTTAGCACCAAGTCCTTTCTGATAAAAGAAGCTTTTTGTTTCAGGAAGCCACTGCGATCCGTTAAGATCATTTAATGAATTCCGAGGGTCCACCGGCTTGTTATCAGTGGCAGGATCAGTTGTTGTCTCAGAATCACTATCAACTACAACCGCGGTTTCAGAGAAAACATTGTCACTATCCGTTATAATTCCTTCTGATACCATGGTAGATTTCATCTGATATGGATTCTGTGGGGCAACAATGCCACGGCTTTTTTCCTGATATTCCTCCAGTTGGCTTACTGAGAATCTTCTCTGCCCACCAGGTGTTTTAAAGGGTTGGAGAATCCCCTGATCAACCATCCTGTAAATAGTCGAAATGCTTACTCCGAGTATTTCTGCTGCCTGCTTAGTTCCAACTATGTTTTCGGACATATAATCGTTCCGCCTTTCTGTATAGCAATATGCCATTTCATATGATACCGCGAAAGGCGAATATTGTCAAGACTATTCAAAACTATTCAACACTTTTCAATATATGCTGATACTTTATTTCATAGGTTCCATAATTCCGAGTTCTCTGTCACTCAATGGAATATCATCGCAGTCAACCTGGACGCAAAGAATATGCCTCAAGTCCATATTGTCGTAGTCAATGTAATATCGATCATCTTCCGGCTCAAGAACGCATCCGTTCCACAAAAGAAACATCAAAACGCCAATGGTAATAGTTCCTATTTTGATTCCTTCAACGATTTTTACATCTCTTACGACCTGCCAATATCCCTGCCCTGCATTGGGCAATTGCAGACAAATTACGAGAGCTTTATTGTCGTGTTTATGTACTCCATATCGTGTATTGAGAACTGCAATATCATCAAGAACTCCTCTGGATGCGTCAAGCGTATCTCTTCCAAATTCAACCTCTACAGCACCAAAAGAACCTGCTGGAGAAGAATATATCGCGTCCATGCGCGTATATACATCGCCAATCCTACGCATTAAACATTTACAGCCCAAGGCAATAAGCAGGCTCCGACCGACAGCGTTGTGATAACTACTTTTTAGACGGAATAGTTTATTGTATATGGACTCAAACAATTGATCGGATGCGTTGAGAGAAACGCCTGCACGAGGCATCTTCATTAACCGCTCAATTTGGCGCAGATGGACAGACTGTGTTGTTGCGTCAGGTTTAGGTCAGTTTACAAGGAACTACACGCAGACCGTGAAACGGGCTGCTGACAACAAACGGCGCTATGCTCCCGGCAAGGGGCATAGCGCCTGTTTGTTGTGGGGGTATCCAAAGGGGGCAGCGCCCCATTTGGCACACGACTTTGCGAAGCAAAGTGTAGTGTGTTATACGCTCTGTCGCCATTGCCGCCGGGGAGGGCAAGGGCATTTGAAGCGGCAGGAAAGCAGGGCTTTGTTTGGGGCTGGGAAGCCGGAAACAAAGGGCTGGTTTCAGCAGCAGACAGGGCGTATATGAAAGCCCCCGTCCCTCGTCTACCGTCCCCAGCCTATGGGACAAAATGTCCCACACCTTTGGACGCCGTGACTATATGTGTAGCCACACCTATCTATTTTAGGGGCCGCACTTTTCTCAAAATCGAAATGGGCGGGAAAGCCATTTTAGGGCTTTCCTGCCTTGATTACCCATCAGCAAAGGTGGGCGAGACTGTCAACGGCGGCGCTGAAAGCGCCGTTCATCTTGACCGTTGACTGGCTCGGCTGGCTTTGCTATTTTATTCGCATTCATATTTTATCATTAAAGTTCTGAAATCAGTAGCATATAATATCACTCTCTACCTCTGAAATAATATCTTTTGAAATCGCATTTGTACTAAGCAAATAAACTTCGTTTAATCTTGGATTAAATATCCCCAATTTTTGAATGTTTTTAAATATTGCTTGTCCTGAATGTTGTCCCATAATCCAGTACATCAATAATTGTAAAGTATGCTTATTGGTTGGCTTGGACTTGCTAACTTTAAAATCCCAAATAGTATCAGCAGTAAGATAATCACCATCTCCAGAATTAACTAGGGTTTACTGAAAAATGAGGAAAAGAGGAAAAGGAAAAGAGATTTGAAAATAGAGCAAAAGCGAGCGCG
>NZ_RAZF01000038.1 GCF_003612555.1 Acutalibacter sp. 1XD8-33
CATGCGCCAGAAACAGCAAATCGTGAACACTCTTTTTGAGCAAGGAAACGCTTAGTTTTGTTACCCCCCCCCCGCCGAAAAACTACAAAATTTCTTCGGCGTTTTCTTACAATTTCAAATTGGCGTTGACAAAGCAGAGAGCCACGCCCACCCGGTGTTTCACCATAATAGCCGTGTTGGTGACAAGGTTGTATCGGGCCGCCACTTTCGCCTTGGAAAAGCACTCCCCGAACCACTCACGCACCTGCTCGTTCACCTGGTCCCGCCAGGAGAGCAGCAGGGGGTAGGGCAGCAGGTCCTCCGGAGTGACGCAGGGGAGCGCAGCTAGGGGGCAGTCCTCCCGTACCAGCGCTGCCCATCGCTCCCGGTGAGGCATGGACACAGTGTGGTATCTAGGGAGGTCGACGGGACTCATCAAGAGCCCCAAATCCAAAAGGCCGTTCTCCATGCGGTCTTTCACCTCGTCGGCAGTGGCGCTGTAGACGCGGAACTGCACCAGCGGGTGCTCATCCCGGAAGGAGACCATCAGGTCGGAGAGGTACGCCATATTGCAGGTTTCCCCGCAGCCGATGGCAATCTCCCCGCTGAGCTCCTCCCGGCTTTTGAATTCCCGCTGGGTCTTGTCAGCCAGTTCCAAGAGCTCCTGGGCCCGGCGCTTTAAGAGCATCCCGTCCTCCGTCAGCACGATGCGGTGGCTGCTGCGGTGGAACAGCACCGTGCCCAGTTCCTCCTCCAGCCCCATGAGCTGCCGGGAAAGGGTGGGCTGGGTCACATGCAGAAGTTGGGCGGCGCGGGTGATGTTTTCCTCCCGGGCCACGGTGTAAAAGTATCGCAGAACGCGAAGTTCCATGGGGTTCCTCCTTTGGTCAGATGACCTTAAATTCCTTCCACTTGCCGGACTTCAGCCGCAGGGCAAAGATAACCGCCCGGATGACCCAGTCGAGACACATAGCCGCCGCGATGCCAATAACACCCCAGTTCAGGCCCATGGCCAGCAGTACGGAGAACACCAGCCGCCCGCCGATGGTAGACGCGATAGACACGACCATGGTAAACCTGATGTCCCCGGCGGCCCGCAGGCCGTTTGAGAGCGGCCCGGACATGGGGAAGGCCACGGTGTTGAACACGTTGTGAATGAGCACGAGAATGATTACCAGATGCTTGGCCTCGCCGGAGATCTGGTAGAAGTTCATCATGACCGGCGTGATGGCGAACACCAGGGCGTTCCACACTAGGGAGATGGTCAGGGTGATTTTCAGCAGCTTCTTGAAATACATCTCGGCCTGTGCCGTGGCCCCGGCGCCCATGCACTGGCCTATCACGGTGATGAACACCGGGCCCATGGTCACCCCGGCCAGAGCCGCCAGACTCCATATGCTCTGGGCGATGCCGTTGGCGGCGATCTGATAGGTGCCGAACAGGGCCACCACGCTGGAAAGGGCTACTTTTACAAGCTGGAAGATGCCGTTCTCTACCCCGTTGGGCACGGCGATGCGCAAAATGCGCTTCATGAGTTCCCCGTTCCACTTGCAGATTTGATGCCAGGTGTAGCGCACGTCAACCTTCCTGCCGAAGCACAGCACCGTAATCACCACCGCCGAGAACACCCGGGCAATGAGCGTAGGCCATGCAACGCCCGCCACCCCGGCTTTCAGCACGAACACGCCGATGAGGTTGCCCACGACGTTGATGGCGTTGGCGGCGATGGAGATGTACATGGTCACGTTTGTTTTGCCCATGCTGCGGTACAGGGCCGCGCCTGCGTTGTAGACCGCCAGGGCCGGGTAGGAGAACACGGAAATTTGCAGGTAAATGACGCAGGCGTCCATGACGGCGGGCTCTACCTGGCCGAATAGCAGGCTGAGCATGGGCCGGTGCAATATTAAAATCAAAATTGAGATGATCAGCGAGAACAGGGTGGACGAGGTGAGCAATTGGCTGGCGGCTTCGCCTGTGTCCTCCTTGACCCCCCGGCCGATGTACTGGCTGATGACCACCGCGCCCCCCGAGGCCAGCGCTGTGAACAGGTAGATAAAGATGGTGCTGAAGGAGTTCACCAGCGACACCCCGGACACCGCCGCCTCCCCGGCGTAGCTGACGATGAAGGTGTCGGCGATACCCACAAGCATTACCAGGAGCTGCTCCAGGAACAGCGGCACGATGAGGTTTTTCAGGTCTTTGTTTGTGAACATGGACGATCCCTCCCGTTGGTTTCTGGCTTAATTGTAGCACGGGAGGGAGTGAAATGTCCAATACCTGGTTTGCATATGATTTCATGCCTTTTGGGCATTTCTTGTCAGGGGCTTTTCTAACAGAGTCAGGAAAGCCGCTGTGTTTTCCGTTGGATCATGGGCGGCTATCACGCCATAGGGCAAGGTATACTTCTCCGTCAATGGGACAGTACAGAGCCCCGGGTGCACGTCCTGCCAGCACTCCAGGCTCAGCAGAGGGACGCCGCTCTCCATGCACAGATTGAATGTGTCCAGGCTGTAATTGGGTTCAATGTCAATAATGCTGACGGAGGGATGCTTTTCCCGCAGGTCTTGGCGGATTTGGTCGTTGACGGCGCTGCGGCCCGGGCGCATGACCATGAGTTCCCCGCCAGCCAAATTGGCAAGGCTGAGCCGCTCCCTTTGGGAAAGCGGGTGGCTTTGGGGCAGGGTGATGCAGAACCGATAACCGCCTACGGGGATGAACTGATACATAAAATCCATCCCCGCGTCGTAGGGACCGATCAGTACATCGTATGATTGCCCCAGAAACTCCAGCCGCCTTTGATCGTCCGTGATTGGTACCAGCTGAAGCCGGTATCGGGGGCACTGGGCGCTTATTTCTCCCCACAGCTCTATGAAGGCGTTGCAGGGGTAGAACACCGAGGTGCCCACATGGATAATCTTTGGCGCGGCAGCCTCCGCCTCCCGCACCTTGCGGATGAGGGTATCGGAGTGGCGAAGGAGCTTTGGCAGTTCTTTATACAAGCACTCCCCGGCGGCGGTAAGGGCGATGCCCCGATGGGTGCGCTCAAACAGCGCCGTGCCGAAGCGTTCCTCCAGGCCATTGATCTGCTTGATCACGGCAGTATGGGAAATGAACAGCTTGTCCGCCGCTTTTGTGAAACTGCCGCAGTCCGCTGCGGCCTTGAAGGTGTCCAGGGCCTTGTTGTACATGTTTGCACCCCGCTTTAGTGTAAACTTATAGTTTCCAGTATTGTACCATATCTATACTTCACAGTCAAGAAAAAATGGGCTACAATAGGGGCAGAAAACCGAAGGGAGAACGCTCTAATGGAGACAACAAAAGAAAACAAAATGGGCACTGCGCCGGTCTGGCGGATGCTGCTGACCATGGCAATACCAGTCATTCTGTCCACCGCCGCTCAGTCCCTCTACAACATCGTGGACGGCATTTTCGTGTCCCAGCTGGGCGAGGACGCCATGGCGGCTCGGCGTATCTCGCCGTGTACCTGGGCTGCGGGATTTTTACCATCGCCCAACTAGTGCTGGAACGGATGCCCATTGCCACAGGCAAGACCCTTTACAGCATGATCTCCCAGGCTACCGGGGCGATCCTCAACTTGATTCTTGATCCAATACTTATCTTCGGCTACTTCGGCGCGCCAAAGCTGGGAATCTCCGGCGCGGCTCTGGCAACCGTCATCGGGCAGTTTGCAGCAGCGTGCATTGCCCTGGCACTGAACCTCACCAAGAATAAAAAGGTGCGCCTGCGCTTCACTCTGCGTCCGCCACTATATGCGGTCAGGCAGGTGCTGCACCTGGGCCTGCCCACCACCGTCCTCTTTGCCTTGAACAGCTTCATGATGATAAGCTACAATGCGGTGCTGAATCGGTTTTCCTCCACTGCCGTGGCGGTGTTCGGGGCCTGCAGCCGGGTGACGGGCTTCTTCTACGCCGTGGTTGGGGCGCTGTGCGTGGGCTTCCCGGAGATGTTCCTGCGGATGTTCAACGCCACGGAGGACATGATCGCCATCGGTGTGTGGAGGATGCGGATGCTGTCCTGCTGTTATCTGCTCTGCGGCGTGCGGAACATGAGCACGGCTATTATTCAGTCCCTGGGGCATAGCGTACCCAGCATGGCGGTGGACTTGAGCCGGAATTATGCGGTGCTGATACCTTTTGCCTGGCTGCTGTCTATGACGGGGAGCATTGACGCGGTGTGGGTCTCGGTGCCGACTGCGGATGTGGTGTCTGCGGTTGTAGGTGTGCTTTTGATGGTGCGGTTTTATCGGAAGGAGATCAGGGGGTTGGTGGAAACACAGCCAGTATAGTTTTTTATTCTGTTGTAAATTTTTTTCGCATGGGTAGTTTCCTAGACCCGCCAGGTGGAGCAGAAGAACATAATTGCCATTGAGGGCTAAAAACATCCCTGGCCTTGCTGCGAATAGCGTGGCCAAGGACGTTTCCTGTGCAGAAATTTAACGATTGCCTCCATAAAATAACGATACCCAATAAATCCACGATAGCCCCCTCTCTAAAGCCTCAAAAATGCAAAAAGACCCACCGCTGGTCTGGAGATTTATCCAGCCAGCGGTGGGCCTTCTCTCAAAAATGTTGGAGAAACAGCCGTTTTCACTGACTTTTGGTGAAAGTCAAGGACGGTTATCTCGATACCCATTGTATCAGAATAACCGTCCTTAGATGTGAAGTGGATACGAAAAAGATATTTTTGCCAAATCTATGTGCGTATCTTAACCCTCACGCATTTTCGATATCCTGTTCAACCTCCAGTCCTCCCACAAAAACTACCTTAATCCGTTCCTTGGATTCGACCACAACGCATTCCAGCACCTGCCTAACCAGCCGGTCATCATATTCCATGGGGTGATTTGCCAGTCCCTCCAGGATAGTAAAAATCTCATCCAGTCGAGATTCGGTATTCTCTTTTTCCTGCTGGGCATTGTCAAGTTGAGCCAACTGTTGCTCCAAGCTGTTTTTCTCAGCCATGAGTGCTGTTGCGCGCTGCTCGTCAAAATCTTCCACCGTATCGGTAGCTATGGCCTGTAGCATAGTCTTGAATTCCGCACCGATTTCTGCTATCCTTATCTGGATATCCAAGCTGTTATCTTCACCATCATCATTCTTAAGCCCCATGCCGATATGCAGTTTCAAAGTACCCAGCACATCGGCACTCTGTTTAGCTGTATGCATGATTGCCGCCATGACAGCCTCCTGCAGCACACTTTCCGCCATCGTGGGCGAGTGGTGGCAGTATTTCTTGCCGAAGTCCAGCCGGTTGATGCATCGCCAGACCGGTTTCTTTTCACCCTTGACCGTCCAAGTGCATCGGCGGTAGGGAGTACCACACTCGCCGCAGACCAGCAGTTCTGTCAAAGCATACTTGCTGGAATACCGGCCCTGCTCGGTTTTCGTACCTTTCTGTTTCACTTTCCGCTTGCCGGTGCGCCGAGCGAGTTCCTCCTGCGCTCGACCGAAGATGGCAGGGTCAATGATGGCGGGATGATTGTTCTCTACAAAGTACATAGGCCGGACCTTGCCATCGTTACGTTTGACTTTCTTGATCAGACAATCCACAACGTAAGTTTTATTGATAATTGCATCGCCCTTGTACCGCTCATTTTGCAGGATCGAGCATACCGTGGAGCGGTGCCATTTTCCTTGACCACCAGGTGTGGGAGCGCCCATGTTATCCAGCATTTCCACGATTCCTCTCATACTGTCTCCGGCGAGGAAGCTGGTATAAATTCGTTTCACAACCTCGGCCTGCTCCGGGTCGATTTCAGGCTTACCGTCCGGCCCGCGCCGGTACCCCAGGAACCGCTTATACTGGAACGGCACCTTGCCCTCTTTCGCGCTCTGATTCTTGCCCCATATGACGTTGGCACTGATATTTTCCGATTCGCTTTGAGCAATGGAACCGTAAATCGTGATATAAAATTCCGCCCCAGGCTGGGTGCTGTGAATGTTCTGTTCCTCAAAGAAAATGTCCACGCCAATCTCCTTGAGCATACGAACATACTTGAGAACGTCAGCCGTATTGCGTGCAAACCGGCTGATGGATTTGGTGATGATCATGTCGATTTTGCCGCGCCTGCATTGCTTGATCATCTTGTTGAACTCGTCACGCTTTTTGGTACTCGTCCCCGAAAGCCCCCTGTCTGCAAAAATGCCCACAAAGGCCCATTTTGGCTCGCTTCTGATCTTTTCGGTATAGTACCTTACCTGCACGTCATAGCTGTTCAACTGCTCCTCCTGGGCGGTAGAAACGCGGCAGTAAGCGGCTACCCGGAGCTGCCGGTGGGCTTGCTTGATTTCTTCAGTTATGTTGATTTTCGCCGGGATTTTCCGCACTACTTTCTGCGGAGTATTCACTGTCGGTTGCATATTCATCGTCCTTTCTGATGGTCTGATTATTTAGCAAAGCGATGGCTACTGTACCGTCTTTTTCAAGATGGATGGCCTGAACCGTCCTCTTGAAAAGTGCCAGAGAAAAAGCTGAAAGCGGCTCTGCATTTGCGAGAACCGCTTTCAACCTGTGGGCTATATATGGGGCGGAATCAATATCCGTATATTTCAGGGAGACACATTCCAGCATTTTCTTTCTCAGGGTATTTTTATCATAGTCGAGGGTGTCCAACGTCCGGGCAATTTCATTTTCTATTTTGATAACCTGCACACTTGGAGCGGATTCATTATTGGCAGGGATTTGCACGAACTCAGGATTGACAATCGCCCGGTTTAGCAGTACAGTTATATCATCCAGCAGGCCGCTGTCTGCCTTGTGAATCACCGTGCGGCAGTCCGCATTTGAACATATCCATCGCTGCTGGCACTCCTTGAACCGGCTGTCATGCCGTCGAACCATCTCGCTGCCGCACTCTGGACAGGTTACCGGCACATCTATATGGAAAATCTCATGGTTGCGGTCGGTGCTGTGCTGGGTATTCTTTTGGGCTTTCATCCCTATCATGGCCTGGTGTATGCTCTCATCAATAATCGATGGAAATCTATCTTTTCCGGTATACCGCTCGTCCCCAATCAGACGCGCAATGCGGGATTTGTTCCAGCCGGCAACGCCAATCTGATACTCGATATTTTCATCGTTCAGGCGGCTGGCAATGTCCAGCAGAGACATACCATTTTGGTACTCGCTGAAAATGCGATTCAGCACAGCAACTTCTTGTGAATGGGTGGTTATTGTGCCGTTCTGATACTGATACCCGAAGGGGATATTTCTCTTTTTCATGCTGTGCGACACCTCACATTCTCGGGGATTTGCTCCGTAAAGGCCAGCCCGCCAATGAGATGAAAGGTCAGCCGGGAGTTATCCACGACCGTGATACTCTGGACGATTTCCTCGAATAATGCTTGGCTGAATGGTGAACCGGGCACATATCCTGCCAGGGTATCGTCCAGTGATTTCAGCGTGAATATCAACTCATCGTCCTCATCCTCCGATAGTGCCTTTTTACGGTCGAGCCGCAGGGCATTGATTTTGTTACTGATGACCGATGACTGAGCCGCAAAGTCGGTGGCGTTCAGAACGCCGTTGATGTGGAGCCGGGCTATTACCAGATTCTGAGCACTCAGGTCTGCTATTTGTTTGTCAATCTGTCGTATCTTTTCTTGGCTCTCGCCGCCACGATTCTGCATCGCCTCCAGCTGGTGGATGAGTGTGCCCAGCAGGTTCTGACGGTGTGAGGCCAGCTTGTCTACCATCAAGCAGAAAGTGTCATAGACGGCATTCTCCCTCACGCGCCTGCTCTGGCAGTTTGTGGCACCTGCTGCTTTATCACTGCACATCCAGTACACCGTTCCGCGCAGCAGTTGTCGGCGGAAGGTACTCCCGCAGTCGGGGCAGCGCAGGATACCAGACAAAATTGAATTGTGTTCGCGCTTTGTGGTTGTAATTCTGGATTCTTGCAGTTGTTGAGCTGCTTGAAACACCTCTCGGCTGATAATGGGTGGGTTGCTGTTTTCCACATAATACTGTGGCTTTTCGCCACGATTCTTTTTCTTTCTGAAGGGTATGGTGTCTGTGGTGAATTTCTTTTGCAGGAGCGCGTCGCCCATCGACCAAATCATACCCATACGCCGGGGCGCAGCAGTTAAACTCCCCGGACTCCATGCGCATTTGATAACTCCTTCGAAGGTGGTCGGAGATGTTCACGCTTTCCTGCTGGGCCGCCATACCCGGAAATGTCACCAACATTTCCATGTTCATTTTGTCGCTGTCGATGCCCTGTTCCTCGAAGTAGATACTCACGCCCAACTCTTTCAAGGTGCGCAGGACAACCAGCAGTTCCTGGGTGTTCCGCGCAAACCGGGATACAGATTTTGTAACAATCCGGTCAATCTTACCCAGCTTGCAGTCACGGATGAGCCGGTTCTGCTCATCGCGCTTTTTCATATCCGTGCCGCTCAAGCCCTCGTCAGCGTACACGTCCACCAGCTTGTACTGCGGATTTTTGCCCTCATAATCTTTGTAGTAGCGGATTTGTGCCGCAAAAGAGTGCAACTGGTCAGCGGACTTGCTGGACACCCGGCAGTAGGCCGCAAGCCGGATAATTTCGGGTTTCTGCGGCTCCCGGCTGATGTCAGTTACAGTCATATGCATCATTCCTTTCATTTTGATTTCGCCTTTCGGCACCACCAACAATACCACAAGAGTTCAGATACATCCAGCGCAAACCGCCAGAGTTTTCACTTCAGACATATATTTTTCTTCCGTTTTGTGATGCAAAAATTGCACTATAAAAAGACTTTTATATAATGAAGTGGCCGCCCAAAACGGGACCGCCACGTTATCCTATCAATCGTTTTGCTCGTCCATATTTGTTCTCAACATCCCTGGACAGGGAGCGCACCCTCCAACCATGCCATTGGTTTCATTGGAATCTCACCACCTGCGGGATCTCCGCAGGGCGCCCTCCTTTGCTGCGACGGGTCACGCTCGGCTTTAGGACGGGACACAAGTATCATTATCCCTTCTGCCGGTCATCGCCGTCGATGGATGTGCGTTCCATCGTCTGAGCCTGGAGGCATATAGTTAACGCCATGGCGTTAACTATTGGCGTCCGCTCATGTGGCTTGCCGCTCCTCACGGTAGCAGAAGGAAAGTAAAAGGTGCGCTGAATATTCAATTTTCAAAGAGCAACAGAGGGCAGAAAAAAGCCCTCTCGCTTTCCATGCCGAAAAACGAAAGGGCTGACAACCAATTATTTCAAATTTTTGGCTTTCCGTAGTTTTTCCAGAATCTGGACTTTGCGCCTGTGGATGGCGTTCTGAGACACATGAAAGCGCTCTGCGACAACCCGTTCACTAAGCCGTTGGCCATAGATGAGATACAGGATTTTCTGCTCATCTTCAGACAGTTTGGCGAATTCAAGCCGGAGGTTGTCCAACATGATTTTCTTTTCTATATCACCAGCCGTATCGGATGCCATGTCAACCAGAATATCCTCGCCATTGAACTCATCCGTGGTGAGCATATCGTAGGAGAAGTCGCCGTTCTTTGCAGAGCGCTCGTCCAGATATTTCTGGCGGCGTTTGTCCTTGTAGAACGCTTTATAGTCACCCTCAGACACTTCCATCAGCATGCCGTACAGGGGTATGAACCGCCTGCCTGCATAACACTCTTTTTTCTGATGGAACTTAGCATAAGTGAGTTCCACATACATTCCATCTTCCAAAACGAACACTTTTCTTGGTGGGTATTTCACCGTTGATTCCTCCAATCAATCTGTTTTGGGTTGGCAAAACGATTGATTGGGGTGGGCTGCGACAGCCTACAAAAGAACAGGTTAAGCTACGCAAAAAGGCGTTCTTCCCGGCCACTAAGCCTGGATGAACGCCTTGGGTGTATTTTATTTCATGCTCATATGAGTGGCAGATTATAACATAAAGGAGAAATGTACTTCAATGTAATGTCCATGCGTGAGTTTCACCGAATACCACAGCCTCCTATCTGTAGTGAAGTATAATACAGGTATACACGAATTTTCGAACATTCCCGTGAGCCTATATGTATTATAAAATACATATGAATGGCTCCTATTAGGAACACTGTAATATCAAGGCTTTTCGGAGCCTGCAACCACAAAAAAATAAAATTAGAGCTATCACATTACGCAGAAAGCCGTCCGGGAAGAAAAAACGGGCGGCTTTTTTGCGTGGATAGCCGGGAGGGAGGCGAAAAAATAGTAACAAACTTTTAACACAAAATTTGTGCAACATTCACGAAAATAAAAAGGAGGTAACGAATGGCAGACGAAAAGCTGAACACGAGCCCGGAGGAAAATCCCCAGCCCAGCCTGTTCGATACGGGCCCGGCTGAGGCTCCCACGCCGGAGCCCCCGGCCCCGGAGAAAGCCCCCGAGCAGGCCGCCGGGGAACCACCCGCGCAGGATGCCCCCGCTGGGGCCCCCGGCGAGGTGAACGTATCCGCTGACCAGATTGAAAAGCTGATGGCGGAGCGCCGGGCGGCGGAACGTGCGGAGGTGGAGAAGAACGAGCCGCCCGAACCGGAACAGCCGCCCACCCCGGCCCCGGAGGAAAAGGCCCCCGCCAAAAAGGGAAAGGCCGCCGAGGAAAAAACGCCCACCCCGGAGGATAAGCCCAAGGGCAGGCGTGGCCGCAAGCCGAAGGAGGAAAAAGCGGAGCCCGGCAAGCCGGGAGGGACGGGGGCCCGCCGTGGCCGCCAGGCCAAGGCTGACAAGGCGGCCACGGACAAGCCCCCGTCCCCACCTCGAGACAAAATGTCCCAAAGCAAAGGGACAAAAGCCGCCACGGTAAAGGGCAAAGAAGAGGCCCCCGCCGCTCCCCAGCCTGCGCCGGAAGCGCCGCCCCAGCCCCGTGACGCGACCCGCGCCGAAAAGGAAGAGATTGTTTATCTCAACCTCTCGGAGCTGTTCCCGTTCAAAGACCATCCCTTTGGTGTCCGTGACGATGCGGAAATGAAAGGGCTTGTGGAGTCCGTCAAGGACAACGGCGTACACCAGCCCGCGCTGGTGCGTCCCCGGGAGGGCGGCGGCTATGAAATCATCGCGGGCCACCGCCGCCAGCGGGCCAGTGAGCTGGCCGGGTTTGCAAATATGCCTTGTATCGTCCGCAACATGACGGATGACGAGGCCATCCTTGCGATGACGGACGACAACCTGCGCCACCGGGAAAAGATTCTGCCGATGGAAAAGGCCCAGTCTCTGAAAATGCAGGTGGAGGCCATCAGCCACCAGGGGACGAAGATGGAGGGCGTGGCCGCCGGGGACGTGGGGAAACGCTCCACGGAAATCGTGGGGGAACGGAACGGCATGAACTACAAGCAGGTACAGCGGTATATCCGGCTGACCGAGCTTGTGCCGGAGCTCCAGTCTATGGTGAACGAGAAAAAGCTGTCTTTCACCCCCGCTGTTGAAATCTCGTTCATCAAGCCCAAAAACCAGAGGTTTATCGCCGTTTCCATTGAGGGCGAGCAGGCATCCCCCTCGCTCTCCCAGGCCCAGGAGCTCCGCAAGCTGGATAAGGAGGGGAAACTGAACGGCGATGTGATTGACGGCATTTTGAGCCGTGAGAAAAAGGAGGTAGACAAGGTGATTATTTCCGCCGCTGAACTGAACAAGTATTTCGGCAAGGACACCACGCCCCGGGAGATGAAAGACCAGATTATGTCCCTGCTGGATGCGTGGAAAGAGAAACAGCCCCCGGAGCGCACCGCGCCGGAGAAAAAGACTGACCGGGAAAAGTAAGCCTTGAGACATTTTGTCCCAAGGCTTTTCTCTTTCCCGCGCCCCTCCCCCGCGTCCTGCATGGCGTTCTTTTAGAGAGGGGCTCTGGTGGTATATCCCCCGTCGCCGCCTGCTACTGGGCACAGCCGGGAGTGGGCAGTCAAGGGGCGGAACGCCCGCCGCCTGCGGCGGCTTGCCCTTGACGGCCCGCCCCGGCTGTGCCACCCCTCCCGGCGCGGCGGGGGATATATCCTCCAGAGCCGCCCCCTTTCCCATGAATGGGAAAGGGCGGGGGGATAGGGCTGAACGACAACTATCAAAATATCGGAGGTAAACGACTATGAAACGACCCCTTGCTTACATCACCGCCGCTTGGTATGGCGGCGACACGGAAAACGCGGAGCTTGCCGCGCAGTACTGCCGGGCGGTTTACGATGCGGGCTTTGCCCCTATCTGCCCCGCGCTGTTTCTGCCCCTTTTCCTCAATGACGCGGTTCCCGAGGAACACAAGAGCAGCATCGACATTGGCCGTGACCTGCTCCGCCGCTCCCGGGTGCTGGTGGTGTGCGGGCATACCGTCACCGAGTCCATGAAGAACGACATTGCTGTGGCCCAGCGGCTGGGCATCACTGCCACCACCCTTGAGGGCATCCTGACCGTCAAGGGCCAGGGCCGCCGCTGACATGGCCGCACTGTTCGAGGCGTACATCACCAATCTGGGGAAATACAACGAGGGCGAGCTGGTGGGGGAAACGCTGAAATTCCCCACCAGCCCCCAGGCGGTGGAGGCGCTGTTAAAGAATATCGGCGTGGACGGCATACGCTACGAGGAATTTTTCATCACCAGCTTTGACGGCGATGTACTGGGGCTCTATGACTATCTGGGCGAGTATGAAAATCTGGACGAGCTGAACCATCTGGCCTGCCTGCTCTCGGAGCTCCCCCAAAGCGAGATTGAAAAATTCGAGGCCGCGCTCCATATGGGGGCGCATACCTCCAGCGTGGCGGACATCATCAACCTTGCGGAAAATCTGGACTGCTTTGAATTTTACCCGGATATTGAAAGCGAGGACGATTTGGGCCGCTGCTATGCAGAGGACTTGCCGATACCCGCCGAGCTGAAAGACTACTTTGACTATGAGGCATACGGGCGGGACATATCCATCAACGAGGGCGGCCACCTTGCCCCCGGCGGCTATATCGTCCAGACGGGCGATATTAAGGAAGTTTATCACGGGATAGAGGATATTCCCAAGGAGCACAAGGTTTTTGCCCTCCCCCGGCTCTCCATCCGGGAGCAGATGGCCGCCTACAAGGAAGTGATTGACCGTTCCTCTCTGGCGGCTGAACGCAAGCACCCGGAAACAAACCGGGACGAGCGGTGACTTCGAGACAAAATGTCCCAAAGGCCGGATGGCCTATCCCCCATGAAAGGAGGCGGTTCTGATTGATTGACGAGGATGTTTCCCGGCGCACTATCGCGCTATCCATGCGGACGGGAAAGCTGACGGCCCGGGTGCTGGCCTATGCGCTCCGGGCGGCTGGCCGGAAGATACAAAAGGAGCACCGGGCCCACCAGACGCCCCACGGCAGGCAGTCCGTGAAAAAGCTCATGGCCCACGGCGCGGCCACGAACAGTATCGAGCTCACCGGGGCCCCAAAAGAATTTGACCGGGTGGCCCGGAAGTGGAACGTGGATTATGCCTTTTACAAGGCCGGGCCGGACAAATATCTGCTGTTCTTCAAGTCCGGGCAGGCGGATGCAATCACAGCTTGTTTTGGGGAGTATTCCCGCCGGGTGCTGGATAAGGCAAAGACTGACCGCGTACCCATCCGGGAACAGCTCAGACGGGCCGCCGCCGAGATACTGCGCCAGCCCGCGCCCCAAAAGAAAGACCGCGTAAAGGAGGCCGCCCATGAGGACAGATAAGCTGAAAAAGTACCTTTTGCCGAACCTCCCCTATCTGTTCATCGCGTGGGCCTGCCTGAAAGTGGGGACGGCCTACCGTCTGGCGGCGGGGGCGGATTTGGCCCACAAGCTGGTGGGGATGGTGGCGGCCCTCGGCCCGGCCTTTGCCGACTTCGCGCCGGGGCTCAATCCTTTTGACTGGCTCACTGGCATCGCGGGGGCCGTGGCGATCCGGCTGATTATCTACCAGAAAAGCAAAAAAGCCCAAAAATACCGCCGGGATGAAGAATATGGTTCGGCCCGCTGGGGAACGGAAAAAGACATCAAGCCGTTCACCGACCCCAGGTTTGAGAACAACATCATTCGGACCGGGACGGAATTTCTCACCACCAACACCCGGCCCGCCGTCCCCGCCAACGCCCGGAACCTGAATTGCTGTGTTGTCGGTTCCTCCGGCTCCGGCAAGACCCGGTTCTGGCTTACCCCGCAATTACTCCAGGCCCATTCCTCCTATGTGGTGGTAGACCCAAAAGGCGGGGTGCTGGAGCAGGCGGGCTTTTTCCTGCAACGGAAAAAGGGATATAAAATCAAGGTTTTTAACAGCATTGATTTTTCCCGCTCCATGCACTACAACCCGTTAGCGTATATCCGCAACGAGGCCGATATTTTGAAATTCGTCAATACCTTAATCGCCAACACCAAAGGCGAGGGCAAGGAGGGCGACCCGTTCTGGACGAAATCAGAAACGCTTTTATACTGCGCCCTTATCGCCTATATCATCTTCGAGGGCCCGGACGAGGACAAGAACATGAACACGCTGGTAGACATGATTTCCGGCATGGAGGTCAAGGAGGACGATGACGATTTCATGAACGCGGTGGACTATATGTTCGCCGGGCTGGAAAAGCGCAAGCCGGACTGTTTCGCGGTCAAGCAGTACAAAAAGTACAAGCTGGCCAGCGGCAAGACTGCCCGCTCCATACTGATTTCATGCGGTGCGCGGCTGGCCCCCTTTGACATCCCGCAACTCCGGGAGATTATGAGCTATGACGAGATGGAGCTTGACAAGCTGGGGGACAGACGGACGGCGGCGTTCTTCATCATCAGCGATACCGACACCACCTACAACTTTATTGTAGCTCTGGCGTTTTCGCAGATGTTCAATCTCTTGTGCGAAAGGGCGGACAACGTACACGGGGGCCGCCTGCCCCATCATGTGCGGGTGCTGTGGGACGAGGCCGCCAACACCGGGCAGGTGCCGAACCTCGAAAAGCTGGTGGCGGTCATCCGCTCCCGGGAGGTGAGCCTGACGCTGTTCTACCAGCAGTTGGCCCAATGTAAGGCAATCTACGACAAGAACGCGGAAACCATTTTAGGCAACATGGACAGCGTGGTATTCCTCGGGGGCCGGGAGGCCAGCACTATCAAGGAGATTTCCGAGAACTGGCTGGGGAAAGCGACTATCTCCATGCAGACCGAGGGCCGCTCCCGTGGGCAGTCGGAAAGCTACAACCAGAACACCCAGCGGCTGGGCCGGGAGCTTATGACCCCCGCCGAGCTTGCCACCATGCCCGGCGACAGGTGCATCCTGCAACTGCGGGGCCTGCCGCCGTTCTACTCCCGGAAATACGATTTGAAACAGCACCCCAACTACCGATACACGGCGGAGGCGGACAAGAAGAAAAACGCCTTTTCGCTGGAGCGGCTTATCTGCCGCCGTATAAAAAAGCTCAATCCCAACGAGCAGTACACCGTGTACGAGGTGGACGTGCCGGACGGAACGCCCATAGACGAGGACGAGGACATCCTCAACTATGACGATTTGGACGACCCGGACGCTTTTGTATAGCTTTGGGACATTTTGTCCCGAAGTGTCACCTGCCGCCTATACCGGGCGGCTTTTCTTGTGCCCGGGAAAATCCCGGAGAAATGGAGGACTATATGGCATTTTTCGCATCCGCTATCACCACTTTGCAGACCCTTGTTATCGCGCTGGGCGCGGGCCTCGGCGTTTGGGGCGTTGTCAATCTGCTGGAGGGCTACGGCTCGGACAACCCCGGCTCCAAAAGCCAGGGCATGAAACAGGTCATGGCTAATTAGAGGTAATCAAAAGAAGAAAGGAAAAGCACAATCCAGACGGAACCGGCGATACCGTCAAGAAATATTTGTGAGTTAGCAAGAATCCTGATATAATGGGTACAAACGCCCATCCGGGGCAGAAAGGCAGGGAGAAAAATGCACATCAGCTACAAACCGCTCTGGCACACACTGATAGAGCGCAACATGAGGAAAGAGGATTTAAGGCTTGCCGCTGGCCTGACCACAAATATGATAGCCAACATGGGAAAAGAAGGGAAACATATCAGCATGGATACACTTGCCCGTATTTGCGAAACGCTGGATTGTGGCATTATGGACGTGATTGAGCTGGCCGGTGACGAGCCTTCCACCACAGGAGGGGACGACAATGGAAAAACTGAAAGAAAGAATCACAGAGAACGGCATTGATTATATTCTGGTAGGCGACTACTACATCCCGGACTTGAAGCTGCCGGAGGAGAACCGCCCCATCGGACGCTATGGGCGGCTGCACCGGGAATATCTCAAACAGGAACACCCGGCACGGTACAGCTCCCTTATCCTGACCGGGAAATTATGGACGTACCTTGCCGACCTGAACGAACAGGCAGAGGAAAGGATGGACTTAATCATCGAGCAGATGAAATCCGCCGAGGGAGTGACCGAGGAACTGAAAGCCCGGAATCAGCTTGAATGGGTAGGCCGGATGAACAATATCCGCAACCGGGCGGAGGAAATCATAAACAGCGAACTGATTTATATTTGATTGGACATGGAAAGGCCAGCCGACACCCGGCTGGTCTTTCTAACTTTCCTTACGCTCCAATACCGCACGAATCATGGCAACGGCGATTTCCTGCTGGCTGGGCGATGTGCTTTCCCATAGTTCCGCCAGCTCCCGTATTTTGCTGACCTCATTATCTTCCAGCGCATCCCGCAGCAGATAATCAGGGGAGATTTTCAGTGCATTGCAGATATTGATAAATACGGGCAGACTGGGAACCTTTGTTCCGCCCTCAATCTGCCGGAGGTAAGTTGCGTTGATATTGCACAGCTCCGAGAGCCTGTCCGCCGTGAATCCCCGGTCTTTCCTCACCATGTTGATACGTCTGCCTAATCCTTTTCCTTCCATAATGCCCACCCATTTCATAAGCTATCAGCATTTATTTTGTTCACTTTTAGACTACATCACGCATAGGGATTGCAATAGATTCTAAAAGACTATATAATATTAGCTAATAGACTACAAACTATGAAAGGGGAACAACAGAATGGAACTGAACTATTTTAGGGACAGGCTTTTTGATTTACTGAATGACAGCGAGGGGATGGGGATTGCTGACCTGAACGCAGACGAACGGAGCAGCCTGCTCACTGTCAGGACAGAGGACGGGAACATATTTGAAATCGTATGCCGGAAGGCAGCGGGGAAGGAGGACGGATGGACGACCGCAAACTGACCGTTTATAATGGGCGAGGGGCTTTCAAAAAATCGCCGCCGCAGATTCTATTACAAGGGAACTGGCTGGAACAGGCCGGATTCTCCGCAGGGGACAAAATCACCGTGAAATGCCAGCAGGGGCAGCTAATTATTACTAAGAACGAACCATCAGCAGAGCATGAAAAATAAATATAGACAAAGGCCGCTTTTGCAGTATAATAGAAACGGCAACAAGTCAGCCAGTGCTGGAGGAACATTTTAAAATGATTGAAACGGAGAGCCTGATTCTTGATAAGGCAAAGTTTTCAGATTGGAAGGAAATGTATTGCAATGTCTGGTCACAGCCGGAAAGCGCAAAATACATGGAATGGAATATTACTACAAGCGAAGAAAACGCCAAAATAAGAATCATGAAAACCATTGCATTTCAGAAAGAGCATGATACCTATCTAGTTTATGAAAAAGCAACCGGTAAGGCGATTGGATTTGCTGGGGTAGAAAAAATTGAACCTTACATCTATCAGGAAGCGGGGATATGTTTGGGGCCAGATTACGTGGGAAAAGGGTTTGGCAAGCAGATTCTTCAAGTCTTGATACAATATTGCAAAGAAGAATTTAGTGCAAAAAAGTTTATTTATTCAACAAGAGAGGAAAACAGGGCTTCCAATCAATTAGCAAAGTCATTAGGATTTACAGTGATTTCTTCAGTACCTAAAACAGACAGCAAAGATGGACACAGTTATAATCTTTTGCAATATAGCTTAAAACTATAACTGCCCATTTGGTAGGGCTGAATAAACAATGAATGAAAAGTTGAAGGAGGGGCAAAATGCCATACATTACAGTTGAAAGCGGCACTTTATCGGATAAGCAAAAGGAACTGCTGATAAAAAGATTGACAGAAGTATCTTCTGAAATTATGAATGTGCCGCAGGAATTTTTTGTGACTACGATTAAAGAACTGCCAGATAAGAACTTTGGGATTGGCGGTAAAACGATTGATAAAGTGAAAGCGGAATATATACAGGCACATCAATCATAGTGGGAAGGGATTGGAGATAATGGATAACTGGTTTACAATAGACAAGATTGATAATGAAACCATAATCATAAGCGAATACCGGCATTGGGAAGAAACCCACTGTTATCTATTGAATGGAAAAGAGAAAAGCCTGCTTATTGACACAGGGCTGGGGATTTCCAATATATATGATGAAGTCCGTAAACTTACGGATAAACCGATTGCGGCGGTTGCCACGCACATTCACTGGGACCATATCGGCGGGCATAAATATTTCCCGGAATTTTATGCACACGCAGAAGAATTGGACTGGCTGGACGGGAAATTCCCCCTGACAATCGAAACGGTTAAGGAAATGGTGGTTGACCGTTGTGATTTGCCTGACGGTTTTAATGTTGATGATTATGTATTCTTTCAGGGTACGCCAACAAGAGTATTAAATGACCATGATATGATTGATATTGGCGGCAGGGAAATTGAAGTGCTGCATACGCCCGGACACTCTCCCGGACATTTATGTTTTTGGGAAAAAGACAAAGGATATTTGTTTACCGGCGATTTGGTCTATAAAGATACCCTGTTTGCCTATTACCCTTCCACTGACCCGGAAGCCTATCTTGCTTCACTGGAAAAAGTTGCGGCACTGCCTGTAAAAAGGGTATTCCCTGCACACCATTCGCTGGATATACAGCCGGAAATACTAATCCGCATGGCAAATGCGTTCCGCCAGTTAAAGGCAGACGGGAAGCTCCATCATGGCAGCGGTACATATCATTATGGCGATTGGGGCGTATGGCTGTAAAACGGGATTAGCGGAAGAAAACGGGAAAGGGGATTTCATGGAAAAACGAGAAGAAACCATTCGGCTATGGTTTGATATGTGGCTGAAAAAGTGTGATTTAGGCATATTGGATATATTCTCTGAAAATGCTGTTTACACTGAAAGCTGGGGGCCGGAGTATCATGGCCCATTAAAAATAAAACTATGGTTTGATGAATGGAACAGGCGTGGCACAGTTCTCCAATGGGATATTAAACAGTATTTCCATAAAGGAAACCAAACGGTTGTAGAATGGTATTTTAAAAATACGGTGGACGATGGGAAGGTTGAAGCATTTGATGGAATTTCTCTCATTAAGTGGGCGCAGGATGGGCGAATACAATCCTTAAAAGAATTTGGCTGCAATACAGACAACTATGACCCTTATCAAAATGGGAATGTCCCACAATTCAAAGATACTCCGTCTATGTGGTTTTGATTTTATGTGCAAGTAAAAATGGAATAAAAACTCTGGAAAATGCCGTTGCATGGAAAAATCCCAAGCAACGGCATTTCCTATTTCCGTTTCTTCCTCTGGCCGACATAGCTTTTGAAGAATTTCGATTTTTCAAGGATATGTACAAGCTGCCGGAACTCCACATCAGACAGCTTGTTATAATTGATACCCAGCCGCTTGCAGTAAAGCGCAGCCTGTTTTTCAAGAGGGCTTCCCTTGAAATTTGCAACATCCTCTAAATCCTGTTTCAATTCTTCGGCAATGGTAGTTGGCGGCGCACTCTCACTGTCAGACTTGTGCGCAGCACGAATATCACGGACGATTGCGCTTATGTCGTCCTGTATCATGTGGCTGAAATATTCGTCATCCTCAATGTGTGCAGCCTGCAAAATCCGGAGGTGCGGGTCATCTTCCCCAGGGCGGTAGCGTTCTATGATTTCGTGCCGGACGGTATCAACAAGGGAGTTGAGGTTTTGAATCTGCATGGAAGCAATCCCATCCACATAAACCTCAATGTCAGCCAGAAACTTTATAAAATCCTTGTGGGTGGCAAGTTCACATAGCAGGCGGTTGTTAATCCGGCCGCTTTTCAGAAGCGCAACCATTTCGTCATTCAAATGCAATTCTGTTAAAGGCGTGTTGGCCTGCTCCCTGTTTTCTGTCCGGCATAACAGATAATCAACGGACACCCCATAAAAATCTGCCAGCGTGATAAGGTTGCCATGATTGATTTCTTTATTATCTTTGGATTCATAGCTGGCAAGGGCAGATTTTGAAATCTGCGTCAGCCGTGCCAGTTCTTCCAGATTCAGCCCTTTGTCCTTGCGCAGATCCCAAAGGCGTTCCTGTATGGTAGTCGCTCCTTTCATGGGCGCACACTCCTTTCCGGCGGCTGCTTCCTGCCGCTTAACTGGATTATACCATACTTTCCACAATCGTGGAAATTTCTGATATTTGCCCTTAATTCCTTTTTTGTGGACATACGGCACAGGGTACAAAAATGTCCTATGATATAGGCAGTTCATCGATGGATTATTCCAATCGAATGACCGGCCTGTATGGGATATGCTCCCCGGCGATGTAGCGCAACGACTTCCGGCAGGGAAACGGAGGAACCCTGACTGCAACGAGCGTACCAAGCGGAGCGAAACGCCGCCAAAGACGGGGGCAGGAACGACAGCAGAGGGAACCGGCAAAAATGAACACCGAAACGATACCGAAACACAACAATCTCACAGGGCATAGTCTGCCCTGTCCGTAATACCAAGGGAGATTTTGGGGCGGCTCTACGGCTGTATTTCCCTTGAAAATCCCCCCGAAACGCTACACAAAAAACCACTACCCGCCCATTCCGGCTGTTACTGATGAATCGGGCGGTTTTTCTATGAAGGAGGCACTATGCCGAGAATGTCAAAGAAGTTGAAGAAAGAGCTTGCTTTCTTCTTAAACGACCGGGGGCGCAGAAGCTACAACGGACTCTGCCGGAAATGCCAGCATGGGTGTAAGCAGAGTTTCCGGGCTGTCATGATCGACTGCCCCCGTTACCAATCCAAACGAGCCAAAAGGAGGACACCACCCAATGAATTGTGAATTTATGATAGCCAGTACGCCCCTGCCGCCCTGTATGCCGCTCCCAAAGGCGATGCTCCGGCTACAGGTCAGCAATACGGCAAAGGTCATGTACGCCCGCCTGCTGGATGAAATCCTGACAAGGGGAACCGAGGACAGCAACGGGATTCTGTTTATCCGCTTCCCCGTCATGGAAATAGCGGCGGCACTTTCCCGAAGCCCCCAGACCTGCAAGCGTTCCTTAAACGAACTGGAACAGGCCGGGATGATTATGCGTGTCCGTCAGGGAATCGGGGAGGTCAGCCACATCTATATCCTGCTCCCCAGGGAGGGCGCCGCCCATGAATGAGAAGCTGGAAAAACTGAATCAGGAGATTGAAAAGACCGAAGCAAGGCTGCGGCGGGCGCAGCATAAGGAGAAAATGCTGGAACACCAGATAAAGACACTGAACCGGAAGGAACGGACGCACCGGCTCTGTACCAGAGGGGCAATGCTGGAAAGCCATCTACCCCACCCGGAAGCCGTGACGGACGGGCAGGTCAGCACCATCTTAAAAGTATTGTTCCACCGGGGCGACACGAAGCGTCTTGTGGCACAGGTTCTTACCGAAAACCGGAAGGAGGACACGGAATGAAATTTTCAAAAAGCGAGCTGGACATTATCTACCAGTATGCCGCACCGACCAAGGCGGAAACACTTGCAGGTATGAAAGAAACCGTGCCGGTGATAAAGGACTTACTGACAAAGGCAATCGTGGAGAACGCCATCCGAAAACTGGAAAAGATACCGGAGCCGGAGTGCAGCCAGTTTGTCGCAGCCACAAAAGCCCGGTTCCTTGCAGAGCGTGACAATTCCATCCGCCAGCGGCTTGCGGCGGCAAAGGCACAGGAGCCGATTTTGCAGGGGCATGACCTGTCAGGGATAGAACGGTTCCATCCGGAAACCCGGCACATGATTACGCTGGAAGTACAGAAGGATTGCTTTGTCGGTTTTAAGGGGGAGCGGTTCCGCTTCTACCTCTCCGATGAAGGCTACCGGAACGCAAAGCGCAGTGAACAGGAGGGGGAAATTAAGATAAAAAGCCATGCCGCCGTTGCTGCCGGGAAGCTCTATCCTGACAAAAAGCCCCGACAGCAGGAGCGATAAAAAAGCCTGTTCCAGAATCAAAGTGCGCCGGGCGCGCCTTGATTTTTGCAGGGAAGTTCTAACGTGGACGAGCCGGGCGCACTCACGTTGGCGGCTTTTCATGTGTGGAAAAATCAGAACGCGCCGGGCGCGTTCTGATTTATGCCGCCTATGGCACAATTGGTACGGCTGATTCCCGACTGCCGGATATTCCGCTTGCAATTTTGGCTTCCAAAGTGAAAAGCTGGAAAATCCCCCTCTGAAAGAGGGCGCATTATCCGAGATTTTTAATTATCCGAGGAAATTCTTAAAAACCTTTTGTATGCGGGGGTTCATG
>NZ_RAZF01000039.1 GCF_003612555.1 Acutalibacter sp. 1XD8-33
TCTCAAGCTCTCACTCTCAAAGAATTCACGGGTCTTCCTGTCATCGTTGTTTAATTTTCAAGGTCCTTCAAGATTAAATTTGCGCGTTCCACGTAAATTCAATCTCGCCGAGTTTCAATCTCTTTAAGATTGAAACTCTTGGGCTCACTCCCCTCAGAGAACTCGCCCCGCCTCCTTCCGGTCCGCCCGTAGCTTTAAGTTTCCTTAGAAGCTCCTGGCATTCCGTCTCTTGACTGCGCTCTCTAGTCTCTCAAGCGCTCAACTATCTTACCATATCTCGGTCCCTTTGTCAAGCCCTTTTTTCAACTTTTTTCGTCGCCTTCCGTTTCCTTCCGGCCCCTCTCTCGAGCGCTTGACTATCTTATCATATCTCCTCCCGTTTGTCAACACCCTTTTTGAAAATTTTTCTTTTTTCTTTTCCGCCCCCTTTTGCGCTCTGTACAGAAGGGAATCCTTCTGCTATAATAGAGGTATAAGCCGGGCCCAGGGCGAGCCCTCCCCCCGCGCGGAGCCTTCTTCGCGGGCGCGCAGCTTCCTCTGCCCCCAAGGCCTCTGGCGCGCTATACAAAAGAACGCAGGCCTTTCGCCGCTTCTCTCTATTTTTGTGTACAGGAGGTCACCCATGCCCATCCGGATTCAGGCCGACCTGCCCGCCATTGAGGTGCTGGAGGCTGAAAACATCTTCGTCATGACCCACGAGCGGGCCGCCGTGCAGGACATCCGCCCGCTGAAAATCGCCATTCTCAACCTGATGCCCACCAAGATCGAGACCGAGACCCAGCTGCTGCGCCTGCTGGGCAACTCCCCCCTGCAAGTGGACGTGGAGCTGCTCCACCCCGCCAGCCACATCAGCAAAAACACCAGCCCCTCCCACCTGAACAAGTTCTACAAGACCTTCGGCGCCGTGCGGGATCAGCGCTTCGACGGCCTGATCGTCACCGGCGCGCCGGTGGAGAAGCTGCCTTTTGAAGAGGTGGACTACTGGGCCGAGATGTGCGCCCTGATGGAGTGGGCCAAAGAGAACGTGTACTCCACTCTCTATATCTGCTGGGGAGCTCAGGCCGGGCTCTACTACCACTATGGGATCCAGAAGCACCCCCTGCCGGAGAAACTCAGCGGCATCTATAACCACCGGGTCCTCAACCCCTACCACCCCTTGTTGCGGGGGTTCGACGACAACTACTTCGCCCCCCATTCCCGCTATACCCAGGTGCTGCTGGAGGACGTGGAGCGCTGCCCGGACCTGCTGCCTCTCTCGGTATCGGACCTTGCCGGGCTGCACATCTGCGCGGACCGCGCCGGACGGCGGATTTTCGTCACCGGCCACGCGGAGTACGACCGGGACACCCTGCGTAAGGAGTATTTCCGGGATCTGAACAAGGGACTCGGCCCCAAGGTGCCCTACAACTATTTCCCCGGGGACGACCCGGCCAGGACGCCCCCCTTCACCTGGCGGAGCAACGCCCACCTGCTGGTGTCCAACTGGCTGAACTACTATGTGTACCAGCAGACGCCCTATGATTTTATCTAGAGTCTGTTTGAAAATCAGGACGCGCTCCCTCAAAGCCGGAGCACAGAGACAACCGCATTCTAGCATTCTAAAAGTTTGGTCCATTTAAAATTGCCCGATAAAAAGGAGATCACCATCTATGCTATGCGACGGCGTTTTATTTGATCTGGACGGCACCCTCTGGGACTCCACCGGGGCCCTGGTGGACACCTGGCGGCTGGCGCTGGAGGGGGAGCCGGACATCCCTCACACCCCCACAAAGGAGGAGCTGGAGGGCGTCATGGGCATGACAGCCCCCCAGCTGATGAAAACCCTGTTCCCCCACCTGGGCCCGGACCGGGCGGCGGAGCTCTTTGAGAAATGCTGCCAGGTGGAGAACGAGTACCTGCGGGCCCACGGGGGGATTCTCTACGACGGCCTGGAGGAAACGCTTTCGGCCCTCTCGGCCCGGGTCCCCCTGGGCATTGTAAGCAACTGCAACTTGGAATACATCCCTTGCTTTCTGGAGGCCCACGGCCTTGAAAAATATTTCACGGATTGGGAGTGCATCGGCCGCACAGGCCTGGAAAAGTGGGAGAACATCCGGTTGGTGGCGGAGCGCTGCGGGATGGCCCGCCCGGTCTATGTGGGCGACACGGAGATGGACCGGGACGCCGCCCAAAAGGCGGGGGTCCCCTTTATCCACGCGGCCTATGGCTTCGGTCGGTTCGCCGCACCCCTCTCCATCGCGTCTCCCAGGGAGCTGGTGGGGCTGCTGGAGCTGGGCGAGTAACGAAAGGTCGTGGGGCTCTGGTCTCGCCTGCCGGCTCGGTCTTGCCCTTGACCTTTAACTCCTGAGAAGCGCAATTTTGGGTGTGCGAATAATAGTTAACACTCGCTCTGCTCGGTTAACTATCCGAGTTTTGCTCCGCAAAACTCTTACAAGAGGGGTGCGGAGAGTTCATCTCGTGTAACGAGATGAAACTCTTTTGCAACTGAATAAAAAGCACCCCTGAAAACCCGAACCCGCCTTTTGTTTACGACATTTCTTAGGGGCGCGCCCCAGGCGGAGTGCGTTCCGCTGGCTCTCGGCCCGCGAGGCTGGCTCTGTGCGTCTGGCACCCAGCTTGGCGAGTTTTGCGAAGCAAAACTCATGTCACATGACGAAGCCTAGCTTTATCCTCTCGCTATTCTTCGCGTCATGTGCCCCGCTCGGGTTCGTCCGCAGGACGAACCGCCGGGAGAAACGGGCAAGGCCCGTTTCCTCACGGCCATTTTGCGGCTTGCCGCAAAATGCGAGCGGGGCCGATTGGGCAAAAGCTGGGCGCACTGTCCGCCAGCTGAGCGCACGAGCGTACCAGACTTGGCAGAGTTTTGCTTTGCAAAACGAAAAGATAAACCGAGCAGCGCAAGCGCTTATCTTTTTGACACTACCGCGAAACCCAGCTTACTCCTCGCACATACCAGGCACGGTGTGCCGCCCATAAAAATCACCCCCAAAAAGAAAGGAGCCCCCATGGACATCAAACTGCTGTTTTCCAGCTATCCCTTCATCACCGGCCACGGGGTCACGCTGGCCCGCATGACGGACCTGGACCTGGAGGCCCTGTGGGATGTGATGGGCGACGAGGAGAACTTCCGCTACGCCCCCACCGGACCCCTCAGCGCCCCCGGCCAGTGCCAGGTCAAACTTCTCCAGGGCGAGGCCATGTTCCGGGACCGGATCGCCATCATCCTGGGCATCTATCCCAAGGGGGGCGGCAACCGCATGGCCGGCGTCTTTGAGATCTACAGCATCGACCCCCAAACCGAATCCGCCACCATCCGCTTCACCCTCAGCCGCCGGAATACCGGCCAGGGCTTTGCCAGCGGGGCGGTGCGGGCGGCGGTGGACTACCTGATGGCCACCATCGGCGTCCACCGCATCCAGGCCTACGTGCTGCCCACCAACTACCAGGGCGTCACCGTTCTGGAAAGGTGCGGCTTTGTGAAAGAGGGCGTCATCCGGGAGGGTTTTTTCTGGCCGGACAAGGGCATCGTGGACCTGTGCCTCTACTCCCTTCTGCCCACCGACCTGCGCAAAGCCCCCAATTCCCATCTGTTTTAGGGAAGCGCCTAGGCTCTCTCCCCTTCGCGCTCTGCCCGCAGCTCCCGCTTTTCCGCCTGGATCTGGGCGTAGCAGTCCATGCAGAACACAGGCCGGTCCTCCCGGGGCGGGAAAGGAATCAGCGCCTCTTGTCCGCAGCAGGCGCAGACCCCGCGGTAGACGGGCTTGCCCCTCTGTTTTTGCCGCATCCGGCAGCTTTTGCAGCGGGTGGGCGGTCTATACTGTTTCGCCTCGTAAAACTCCTGTTCCCCTGGGGTAAAGATGAATTTCTTGCCGCATTCCCGGCAGACCAAGGTCCGGTCCTCCCGCAGCTTCATGCTTCCGCCTCCTTTCTCTTCTTCGGTTCTATCGATCCTTCAGCTTTTTCCGCACCCGGTGCAGGGCGTTGTCAAAAGTTTTCAGGGACATCCCCGCTTTTTCCGCAATCTCCTCCCGCCGCCATCCTCCCAGGTACAAGCCCAGGGCCCGGCGCTCTAAGGGGGTGAGCAAGGTTTGGGCCCGCCGCCAGAACGCCTGGGCATTCTCCCGCAGCTCCAAAAGCTCCTCCGGGCTCTGCCCTCCCAGCTGGGGCAAGTCCCCGGCCGTATCCAGGGGCAGGGATTCGTTCAGGGGCCGGTTTCCCACGCTGTGATGGCTTCTGGCCGCGCTGGCCATGCGGTTATAGACGCACACCCCCGCATAGGTGCCAAAGCTGGCTCCTCCCTGGGGATTATAGGCCATTGCGGCGGCATACAAGCCCAGGAAGCCCTCCTGGATCAGGTCCTCCTTCTCCAAGCCGCCAGGTCTCGCAAACTGTCCCGCCCTGGCCCGCAGCAGCCCCAGATATCGGGCGCTCAGCTGGTCAAAGGCTTCGGGAGCCCCTGCCTGAACCGCCAGCGCCAGTTCCCCGTCGCCGGGCGTCCGGCCGCAGTTCTCTTCCATAGCGCCCCACCTCCCTTTTCACCGTCCCCCTTTCCCTGAGGATAGGCTGAACAGCATGAATCTTTGTTTTTTCCACCGCTGACTGGCGTTTGTCTGAAAATAGAGGAAATGACGTATTTTTGCCCAAAAGCGATCCATTTCAAGGTGGAGAACCGCTATAGTTAGCGTAGCTAACTATGCCAATCATCGCGACTGGCGAAGATTTCCAACGCAGAAAGTGGCCACTTATGGAAAAAGGACGGCCTTTTCGATTTTTCAAGCAAGCCCTAGAATCCGCTTTAAATTAAAACAGACGCCAAGCCTCCGTATGTTTTCCTCTCTCAGGCCAGCTCCGCCACCGTGACGCCGCTCTCCCCCTCGCCAAAGCCCCCCAGCCGGAAGCTCTTCACCTGGGGGCACCGCCGCAGATGCTTCTGCACCGCCGCCCGGAGCACCCCCGTCCCCTTGCCGTGGATGATGGTCACCTGGGGCAGGTTCATCCGCGCGGCACGGTCCAGAAACGCGTCCACCTCCATCAGGGCCTCGTCGCTGTTCATGCCCCGCAGGTCCAGGCTGGTAGAGGCCTCCGGCGTGGACACGGATTTCGTCACCATCCGGCCCTTGGGCCTCTCCTGCCCCTGCTCCCCCAAAAGCCGCAGCTCCTCCACCGGCACCCGGGTCTTGATGATCCCCGCCTGCACCAGCACCTGTCCCTCTCTGGGCTCCTCCAGCACCGTGGCCTTCTTGTCGATATCCACCAGAAGCACGCTGTCGCCGGGCTTCAGCTCCCGGGGCAGCCGGTAGTCCTCTCTGGGCCTCTGCCGGTGTACCGGGTCCGCCGCAGACTCCAGGTCCCGCATCCCGGAGCGCAGCCGGGCCTTCTGCTCCGCCGAGAGGGCCTTGTTCTGCTGGCGGCGGAGCTCCTCCAGCTCGTTGAGCATGGCGTCCGCCTGACGGCGGGTTTTCTGCACGATCTGCGCCGCCTCCTGCCGGGCCTGCTCCAGCTCCCGCCGGGCCTGAAGCCCAGCCTCCGCCTGTCTGGCCTCCGCCTGGCGCACGCTGTCCCGTGCCCGGTCCGCCGCCCTGCGGGCCACGTCCAGCTCGTCCTCCAGCTTCCGGCGGTCCTCCTCCAGACGGCCCACCACCTGCTCGAACACGCTGCTCTCCCGGGACACCAGCTCCCCGGCCCGGTCCACGATCCGCCCCTCCATGCCCAGCCGCCGGGAGATGGCGAAGGCGTTGGACTTGCCCGGCACGCCGATCAAGAGCCGGTAGGTGGGCCGCAGGCTCTCCACGTCGAACTCGCAGCAGCCGTTTTCCACCCCAGGGGTCTGGAGGGCGTAGGCCTTCAGCTCCGCGTAGTGGGTGGTGCAGGCCAGACAGACGCCCTTGCCCCGCAGCTCCTCAATGATGGCCGTGGCCAGGGCAGCCCCCTCCACCGGGTCCGTGCCGGCCCCCAGCTCGTCCAGGAGCACAAGGCTCCTCTCGTCCGCCACAGAGAGGATGTGAATGATATTTGTCATATGGGCGGAGAAGGTGGACAGGCTCTGCTCGATGCTCTGCTCGTCCCCGATGTCCGCCAGGATGTGGTGGAACACGGACACCCGGCTCCCCGCCCCGGCGGGAATCATCAGCCCGCACATGGCCATCAGGCTCAACAGGCCGATGGTCTTGAGGGCCACGGTCTTGCCGCCGGTGTTGGGCCCGGTGATGATCAGGGTGTCGAAGTCCTTTCCCAAGGAAATATCCGTGGGCACCACCTTGTCTTTGTGGATCAGGGGATGCCGGGCGGCGTGGAGCACGGTGACTCCGTCCTCGCCGATTTCCGGGGAAATGGCCTTCATCCGGTAGGCCACCTGGGCTTTCGCGAAGATCACGTTCAGCTCCACGGCGCACTGGTAGCTGTGGATAATGCCGTCGGCGAACTCCCCGGCCTCGGCGGAGAGCTCCCGGAGAATGCGGTTGATCTCTTCCAGCTCCTCGGACTGGAGGACCCGGATCTCATTGTTGGCCTCCACCACGCTCATGGGCTCCACAAAAACCGTGGCCCCGCTGGCGGAGGTGTCGTGGACCAGACCGGGCACCTCCCCCCGGAACTCGGCCTTTACCGGCACCACATAGCGGCCGCCTCGCTGGGTGATGATGCTCTCCTGCAAGTGCTTCTGGTGGGCGGAGGAGCGCACCAGCTTTTCCAGCTGGTCCCTGGCCCGGGCGGAGGCGTTGCGGATTTTCCGGCGGATATTGGCAAGGGCCGGGGAGGCGCTGTCCGCCATCTCCTCCTCGTTGACGATGCAGGTGAAGATCTTCTCCTCTAAGTACTTATTTGGGGCCAGCACGTGGAAGCGGTCCGTGAGGGCGGTCCTCATCCCGGCGGACTTGTCGTGCCAGCTCTGCAGGGCTCGGATAGACCGCAGGGTCCCCGCCACGTCCAGCAGCTCCCGCATTCCCAGGGAGCCCCCGGCCTGGGCCCGGCGCAGGGGGTTGGACACGTTTTTCAGGTCCCGGAAGCTGGGCCCGCCGAACTTGGCCATCAGCACGAAGGCGGCGTCCGTCTCCTCCAGGAGCAGCCGGGCCTCCCCGGCGGTTCTGGCGGGCTGAATTTTCCGGGCCAGCTCCGCCGCGTCGTCGCAGGCGGTTTCGGCCACCACCAGCTCTAAGATTTTGTCCAGCTCTAACGCTTTATAATTTTTGTCCATAAATTACCTTTCTCTTTCCTTCTATCTCACACTTTTGTAAAACTCCAACGTTCGAAGCTCCTTTTGCAGCACGCTCATCATATAGGCTTCCGCCCCATCGGAGAGAGCCTTCAAGGAATCCGGCGAAAGGCTGAAAAAGAAGATTTTTTCAAAATCCGAATAAATAATATGGCGCATAGCCGTCAACGCCCCCACGTTCAGCGCCAGGGCCGGCGCGCCCTTGTTCTGATAGCAGTCCCGGCAGTAGATTTCCCCCCGATCCACCCGAAAAAGCATCTGCTCGTCCTGATATTTCCCGCAGGCGGCGCAGCCCAACAGGTCCGGCATATAGCCGGAGAGGGCCAGCATACGCAGCTCTACCACGGGCTTGAGCATCTGATAGGGCCGTTCCGCGCCGCACAAGAAATGCAGGGCGTTGAGCATCAGCCGCAGGTATTCCCCGGCCTCCGCCCCTTCCGGGGCCAGCTCCTCCGCCAGCTGGCAGAAATACATGCCCAGCGCCTGGCGTTCCATCTGGAAGTGGATCTGGAAAAAGCTCTCCAGAGGCCTGGCGGCATCGATTATGTAGCTCTCCCGGCCCTTATATAGATGCAGGTGGGAGTAGCACATCAGTCCGGTGGCGGAGCTTCGGCTGTCTTTCAGGTTCTTTGCCCGGCGCACAAAAGCCCGCACCACGCCCTCGTCACGGGTGAGCGCCTTCACCAGCCGGTCCCCCTCCCCCACCACAGCCATATTTCGGATGATTAAGCCCGTTGTCTGAATCTTCGTTCCCATAGCCTGTCCTCTCTGTGGGCGGAAGGCCCTCTGCTCCATTCCGAATCTGCGTATATCGGATGTAATCTTCTACCCGCCCCGACCGGACGAAGCAAGTCCATGCCTGTTTCTCGTTCACTGCAAACGCCTCCCCGCTGATTCCGCGTTTCGGCCCTTTCTTTGGGCCTGTCGCCAAAAACCATTAAAGAATCGAATCAAGTTGATTGGCTACATAAAAAGTATTTGCAGGTTTTCCCCAGGTATGAGCGGAAAAAATATCTTTTATCCACAAATTTCGACGGACTTTTCCCCCAAAATGTGCTTCTGCCTCTTTCCCGTATATTGTACCTTTTCTTCGTGGAATACGCAAGCCTTTTTGGCAAAAAAAGCGGGGCGCCTCTGTGGGCAGGACGCGATATGTGGGACCAGCCTCGCGGAATTTTCCACAGGAAAACTCCTGATCCACGGCGAAATCCAGCTATCTCATTTCGCCATTCTTCGCGCCGTGGGCCGCGCTGGCCACTTCTAACCGGCAGCTTGTCCATCGCGGGCGAAGTTTAAACCCAACTCGAACACATCTCGAAATCCAGCCTGTGACGTAAAAAAGAGCACCTCGGATATTCCGAAATGCTCTAGATGTATAGTCCGCGATGGAGCAGCTATCTCCTAGCACCGGCGAACGCGCTACTTTGCGCGACCCCGCGACTTGCCTGCGGGGGCACTCCGCCGTCAGTCCTCGTCCTTGGCGGGGTTGGCCCGGGCCGCAAGCCTCTTGCCCAAAAACAGCAGGAACACCGCCGCCATGCACAGGCCCGAGATCAGCCCCGCCCCCAGGCTGGTGAGAGCGCCGTTTTCCAAGAGGGCCTGCCCCTCGGCAAAAATATGTATACTGCCCAAAATTAGCAACACTCCTCCGCAGATTCCAAAGAAGATATACAGGATATTCTGGCGGCTCCCTCTGGGCGTGATGTCCCGCAGGATCATCTCCCCTATGCCCAGGGTGGCCCCGGCCCAGAAAATCAGGATGTTCTCCCACATGCCCTGGGCCCAGACGATCCCCTCCTCCTTAAGGAAGCCGTTACACAGCAGCAGCGCCAGCACCAGAATCAGCATGTGCTTGTACACGTCTCCCCGCAGCAGCAGCTGCCGCTCGTCCAGCTCGAACTCTCCAAACAGGCATTTTCTCTTCATTGCGATCATCCTTTCGTTTCATTTTCGGGCCAGAACAGCCCGTCCAAAGTGGTGCCCAGCACCCGGCAGATCTCCACGCACAGGCGCACCGTGGGGTTATAGTCCCCCTTCTCAATGGCGACCACCGTCTGGCGGGTCACCCCTACCGCGTCG
Source organism: Acutalibacter sp. 1XD8-33 (assembly GCF_003612555.1). GTDB lineage: Bacteria > Bacillota > Clostridia > Oscillospirales > Acutalibacteraceae > Acutalibacter. The sequence goes on from NZ_RAZF01000039.1 coordinate 9,290, forward strand.
GCCAGGTCCTGCTGGGTCAGGCCCTTTGCCGCCCGTGCGGCCTTCATCTTGAGATTCTTCGCCAAGCCATCACCTCCATGGCTCTATTGTAAATTATCTCTGTCATAAAGTCAAGTATAATTTACAAAAAGATTTCTATAATACACACGTGCACAAAAAAAGAGCACCTCGGGAATTCCGAAATGCTCTGATTTGGATCACGGGGATACCTCGTCCGCGATGGATCAGCTATCTCTCAGCACCGGCGAGTGCGTCGCTTTGCACGACGTCGCGTCTTGCCAGCGGGGGCTCCCCGCTATTTCTGGCTTCCCAGCTTTGTGAGCAGGGACACGATGATCGCGATCAGGCCGATGACCACGAAGATCCCCAGCATCCCCTTACCCATGATCCCCAGGGCCTCCACGATGTCCGGGTCCAGGGTGGTGAAAATCGCCGTGGGCCCGTCCGCCCCGCCGATGATCCCTATGTCCAGCATATGTTGCAGCATATATTTCCCTCCGTTTTTTGAAGTATGAGAAGGCCTCCGGCACGCCCGCCGTTGGCTGGTTCCGATTTCCAGGGGTGCTTTTTATTCAGTTGCAAAAGAGTTTCATCTCGTTACACGAGATGAACTCTCCGCACCCCTCTTGCAAGAGTTTTGCAAAGCAAAACTCGGATAGTTAACCGAGCAGAGCGAGTGTTAACTATTATTCACACACCAAAAATACGCTTCTCAGGTGTTAAGGTCAAGGATAAGACCGTGGAGCTCCGCTCCACACCTCGCAAACTTTTTGAAAAAAGTTTGATCAAAAACTTTTACCCTAGACAGCTTTCCTCACGGGTCCAGCCATATGCCGCGATGGAGCAGCTATCTCCCAGCAGTGGCGAGCGCGCACACGGCGCGGCGAATGGCGAAAAGAGAGAGCTTGGTTGCGCCGTGTGTCATGAGTTTTCCTGCGGAAAACTCTGTCAAGCTGGTTCCAGACCCTGCGTCTTACCCCGTCACATAAAGAAGCCTAAGACGATCCCCCCCGCCACGGCGGAGGCAATTTGGCCGGACACGTTGGCCCCCACCGCGTGCATCAGCAGGTGGTTCTGGTTGTCCTCGGCAATGCCCATCTTCTCCACCACCCGGGCGGACATGGGGAACGCCGAAATCCCCGCCGCGCCGATCATGGGGTTGATCTTGGTCTTGGTGAACAGGTTCAGCAGCTTGGCGAAGAGCACCCCACCAATGGTGTCGAAAACGAAGGCGAACAACCCCAGCCCCATGATCATCAGGGTCTCCACCGTAACGAACCGCTCCGCCCGCATGGAGAAGGAGATGGTGATGCCCAGCAACAGGGTCACCAGATTGGCAAGATCGTTCTGGGCGGTCTCAGAGAGCCGGTTCAGCACGCCGCATTCCCGGATCAGGTTGCCGAACATCAGGAAGCCCACCAGGCTCACAGAGGCCGGCGCCACCAGCCCCGCCACAAAGGTGACGATGATGGGGAACAGAATCCGGGTGGTCTTGCTCACGGCGGCCGGACGGTAGTCCATGCGGATGGCCCGCTCCTTTTTGGTGGTGACAGCCTTGATGGCCAGGGGCTGGATGATGGGCACCAGGGCCATGTAGGAGTAGGCCGCCACGGCGATGGGGCCGATGTAGTTGGACCGGAGCACCTGGCTCACCAGGATGGAGGTGGGCCCGTCCGCCGCGCCGATGATGCCTATGGACGCCGCGTCCCGGATGTCGAAGCCCAGCGCCGCCGCCAGCACGATGGTGAGGAAAATGCCGAACTGGGCCGCCGCCCCGAAGAGGAACATCCGGGGGTTGGAGAGCAGGGGGCCGAAGTCGATCATGGCCCCGATGCCGATGAAGAGCAGCAGGGGGAACGCCTCGGAGGCCTCGATCCCCGTCTCGAACAGCCACTGGATGATGCCCTGGGTCTCCCCCACGCCCTGCATGGTCTGGTTCAGCACGCCGGACAGGGGCAGGTTCACCAGAATCGCCCCGAATCCCATGGGCAGCAGCAGGGCGGGCTCGTAGTCTTTTTTGATCGCCAGCCAGATGAGCGCCGCGCCCACCAGATACATCACCACCTGCTGCCACGTCACCGACAACAGGCCTTCCCATAAAAATTCCATACGTTCTCCCTCTCTTTCTTGATTTCCACGCAACCGCGCCCAAAGACCTTGGAGGCGTTGCCTCCAAACCTCCACCACCTTTGAAAAGGTGGACGAAACTTTTACCCACTCCTCGCTTTGTTCGTCGTGAACGTTTTGCGTTTTTTTGCCCAGCTAACCTAACAACCGTAAAAGTTTTGCAGACTTCGCTCTGCGAAGTCTTAGCTTTCTTCAAAAGCTCGTGGGAGTTTGAGGGGTGAGCGTCTGCCAGTGGCAGACAAGCTGCGAACCGACCGAAGCGGCAGCTGAGACTCAACGCCCTCAAGGTCTTAAACTCCTAAGAAGCGCATTTTTTGAAGGTGAATTGGCGCGTAGCGCCAAGAGGAAACTTTTTGCAAGAAAAGAAGTTTCCTAGCTCCGGAATCAGCCGGCTCCGGGCATCCAGCACCCCGCTTCGCGCCATGTCCCGGAACCCGCCAGCTCTGGGCGCAGTATCCCAGCCAAAAAGTTCCCGCCCGGCTGTGTGCCTGTCACCAAGCTGCCCCGCGCACTGTTCCCCCCATATAAACTCTAGAAAAGCATGACTATCCGGCCTGTCTCTCTAGTTTGCCCAAAGCCCCGCCGGATAGCCGGGATAGAAAAAAAATTAGACCTGTGCCATTTGGCCCGAAGGCCTCCTGCGCACAGGTCTGGTCGTTTCAAGCTAACCCAGAACGAGCCCCTTGGCTCGTCCATGATTGTTGACTTAGCTGCTGCGCGGTCCCACGGGCCCGACACAGCCGACTACTCCCCCATAACGGAAATATTCTAGCATATTCCGGCGGATTTGTCAAGGATTATTCTTCTCCGTCCTCATCCTCCTGGGGCCCGTCGGACTCGATGTCCTCGAAGTCGTCCTCATCGAAATCGAACTCAAGGGTCTCACCGCAATGGGGGCACACCATTGTTTCCTCGTCCAGCATTTCATCGGTGAGCTGGATGGTCTCCCCGCAGCTGGGGCAGATGGCCTCGAATTCCATGTCCTCGTGGTGGCAGCCGCATCCGCAGCCCTCGTGATGGTGGTGGCCGCAACCGCAATCGTCCCCGTCCAGGCCGTAGTACTCCTCCTCCAGGCTTCCCAGATCCTGGTCGATCTCGTCCACCTGGTCCGCCATCTCCTCATACTGGTCCTCCAGCTCCTCTACGGATACACTCAGGTCCTCCAGCAGTTCCACCATGGCATTAAATATTTTTGTCTCCTTGGCCTTGGGGTCCAGCTCCATGCCGTCCATCAAGCCCTTGATGTAAGAAGCGCGCTCTGAATTGGTCATTTCTCTCCCTCTCTTTCGCTGTGGTGTTTGAGCCTCCGGCAAGGTCGTGGGGCTTTGAGTCTCGCCTGCCGGCTCGGTCGGCGACGGGAAATCGCCACCGGCGATTGTCGCCCCCACACCCCACAAGGAGCCTAGACGCCTGAGACTTGGCTTTGCCAAGTCTTTGACCGCGTAATGTCATTCCTCATTTCATTCGTCGTGAAAGTTTTGCGGAACAACATCGACCGAACCGGCAAGTGAGACAGGCCCCTGGCCAGCTGAGAGCGCCCGCACCCAGCTTGACAGAGTTTTGCGAAGCAAAACTCATGACACACCGCGAAACCCAGCCTGCTCATTTCACCTCGCTTGGCGCGGTGTGCCGAAGGCCTTCCAATACTCAAAAAACTTATCTTAATTTGCGCCCGAAAAGTTTCGCGCTTTTGCTCCGCAAAATGCAGTTCGGAGAACTGCAAGCGAAACTTGGGAGCTAATAACAAATAAATTCTCGATTTATTTGTTATTATGCTCTTTCCATATACTCGCCGGTGCGGGTGTCGATGCGGACCATCTCGCCCTCGTTGATGAACAGGGGCACGCGGATCTCCGCGCCGGTCTCCACGGTGGCGGGCTTCAGGGTGTTGGTGGCGGTATCGCCCTTCACGCCGGGCTCGGTCTTGGTGATCTCCAGCTCCACGAAGTTGGGGGGCTCCACGCCGAACACATTGCCCTTGTAGGAGAGCACCTTGCACTCCATGTTCTCCTTCACGAACTTGAAGTTGTCGGAGAGCTCGCTCTTGTTGATGGGGATCTGCTCGTAGGACTCGGTGTCCATGAAGTAGTAGAGGTCCCCGTCGCTGTAGAGGTACTGCATGTCCTTGCGCTCGATAAAGGCGGTGGGGAATTTGTCGCTGGGGTTGAAGGTGCGCTCGGTGACCGCGCCGGAGATCACGTTGCGGATCTTGGTGCGCACAAAGGCCGCGCCCTTGCCCGGCTTCACGTGCTGGAACTCGATGATGGAGTAGACGCCTCCGTCCATCTCAAAGGTCACGCCGTTTCTGAAATCGCCTGCTGTTACCATGAAAAAAACCTCCCAAATTATTCTTGCCAGGTTGTCCGGCTTTTATTCTAATATATCTCGCGGCTGAATTCAAGGAGAATCCGCTATTTTTTCTTCAGAACGCAAAATTCCGCCCCGAAAGCTCCCCCCTCTTACAGCTCAATCAGCTCCTTGGGGGACTTGGTGAGGCTGCGGCAGCCGTCCGCGGTGACCAGCAGCATGTCCTCAATGCGCACGCCGTACTGGGCGGGCAGGTAGATGCCCGGCTCGTCGGTGATCACCATGCCCTCGGCGCAGAGGGTGGTGTCTCGGTGGGAGAAGACCGGCCACTCGTGGATCTCGAAGCCCACCCCATGGCCCAGGCCGTGGCCGAAGGTGCCGGGGTAGTCCTTCTCGATGATATCCCGGGCGATCTTGTCCATATCGCAGCAGGGCACGCCGGGCTTCACCGCGTCGATGACCGCCAGCTGGGCCTGGAGCACGGTCTCGTAGACCTTGCGCTGCTCGTCGCTGACCTTGCCGAAGGCCACGGTGCGGGTCATGTCGGAGTGGTAGCCGTCCAGCATGGCGCCGGTGTCCATGGTGATGAAGTCGCCCTTCTGCACGGTGTTCAGGCTGGGCACGGCGTGGCACTGGGAGCCGTTCTTGCCCGCGGCCACGATCAGGTCGAAGGCCACGTTCTCCGCGCCGTTCTTCCGCATGAAGAACTCGATCTCCAGGGCCAGATCCCGCTCGGTGACGCCCTCCTTGATGAAGGGCAGGATGTGCTGGAAGGCGGCGTCGGTGATGGCCTGGGCGGCCTCGATCTTCTTCACCTCTTCGGGGGACTTGATCATCCGCTGGTCCTTGATGGCATTGTCCAGGGTCTCGTCCAGCACGGTCTCGATGCCCTTCTCCCCGAAGGCCTTTTCAAACTTCCTGGCCTCGGCCACGGAGAGCTTGTTGATCTCCATGTAGACCTGCTTCACGCCGTGCTTCTCCATCAGCTCCAGCAGCTTCTCCATGAAGTTCTTGAAGCCCGTGACGGTGCAGTTTTTGGCGGAATAGCCCGCCGCCTCCTCATAGCGGAAGTCCTGGAGCAGGTAGGCCTCCTCCGCCGTGATCAGCAGCGCCCCCGCGTCGGAGGGAAATTCTGTGAAATAGCGGCGGTTGCGCTCGGAATAGACCAGAATGGCCTTCTGGCTGTCCGCCCCAATGAGCTTTTCCCGGATTCGTTCCACCGGATTTTTCATGTGATATCATCCTTCCAAAGATAATTTTTGTGGAGTACGTGTCGGCCTCCGGCGGCTTAGGGGCGTTGCCCCTAAGAACCCCACAAACTTTTTGAAAAAGTTTGATCAAAAATTTTTACCCTGGCTAGTTTTCTCGCACTCAGCTAACCAGCGTAAAAGTTTCGTCAACCTTTTCAAAGGTTGCGGGGTTTTCAGGGGTGGAACCCCTGAACCGCCGGAGGCCACACAGTATTACTACTAAAACATACCTTCTCACAGATCCTTCTCCGCGAATTTTTCCCGCAGGCCCCGCTCGAAGAACCGCCGGACCCGAAAGCTCAGGCCCTCCTCGGGCTCCAGGGGGGTCAACAGCACAGAGCGCATCCCACACAGGTTCGCGCCCACCACGTCGGTGAAGATCTGGTCGCCGATGATGGCGCAGTCCCGGCAGCGAAGCCCCAGCTTCCTCGCCCCACGCAGGTAGCCGAAGGGCAAAGGCTTCATGGCGAAGCTGATGTAGGAAAGCCCGAACCGGGCCGCGAAGGGCCCCACCCGCTTTTTGTAGTTGTTGGAGACAATCAGCACCCGGAACCCGGCCTCCTCCAGAGAGCGGGCCCATTCTACCGCGCCGGGGAGCGGCTGGTGGGAGGTGTAGGCCGCGATGGTGTTGTCCACGTCCAGCAGAAGGGCCTTCACGCCCATCTGCCGCAGAAACGCCGGGGTGATGTCCAGAGCCAGGGGCTTTATGGCGGTCGGTGTAAAAATACCCATTTGTTTTTCTCCAGCACGGAACAAAAAAGCGGGCGCTTGGCCCGCTTTTTCTGGTTTGCAGCCCAAAGCCAGAAACCCCGGCCCTGGGAACGCGCCGGAAGCTCTCCGGCGGTAAACTCTCTTACTTGTACTTGCGCTTGCGGGCCGCTTCAGACTTCTTCTTGCGCTTTACCGAGGGCTTTTCATAAGCCTCCCGCTTGCGAACTTCCTGAATCACGCCGGCGCGGGCGCACTGTTTCTTGAAGCGCCGCAGAGCACTGTCCAGGGACTCATTTTCCTTGAGCCGTATCTCAGCCATCCATATCCCTCCCATCCGCCCAAAAGGCAGGGGTCTATGTCGTAAATATAGCAATACAACATAGACATTATAGCTCCAACCCAACAGCTTGTCAACCCCTAGGAAGCAGACTTTTTTTATTGTTACGATTTATTCATTTTTCCATTCTTTCTTACTTTTATAAAGGCGCGCGGGAAGCCTTTCCGTATACAAGGTCTTTCCGCCCGCGGGGAAAGACCCCCATTTCCCCCTCCCCAGAGCATTCTCTAGCACCGCGCTCCTACTTTTTCATGTCCCGGGACCTTTTCTGGGCCCGGCCCAGATGCTCGTCATACTTCGCGCCCATAATCCGGAAATAGAGCTCGAATCCCAGGCAGAGAATCAGAAACGCTGCCAGAAAGATCACGACAAAGCTGACCCAGGCCCCGGGCCGCTCCATGGGAAACCACCGGAACACCCAGGCAAACGCCAAGACAACGGCGAAAACCAGCGGGCAGAAAATTCCCAGGCGCAGGCCATAGTTGAGCTTTTTCAGGACCTGCCCGGAGAAGAACACATACTGCAAAAGGGTGATGACGCCGCACATGGCCAGCAGCTGCCAGATCAGAGAATACGCCATGCTCTCCCCGCCGGTCAGCCAGTCGATGGCCGAATAGATACAGACCGCGCCGGTAAAGCTCAGGCATCCCCAGGTTTTCAGCTCTCCCACAAACCGCAAAAACTTTTTCATAGCATAACCGCCTTTCTAAAAAAATGACAAATGGATACTTTTTAAGAGTATGTTTTGGCCTCTGGCAGCTGGGAGGGCTTCTCACCTGCCGGTTCGGTCGGTGCTGAACGGTCTCCACAGGAGACCAGCCCCCCCCCCAGACCCCTGACCAGCTGTAAACTTGGCGTTGCCAAGTTTCGGCCAGCTAGACCGGCCAAAGCCGTCCAGGATAAAAGTTTTGTAGACTTCGCGTAGCGAATGTCTTACTTTTCTCAAAAGCGGCGTGGTGTGGAGCAGCGCTCCACGATCTTGCCGTAGCCGCGTTCTTTGTGGCGGAGGCCACACAGTATTACTCTTAGAAAGTATAATTGAGAGATCGTGTGCGTAGCCACTTGTCTCTCAGAAAATATAGCAAGCTACAGCCCCAACCGCTTTTTCAGGGCCCCGGCGTACTGCCGGGACACGAACAGCGCCTCGCCGCCCTCCATGGTCAGCCGCAGCCGCCCGCCCAGGTCCGGCCGCAGGGAGCGGATGGCGTTGAAATTCACCACCGCCGACTTGGACGCCCGGAAGAAGTCCCTCTCCCGCAGCCGTTCCTCCAACTCATAGAGCCGCAGGGGCGTCTCGTAGACCTCTTCCCGGGTATAGAGGAACGTCCTTTTGTCCACGGCCTCAATGTAGATCACCTCTCCCGGCTCCAGCGGAAAAGCCTGGCCCTCCCGCCAGCCGGTGAGTTTCTCGCGGCGGGCGGCACAGCCGTCCAGGGCCTCCAGCACCCGGCGCGCCGGTGCGCCGGAAGCCTCCCGGCAACGGATCACCACCTCCAGCTCCTCAAGCGCCCCATCCTCTTCAATCCGTATCTTCATATCGTCCTCCTTTCTTCGTTCTGTGTTCTGTCCATGTAGTTAATTTACTTATAGTATAGCCAGGGAAACTCCCCATTGCAACGGCTTTTGCCCCACCTGCGCCCCCGGCCTCCCAACCTGCCGGAATCCCCGCACAAAAAAAGAAAGCCGCCCCAAGGGCGGCCTTCTTCAGTTGGGCAAGACGGGGTTCTCATAATAGAAATTCACCAGCTCGTTCAGCTGCCGGAAAAACTCCGGGCTCCCATAGAACCAGATCTCCCCGATGAGCAGCCGGTTCCATTTCATGTCAAAAAAACCACATGTACTTGCTCGGGCTCTCTATCGCCTTATCGCTGTCCGGCGTGCCCGACCGGTCCGGGGGGCAGATCTGCGTTGGCTTGGCCCTCAGCCTGATAGACCCTCTTGTCTCTGGAGGGCAGCTGTCATCGAAAGAGAAGAACAAGCCATAGAACGGTTCCGGCTCCCAGGTCCAGTGCCACCAGCGAAAGGAGTTCAGGAGCTCCGCCACCCGGCCTGGATCGGCATCGGCATAGGCCGCCTCGCGGCCCGTTTCCCCCACAGGGTGAATGATGACGCTCTCCAGCTTCTCGGGGTCGATATTAAAAATCCGGTCCTCCTTGGGGGTTTTCACCAGAAAGCCGCTCTCCGACCCCTCCAGCCGGTAAAACGCCCAAAGCCGGTAGACCTTGGCGTACTCCACATGAAACAGCGCCCCCATGGCAAACCAAGAGGCAGAGCTCCGCCGCGAGGATCCTGCGCCGCGCTTTCCAGGAGAGCCTGCGGAAGGGTTTCTCCTGCTTCGGGGAGAACTTGGGAGGCGTGGATGCTGGCGCTCGGTTTCGTTTCATACACGGATGCTCCTTTCTATTTCACTCCACCGTGAAGCGGAGGATCCGGCAGCGGCTTCCCTGTTCCAGGGCCAATCCGTAGCAGCCGGTGAGGTAGGGCTCGTCCCCGTCCCGTGCGGTGAGGAGCAGCTCCCCGTCCACCAAGAGCCGGATCTCCTCCCCCCGCACCTCCACGGTGAGAGCGTAGTCCCGGCCGTTCTCCCAGGAGAAGGGCGCTTCCGCCAGGGCACGCAGGGTCCGCCGGTTCTTCAAAATCACCAGCTTGTCCCCCCGGAAGCCCGCCCAGTAGCCCCGGATGGCCCCCTGGGCCCGGATCATCACCATATGGCTCCGGCCGGTCTGGGGGCGGATGTGGGCCGTCACCCGGTAGTCCCCGAAGTCCCGGCCCCCGGTGAACAGCTCCCCGTGGTCCGCGCAGCTGCCATAAGCCGCTCCCTCCCGGAACTCCCAGATACCCTTGGAGTTGGAGGTCTGGCCCAGCTCGGTGTGGAAGCCCGTCCAGCGCTCAATGCCCGCCTTGGCGAAGTCCAGGGTGTATCGGGCCCTGCCCTCATAGGTGAGATAGTCGATATAGACGGTGGCCCGCTCCCCGGCGGGGACCTCCACCCCCACCCGCTGGATACACCCGTCCGAAGGGGGCAGCTCCAGCCGCAGCAGGGTCCAGCCCTCCACTAGCGCCGCCTCCCCGTAGAGATTCTGCCCGGCGTAGGCATCGTGGGCAAAGGGGCGCAGGGAAACCGGCCGGTCTGCCCTGACCCGAAGCACCACCGTCTGGCCTGGAAATACCTCCGGCGTGAAGGAGGGGGTGTACCGGTCGTCGCTGAAATCCTCCGGGCGGTAGTAGGTCTGGCGGTACACCTCTACCGGCCAGGACCCGGCCTCCACCTCTGCTCTCAGGCAGCGGCCCCCATAGGCGTTCTCGCAGGCAATATTGGAAAAGGCGCAGTTCCCGCCCAGCGCCCGGAAGGTGTGGGTACTCTCCGGCAGGGCAAAGGAGAACCGGGGCGCGGTCCCCTCCAGGAGCTCCCGGCAGGCCTCCGGATAGGGCTCCCCCGCCACCCGGTAGCCCAGAGAGGCCAGATAGAAGGCGTCGTTGGCGATGTCCCGCAGATTCATGCAGCCCAGCACGCTGGAGCACACCAGCAGGTCCCCGATGGGCTCCCGCCAGGACTTGCCGATCCCCTCCAGGCCCACCATCACCCCCAGGATGCAGCCCACATTGGCCACGTTGCAGTCCGTGTCCCAGCCGCACATATTGCAGATGTTGATGGACCGGGAGAAGTCCCCGCCCCCATAGAGCAGGGACAGCAGGACCACCGCAGCGTTGGGGATGATATGGCAGGCCCCGGGATAGCGGTCGTAGCCGTAGTTGGCCTTTATAAAGGCGAAGCAGTCCCGCCAGTTCTCCGGATGGTCCTGGTGGAAGCGGAGCACGTCCCCGGCCATACGCCGGTACTGGCAGTCCTCCGGGATCACAGAGAGCCCGGCCTGGATCACCTCGTGGACATCCCGGCTGGCAAAGGCCGCGCTGACGCAGGCGGCGATGAACATGCCCCCGTAGATCCCGTTGCCCCCGTGGGTGACGGAGGCCATTTTGGCGGCGTAGCGGGCGGCCCGGCGGTAGTCGCAGGGGTTCACCAGACCCCAGGTGTCGATGAAAATCTGCCCCCCGATCTGCTCCGCCACAGCCTCCCCGTTCAGCTCCGCCGAACCGGAGAGAGGAGCGTCGATGCCGTGGGCCAGATTGAGATAAGCGGTGTGCTCCGTGGAGTTTCCATAGCCGCCCCACCAGAAGAAGCCGTGCTCCCAGGGCACGTAATTCAGCACACCCTCCCCCATCTCCTTGGGGGTAATCTCCTCGGTACAAGTAGAATCCTCCAGAGCCCGGATGAAGAAGATGGGGCCATTGCTGTCGTCGTCCGCGGCGAAATTCTTAAACCGGAACAGGTAATCCCGGATTTCCCCATAGGTTTCGGCGATTTTCTCATAGGACCAGCCCTCGATGTTGGAGCCATGGCGGATGCCGATGATCTTACCATACCATCCGGCATAAACCCTCTCGATATAGTCAGCGGGAATCTGCATGTTCGTGCCTCCTTGGTTCTGAAAGATTTTATTAGATATAGCATAGCATAACTTTTTGAGAAAGTACAGTAGCTTTGTTCAAATTTCTAAATTCAGGACAGAATCTGCTTTTTCTGGGGGGATTTCCTGGCAGGGCGTCCGCTTTCTATCCGGATGCAAAGCAGGCTCCCGCGCAAAAAACTCTTGCTAAATTTCCCCTGTTGTGCTATGATTATTTCTAGAAAGTCCGGAGGGCGGCTGATCTGCCGTCTCAGACTTGCAGGGACCATTAGCTCAGTTGGTTAGAGCAACCGGCTCATAACCGGTCGGTCCGGGGTTCGAGTCCCTGATGGTCCACCATCCTAGGAAAGCCAAAAAGATATTTGGGCAAAAAACCGCGTAGTTACGCGGTTTTTTGCATCTCAAAAGCCTGGATTTCGAAAGCGCCGAAACATGGATGTAAAAATGGTCCTTTGGCTTTGCGGCAGAAACCGAACTCTCACATCAACAGAATAAAGAAGACAAGAGGGCCAGCGGAGATGATCTGCTGGCCCTCTCGCCGTAAAAACACATAGCCGGTCGCTGGGGAACTCTCCCCGAAAACAAGCAACCGGCTTTTTTATTTCAGGAAGGAGCTGAACCTATGGTAACCCTAAAAATCTGGCATGGCCCTATGCGAACTACTCTGACTTTCCCCCTGTGCGAAACCGAACTTCAAACGGCGCTGGTCAAGGCATTCCGCACCGCGCCATTCAAAGTCACCGCCGACAATGTGTTCCCAGAGGCGCTAGCCCTGCTGAATGGGAAGGAAATTGATCTGGACAAGCTGAACTTCCTCGCCAAAAACCTCGATCGGTTCACCCCATATGAGCAAGACCAATTTTGGGCGGCGATGCAGATAGAGCAGCCTTCCGACCTCAAGGCGCTCATCAACCTCGCCTTTAATATAGAAAGGTACACGCTGGTGCAAAACGTCATTGACCTTGCCGCTGTGGGCAGGAAATATCTGCTCAATAAGATGGGCGCTCTGCCCACCTCAGAGGTTGACAACCTCAACTTCGAGCAGGCAGGCCGTGACCTGCTGACCAGCGGGGATGGGACTCCCACCACCTACGGCCTGCTCTTCACAAGCGGGGACGTGCCGTACCACGAAGTCTACTATGTCGCCACGTTTCCCTACTGTGAACCCCGCCGGGATGTTGTTGCCGTCGCACAGATGGAGTACGGTTCTGAAACCGAGTATTTGTACCTGCCGGAGGGCGAGTTGGACGAGCACCTGGAACCCCATCAAGGCATGGGCGGTATGTAAAAGGAGGTTTTCAAGATGAACGAATGGGATAGGCTGCACAGGCAAGCAGAGCGCTACAAGGCTGAGTACCCCAGCGGCACTCGAATCATGCTGCTGAGTATGGGCGAGGATATGCACCGCGTCGAGGATAACATGCGAGGCACCGTAATTGCCGTGGACGATATGGGCACCCTCTACTGCAAATTTGACAATGGCCGGGCGCCGGGGCTTATCCCCAGTGAGGACTCCTTCCGTAAGCTGACAGCGGAAGAACTGGCAGAAGAACAGGAGCCGGACATGGACTAGGATGAAAATTTCGGCATGAAATAATGTGAAAAAAATTGAAAAGCTGCGCTTTTCAACTTTCCAAGTTTTATGTAAGCGAAAAATAGATTCGAACCCTCGTAAAAAAGGAAAAAAGCAAGAGCGGTTCCCATAAGGAGCCGCT
>NZ_RAZF01000040.1 GCF_003612555.1 Acutalibacter sp. 1XD8-33
CCCATCCCCGTGGCGACCCTCTCCAACCGGGAGGTGGGCGGCATGGGCCAGAACTATCTCAAATCCCTGTTTGCCCTGGGATTCCAGGCATTTCTGATTATGGTGTGCGTGGCGATTTATGCGGTGCTGGTGCAGAATATCTCCGTAAGCGATGACATTAGCGCCGCCATCTGGACGTGCATGGGATATACGGTGCTGCTGTGCTTTACCCTGTTCAAGACAGGGAGCCTCGCCAAGAGCGTGTTTTCGGCGCACTGAATTTGATTGAAGGAGGAAATTGTTATGAGCGAGAATATGACCCAGGAGACCAGCTCTCCCCAGCCCGCCAAGCTGGATGTGGACGTGAGGGTCTACCCCTCGAAGGAGGAAGGGAATCTGCTGGCCTTTGCCAGCGTGACGCTGGGCGGCTGCTTTGCCGTCAAGGGCATCAAGATCATGGACGGCGAAAAGGGCGCTTTTGTCTCTATGCCCGACAGGAAGGACAGCAAGGGCGAGTATCACGACATCTGTTTTCCCACTACATCGGAGATGCGGCAGGCCCTCCACACCGCTGTGCTGGGCGAGTATCAGCGGGTGATGGAGCTGATCGCTACCCGCAGCGAAAAGGCGCGGCCCTCTGTGCGTGACGCGCTCCAGAACACCGCAAAGGCGGCAGAGTCTCCGGCCCCGGACAAGGCCAAAGCTCCCAGGCAGAGAAAAACGGACAAAGGGGAACGGTGATGCGCCTGGTTCCCGTTTCCCTCAAAGCTGCCAATACTTTTGTCGCGGAACACCACCGGCATCATAAGCCTGTGGTGGGACATAAGTTTTCCATCGGCTGCGCTCAGGAGGGGCGGCTGGTGGGCGTGGCAATCGTGGGCCGTCCTGTGAGCCGCCATCTGGACAACGGCCTGACATTGGAAGTCAACCGCCTATGCACCACCGGGGAGAAAAACGCTTGCAGTATGCTCTACGCTGCGGCAGCACGGGCGGCAAAGGCTATGGGCTATCAGAAGATCATCACATACACCCTGGACACTGAACCGGGGACCAGCCTGCGGGCCGCTGGCTGGAAGTGCATGGGGCTGGCAGGGGGTAAACGCTGGACCGGCAAACGCTGTCCCGCTGAGGACCTCTGTCCGCCACAAATGAAGCTGCGCTATGAAAAGGTGCTGTCTGCCGGGGGTGAAGTGTGATGAAAATTGGCTGCGTAGATGTGGACGGCCACAACTGGCCCAATCTCTGCCTGATGAAATTGTCCGCCTACCATAAAGCGCGGGGTGACACCGTGGAGCTGTGGAGGCCGGAGGGCTGGTATGACCTCGTTTACAAAAGCAGGGTGTTCACCAACACCTATTCCAAAGACAACATCTACATCGCCAACGCCGACCAGATCATCCGGGGCGGCACCGGCTACGGCCCAGGGCCGGACCTCCCGGATGTGGTGGAACATCAGCGCCCGGACTACTCGTTATATCCGCAGTTTCCCGATACAGCCTACGGTTTCCTGACCCGTGGCTGTCCGAGAGCCTGCGGATTTTGCATCGTTTCAGATAAGGAAGGGCGGCGGAGCCATCAGGTGGCCGACCTGTCCGAGTTTTGGGACGGACAGCGGGAGATCAAGCTGCTGGACGCTAATCTGCTGGCCTGCCCGGACCATGAAAGGCTGATTTTGCAGCTTGCGGAAAGCCGCGCCTATGTGGACTTCTCTCAGGGGCTGGACATCCGCTTGACTACCCCGGACAACATAGCCCTGCTGAACCGGGTGCGGACAAAGGCGGTACATTTCGCCTGGGATGACCCAAATGTAGACCTGACCGGCTACTTCCGCCGCTTCGTAGAGCGGACCGCCATCAAGAGTGACCGCAGGCGGAGGGTGTACGTCCTCACCAACTACGGCAGCACCCATGAGCAGGACTTGTATCGGGTGGACACCCTGCGGGGCCTGGGCTTTGACCCCTATGTGATGGTCTATGACCGGCCCAGCGCCCCGCCCATCACCCGGCACTTGCAAAGATGGGTGAACAACAAGCGGATTTTTCACACCGTCAGGGATTTTGCCGACTATGCCCCGGCAAAGCGTCTGTGGGAAAATCCAATCTGAAAAACGATGGGAGGAATATCAATCGTGGATAAATGTCAGCAGCTCTATGACCGGCTGGACGCCGGTTTGCAGGGCCATCTTTCTGCATGGAGCAAGTTACCGCCCGACACGCTGGTAATGCAGTCCAGAGAAATCACCGCCATTCGGGATGCCCATGAATACCTGACGGAGACACATGGTTTGGAGCCGGAAGAAGTAGATTATCTTCTGTCTTTGGATGATCCCCTGCAAGCGGTAGCGGACAAATGGATGGAGCGTATGGGCGATCTCAGTGATTTTTCCTTTGCCCTGGATGACCTGTTTCAGCATATGGAGACCCAGGAGAAGAAGTCTGTGCTGGGTAAACTCCGGGAGAAAGCGGCAGAGCCGTCCAAGCCCAGCGCCCCGGCCAGAGAACAGGAGGTACGGTAATGGCTTATGTGCCGGTCCCCAAGGACTTAACCAAGGTAAAAACCAAAGTGGCGTTCAATCTCACCAAGCGGCAACTGATCTGCTTCGGCGGTGGGGCGCTCATCGGCGTTCCGCTGTTCTTCCTGCTGCGGGTTCCGATGGGCAACAGCACGGCGGCGATGTGCATGATGATGGTCATGCTCCCCTTCTTTCTGCTGGGGGTATATGAAAAGAACGGCCAGCCGATGGAGAAGATCGTCCGCAACATTCTCCGCGTCTGCTTCTTCCGGCCCAAGCAGCGCCCCTATAAGACCAACAATTTCTATGCCGCGCTGGAGCGGCAGGACCAGTTAGACAAGGAGGTGTACCGCATTGTTTACGGCAATCAAAAAGCTCATTCGCCGCCTGTTCGGAAAAGAGCCGGAGCCGCAGGCGCGTCCGGCCCAGCGAAAAGGCGGTAAACATCTGTCCCATGAGGACAGGCGGCAGATCGAGGCGGCAATCGCCAAAGCCAAGGGAAAGGATAAAACGGAGCTGTCCGCCCAGGACAGCATCCCCTACCAGCGGATGTTCCCGGACGGCATCTGCTGCGTCACTGATACCTTTTATACCAAGACAGTGCAGTTCCAGGACATCAACTACCAACTCAGCCAGAACGAGGACAAGACTGCCATTTTCGAGGGCTGGTCCGACTTCCTCAACTACTTTGACAGCTCCATTCGCTTTCAGCTTTCCTTTCTGAACCTGTCCACTGCCCAGGACGGCTATGCCCGGAGCATCGTCATTCCCCTGCGGGCGGACAAATTCAACGATGTGCGGGACGAATACTCGGAAATGCTGCAAAATCAGCTTGCCAAGGGGAACAACGGCCTGACAAAGACCAAGTATCTCACCTTCGGCATTGACGCGGACAGCATCAAAGCCGCCAAGCCCCGGCTGGAGCGCATCGAGATGGATGTTAGCAACAACTTCAAGCGTCTGGGTGTGGCCTGCTCCCCCATGAACGGCATAGAGCGGCTGCATCTGCTCCACGGCATCTTCCACATGGACGGCCAGACCCCCTTCCGCTTCTCCTGGGACTGGCTGGCCCCCTCCGGGCTGTCCACCAAGGATTTCATCGCCCCCAGCTCCTTTGAGTTCAAAAATGGGCGGATGTTCCGCATGGGGAAGATGTTCGGCGCGGTGAGCTTTCTGCAAATCCTGGCCCCGGAGCTGAATGACCGTATGCTGGCGGATTTTCTGGACATGGAATCCAGTCAGATCGTCAGCCTCCATATCCAGTCCGTGGACCAGATCAGCGCCATCAAGACGGTGAAACGGAAGATCACCGACCTGGACCGGGCCAAGATCGAGGAACAGAAAAAGGCAGTCCGCGCAGGCTATGATATGGACATCATCCCCTCCGATCTCGCCACCTATGGCAGCGAGGCCAAAAAGCTGCTGCAAGACCTTCAGAGCAGGAATGAGCGGATGTTCCTGGTGACGTTCCTGGTGGTCAACACAGCGGACAGCCAGCGGCAGCTCGACAACAACGTGTTCCAGGCGTCCAGCATCGCGCAGAAATACAACTGCCAGCTTACCCGGCTGGACTTCCAGCAGGAGGAGGGCCTGATGTCCTCCCTTCCCCTGGGCTGCAATCAGATCGAGATACAGCGGGGCTTGACTACTTCAAGCACCGCTATTTTTGTACCCTTCACCACCCAGGAACTGTTTCAGAGCGGCGGCGAGGCCCTTTACTACGGGCTGAACGCACTTTCCAACAACCTTATTATGGTGGACAGAAAGGCGCTTAAAAACCCAAACGGGTTAATCCTCGGCACTCCCGGGAGCGGCAAATCCTTCTCCGCCAAGCGGGAGATTTTGAATGTGTTCCTCGTCACGGACGATGACATTCTGATTGCGGACCCGGAGGCCGAGTATTATCCCCTCGTCCAGCGGCTGGACGGACAGGTGATAAAGATTTCCCCCACCAGCAAGCAGTATGTCAATCCGATGGACCTCAACCTGGACTATTCGGATGATGAAAGCCCGCTGTCCTTGAAGGTGGATTTCCTGCTGTCCTTCTGCGACATTGTTGTGGGCAGTAAAGACGGCCTCCAGCCGGTGGAGAAAACAGTGATTGACCGCTGTGTGCGGCTGGTGTATCAGAAATACCTCACCGACCCCAGGCCGGAGAATATGCCCATCCTGGAGGATTTGTACGATGCTCTCCGGGCGCAGGAGGAAAAGGAGGCCCAATTCATCGCCACGGCGCTGGAAATCTACGTCACCGGCAGTCTGAACGTGTTCAACCACCGCACCAACGTGGATATTGACAACCGTATTGTCTGCTATGACATCAAGGAGCTGGGCAAGCAGTTGAAGCAGTTGGGGATGCTGGTCATTCAAGATCAGGTGTGGAACCGCGTCACCGTCAACCGGGCGGCGGGCAAGACCACCCGCTACTATGTGGATGAGTTCCACCTTCTGCTGAAAGGCGAGCTGGCAAGTTGGAGCGTGGAGATTTGGAAACGGTTCAGAAAGTGGGGCGGGATTCCCACCGGCATCACGCAGAACAGCAAAGACCTTCTGGCAAGCCCGGAAATCTCCAATATCCTGGAAAACTCGGACTTCATCTATATGCTCAATCAGGCGGCGGGAGATCGGAAAATCCTTGCCAAGCAGCTCAACATCAGCCCCCACCAGCTTTCCTATGTCACCCACTCCGGCGAGGGCGAGGGACTGCTGTTCTACGGCAACGTGATTCTGCCCTTTGTGGACCGTTTCCCGAAGGACACCGAGCTGTATCGTATTATGACAACGAAGCCACAGGAAATTTCTGGATAAGGCGTAGGAGGTAATTGCGTATGGATTTTTTGAAAGACCATGAAGCAATCAGAGAAATGCTCCGCTTGATGGAGGAAAACAACCGGCAGGATCAGGCAAAGGAGTTTGCCCGCCTGATCGCCTGCGTGGACAGCATGGAGCAGCAGTACGCCGCTGTCCTGTCCGAACTGCGGGATGTGAAACAGCAGCTTTCCGAGATGCCGGAACAGCGCCGGTCTATGAAGGACGCGCTTACAGATATGGCGCAGACGCTGGAGGACCGGGTGGGAGAAATGCGGGAACAGCTTCAGACAATACGGGACAAGATCATTTCCTGCGCAAAGGACGCCGTAAGCGGTTTTCAGCAAATGGGCGTGTCTGCGCTGGACAAGGCGGTGTATGCGCTGGGCATCAAAAAAATTCTGGAATCTGTGCAGGATAAGATTTGTGGCTCTATGGAGAAAACCAGCGCGTCCATCCAGCGGGTGGAGGCTATGGGCCAGGAGCTGCGGAGTGCGGGGAACCATTTGAAAAACGCTGGCCGCGCCGCCGTTGGAAAGGAAATCCAGCAGACGGACACAGCGCGGGAGGGGCGTTTCCAGGCCGCTGTGCTGGCCCCCATGCGGGCGGCAAATGCCATGTATGCCGGTATGAATAGGACAATCTATGGGGCGCTTGGCGCTGTGGACCGGCTGGAACGGGCGGCGGAGCGGACCCGTGGCAAGCGTGAGCGGCCCTCTGTCCGGCAGCGGCTGGAGGAAAAGAAAACGGAAACGCAGGCGCGTCCCCTTGCTCTGCCTGACCCGTCCAGAAAGCCGCATGAGGCCGCACGATGAGCAGAGATAAGCAGCCTCGCCTCCAGTTCACCGACGCCGAGCGCGGAGACCCTCGGCTGAAGGAACATATTCAACCTGCGGACAAGGCGGCAGATCAGGCGGATGCGGCGCGG
The DNA here is from genome assembly GCF_003612555.1 of Acutalibacter sp. 1XD8-33. Lineage (GTDB taxonomy): Bacteria > Bacillota > Clostridia > Oscillospirales > Acutalibacteraceae > Acutalibacter. The sequence goes on from NZ_RAZF01000040.1 coordinate 6,228, forward strand.
AAGAAAATTCCAAAGCAGAAAAAGCCGGTCAAGCAGCGCACTGTGGACCCGGCCACCGGCAAAGCCAAGACCCGATTGCAGTTTGAGGAAGTAGACAAGCCCGCGCCCATCTCCAAGCTGTCCCATGCTGTTCAAACTGCCCCCGTCCATACGGCAGTTGGTACTGTCCATCGGAAGATCAGCGAGACAGAGCATGATAACGTGGGCGTGGAGAGCGCCCACCGGCTGGAAGAATCCGCCGAGGGCGGGGCGCGTCTGGCGGCGCACTCTTGCCGTTCCCAAAAGCTGCGCCCCTACCGGGAGGCGGCAAAAGCGGAGCGGAAATTGGAACAGGCCAATGTGAATGTGCTGTATCAAAAGCATATCCGGCAAAATCCCCAGCTTGCCAGTAACCCAGTCTCCCGTTGGCAGCAGAAACGAGCCATCAGGAAACAGTACGCCGCCGCCAAACGTGCGGGGCAGTCTGCCGGTTCCACGGTCAAAACTGCGGAGAACGTGGCAAAGGCCGCAAAAAAGGCGGCAGAGGAAACGAAAAAGACCGCAGGCTTTATCTGGCGGCACAAAAAGGGCTTTCTCATTGTGATCGGCCTGTTTCTGGTGGTGTGCATCTTCCTCAATGGGATGTCCTCCTGCTCCATGCTGGCGGAGGGCGTCATGTCCGGGCTGGGCGGCTCCACCCACCCCTCCAGCGACGAGGCCATGCTGGGCGCGGAGGCGGCTTATGCCGGGATGGAAAACGAGCTGCAAAGCTACCTGGACAGCTATGAGAGTACCCACGACTATGACGAGTACAGCTATGACCTGGACGAAATCGGCCATGACCCCTATGTGCTGATGGCCCTGCTCAACGCCTACCACCGGGGCGGCTGGACGCTGGAACAGGTGCAGGGGACCCTGGAAATGCTCTTTGAGCGTCAGTACACCCTCACGGAAACGGTAACGGTGGAGACCCGCTATGACGAGGATGATGAACCATATGAATACTCCATCTGTACGGTGACGCTGGACAACTTTGACCTGTCCCATCTGCCCATCTATCTGCTGGACGAGGAAGGGATGAACATTTACGCCGTGTATATTGCCACCCTGGGCAACCGGCCCGACCTGTTCCCCGCCAGCGAATACCCCAACGCATCCCAGCGGCAGGACTATCTGGACTATGACGTACCGCCGGAGGCTTTGGAGGATGAGGTTTTCGCGGCAATGCTGGCCGAAGCCGAGAAATATCTTGGCTATCCCTATGTTTGGGGCGGCAGTTCTCCCTCTACCTCCTTTGATTGCTCCGGCTTTGTAAGCTGGGTTATCAATCACTCCGGCTGGAACTATGGGCGGCTGGGGGCGCAGGGGCTTTGCAACGTCTGTACCCCGGTTTCCCCCGCCAATGCCCGCCCTGGCGATCTGGTGTTTTTCAAGTACACCTATGACGCGCCCAACCCGGACGGCGTGACCCACTGCGGCATCTATGTGGGGAACGGAATGATGATTCACTGTGGGTCCCCGATCTCCTACGCCAACCTCAATACATCCTACTGGCAAGCTCACTTTTACTGCTACGGCAGACTTCCAGAACCATAACAAGGAGGGAATTTTATGAACCCGAAAATCAAGAAAATCAACACGGAATATGAGAAAAACGCCGCCAAGATTACCGAGCTGCAAGCGCGGCAGGAGGAATTGGCAAAGCAGCGCACCGAGCTGGAAAACCTGGACATCATCGGCCTTGTGCGGAGCATGGGCCTGGACCCCGACCAGCTTGCCGCGCTCATTCACAACGCCCAGCACGGTGCGCCGGTGGGAGAGGGGGACAGCAGCCATGAGAACGTCTAAGCGGCGCATCCTGTCTATGGTGCTGGCGCTGATGCTGTGCTTCTCCGTCCTCCCTGTCACCGCCTTTGCTGGCGGCGGGCCGGAGGACGGCAGCGACAAGGTGCTGGAATACTGGAGCCAGGATTCCACGTCGCCCCAGGACACCCCGCAGACGGATCAGCAGACAGGCCAGCCTGCCACCGGCCAACAGCCCCAGCAGGGGGAACCGCTGTCCGTGGACAGCGAGTTTTTCACCCGCGATCTGCTTTACAGCAAAGACACTCATAAGCAGTTTATCACCGTGGAGGGTCGGGACGGGAATATTTTTTACATTCTGATCGACTATGACGCCCCGGTGAACGAGGATGAGGAACAGTACAAGACGTATTTTCTAAACAAAGTGGATGAAGCTGATCTGGCGGCGCTGGTGGAGCAGGGCGAACCCGCCGCCTGCATCTGCACCGACAAATGCCACGCCGGGGCGGTCAATACCGCCTGCCCGGTCTGCTCTGTCAACATGACCGAGTGCGCAGGCAAAGAACCGGAGCCGGAAAAGAAGGAGGACCCGGCAGAAACTGACACCGAGCCTAACCCGGAGCCGGAGAAAAAGGGCGGCGTCAATGGGATGCTGGCTGTGGCGCTGGCGGTGGCCCTGGCTGGCGGCGGCGCGGTCTATTTCTTGAAATTCAAGAAGAAAAAGCCCGATACCAAGGGCAGCGCCGACCTGGAGGACTACGATTACGGCGATGAGGACGAGTATGAGGACGGCGGCGCAGAGGATGAGGGGGACGAATGAGATATTTTACATCCAATCCCCTGGAACGCCTGATGATGCAGGCCCCTCCGCCCCGGCAAGAGCAGCGGGCCAAGCCAGCGCCGCCCAAGGACCACCCCTGCCACGGCTGTAAACGCTGCGGCGAGAGCTGCGTCCTGCCCTGCTACCGGGGTGTGGAAGTCATACCGCCCATTCCGGACCGTGCCCGGTCCCGGTAGCAATATCAATCGAACAAACAAGCGGCCCCGCTTCAATTTGCGGGGCCGCTTATCATTCAAAAAACGAGGTTTTAAGCAATTTGGGATAGTCTGTTGCGCCATGAGCGATATGGTAAATCACTATGGTATCTCCCAGCAGGCGGTAAATAATCAAATATTTGCTCGCCAGAATATAGCGATACCCGGCAGCGCTTAACAGATCATCCCGGATCGGTGGCCCGGATAACGGAAAACACATCAACTGTTCCATCGCATCGTAAATTTTATCCGTTATTCTGCGGGCTGACTGCACCCCGGAAAGTGCCATATGTACCCGCGCAATTTCTTCCAATTCCGCTTGAGCGGGAGGGAGAATGTCCAGGTTATACGTTTTGTCCATAGATTTCCTCCAAACGCTTACGGGATTCTTCTATGGAAACGGCAGGCTGTCCAGATAACCGGGACTGTTCCGCAGCCGCCAGCTTTGCCCGCAGTTTCAAAACCTCCTCGCGGCGCTCAAAAGCATCTATGCTCATAATCACCAAATCCCCCTCTCCATTTTTGGTAATGTAGATGGGCATATCTTCTTTATGCGCTAAATCGGAAATAGAACCGTAATCGTTTCGCAAAGCGGTTGATGGTTTAATAATCATGGCGCAGCCTCCTTCTATGATTCTGATAGTATTCTATCATTATTGTCTCGAAAATTCAACCCAATATTCTGAAATTTGATAGGAGCGTGATTTTATGTATCGCCTTGTGATTGCGGAGAAGCCCTCGGTTGCTATGAGTATTGCCAAGGTGCTGGGGGCCACAGCCCGGAAGGAGGGCCACATGGAAGGCGGCGGCTGGCTGATAAGCTGGTGCATCGGGCATCTGGCGGGGCTGGCCGAGCCTGCCGTCTACAACCCCAGCTATGACAAGTGGCGACGGGAGGATTTGCCTATCCTGCCGGAAAGCTGGCGGTTCACCATCGGCAAGGATAAACGGGAGCAGTTCGACATCCTGCGAACGCTGCTACGCCGGAAGGATGTGTCGGAGGTGGTAAACGCCTGCGACGCCGGACGCGAAGGGGAGCTGATCTTCCGCACCGCCTACCATCTGGCGGGCTGTACCAAGCCTATGAAACGGCTGTGGATTTCCAGCATGGAGGACAGCGCCATCCGGGAGGGCTTTGAAAACCTCCGCCCCGGCAGCGACTATGACGGCCTGCACCAAGCCGCCCTCTGCCGCCAAAAGGCCGATTGGCTGGTGGGCATCAACGCCACGCGGCTGTTTTCGGTGCTGTATGGCCGGACACTGAACATTGGGCGCGTCATGTCCCCCACGCTGGCGCTGATTGCCCAGCGGGAGGCGGAGATCGCCGCCTTTGAGCCGGTGCCGTTCTACACGGTGGAGCTGGACTGCGGCGGCGTGACCCTCACCGGGGAGCGGATCAGCGGCAAAGAGGACGCCGCCGCCATCGCCGCCGCCTGTGAGGGCAGTGCCGTCACCATTCAGACGGTGGAACGCCGGGAGAAGTCGGAAAAGGCCCCGGCCCTCTATGACCTGACCACCCTCCAGCGGGACGCCAACCGCACCTTGGGCTACACCGCCCAACAGACGCTGGACTATTTGCAGGCCCTCTATGAAAAGAAGCTGTGTACCTACCCCCGGACGGACAGCCGGTATCTGACGGACGATATGGAAAACGCCGTTCCCATGCTGGTGTCTGCCGCCGCCGTGATCTGCGGGGTGGACGCACCGGGGACGGCGCTGGCCTCCCAGGTGTGCAGCAGTAAGAACGTCACCGACCACCATGCCGTTGTCCCCACCAAAAGCGCCGCCGATGCCGACCTCGCCGCGCTCCCCCAGGGAGAGCGGGAAATCCTGCGGCTGGTGTCGCTGGGGCTGCTCCGGGCGGTCTGCCCGCCCCATCGGTACGCCGAAACCAGCCTGACGGCGGAGTGTGGCGAGCATCGCTTCACCGCCAAAGGAAAAGCGGTGCTGGACATGGGCTGGCGGGCCTGTGCCGCACTCCCCAAGGACGCCGCCCTGCCGGACGGTCTGGCAGAGAACCAGACGCTGGCGGTGGATACCGTTCAGGTGAAGGAGGGGAAAACAACACCGCCCAAGCATTTCACCGAGGACACTATCCTCCAAAGTATGGAGACTGCCGGTGCTGGGGAGATGCCGGAAGATATGGAACGGCGCGGCATCGGCACCCCCGCCACCCGCGCCGCCATCCTGGAAAAGCTGGTGGACACCGGGCTTGTGGAACGGAAGAAAGCCAAGAAGATCACCAGCCTCCTGCCCACCCAGGCGGGCAGCTCTCTCGTCACTGTTCTGCCGGAGGTCCTGCAATCCCCTCTGCTCACCGCCGATTGGGAACAGCGGCTGGGAGAAGTGGAGCGCGGGGAACTGTCCCCGGAGGACTTCATGGCCGGGATCGCCGCTATGGTGGATGAGCTGGTAAAAACGTACCGGCCTGTTCCCGGCGCGGCGGTGCTGTTCCCCTCGGACAAGGAGGCTGTCGGCCCCTGCCCCCGCTGCGGCGGCGCTGTGACCGAAAGCAAAAAGGGCTTTTTCTGTGAAAATCGGGAGTGCCGCTTTGTCCTGTGGAAAGACAGCAAGTTTTTCACCGCCAAGAAAAAGACGCTCACCAAGTCCGTTGCCGCCGCCCTGCTGAACAAGGGCCGGGTGAAGCTCACCGGCTGTTTCTCGGAGAAAACCGGGAAAACTTATGACGCCACGGTGGTGCTGGAGGACGATGGGGCCAAGACAAATTACAAGCTGGTGTTCGACAATGGATAAGCTGCCCCGGATGGATGACAGCCAGTTCCGGCGGGTGAAAAAGCTCATCCGCCGCCTGTGCGCCAACTGCGAGGGCGGCAACTGCCTCCTGCTGGACGATGGGGACCCCTGCCCCTGTCCGCAGATGATTTCCAACACCTTAATCTGCAAATACTTCCGCGCCGCCGTCCTGCCAGCGGACCAGGAGCTGCACGGGGAGATCATGGCGGCACGGCCCGTCAAAAGCTGCTGTATCTGCGGCGCACCGATTTTCTCACGTTCCAATTCGGTGAAATACTGCCCTGCCTGCGCCGCCAGGGAACGCCGCAGACGGGACCGGGAGCGGAAAGCAAAAGCGGCCTCGCACTTCCGCAAATAGAGGGCTGGAAAGCCTTGCGGCACAACGCTTTCAAAACGTCAAACCGCCCAGGGACGTAACTTTGCCCTCGGAGGGCCAAAATTGACTTCTACTTGCGGAATTTTGCCCCGCACGGTTTCCTGTGCGGGGCCATTTTGAAGAAAGGAGATTTTTTGCCGTGGCAGACAAAAAGCCCAGCAACCGGGAACGGATCAAGGAAATCGTCACCGGGATTGAGGCAAACATACAGGACCTGTTCCAGAGCGATAAATTTGCGGACTATCTCCGCACCATGTCCCGGTTTCACAGCTATTCCTATAACAATACCATCCTCATCCATATTCAGATGCCCAGCGCCACCCATGTGGCCGGATTCAACAAGTGGAAAAATCAGTTTGGCCGTCATGTGAAAAAGGGAGAAAAGGGCCTGACCATCATCGCCCCCACGCCGTTCAAAAAGCGTATTGAGGAAATGAAGCTGGACCCGGATACCAGAGCGCCGGTATTGGACCATGACGGAAATGTTATCATGGAGGAACGGGAAGTCGAGATTCCCCTGTTCCGCCCGGTCAAGGTGTTCGATGTGAGCCAGACCGAGGGCAGGCCCCTCCCCAGCCTTGTTTCCAGCCTGACCGGGGATGTGCAGCAGTACGAGGCGTTCATGGAGGCCCTGCGGCGCACATCCCCGGTGTCGATCATGTTCAAGCCGCTACGGGAGGGCCTGGACGGGTTTCTGAGCCTGAACGATCAGACTATCACCATCCGGGAGGGCATGAGCCAGGTGCAGACAGTGTGCGCCGCCGTCCATGAGATCACCCACGCTATGCTCCACAACCGTGAGCGGGAGCAGCTCACCGCCGCCGCTGGGATTACAGATCGGGAACCGCCCAAACCGAAAGATAAAAACACAAAGGAAGTGGAGGCGGAAAGCGTTTCCTATACCGTCTGCCAGTATTACGGCATCGAGACCAGCGCCAACAGCCTGGGCTACATCGCCACTTGGTCCAAAGACAAGACCCTGCCGGAGCTGAAGGCCAGCCTGGAGACCATCTCCAAGACCGCCAATATCCTCATCACCAGCATTGACCGCCATTTTCAAGAGATTTGCAAGGAACAGGGCATTGACCTGACCGCCCAGCAGCCGGAACAGGACGCGCCCTCTGCCGCGCCCGACACCCTGGAACAGTTTGCCGCTGATTTATACAATTTTATGGATCAGCTTCATCAGGAGGGAGTTCTGAAACACCCGTTTACCCAGGACCCCAAGGAGCGGTCCATCGCTGACCTTGTGATTGAAATGCGGAAAGGTTATTTTGAAGGTGTGCGCGGCCCGCTGAACTATCTGATCGAACATACTGACTTGATACTTACCGACCTGACAAAAGCCAAAACGCTGCTGGCAAGGCTGGATGGGCTGGTCCAGACGCAGGACGTGCCAGCGGCGGAGCTGCCGCCTGACACTCCGGAGCGGTTCATCAGCGATATGCTGGATATGTTGGACCGGCTGTATCAGGCGGGGCTTATCAAAAAGAATTTTCTCCCTGACAACCGGGAGCAGACCAAGGCAAATCTGGTCCGCACCCTGCAAGTGAATCCGTCCATTGTCCGGGCCACTCTGGATCAGTTTGTCAGCCAGGACACCGGCGCGGCGGAGGCAAAGGTTATGCTGGACCGGCTGGATGGTCTGTCCCAGGAGAAGGAGCCGGAATATGAGTACGCCGTTGGGGGCGAAGGCGGCAGGGGCCAGTTCCTGCTGATGGCCTATCGGAAAATGGACGGCGGTTCAAAACTGGATCGGACGATGTTCGTGGAAGATGAAGCCACTTGTAATGCTCTGCTGGAAAAGCTGCAAGCCGGGACGCTGCATTTTGAGGATTTTTGCGTCATGCGGGCGGCACGGGTGAGCCGCTATGTCACGAAGGACGGTGCGGAACTGGATGCCTTGGTAGGCGAGGATGATAAAGTGTACCTGGGCAGGCGTGACCACTATGACAATCGCGGCCATTATATCAATGATGATAAATCCCTGCGCTATCTCTCCGATCATGAGAAGATGTTCGATTTTGTGTCTGGAACCGGCTATACCGAGACCCAGGCGGAGCTGCTGGCACAGGGGTATTTCTCGATGGAGGATTACGCCGAGTTTGACGCCCTGCGCGTTGGCGTGCTGGCACAATTTGAGCAGACGGAGCCGATTCTGTTTGCCGGGGAGCCGTTCAGCTTCATCCAGCCGGATGCGGCAGAGCGGGAGCCGCCAGCCGCGCCAATCCCGTCTCCCCCGGAGCAGGCGGACGAAGCCCTCTACCTTCTGGATGATTCCGTTTACCTCCATATCCAGGCCAGTGACGAGGGGTGGGACTACACGCTCTACACCAAGCATGATATGGCACAGCTTGACGGTGGGCAGTTAGATGCCCCCGGTTCCTCTATCACGGACGTTGTAGAGCATATCCGAAGGACGGAGGAAATCGGCACAATCGCCGTTGATCTTGCCCCCATAGAGGTTGTGGATGAACTGCGGGACCGTGCTGACCGTGCGCTGGAGGCGGCTGTGGCCGTCCAGCCGGAGCAGGGCCGAGATTACGCCGGGGAGCTGCGGGCGCATTTCGCTCAGGAGGATGACGCCCTGTGGGACACTCCGTTAGACGAATACCCCCTGCCAGACCCGGCCTTTTCCGCTGACGAACTGGAACAGGACTACGGCTATTCGGGCGGCGATCTGCTGCCCCTGTCCAGGGAACGGGCGGCGGAGCTGCTGGAGCAGGATTTGACTGTCTACATGGTGGAGGCTGGCGAAAATCCCGCTATGGTCTTTGACCGGGACGATCTCGTGGAGCAGCCGGATGGCATGATGTTTGCCGTTCCCCGCAAGGAATGGGAGGAAAGCCCGGAATTTCACCAGTGCATTGTGGACCGGCTGAATCACCAGAAGGAACGGGAACGGGCCTTTCTCGACTATGGCGGGGACTGCTTTGCCATTTATCAGATAAAGGACGGCGCTGAACAACGCGATCTCCGCTTTATGAACATGGACTGGCTGATGTCCAAGGGGCTAACTGTTGAACGTGGCAATTACGATCTGGTCTATACGGGAGAACTGGCACCGGGGCTGGGGTCCAGCGCCCTGGAAAAGCTGTGGGAAAGATTCAACACCGATCACCCGGCAGATTATCACCGCCCCTCCATGTCCGTCAGCGACATCATTGCCGTCAAGCAGGACGGTGTGGTATCCTGTCATTACTGCGACAGTGTTGGCTTTGCGAAGGTGCCGGACTTCATCAGCCGGAAACCCACTGTGGCCGAATTGGAGGCCCAAGTCAAGGCGGGACAGACCATCGCCCTGACGGATTTGGCCGATGCCGTCCACCGGGAAAAGAAAAAATCCGTTGTGGCCCAGCTCAAAAACCAGCCAACCCAGGAACGAAAAAAGGCAGCGCCAAAAAAGAGCGCGGAAAAGGAGCGGTAAGAAAATGAACGATTTTACATTTGAGGAACAGAATTTGGTGTGTATTTACAACAGTTCCGGCACCCGTGCGGGCGTGATCGCCGCCCTCACCGAGATGCGGGGCTACCTGGAGCCGGACGAGGACGAGCTGCGGACGCTGACGGACAGCGCCCTTTCCAAGCTGGGACGTATGACCGATGCGGAGTTTGCTGCCCTGGACCTGTTCCCGGACTTTGAGACGGAGGACCCTGCCTATGGCAAGTAAGCTCCAAGCCTATGCACAAATGGCCGACCATGCCGCCCACCAGATCACTGGTAGCTATCAGGAATGGACAGCCTTTCTCTCCACGGCGGGCCGTCTCTATAAATATCCGTACCCCGAGCAGCTCCTGATTCACGCCCAGCGGCCCAACGCCACCGCCTGCGCGGAATATGATTTCTGGAATCAGCGGATGCGCCGGTATGTGCGTCGGGGGGCCACGGGCATCGCCATCATCGACAACAGCGGCAGCAGGCCCTTTCTGCGCTATGTGTTCGATGTGGCTGACACCGGCGGCGGAGAGGAAACCCGGCCCAAGCTGTGGAAGTACCGGGAGGAATATCAGGACACGGTATCGGCGGCGCTGGAGCAGCGGTTTGACGTGTCCGGCAACGACCTCGTGGAACAGTTTGAGAGGATCGCCGCCCAGCTTGCGGCGGAATATTGGGACGATCACCGGCAGGACATCCTCCGCATCGTTGACGGCAGCTTTTTGGAGGAGTATGATGAGTTCAACATCGGAGCGCAGTTCCGAAACGCCACCGCCGTCAGCATCGCATACACCCTTATGTCCCGCTGCGGCCTGGAGCCGGAAAAATACTTTGAACATGAGGATTTCCTGAGTATTTTTGACTTCAACACCCAGGACACCATCACGGAGCTGGGTACGGCGGTCAGCCTGGGGAGCGAGACGGTGCTGCGGCAGATCGAAGTCACCATCAAAAAATATGCGCGGGAAAAATCCGCAGAAAGGAACGCCGAACATGGAGAACAATCTGACCTACACCCAAGTGGGAGATTACCTGATTCCCAATCTGGCCCTGCCGGAGCAGCCGGACCGGGACCTTGGCAAGTACGGGAGGATGCGCCGGACGTATCTGAAGGAGCATCGACCGGGCCTGTTCAACCGCATGACGCTGAACGGGACCCTGTTCAGCCACCTGCTGGAGATCGAGGACGCGGCGAACAGCCGTCTGGAGCAGATGATGCCGCAGTTGGCGAAGGCGGCGAGGGCCACGGAGCAGTTGAAAGCCAGCGATCAGATGAAGTGGGTGGGACTGATGAACACCTGCAAGGCACAGGCGGAGGAAGTTATCATGTCGGAGCTGATTTACAGCTAAGTTTTATGCCCCCGGAAATCCCGTCCCAGCGGGAGCAGATGGAGACCATTCGAGAAGCAGAGAGCGCGGACGCGCCCTCTGCTTCTTCCATTTCCCAGGCAGAAATTGACACGATTCTGCGGCAGTATTCGGGCAGGCTGCGGATTTTCACCATGTATCAGCGGAACATTTCTGCCAAAGACGCGGTTGCTGCGCTCAAACAGGAATATGGATATTCCGGCGGCAATCATACATTCCTGGATGGCGCATCGGGTATCACTGATTACCGCCCTGACACCGGGTTGAGATTGGTGCGCTACCATCCAAGGACGGAAGTTACGGTGAAGTGGCCCGCTGTGGAAAAACGTATTCGCCAGCTCATCCAGGAGGGCAGTTACCTTACGCCGGAGGAATTGGAGAAGTACCAGAGCGACCACTTGGAACAGCTCCCAGCCCTGGAGATCACACAGGCTGACATCGACGCACAGCTCCGATTTGAAGCGCCGCTTCATTTCCAAAATCTGCGGATTTATGAAATCTATCAGCAGAATTTGAGCGTTGAGGACACGGTGGGCGCGGTCAGTGCAGCGTTTGGCCGTGTTGCCGCAGGGCATAAGCTGCCGGATGGGACACAGGGATGGGTGGATTATCGCCCTGATGTTGGCATCACAATACAGAAAAACGGCGAGGACAAAGAGACTGCGGAAGTCACTATATCCTGGTCTGACGCTGAAAAACGGCTGCGGCAGTTGATTGAAGAAGGCCGATACCTGACCCCGGAGGAATTGGAGCAATACCGGCAAACGCACCCGGAGCAGACGCAAACGGCATCAGCCCCGGAAATAGAACCGCTTGCTTCTGTGCTGGGCAGCACAGATTTCCAGACGGACTACAACGCACTTAAAGAAGCCCATCCAGGAAATATTGTGTTGTATCAGATAGGAGATTCCTTTGAAATGTTCGGGCCGGATGCGCGTGTTGTCTCCGTTGAGTTGGGTTTGATGCTGACGCAGCACAATCTTCCCGGCATCGGGCGTGTGGCCATGTGCGGCATCCCCGGCCATAAGCTGGGCGAGTATGTGCATCGCCTCCGGGATAGGCACGATGTAACGGTCTCCAGCATTGAGCAGGACGGGAAACGTCTCGTTGTCTCCTATCTCTCTGTGGAACATGAGGCCATGAACGCCCGTAAAGCGGAAGCGGAGGCCCCGGAACAATCCGCGCCCACTCCCGCCTCCACGTCCCGTGAAGTCACCCAGGAAGATATTGACGCCGCCCTCCAAGAGTGGAACGGCGATATTGCCAGCAAGCGTCGGGTCCAGCAGTACATGACCGGCCATGCCCGTGACCGGGACACGGCGGAGTGGCTGAAAAATGAGTATGGAGACGGCCTCCCTGCGTTCCCGGTTACGGTGGAGGGCGCGGCCACCGACCTGCCCTGGACCAAGGTGCAGCGCCATCTTGCCCGTCTGGTGAAGGAGGACAGGTTTTTTACCGAGGAAGAACTGGACAACTTTGAGGATATTGATGCCGCCGCTATCCGGGAGCATCTGGAACAGGACAGCCCCTCCGAGTTTGTGGAACAGGTCGTGGCCGATGCGGAACGGCTGGCGGGGCAGGATTCCAGCACCGCGCCTACCATCCGGGAGACCTATAACCGCTATAAACCTATCATCCGGGATTTGGTGCTGGCAGATGTGGCCTATCAAAACGCCTGCAAAAATTCGGACCAGGAAAACGCGATAATTGAGGGCGATGCGGCAGTCAAACGGGCGGCACTCACCATTACAGAGCCGGAGTTTATACGTCTGTATCACGATATGCCCAACTTCCGCTACCGGCTGCATCGGGAAATTGTGGACGAAACCTATGCCGCCCTCACCCAGCTCCAGCAGGAGCAGCAAACCGCCCCGCCCCATGCGATGCCCGATACAACAGGGTATGAGGAAGAAACGCCGCCCTGGGGGACAGAGATAGGCGATCATTCTCCCTGGGGCAAAGTGCAGATGAGCGATCAGTTTGCAGACGGTGTGTATGAAGTCAGCACCGCCCGTCATGGCGGAATTATGATACGGGAAACGGATGCAAAAAAACTGCTTTCGCCCGAAGCCTTAGCCGCTGGCGGAACTGAATATGGATGGTGCTACTATGAGGAAGATGAGGCCGCGTCCGTTGTTATCCGTGAATTGCTGGACAGGGGCATCCCCGCAGTACCGCCGTATGTTTGTTGTGAGTTCAGCGAAACGGGTGTTTTTAAGGCCGACAAAATCTATTCTGTCCACGAATTTGACCGTCTGATGAAGCAGGCGGATGATAAGCGTGTAGCAGGCAAAAAAGCTGCCATTAAAAAATATGGGACAGAACAAAGATGGATTGAATCCAAAGACCCGGAGTTTGATGAATTTTCCGGCTATGACAAGGTTTCGTTCGTCATTGTTTTGCCGGATGGCGTAAGGGTTTGGGGCCGTCAGGATGTAGGCGATGGCTACGGCGGACTGCTGGACTACCTCCGTCAAAATGAAAAATATCGTGATATTGTTCCCATTTTGCAGCAGGCCGCAGAGCGGGAACAGACGGCGGCGCTGCCCCCGGACCTTTCTGACCGGCCCGTTACCCGCGAGGGGGACACCATCACCATCGGGAGCGGGGACGCCGCCCATGAGGTTGACATCACCGTTTCTGACGAGGACTGGCAGAATATCCAGGAAGTCATAGGCGCGGCGGAGCAGCCGCCCCACGACCCCTTTGCCCCGCCCTACCGTCCGGGCGATATGGTCTATCTGAACAATACCGCTTTTGAGATCACGGGCATCGGACTGCTGGATGTGGAACTGCGGGACCCTGCGCTGCCCATCCCTCTTTTCCGCACCGAGAGTAAAGAAAACTTTGAGCGGCTGCTGCACCAGGATACGCGGAATGGCCGGATCACCAGCTATCTGCCCGCCGACATGAGCCGCGTCAATGATGATTTCCGGGAAGTGCTGACCTCCCATCTGATGACGGACCGGGACAAGGGCTACATTTCCGGCTGGCTGCGCTCTGGTGAGAACAACCGGGGAATTGCCCAGCGGCTGTCCCTTGCTTTCGCCAGCCGCGCCGAGACGGTGACGCTGGAAACCGGGGACATCGCGGACTATTTTACCTCTACCGTCAGTATGGCGGTAGAAATCCAGGACAAATTCGGCACAAAGCTGTCCCTGTCCTGGGAGGCCGTTGCCCCCATTCTCCGCGCCCTCTGGCTGCAAGAGCTGGACGGCTTTTCCCATGAGCCGGTCCAGCGGGAGAGCGTGGAGCTGGAGGGCCAGCTCACCTGTCGAGAGGGAGACAAGGCGGCCTTTGGCTATGGCGACCACGATATTGCCGGGACCATCGAATACATTGGAGACTTGGACGTGCGCATCCACACCGGGCCATACGCCTGGAGCCATGAGACGGTCAGTCGGGACTTTTTTGAGGACGCTCTGCGCTATGACGAGCGCAACGCCGCCCTGTTTACCCCGGAGGTTCCGGCCCAGCCAGCGCCGCCCCAGGAGGAACAGCCGGAGGCCCCGCCCCCGGCTGGCGGCACCACAACAGCAACACCAGGAACTGCGACCCTCTATCCCGGCGATAAAAACGGCCTGCCCTATGATGTTGTCGTTCAGACCCTGCGTTTTGACGAGCCGGAACACGCACAGCCGGAGCAGGCCCCCGTCATGGAACAGGATGTTGCCGCCGGGAATTTCCGCATCACCGATGATAACCTGGGCGTGGGCGGGCCGAGGGTCAAGTACCGTATGAATGTCGAGGCCATCCGCACTTTACAGCAGATCGAGGCCGAGGGCCGGTCCGCCACCGAAGCGGAGCAGGAAGTCCTCTCCCGCTATGTTGGCTGGGGCGGCATCCCGGACGCCTTTGACCCGGACAAGGCTGATTGGTCCGCCGAGTATCAGGAGCTGAAAAGCCTGCTGACGGACGTAAGCGAAAAATAGATTCGAACCCTCGTAAAAAAGGAAAAAAGCAAGAGCGGTTCCCATAAGGAGCCGCT
>NZ_RAZF01000041.1 GCF_003612555.1 Acutalibacter sp. 1XD8-33
CCCATCCCCGTGGCGACCCTCTCCAACCGGGAGGTGGGCGGCATGGGCCAGAACTATCTCAAATCCCTGTTTGCCCTGGGATTCCAGGCATTTCTGATTATGGTGTGCGTGGCGATTTATGCGGTGCTGGTGCAGAACATCGCCGCTGGGGGCGACCCCATCGGCGCGATATGGGGAACCGTGGGCTATACGGTGCTCCTTTGTTTCATGCTGTTCAAGACCGGGACAATCGCCCGCAGCATCTTCGGAGCCCACTGATTGAGCGGCACTTCGGGACAACTTGTCCCAAAGTCCGGGAAAGGAGGCCGGATATGCCGAGGCGTTACAAGCTGGGCCCGGAGGGTGAGATGCGCCGGGCGTGGGGCGGCAAGCTCCCGGAGGAATTTGACCAGCGGGATATGCTGGCGTTCATGGCTGAAACCGACCTGCAACTGCAAGGGGCGGTATCAGCGGAAACCCTGTCCGCGATAAACGCGGCAGGCTATGACTATGAGGGCGGGGCTGTCATACCCACGCCCGGAAAGGAGGAAACAGGACTGAGTAAGGATGTCATACTGACCCCGGAACAGATCGCCGCCGAGGAGCGGCGCTGGCTTTTTGAGGCCCCGATTGCGGAGCTGGCCGAGGTCAAAGGCGTAACCATAGACGAGGCCGTGAAAATGAGGACGGACGCCATGCTGAAGGAGGCGGTTCCTATTGAGGTATCGGTGCGGCCTATTGAGCCACAGGGGAAATTGATTGGCTTTGCCAGCGTAAATATCGGCGGCGTGGTGGTGGACGATTTCAAGGTGGTGAACGGGCAGAACGGCATTTTCTTAGGTGCGCCCTCAAAACCCGACCCCACCAGCAGGACGGGCTACCGGGCCACGGTGCGTATCAATGACCGGGCCACCCAGGAGCGGCTGAACGCGGCGGGGGTGGAGGCGTACCATTCGGCGGTTGAGAAACTTATCGCCCGGGCCGAGGCGGTGCGCCCCGCGCCCATCCGGGAGCAGATGGATAAGGCGGGAAAGGAGGCCGCGCAGAAAAATGCCGCCCGCTCCGCCCCGGCAAAGGGAAAGGAGGGACGGGATGGCAGATAGCCCGGCTTTGGGACAAAATGTCCCGAACCTTAACCCGGAACCCTCCGGGCTCTACCTTATGGACGGCATCGCGGGCCTGCGCTCCCTCCCGGAGCACTCGGTAGATATGCTTCTGACCGACCCGCCCTACGGCACGACCCGCAACTATTGGGATGTGCCTTTGCCGCTCCCGGAGCTGTGGGAGGCGGTGCGCTGGGCGGTCAAGCCCTCCGGGGCGGTGCTGTTCTTCGCACAGTGCCCCTATGACAAAATCCTCGGCGCGTCCAACCTCTCCATGCTCCGCTATGAATGGGTGTGGTATAAGAGCCGCTGTACGGGATTTCTCAACGCCCGCCGCGCCCCGCTGAAAAAGACGGAGAATATTTTAGTGTTTTACCAAAAGCTCCCCCTCTACAATCCGCAGTTTGAGCAGGGCAAGCCCTATAAGAAAATCGCATCCCAGCGCGACCAGAGCCCCAACTATGGGAAGTTTGTCCGCTCCGGCAGCGGCTCGGAGGACGGGCGGCGGTTCCCGGGGAACCTGCTTTCATTCCAGACCGTGGCCCATACCGTCCACCCCACGCAGAAGCCCGTGGAGCTGTGTGAGTATCTGATAAAGACCTACACCGCCCCCGGCCAGGTGGTGGCGGACATCTGCGCAGGCTCCGGCACAACGGCCATCGCCGCGCTGAACACGGGCCGGGAGTTTATCTGCTTTGAGACGGCCCCGGCCTTTTACGGCCCGGCCACGGAGCGCATCACGCAGGCGCGGGCGGCTGTGGCCGCTGGCGGAAAGGGGGTGTGACTATCGGTAAATATAACGTGATATACGCCGACCCGCCGTGGCGGTACGCCCAAAAGGGCCTGCAAGGCGCGGCGGAGCGGCACTACCCCACAATGGGGATTGAGGAATTATGCGCGTTGCCCGTGGCGGAATTGGCGGCCCCGGACAGCGTTCTTTTTCTGTGGGCCACGTTCCCCCAGCTCCCGGAGGCCCTGCGGCTCATCAAGGCGTGGGGCTTCCAGTATAAGTCCGTGGGCTTTGTCTGGCTGAAAAAGAACAAGAAAGCCGATAGCTGGTTTTATGGGCTGGGCTTTTGGACGCGGGCCAATGCGGAGGTGTGCCTGCTGGCGACCCGTGGGCATCCCCGGCGAAAGGCCCTCAACGTCCACCAGTTCATTATCTCCCCTATCGAGGGCCACAGCAAAAAGCCGGATGAGGCCCGGGAGAAAATCGTGGCCCTTATGGGGGACGTGCCCCGGGTGGAGCTGTTCGCCCGCCAGACGGCCCCCGGCTGGGACGTGTGGGGGAACGAGGTGGAACCTACGGCGGGACTTCGGGACATTTTGTCCCAAAGAAAGGAGGCTTGAAAATGCCCTATGTGAACGTACCTAACGACCTATCGAAAATCAAGACCAAAATCGCTTTCAATCTGACAAAACGCCAGCTTGTGTGTTTCGGCGGCGCGGCCCTTGTGGGAGTCCCCTCCTACCTGCTGGCCCGTAGTGCGCTGGGGAACACGGCGGCGCTGTTCCTGATGCTGGGCATCATGCTCCCGGCGTTTTTGCTGGCGATGTATGAGAAAGACGGCCTGCCGCTGGAAAAGGTGGTAAAGAACATCATCCGGGCCAAGTACCTGCGGCCCGGCGTGAGGCCCTACAAGACCGGGAACATCTACGCGCCCTTTACCGGGCAGGCGGGAAAGGAGGCAGTGAATGGAAAACCGAAAAAGCAAAAGAAAGAATAAGGCGGCCTTATCCGCCCAGCAGTCCATCCCCTATGTGGCGATGCACCCGGACGGCGTGTGCCAGCTCCCCGGCGGGCTCTACACAAAGACCGTGGAATATGAGGACATCAATTATTCCGTGGCATCCACCGAGGATCAGTCCGCGATATTCAGCGGGTGGAGCTCGTTCCTCAACTACTTCGACAGCGCGCTCCCCGTCCAGCTCTCTTTTATCAACCGCCGCTCCCACTCCCGAGTCCGCTACAAGGTGAACATCCCCCAGGCGGACGATGATTTTAACAGCGTCCGGGAGGAATTTACCGGGATGTTAAAAAACCAGATCGCCCGTTCCAACAACGGCATTGAACGCTCCAAATATATCACTTTTGGCATACCTGCCGAGGGGATCGCTGAGGCCCGGCCCCGTCTGGAGCGTGTGGAGGCCGATGTGATGGGGAACTTTAAGCGGCTGGGCGTTTCCTCGGAGCCGATGGACGGGCGGGCAAGGCTGGCCCTACTCCACAGCCAGATGCACCCGGGGAGCCGGGAGCCGTTCCGCTTTTCGTGGAAGGACATTTCCAAAACCGGGATGGGGACAAAGGACTTTATCACCCCCAGCGGCGGCTTTGACTTCCGGGGCTCCCGGTTCTTCCGTGTGGGCGGCTTTTGGGGCGCGGCGTCCTATCTTCAGATTTTGGCGTCCGAGCTCTCTGACCGCCTTTTGCGGGAAATTCTGGAGCTGGACGCGGAGCTCACCGTCACCATGCACATCCAGACCGTTGACCAGTTAAAGGCGATAAAGACCATCAAGGGGAAAATCTCGGACATTGACAAGATGAAAGTGGAGGAGCAGAAAAAGGCCGTCCGCGCCGGGTACGACATGGACATACTTCCCCCCGACCTTATCACCTTTTCCAAGGACGCGGCGGAGCTCTTGGGGGATTTGCAGTCCCGGAATGAGCGGATGTTCCTCTTGACGTTCACCGTCATCAACCTCGCCCCCACCCGCCAGCGGCTGGAAAATGACGTGTTCACCGTCTCCGGCATCGCGCAGAAATACAACTGTGCGTTAAAGCGGCTGGACTGGCAGCAGGAACAGGGCTTTATGTCCTCGCTGGCCCTCGGCTATAACGAGGTGCAGATACAGCGGGGCATGACAACCAGCTCCACCGCGATTTTCATTCCCTTTATGACGCGGGAGCTCCGCATGGGCGGGCAGGCCCTCTACTACGGCATGAACGCGCTTTCCCACAATGTCATCATGGCAGACCGGAAAAAGCTGAAATCCGCCAATGGGATGTATCTCGGCTCCACGGGCTCCGGCAAGAGCTTTGCCGCCAAGCGGGAATTGATAAACGTCTTTCTTGCCACAAGTGACCGCATCGTTATCGTTGACCCGATGGGGGAATATTCCCCGCTGGTGCGGCGGCTGGGCGGGCAGGTCATTGAGATTGCCCCGGACAGCCCCCACCATATCAACCCGATGGATATTGAAATCGGTTTGAATGACGAGGACAGCCCCCTTTCCATGAAAGCGGATTTTCTCCTTTCCCTGTGCGAGTTGGTGGTGGGCGGCAAAGAGGGCTTACAGCCCATTGAAAAAACGGTGGTTGACCGCTGTGTGCGGCTGGTGTACCGGGAGCAGGCGCTGGGGCTTGGGAATACGAAAACCCCGCTTTTGCAGGATTTATATGAGGAGCTCCTAAAACAGCCGGAGCCCGAGGCCCGGCGTGTGGCAACGGCGCTGGAGCTCTACTGCACAGGCTCCTTAAACCTTTTTAACCACCCCACGAATGTAAAGACGGACAGCCGGGTGGTGTGCGTTGTGCTGAAAAACATGGGAGAAAATCTCCGCAAAATCGCCATGCACATCACAAACGAGTTTGTCTCCCAGGCGGTAGATACCAACTTCCGGGAGGGCGTGGCGACCTGGTGCTACTTTGACGAGTTCCATGTCCTGCTCCGTGACCCGCTGACCGCCAGCTACTTTGTGGCGGTGTGGAAGATGCTCCGCAAAAAGGGCTGTGTCCCGAGTGCTTTAACCCAGAATGTAAAAGACCTTTTGGCCAGCCGGGAGATTGAGAACATTCTGGACAACACGGATTTTATGATCCTGCTGTCCCAGGCCCAGAGCGACCGGGCAATTCTGGCCAGACAGCTCGGCATTTCCGAGCACCAGCTCTCCTATATCACCCACAGCAATTCCGGCGAGGGCCTGCTGTTCTATGGGAATGTGACCATCCCCTTTGTTGACCGTTTCCCCAAGGGTGAGATTTACAACCTGCTCACCACCCGCCCGGAGGACATAGCCAATGACCAGAGGAACGAATAACGCCGGGCCCGCCGGGGACAAAGGCACTTCGGGACAAAATGTCCCAAAGTCCCCGAAAGGCTTGAAAAACAAAAAATCCAAGTTCCGCATGGAAAGCGAACAGGAAAAAATCAGTAAATCCAAGCTCCGCATGGAGACGCGGGAGGACAAGCTGAACCGGGCCCGGAAAAAGCTGGAGGGCAAAAAGCCGCCAAAACCCAGGGGCCCGGTGAAACGGGTGCTGGGGGCCGCCGGGTGGAGCGCCCACGGCTTTGTGCATGGCAAAATCTACGAGGTGGAGCATGAAAACGTGGGAACCGAGGGGGCCCACCGCTCCGAGCTTTTGGGCGAGGCCGCTCTCCGGCAGGGGACGCGGTACGCAAAAAAGCGCATCCGGGAGCACCCGGCCCGGGCCGTCCATAAGGCCGAGACGCAGTACATCAAGGCCCGGGCGGACTACCAGTTCCGCATGGCCGCCCAGGAGAACCCGGAGCTTGCAAAGAACGCCGTCACCCGCTACTGGCACAAGCAAAAGCTGAAAAAGCAGTACGCCAAACAAGCGCGGCAGGCGGCAAAGCAGACCGCGAAACAAGGGGCCAAGGCCGCCGGGAAAACCGCCGCCGCCACGGAAAAGCTGGCGGAGCGGGCTGTGGCTTTCGTGAAACGGCATCCCGTGGGGGCGCTTATCGCGCTGGCCTGCGTGGTGCTCGTTTTATCCCTCCAGTCCTGCGCGTCCTCCCTTATCACTTTGGGGAACGCCGCCGCAGGCGCGGTTGGGGCCACCACCTACCCCGCCGAGGACGGGGATATGCTGGGGGCCGAGGCCGCTTATTGTTCGCTGGAGGCGGAGCTCCAGCATTATCTCGATACCTACGAAAGCACACACGACTATGACGAGTACCATTTTGATTTAGACGCTATCGAACACGACCCCTATGTGCTGATTTCCTTATTGAGCGCATGGCATGAGGGCGAGTGGACGCTGGCGGATGTCCAGCCCACCTTGCAGATGCTCTTTGACCGCCAGTACACGCTGACAGAGAACGTGGTAAAGGAGCAGCGGTACTACATCGAAACGGATACATGGACAGACGAGGACGGCAATACCCACACCGACAGCTACCGGGTGTATTACGATTACTTCATCTGCTATGTGACGCTGGATAACTTCAACCTTTCCCATCTTCCTATCTATATCATGGGGGAGGAAAAGGTTTCCCGGTATTCCCTCTACATGGCTACGCTGGGGAACCGCCCCGACCTCTTTCCCGGCTCGTCCTATGTGGGGAAATACACCAACCCGCCGGAAGGCTACGAAGTGCCGGGGGAATATCTGGACGATGAAACATTCGCGGCGATGCTCTCCGAGGCCGAGAAATACCTCGGTTATCCCTATGTATGGGGCGGGAGCTCCCCGGCCACGTCCTTTGACTGCTCCGGCTTTGTTTCGTGGGTAGTCAATCATTCCGGCTGGAACGTGGGCCGTCTGGGGGCACAGGGGCTTTACAACATCTGTACCCGCACCAGCTCCCCCCGCCCCGGAGATTTGGTTTTTTTCAAGGGAACCTATGACACCCCGGGAGTCTCCCACTGTGGCATCTATGTGGGGGACGGGATGATGATACACTGTGGCGACCCTATCAGCTACGCCAACTTAAACAGCAGCTACTGGCAGGCCCACTTCTACGCCTACGGGCGTTTACCATGAAAAGGAGGTTTTCAATGGCGATAAGCAAGAGCGCAAAAATCATGGCCGAGATGGAAAAGGTCAAGGCCAAAATCAGCGACCAGCAGGCCCGGCTGAAAGAGCTGGAACAGAAACACAAGGAGGCCGAGAACGAGGAAATCGTGGACATCGTGCGGGGCATGAGCATTTCCCTTGAGGAGCTCCCACTGGTGCTCCAGCGCATCAAGGCCGGGGACGCTTTGGGACAAAATGTCCCGAAGTCCCATAAGGGGGCCCCCGCAAAGTCGGATGACTTTGTGGGGAGAGGAGGAGCAAGGGAGCGGGCGGAGTTTTCGCCGCAGGCGGAAACGGAGTTGAGCGGACTTTGCGACGACGAGGAAAAGGAGGACGCGGAATGAAACTGAAAAAATATCGTGTAGTGGCGGCGGCTCTGTGCGCCGCTTTTTTGCTGTGCGGCATTACGACCACGGCTCTACGCAAGAGTTCGCAAATGCGAACTCTCAGGCGGCGAGGAATGGGAGGACGGTACGGGCGGCCCGGAGTGGGAGAGGCTTGACCCCGTGGAGCCCACGCCCGCGCCGGAGCCGGAACCCGAGCCCAACCCCTTTACCCCGGACGGGCAGGGGACGATGGTGGATAACGCCACCGACCAGGACGGCAAGGAATTTTTCACCATCATGGCGGCGGACGAGTCCGTGTTCTATCTGGTGATTGACCGCCAGCGGGAGACGGAAAATGTGTACTTTCTGAACGCCGTCACCGTGGCCGATTTAATGGCCCTTGCGGAGCCCTCCCCGGAGGCTGTCCCCGAACCGCTCCCGGAGCCGGAGCCCGAACCGCTCCCGGAGCCGGAGCCCGAACCTGCTACCGAGCCGGAGCCCGAGCCCGAACCGGAAAAATCCGGCGGGGCGGGGACGCTCCTATTAGTGCTGGCGGTGCTGGCTATCGGCGGCGGGGCCGGGTGGTACTTCAAGATTTATCGCCCCAAACAGCAGGCCGCCGCGCCCGGTGAGAACTTTGACGAGGCTGGGGAATACGGCGAGGACTATGGCGGCGGTGAGTATGACGACCTCCCCCCGTGGGATGAGGAAGAAGAAAAGGAGGGCGGAGAATGAATTTCACAGCGAATCCTTTGGAACGGGAAATGAAACGCCGCCCCCGGCCCCGGGCTCCCCGCCCGGAAAAGCCCCGGGAGGGCTCCCGGGGCTGTGGCTGTCCCTACTGGCGCGGCATCCCCTGCGGCTCCTGCTTTCAGAGCCTTTTGAAAAAACCGGGCGGGAGGTGATGCTTTTGCGCGAGCTGACCCGTGAGGAAAAGGCGGCCATCCGCTCCCTTGTCACAAAATGGTGCGCCAACTATGACCGGGAAATGGGATGCTTGCCTTTGGACTGCGAGTGCTATATGCTGGGGAAGTGCTGGACAGGGAGCTTTTGCCGCTATTTCCGGGAGGCCGTCCTGCCGCTGAACCCGGTGCTGGAGGCGGCCCTTTTGACCGAGGGCCCCAGGCCGGATTTCAAGCTCTGCCCGGTATGCGGCGGGGCCGTGGCCCCGGACGGGCGGCGGCGCTACTGCTCCGTGGCCTGCTCCAAGGCCGCAAGGCAGAAAAAACAGCGGGGATATATGCGGAAATACCGGGGGTGAGGCGTGAGCATTTGGGGGTATAAAAGCCCGCTGTTTTCAAGGCTTTCCGGGGCCGCTTTTGGGGCGGGGCGTACTTTTACACGTCCTGCCCCGATTTCCCCGGATGATGCTAACATTTCGAGAGGAGGTTCCTATGGACAAAAATCAAGGTTATACAATCTTAAAGGCCGTGATGCTGGAAAACGGCAGGGGCTTTGCGCTGGGGGAGCATCCCCGGGCCCCGTCCCCCTTTGTGACGTGGGCCTGCTACGATGACGAACACGGCGCAAGGCAGTATGAGTGGGGGCATTATGGCAGTGACCGGGCCGCGCTGGAGCAGGACTTGCTGGAGCGGGTGGAAAACTACCAGCAGCAGTTCTCCGTCAAGGTGGTGCAGATTGAGGCCCCCGGCCTTTACAAGTATTATTCCACCCAGCGGCCCGTTGACATCGGCACGTTTCCCAAGCCTGCGGGCAACGAGCCGGACGAGATCGAAAACTACGACAAGCGCGTACCCGTGGAGGGCGGCGCGTTCCTTGCGTGGGGGCATCTGACCTACACAAAACCTTTGACGGAAAAGCAGGCGGCGGACTATGAGCTCCGGCCCGCCCCGGAGGTGTCCGGCCTGTTGCGGGATGTCGGCAGGCCCCGCCCGATTGCGGAGCAGACGAAAGAGGCGGCGAGGCTGGCCGGGAAACGGCAGGCCCCCGTCGCGCCCAGACGGGACTTGCCCGACCGGGGCGATAGGTAGGCATGGCCGGAAAAAAGCGCCGCCCCGTCCATCTTCATGTGATGGTGTCCGAGGAAGAGCAGGCGCTTATCCGGGAACGCATGGCCCAGGCGGGCATCCGCAACATGGGCGCGTATATGCGGAGGATGGCCCTTTGCGGCTATGTGCTCCAGATTGACCTTGCCCCCGTCCGGGAGCTGGTGTCCCTCCAGCGGCGGTGCTCAAACAATCTCAATCAAGTGGCTGTCCATGCCAACACCTATGGGGGCATCTACCCCGAGGAAATATCGGCCCTGCAACGGAACTACTCCGCTTTGTGGGGGCCTTTGTCTGATTTGCTGAAACAGCTTTCCGCGCTGGTGGAGCTGTGATTTGCTGGGGAGCGGTGCTGTGCCGCTCCCCGGCTTTTCGTACTTCGGGACATTTTGTCCCAAAGTCCCAATGAAAAATAAGCAGCTATGCCTATTTCACAATTACCATCTATAACGCCTGCTCCAAAAGTGAAGTTCCCGGATACCTACTTCTCGGCATATAGAGGACAAAACTTTTAAGATTTCTCTACGGGTTAGATTAAACCATTCAGCAAGTTCATCATCACGAAAACAATAAAAAACATCACCACCTGTTTCATTCACGGTGTATGCGTGTTCGACCTTTGCAATTTTCAAGCGTCTGCGGATAGATACTAACATTTCGGAGATGTTGTCCAGTTTTTCGCGCCAATCGGGATTTTGAATAACAGACTTTCCCTCTGCTTGCTTGATGATTGCTCCATCTCTTGTTCGAAGTATTCCAGTGTTGAGGGCTATAATAGTATCTTCAATAGCTTTATCGAAGTCCTCCATTCGCCCCTCTTGGCAAATATCGTCTTGAAATGCAGGACGGTCAAAACACTGAACATAAAATTTGATTAGCTCTTTATCTTGAGATATGTTCCCCGCTGGAGAGTTTGTTTCCACATCTAAAATTGCTAAATCCTCAGCAATGGCTTTCCATTTCATCAAAACTTCTGCGGGGTATCGTGTTTCATCTACATCAATTAGCTTTGAACATGATTGACACAACCAAATTCCATTAGAAAGAGATTTTCGCTCATCTGGACTCATGCACTCGTCGTATCGAGGGCCACCTTTAGCGGCAGCGGCAATATGCGCAGCAACTCCTATGTTTGTAACTTTTTCTGGGCTTTCGTTAGCACCGCAAGTCAATTTACGGCAATTTGGGTTACTACATCTAAAGCCCACTCTTTTTGCCAGTATATCTTTTGTTTTTGATGAAAAATCATCGCGGGGATTTGCCAAAATGAACACCTCATTCCTCTTATGTTTTTAGAAATACAATTATAGCATGAGCCCCATTTTAATACCAGACGTTTTCCTGTACTTCGGGACATTTTGTCCCAAAGTCCCAACGAGAGGAGGTGCTACCACGGCCACGACCTACATCCGGCCCTACAAGCAGGCAGCGGGACTGGGCGCCGTCCAGACGATGGAGGAGCGGTTTGCCTACGGGCTCAAACCCCAAAAGCTGGGGGCCGTGTCCTCCCACCTTTGCGACCCGGCCACAGCCGCCGCCGAGTTTCTGCTGGTGAAAAGCGAATACCAGGCGGCCACCGCCCGGCCCGTGGAGCGCGGGGCGCTGTTTTTCCAGATACGGCAGGCGTTCCCGCCCGGCGAGGTGACGGCGGAGGAGGCAAACAAGCTGGGCTTTGAAACGGCGATGCGCTGGACGAAAGGCAAGTACCAGTTTTTCGTCTGCACCCATACCGACAAGGGCCACATTCACAACCACATCTATTTCAATTCCACGGCCTTTGACTGCTCCCGGAAATTCCATAATTTCCTCGGCTCCAGCTTTGCCCTCCGGCGGCTGTCTGACCGGGTATGTCTGGAGCATGATTTGTCCGTGATACAAAATCCCAAACAGCACAGCAAGGGCCGTTTCCTCCACTATGGCCAGTAGGTTACTTTACTTATGGCTAAATGGGAATACAAAAAAGTGCTCATCGTTTGTGATGGTGATTTCGCCCACAAGCCTGCCCCAGAACTCCTTTTGTTCTTTGCGGTTCAGCTGGCGGTAAGCTGCCAGCATATTTTTTATCTCTTCAATGTCCACAGGGGACGGCAGCTTGGGGGCGGGGGTGCTGGCCTCTCGCAGCTGGTCCCGCAAAAGACTGTATTCCTTTTCGTAGTCTTCCCGCTCGATCAGGTCGTTGAGATACAGATCCTGCAGCTTTTTCATTTTGCGCCGGAGGTTTTCTGTGTCCACCTTGGGGGCCGGCCTTTGGGCCTGCTCAATTAAGGATAGATTATACCGCTCATAGCAGGCCACCAGGTTTTCTATCAGCCATTTTTCCAGCGCTAATTCGCTGGTCCTTTTTTTGTGGGTACATTGATGATACTTTTCGTATTTTGTGCAGCGGTAATAAATATATTGCCCGCTCACCACATGGGCCGAAAGCCGGTTGCCGCATTCCGCGCAGCGCAGAAGCCCGGTAAATAGGTAGATGTTGGGAGAATGTACAATGTTCCGCTGGCCCCGGAAGGAAATGGAATCCCGGCATTTTTCAAACTGCTCCTTGGGGATCAGCGCCGGGCAGAAGTTTTCCTGACCGTGGGCGTGGCCTATATAGCGGGGGTTGGTAAGCAGGAGCCGGAGGCTGGTAGGGGCGTAGGTGAGATGATAGGTCTTAATGAGATATTCCCGCACCCCCCGCACGGAGCGCAGGGCCAGATACTGCTGAAAAATATCCCTCGCAATGGGGGCGGTAGCGGGGTCGATGACCATTTTCTTATTCTCGATTTTGTACCCCAGGGGCACCTTTCCGCTGATGACCTCTCCCCGCTGCACCTTGTCTTGAAAGATAAACTGAATGCGCTCGCCGGTACGGTCGGCTTCGTCCTGGGCCACACTGAGCATGATGTTCACCTTCAGACGGCCAGAGGCGGTAGTGGTGTCGTAGTCTTCCTGGATGGTTTTCCAGCTGACATGATAGCGCTCCAACACCTCTTGAACCTTGTAATACTCAGAGATATTGCGAAACCAGCGGTCTAGTTTGGTAAAGAGAATCAGGTCACCCTCCCTTGCCCGAACACCGGCCAAAAGCCTTTGGAGCGCCGGGCGCTTGGAAGCAGGCTTGCGGGCGGAAATGCCGGCATCGGTATAGATCCCTACAACCTTGCACTGATTGGCCTGGGCCCAGTTCTCCAGCGCGGCAGTCTGCGCCTCAATAGAAAGGCCATGCACAGCCTGTTCCTCGGTGGAGACGCGCACGTAAAGGAATACGCGCTTCATGAAAATTCCTCCTCATACAAATTGTCCCGCCCACGGAAGAAACGGGGCGGGCTTCTTTGCTAATTGACGGCCAAAACGTCATAGACGATCTCTCCGTTTGCAATGGTAAGTAAGGTGTTCTCGTGATTGAGATCGTTGATTGCGTTGATAACGACGGGATATGCAGGATATCCGCCGGTCTCCAAAAGATTCGTGAAAGAACTGTACATACTGGACAGAGCTGTCTTTACTTCTACCCAGTTTGGGTGATTGGTATCCCCGCCCGCTTCTTGAATTGCGGAAAGGTTTAGCGCCACGCCATCCATCCAAACAGAAATAACGATCATTTCGTCCTGGGTGTCGATCGTGTAATTGTCTTGGAAGCCTTGTTTTACTGCAATCTCCAGAAGTGATGCGGCAGATTGGATAGAAGTGTCGCTCTGTGCTTGAGGTTCTGGAGTTATTTGAGGCTCTGTTATGGCCGAAGGGAGATTTGCGGTTCCTTCGGCTTTCTCCAGGTGCACAGTGGCAGTAGTGCCCATTGCGGAGACCTCATAGCTGATGATTCCATCTTTATAAGCAAAGGTTTTTGTGTCATCGGGAGAGGCCAGAATAGCAGCTTTTGTCTTTTCTTTGTCGTTTTTTGATTCCCAGGTGAACTCTGTTTCTCCATTCTCCGGAAGAGTTACGGTTCCAGCCCAATAAAGAGACCGAGAGCTATCTTCTTCGTTGATCCAATAGATTTCCAGAGTGCTTCCGGAAACGATGGCAGCCTGATAGCTGGTTTCTGAACTTGAGTTGATTTGTTTCCATTGGCCGTCCAGGCTGACCTCTTCCGTAGAAGCCGCAGAATCCGAAGCCAAAGAAGAGGAGGAACTTTCATTCTTCTTTTCGGGAGAATCCTTGTCCGTCCCGCTTCCAGCCGCATACCCTATCGCAAGTCCCAGAATGAAAACCCCCACGCCGATCAGGATGTACCACCAGCGGAAGCCGCCCTTCTGGCTCGCCTGGGAAGCGGCGGGTTGAGAGGCCGCGCCCGCCGCCCGTTGGGGCTGGGGCCTTCCGCACTTGGGACAGGCTGTGGCGGAGGCGGGAATTACCGACTGGCAATAAGGGCACCGCTTTCCCTGGGAGAACCGCGCCCCGCATTTCGGGCAGCTGGTAGCCCCGGCAGGAAGCTGAGACTTGCAGCGTGGACAAACCATTTTTCATTCCCCATTTCTTCACATAAAACTTATACCTTCCCCAGCACCCGGCCCTGACAGCGCAGATCATCGTACTCGTGGATGGGAATGGGCTCATACTGCGGGTTCAGGGATTCCAGAACCCCGCGGCCCAGGCGCTTGATATAGCCGTCGCCGTTCAAAAAGAAAATACCGATTTCCCCCATGCGGACCATCTCGTCCATGCGCTGAACATAGACAATATCCCCGTCCGAATAGGCGGGCTCCATACTGTCCCCGTTCACCCGGGCGCAGTAGTGTGCGCTGTCCGGCACCTGCTCTGTGGGGATCTCCAGCCGGGTCTTGTAGCCGCTGTCGCCGCTCCAGGGTTCGCCGATTCCGGCGCTGACCGCCAGATCGTAGCAGGGGATATATGTGGTAGCGCCCCGGCTTTCCTGGCCAGCCACATGGGTCATCCGGTCGTATTCAGCCTCCAGAACGCTGTCCACCACCCGCTTTCCGTGGATGTCCAGGATCCGGTATTTTTCGATCATGTCCTGCTCTTGGGAGGAATATGGGGTCTGCGTTTCTCGAAGAGCAGTATGGCTTTTGGGGAAATCCGTCAATCCAAGCAAAAAATCTGTAGACACGCCGCACACTTCCGCGATCTCGGTGAGCAAAAACGATTTTGGATCGTGCTTTCCGCTCTCATAGCCATGAAAGGTGTTTGGAGCTACGCCAAGGATTTCAGCCAACTCTTTTTGAGAATACCCCGCCGCCTCGCGGGCCTCTTTAATACGGAAACGCATATAGCCCCCTATCTTAACATCGGATTTCCTTCTTGTTAACTATAATACCGCATATTGTTCCATTTGTCAATCAAAAAAATCTAGAAAATAGAAAAATCTTTGCAAATGCCCTTGACAAATTCTAGATTCTAGATTATAATAAAAACGAAATCGAGAATCTAGAAGTTGAAGGAGGCGAATATGTGTTTTCAAACATCGAAGCGGAGCGGGGCAGATACCAGCTGACGAAAGAGGATCTTTCAAAGGCCCTTGGTATTTCTTCAAAGACATATTTGTCTTATGTCCGCGGGGAAAGGCCTATCCCGTCAGACAAGCTGCTGAAAATGGCCGCGCTGTTCAGCTGCAGCACGGATTATCTGCTCGGGCTTGATGTGGCCTGCGCTTCTCAGCAGACGAGGAAGAGGGGGTGAATCGGTGCTGGCAATAATAGCGTTAGTGTTGTCCGCTTTTTCGTTGGCCCTGAACAGTGTGATGCTTGTGAGGCTCTTGAGGAAGCTGATCTATAGCTGGCGGCTATTGGGTAAGGGCTATGATCGAGATGATGAGGGCGGCATAGAATACGGTACGCAACGGCCAAGTTTAGATACCGCAATCCGAATCGCTGACATTCTGGGCATGAAGTCTTATGAAGACTTCAAGAAGATTTTCAGGTAAAGCATACCACTTCACGAACAAAAAGGCAAGGAGGAAAATCATGAGGGAAGCGTTAGCGGAATCCTTGGCGGGAAGCCGGAAAACCGTGACGGTCAGCATAGAGGCCAGCGCACGGGCCTGCGTGAACTGCCAGTATTACGAACAGTATTACCGGCAAAACCGTGGAAACGTGGCGGGATGGGTGCCTACGGCCACAGGCTACTGCCTGTTCTACCAGTGCCGGCGTGGGGCCTTGCGCCAGCCATGCAAGGAGTTTTTAAAATATCCGGTAAAACAAAAAGCGCCCCTATCCCTGGAAACGAAGGTAATGGAGGATAGAAAAGACCAGGGATAGGACAATCTGAACCCGGAATATGAATTTATGAGGTGATTTTTATGCTGGATAAACGGGGAAGAGATATCGGGGAGCCCACAGGCGAAGTGTTTTACGAGCCCGCTACGCCGGAAAGCGTGGCCCGGAACCGAGATAACATTCCAGCAAACAAGGAGATGGAAATGCGGCAGTTTGTACAAGGCGTTTTAGCTTTGATGAAAGAAAAAATGCCCACTGATGCTGTTAGGGCAACACCAGTGGACTAGCAAGGCCTATTAAAGCACCTAACAGGTCTGCATAAGGTATAGTATGCCACATCTTCCCGCAGCCCGCAACCGGAAAACTGGACAATCACTGCCGCATAGAATGAAGCAAAGGAGGGGCTATCATGATGTTTGATCCTATTTATGCAACGGAGGTTTTAAATGACATTTTGAGCCGCCACGGACTACAGCTGGTGCTTACTCCTAAAGAGGACGCGCCCCCCAAAGATGGGGAGCAGGCGAAAAACAAGGAAACCCAGAAGATCAGGCGCTTCCCGCAGCCGGTTTCCTTGCGCACCGCACGGCTTAGCGCTGGCTTTACCCAAAGCCGCGCAGAAAGGCAGATGGGCTATTCCAAGGGCACCCTAAGTCGCTGGGAAGCCGGTATACATAAGCCCAGCCCCATCAAGCTCCGCCAACTGTGCCAGCTGTACGGAATCAGCGACCAGGATATTGTTTTGGAAAGCCCGGAAGCATAAAAAGCGCCCCCATCCCTGGAGACGAAGGGAACGGAGGATAGAAAAGACCAGAGATAGGACAATCCGGGCACGTAATATAAATTTTGTAAAGAGGAGGCGTGGATTATGACAACAATGTTTGACCCTGAATATGTAGCGGAAGTCCTCAACGACATTTTGGGCCGCAGGGGGTTGGAGCTGATTATGACCCCAGTACACGGCCATACGTCAGCCAAACCGCCTTGTGATGGTCCATCCGCCGATGGGGAAAAGCACAACCAAAGGAAGGAGAGAGCAGGATGAGCGAAAGCATAATATTGGGACTTATAGGGATGATGGCGCTGCTTCTTGTGCTTGCGGGCATAGGAGGAGCGGTTGACCTATACATCCAGTGGCAGGAGGAGCGAAAACACCGCAGCCGGTGTAGAGTTTACCCAGAGCCAAAACGGCGTGGGAAGGAATTTCCGGACGAGATGGAAATCGAGCTGGCGCTGGAGATCGTGAACAGCGAGAGGAGCGCGTAGCTGTCTGGCCCGGCGGAAAGCGGGATCCTATTGAAATCCAGCCCCCGGCATAAAAAAGCCGTCCCCGCCAAAGGCGGGAAAGCGACAAACAAAAATTATTTTATTTTTATAAAAGCTGAAAGGCGGGCGATTGTCAATAGCAAATTGCGAATCGGAGCATCCCGCCCCGCTATGAAAAAGAGCCTTTTCCGCCGGAGGATCTGGCGGGAATGGCAGAAAATTGGAGGAATCCCTATGAAAACAGTGACCTATGAGGATGTATTGAGTTTGAACCCCTGTTGGCTGGAAGAAGAGGGCGGCAGGGAGAAGCTAGAGCGCATTGGCAAGCGGAAGGAACGCTGGTCCGCGCTGGATGTACTGGATCTGCCGGAAGAGGAAGTTAGTTCCGTGAACAAGGTATGGGCGGTGTTGAGGACGGAGCTGGTGGACGAGATGATTCTCCATGAGTTTGCCTGCTGGTGTGCGGAAGAGGCGCTGGCCTTGGTGGGAAACCCCGATCCCCGGAGTGTAGCGGCCGTTGAGGCCAAGCGGAAATGGATGCGGGGAGAAATTACCGATAGGCAGTTGGAAGAAGCCCGGGAGGCCGCGAGGGACGCCACGAGGGATGCCGCTGAGTATGCCGCTGAGTGTGCCGCCAGGGATTCCGCTAGGTGTGCCGCTGAGAGGGCCGCGTGGGGTGCCGCTAGGCGTACCGCTGAGTATGCCGCTGAGTGTGCCGCTAGGGATTCCGCTAGGCGTGCCGCTTGGTATGCCGCATGGAACGATGCCCGGCGCAAACAAGTTCAGATGCTGCGGGAGCTGCTGGGGAATGGATAAGCCCTCAAAAGGGAGTGAGGCCCGCTGGCACAGCGGATCTCCTCCGTTGGAAAAGGAGGAATTTTTGTGAATGGTTTTGAAGAGATTCTGGACGCGGCGGCGAAGGGCGCGGAGAAGTACGGCCCCGTGGAGGGGGACTACATAAGCCCACAAGGGCTGCTGATCTGCGGAAAGTGCCATACCCCCAAGCAGTGCCGGGTAACCTATGGCACCCGGGAGAGGGTAGTTGGCTGCATGTGCCGCTGCGCCCAGCAGAGGCGGGAGGAGGAACGCAAGGAGCAGGAGGCCCTGCGGATGGAGATGCTGAAAGCCAGGCGGAAGAAGTCGGCAATCCAGAGCAGTATGCTGCGGAACGCCAGCTTTGAGGGGGCCCAGTCCACCCCGACCCTGGAAAAGGCCTGGAACTACGTGAAAAACTGGAAGATGGCCCTGGAAAACAACATCGGTCTGCTGCTCATGGGAGACGTGGGCGTGGGGAAGTCCTTCGCCGCCGCCTGCGTCTGCAACGCCTTGCTGGATCAGGGGTACCGGTGCTACATGACCTCTTTCGTGGCGGTCAGCAACATGGAGTGGAACGACCGGGCCCGGTTTCTCAGCCAGGTCGGGGAATACGACCTGCTGGTGCTGGACGACCTGGGGGCCCAGCGGGACACAGAATCCGGGCGGGAGACGGTGTTCTCCCTGGTGGACGAGAGATACCGGTCCCGGAAGCCCTTGATCGTCACCACCAATCTGGGGATTGAGAACCTGCGGAATCCCCCCAACCTGGATATGCGGCGGGGGTATGACCGACTGTTGGAGATCTGCGGGCCCATCCACTGCCAGGGGGAGAGCTTCCGGGCCAAGGGCAGAAGGATGTCCGGGATTGTGAGAAAGGAGTGCGCATGTTGAAAACGGTGACTTATGAGATCTGCTGCTGGAACTGCTGCAGGAAAATTCCCATCGAACGGAGGGAGAGGCATGAATCTGTTTGAGATGTTTGAGCTTTCTCAGCAGTACCGGCAGGTGCGGGAGATGTGCGGCGACCCGGAAATCGACGCCCAGGCGGTGCTGGACACCCTGGACGGAATCGCCGGGGAATTTCAGGAAAAGGCGGACAATATCGCCTGCCTCGTGAAGGAATTGGAGGCCCAGGCAAAGGCCATGCGGGCGGAATCGGACGCGCTGGCCCAGCGGGCAAAGGCCCGGTCTGCCAAGGCGGACAGGCTCAAGGAATTCCTTTACCGGCAGATGGCCCTGGCCGGGGTTCGGAAGATCGAGACCCCCCGGAACCTGCTACAAATCAAGAAAACCCCCGCTTCGGTGCGGTTCGAGGACGAGCAGGGCTTTCTCCGGTGGGCCGCGGCTCACCCGGAGTATCTCCGGCAAATCCCTCCTCAACCGGACAAGACCGCCATTAAGGAGGCGGTAAAGGCCGGGACCGCGATTCCCGGCGTGTCCCTGGAAAGCGGCGAGACATTCAGCGTCAAATAGGAGGAGCCATGGAAAATCTGGAGCTATACAACAAGCTGCGCACGCCGCCCAAAGAGGCGCTGGAACCCATTGAGGCGGGCAGGCTGATAGGAAAGACCAACATCACCCCTATGTGGCGGATCCAGGCCCTGACGGAGCAGTTCGGCCCCTGCGGCATTGGCTGGAAGTACGAGATCACCCGCCAGTGGACGGAATCCGGCCCCGGGGGAGAGATCAGTGCCTTTTGCAATATCCTGCTCTATTACCGGCACGACGGCCAGTGGAGCGAGGGCGTCCCCGGCACAGGGGGCAGCGCCTTTGTGGCCAAGGGAAAGAAAGGCCTCTATCAGAGCGACGAATGCTACAAAATGGCCCTGACCGATGCCATTTCCGTGGCCGCAAAGGCCCTGGGAACAGGGGCGGATATTTACTGGGGCAACGAACCCACCAAGTACGGAAAACGCCAAGAGAACGCCCCCCAGCAGGCCCGCGAAGCCCCCGAGGCCCCCGCCTGCGCCAAATGCGGCAAACAGCTAAGAGACGCCAAAAAGCCCGACGGACAGGTGGTGACGGTCCAGCAGATGGCCCAGTATTCCCAGCGGAAATATGGGCGGACGCTCTGCCTGAAATGCCAGAGGGAGGAGCGGCAGAATGCGCGCCCGGATTGCTGAGTTGAGCCTGACCCTGGACGGGAGGCAGAGGCTTACTTTGGAGCTCCGGGGGGATTTTCGGGAGGAGTACGACCGGCTCAAGGATCATGAACTGGAGGTAGCCCTGAAAAAGTACCGGAGGCGGCGGAGCCTTAGCGCCAACGCCTATTTCTGGGCCCTCTGCGGCAAGCTGGCAGAGGCTACCGGCCAGCCCCGGGAGATGATTTACCGAAGCTGCGTTCAGGACATTGGCAGGAATTCGGTGGCGGTTACCTTGGAGGAAAGGGCGTCGCTTGCCTTTCGGGAGATCTGGGAGAGCCGGGGGCTGGGATGGCTGACGGACACGGCCCCCAGCGAAGCGCCGGGATATGTGGACGTGATCGCCTACTACGGGTCCAGCGTCTACGACACTAAGCAGATGAGCCAGCTCATTGACCATGTGGCCCAGGACTGCCGCGCGGTGGGCATCGACACAGCTACGCCGGAGGAGCTGGCGGGAATGGCAGAAAATTGGAGGAATCCCTATGAAAACAGTGACCTATGAGGAAGTATTGAGGTGGAATCCCTGTTGGCTGGAAGAAGAGGTCGGCAGGGAG
>NZ_RAZF01000003.1 GCF_003612555.1 Acutalibacter sp. 1XD8-33
GGACACAACGCCAAGGGTGCGCAAGGAGAAAGCCCGGCTTCGTTGTGTCTCATGAGTTTTCTCCCATCGCGTGAAGCGCTTGTTTTGCTTCGCAAAATCCGGAGAAAACTCCCTTTGGGTTTGTACTATTTATGGATATCATGTAAGGGTAAATTTCCTGTTCAAGGAGCAAGAATATGGACAAGCAATATGAGATATACTGGGTATGCTTCCCTCTGCGGGACAGCATGGATTCCCTCCACGGCGACCTGGCCGTAGCCCGTCGGGAGTATTTCCAAAAGGGCCGCAAGCCCGTCCGGGTCTATAAGGAGCGCGCTCTTTGCGGCTTCGACGGCCAGGTGCGGGGAAAGCTCTCTGTCGGAGGCATATACTGGAAAAAGCGGGTAAAAGGATTCGGCCGTCCCGTGCTGGAAGAGGCTTTCAGCCAGCGGGACGGCTGGGTGGTGGTTGTCCGGGATTTCCGGGGCGCGATTGTCAGCCGGATCTATTTTGACAGAGGCCACGTCTGGCAGAGAAGCGAATATTATGAGCCCTGGGACGCCTCCACCGCCCGGGTGATTTTTCGCCCCGACAGCCAGGAGGGCGCTATTCAGCGCTGGGACTGGGATCCTGAAAAAAAGGCCTACCGCGCCCTTTCGCTCTACCCCACCCCCTATCGCTTTGGCAGCGCGGAGCAAAGCCTTGTGGACGCCCGCCTGGGAACGCCGCAGCTGCTGCTGCTCACCTCTTCGGGCGAGCTGGGATTCTGTTCCCAGAAGGAGTCCCAGGCCCGTCTGGAGGCCATGGAGGAGGTCAGCACCGGAACAATGGTCCTAATGCCCGCCTGGGAGGTGAAGGAGGGGGAACTGGTGGACGGCGGAGAGCCTGCCATCACCTTCCCCAGCCTGGAGGAGTACGCGAAGATCCAGCCCCCTGCCCAGGAGGAGTCCACCCCGCTGATAGAGGCCGGGGATTCCGACGGGCTCTCCGAGCCTGTGGAGGATTTCTCCCCGGGAGAGGAGGACGTGCTGCCCCCCCAGATGCAGGCCGCCCTTTCTGAGGCAGGGGAGGC
Organism: Acutalibacter sp. 1XD8-33; assembly: GCF_003612555.1. GTDB lineage: Bacteria > Bacillota > Clostridia > Oscillospirales > Acutalibacteraceae > Acutalibacter. Next base: position 1,052 of record NZ_RAZF01000003.1, read on the forward strand.
CGTCCGGGCGCTGCTCCAGGATTCCGGCCTGGAAGAGCCCGGCAAGGAGGAGGAAGCCTCCACCCCGGCCACGGAGATTCAGCCGGAAAAGGGGGACGCTCTCCCGCCGGCCCAGGAGGCCAAGGGGAGCGCCCAGCCCCCACAGAAAACATCCAAAGAACCCGATTCTTTGCCTATGGAGGCGGAATCCGCCCCTGAGCCCGGCCCGGAATCCCAGCCGGGAGAGGGCTTAGAGGCCATTCTCGCCGAGGCCGCCGCGAAAGCCTCCGGAGAACTGGAGCTCCCCGGCTACACAGGGGGTATCCGAGGGGGAAAGGCCTCCGGCCGGGGTCGGGCCCAGCAGCCCGGCGGGGCCACCTCTTATGAGGGAGAGTATCTGGACGGCAAGCGCCACGGCTTCGGCTCCTATTACTATAAAGATGGCAATCTGTGCTACGCGGGCTCCTGGAAGGAGGACCGCCGGGACGGCCTGGGGGTCTCCTTCCGGGACAGCGATCACGCCCTGCATGTGGCCAACTGGCAAGAGGGCCAACCCCAGGGACTGGTCACCCTCTTTGACAGCGAGGGGAACCTGCGCTACAGCGGCCGCATGGAAAACGGCAAAAAAGAGGGGGCCGGGGTGGTGATCAACGGCAAAGACGGCACGGTCTTTGTGGGACAGTGGTCCGGGGGCGAAGCCACAGGCCTGGGCTCCGCCTTTGACCGGGACGGGCGGCTGCTCTATTACGGCGGCTGGAAGGACGGCAAGCGCCACGGCCACGGCACGGAGTTTGACCAGACCGGCGGCGTGGTGTTCGACGGGGAATTCCGGGACGGGAACTACTATAACGGCGTGCTCTACCAGAAGTTGCAGAATCCGTAGGTTTTTTTGAAGCAATAGAAGGTCTTCGGGCGCACAAGACTTGGCAAAGCCAAGTCTGCCGCGCCCTACGGCAAGACCTTGGGGCTTTGCCCCAAACCCCACAAGGGGCCTAACGCCCCTTGACCGCGCAATGTGGTTCGTTAGGGCGCTTCCAACTAACCAGGGTAAAGTTTTCGTCCACCTTTTTCAAAAGGTGGTGGGGGTGGAGGGGGCAAAGCCCCCTCCCCGCCGGAGGCCTGCAAACACTCCCACGAACACGCCCTGGCAAAAAGCCGGGCATTCTCCAAAAAGGAAAATGCCCGGCTCTCCCGCCGCCTTTTGTTTAACCCAGTCTCCCGCTCACTTGAGCATTTTTTCCATATCGCCGATGATATTCCCCACGGTGTGGATGGCCCGGCTGGCGTTCTTCTTCATATGGGCGGCCTTCTTGTGGGAACCGGACATGGCCTTGGTCCCGATGGCGGCCACCAGCCCGCCGGTGAGCAGCCCCAGTCCCACGCCCTTGGCAACGTTCATGCTCTGTTTGTACATCCCGTCAATCCTCCTTAAAATAATTAGAAAATGCAACAGCCTCAACACGGTTGTCAAACTCATTTTTCCCGCCTCTTCCCCTGTTTATAATCAAAGAATGCAAAAGGTTTAAATTTACAAGAACGCCCGGCAGAAAGGAGCCTCGTTATGGCAAGCCTGCACATTGTTCTGGTGGAGCCGGAAATTCCCCAGAACACCGGCAACATCGCCCGCACCTGCGCGGTGACCGGCGCTTCTCTGCACCTGGTGGGCCCCATGGGCTTTACCCCCACAGACAGCCGCCTGCGCCATGCGGGCCTGGATTACTGGCGTTTTTTGTCGCTCCATCAATATGATAGCCTGTCCGAGTTTTTCGAAAAAAACACTGGGAATTTTTTCTTTTTCTCCACCAAAGCCCAGTGCCGACACTCAGATCTTTCCTATCCGGACAACGCCTATCTATTCTTCGGAAAGGAATCCGCCGGGCTGCCGGAGCGCCTGCTCTTCGAAAATCCGGACCGCTGCGTGCGCATCCCCATGCTGGACGGGGCCAGAAGCCTGAACCTCTCCAACTCTGTGGCCATTGGCGTGTTCGAGGTGCTCCGCCAGTGGGATTATCCAGAGCTGGAATGCCGGGGCGAGCTGCGAAGCTACGACTGGGCCGCAGCGAAAGCCGCCCATCCCCATTCTGAGTTTTTGTAAGGAGGCCGCGCCATGCCTGCAAGCTATTTCGAGGGCGAGAAGTTCCGGGGCTTGAGCTTTATAGAAGAGCGCTTCCAGGGCCTCACCCTGGTGGACTGCGCCTTTCAGGACTGCGTGTTCGAGAGCTGCGCATTCCTCCGCTGCGTGCTCACGGAATGCCGGTTTCTGAACTGCCGGATCACGGACCCCAAATGCGAATACAGCCAAGTAAAATTCCTCACCCTGGAAAACTGCTCCCTTACCGGGGTCAACTGGGGCCTTCTGTTGCCCACGGGAGGCTTTGGGGACCCCCTGGAGCGGATGGAGGCCTGCCGTCTAAAATACAATTTTTTCACTGGGATAGACCTGCGGCGCTTCTCCTTTTCCGGGACCGCCCTTCAAGGCTGCATGTTCGCGGAGTGCAATCTGATGGAAAGCAATTTCCAGAACTGCGGCCTCCACGAGACGGAGTTCTTCCGCTGCGACCTGACCGGCGCGAATTTCCGAGAGGCGGTAGGATACAAGGTGGACGTGCCCAGCTGCACGGTAAAGGGGGCGAAATTTTCCCTACCGGAAGCCGCGAATCTTCTTTATAGCCTGGGAATCCAGGTGGACTGACAAGCTGTTTTCAGCCGTAGGAAACAGCCTGTCCGCATATTTCTTCTTCCGCCAGATGGGGAAACTTGTTATCATAGGCTTATCGGTTTTGAGGGTGGCGCTCGCCGCGCTGCTACGGGAAAGCCATTGTATGGAATCTTTTTTGGAGGAATCATTATGGCAGAAAATTTGAACACCCATCCTTTAAGTCTGCAAAGACGGCTGGTGGCCTACAAAACTTACGCCGCCTGGCAGGAGGTGCCCCATGTGGCCTACCAATATGAGCCAGACGCCACGGATTTTCTCACGGAATTTCAGAAACTGAAGGAGGACTTTTCCCATAGGGGGATCCGGCTGAGCATAAACACCGTCCTTCTGAAAGCCGTGGCCTTGGCGCTGAAGGAGGCCCCCATTCTCAATTCCCGCTTTACCTATGATCCAGAGCAGCACAACGGTGAAATCGCGGAAAATTCTCAGATCAACCTGGGCGTACCCTGGCTACTGCCCCAGGGCGGCATGATGACCCTGACCATCCGGGACGGCGGAAGACAGGACTTAGCAGGAATTGCCGGGCAGGTGGAAGCCATTCGGGAAAAGGTGGAGAAAACCGATTTTACCAAGCTCTTTATGGCCACAGCCAGGCCGGAGTTTCCCTTCGACCCAGGAGAGGGCCTCTCCCCCGCGGATATTGAGGGCGGCACAGTCACTGTCTCCAATATCGGCTCCATCTGCAAAAGCCCCGGGCAGTTCGCCCTGCTGGAAATCCTTCCGCCCCAGGTCTTTGCCGCGGGCATTTCCGCTATACAGGAACGCCCCGGCGTATATGTGAATGACGCGGGCGAAAAGGTTCTGGGCATACGAAAAATTCTGCCTATGTGCCTGGTTTTCGATCACAGGGTGCTGGACTTCAGCGACCTTGTGCCCTTTGTCTCCCGGCTGGACCGGCTCTTCCAGGATCCCCAGGAGATCTTTTCCTGGTAAAAATTTTAAGAAAGCGGCTCTTTTCCGCAAAGTTTTGCTTGAAAAGAGCCGCAGTTTGTTATACAATATTTGGTAGTAGTGCGCGTGTTTTTGCCACTGGATTTCTATGATGAAGGAGTGCTCCCAAAATGAATTATCTCAACAAAAAGACCGTTGAAGACATTGACGTTTCCGGAAAGCGGGTTCTGGTCCGCTGCGACTTTAACGTCCCCATGAAGGACGGCGCCATCACCGACACCAAGCGGATCGTCGGCGCGCTGCCTACTGTGAAGTACCTCAGCGACCACGGCGCGAAGGTCATTCTCTGCTCCCACATGGGCCGTCCCCACAATATCTTCAACGATACCGTAAAGCTGGACAAGAAGGAGAAGAAAAAGGTGGAGGCCCTGCCCGAGGCCGAGCAGGCCGAGGCCACCGCTAAATTCCTGGAGGCCGCCAAGGGCGACGTGGAGAAATTCTCCCTGGCCCCTGTGGCCGCCGAACTGGGCAAGCTGCTGGGCAAGAAGGTCGTCATGGCCAAGGACGTGATCGGCCCCGACGCCAAGGCGAAAGCCGCCGCCCTCAATGACGGCGACGTGATGATCATCGAGAACATCCGCTTCCACTCCGAGGAGACCAAGAACGACCCCGAGTTCGCCAAGGAGCTGGCCTCCATGGCCGACATCTATGTAAACGACGCCTTCGGCACCGCCCACCGCGCCCATGCCTCCACCGAGGGCGTCAGCCACTATCTGCCCGCCGTGTGCGGCTACCTGATTCAGAAGGAAATCACCGTCATGGGCGGAGCTCTCACCGAGCCCAAGCGCCCCTTTGTGGCCATTCTGGGCGGTGCGAAAGTCTCCGACAAGATCGGCGTCATCGACAACCTGCTCTCCAAGGTGGACACCCTGATCATCGGCGGCGGCATGGCTTACACCTTCTTCCGGGCCCAGGGGCACACCATCGGCACCTCCCTGTGCGAAGAGGATAAGATCGACCTGGCCAAGGCCACCCTGGAGAAGGCCGAGAAGGCCGGCGTAAAGTTCCTGCTGCCCGTTGACACCAAAGTGGGCAAGGAGTTCGCCCCGGACACCGAGAGCCAGGTGGTGGATTCCACCGCCATTCCCGACGGCTGGATGGGTCTGGACATCGGCCCCAAGACCATCGAGCTGTTCAGCGACGCCGTGAAGGGCGCGGGCACTGTGGTCTGGAACGGCCCCATGGGCGTCTCCGAGTGGGATAATTTCGCCAAGGGCACCATCGGCGTGGCCAACGCCGTGGCCGAGAGCGGCGCCATCTCCATCATCGGCGGCGGCGATTCCGCGGCGGCTGTGGAGAAGCTGGGCTTTGCGGACAAGATGACCCATATCTCCACCGGCGGCGGCGCCTCTTTGGAATTCCTGGAGGGCAAGGTGCTGCCCGGCATCGCCTGCCTCAACGAGAAATAATTGGCTATCTGGGAGGGCGGGGGTATCTCCGCCCTTTCTTTTGAAAGAAGGGATTGCTATGGGAGACAAAGTTTTCGGCGCGTTTCTTCGGCTGATCATCACCCAGCTGAAACGGATCCGCGCCCAGCGGGATCCATCTGAGAAAGACAAACTTCTGAAAGAGCTGATCGAGGACCTGGAAGAGACCAACATGCTTGACTAGGGAGTGGCTAAATCACGCATTTTTTGAAGTAGTAGGGGGCCTTCGTCGGCACAGAGACGCCGACTCTGGCAAGACTGTGGGACATTGCTGAGGCACATCCTATCACTTTTGAAAAAGTGGACAAAACTTTTACCCTGGACGGCTTTGGCTGATCCAGCGGGCCGTCCTTTGGCCCGAAGGCTTTCCATTACTTCAAAAAACGTGCGCTTTGGACACGCCCCTTAACTAAACCAATTTAAATGGAGGACAAAGCACTATGAATAAAGAACTGCGCAAGGCCGTGATCGCCGGCAACTGGAAGATGAATAAGACCCCCCAGGAGGCCAAGGAGCTCATTGCCGCCATCGCCCCCCTGGTGAAGGACGCGGGCTGCGACGTGGTGGCCTGCACCCCCTTTGTGGACCTGAGCGCCGCCCAGGAGGCTGCCGCCGGCACCAACATCCAGATCGGCGCGGAGAACTGCCACTGGGCCAAGTCCGGGGCCTTCACCGGGGAGATTTCCGCCGAGATGCTCAGCGCCATGGGCGTGAAGATCGTTATCATCGGCCACAGTGAGCGCCGCCAGTACTTCGGCGAGACGGACGTCACCGTCCATGACCGGGTGCGGGCCGCCCTGGACGCTGGCCTCACCGTGATCCTCTGCGTGGGCGAGACTCTGGAGCAGCGGGAGCAGGGCATCACCAATGAGCTCTGCGCCATGCAGACCAAGATCGCCCTGGGCGGCGTGTCCGCCGAGGAGCTGAAGCGGGTGATCATCGCCTACGAGCCCGTGTGGGCCATTGGCACCGGCAAGACCGCCACAGCCGAGCAGGCCAACGAGGTCTGCGCCGCCATCCGCCAGACCATCAAGGAAATCTACGACTGCGCCGCCGGCGACGGCATCACCATCCAGTACGGCGGCTCCATGAATGCTGCGAACGCCGCCGAGCTGCTGGCCCAGCCCGATGTGGACGGCGGCCTCATCGGCGGGGCCTCCCTGAAGCCCGCCGACTTCGCCGCCATTGTGGAGGCCGCGACCAAGGGCTAAATCCCCCTGAAAGCCGAGGTGGCCTTTTTGGCACATATTCGAGATATCTGCCCGGTGCGGAGTTTTTCCGGCGCCTGCACTGGGCTGAAAGCACGGAGGGCCTAGTCCCCCGCCCGTTCCGCCGGAAATTCTGCACCGGAAATTGAGTATTTTTTGAGAGTGATGATGGCCTCTGGCAGGGAGGGGCTTCGCCCCCTCCACCCCCACCACCTTTTGAAAAAGGTGGACGAAAACTTTACCCTGGCTAGCTGTGTGGGATAAATCCTGACATGTTGCGCGGTCAAGGGGCGTTAGGCCCCTTGCGAGGTGTGGAGCAGAGCTCCACGACCTTGCCGCAGTGCGAAGCACGGAGGCCACACAGTATTACTCTCAAAAATATAACAAAACTTATATAATACTGAATGAAGGAGCAGAATAATATGAACAAGTCTTTTGAAGAAATCTGGAAAGCCGAAGAGCGCGCCGCCCGGATCCACGGCTGGGATTTTTCCCATCTGGACGGGCGCTACACGGAGGAGACGGACCTGCCCTGGGACTTCCGGGCCCTCATCGAGGAATATCTGCGCCCAGATCACCGGCTGCTGGACATGGACACCGGCGGCGGGGAATTCCTCCTGAGCCTGGGGCACCCCTATGGGCTCACCAGCGCCACGGAGGGATATCCCCCCAACGCCGCCCTCTGCCGGGAGACCCTCTCCCCTCTGGGGGTGGATTTCCGCGAGGCAGACTGCCTGGAGCCCCTGCCCTTTGAGGACGGCCGGTTTGACGTGGTCATAAACCGCCACGGCGACTTTGTGCCGGAGGAGCTCTTCCGGGTTCTGAGGCCCGGCGGTGTGTTCCTCACCCAGCAGGTGGGGAGCAAAAACGACCGGGAGCTGGTGGAGCTGCTGCTGCCCGGCGAGCCGCCCCCCTTCCCCGAAAATCATCTGGAGGAGCAGCGCCGCCGCTTTCAGCGGGCCGGCTTCGTCATTCTTCGGGGAGATGGGGCCTTCCGCCCCATCCGGTTCTTCGACGTGGGGGCTCTGGTGTGGTTCGCCCGGGTGATCCCTTGGGAGTTCCCCGGATTCTCCGTGGAGCGCTGCCTGCCCCGGCTGGAAGAGGCCCAGAGGCTTCTGGAGCGGGACGGCTGTGTGGAGGGAACTATCCACCGGTACTTGATCGTCGCCCAAAAGCCCCCGCTTTCCTAGGGCGTGTTCCCATATGCTGAGTATGCGGATTTTTGAGCAGATTTTTGGCAGATTCAAGGCAAAAATTCGCAGACGTACTTGCCGTACTTCAAGAATTTTTAACGCAGAAGATGGCGAAAATCTGCCAAAAAGGCGTGTACGAACGCTTATGTGAACACGCCCCAAATCCCAGGACTCCCCTGGAAGCCAGCACAAGCAAGGAGGTATATACTTGAAAAAGCCTTTAGTTTTAATGATTCTGGACGGCTTCGGCATCGCCCCGGACGAGGGCAATGCCATTGTGGCCGCCAGCACCCCCAACTTGGACCGCATCCTCAAGGAGAACCCCGTCACCAAGATCGGAGCCTCCGGCCTGGACGTGGGCCTGCCTGACGGCCAGATGGGCAATTCCGAAGTGGGCCACACCAACATCGGCGCGGGCCGCATCGTCTACCAGGAGCTCACCCGCATCACCAAGTCCGCCGAAGAGGGGGACATGGCGAAGAACCCCGCCCTGCTCCACGCCATGGAGTCCGCCAGGGACAACAACAAGGCCCTGCACTTTATGGGCCTTCTGTCTGACGGCGGCGTCCATAGTCACAACACCCATCTCTATGCCCTGCTGAAAATGGCCAAGAGCCTGGGGCTCACCAAGGTCTTTGTCCACTGCTTTCTGGACGGCCGGGACGTGCCCCCCTCCAGCGGCAAGGACTACGTGAAGGAGCTGGTGGAGAAGATGGAGGAGATCGGCGTGGGCAAGGCCGCCACGGTCATGGGCCGCTACTACGCCATGGACCGGGACAACCGCTGGGAGCGGGTGGAGAAGGCCTATGCCGCCATGGTCTACGGCGAGGGCGTCGAGGCCGACTGCCCCATCTGCGCGGTGCAGAATTCCTACGACCAGGAGGTCACCGACGAGTTCGTGGTTCCTACCGTATGTAAGGGCGCGGAGCCCATCCAGGCGGGCGACTCCATCATCTTCTACAATTTCCGCCCCGACCGGGCCCGGGAGATCACCCGCACCCTGGTGGATCCGGAATTCGGGGGCTTTGAGCGCCGGAAGGGCTTCTTCCCTCTGAACTACGTGTGTATGACCCAGTACGACGCCACCATGCCCAACGTGGACGTGGCCTACAAGCCCGAGAGCCTCACGAACACCTTCGGCGAGTACCTGTCCAACCAGGGCATGACCCAGCTGCGCATCGCCGAGACGGAGAAATACGCCCATGTGACTTTCTTCTTCAACGGCGGCGTGGAGAAGCAGTACCCCGGCGAGGACCGGATTCTGGTGAAGTCCCCCGCCGTGGCCACCTACGACCTGCAGCCGGAGATGAGCGCCTACGAGGTCACGGACAAGATGGTGGAGGCCGTGAAGTCCGGCAAGTACGACGCCCTGATCCTCAACTATGCCAATTGCGACATGGTGGGCCACACCGGCGTGTTTGAGGCAGCGGTAAAGGCCGTGGAGGCCGTGGACACCTGCATCGGCCGGGTGGAGGCCGCGGTCAAGGAGATGGGCGGCTGTATTCTGCTCACTGCGGACCACGGCAACGCCGACAAGATGGTGGACGACGACGGCACGCCCTTCACCGCCCACACTACCAATCCGGTGCCCTTCTGCGTGATCAACCACCCCTGCGAGCTCCGGGAGGGCGGCCGCCTGGCGGACATTGCCCCCACCATGCTGAAGGTGCTGGGCCTGCCCCAGCCCGCCGAGATGACCGGAGAGAGCATTATAAAGTAAAGGGACCTGTACCCTTGAAATATTGCGCAATTGGCTTTTTGAAAGGAGGCTGTTGGAATGGAAACTCCTGCCATGATCGGCCTGGCCGTGTTTATTGCGATAAGTCTTGGGCTTGTAGGGCTTTCGATCCCCCTGCTCCTGGGCAAGGGAACCTGGCTCATCGCCGGGTACAACACCATGAGCGCCGAGGAAAAGGCCCGATGGGACGGCTCGGCCCTGGCCAGATTCACCGGAAGAGTGTTGCTAGCCATCGGACTGGCAACTCTGCTCTTTGGGGCAGGCCTCTTTCTCCTGGCCCTGGAATGGCTCACCTGGTTCTACCTGGCAGTTGTGGTCGGTCTGAGCATTTTCGCCGCTGTCTACTGCAACACCAGCGGCCGGTTCAGAAAGTAATACTTTATTGGAGCATGTGATGGCCTTCGGCGGCAAGAGTTCGTTAGACTTCGTCTTACGAACTCTTGCCCTGGACTGGACCACACTTTTTGAAAAAAGTGTGGATCAAAAACTTTTACTTTGTCTAGCTTTATTTCACCCAGTTAACCAGGGTAAAAGTTTTGTCCACTTTTTCAAAAGTGGCGGGGTTCTTAGGGGGCGACAATCGCCAGTGGCGATTTCCCGTCGCCGACCGAGTCGGCAGACGAGACCAGCCGAGACCCAGAGCCCCTAAGCGCCGAAGCCGCACCCCTTGCGGCGGAGGCCACACAGTATTACTCTCAAAAAGTATCGCTAACGCCAAAAGGACCTCCCCAAAAAATCTGGGGGAGGCCCTTTTCCTTATTTTTTCCACCTGTTTCCGGTAACGGCACACCTTGCCGCCGGTCTTGCTGAGATTTGGGAAGGGGCAATCCAATGAAAAGACATAGATGCCTCCGCTGGTTTAGAAGGACACCGTCAGCTGCATTTTAAACCGCTCCTCCCCATATACCGCATGGGGAATGTCTTTCGGCATAATGAGCGCATCCCCGGCTGTGAGGATAAATACTTCCCCGCCAACCGTGAACCGCCCGGTGCCCTCTAACACGGTCGCCATTGCGTCGCCTCCGGCGGCGTGGGTAGAAATCTCCTCCCCTTTGTCAAAGGAAACCAGCGTCATGCTTACCAGCTGTCCCGGCTGGTATAAGTTAACGCAGTTCAAAAGAGGTAGAGTACCTCTTTTGAACCAGGCGACGTAGCCGCCCAGCTTGAAAATCGGTAAATACCGATTTTCAAGTGCGTTTACTATGGTCCACCTGATCCTTCAGCTTCACTACGGCCCACTTCTCAACATTCTTATACATACCGGCTCACTCCTGTTCCTTTTCCGGGTTCTGTCTTACCCGGCGTTTGATTTTTGAGAAAATGATCACCTGACTGCTATAGAGCCCAAAATATCCCGAAAGCACAAAGGAAACCGCGATTGCCACGGCGAAAAGGCCCAGATTGGAGGTGGAGAACATCTCCGCCGCTAGAAAAAGCGTAGCGATTGGGCAGTTCACCACGCCGCAGAACACCGCCACCATCCCCACTCCCGCGGCAAAGCCCGGGCTCAGTCCCAGCAGCGGCCCAATCGCGCATCCGAAGGTGGCCCCGATGAACAGCGTGGGCACAATCTCCCCGCCGCGAAACCCCGCCCCCACGCAGAGAGCCGTCAGGGCCAGCTTTACCAGAAACGCCCAGGAATCCGCCTCGCCGTTTACCGCCCTATCAATCATGTGGGCCCCGGCCCCGGCATAGTCCCAGAGCCCAAAAATATTTACCAGCACCGCCATCAGGCCGCCCCCACAGGCAATGCGGAGATAGGGATTCTTAAGGAGCTTTTCCGCCCAATGCCCCGCCCCGTGAATCACCATGCATAATAGGATGGCCACCCCGGCGCATAAAGCGGCTAAAATCCCCACCTGAAGAACTGTTTCCAGGCTGGCCTGGGGAATGCCTCCCTTCAGGTCATATTGCAGCGTACCGCCTCCTATCCAGCTGTTCACAGCGGACGCCATATATGAGGCCAACACGCAGGGCAGAAACGCACCATAATGGATCCTGCCCACACAGATTACTTCCAGGACAAACACTGCCGCCGCCAGGGGCGTACCAAACATGGCGGAAAAGCAGGCCGCCATGCCGCACATGGAAAGCACCCGTACATCGTCCTCGTCAAACCTGAGCAGCTCGCCAAAATTGTGCCCGACGCTGCCTCCCAGCTGCAAAGCCGCCCCCTCCCGGCCCACCGACGCGCCAAACAAATGAGAGAGCAGCGTGCCCGCCGCGATCAACGGGGCCAGCAGAATCGGAATATGCTCGTTGGTGGTAACAGACTGAATAATCAGGTTGGTCCCTGCCCCAAAACTCACCTTGCACAGCCGGTACAGGAGCAGCGTCACCAGCCCCGCCGCCGGAAGGAACCAGATGATGTAACCATGCTCCTGCCGGAATGCTGTGGCCCATCCGATGCCGCTGTGAAACAGCGTGCCCAGCAGTCCCCCGATTCCTCCAACCAAAAGTGACGCCAGCACCCATTTTAAAAACGCCAGAACATACTCCCCCGAGGCTTTTGCCCCGTCACGCAGCTTTTCCCGGTCCCATATCCGCATTTCCAGCGCCTCCCGCTCCAAATTTCATACGTCCTTATTATACTCCCAAATTTTTCCGTTTACAAGGCTTTATCTGGGAAGGTGGCGCAAAACGCGATTTGGGCGCTCCCTTCCAGAATTTTAGTTGACATTGCTGGAATTTCCCGATATAATAGAATTATATATAGGCTTTTTCCCAATAAAAAGCAGGAGGTATTTATGGCAACACAAGAGAAATTTGGGGTTACCGTACATAAGAACCCCGGCGGGCCGGATATCGCCACGACCGGAGCAAAAATTTTAGAGAAAGACGGCCTCTTCTTCAAGGATCTGGCCGGAACCGGAGAACTGCTCCCCTATGAGGACTGGCGGCTGGATATTGAAGAGCGGGCCAAGGATCTGGCCGGGCGGCTCTCCATAGAGGAAATCGCCGGGCTCATGCTCTACTCCCCCCACCAGATGGTGCCCGCCGGGCCCCACGGCCCCTTCCCGGGCACCTACGGCGGGAAAACTCTGGAGGAGAGCGGCGCGGCCCATTGGGAGCTTACCGACCAGCAGAAAAACTTCATAGAGCGGGACCATGTGCGCCATATCCTGGCCATGGTCCTGGAAAACGCAGAAACCGCCGCCAAATGGAGCAACCGGCTCCAGAGCTTCGCGGAAAGCCTGCCCTGGGGCATTCCCGTGAATATCTCCAGCGATCCCCGGCACGGCTCCAGCAGCGCGGGCGCGGAGTACAAGTCCGGGGCCGGGGACGTGTCCAAGTGGCCGGAGGGGCTGGGCATGGCCGCTACCTTCTCCCCAGAGCTGTGCCGGGAGTTCGGCAAAGCCGTTTCCGAGGAGTACCGGGCCATGGGTATCACCACCGCCCTGTTCCCCCAGGTAGACCTGGCCACAGAGCCCCGCTGGATGCGCTTTGAGGACACCTTCGGCGCCCACCCGGACATGGTGGCCGACATGAGCAGAGCCTATTGCGACAGCCTGCAAACCACGGAAAACTCTCCCACCGGCTGGGGCAAAGACAGCCTCTGCGCCATGGCCAAGCACTGGCCCGGCGGCGGCCCCTGTGAGGGGGGCCGGGACGCCCACTATCCCTTTGGCAAGTTCGCCGTGTATCCGGGAAACAACCTCTCCGACCACCTGAAGCCCTTCCTGGAGGGCGTGTTCCGCCTGGAGGGTCCTACCGGTAGGACCTCCGCCATCATGCCCTATTACACCGTCAGCTGGGGGCTGGACCAGAAAAACGGCAAGAACGTGGGCAACTCCTATAGCGAGTACCTGATCCGCGACCTGCTCCGGGAAAAATACGGCTACGACGGCGTGGTCTGCACCGACTGGGGCATCACCGCCGACCCGAGCCCGGAGATCGATTCCTTCTCCAGCCGCTGCTATGGGGTGGAGGACCTCTCCGAGGCCGAGCGCCATCTGCTGGCTATTGAAAACGGGGTGGATCAGTTCGGCGGGAACTCCGCCATCGCCCCTATTCTAGAGGCCTACGAGATCGGCTGCCGGCGCCACGGGGAAGCCGCCATGCGCAAACGGATGGAGGAGTCCGCCGTGCGCCTGTTGCGGAACATCTTCCGGTGCGGGCTCTTCGAGAACCCCTACCTGGACCCCGCTGAAAGCGTAAAAACCACAGGCTGCGAGGCCTTCTGCCAGGCTGGCTACCAGGCCCAACTGAAGTCCCTGGTCTTGGTGAAAAACCAGGGCGCGCTGCCCCAGCGGGACCGGAAAAAGGTGTTCATCCCCGCCCGGCATATTGGGCCCATGAAGGCCTTCTTCCGCAGCGACCTGCCCGCCCAAGACATCCAGCCCATCTCAAGAGAGCTGGTGGAAAAATACTACGACTGGGCCGAAACGCCGGAAGAAGCGGACTTCGCCCTGGTATTCATCGAGAGCCCCCTTTCCGATGGCTACTCCCAGGCCGACCGGGACGCGGGCGGCAACGGCTATGTGCCCATTTCCCTGCAATACCGGCCCTATCGGGCGGATGCCGCCCGGAAGGAGAGCATCGCCGGAGGCGATTTCCGGGAGGATTTCACCAACCGGAGCTACAAGGGCAAAACCGGAACCGCCGCCAACGAGGCCGACCTGGATCTGGTATTAAATGCCAAGAGGGCCATGAGGGATAAGCCTGTCATCGTGGTGCTGCGGATGCACAAGCCCACCGTTCCGGCAGAATTTGAGCCCAGCGCCGACGCCATCCTCGTGGACTTTGGCGTGCAGAGCCAGGCCATTCTCGATCTGGTCAGCGGCAGGGCTGAGCCTAGCGGCCTGTTGCCCGTGCAGATGCCCGCCAATATGGACACGGTGGAGCGCCATTGCGAGGACGTGCCCCTGGACATGGAGCCCTACCGGGACTCCGCCGGAAACGTCTATGACTTCGCCTTTGGCCTGAACTGGAACGGCGTGATCTCCGACGGCCGCGCCCGCCGGTATCCCAAGCCCTGAAAGGAGCGCTTTTATGGAATCCTTCAGGAGGCGGTTTTGAGAATCTTTGAACTGATGGTAAAATGAAAATTTAATTGTTTTGATAAGGCGGGGAAGTCCATGGTAAAAAAGGTGCTGTCTCTGTTGCTTTTACCGGCGGGGATCTTTATGTTTGCCGCGTGCGAAAGGAAGCCGGAGGACCGGTATCCCCTGTGGGAGAAGGTGGAGGCGGAGGATTCGGTGAATCCAGGGGGAAAGCTGGAGTTTCGGGGAATCAATTTTGAGGAATACACAAGCCAGGAGGACGGAACCGTCTTTGATGCCGTGCTGGTTCAGCTCACAAACGCGGGTAGCGGGGAACTCCATTTTTCCCCCACAGAGTATCGTGTGGACAAGCAGGAGAACGGGGAGTGGTATACCGTGTATCATCCCTATCTGGAGCGGTTCCTCAACTCCCCGTGTCTGGAGCCGGAGCATACCCACCTGTTCAGCTTCCTGGTTCCTGCCGGACTGTTTGAGGAGCCCGGGGCGTACCGTTTATACATGGAACAGGTGGGGTACTGTGAAATTGACATTCTGTTTAGGCCAAATGATTGAAATTTGAAAGGAGCAATTATAGATATAAACTATACTAATGCAGATGGAAATCACTATCCAAAGCATGTGGCAGTATATGTAGGCGCTTCTGGCGGGAAGTATAGCCAGTACCGGCTGGGGACTGGCTTTGCCGTGGGAGGAGATTTTGTAAAGTATACTGGGCATAGCCTCTGGAATCATTGGGCCAAATATGATGATTGGGGAGTTCTCACGTTAAATTCACCCACCAATACATCCAGTCATATGGGTTTAAATGCTGTTAATAGTGCCAGCGATATGGTTGGACGTGTTTACTTTACGCAGGGTTATCCAGAAGATTTAAACATCAATAAACATACCCGGTGGGATGAATGGGATATGTATAAAGCATCAGGGAGGATTATCGCAGATAAACCGCAACTGAGTCGCTTTTTGGACATTGTCACAACAACAATCCCGATAGAGCCTGGACAAAGTGGTTCCCCGGTATATACAAATAGAGGCGCAAGTGGCAATTGTATTGAGGCAATAGTTGAAGGAGACTATCCAGACCCCAATGCTAGTGAAAACTATCTGATTTTAGTCAATGACTGGTTAGTCAATCATATGAAAGAAAAGCATTTAAGTCAGGAATAGGAAAGATGGATGTAGCAACGCGCGAAAGGAGCCCCTTATGGAATCGATGCACAAACAGGAAAGGGTCCTGGAAACCTTTGACCTGGACGGGGCCAGCGTTCAGCTGGTAGAATGGGAGGAAAGCCTCTGGTGCGGAAAAATTCTCTACGCAAAGAACCCTGTCGACGAGCCGGATGTGGAACAGCTGATGAAGGACTTTGTGGCGCTGGGGGAAGCGGAGCTCTCTCCCAACGGCCCCGAAGAGGGCTGGGACGTATGCCTGAGCTTCAATTATCTCTCCGGCCAACGGCCCAGCGGCGTGTTTTTTGGCTTCCTGGTGGAGAGCCGCCGCCAGCCGGAGGGCTTCGATATGGTCTGGATCCCGGCGGGCCGGTATCTGCGGCTGGAGATCAATGAGCAGACCGCCAAAGCCCTGGATAAACAGCCCTGGACCGGCGGCGTTCCCCCTTTCCAGTGGGTCAGCGAGAGCATCGGCCCCCGGCTGGGATTTGCCTGCGGAGACAGTCAGCTGCCCATTGTGGAGTACTACCGCCACCGCCCGGATGGAGAAATCCAGGGCTGTTGGCTGTATGTGCCCGTACAGCAAAAAAAGTAGCTGGGAAAGTAGGGGACATGGGGTTAAGTTTTCCCAAAAAATTCCGATATACTAGGTGAACTCATCTGAATGAATAGAAGGAGGAAATTTCCATGGCAATTGAATTCGATCCCGCTTTAAACCGCTATCAGAGCGTTACCAGCGGCATTCCTGCCGCAAAATCCACTGAAACTGCCAAGACCAGCGAGGCCGAAAGCACCAAAAAGGCTTCCGAAGGCCAGGCTGCGGAAGGCGCCGCTTCTGAAGGCAAGATCGAGCAGGACCCTGACAGCGTTGACCTGAGCGACGATGCCAAAAGCGTAAACAAAATGAGCGCCGAAGAGCGCTCGGCCCTGGTGAAAAGCCTGAAGGCCGACCAGGAATATCAGATGACCCGCTTCATCAACATGATGACCCAAACCTTCACCAAACAGGGCTTCACCGGCAAAACCGCCGAGGACGACTCTTTCTGGAAGATGTTCTCCTCCGGCAACCTTTCTGTGGACCTGGAAACCAAGAAGGCCGCCCAGGAGGCCATTTCCGAGGACGGCTACTGGGGTGTAAAGCAGACCTCTGACCGTATCTTTAAGATGGCCCAGGCCCTGGCCGGGGACGATCCTGAAAAGATGAAAACCATGCAGGCAGCCGTCAAGAAGGGCTATGAGGCCGCGGGCAAGGCCTGGGGTAGTGACTTGCCCGATATTGCCGGAGAGACCATTGACGCTGTCAACAAGATGTTCGACAACTACTTTGGCAAGGACGAGGAAGAAGAGGAAAAGAAGTAAGAGGCGCAGCGAGGCTACTTACTTTAGCCACTTTTTGCGCGTCTTTTTCAGAACCGCTCCGGGTTAAATTCCCTTGAAGGAAAAATACACTTGCGGAAGTTTGCCTTAATTAATCTCTGAACATTCTCGCTCGTCTGGCAATTTCGATATGAATACAGCTTCTTATAGTAAACTAGTAAACGCACTTGAAAATCGGTAAATACCGATTTTCAAGCTGAGCAGATTTTCCGCCTGGTTCAAAAGAGGTATTCTACCTCTAGGTATCTTACCTCTTTTGAACTGCGTTAACTACAAAAAAGACGGTGCGGCCTTGGCTGCATCGCCTTTTTGCTACTTTGTTGTTATCCGGGAGAGTTTTCCGCCTTCCCGGATTTTTCTGTTCCTGCCAGCTTCGCGGGCGGCGGGCCTGACGCCCTCCACTTTTCTGACCGCGCGCCCATAAAATGAACTGAAAAATCAAGAAAAGAGCCAGCGGCTTTCCATTGCCGCCAGCTCTTTTCCATTCAATTTTATTTTGCCTCAAAATAGGCTTTGAAGGCCTCATAGGCGCTGTACAGGTCCACCTTGGAGATGACCTCGAAGGGGGCGTGCATGGAGAGCACCGGCACGCCGATGTCGATCACGTCCGCGTTCAGCCGGGCCACGTCATAGGCCACGGTGCCGCCGCCGCCCTGGTCCACCTTGCCCAGCTCGCCGATCTGCCACAGCACCCCGGCCTCGTCCAGGATGCGACGCACCCAGCCCAGGAACTCGGCGGAGGCGTCGTTGCTGCCGCCCTTACCCCTGCTGCCGGTATACTTGGCGATGCCCACGCCCCGGTTCACATAGGTGGAGTTGCCGGGCTCGTAGGCGGAGATATAGGTGGGGTCCAGCGCAGCGGTCACGTCGGCGGAGAGGCAGCTGGACTTGCTCCACACATGCTGGGGCTCCAGGCCCTCTCCCCTGGCCAGATCGCTGACGAAGTAGTTCATATACTCGGAGCAGAGGCCCGTGTTGCCCACGCTGCCGATCTCCTCCTTGTCCGCCAGCACCACCAGAGAGGTTTTCTCCGGGGCGGCGCAGTCGAACAGGGCCTGCAGGGCGGGATAGGCGCATACCCGGTCATCGTGGCCGTAAGCGCCCACCATGCTCCGGTCAAAGCCAATGTCCACCGCCTTGAACGCGGGGACAAACTCCAGCTCGGCGGAGATCAGGTCACCCTCCACAATGCCGTACTGGTCGTTGAGGATCTTCATCACATTCAGTTTGTAGAGCTGCTCGCCCTCCTCGTCCAGGGGCAGGCTGCCCACCAGCACGTTCAGGTCCTCGCCGGTGAAGGCCTCTCCCAGCTTCTTGCCGTTCTGGTCCTTGCCCAGATGGGGCAGGATGTCCGTGATGCAGAACTGGGGGTCGCCCTCGTTCTCACCCACGTTCACGGTGATCTCCGTGCCGTCCTTACGCACGATCTTGCCGTGGACGGACAGGGGGATGGCGGTCCACTGGTACTTCTTGATGCCGCCGTAGTAGTGGGTTTTCAAAAGGCAGAGCTCGCTGCTCTCGTACAGGGGGATGGGCTTCAGGTCGATGCGGGGGCTGTCGATATGGGCGGCGGCGATGCGCACGCCCTCCTTGCACCCGGATTTGCCGATCACGGCCAGGCACATGGCCTTGCCCCGGTTGTTGTAGTAGATCTTCTCCCCGGGGGCGTAGGCCTTGCCGGGCACATAGGCCCGGAATCCGGCGGCCTCGGCGGCGGCCACGGTCCAGTCCACGGTCTCCCGCTCGGTTTTGGAGGCGGTGATGAAGTCCTTGTAGCCCTCGGCGAAGTCCATGGCCTTGGGGGCGATCTTCAGGCAGGCGGCGCGGGCGGGCTTGGCACGGTCCAGCAGCAGTTTTTCCGCCAGCTCTTTGGCGGCGGAGTTCTTATTCTCGTCCATTGGCAATCCCTCTTTTTGGAAATTATTTTGGTGATTCGCTAAAAATTATACTCCCCCCGGGGAGACTTGTCAAGCCACAATCCCCTTTTAAGGAGTGGTAGAAGGCCTTGCAAAGGTATTTTTTAAGAGTAATACGGTGTGGCCTCCATGCGCACAGAAGAGTTCGCAAGCGAACTCTCGCGCATTCCGGCAAGGTCGTGGGGTTTCGCCCCCACACGACGACCAGCTTAAGACCAGCTGGACCGGTCAACGTTTGTCAATAAAATTGTTCACGACGAACGAAGTGAGGAGTGGGTAAAAGTTTCGTCCACCTTTTCAAAGGTGGTGGGGTTCTTAGGGGCAACGCTCCTAAGCCGCCGGAGGCCTACCCCCATAGAGGTTTTGGTAGATGCTCTGGCCCCGCTGGACCTTTTTCACGTAGGCGGCGGTTTCGGGGAAGGGGATTTTCTCCAGGGTACGGCCATTGGGGGAGCAGGCGGGATCCTCCAACCAGCGGTCCACGTTGCCCATGCCCGCGTTATAGGCAGCCAAGGCCACCTCTTGGTCCTCATAATGATTCAGCAGCAACCTCAATAGGGCGCAGCCGCAGTGCACATTATCGTTGGCGTCAAAGA
Source organism: Acutalibacter sp. 1XD8-33 (assembly GCF_003612555.1). Taxonomy (GTDB): domain Bacteria; phylum Bacillota; class Clostridia; order Oscillospirales; family Acutalibacteraceae; genus Acutalibacter. Next base: position 20,326 of record NZ_RAZF01000003.1, read on the forward strand.
TATCCCCGCCGCCGTTCTCCGGGGGATATTCCGCCGCCATCCAGCGGAAAGTCCCCTCCGTCAGCTGCATCAGCCCCATGGCCTCCGCCCGGGAACGGGCTGTGGGGTCAAACCCGCTTTCCGCCTGGATTACCGCGTAAACCAGTTCCTCCGGCAGGCCGAACTCCTCGGCCTCCCGGTTCACTACCTGGGTAAACGCCTGGGGGTAGCGCAGCCGCAGAACCCAATCCGCCAGCCGGGGACCCAAGGCCACTCCTAAAATCCCCGCCAGAGCTACCGCCGCCAATCCCAGCGCCAGCTTTTTCCCGGGCTTCTTCACCGGCCTCACCTGCCTTTCAGCTCCTGGGCCGCCTCTTCCAACCGCCCTGAATTGTCCCCTGTGCCTTCTATCACAAAGTCCCCCCGCGCCTCGTAAAATTCCGCCGGCTTCTGCGCGCGAAAGCGCTGGCGAGCCTGCTCTTCCGTCAACCCGTCCCGGGCCATCACCCGGCGCAGGCGCAGATCCTCCGGAGCGGTTACCGTCAAAATTCTGGCGCAGAGCACATCCAGCCCCGACTCAAACAGCGTGGGCGCATCCAGCAACACCGGTCCTTCCATTTGCTCCAACGCCCGGCGGACCGCCCGCTCAATGGTGGGAAAGGTGATCTCTTCCAGCAGTTTCTTGGATGCCTCGTCCCGAAACGCCCGCCGCGCCAGTTCCCGGCGGTCCAGCACGCCTCCCGGGATTACTTCCTCCCCAAAGGCCCTGCCCAGCGCCGCCAGGCATTCCTGGTTGTATACTTCGGCAGATCGAGTCAGCCGGTCGCAGTCCACCAGGGAAAAGCCCAGCCGGCCCATTTCTTTTGCCACCGTGGACTTTCCCGCCCCGCTTGGGCCCACCAGGCCTACAATCCAGGGAGGGCCCGGCAGTTTTTCTATGCGAAACGCCGCTGCCCGCAGCAGCCGGTTATATACCGCCAGGCCGATCCCCCGCCGGTTGGGCCGCTGCGCCAGAACCCGCCTAGCCCCTATCTGGTCCAGCCGGTGAAGGGCCCAGAACAGTCTCCGGGCCTGCTCCGCCCCATCGTACCGGGACCCCAGGCACAGGGCTGGAACGGCCAGCAGGGGCTCGGTCTCGGAAAAGCACAGGACATCAGCCCCCGGCCCCTGGGCGTTCACGTACTGTGCGAAGGCCTCCGGGGAGCCGTCCAAAATGACCACCTCCGCCCGGGGCGCATAGTGCTTGTATTTCATGCCGGGAGAAGCAGCCCTTTCTCCTGGCGCCAGCATGGCCGTCACCGCCGGGTCCAACTCTACGGGGCCCGCCACCTGTTCCAGCGCCTCCTTTGTTACCCCGCCGGGGCGGAGCAGCCGGACCCGGCCTCCGGCCAAGCTTATCACCGTGGATTCCACCCCCACGCCGCAGTCCCCGCCGTCCATAACGGCGTCTACCCGGCCCTGCAGGTCCTCCAAGGTATGGGAGAAGGTCGTCGGGCTAGGCCTGCCGGAAAGGTTCGCCGAAGGCGCGGCCAGGGGCACGCCCGCCGCCTCAATGACCGCCCGGGCCAGCGGGTGGGCGGGGCAGCGCACTGCCACAGTGTCCAGTCCGCCGCTGGTGACAGAGGGTATTATCCCCGATTTTTCCAAAATTACCGTCAAAGGGCCGGGCCAGAAGGCCTCGGCCAGCTTTCGGGCATTTTCCGGGATCTTCCCCCGGACCAGCTCCGGCCATTGCTCCACGCTGGAAATATGGACGATGAGCGGGTTGTCCGACGGCCGGCCCTTTGCCTCATAGATTTTTTTCACAGCGGCAGGGTCCAAGGCATTGGCGGCAAGGCCGTACACTGTCTCCGTGGGAATGGCCACCAGCCCCCCGGCGCGGAGGATTTCTCCTGCCCGGGCAGCTCCCTGGGAAGAAGGCGGGATAATCTCGGTATTCATGGAGGACTCCTTTCAAGAAAATCTGAAATTCTGGAAACCACCGGCATTCCCAGACCTGCCGGGAAGCGGCGGCGCCTCAAATACTCCTCAGCCGGGATCGTTCTCCAACTGCGCCGTGCGGTCCGCCGTGATCAGCCCGTTGATAATCTCGTCAAGCCCGCCGGAGAGGACCTCCTCCAGCTTATAGAGCGTCAGCCCAATTCGATGGTCCGTTACCCGGGACTGGGGAAAATTATAGGTGCGAATCCGCTCCGACCGGTCACCGCTGCCCACCAGGCTCCGGCGCTGGGCCGCTGTCTCGGCGCTGGCCTTCTCCTGTTCCCGGCTCAACAGCCGGGCTCGGAGCACCTTCATGGCCTTGTCCTTGTTTTTATACTGGCTCCGCTCATCCTGGCATTCCACCACCATGCCTGTAGGCAGGTGGGTAATCCGGATGGCGGAAGAGGTCTTGTTGATGTGCTGGCCTCCGGCCCCGCTGGACCGGAAGGTGTCGATTTGCAGATCTTTGGGGTCGATCTCCACGTCCACTTCCTCCGCCTCGGGCATCACCGCTACTGTGGCCGCAGAGGTGTGGATCCGCCCCTGGGTTTCCGTTTCCGGCACCCGCTGTACCCGATGGGCCCCGCTCTCATATTTCAGCCTGCTGTAGGCCCCTTCTCCATCCACAAGGAAGCTTACCTCTTTAAATCCTCCTAATTCCGTCTCGTTCAGGTTGACAATTTCCGTGCGCCAACCCTGGCGCTCCGCGTAGGCGGTATACATCCGGTACAAATCGTAGGCAAACAGCGCCGCCTCTTCTCCGCCGGTTCCCCCGCGGATCTCCATGATCACATTTTTGCCGTCATTGGGATCCTTGGGCAGCAACAGGATTTTTAGCTGTTCCTGGAGCTCTTCCGCCTGAGCCTCGTTGTCCTTCAGCTCCTGCTGGGCTAGCTCCCGAAGCTCCCGGTCTCCAGATTCTTCCAGCAGTTCTCGGGCTTCCTCCGCCGCTTTCAAACAGCGGCAATAGTCCCGATAGACCGTCACAATGGGTTCCAGCTCCCGGCTCTCCTTCATCAGAGCGGCGAAAACCTCCGGATCTCCGGCGCTCTGAGGGTCATAGAGCTTCTGCGTAATTTCCTCATAGCGGTTTTCAAATACCTGTAGATTTTCAAACATAGGCCTTCCGTTTTCCCTTTCGATCCAGATTCGCGGCCGATCCTCTCCCCGCGTCTTTTCTCATTCCCGAATATAGGCGGCATCCTTCTGGGGTATACCGCTCTCATCCGTGATATACCGCTCCACCCGCATGTGCAGGTCATACTTCTCCCGCAGGCGGGTGATTTCCTCCATCATAGGCGTGGCATGGTGGGCGTCGATGGCCTCCTGGCTCTCCCAGCTGTCCACCAGAAGCACCGTTTCCGGGTCTTTCTTAGAGAAAAAATATTCATACTTTTGGTTTCCGTTTTCCGCCCGGATCAAGTCCACTATGCCACCGGACACCATATCCTCCACAAACTTTCGCGCGTTTCCATTTTCGCCGGTGTAGTAAACATTCACCGTAATTGCCATCTTTAGAATCACTTCCCTTTCCCGCTGATTATATTTCGCCGTCCCGCTGAATTTTCTTTATATTCTTCTCGCACTTCAGCCTGGGCAACATGACTTCCCGACCGCAGCCCAGGCACCGAATTTTAAAATCCATGCCGGCCCGCAGCACCAGGAATTCCTTGCTTCCACAGGGATGGGGCTTTTTCATCAGAAGTCTGTCGCCTGCCCGCACATCCATCTTGACCAGCCTCCTTATGGGCTCAGAGAGGTCTGCCTGGGGGCGCTGCTGGCGCCGCTCTCTGCCCTCATTGTCACCGTCATCGTATAGGTTCCTACAACCCAGCAGGCTTCTCCAGAGGTTCCTGTCACGGACACTGTCACCGGAACGTCCACGCTTCCCGGACGGGCCTGAATATTGCTCATATCCGCCTGCACCGTCACCGAATCCCCGGTCAGCCGGTTAATCTGGGCCTCGGGCCCCGCCACAACCACATCCAGCGTCTTGGTAATCAGCTCCGCGTTTACAGTGCCGCTGGGAGCGTTGAGCAGCTGGATATTGCTTTCCGGCACGGTTACTGTGGCCTGGCGGTAGCCGCTCAGATTCACGGTCACAGTAGCCTGGCTCACCGTGTTCGTGCCGCTGTTGGTGATGTTCCTGGTTCCCGCGGGCACGGGAATCTCCACCGTGTATGTGGCGGAACGCTGGTTCACGTCCAGCTCCGCAAAGTCGATAACCGTATCCAGACGGATCTCCGTGATTCCGCCCAGCGTCTCCCCCGTCCCGGCCAGCTCAATGTTCTCAGGCTGGATAGAAATTCGAGAGTCTGAGAAATTCTGGGGCCGATGGGCCCAGGAAACCACCAGGGGCACCGTCTTTCGGGCCATCACGGGAATCGTCACCTCTACCTCTTCCAGATCCTGGGAGAGGTAGAGAGAGGCTTTGTCGATGATCTCCTGGCCGTTCTCATCATAGAGGATGATGGGCCCGGAAAAAGACGCGTTGTCCCGCAAAGGATCAGAAAAGCTATGCTTTACCGCCGCCCGCTTTACCTTATTGACCGCTGATTCCGGCCCAGAAATATTCACCTTCTCCTCTGAAAGCACCGGCGTGCCGGGATAAAATCCCGTGCCAGCGGTAAACTCCACCTCGTTCTCAATGTTCAGCGTGATTTCCTTATAGCGGTCGTACTCCACGGCGATCTCGTCCGGATTGGTGGAGACGACTTCATAGTCGGTGGCCGCAGACTTCTTAATCGCCCGCACCTGCACCGCCATTTTCTCGGTGGTATTCCCCGCCAGCTTGGTAGAGGTGGGGTTCAGCTGGGCGGTAACCTGAAAATCCTCCGCAGTTAGCTTAGAGGTAATCAGACTGCTGCCCGACACCTCAATGTCCACCGTGCTATAAGAAGTGTTGAACACCCGCAGGCCATCGGCGTCTGCCTGGGGAGAAAGCGTTACGTTGATCGGCACGTCATAGATCATCTGGGTGCCGTCCAGTTCGCTGTCCTTGGCCATCACAAACCAGCATACCAACGCCGCCGCAAAAGAGGCCGCCAGCACAAAGCCGTTGCGGTATACCAGCTCTCCCAGCCGAAACTTTCTTTTCTTGGGAGCCTCCCGCTCCTCTGGTTCCTTTTTTAGGTTCATGGCGGCTATCTCTCCTCCTTTTTCCCTTTGCCAAGGCCCAGACGGCCCAGAATCCCGTTTGCCGCAGGACTCTCCTGCCGGCCTACGAGCTCCTTTTCCAGCGTCTCGGCCAAACTCATCCGGTTGAAATTCCGTGCCAGCTTGCCCCCGATGGCCATGGAGATCTGGCCGGTTTCCTCAGAGACCACCACCACCACCGCGTCGGAATTTTCGCTCATTCCAATAGCGGCCCGGTGGCGGGTGCCCAGCTCGGCGCTGACGGCGTCGCTGGCCGTCAAAGGCAGAATGCAGCCCGCCGCGCAGATGCGCCCCTCACGAATCACCATTCCGCCATCGTGAAGGGGCGCCTTGTTGAAGAAAATATTGGCGATCAGCTGGCCGGAGGGGCCCGCGTCCACCAGCGTTCCCGTGGAGATAATCTCCCCCAGACGGGTCTGGCGCTCAAAGACAATCAGCGCCCCCATGCGCAGCTGCTGCAAAATCCCCGTGGCTTCCACTACTCCGGCAATGGCCCGGCGGGTCTCCGTGTGCTCCGCGTCCTTGGACCGGCCCAAATTACTGGCAATGGACTGCACTGTCTTGCTGTGGCCCACCTGCTCCAAAGCCTTGCGGATTTCCGGCTGAAAGAGGATTACCACAATTACAAAAGCGGACTGCAAAAAGCGCGTAAGAATGCCGTTGAGCACCATGAAGTTCCCATAATCGGAAAGCAGGAACAGGGCCACCAGCAAAATGATTCCCTTGACAAGCTGGCCCGCGCGGGTATCCCGCACCAGCTTGATAACGCCATACAGAAGAACCGTGACGATGGCCACGTCCAAGGCGTCCTTCAGGGTAAATTGACGGGCCAGGTTTAACACGGTCTGTCCAAACCGGGCGATAGAGTCCATCATGGATTCCACAGGAGTCAGTCCTTTCTCTTTTTCGTTTGCCGGTCCGGAAAGGACCTTTTCAGGTAGTTTTTCAGCAGCAGGGCCCGTCCCCAAAGCCAACCGGAATTTTCAGGACGCTTCCGCTGGACGGCATGGCGGGAACCAAGCAGGGAGAAATCCCCACAGGCCAACCCTACAATCTTTTTTATTTTACCACAATCCGGGAACAAAGAAAAGGGGTTTTTGGAGACAACTTCGAATATCTTTTCTTTTTTCCGCCCAATTTCTGCCAAAGCAGCCGGGCAGGCCAAGGGCCGGAGCGCTTCCTCGCAGCCGCCCCGGCCCTTTCGGCCTTCCCATATTCTGCCTTACATGCGTCCTACAGCCCGCGCCAAGGCGTCCAGCTCCTCCCGTCGGGTAAAGGCGGAAAGGGACACCCGCACTGTGCCGGTTTCCAACGTGCCCATCTTCTCATGGGCGGCGGGGGCGCAATGCAAGCCGCAGCGCACCGCGATATCCCGCTTTGCCAGAAGGTTTCCCACCTCCTCGCTAGAAATTCCCTCTACATTGAAGGAAACCACCGGCACAAACCAGGGGATCTCCGGAGCCTTGGTATAGAGCCGCACCTTTTTCAGCTGAGACAGCCGTCCATACAGATAGGCGGCCTTGGCCATCTCCTCCTGGTAGAGCTTTTCCGGCGTCCGGCTCTGGACAAACGCAATTCCCGCCCGAAGGCCCAGAATCCCCGGTACGTTGACCGTGCCCGCCTCATAGCGCTCCGGGGGATCCTCCGGCTGCAGATAGCTGCGGGACTGGGTCCCGGTTCCCCCCTCCACCAGCGTCGCCAACTTGTCCGCCGGATCCCGAAAAATCAGCAGTCCGGTGCCCATGGGCCCGTAAAGGCCCTTGTGCCCCGCGCAGCACAGGTAGTCGATCCCGTCCCGTTCCATGTTGATGGGGACCACGCCCGCAGACTGGGCCCCGTCCACACACAGTTTCACCCCGTATTGATGGCAGAGCGCCGCCAGCCGTTCCACCGGAACCCGGATGCCAAACACGTTGGAGGCCTGGGTGCAGACCAGCAGCTTGGTGTTCGGCCCCATTGCCTTGCGAAAGGCATCTAAAGTCGCGTCGTTATCACCGGGGGTCACCTGGGCCGCAGTCCAGGACACGCCCCGGGATTTCAGCGCCTCCAAGGGCCGCATCACCGCGTTGTGCTCCAGGTCGCTGACCACCACATGGTCCCCAGACCGCAGGCTGCCCTTGATTACCAGGTTCAGCGCCTGGGTGCAGTTGGGCTGAAACACCACGCATTCCGGGCCTCTGGCGCCAAAGAGGTCCGCCGCCATCCGGCGGCAGTCGTACACCCCCTGGCCCGTACGCACGCTCATGGCAAAACCGCCCCGTCCCGGGTTTGCCCCAAATTCCGCAAGAGCCCGGGCCACGGCCTGGCGCACTCCCTGGGGCTTGGGATACGTGGTGGCCCCGTTATCCAGATAAATCATGGAGCCGCCTCCTGTTCTATGCGGCCCAGAATCTTAATCTTGTTTTCCCGCAGAATCTGCTCCGCCTCATCGGCGCCCTGGGGCACCCGCACCCCATAGCCGCAGCCGGAGGCCTCTGTGGGAGGCACCCGTTCCACAAAGGCCCTGATGCCCCGCTGAAAGAGCAGGTCCCGACTTTTCATGGCATAGGTCACAGAGCCAACCAAAATAATGGGCTTGCTCATAGTATCACCTCTATCATAACTAAAACAGCCTTACACATTCGTCTGTTGAGAAGGAATTTTGGGAGTGACGACGGCCTCCGGCGGTTCAGGGGTTCTTCTCACCTGCCGGTTCGGTCGGCGACGGGAAATCGCCACTGGCGATTGTCGCCCCCTGAAAACCCCGCCACTTTTGAAAAAGTGGACAAAACTTTTACGCTGGCCAACTTTTAAGCACTCAGCTAGCCAGGTTAAAAGTTTTTGATCCAAACTTTTCCCTAGCTAGCTGTGTGGGATAAATCCGGACATGTTGCGCAGTCAAGGGGCGGGGAAAATCGCCAGTGGCGATTGTTCTGACCCGACCGAGCCGGCAGGCGAGACAGGCCCCTTGCGAGGTGTGGAGCAGAGCTCCACGACCTTGCCGGAATGCGCGAGAGTTCGCTTGCGAACTCTTCTGTGCGCATAAAGGCCACACAGTATTACTCTTAAAAAACTATGCTTTTAAACCCCCAAAAGCCCCTATCCATCCTATGCCCTGGGGAATTTTTCGTGCATAAAAGACGGAAGGACCCCCGGAGAGTCGCCTCCGAGGATCCTTTCGAAGGGCCGGAAAAGGGCCGCTTCTTTAGAACCTGTATTCAAAACCTGCAATCACCGTCTGAGCGGCTTTTTTCGGGTTGCTCCGCGTTAAATTTGCTTGCCATACGGCAAGGATGCCTTCACAAATTTGCCTTGAGCAGCCCCAAAAATTCAGAACTCAAGAGCTCTTGCTCATCCGGCAACTTCGGTTATGAATACAGGTTCTTATTTTCCTAGATGGGCGCAGCAGGGCGGATACCGGAACTTGTAGGTGTTCTTCCGGTAGTTGGGCGTTTCCACGCCGTCCACCTTGCCTTCGTCATAGTTGCCGAAGAAGAAGATCTTGCACTCCGCCAGCCGCCGGTACAGGAGCCCGGGCGTACAGGAGCCGCCGGACCTGTGCCACTGGAGGAACTCATTGGCCAGGGAGGTGGTATCGGCATAGGCCAAATCCCGGGTGAAATTCCCGTTGAGCTTTACATACCCTGAGGCCATCCAACCAGTCTTGCCGCCATAGGAGAGCTTATACCAGACCTCCTGCTTTGTGGCGCTACGGTTCACCTTGATCTCCGTCACGCTCACCGCCGTTCCCTTGGGTACCTCAACCAGCAGGGTGCTGTTATAGTCGGGCTGGGCATAGAGCTTTGCCTTTGTCACGTTCAGCGTGCCGGAATAGGGCTTGTTCGCGGAACAGTCCGTAGGCGGCGTCACCATGTTCAGAATGATGTTGGGGGTTTCATAGCGGCTGGTACTGAACACGCCGGTACCACAGTTATAGGCCAAGCTCACCAGGGCGTCGAATTGGGCCTGGCTCATCCTGATTCCGTACTCCTTGCGGAAATTCTCCGCCGCCGCCGCGTATATGTCGTCATTTACCGTCTCCGTCAGCTTGGCAAAAGCCTCTGTGCGGGTCATATTATTGTAGAACATCTCGCCCGCGTGCATCACCTTGCCATAGCCCACGGTGGGATTGCCCGAAGTCACGTTGTCGTCCTCAATCTCAGCCACATAGCCCTCAAAATCCTTTAGCTGATAAATCATCCGCCCGCTCACCCGGCGGCTGTCGTTGCTGGTAGCGGTAACGCTGGCCGCCTGGGTCACCTGCACCGTAAACTGGCAGGACTCGCTGTCATAGGCACCGTTTCGGGCGGAATAGACCCGTAGGGTATAGACGCCCGCCATGGAGAATTTCACCGTCCGCCGGAACACCCGCACCGTGTTGGTGGGCAGGCCGTGCTTGGAAACAGCGGATTCCTCTGTGTAGGCGCTGGAGGTGTAGCTACCGGAGGCCGGACCGCCGGTGATGTCAAAACGCACCTCATCCCGGCTGGTATCCGTCACTGCCACCAGATCGAACTCCTGGTTCAGGGGGACGATGTTCCCCTCTCCATAGGCCGAGCGCACCGCCTGGGGCCCTGTAACCGTTACTGTACAGCTGGCCAGCTCCTTACCCGAAGAATTCCGCAGGGAGAGCACTGCCGTGCCCTGGCCCCCGGCGTAAACCACCGCGCTCTGTTCTTTGGAGTTATAATTGATAGCATATCCCACCTTGGCCACGGCTTCGTTGCTGGAAACCCACTTCATGCTGCTCACGCCGTTATCCACCTTCACGTCCAGAAGGGCGCTGGCATACTGACGCAGGCTCAGTGTGCTGTGAGAGAGAGTACCCGTTTGGCTTGTATTCCCCCCGCCGGTGTACTTTACCAGATAGTCCGCATGGGAATATCCGGTAATGCCGCTGGCTGTGCGCACCCCCAGCCAAGGGTTCTGGGAGATATCCGTCACGGTGAGAAGGGTGCCGTTTACCACAGCGGTGATCACCGCGCCATCCACCGGGGCTTTGCGGATATTCAGGCCGGTCTCCGCGTTCACCCTCACGGTGGAGCCTACCCGGATGCCGTTTGGCAGCTCGTCCGGGGGCGGATCCGGCTCGTTCAAAGGATCCGCCGCCTCAGCGATATCCAGAAAGGCCCAGTGGGTTTTCGGCACGTCCCGGAACTCCTGGGTGTCCCGGTCGGCGGCATAGCCGTCTCCCTTGCGCTCCAGAGCGATGTTCATCACCTTGGCGGCCTCGCAGCGCTTGATGTTGTTATCCGGCTTGAAAGTACCGTCGGCGTAACCAGAAAGCCAGCCCTTTGCCAAGGCGGAGGCGATGTCCTGATAGGCGAAATGATCCTCTGGCACGTCGGAGAAGGCCACGTCCCCCTCCCCGGCGGGAAAGCACCTGCCCAGGATCTTCACGAACTCCGCCCGGGTGATATAGCGGTTCGGCCGGAAGGTGCCGTCGCTGTAGCCGGAGATCACACCCAGGCCGCATAGAGCGGTCACCGCTGGTTCGAACCAATCTGTACCCTTGCGCACATCGCTGAAGCTGCTCGTTCCGCCCTCGGGGAGCTCCTTCAGCAGATTATAGAGCATCTGGCATACCTCCGCCCGGGTGATGAAGTTCTCCGGTTTGAAGAGCTTGCCGGAGTACCCGGACATATAGGTGTCGTGGGTGCCGGTCTTGAGGGCACCCACCGCCTGGGCATAGGTCATGGGCTGAGAATCGTCCACTTCAGCCTCCGTCTCCAAAAAGCCGTTTTCATCCGGCTCCAAATCCTCCCCAGGCTGGGGAGAGGGAACAGGCTCCTCTCCCCTTTCAGGATCCAGGACATCCTCAGAGTCCAGAATGCCGCCGGGCTCAGAAGTTTCCGGAAGCTCCGCCTCCTCGGACCCCTCTGGTTCCTGCGGCTCTGTCTCCTCCTGTTCTCCCGGATCCGCCAGGTTTTCCGCCGCTGAGACGGCTCCGTCCTCTGGCCCCTGGGCCGCCAGGGAAACCACCGGCAGCAAAGCCGTCAGCGCCGCCAGCCCCAGGGGCAAAATCAGATTCTTCATAATATGTTTCAGCATAATCTTCTATGTACCTCCAGAAATGTCGCAATATTCCGGCAAAAAAGCGCGCCGGATGAAACTATGCTGCGTCTATTATAGCGGAAAAGTTACAAAATTGCAATCTTTTCTGTCATTTTCCAAATATTGCACCGTAAACCGGGGCTTTTTCCACCTTCCTATACTATATAAAGGGGAGTCCGCCTTTTCTCGACCTTTCTCAAAAGCCGGCGGAGCGCCTGCCCCACGCAGACGCCCCGCCTTTTCTCACCTAAATTTTACCCCAGGCGCGAGAGAAAATCTCCCTGCCTTCCGGAATCCAAAGTCATAGCGTTTTTCGCCATGGACATGGATTCTTACAATTTTTCCACCAGTTCCTTAGTATCCCTGGCAATAACCAGTTCCTCATTGGTGGGAATCACGTAAACCTCAATTTTGGAATCAGGCGTGGAGATTTTGCCCTCCTTGCCCAGAACAGTCTCCTGGTTCAGCTTCTCGTCCAGCTTTACGCCCAGGAACTCCAGATATTTGCCGACCTCCCAGCGGTGGTGCCACTGGTTCTCGCCCACGCCGGCGGTAAACACCATGGCGTCGCAACCGCCCAGGGCCACCATGTAGCCGCCGATAAACTTGCTGATCTGATATTCCAGAATATCGTGGGCCAGCTTTGCCCGGGGATTACCCTCGTTGCGGGCGGCGGTCACATCCCGGTCGTCGCTGGAGACGCCGGAGATGCCCAGCAGGCCGGACTTTTTATTCATAATCTGGTCCATCTCCGCCGGAGACAGCCCCTCTTTCTCCATGATAAAGGTGACCACGGAGGGATCCAGCGCGCCGGTGCGGCCGCCCATCATAAAGCCGTCCAGAGGGGTCAGGCCCATGCTGGTGTCAATCACCTTGCCGCCGTCAATGGCGGTGATGGAGGAGCCGTTCCCCAGATGGCAGGTAATCATCTTCAGGTCCTTCAGGTCTTTGCCCATCAGCTGAGCGCAGCGGGCGCTCACATACCGGTGGGAGGTGCCATGGGCGCCGTAGCGGCGCACGGCGTATTTCTCATAGTACTCATAGGGCACATTATACATATAGGCCTTCTGGGGCATGGTGGCATGGAAGGAGGTGTCGAACACCACGGCCTCGGGCACTTTCTCCCCAAAGAGATTCCGGCAGGCCCGGATTCCCTGGACATGGGCCCCGTTGTGCAGGGGAGCCAGGGGGATGAGGCTCTCAATATCGGCGATCACCTTGTCGTCTACCAAGCAGGACTGGTGGAAGATGGCCCCGCCCTGGACCACCCGGTGCCCGATCGCCGTTACCTCGTCCAGGCTGTGGATCACTCCCTTCTCCGGGTCCAGCAGCGCTTCCTTTACCTGAGTGAACGCGGCGGTATGGTCCGGCATATCCACGTCCTTATGGAGCTCCCGGCCGTCGGCGGTCTTGTGGGTGAAGATGCCTCCATCCAGACCGATGCGCTCGCAGTTGCCCTTGCAGAGCATCTTCTCCCCGTCCATATCAATGAGCTGATACTTCAGGGAAGAGCTGCCCGCGTTGATGACTAAAATTTTCATGTACGTCTTTCCTTTCCGTGCATTTTTTTGTATAATAGTATGTACTCCTGCCGGATCTATTCCCGGCGAGGCCTGGGGACGCTCCAAAGAGCTCCCCCTGTCATGGCGACTTTGCTCCTCCGCTTTCCGCCACAAGCTTTGAAAAATGTCAATTTTGTAACCACCTTACATATTATACTATACTGTTCTCGCAAATTCAAGGAGTTTACCAGAAAATGCTACAGAAAATCCCGATTTTCGCAATCATTTGTGAATTCGATCCCCTGCATTTCGGCCACAGGCTGATTCTGGAAAAAGCAAGGGCCCTGGGAGGGGCGGTCTGCTGCATTATGAGCGGCAATTTCGTCCAGCGGGGGGCCCCCGCCATGGCGGATAAATGGGACCGCGCCCGGATGGCTCTTTCCTGCGGCGCGGACCTGGTGGCAGAGCTCCCCCTATCCTGGGCCTGTGCCGGGGCGGAGCGCTTCGCCGCCGGAGGGGTGGCCCTGGCCGGGGCCCTGGGAGCCCGGGGGCTGCTCTTTGGCAGCGAAACCCCGGACGCCGCCCTGCTGGACCGGCTGGCCCGCGCCCTGCTCTCCCCGGAATTTTCCCGCCTCCTCCAGGCGGATTCCGGCAAAAAAAATTTCGCCGTCCGGCGTCAGCGGGCCGCCGCCCGGCTTCTGGGAGAGGATGCCGCCCGGGTTCTGTCTCTGCCCAACGCCAATCTGGGAGTGGAATATCGCAAAGCCATCCTCCGGCAGGGCCTGGACCTGGCCCCAATCCCCATCCTCCGCCAAGGGGCCGGTCACAGCGGCGGCTCCTTTGATGGGAACGCGCCTAAATTCCTCCCGACCGGCCAGCCCCGCGCCCGGTCCCAGGAAGCTCCCGGTGCGGGCCCCCTCCCGGCCGGAACGCGTTCTCAGGCTCCGGGGCCCGCCCCCTATTATTCCGCCGGAGAGCTGCGGGAAATTCTCTTTCAGGGAGGAAGCCTGGAGGCCCTGATTCCAGGACAAGCCTGGGAAATCCTGGAGCGCTCCTTAAAGGCCGGCCGGTGCCCGGCGGAACCCCGGCGGCTGGAGCTGCCCATTCTCAGCCGGCTACGCTCTCTGCCCCGGGAGGCCTTCTCCCGCCTGCCGGACCTGAGCGAGGGCATGGAAAACCGGCTCTACAGGGCCGCGCGGCAGGCCGGCTCCCTTTCAGAGCTCTACGCCCTGGCAAAGTCCCGCCGGACCTCCCACGCCCGGGTGCGGCGGCTGGTGATGGCGGCGTTTCTGGGGCTTCAGGCTCCCCTGCCGGAACTCCCCCCCTATCTGCGGGTCATAGCCGTCACGGAGCGGGGGAGACAGGTCCTCCGCCAGCTGGACTCCAAACTGCCTTTGGCGGTTCGGCCTAAGGATCTGGAAAAGCTGGATCCCGCCGTCCGGGAGGTTTTCGCCCAAGAGGTCCTGGCGGACGATCTCTATGCCCTCTGCTGCCCCAGGCCCCAACCCTGCGGGCGGGATTACACGGAAAAACTGATCCTGCTTCCTTAGAGTCTGCTCCGTATCTGCGCAACGCTGCATATGCCCAGATACGGAACAGGCTCTTTAGCTCAGGGGCCAGCTGCCTCCCCGCCTGGCTGATGAAAAGGCGTTTCCCCTCTGCGGGACAGACAGCGGCGGCACTTGTCCAATTTATGGAATCTTCAATATTTTTTAAAAGTCCGAAACCTTTTTCCCCCTTCTTTCGCCTAACAGTTGTAAGAGCTTTTACGGAATCAAAATGTTGTAAAGGAAGTGATCTTGTGCCAATTTCCACGGAAAAGCTGGTGCGCCGGGCCCAGTCCGGGGATAAGGAGGCTTTCGTGGCGTTGATGGAGTCCCACAAACTCTCCCTGACCCGGGCGGCCATGGCCATCCTCCACGACCGGGAGGACGTGGCCGACGCTGTGGCGGAAACCGTTGTGGAGGCTTTTTCCCAGCTGTGCCGCCTGCGCCAGCCCAAATACTTCAAGACTTGGCTGACCCGGGCGTTAATCTGCAACTGTTACGATATTCTCCGGCAGAAACGGCGCTATGTGCCGCTGGACCAGCTTCCCGAACCGGAATCTTCCAGCACCCAGCCCAGCGACCAGGTGCTGGACATTCAAGAAAGCCTCTGCGCCCTGGCGGAGAACGACCGGCTGGTGCTCACTCTCCACTATATGGACGGATTCAAGCTCCGGGAGATCGCAAAGATGCTGGGGGCCAATGAGAACACCGTCAAGACCCGGCTCATGAGAAGCCGCCAGCGGCTGCAAAAAATTTATCTGGAAAGAGAGGGGAATCCCTGTGAAGCGAAATGAGGATCAGATGACGCGAGCCCTGCGGGAGGAGCTGGAGCTCCCCGCCGTGCCGGAGCTTGTGGACAGCCGCCTGCGGCAGGTCTATGCCGAACTACCCGACGCCCTGCCTACCAAACGGCATATGCCCACCTGGGTCCGGCGGAGCCTATGCACCGCAGCCAGCGTAGCCATCGCGTTCGGGACGCTGCTGGGCCTGAACAGCCTGAACCCCGCCGTGGCCGAACAGCTGCCCCTGGTGGGAAGCATCTTCCGCACCGTGAACAGCAATGTCTATGGCAGCGAGAGCCAGAACTTCCGGGAGGCCCTGGTCCGGCTCTCGGAGCGGGCGGTGGAGCTCCCCGAGGAGGAGGGGACGGTCCAGACCGTGCCCGCGGGGGGCGTCTTTGAGAAGCCCGTCACCGCCCGGATGCGGGAGGCCTACTACGACGGGGAATACGTGTTCGTGGGCTTCCGGTTCGACCTGGGGGGGAGCTACGACCATGTGTGGGACCTGAACGGCCCCGGCTACGACGTGCTCATCAACGGGGAGTCCCAGATCCCCCACCTGGAGGACGGCCAGATCGACTACCCCCGCAGCTGGGGGGACGGCTACTGCGACCTGAACAGCTCCAGCTGGACCCCGGCGGGCCAGGGGGAATACGTGATGCAGCGGGCCTTCCGGGTGCCGGACCGATTCCGGGACCAGGAGGAGCTGGACCTGACCATCGGCTTCTCCGGCATCAGCGCCTACGGCATCGGCCCGGTGAACAGCAGCCCCTTCCAGTTCGACCTCACGGTGAAGAAGCAGGAGGTGCCCCGGCGGGAGATCGACTGCCAGGGCGTGGAGATGGGCGGCGTCCGGCTGGTCTCCGCCACGGCCTCGGAGACGGCCCTCTGCGTGGTGGCGGAGTATCCGGCGGAGCTATATCAGAATCCCGGCGCGGATGTCAGCAGCTTTGAGGACGGGCTCTGGATCGGCTCCCTGGGGGGATATACCCTGGAGGAGAACGGCGTGGCGCGGTGCGTCAGCGTGTGCGCGGGCCTGCGGGAGGACGAAACCCGCCGGGTGGTGTGGTCCCTCTTCGACAAAAACGGCTCCGGCCAGCACGAGGCGGTGTTCCTGCTGGACTTCCAGAACGGCACGGCGGAGCTGGGAAGCGGGGAGGACGTGAAGTCCCCGCCGGTGTACGACTACGCCTGCGGCGTGGAGGCGGTGAAGGACCTGGCCCCCGGAGAATACGGGGTGGAGCGGCTGCACCTCTCCCAGAGCAAGCCCACCCTGAGCATCATGACCGGGGACAAAAAGCGGGCCCTGAGGGCAGAGTTCTGGCAGGAGGGCGAGAGAGTTTATACCGCCTATACGGGGGAGTATGCTTCCTGGAACGAGAAGCTCCGCTATTGGGAGTATTACAACCTGACCACGGGCACCTCCTGCGACGACCCGGAGGACGACGGCACCCGGTTCCAGGGATCGGAGCACAGCTCCTACCTCATCCTCATCCCGGACCTGTACGTGGCCCTGGACCCCACCCGCCCGGTGACGGTGAAGGCCTATGACAAGAACAGCGGGGAGCAGCTTCTCAGTGAGGAGGTCCTCATGACCCAGAGCGAGCTCCACGAGCCCCCGCCTCCCTTGGAGGAGGACCTGGAAGGCGGCGGGGTGAGCAGCGAGACAGAGGAATAGCAAAAGCGCAAGGCCCGGCCTCTTCGCGAGGCTGGGCTTTTTGTTTTTTTTGAGTGTTGGGAGTCATACGGAGTGGCCTCCGGCGGGGAGGGGGCTTTGCCCTCTCCACCCCTACCACCTTTGAAAAGGTGGACGAAACTTTTACCATGGTTAGCTTGGAATGCTACAGTGAACAACATCGACCGGTCCAGCTGGTCTTAAGCTGGCGGGGGTGTGGGGCGCGGAGCCCCACGACCTTGCCGTAGCCGCGTTCTTTGCGGAGAAGGCCACACAGTATTACTCCCCAAAAAACACGCACTCAGCTTTCCCGCTTTTTCAGGTTTTTCTTGCCTTGCCCCAAAAATCTGGTATAATAGATATAATCTTAACCTTAAAGGGAGGACCGTCCCTATGACGTCAGAACGCATGGAGAACTTTTGCTGGTTCGACTTTTCCCGGGCAGAGGGGCATACCAGCGAGGAAAACTATCAGGAACTGGTGGACTGGTCCAGGGAGGCCAGAGGGAAAAACCCCAACGCCTTCGACAGCCTGAAGGATTGGGTGCTGGACGATCCGTCCTGGTCCGGGGGAAATCTCGTCGGAAGCTGGGGTCAGCTGGCGAACGGCCTGATCGGCCGCTTTCGGGAGCAGAACGCCGGATTCCGCCGCATCCTTCAGGAGATGGAGCTCCCGGAGCTGGTCAATCCGGCGGTTTTTCCCGCTTTGGATGCTTTTGACCGGACCCTAGAGGGCGAATTGCCAGATCCGCAGCTGAAAGAGGCCGTCCGGCAGATGCTGGCTAGCCCTGCCGCCATGGAAAGCCACAGTTTGCGGGCCCGGATTGCCGGTGGAAAAACCGGCTCCTATGGCACGGACGCTATAGAGGTGACAGGGTACTTGAATTTTCTCGAGGACGCTGACGCAGCCGTTCAATGGACCTTGTTTATGCCCGGAGTGGTGGAGGATCCGGCTGGAGAGACTGAGCTACCGTACCCTTCCCGCCATCCGTTTTCTGGGGCGGGAGGGGGAGGATTTGGAGAATCCCCAGGCCCGCAGGGAGCTTTTCGCGGAGTTGGACCGGCTGGATCAGTACCGCTGCGGCTTCGACTATGATCTTTTCTTTATGCACCACTACGGCCTTTGCGTGGATGTGGGGCCCTGGCACGGCTTCTGGGGCAGGTTCTTCCAGGCGGGGGCTCCGGTTCCGGAGGGCTTTGCCTATTTCGACCTTGTGCCGGAAAACAATGGAGCCGAGGGCCCGCCCTTTCTCTCCCAGTTTGCCTTTGGAGTGTTTTCCGGGAGCCAGGAGGCCCTCCACAGCCGCCAGGGCTTTGACAGCGACGCCATGTACGACGTGACCCGGAACGCCATACTAGGGCAGGGGGTTTTGATCCCCTATCCCCACAAGTATTGGACGGCGGAGGTGTTCCTCCAGGGCTGGGAGCAGGGCGGCACAGGCTATCTTTTCAGCGTGGACCGGGAGGCTCAGCCGGAAAAATGATATAAAGGCAATACCGCAGAAATACCGAAAAACCAAGAGAAAATTCCCAGGGAGGAAAACCATGAAACAGAAAACGATCTGCAATTTTACCGTTCTGTCCAGCAAAAAGGTGGACGAGCTGGAGGCGGTGCTCTATGAGATGAAGCACGAGAAATCCGGGGCCAGACTGGTCTGGCTGGACCGCAGGGAGGAGAACAAGACCTTCGCCGTGGCCTTTCAGACCCAGCCCTGGGACGATACCGGCGTGTTCCACATTCTGGAGCACTCTGTGCTCTGCGGCTCGGAAAAGTACCCGGTGAAGGAGCCCTTTGTGGAGCTGCTGAAAAGCTCCCTCAATACCTTCCTGAACGCCATGACCTTCCCGGACAAGACCATGTACCCCTTCTCCACCCGGAACGACCAGGACTTCGTGAACCTGCTGCGGGTGTATATGGACGCGGTCCTGCGCCCGGCGATCCACCAGAAGCCGGAGATCTTCGGCCAGGAGGGCTGGCACTACGAGCTGGACGAAAACGGCCGGCCCAGCTATAAGGGCGTGGTGTTCAACGAGATGAAGGGCGCCTTCGCATCCCCGGACTCCCTGATGGAGTACGAGCTGAATCGCCGCCTCTTCCCGGACACCTGCTACCGGTTCGAGTCCGGCGGGCACCCGGAGCACATCCCAGAGCTCACCTACGAGGCCTTCGCCGCAGCCCACAAGCGGCTCTACCACCCCTCCAACGCCTATTTCTTCCTGGACGGGGACCTGGATATGGAGAAAATCCTGGGCATCCTGGACCGGGAGTATCTGGGGGAATACCAGGCCGCGCCCGGGCCGGGGGAGATTCCCGTTCAGCAGCCGGTAGACGGAGGAGAGGGGGAGGTCTTCTACGAGCTCTCCCCCCAGGAGGACCCGGCGGAAAAGGCCCGGCTGGCGGAAGGCTTTGTGGTCTGCTCCTATGAGGACCGGGAGGAGGCCACAGCCTGGCAGGTCCTCTCGGACGTGCTCTGCGGGGACAATCAGGCCCCGCTAACCCGGCGGCTTCTGGAGAGCGGCCTTGCCAAGGAGGCGCGGTTCAGCCTGTATGAGAGCGTCCGGCAGCCCTGGATCTGGCTGGAGGCCCGGGATATGGACGCCGGCCGGGCCTCTGAGGTGATGGAGGCCATGCACGGGGAGCTGGCCCGGCTGGCGGAAGAGGGCCTGGACCACCGGCGCATCCTGGCAACCCTGGACAATATGGAGTTCCAGGCCCGGCAGCGGGACTACGGCCGGATGCCCCAGGGGCTGGTCTTTGGGATGCAGGTGCTGGACAGCTGGCTCTATGGCGGCGCGCCGGAGGAGAATCTCTCGGTGGGAGGCCTCTTCGACGGCCTACGGGCAAAGGTGGAGCAGGGGTACTTCGAGTCCCTGCTAGAGCGGGGACTCCTCCACAACAGCCACCAGTGCCGGGTGCTCATGCGGCCCTCCCACACCCTGGGGGAGGAGCGCCAGAAGGAGGAGGCCAAGCGGCTGGAGGCGGCGAAATCCACCTGGAGCCCGGAGGACGAGGCCAAAATCCGGGCGCGCCAGGAGTCCATCGAGCTATGGCAGAATACCCCGGACACCCCGGAGCAGCTGGCGACTATCCCCATGCTGAAGCTGGAGGAGATCCCCAAAGAGCCGGAGCCCCTGCCCCTGGAGGAGGCAGAGACCCATGGCATCCCCCTGCTGCGCCACACCCTGCCCACGGGGGGCATCAGCTACCTGAACCTGTACTTCGCCCTGGACGACCTCTCCCCCCAGGAGCTGACCCAGGCGGCGTTTCTGGCCCGGCTGCTGGGCTCTCTGGAGACGGAGAACCGGGACCTAGACCGGCTGCAGCGGGAGATGCGGTCCCTGTTCGGGCAGATGGCCTTCCATGTGGAAGCCTATGGGCACAGAGACGACCCCGCCCGGTGCCGGGCGTTCCTGTGCGCCTTTGGCAGCATTCTGGACAGCAAGCTCCAGGAGGCCCTGGAGCTGCTGGGCGAGCTGCTGAGGGAGACCAAGTGGAACGACCCCAAGCGGGTCCGGGAGCTGGTCTGCCAGCAGCGGGCGGCTTTTGCCGAGCAGCTGGTAATGTCCGGGCACATGACCGCCCTGAACCGAACCCTGGCCTGCTGCTCCGCCGGGGGCGTCGTGGCGGAGCATACCGGCGGCGTGGAGTACTTCCACTGGCTGCGGGACCTGGAGCAGAATTTTGAGGAGAGATTCCCCGCCCTGGCCGAAGAGCTGGAGGCCCTGGCCGGGAGGATCTTCTGCAAAAAGCGGCTGACCCTCAGTGCCACCAGTTCCAACCCCCAGGCGGAGGACGCCGCCGGAGCCGCATTCTCCGCCCGCCTGCCGGAGGGGGCCTTCCGGATGCCGGAGGAGCCTGCGGTCCGGCCCTGGGGCATCCGCCGGGAGGGCATCGCCGCGCCCGCGGACGTGTCCTTTGCCGGGCTGTGCGGCGCGCTCCCCCACGCAAAAACCGGACAGGCCAGTGTCATGGGCAAGGCCGCGTCCCTCGCGTACCTGTGGAACGCCGTGCGGGTCCAGGGAGGGGCCTACGGCGTGGGGATGCTCCTGTGGAACAGCGGCCTGGGCGGGTTCTACTCCTACCGGGACCCCAGCGCCGCCCGGACCCTGGACTGCTACGCCGCCACGGCGGACTTTCTGCGGAACGCCGGGGAGATGGATCTGACGGGCATGATTATCGGCGCGGTGGCGGACTCCGACCCCCTGCTCACCCCCCGGCTGCGGGGCAAGACCGCCGATATGCGCCATTGGCGGGGCATCACCCAGGAGGACCTGTGCCGGGAGCGGCGAGAGATTCTCTCCACGAAGCCGGAGGATCTGGTGCGGCTGGCCCCGGAGGTGGAGCGGCTGGCAAAGGAGGGCGCGGTGTGCGTGCTGGGCTCCCGGCGGCAGATCGAGGCCTGCGGGGAAAAGCTGGACGCTGTGACGGAACTCTAAGCGCGAGAGACAGGGAGTGGGATATTATGCTGACAGAACAGACAAAGAACGCCTATATTTCTATTTTGCGGGAAGAACTGGTGCCCGCCACCGGCTGCACGGAGCCCATCGCCCTGGCCTATTGCGGGGCCCGGCTGCGGGAGGTACTGGGCGCTGTGCCGGAGCGGATCCTGGCGGAGATTTCCGGAAATATTATCAAGAACGTGAAAAGCGTGATCGTACCCAATACCGGGGGGATGAAGGGCATCCCGGCGGCTGTCGCGGCGGGAGTTATCGCCGGGGATGCCGGACGTATTTTGCAGGTAATCGCCCAAACGCCGGAAGAAAAGCACGGGGAAATTGCCGCCTATGCCCAGAATACCCCCATCCAGGTGGTGTACGCAAAAACGTCGCGGCTGCTGGACATCCGGCTCACCGGCTGGGCGGAAGGGCACAGCGCCCTGGTACACATCGCCAACAGCCACAGCAATATCGTCCGGGAGGAGCGGGACGGAGAGGTCCTGCTGGAGAGGCCTGTCACCGACTCCCCCGAGGACAGCCTGACGGACAAAGCCTGCCTGAATGTGGCGGATATCCTGGCTTTTGCGGATACGACGGACTTGGAGGAGATTTCCCCGCTTTTGGAGCAGCAGCTCAGCTATAACACGGCCATCGCGGAGGAGGGCCTGCGGGGGGACTGGGGGGCTAACATCGGTTCGGTACTTCTGGACGGCTACGCGCCGGACATCAAGACCGAGGCCAAGGCCTGGGCTGCCGCCGGAAGCGACGCCAGGATGAGCGGCTGCGAAATGCCGGTGGTGATTCTCTCCGGCTCGGGAAACCAGGGAATGACCGCCTCTGTGCCCCTGGCCCGGTACGCGGTCCATCTAGGGGCGAGTCGGGAGAAGCTGCATCGGGCGCTCCTGGTCAGCGACCTGGTGACCATTCAGCAAAAGAGCGGCATCGGGAGGCTTTCCGCCTATTGCGGGGCGGGGATCGCCTACTTACTGGACGGCAGCTTCGCGGCGATTGCCCACACCATTGTGAACGCGGTGGCCATCATCAGCGGCACTATCTGTGATGGGGCCAAGCCCTCCTGCGCGGCAAAAATCGCGGCCAGCGTGGACGCGGGAATTCTGGGATATCACATGTACCTTGCCAGCCAGGAATTCAAAAGCGGGGACGGAATCGTCACCCGAAATGTGGACGAGACGATTGCCAATATCGGCGTGCTGGCGAAAGAGGGAATGCGAGAGACGGACCGGACGATTCTGAATATCATGACCCGCACGCGATGCTGAAAGCTGGGCCGGCCTTGCTTTTTCAGCGCCAAGCGCCTCGGCTGGTCTCGGCTGTCTGTATGACGAAGGATAACGCACTTAAAAGAAAGGCTATATAATAGGAAGAGCCGGCGGATGCAACATCCCGCCGGTTTCTTTCATCCGTGCTGCTTAGGTTTAAGTATACTTTTTTTAAGAATTATACGGAGGCTACACAGTTTTATTCGAGAAAATATACTTTCTGAGAGACAGCCCTACGCAAAAACACGGTAGGACTGCAAAACCAGCTCCTTTCCCCTCTCTGTGGTGACCTTTTGGCCCTCTCCCTTTTCGTGCCGGAACTTTTCTACCAGGCGGAGGCTGGGAACGTTCCTCACGTCCGCCTCATAGATATAATACCTGTACTTTTTCAGGCTATTCAGGTAGTCCACAACGGCCCGCAGGGCCTCATAGCCATAGCCCTTTCCCTGGACGGTGGGTTTCAGCCACAGCCCGATTTCCGGGGCCTCCTCCCGCAGACCGAATACCTCCGCGCTGCCCAGAAACTCCCCCTCCCGGCTGAGAATGACCAGCTCCAGCATTTCGCCCCGGTCCATGTCCTCCAGAAATCCGGAGAGCACCCGCCTCGCGGCCTCCAGGTCGGAGAAGGGGTCCGGGTACTGGTATTGTGTGACCTCGGCCGTGAATTCCCGATAATAGTCCTCCAGAAAGGCGGGACGAAAGGGCTCTATCACCAGCCTTTGGGTATGGATTCTTACATTCGCTTCCATCTGTATTCTTCCCTCTCTTCCTCCCTTTTTTCGCACAAAATTTGTTCCGCGCAAAGTTCTATTGTCCAAGAAAGCGCTGGATCCTGCCACATGCTTCACTCCAGTCCCGCTGGGCGTTTTCGATCACAATGCTCCGGACAGGCAGCCCTGCCAAAATAGCCAGCTCCCTGCGCTGGCGCTCTTCCAGGCAGGCGATATAACCCGGAAAGCCCTGGGCCCGAATGCTTTTCCCATACCTGCCGCTTACGTGATACCCGACCACCGCCTCCAGCCAGCCGGGCCGCTCTCCCTCGGTATTCCTCACCGTTTGGGCGAGATCCTCATTCTTCAGGTAAACCACCGCCGGGTCTAAAGAGGCGATCCGCTCTGTGATCTCTGAAATATAGGCCAGGGACCGCTCCTGGGAGAATCCGAAGCGCATCATGGTTTCGCACATGGGATTTTGCAGGAGGACGCAGTTAAACACATAGACGGCGTCCGGCTCCGCGCCTTTGGCAAAAGCCTCCCACTTGTCCAGCATCAGCGGCCGCTCGGTTTCCCAGGGCAGGCCGTCATAGATTTTGTAGGGCAGAAGGGGGGCCAGCTCCGCCTCTCGGAACGCCGCCAATGGCAGAATCCAGCCGCCCCTGCCGGGCTCGCCGCACTCCCTGGCCCGAGCCCGCACCTCCTGAGGAAGGCGGGACATCTCCACCTCCGGGACGTAGGCGTGAAACTCATAGTCTGCGGGATGGTCCCCGCCGCCCTCGTCCACGTATACCACTTTTTTGCCGCCTTTGGCCAGCCAACCCGCCATTTGCCGGGAGACGGTGCTCTTGCCGGAACAGGGCGGGCCCTCCACAATGTATAGTCTGTTCATAGAGATTCCCCCTTCTTCCAAAAGAAAAGCTCCCTCAGACACTGCCCGAAGAAGCTCTCCATTCAAACCGATTGGTGCCGCCTGCCTAGAACACAGGTTCTTACTCAGCGGTGTACACGCTGACCTTCTTGCGGTCCGCGCCCATACGCTCAAAACGCACCTTGCCGTCTACCAAGGCGAACAGGGTGTCGTCCTTGCCCTTGCCCACATTGGTTCCGGGATGGATCTTGGTGCCCCGCTGCTTCACGAGAATATTTCCTGCCAGCACAAACTGGCCGTCGGCCCGCTTCACGCCCAGGCGCTTAGACTCAGAGTCCCGGCCGTTCTTGGTGGAGCCCATACCTTTCTTATGCGCAAAAAGCTGTATATTGAGTTTCAGCATGATTGTTGCCATCCTTTCAATAAAATATTTGTTTCCTTCAGATTTCCATATAACTCACGTTCACGTATTCCGGATACTGTTCCTCCAGCTGGGAGAGATGGAGCTTGAGCCCCTGCATCAGACTGCGGCAGAGAGGCTCGTCCCTGGGTTCCAGGCGGAGGAAGAATTCTCCCTCCTCTGCCCGCAGAGACAGCGGCGTCACCGCCAACACTTCCGTGACGGTATTCGCCACAAGATATACTGCCGAGGATACCGCCGCGCATACAATATCCGAACCCTCTTTCCCCCATCCCGCATGGCCCTCTACGCGAAATCCCAAAAGCCGGCCCTCCGGCGGGGTGAGAAAGTCCACAGTAATCACTTAGGCCTTAACCGCCTCAATCTGTACCTTGGTATAGGGCTGGCGGTGGCCCATCTTCCGTTTGGAATTCTTCTTGGGCTTATAGGTAAACACCGTGATCTTCTTGGCCTTGCCGTTCTTGACCACCTTGCCGGTTACAGAAGCGCCCTGGACATAGGGGCTGCCCAGCTTGGGCTCACCCTCGCCGAAAACCGCCACTACCGGAAACTCTACCGTGTCGTTTTCCCCCGCGTTCAGCTTCTCTACAAAGATCACATCGCCATACTGGACCTTGTACTGCTTTCCGCCTGTTTCAATGATTGCAAACATCTGATTTCCTGCCTTTTATTCTAATCTCGCTACCTCGGGCGGGTCCGGACCACACCGGCTCCTCTTAAAAACCCGCAGTATGCGGCTTATTTAGCATATCATGGGAAGCAAGAAAAGTCAAGCCCTATTTTGAGAGCCGGGCGCCGCGCCCATTGACAACCGGGAGAAATCGTGATATTCTATAGAAGAAGGCTGTATCAATGGCTAAGACACCCGGTATGAATGGGCTTTTAGACCATAGATAGCGGCTCTCAGTAATCAACAAGGAGGCTGATACTATGGAGATTACCAATGCCGTAGGCGCTACCGACATGGACTACAGTAAGGCGCAGCTGTCCACCGAGTATTCCCTGGCCCTCACCAAACGGGCCATGAAAGATACCCAGGAGCTGGCCAGCCAGGAGCTCCAGCGGATGCTGCCCCCCAGCCCCTATACCTTTGACGTGCGCGTCTGAGAACGGGGCCAAATGAAAAGAGAGCCTCTCGTGCCTGGTTTGAACCAGGCTTCAGAGGGGCTCTCTTTTTGTGCTTATGTACATTTGTGGGGCTATTGATTCAGCTCCAGAATCTCTCCCAGCCAGGCCTCCGCCAGCTTTGGCCACACTTTCACCTGCCTACAGGCCTTTTCCAGCTCCGCCCGATAGGCTGGGCCCACATCCTGGGGCGGCGTAAAGTATCCTTCCATGGCGTCGGGCTGTATACCGGGAATCCTCCCCGCCCGAACCGCTTCCCGCAAGGCCGCGACCTGGGCCATGGCGTAATCCGCCCCATGCCGCCCAGCCAGCCAGTTGGCATTGGCCAGGGAGAGGCCGTGCTGGCCCTTGGTAAATACATGGTGGGCAAAGTCCACCCCGGCCTTTTTGCAGGCCTGTGCGAAGAAATAGCTGTTTTCCACGGGAACAGCCCCGTCCTCCGCAGTCTGCCAGAGAAAACAAGGGGGCGTGTCCGGAGTCACCTGGGTTTCCAGGCTCATATACCGAAGATCATCCTCTGAGGCGTCCTTACCCAGCAGGGCGGTAAAGGAGTCCCTGTGTGCAAATTCTCCGGAGGTAATCACCGGGTAACAGAGGACGCCCGCGTCCGGCCGGTTGGACACAGCCTGGTAGGCAGGATTGGGGTCCCCGGCATCCTTCCAGTGGACGCAGAGGCTGGCGGCCAGATGGCCTCCGGCAGAGAACCCGCAGACAGCCAGTTTGTCCGGTTGCACGGAGAATTCTTTTGACTTCCGCCGGATGAGTCGGACCGCCCGGGAAATATCCTGGAGGGGCTGGTCCTTCAAGGGCGCGTTCATCAGGGGGTTGACCGTGTAGGTGAGGACAAAGGCATTATAGCCCGCTTCATAGAATTCCATAGCCACGGGCTCGGCCTCTGTGGGGGAGACAAAGCAGTAGCCGCCGCCGGGAATCACCAGCATAGCGGGGCGAGTTCCTTTAGAATGGATGTAGCTCACGAGAAAAGGGGAGAACCCGGCGGACATAGGATAGGAATATTCGGACTCTTTCCAGATAAGATGCTTTTGAGATGTCATAGGGAAGCTCCTTTCAGAGATTTTCTCCATTATAATAACGCCGGAGGCCGGGAGAGACAAGGAACGTTTCCCGGGAAATCCGGTTTGCTTCGCGGGCGCCGAAGCCGTCTCGCCCCATCAGGGCTTGTTCGCGCCCATATCATGGGGGCTACCCGCGCTCAGGCGGGACCGCACCAATTTTTCAAAGGCCCGGAAAGCGCTGGGCAGAGGATATTTTTCTTCCAGATCCCTGCCGCTGGCCCAAACCCAGCCCTCTGGCAGATCCTCAGTGGCCGATTCCACCGCGAACGCCTCCATCTGCCACTCTATGTGCGTGAAAATATGCCGCCCTGTTCCCGCGGGCACTGTCCTCCCCGCCACCGGGCAGGGCCAGGGAGCGGGCTCGTTGGGATATTCCCACAGCCCGGCCAGCAACCCCTTGTCTGGGCGGCGGCGCAGGACAACCCTGTCCTCGCGGAAAATCAGGTAGACCCACCGGTCCTGGACTTCCCGAGGCTTTTTCGACGGCTTTGCCGGAAGCTCCCGGGCGGTGTTCCGCAACCGCCCCAGGCAGAATTCCGCCGCCGGGCACTGCCCGCACAACGGGTCCCCATTGGGCAGGCAGACCATGGCTCCTAAATCCATCAGGGCTTGATTGAAATCCCCCGGCCGGTCCCGGGGAATGATTTCCTCCAGGGCGGAGGCAATCTCTCTTTTTACCGGAGGGCTTCCCATTTCCCGGTGGTCGTCCCCAAGGCGGCTCAACACCCGCAGTACATTGCCGTCTACCGCTGGAACCGCCTGTCCAAAGGCGATGGAGGCGATAGCCCCCGCAGTGTAATCGCCTATTCCGGCCAGGGATCGGATGTCCTGAAGGCGGGAGGGAAATTCGCCCGCGAAATTTGCCAAAACCTGCCGGGCGGCTTTTTGCAAGTTCCGGACCCGGCCATAATATCCCAGTCCCTGCCACAGCTTCAAAAGCCGGTCCTCCGGGCACCGGGCCAAGGCTTCCACTGTAGGGAGAGCCTCCAGAAAGCGGCGGTAATAATCCAGGACGGCGGCCACCCGGGTCTGCTGAAGCATGATTTCGGAGATCCACACATGATAGGGGGTGGGGTCGCTCCGCCAGGGCAGAACCCGCGCGTTTTGACCGTACCAGGCCAGCAGGGGCGCGGGCAGTTTCTGAAGGGGGGTCAATCTTTTTTCTCCATAACTTCGTCCAGCGCGTCCATGAGCTTATCCACGTCAATGGGCTTGGCAATGTGGCCATCCATCCCGGCGCGCATCGCCTCCCGTTTGTCCTCTTCAAAGGCATTGGCGGTCATGGCCAGGATGGGAATGGAGGCCAGGGCCGGGTTTTTCAGGCTCCGGATAGCCCGGGCGGCTTCATAGCCATCCATTACAGGCATCTGAATGTCCATGAGCACCAGCTGGTAATATCCTGGCCGGGAGGCTTTCAGCATATCCACGGCGATCTGCCCGTTTTCCGCCACTTCCAGGGAGAAGCCGGCTTCCTCCAAAAGGGCGATGGCAATTTCCCGGTTCAGCTCGTTGTCCTCGGTCAAGAGGATCCGCCCGGTGCGCAGGGCTTTTCGGGGACGGTGGGCGGCCGCATCCCCTTCCTGGTCTTTGCTGACGATGGAGTGCAGGCAGCCCCGGAGCTCAGACAGGAAGAGTGGCTTGCTGCAGAAAGCGGTGACCCCGGCCTCCCGCGCCTCCTCCTCAATATCAGACCAATCGTAGGCAGTGAGAACGATAATAGGCACGTCCTTGCCCATCTCCTGGCGAATCCGCCGGGCTACCTCAATGCCGTTCATATCCGGCAACAGCCAGTCGATAATATAGACAGAATAGGGGTTATCCCGCATGATGGCCTGCCTTGTGCGCAGGACCGCCTCTTTACCGGAAAGGGTCCACTCCGCCCGCAGGCCAATCTGCTGGAGCATCCAGGACACACTGTCGCAAGTGTTGAAGTCATCGTCTACCACAAGAGCGCGCAGTCCCTTGAGCTCGGGGATAGTCTGGGGCTCTTTCTTTCCGGAGTGGAGCTTAAAGGTAAAGGACACCACGCACTGGGTTCCCACACCCTGGCGGCTCTTGACCTCTATGGAACCGTTCATCATATCCACGATATTCTTGGTGATGGCCATACCCAGGCCAGTGCCCTGGATGCCGCTGATGGTGGAATTCCGCTCCCGCTCGAAGGGCTCAAAAATGTGGGAGACGAACTCCTCGTTCATACCGATGCCGGTGTCCTTCACATGGAATTCATAGTTGGCATAGCCTGCCGGAGCGCCGGGCCGCTGGATCACCTTCAGGCTCACCATACCGCCCGAGCCGGTGTACTTTACCGCATTGGAGAGCAGGTTCAGCAGCACCTGGTTCAGGCGCAGGCGGTCGCAGTAGATCTCCTCGTCCTGGATGTCCACGGCATCCATATAGAGATCCAGCTGCTTTGAGTGGATATCTGCCTGGATAATATTGCGCAGGCCGTGGAGAATATCCGGCAGGCTGCAGGGCTGTTCATCCAGGCGGATCTTTCCGCTCTCAATGCGGCTCATATCCAGCACGTCGTTGATCAGGCTCAAGAGGTGGTTGCCAGAGGTCATGATCTTTTTCAAATATTCCTCCACCTGCTCTGTGCGGTCGATATGGGTGATGGCCAAAGCGGTAAATCCAATAATCGCGTTCATAGGGGTGCGGATATCGTGGGACATATTGGAGAGGAACACGCTCTTTGCCCGGCTGGCCCGGTTAGCCTGGGAGAGGGCGTCCTCCAGCAGGGCCTTCTTCTCCCGCTCTTCCCGGGTTTCGTCGTCAATACTGCGAAGGCCCAGTACCACGCCGTGGGTTTTCTCCCAACTGCCCGCACGCACGGCTTTCATCTGGAAATAACGCAGCTCCCCGCAGCAAGTATTGCGGAAATTCAGATAGCACACCGGCTTCTGGGAAAGCTCTGTTTCTAGCCATTCCCGGGTAGCAGCCTGACGCACCAGGTCTTTGTCCTCTTCATATATGCCGGCGTCAATATAGCGGCCAAAGCATTCCTCCAGGGTAAGCTCCCCGGTAAAGATGTCTTCCAGAATATGGTGTTTGCATTCGTTGACCCGCAGAGCCCGGCCTGTACCCGTGTCCAGATCAAAATGGCAGACTAGATTATATTCAATGCTCAAAGCGTGGATGAGCTCCATCTGCCGGCGTTCATCCTCCCGCCGGGCCTGCTCTTCCTGGAGCTTCAGGGCGGTGCAGTCCAGAAGATACCGCTGGTAGAAAAGCTCGCCATTTTCCTGAACCAGCTTTACATTTCCCATCACATGGAGGATTTCCCCGTCCCGGTGGAGCACCCGGTATTCCAGGCTTACATTGTCTCCAGGATTTTTCAAGGAAGCGATGCTTTCCAGCAGCAGAGCCTTATCCTCTTCCAGCACAGAGTCCGCAGTCATGCTGAATCCAGCGTCCAGCAGTTCCTTTTCTGAGGAATAGCCCAGGATGTCCAAGGCGGCGTTGTTGATGCTGATGATCTTGGTGCCGTCCAGGCTGTGGCGCATCACGCCGCAGTCCATGGTGGTAAAGAGGGCCTCCAGCGTCTGGTTCTTCTCAATCAGCTCCTGGGCATAAGAGCGCTCCCTGGTGATATCGATGGCAATGCCCACAGTGCCCATCACGCTGCCGTCCAAGTCGTATAGGGGGGACTTGTATGTAGTGAGGGTCTTGACGTGCTCTCCGCTGAGCACGGTTTCTTCGGAAACACAGGTTTGCCTTTGCTCCATCACAATGCGCTCAGACTCAATGCAGGCGGGGTCGTCGTGCTCCACATCCCAGATATAGGCGTGGCCCCGGCCCTGTACCTGTTCCTTGGTTTTATTGACTACCTGGCAGAACGCGTTGTTTACCTTTTCATGGATACCGTCCTTGGTCTTATACCACACCATGTCCGGGGTGCCGTTGATGGCGGCCTCCAGAAACTGGCTGGTCTGCCAGGCGTCTTTTTGGGCTTTGAATGCCTGCTGCCACCGCAAAAACCGGAATCCCAGTTCAGCGGCGGACATGGGCAGGATCCAGATGTCCACAATTTGAGAAAGGAGCCCGGGATGGCTGGCGAAAAGGCCGGCCGCCTGGGACTGCTCTGCCAGAAGGATCAGCTGGGCGCCGGGGGCCTTGCTTTCTAGCAGGGCGTCTATCGCCAAGGGGGCGTCCAAGTCCCGCAGGTCGCAGAGGATGAGGTCCGCCTTTGCCGCCAGAGAGGCCTCCGGCCGAAGGCTCTCCATGCATTCGTGAGTGAAGGATTCCAGGGGAGAGGCGTCCCGTACCGGCTGAAAGAGCTTCCGCCGGGAACCGACAAAATAGAACCGGACATGACAATGATACATAACTATCCCTCCGTGGTCCGCCCGCGTCGGGGCCGGCTGGCAAGACCGTGTGTTCAAAATCTTTCGTCTTGAAACAGGCTGTAATTATCTAATTATATATTTTAGCAATTATAACAGTCATTGTCAATATTTTGTCTATCCAGAAATAAAAAATGATTAAAGTAAGCAAACTTGAGAATCATCAAAGCTGAATTTCAAGTCTGGCGGCATAGCTGCCCGGTTCAAAAGATTCTGAGATTCTTTTGAAGTTTGTTAACTATACTTTTTTAGAGTGGTGCTCGCTTCGCTGCGCAGGCCTCCGACGGTTTAGGGGTTCTTCTCACCTGCCGGTTCGGTCGGCGACGGGAAATCGCCACTGGCGATTGTCGCCCCCTAAAAACCCCGCAGCCTCTGAGAAAGGCAAGACTTCGTGAAACGAAGTCTACGAAACATTTTACCCTGGTTAGCTTTGACCAGCTGGCGCGGGTGTGGGGGTGAGCGTCTGCCGGATACTTGGCGAAGCCAAGTATTGCAGACCAGGCTGCGAACTGACCGAACCGGCAGGCGAGACTCGGAGCCCCACGACCTTGCGGCAGTGCGAAGCACGGAGGCCACACAGTATTATTTTTGCAGAAAAGCGGAAGATGGACAAAACCGGGGCCCAAAAGCTGTCAGGGTCCCGGTTTTTACAAGAACTTTATGGTTAATTAAGTTCAAAAGGATCTTTTGAACTAGGCGGCAGAGCCGCCGGATTTAAGAACCGGCTTTGTCGGTTCTTAAATTAATTTACTACATATTAGTTTTTTATAATTTGCGCTTGACTTTTAGCGCCGGATCCGTAAGTACGCGCCCTTTTCCAGATCCAAGGGAGTTTTCCAGTACACCAGCATCTCCGCGTGAGGGGCGGCCTTGATGGGCTCCCAATCCTGATTATACAGCTCTGAGAGCTCCGCTGTGAAGGGCTCCTTCCCTGGCTGGAGTATATCCACCAGCTCACCCCGGAAAAATCGGTTCCGCTCCCGCAGAAGGACATATTCCCCTTGCCGTCCCTGGCACACGGCTGCTACCTCATAGTTCCGGGTGTACTGGCTGCGGTCCGGAGTCTGGCCCGGTTCACCTCCAAAATAGAATCCCGGAGAATACGCCCTGTGGCTGATCTTCTCCGTCTCCTCCAGAATCTCCTGGGGCAGGGGGAGCCCGGGGTTCTCCCAAAAGAAATCAATAGCCCGTCGGTACGCCGCTGTGACGCAGGCCACATAATAGGCGGACTTGGCCCGGCCCTCGATCTTCAGGCTGGAAATTCCCGCCTTCGCCATAGCCGGGATGTGCTGGATCATCCGCAGGTCGTTGGAGTTGAGAATATAGGTCCCCCCTCCCTGCTCGATGATGGAAAACTGCTGCCCCGGCCGTTGCTTCTCTGTAAGGAAATACTCCCACCGGCAAGGCTGGGCGCATTGGCCCCGGTTGGCATCCCGGCCGGCCATGTAGTTGGAGAGCAGGCAGCGCCCGGAAAAGGACACACACATGCTCCCATGGACGAAGGCCTCCAGCTCCAGCTCCGGCGGGGTCTTACGGCGGATTTCTTTGATCTCTTCCAAAGGCACTTCCCTGGCCAGCACCACCCGACTGGCCCCCAAGTCATGGCAGGCTTTAGCTGCGGCGTAGTTGACGATCCCCGTCTGGGTAGACACATGCCGCTCCACATCCGGGGCATACTCCTTTGCTAAGGCCAGCACCCCCAGGTCGGAGATGATCAGCCCATCCACCCCCGCCCGCTGGCAGAAGGCGAGAAAGTCTGGCAGGTTCTGAAGCTCATAATTTCGGGGCAGGGTGTTGCAGGTGACGTAGACCCGCACCCCGCTCTGGTGGCAGAGCTCCACCCCTTTTTCCAGCTCCTCCCGGGTGAAATTCCCCGGCGCGGCCCGCATCCCGTAGTCCTTTCCCGCCAGATACACCGCGTCCGCCCCATAGCGCACGGCGGCCTCCAGGCGCTCCATGTCTCCGGCAGGAGCCAAGAGCTCTGGTTTACACCTATCCCCTCGCGCAGACTGGCGGTGGGAGCCGGAGGGGTCCAGGGTCAGCGCCCCTTGTGAATTCCGGCCCGCGCTCATGACAGGCCCGCCAGCTGCTTGTTGTACTCGTGGTCCCATTCGTTGGTAGCGTAGTAGGCCACGCCGTCGTCCGAGTGGCAGAAATACAGATAGCTGGAGGCGTCCCCCTTGGTATTGGGCTTCAAAGCGGCGTTGAGAGCTTCCAGGCCGGGATTGCAGATGGGCCCGGCGGGCAGTCCGCTGAAATTGTAGGTGTTGTAGTTGCCGTAGCTGAGATTCCCCCCGATCTCCTCCATCTGCTTGGCGTTCTTATAGGGATAATAGGCGGTGGAATCGCACTCCAGGTTGAAAATATCGTAGTCCGCGCCAAACTCCAGCCGGTTGTGGAGCACGGCTGAGACATCGAACATGTCCTTGGTGCTGGCAGCCTCCGCCTGGATGATGCTGGCCAGGGTGACCACCTGGTCCATGGACATGCCGGAATTCTGAATCTTCTCCA
Organism: Acutalibacter sp. 1XD8-33; assembly: GCF_003612555.1. Taxonomy (GTDB): domain Bacteria; phylum Bacillota; class Clostridia; order Oscillospirales; family Acutalibacteraceae; genus Acutalibacter. The sequence goes on from NZ_RAZF01000003.1 coordinate 53,756, forward strand.
GGAGCTTGTCATCCATCTTCCGCTGGAAATTGTGGAGCAGCTTTCCGATCACCGAATCCAGCTTCTCACCTTTATAGAACTCATAGGTGTCCGGGAAGAGATAGCCCTCCAGCTTGTAATACCGGTTGGAGGTGTCCCCCAGGGCGCCGATCATGCCATACTTGGAAAAGTCCATGGTGTTCAGGGCGCTGAGGAACTCCGACGCCGTGCAGACCTCGTTTTCCTCCAGCAGTCGGGCGCCCTCCAGGGCGTTGAAGCCCTCGGGGAACACCACGGTCACCACCTCCCGGTCCACTTCCCCGCCCCCCTGGAGGATGTTGATCAGCGCCTCATAATCCAGGTCTGTTCCTACCTCTAGGCTGGTTCCAGGCTGGAAGTCCTCCATATCCTCTTTAACCTTGCAGTACAGACTGAAGAACTCCGGCTTCTTGATAGCCCCAGCCTGATAGAGGATCTCCGCCAGGCCGTCCTCAGTGAGTTTGCCTTCGGGGATGGTGATATCCACTGTCCCCGTATCCCGGCCGTCGCCGAAAAAGTCCATGGCCCCGCCAATCAGGTAGCTGGCCAGGGTAAAGGAAGTCAGCAGCACCATGCACAGCCACACAAAGGAGAACACCCGCTTGTTCTTTCGGGCCTTGATACGGTTGCGCTTTTTGTGGGCTCTCTTCTCCGCTTTCAGCTCCTTGTCGGTGAGGGCGGCCTTCTTCGCCGAGGGCGGCTCGGCGTACTGAACGGGCTGTCCCCGGCGCTGGCGGGGCGCTTCCAAACTGCCTGTCATCAGGTCCCTTTGGTCGATCTTCACCTGAAAGCCTCCCGTGCCCTGGCTCGGACGCTGAACAGGCTCGCGGCCTCTGTTCTGCTGTGGTCTTTGATCCATAGTATGCTGTTCCTTTCTGTCTGAAATGCTTTTAAGACCTTGGGGACTCTGGTCTCGCCTGCCGGCTCGGTCAGCGCTTGACGGTCCCCACTGGGGACCAGCGCCCCCAAACCCCTGCAACCTTTGATAAAGGTAAGACTTCGTAGAACGAAGTCTACGAAACTTTTACCCACTCCTCGCTTTGCTCGTCGTGAACGTTTTAAATGTTTTGACGAGCTAACCTAACAACCGTAAAAGTTTTGCTCGAGCTTTTTCAAAAGCTCGCAGGGTGTGGGACAGCGTCCCACGACCTTGCCGTAGCCGCATGGCGGCGGAGGCCACACAGTATTACTCCCAAAAATATCCCCGCTGGCTAAATCTCCGCCACTTCCGCCCCAAAGGGCATCAGCGCCAGCTTAGCGATCTTGAAGCACTGCTGTCCAAAGGGAATCCCAATGATGGTAATACACAGCAGCAGGCCGTTCAGCGCCGCCGCTATGGCCAGAGGAATCCCGCTGAGGATCAGCCAGAGAATATTGGCAAGCATAGACACCGCGCCGCCGCCATAGCGCACGGTCTTTCCAAAGGGAAAGAAGGCCAGCCCGGCGAACTTGAAGCACTGCAGCCCGATGGGAATCCCCACAATGGTGACGCACCATAGGCACCCGGCCAAGCCCCAGGAGAGCCCCTGCCAGAAGCCCCCAAAGACGAACCACAGAACGTTGCCCAAGCAGCTCATTCCGCTCCCTCCTTCCTGATTCAGAGGGTTTCGAACTGGATGCCAGCCCGGATTGCATCCGCAGTCTCTTTCGAGGTCAATGCCTCCGCCAGCTTCAGGCCAAATTGGACGGACACTCCCATGCCCCGACCGGTGATAAAGAGGCCATCCTGGACCACATAGTTCTCGCTGAGGATTCCGCCCCCTTCGGCCACGTCCTTCTGGAAGTTGGGGAATGCCGTGGCATTCCGGCCTTTGAGCAGTCCCTTGTGGGCCAGAATGGAGGGCGCGGCACAGATGGCAGCCAGAAGTTTGCCATTTTTCGCGCAGGCATCCACCAGGGCCTGGACCTCCTGGGATTTTTCCAAATTGAGAGTTCCCGGCAGCCCTCCGGGGAGCACCACACAGTCCAAGCCTGTGGTTTCCGCCTGGGCGATTTCCAGATCCGCCGTTACCTCCACTCCGTTGGAGGCGGCTACCCGTTTTCCGGTCACGCCCACGGTTCTGACCTCCACTTTCGCCCGGCGCAGAATATCTACCGGGGCCAGGGCTTCCACCAGTTCGAACCCCTCCGCCAACAATACATATACCATATAGTATTCTCCTTTCTAGGTTGTTTCATTCGTTTTCATACCAAGGCCCGGAGCACCCTCTGATGGATCTTCTCCACAGACAGGGGCTCCCCGTTCTCCGCGCAAGGCACCAGGGTCCAGCCCAGGGTTTTTGCCGCAAAACAGGCGCAGGCCGCACAGCTTTCCAGAAAAGCCACGTTCCTTTCGTGCAGGTCCTTTTTCTCCGCCTCCCCCTGATACCGTTTTTCCAGCAGCTTCTGGGAGACGGGCACCGGCATATCCAGCAGGATCACCTGGTCGGGCCGGGGCAGGCCCAGCTTGTTGTACTCGAAATCCTCCGCCCAGGCAATATAGCTCTCCCACTGATCCTCTGGCAGCTTTTCCATCTGGTAGATGAGGTTCGACGTGACGTACCGAGCTGCCAGAATCGTCACCCCGGCCTCATAGTCCCGCCGCCAGTGCTTCTGATAGCTGGCGTACCGGTCCACCGCGTAAAAGGCTCCGGCGGCATAGGGGTTCACATCCCCCGGGGCTCTGCCGAACTCCCCCGCCAGATACATCTTCACCAGCGCGGAAGAGGGCGAGCTATAGTCCGGGAAGGAGATGGTCTTTACCTCTCCCCGCTGAGAAAGAAATTTTTCCAGCAAGGGGAGCTGAGTGCTCTTGCCTGTGCCGTCCAGCCCCTCGATGACAATCAGGCTCATGAGGTCTCCCCCAGTCTCCGGAACCGTTCCCGTACCACCTGAGCCTGGCCGCAGCTCATCTTCCCCTCGGGGCAGCCCCCCCGCAGGCAGGGCGGTCCGGCCTTCTCAAAGATATGGGGCGCGACGGCTCTCGCCAACCGGAGCATCTCTGTGGCCAGTTCCCGGATCTCCCACTGCGCCCGATTGCAGCACCGGTGGGTGAAGAAATTCAGCAGGGAGCGGGCGTTCATGGTGCAGATCAATTTGGTGGCGCAGGCGTTGGGCAGTACGAACCGGGCGTCCTCGATGGCTTTTTTCTCCGCTTTTCGGGCCGCGTTTTTCTCGTCCAGCCCCTGGGCCAGGAAATCTTTTTTATGTCTCTCCTGGAGGAGCTCCGCCAGCCGCTCATAGTGACGCTGGTCCTCCTCCATGGCCTGAAGGAATTCTGCCCTGGCCTCTGGCAGGGCCTGGACCTCCGGCGGCACGATGAATTCAAAGGCCGCCTCCTTCACATACCGCTGGCTCTGGACGCTGTAAGAAGCCAGCCGGTGGCGGGTGAGCTGGGCCAGTAAAGAGCGGGAGACTCCCTCCACCCCAAAGGTAAAGCTGGCGTGCTCGATGGGGCTCTCGTGACCGATCTCTGTGAGCATATCCAAAAAAGCGCTGGTTTTTTCCTCTGTAAGCCCCTCCCGCACCGTAGCGATTTCCGCCGCCGAATAGCACAGCTTGGCCGCGCAGGCCACGGTTCGTTCCGGGTCCGGGGTATAGGCCAGTAACTCGACTCTCATAGCCGCCTCCTCATTCTTCTGTCAGCCAGGGGATAGGCAGGCCCTGGTGGTTCAAAAAGGCCTCCCGGCACCGGCTGTCCATGGTTTCCAGCAGTTCCCCCGTAGAAAGGCTCCCTGCCAGAAACTCCCCCAGCTCCCGCTGGAACACCTGGTCCTTTTCCGCGAAGCCACTGACGGTCCGGGGAATTCCGGCATAACGGCAGGCGGAGTCGTTCAGCATCGTCATCTCCGCCGCCCGGTCCCCTTCCAGCAGGGAGGGTTCCATGGACAGGGCCTCCTTATAGATAGGAAGGGTCCCCAGAGCCTTAGCCAAGTGGGTATTATTGTCCCCGTTCGTCAGATAGCACAAAAAATGAATGGCCTTTTCCGGCTCCTGGGTATCCGCGCGCACCCCCCAGCCTATCCAGCGGCAAGGCGTAACAGCCATATTCCCATCTCCCTGGGGAAAGCCGGCGGCGGCCCAAGTCCCCTCGGGCATCTTTTTCGCCAGCTCCGCCGCAGTGCGGGCGTCGGCGATAAGGACCCCTGCCTCGCCGTTCACAAAAGCCTCCACAGCCTCCGAACCGCTCATATCTCCTCTGTCCAGGGCGGCTTCGTATACCTGGCGGAACGTCTCTACAGACTTTTCCGCCTTCTCGTGGGAGAAGATGGTTTCCCCCTCATTTCCCGGGAGATAGTAGGCCCCGGCCGGATCCGCCAGGCCCCCTGTACCCAAATTGCTCCAGAGGATGGAGAAAAAGCAGTCCTCCGCAAGCTCCCGGCTCACTGCCATCCGGCCCTTGTCTCCTAATTTTTCCGGGACTTCCAGGACCCTGCCCCAGTTTTCCAGCCGGACCTTCTCCTGGGCGGTAGTCTTGTCCTCGTTAAACTGATCGAACCAGTCTTTCCGGTAAAAGAAAAGGTTCTGGCCAATATCCACAGGCACCGCGTAGACGCTTTCCCGGCCCATGTAGTGCATGATATAGCCAGCTCCGGCGGTAAGGCTTCCCTCGTTGTCCCAGAAATCCATGTATTCCGAGAGGTCCAGAAGGTCTCCGGCCCCGCCTGCGCCGCTGTCCTTCACCAGGACGATATCGGCAGGCTCCTCCCCATCGCTGTTCATGGGCAGCAGCTCCACGGCGGTATTGGGAAAATCCGCCTGATACTTTCGGATAATCTCCTCCACCGCCTCTTCCATGGCATGGTCGTAGTCCGCCATATCATTTCCCGCCCCCAGGCTCATGCTCAGCTTCAAAGAGGCGGGCCGACCATCGTTTTCTGGAAGGGTCTCCGTCTCGTAGACGACCTCTTTCTCCGGTTTGCTCCCGCAGCCCCCCAGGACCAGGGCTCCGGCCAGAGCCAGACAAAGGGTGGTGATCCCCAGCTTTTTGATTGGATTCACGGGCTTCATTGAACCGCCGCCTTTCTTCCTTATGGTAAATTGAATTCAACAAACTTTTTGAGAGTTTTTATGGGGGGAACGGTGCGCAGGGCAGCTTAGCAGCAGGCACACGGCCGAACGGGAACTTTGAGCTGAGATACTGCGCCCAGAGCCGGCTTACTCCGGGACGAGGCCCCTTTTTTCTCTTGCAAAGGGGCCTCTTGCAAGAGTTTTGCTTTGCAAAACTCGGATAGCTAACCGAGCAGAGCGAGTGTTAACTATTATTCACACACCAAAAATACGCTTCTCAGGTGTTAGGGTCAAAGGCAAGACCGTGGGGCTTCGCGTCTCACACCCCCGCCACTTTTGAAAAAGTGGACAAAACTTTTCCCAGGTTAACTGGGGTGGTCCAGTCCAAGGTGAGAGTTCGTAAGACGAAGTCTCACGAACTCTGGTCGCCGAAGGCCATCACATGCTCCAAATAAAGCATATCATTTTGGAGTCTCTCTAAAAACTTTGGAAAGCCGTCTTTTTTCCCGTTTCGGCATTTACAGCTCTTTCGCGTACATCACATACCTCCCCAGGCTCCGGATCCCCAGCTCCTTCACCGTGGGGGCCTCGTCCGTGTCGTGGAAGTAGGTAAAGGTCTCCATGCCCTCCGCCTTGCCCTGGTTCAGGGCCCGCACCAGCAGCGCCCGGAGGGCCTCCTGGTCGAATTTTCCCCCAGCATAGTCCAGGCCAAAAATCTCCAACATCCCGTCCATGCAGAAAAAGTAGATCACCGCAATGTCCTGCCGGTCCCGTTCCAGCAGGTAGAGCTGCCAGGTATCCAGCGCCTCCCGCAAGTGGGCGTTGTCCCAGTACATCTTCCCGTCCCATTGGGCATGAATAGCGGCGAAGCGGTCAAAATTCTCCTTGGTAATGGGGATAACCACCGTGCTCTCCGGCTTGGGCTCGTATTCCTCAAACCTCATGACCCCCACCCGGCTCTCCTCGTTCAAGGGCCAGCCCAGCTCGATTAAGTGATTGACCGCCCGGGTGTTCTGGTCCGAGAAGCCAAAGTGCATGGTAAAGCCCTGATATTTCCGGGCCAGATAGGCCACCAACTCGTCCATAGCCTGTTCGGTCCTGTCCTCTGTGCAGAAAGCCCGGGTGTCAAGATATTTGTCCTCAGGCAGGGCAAAGTAGTGGAGCCAGCCCAGGGCTTTGCCGTCCTCCTCAAAGAGAAGAATCTCCTCATGCTCCCGCTCAAAGACACAGGCGGAGGCCTCCTCGAACTCGGACTTCTTCTTTAGGCCGTCCGCATAGGTGGGATAACCGGAACGGCTCATGTCCAGGGCCAGGCTGTAGGCCCAGTCCAGGTAATTTTTGTATTCGCTTTCTTTTAGTGCTCGTAGCATTTGATTTCAATTTCCCTTCTTCTATTTTTACAGCTCCTTCGCGTATAGCACATATGTCCCCAGGCTCCGGATCCCCAGCTCCTTCACTGTGGGGGCCTCGTCCGTGTCGTGGAAGTAAGTAAAGGTCTCCATGCCCTCCGCCTTGCCCTGGTTCAGCGCCCGCACCAGCATGGCCCGGAAGGCCTCCCGGTCAAACCGGTTCTCCACATAGTCCATGCCGAAAATCTCCAGCATCCTGTCTCTATAGACGAAGTACACGCTGGCCAAATCCCGCCCATCCCGGCGGTACACGTAGATGTGCCACTGATCCAGAGCCTCCCGCAGATGGGCGTTGTCCCAGTACATCTTCCCGTCCATATAGGCGTGGAGGGTCGCGAAACGCTGGAAATTCTCTTTTGTGATGGGGACGAGCTCCCCCGTCTCGGGCCGGGGGGTGTAGTCCTCAAACCGCATCACCCCTACGAGACTCTCATCGTCCAGGGACCAGCCCAGCTCTTTCAGGTGGTTGACCGCCCGGGTGTTCTGGTCGGAAAAGCCCATGTACAGGGTGAAGCCCGGGTATTTCCGGGCCAGATAGGCGATCAGCTCGTCCATGGCCCGCTCGGTCCCGTCCTCTGTGCAGAAAGCCGTGGTTTGAAGATACTTGTCCTCTGGCTGGGCGAAGTACTGAAGCCAGCCCAGAGCTTTGCCGTTTTCTTCAAAGAGAAGGATCTCCTCGTGCTCCCGGGCAAAGACCCGGGCGGCGTGCTCCTCAAAGTCGGATTTCTTCTTTAGGCCGTCGGCATAGGTAGGATAGCCGGAACGGCTCATGTCCAGGGCCAGGCCATAGGCCCAGTCCAGATAGTCTCTATATTCGGTTTCCTCGAGTGCTCGCAGCATTTGATTTTCCTTTCTCTTGGGGCCTGTCCAAAACGAAATTTCCCATATTTGTCTATTATAACTTTTTCAGAAGAAAAAAACAAGCCGCCGGGGAGAACTTCCTGCCCTGGGGCCTGTTTTTTCCAAAATGTTCACATTTTGTGGGTCTTTCCGGTGCGGTTCTGAGCAACCCTCTACACCCGGACCACGTAGCCGTCCTTCCGGGGCCTAGGCTGGGGCAGGGGGCCGGCGGCGTATCCCAGGGCCAGGGAGCCCACACCCCGGAGGTTCCCGGGCAGGCCCCATTTTTCCAGCAGAGCCTTGCCCTCGGGGAGCTGGAACATCTCGTGCTCCCCGTGGATCCAGCAGGAGGCGGCGCCCAGGGCATGGGCGGCGACCATCATAGTGGCAAGGACGCAGGAGGCATCCTCCACGCAGGTGTTCCGGGCGGGGTCGGCCAGAACCAGAAGGATCGTGGGCGCGCCGTAATAGGGATCCCCGCTGCCGCCTCTGGCCTGACAGTTCAGCGCCTGGACGGCGGCGCGGTCCTCTGGGTTCTCCACGGCCACGATCATCGGGGACTGGGCCCCCATGCCTGTGGGCGCGAAAGTGCCCGCTTTCAGAATGGCGTCCAGAATTTCCGGAGCCACGGGATCAGGACGGTAGCTTCGCACGCTTCTTCTGGTAAGCAGGGCCTGCATGACAGGATTTTCTATTATATCCATTCGTATCACTCCTTTTGCTTATTTCATACTTTCTGAGAGTATGTTTTGGAGTCTCGCCTGCCGGTTCGGTCGGTGCTTGACGGTCCCCACCGGGGACCAGCACCCCCAGACCCCTGACCAGCTGTAAACTTGGCGTTGCCAAGTTTACAGCTGGACCGGTCAAAGCTAACCAGGGTAAAATGTTTCGTAGACTTCGTTTCACGAAGTCTTGCCTTTCTCAAAGGCTGCGGGGTTCTTAGGGGGCGACAATCGCCAGTGGCGATTTCCCGTCGCCGACCGAGGCGGCAGCCGAGACCCCTTGCGGCGGAGGCCACTCCGTATGACTCTCAAACCCTATACTTTCTGGACGGCAAAGGTGTTTTGGGCCTCCGGTCTCGCCCGCCGGTTCGGTCAGTCGCTACATGCACGTACGCTATTCGGAAAGGATCACCTGCGTCAGGTGCGCGGCCAGATCCACCGATCCCACATTGTACCCCGCGCAGGCAAAGCGGCCATAGCCCTCGCCGTCCGCCAGCACCAGCAGGGGCAGACGCCCCGGCTCCAGGTACATCCGCCGGGCCGCCGCCTCCGCGGCCTCCCGGTTCTCCGGCCAGAGCTTTGCTCCGGGCAGGCGCTCCCCCAGGGCCTCCCCGCCGATGAGGTGCACCCCGCAGCACAAAGCCCCCAGCTTCTCCGCCGATTCCTGGAGCTCATTGAGTAGATGCTCCGTGGGCTCCGCGCCGGGGTCCACCCAGCACAGCAGGCTGGGCCCTTCCCAGGAGATCCCCAGGGGCGGCAGCTTGAGCCTTTGCAAAAGCTCCTCCCGGCTGGCTTTCCGGAACCGGGCCTCCACTGTCCGGCTCTCTCCGGCCTTTAGATTGATCTCCTGCATTTCTCCCAGCTGATTCCCCCCCGGCAGGCGGGTGGAGGCAATTAGCCGGTACTCCCCGGCGGGCAGCTCCACGGCCTCCCCCGGCCGCAGGGGAGCCATCCGCCAGCCCTGGTCCCAGGCCATCAGCCCCAGGGCTCCCCGCTCTCCCGGCGGGGTTTTCACCGTGAGCCAGGCGGACGCCTCGCCGCCGGCCCGGCGGAAGGCTCCCTCCCGCCAGAACTCCGGCCAGCCTCCCGGCGCGATTCTGGCCGGGATTCCTTTTGCCCGGCACAGGGCGCAGAACAGCGTCCCCCGCCCGGCCTCCTGGACCGCGCCTAGCTTCCAGGCTCCCGCCGGGGTCTGGGGCAACTCCGGAAAGCTCTGGATGGTGGGAAGGGCCTGAGCCAGCCCCCAAAGCTCTTCCGGGGAATCCGGCAGCGCCGCCCCTTCCAGCAGCTCCCGCCAAGGGGCCAGGGGCTCCAGCCCGATCCGGGGACAGAGCAGGGCGCTCTCGAAAACCTCCCGCGACAGGCCGCTTTCGTGGGCCAGGGCCCCTTCGCAATCCCGCCACAGGGCTTCGGGGAGGCTTCCCGCCCGGTCTTTCCGGGTCAGGGTTCCCAGAGCCCACCCGGCCAGCGGCCTCCTCTCAGAAGGGGGCTCCGCCCGCTTGCGGGCCCTGCGCGCCTCTTTCAACCGTTCCATCTCCCGGCGGCGGGACTGCTTCTCCTCCTCTGTCAGGGCCGGGGACGTGCGGCCGGAATCCGCCGGGGCCAGGAAGTCGAAGCTCCCCGGCTCCACCCGGCTCCCCGACAGAGTCAGAAGCGCCTTTTCCGTCTCTCCCGTGTGGACCAGTGCTTCCCCGAAAAGACCGTCTTTCTCCGCCGTCACCCAGAGGCTTCCCAGTCCCAGGTTCAGCCGGGCCTCGCCATTCTCTCCCGCAATCCGCCGGGCGATTTCCCGCAGTCCGCCGTCGTTCAGCAGATAGATTCCGATCTCCGCCCTGCAAAGAGGCTCTCCCTGGGGCCCGGCCACTCGCACCTCAAAGGGCCGGGCTTTGGCATACCGGGCGGTGACACTCTCATAGGCCACGCCCTCCCGCCGGTTCAGGTCCAGGGGGCTGACGCCCGGAAACAGGAACTCCCAGCCCGGGGCCTCCCCTACAAAAACTTTGGTGTGGCAGAGCATGGCCCGGCCCGCCGCCGGGATGAACCAGCCCATGTCCAGCCGGGGCTCCGGCTCGCAGGCCCCCAGAAAGCGCCAGTGCGCCCCATCCCAGGCCTCCACCCAGGCGTGGTTGTCGTCGCAGTGGGACCATCGGGGGGCATAGACCTGCCGGGCGGCGATGCCCACGCTGCGCAGGGCGTTCACCGCGAAAACCGACTCTTCCCCGCAGCGGCCCCAGCCCCGGCGGTAAATATCCAGGGCCGAGGAGGTGGTGTCATCCGTAGAGCGGTAGACCACGTTCTCCCCGCACCAGCGGTTCACCTCCAGAATGGCCTCTGGCAGGCTCAGCCCCTCCAGCCGGAGGGCCAGTTCCCGGCGAAACATGCCCCGGCAGGGGTCCAGCTTTTCCGTATTCACCCGGGGATAGAGCACGTCCTTGCAGAAGAGCTCCTCGGAAAGCGCCGTGCACCAGGGAAATTCCTCCCGGACCAAAAGCCCCTCCCGGACAGAATCCAAAACCAGCTCCGGGGCATAGTCCCCCAGGTCCGTGAGAGGCAGGGTTCCCGCCAGATACTGGAACAAGACCCGCGCCTCCCCCTCCAGGCTCTCTAACTTTTCTCGCCAGCAGGGCAGGCGGGCCCACACGGCCCCCCGACCCGTCCAGGCGGCCCGGGCAAACTCCAGAAACTTCTCCGAAAGCTCCATCATTCGTCTCTCAGCTCCACCTTCAGCACAGTGTCCACCGGGTCCGACAAAACCGGATCCGGACCCAGATCCGCAAAGACCACGTCCGGGTAGTTATCGGTGATCCAGCTTCCCGCCAGGCGGATCTCCGCCCCGGTGGCCAGCCAGCGGACGGCTTTCACCTGTTCCTTCCGTAGGCCCGCCAGGGGCATGGCCCCGATGGTGTTCTCAAAAAGATGGTAATAGAGGATATTGCCCTTCCGGGTGATCCGGCCCATGTCGGGCTTGGGAATTCCCGCCTTACCGCAGCCGTAGACGCTCTCGCTGTTTTTGTCCATCCAGGCTCCAATCTCCGAGAGGATCTCAAGAGACTCCGCCGGGATGTTTCCCTTGGCGTCCGGGCCCACGTTCAGAAGGAGGTTGCCCCCCTTGGACACGCACTCCACCAGCTTCTTGATGAGCATGGGGGCGGGCTTGAAGAACCGGTCCAGGGCGCAGTAGCCCCAGTTGTTGTTCATGGTGACGCAGGCCTCCCAGCACAGGTCCCGGCCGTTCTTGTCCAGCAGGCCGCCCGGGGGAATGATCTGCTCCGGGCTGACGAAATCCCCGTGGTAGGGCTTGGGGTCCCCCTCCCAGAGGGAGCCGAATCCCTCGCCGCTGACCTCCAGGCGGTTGTCGATGATGATTCCGGGCTGAAGCTCCCGGACCATGGTGACCAGCTCCGTGGCCCGCCAGGTTTCCCCGCGCATACAGTTCTCCCCCTCTCCATAGGAGAAGTCGAACCAGAGGATGTCCAGCTTGCCGTAGTTCTCGCACAGCTCCCGTACCTGGCCATGCATGTAGTCCAGATAGCGGTTGAAGTCCCGGCCCTCGTTGCCACATTCCGGATGGTTGCGCATGGGATGGTTCTGGTCCTTATAGTGGGGGTAGTCCGGGTGGTGCCAGTCCAAAAGGGAGTAGTAGAGGCCCACCTTCAGGCCCTCGGCCCGGAAGGCGTCCAGGAACTCCCGCACCAGGTCCCGGCCGCATTGGGTCTTGGTGGACTTGAAGTCCGTGAGGGCGCTGTCAAAGAGGCAGAAGCCATCGTGATGCTTGGAGGTGAGGACGGCATACTTCATCCCCGCCGCTTTGGCGGCTCTGGCCCAGGCCTTGGGGTCATAGTCCACGGGATTGAATTCGTCAAAGAAAGGGAGGTACTCCTCCTCGGGCATCTGCTCGGTGCTGCGCACCCACTCGCCCCGGGCGGGGATGGCGTAGAGCCCCCAGTGGATGAACATGCCGAACCGGGCCTCTTGATACCACTCTATGCGCTTTTCATATTCTTCTCGGTTAAACTGATACATTTTCCTGCTCCTTTCCCTTCTTGGGTTTGATGGTATTATATCCGGGTTTTCCCCTGTGTGCTTGACGGATCCTGGCCGGTTTTTAGGATAATATTCATCTTTCCCCCACAGGCTTTGACTCCTATACTTTCTAAGAGACAAGCGGCTACGCACACGCTCTCTCTAAAAGTATCCAATCCGGGCCGGAATCCTCAGCTCTGTCAAGCCGCGATATATCACGCTGGGATAATCTCCAAAGAGCGCTTCCTGGGGCAGCTCCGACAGCTGGTTGATTAAGCGCTCTTTGGCGGGCAGCTTGTCCACATTATAAAACGCGCCGTAATCCCGATTGCCCGGCAGGGCCCGGATAGCCCTTGCGGCCTCTTCCAGATCAATGTGCCGCAGGTCCCCCAAGCATTGGGTTTCCGCGCCCGAATTTCCCACATAGAGCCGGCAGTCCGGATGCAAAGACAGATACAGCTCCTCCTGCTCCTGGGAAAATAAGTCCGGCAGGCTCTGGTCTTGCAGCCACCGGATTCCCGCCGCAACCGTGCTGTGCTCAATCGAATTCATCAGCGCCGCCTCATCCTGGCCCCACTCAGAAAGATGCCCGGCAAGGCCCGCCGCCATGCCGGCCGAGGCCCGGTATGGCTCGAAGTCCATCATATTGCGGTGGGGGGTAAAAATGGGGATCACAAAGCCAATATACTGGGGACGAAGCCGGTCCAACACACGGGATATTCCGTCCGCGTCCTGGACAAAAAAGCGGTTCAGCATCAGAGTGACCTCCAAAGAAGCCCCCTGCTCTTTTAGATATTCTCCCGCAGCCACAGCGGCGTCAAAGGCTCCCCCGCGCCGGACGATTCTGTCATGATGTTCCGGGCTTCCATGGAGGGTGATGCCGAACGTATGGTAGCCGCAATCCAGATACGCGCGGACTACCTCGGCCCTATCCCCGCGCCCCATCAGCGCAACTCCGGTGGTCATGCCATGGTGATAATTCTGGATGTTCCGGGTGTTCGCCGCAGCGGAAATAATCCGTGCAATTTCCGGGTGATTCATCGGCTCATGGTCCAATGTAAAACTGGTCTCATCGGGCAGAAGCGCCGCCAGCCTGTCCAATTTCTCCATGCACAGCAGGGCGTCTCCCGTTGCCATCATCGGACCGGGCCCCCCGTTCACATAGCAGTGCCGGCAGCGGGTATTGCAGCCTGCCAGCAGAAAGTCGATGTTAATCATCATGCTTAAGCTCCTATCGTATCTCCATCACTTGTCTCTCAGTATAGTATATTGATTTTACCACAAAGTGAACCGAGTTTCTACCGGTTGCGGGAATTCTCCGCATTTTTTCCAAAACCCATTGATTTGCCCCCGCCCCCTATGCTATCATATATTTGTATTGGCATAGTTCGGGATATTTCGCGAGGAGTTGTCAAAATGGATATTTTTTCCGTCTTTACCCTGATGGGTGGCCTGGCCTTCTTCTTGTACGGCATGAACGTGCTCTCCTCCGGCCTGGAGAAAATGGTGGGCGGCAAGCTGGAGTCTGTCCTGCGTGCCATGACCTCCAACCGGTGGAAGGGACTGGCCCTGGGCGCGGTGATCACCATTGCCATCCAGTCCTCCTCCGCTATGACAGTGATGCTGGTGGGCCTTGTGAACTCCGGCATCATGGAGCTGAGCCAGACGGTCAGCGTGATTATGGGTTCCAGCATGGGCACCACCCTCACGGCCTGGATCCTCAGCGCCACGGGCATTGAAAGCGACAGCGTCTGGCTGCGGATGCTGAAGCCGGAATCCTTCTCCCCGGTGCTGGCTCTCATCGGCATCGTCATGGTGATGGTTGGCAAAGAGGGCAAAAAGCGGGACGCGGGGAACATCCTGCTGGGTTTCTCCATCCTGATGACCGGCATGACCTTCATGAGTCAGGCGGTGAGCCCCCTGGCGGAAACCCCTTTCTTCCATGAAATCCTCATTATGTTCCAGAACCCCCTGATGGGCGTGCTCATTGGCACAGTATTCACCGGGGTGATTCAGAGCTCCGCCGCTTCGGTAGGCATCCTCCAGTCCCTGGCCATGACCGGCAGCATCACCATGAGCATGGCCTTCCCCATCATCACCGGGGCCAACATCGGCACCTGCGTGACAGGCTTGCTCTCTGCCATCGGCGCCAATAAGAACGCCAAGCGAGTGGTTGCCGTCAGCGTCTATTTCAAGGTGATTGGCACGGTGATCTGCCTCTCCGCGTTCTATGGCCTCAACGCCATCTTCCATTTCGACTTTGTGGACGCGCCCATCAGCGCCTTGGGTGTGGCCGTGGTACATACGCTTTTCAACGTGGTAAACACCTTTGTGCTTCTGCCTTTTTCCAAGCAGCTGGAGCAGCTGGCCAAGCTCACCATCCGAGACAAGAACACCCAGATCTCCCTGCTGGACGAGCGCCTGATGCTCTCCCCCGGCTTCGCCATCGCGGAGTGCCGCACTTTGGCCGTAAAAATGGCCCACGCCGCCCGGGACTCCATGCTGGGGGCCATCCAGATCACCCGGGACTATGATCCAAAAATTGCCGCAGCCATCACCCAGCAGGAAGAGGAAATTGACCTGTACGAGGACACTCTGGGCACCTTCCTGGTAAAGCTCAGCAGTAAGGACCTCTCCCACAGCGACAGCAGCGAAGCGGCGGAACTGCTCCACGCCATCGGGGATTTCGAGCGCATCGGGGACCACGCCGTAAATATTCTGCGGGTGGCTCAGGAGATCCACGACAAAGACCTGCGCTTCTCCGACAAGGCCCAGATGGAGCTTGCGGTGATCACCCAGGCCATTGTGGACATTCTAAACCTGACGGTAGACGCCTTCGAGCGGGAGGACACCATCGCGGCCGCCCGGGTGGAGCCCCTGGAGCAGGTGGTGGATGGCCTCAAGACCGAGCTGAAAAACCGGCATATCCGCCGGCTGCAAGAGGGCCGCTGCACCATCGAGCTGGGCTTTGTGCTCACGGACCTGCTCACCAACTATGAGCGGGTGTCCGATCACTGCTCCAACGTGGCCGTAACGGTAATCCAAATCCAGAACTCCGCCGCCATGGACGCCCACGGCTACCTGAACGAGCTGAAGAACTCCGGCAGTCCGGCCTTTACCAAGGCTTACAACGCCTATCTGGAGCAGTACAGCCTGCCCGCCTCTCCCGGCTCCGCGCCGGAGGAAATCGCCTGAAGAAAGCGCCCCGCTCCCCACCCATGGGAAGCGGGGCTTTTTGTAGCGTAATACGGAGTGGCCTCCGGCACACCGCGCCAAACGAGGCGAAATGAGCAGGCTGGGTTTCGCGGTGGTGTCAAAAAGATAGACGCTCGCGCGGCTCGGTCTATCTTTCCGTTTTGCTTCGCAAAACTCTGCCAAGCTGGGTGCGGACGCTCTCAGCTGGCCAGGGGCCTGTCTCACCTGCCGGTTCGGGCGGGTCAGAGCAAGAGTTCATGCCTGCATGAACTCTTCGCCACTGGCGATTTTCCCCGCCCCTTGACCGCGCAATGTCACTCCTCATTACATTCGTCGTGAAGGTTTTGATGTTTTGACGAGCTGACCCAACAACCGTAAAAGTTTCGTAGACTTCGTAAAACGAAGTCTTACCTTTCTCAAAGGTGGCAGGGTGTGCCTTAGCAGAGTCCCACGACCTTGCCGGAATGCGCGAGAGTTCGCTTGCGAACTCTTCTGTGCGCATGGAGGCCTTCCAATACTCAAAAAATTATTCTTTCTTCTTCCCCTCTTCCAGCAGGAGCTTCACCGCTCCATCCTGGTTCACCGCCCGCAGGACGCTTTGCCGCCTTTCCAGCGAGAGCAGCAGCGTCAGCAGCAGGTTCAGAAATGTAACGATTCCCAAGGCCAGTTTTGCCCCTGTTCCCGGCTTCCTCCTGGCTCCGCCTTTCTTCGCCATCTCAATGACCTCCTTTCTCCACGATCCGTTCCATTGCCTCTTTTTCCGTCAGCCGCTCTTCCTCCACATCTCGCTCTCCCAGCTCCTTCCCGCATACCGCCCCGTAGGGGCAGTACTGACAGGCGCTATGATTCTTCATATTGGGCCGCGCTGCGGCTTCTCCCTCCAGCAGGGCCTGGCCCATGGAGGCAACCAGACGCTTCGAATGTTCCAGCACCAGCCCCAGATGTTCCGGGCTCAACACAGAGCTACGGCTGTCCGGAGTTCCGTCCTTTTTCAGCGCCGCAGGGATGAATTCCCCCTTGGCCCCCGCCTCCATGGCCTGAATGATCCCGCTGTCGTCCAGAACCAGCCCGCTCATCTTCAGCTGGCGGCGGTTTACCTTTTCGACCTCTTCCTGGCCCGACCCCCGCTCCGCGCTTACCGCAGGCTCCCCCGCAGGCATATAGAGGATTCCCGCCGGAAGGTTCTTTCCATCCTCCACCAGCGCCGCCAGATACACCAGCATCTGCATGTTCAGCCCATAGAGCACGTCTGCCAGCTTAAAGGACTTCTTCCCGGTTTTGTAGTCGACCACCCGCACATAGCTGCGGCCGTCCGGACGGCGGTACACGTCCACCCGGTCGATGGTCCCCCCCACCGTCACCACCCGGCCGTCCCCCGTCTCCACCCGAAGGGGCGGGGCGTCCTTTCCCAGCTTCCATTCCATATGCTCCGGCACAAATCTGCTCTGAGCCAGTTCCGCCTCAATATGCCGGATGAGCTTGCAGGCCGACTGAGCCATCCGATCCAGCCGGTATTTCTCCCGGCCGGAAAGCAACTCCAGCCCCCCCATGTTCTCCCGGGCGTAGGCGCCGATCAGCTCCCGCACCATTTCCAGCAATTTTTCTTCTCCGTATCCCGCCCGCTCCCCAGAGGGAATCCGGAATATATTTTCCAACAGATAATGCATAATGGTGCCGTATTGCAACACATCCACCTGAGCCGGGCGGCGTTCCCGAGCGTTCAGCCCGTACCGGCAGAAATATTTAAAGGGGCAGCTGTGGTAGGTTTCCACCTGGGTGGGCGAGAGGAAGATTCTCCCGCCATAGAGCTTTTCTGCCAAAGCCAGGTCCTCTACCCGCTGGGGACGTTCTCCAGCGGCCCGTTCTAAAGCCTCCAGCCGTCCCGCATAGTCCGGGTCCTCCCGGATGAACTGCCGCAGCGCCGCCCCCTGAGGGCTGTTTTCCTGCCACCGGGCCGCCATTCTGGAAAAAGCCGCCTCCCGGGAGTTGGCGAAAAACTCCTCGGGCAGATCCCGCACCGGCTCCAAACAGGGAAAAACGCCGCGTACCCCGGCCACCAGTTCGCTGGGCTCCTTATCTTCTCCGCCCGCCGACCGGGGCCAGGATATGGTTAGGCGTTCGCTGGGGGCGCAGGCCACCGAATAGGCCAGATATCGTTCTTCTATGGCTTTCTGTTCCAGGGGATCCCCCAAAGGCAGGTCCAGGGCGATGAGCTCTCGCCGCTCCCCATCGGAGAACACTCCCGAGGACCGGGGGTTCAGGGGAAAATCTCCCTGTGTCACCCCGATCAAAAACACCGCCTTGGGAGAGGACTGCCGCACCTGTTCCGCCGTGCCAAAGACCACCTCGTCCACTGTTTGGGGAATTTCCGACACATCCTCCCCGGCCAGCACCTCCTTTAAAAGGCGGTAATACCGCTCCCGCGAGGTTTTCCGGTCCCCCAGGATGCTGTGCATCTGGTCCAGAACTTCCATCAGCAAATCCCACACCCGCAGCTGGCGGGCGGCAATGGCGTCCTCCCCGTCCAATTCCAGCCGCCGGCAGTACTCCGGCAAGCCCTCCTCCAATCCGAAATCCATCAGCAGCTGGTATACGGCCTCGCTGATCTCCGCCCCGGAGGCATCCGCGGTCCTCTCTCCAAAACGCGCCAGGGGAGGGATCAGACGCTCCCGCAAGGCATTCAGCTCCTCAAGGCACGCCGCGTCCTCTTCGGTCATCTCCCAGCCAAAGCCTCTGGGATGCCGGATAAACACATCCCGCCAGGCCGCGCCGCTCAGCCTCCAGAGGAAGGCGTAGTTTTCCAAATCGGAAATCTCCTCGGGGGTAAACCCGGCCACTCCGGTTTTCAGCATTTCCAGCAGCTCCCCGGTATCCAGCCCGCTCTGCACCGCCTCAAAGGCCCCCAGCACGAACCGGGTTACAGGTTCCCCGTCCACCCGGACCGGCTGGGACAAAAAGCAGGGCACGTCCCGCTTCTTTAGCGCCACATCCAGGCTGCCATAGTACTGTTGAGGCGAACGGCAGATAATGGAAATGTCCCTGTAGCGCATTCCCTGAGAAACCAGCCCCCGGATGGACGCCGCCACATATTCCGACTCTTGGAACACGTCTCTGGCCTCGAACAGAGTAATTCCCTGGGAGTCCTGGGAGACAAGGCCCTCTTCCGGAAAGAAAAGCTGTGCCTCCAGGAGCTTGAGGCTTTCATTTTGAAAGCGGGGAGAATGGGTGAGCGTCACCGGGGGCAGCAGGGGAATCTGATTCTCTTCCGCCAGCCGGGTAAGCCGCCAACGGGTGCGGTCTACCAGGGCAAAAAGCCCCGCGCCGTCTTGGGACAGTCCATCCGTACACAGGGAGACAAGCACGCTGTCCGCCTGGCGGAGCAATTCTTCCAGCACACCCAGCTCTTGGGGGGTAAAGCCCTCGAAAGAGTCCACCGCAATGGTATACCCGGAAAAGAGCCCCGTTCCCTTCAGCGCCTCCAAAAGACGGGTGAGGTCGTCCCGGGAGTCCAGGTAGGAGGCCGCTACCAGCGCGTTATAGGCCGCGTAAATAATCCCCAGTTCCCGGAGCTTTTGGGCAAGGCCCAGGCTTTTCAGTTCTCCCGAGGCCTCTGTCAGCCGTTCCGGGGGAATGCCGCACAGCTTCATTTCGTTCACCGCCGTGAGCATCAGATCGGTAATCCTGCCGGATTTGGCGGCGCTCTTGTACACTTCCAGCTGATCTTCGCAGGCGGCGATAGCCGAGGACATTAGAATCCGCCGGCCGCCATCGGTAAGCCTGTGCCCCGCCGCGCCCCCCACCTGGCGGAACACTGTCTCTGCCAGCCGGGTGAAGCTATAGATGCCGATGGCGTTGGCTCGCTGAGGGCCCGCCAGGCGCAGCATAGCTTTTTCTGTCTCAAAGCTGTACTGCTCCGGCACCAGCATGATGCATTTGCCGTCTCCCTGGAGGCTTCGGTCTGAAAGTACCTGGCGGAGATATTCCGTTTTCCCGCTGCCTGCCCGGCCCAATACAAATTGCAGCATTTGCTCCTCCCACAGGCCGCGAGGGTCCCTCACATGCCCAGTTTTTGCTACAATTATACACCCGTTTCAAAGTTCTGGCAAGAGAATATGTTTTTGGACTTAATTAACGTTATCCCCCGGCCAACCAGTTTTTCAGCTCCTCATACCACTCTGCCAGTTTGAACTCCACCTGATACCGGCCCGGACTCTGGGCAACCTTCCGCTGGTTTTCCGGTAGCGTGGCCAACACGTCCTTCTCCCCGGCGGCGGGCAGACAGAGAGCCGGGAACACCACGCACCACCAGTTATGCCCTTCCCCCTCTCCAATCACCACCCGTAAAGCTCGATACCGTCCTGCCGGCAGAGTGAAATTCTCATAGGTCCTGGTGGGAAAGAACTCCTCTGTCACTTGAACTGTCGCCCGGTCTGTAAAGCCATTTGCCTTTATAACATTCTCCGCCGCCCCCCGGATCCCCTCCAGATGGGTACAGATCTGTACATTCGCCTCTTCCAAGGTCTCCGCTCCCTGGCACCAGCGGTTCGCCTCTTCCAATACCGCGTCCCGGACCCGCAATTTCAAGTCCTGGTCCTCTTGCCTGTCTGAGTTGGCCACCACATGCAGGCGCAGAATATTCTCCGGCAACTGTTCGCTGGCCGCAGCCACCCGCAGCCATCCGCAGCTAGCTGCCAGCAGGAAACCGCAGGCCATCACTCTTGCCGCAAATCGTTTCATGAAATCCCTCTTCTCTTCAGATCGTTGGAAAAAGTATGGGCAGCGGGATAAAGTTTATACAGGGCTTTCCAAAATTGCATTTTTGTGTTATGATGGACACAAGATTTTGCTTATCCGGACAGAAAAGCAGCCCTTGCTATATCCCATGGGTTTTTGTTCTTCCCTTTGACGCTCTGCTCTTAAAGACTGGCAGACGCTTCTCTCCCGCTGCAGGAGTGCAAAGTGATTTTCCTTAACACAATTTGCCGCGTGTTTTCGCATTACAATTGCCCCCATTTATGTAAACTATTTTTCCTTGACATCATTTCTCTGAAAGGAGTCGATATGGAAAACTTATTGGAAATCATCTGGGACGCGGTCCTGGACTCGCTGAAAAACCTGCCCTTTCTCTTGGGCGCCTACCTTCTCATTGAATTCATAGAGCATCGGGCCAGTCAGCGTCTTACTCAGGCTCTGACCCGCCTGGGACCTTTGGGGCCTTTGGGCGGCGCGGTGCTGGGATGTGTTCCCCAATGCGGCTTCTCTGTGGCTGCCGCCAATTTTTATGCTGGAAGGCTCATCTCTCCCGGAACCTTGCTGGCCGTTTTTCTGGCCACCTCCGACGAGGCCCTTCCCATTCTGCTCAGCCATCCGGAAGCTCTGGACAGTCTGGGCCGGCTGCTGGGGGTCAAGTTTGTGGCTGCGGCTCTGCTGGGAATTGCGGTGGACCTCGTGGCCGTCCACGTTTTGCACCATGAGGAAAAAGTGCCTTTCCACGACCTTTGTGAGGACTGCGGCTGCGAAGAGAAAGGAGTGCTCCGCTCTGCTCTCACTCACACTGTAAAGGTATTTACCTTTTTGCTTTTGGTAAATTTTCTCCTGAATTGGGCAATTTTTTTAGTGGGTGAAGATCGTATCTCCCGCCTCCTGCTGTCTGGGAGTTGGTTCCAGCCTCTTTTAGCTGGACTTCTGGGCTTCATCCCCAACTGTGCCGCCTCTGTTATTCTCACCGAACTCTATTTAGGCGGTTCTCTCTCCTTTGGGTCTGCTATAGCCGGGCTCTGCACCGGGGCCGGACTCGGTCTGGCGGTACTGTTTAAGGTAAACAGAAACTTCAGGGATAACCTGTTCATAATAGGAATACTCTACGTGGCAGCAATCCTCACCGGCACGCTGTGCCAGTTTCTCTTCTCCTAAGCGCTTTCAACCGAAAAAGCGGAGCAGACTTCTCGTCTCTCCGCTTTTTCGTAAAGCAAAATAGCTTGTCAAGCTCTTTCTCGCACTGCAGTATAAAGTTATATACCTTCACATGGCCGGATAAGAAAGGTTCTGCCCTTCCCATCCAGCTGGCGCATAGCCCATCTGGCCTGCTGCTCTGTCTCAAAAATGCCGTATACGCCGGAACCGCTGCCCGTCATCATGGCTCCCAGAGCCCCCGCCTCCATCATAGCCCGTTTCAGGGCCCGAACCGGAGCCAGTCGGATGGTCTCATCAAACCGGTTGGCCACACTTTTTGCCACCCGCCGCAAATTTCCAGCGGTCAGGGCCTCCACCATCCGAGGCGTTGCCTGGGTACTGGACAGGGGATATTGGTCCAGCAGCGCATAGGCCCGGGGGGTGCTCATACCTGTGGGGGGTTTGCAAACTACCAGCCAGCACTCTGGCATGGGGGAAACTGGGGCCACATCCGCCCCAATACCTGTACATCGGGCCGCGCCTCCCAGAACGCAGAACGGCACATCCGCCCCTACCCGGGCTCCAATCTCCATGAGCTTTTCTGTGGAAAGCCCCTTTTGATACATCTCATTCAGTCCTCGAAGCACTGCCGCCGCGTCTGCGCTTCCGCCGCCCATGCCCGACCGGCTGGGAATATATTTGCGGATAAAGATGTAAACTCCTTCCCCTTGTATCCCCTGGTCCTCCAGGAAGAATTTCGCCGCACGAAAGGCAGTATTCTTACTGTCCACTGGCAAGCTCTCCCGGCTGCACTGCAAATGCACCCCTGGCTCATGGCTATGCTGAATCTCCAGCTCATCCCATATAGACACGCTCTGCATCACGGTATCCAGCAGGTGGTAGCCGTCCTCCCGCCTACCTAACACATCCAAAGTCAGATTGATCTTTCCATAGGCCTTTACTTTCATCATCCTCAGCCCCTTTCCTGTAACAGCACATACCTTTACACATATAACGTGCCGCCCGCATCCTCCACTAT
The DNA here is from genome assembly GCF_003612555.1 of Acutalibacter sp. 1XD8-33. GTDB lineage: Bacteria > Bacillota > Clostridia > Oscillospirales > Acutalibacteraceae > Acutalibacter. The sequence continues at coordinate 75,883 of NZ_RAZF01000003.1, forward strand.
CCTTTCCCAAATCTTGGGTTTCATTCGCGCCATATTGTAACGCTAAACTTCTTTACAGCTCTGCCAAAAAAGCCTCCATCCGGTTTAGGGCCTCCGTAATATGCTTGATGGAATAGGAGTAGGAAATCCGCACAAATCCTTCTCCACTGGCCCCAAAAGCGTCTCCCGGCACCACCGCCACATGCTTCCCATAAATGAGCTTTTCACTAAACTCCATAGATGTCAAGCCGGTTGACTTTACGGATGGAAACACATAAAAGGCACCTTCCGGCTCAAAGCATTTCAGACCCATATTGTTTAGCCCGTCCACGATCAGCCTGCGGCGCATGTCATACTGGCCGCGCATATAGGCGATATCCTCGTCGCCATTTTTTAGAGCCTCAATGGCCGCATACTGGCTGGTGGTAGGCGCGCTCATAATCGCAAACTGGTGGAGCTTGGTCATCAGAGAGATGATCTCCTTGGGTCCGGCCGCGTAGCCCAGCCTCCAGCCGGTCATGGAGTGAGCCTTGGAGAAGCCGTTCACCACCACGGTCCGCTCCCACATTCCCGGCAGGGAGGCAAAGGTCACATGCCCCTCCCTGGTATAGGTGAGGGCGGCATAGATCTCATCAGAGAGCACCAGCAGGTTGTGGCGTTCCACTACCTGGGCAATTTCCGCCAGGTCCTCCCGGCTCATCACGGCACCGGTGGGGTTGTTGGGGTAGGGCAGAATCAGCAGTTTTGTCCGGTCCGTAATCTTGGCTTCCAGCTGCTCCGCCGTGAGCTTGAAGCCGTTTTCCGGTCCTGTTTCAATGATAACCGGTACGCCCCCCGCCATCTGGGTGATGGGCACATAGCACACAAAGCTGGGCTCTGGGATGAGGACCTCTTCCCCTGGATTCACCAGACTGCGCACGCACAGGTCAATGGCCTCGGACCCCCCCACGGTGACAAGCACTTGGCTTTCCGGCTCATATTCCACGCCGTAATGCCGGGCCAGAAAACGGGCGATCTCTGTGCGCAGCTGCATAAAGCCCCGGTTGGGCGTATAGCGGGTGCGCCCCTTCTCCAAAGACGCGATTCCTGCTTCCCGTATATGCCAGGGGGTGTGAAAGTCCGGCTCACCCACAGAAAGGGAGATCACATCCTCCATCTCGTGGGCAATATCGAAAAACTTGCGGATCCCCGAGGGCTTGATCCGCTTCGCGGTAGAATTCATCAGTTTATCATAGTCAATCACAAAGGTTGCTTCCTCTCTCGTCGATTTCCTCATAGTCGCTGTTAAAGATCACGCCGCCATCCTTATACTTGGTCAGCACAAAATGGGTAGCCGTGGACAGCACGCCGTCGATGGTTGCCAGGCGCTTTGAAACAAACATGGCAATATCCTGCATTGTCCGGCCAGCCACTGTAACAGCCAGATCATATCCTCCAGACATGAGGTACACGCTTTCCACCTCTGGAAAATTCATCACCCGGCCGGCGATCTCATCGAAGCCCGTGTCCTTCTGCGGGGAAACCCGCAGCTCGATTAAGGCCGTGGCTTTCTGGGTTTCCGTACGCTCCCAGTTAATCAGCGCATGGTATCCGTTAATCACGCCCTCCCGCTCATACCGCGCGATGGCCTTCCGCACATTTTCTTCTGTTTCCCCCAGCATAACCGCCAGCTGATTTGCACTGAGCTTGGCTTCATCCTGCAAAAGTTCTAAGATCTGTTCCATTGCCATATTGGCGCTCCTCTCGTTTTCACTTCACCTGATTCGACATAAAATGTATAATTTCCTCTCCGATCTGCTGGTAGAGGCCCTTCCAATCAGAACGCAGCTTGCCCGCCGCCTCACTCCAAAGGCAGCATCACAGGCCGCCGTTTTTCATATATGGCGAACTCCGTAAAGCCCGCCTCTTTGAGCAGCCCCATCCCCTCGTCAATCCCTCCGCCCAAATCCTCTGTGCAGTGGGCATCGGAGCCCAAGGTCGCCAACCGCCCTCCTAACTCCCGGTAACGAGCGAGCAGGGGAAGGTCCGGCATAGTGCGCCCCAGCTTCTGCCGCAGCCCGGAGGTGTTCACCTCCAGGGCGATTTCCTTCTGGATCAGTGCTAAAAACACCTGGTCAATGGCCTCTTTGTGGGGATGCAGGTCAATAGAGATCCCCTGCTCCCCCTGGATATACCGCAGGGGATAGGTGAGATGCCCCAGGGAGTCGAACCCGCCCCAGGATATCATTTCCAGGAGCTCCCGCCAATACTCCCGCAAAAGGCCATGAATTTCCTCCAAGGGCATCCGGGTACAGTCCAGAAAATAGAAATCCTCCCGATTTTCCAGGTTGTGCAGGGACCCTATGACGAAATCATAGGGAAAACGCTTCACTGCGTCCTCCGCCCCAGACAGGTCCTGCAGGGGTTGGCCTAATTCCAGGCCCCGGCAAAACCGGATTTCCTCCGGGGCCAGGGCCTCCATGGCCCCAAAGGCCGTCTGGGCCCTTTCCCGGTATTTTTCCCAATATTCCTGGCACTCACAGTGGTCCGTCAGAGTGTACGCATAGAGGCCAAGTTCCCGTGCCCGGGCCAGCATGGCGGCGGGAGTATGGCGGCCATCTGGAGAACAGGCCGAATGATTGTGGCAGTCACTGGCAAAGGAGTGGAGCATGGCGATCACCTCGCAATTTCACATATACCGGGGTATTATAGCATATTTGAAGCTAAAATGGAAGAAAAACCTGGAAAAAAGCGCATTTTTAAGCAAAATACTGTGTGGCGGCGGTAATCGGCAGCGGCGATTGCCCGGCCCCTGGAGGCCAACCATAACTATAGTAAATGAACTTAATGAACCATACAAAAAAGCCCCTCTCCGGCAGGGGCTTTTGGAAACAGCGCCGGTCAGGCGCGCTTGATATAGCGCTGAAAGAAGTATCCGCCCCAGCAGACGGCTTTCAGCATATGATACCATCTCCGCTGGAACAAGAAAATAGCAATCCGGCTTTTTAAGATTGGGTTTTTCCGATTGTACTGAAGGGCCTCCCGGAAAATCTCATTTACCCGGATTTCCTCGCAGACGGCGCGGCTCTCCTCAAATTTCATCCGGCTGCGTGGATCAAAGGCATCAGAGAGCAACACGTACACTATCATGCTGAGGGCGTGAATATAGAAGTATTCTTCCAGCTGTAAAAACATTCCGCCCCGTTGCAAAATCCGCTTTATCTCAGCTTCCATCCGTATGTGGTGGGCTAACCGGTGGGGATTATAGCGGCGTGTGGCAGAGCTCATGTGCGATTGCAGAAGATATACTGTCTTGGGAATATACAAGCAAGATTTCATAGCCTGCCAGTATTCCATATTAAAAAGCAAATCCTCGCTAAACCCGATCTCTCGAGCAAAGCGGATCTGTGACCGTTCTATCAATCCTCTCCTATAGGCTTTTCCCCAGGGAAACGCCAACGCAGCCCGGCAGCCTGGCTCCAAAGACTGGAACCGCAGCATTTTCTCGGTGAACTCTCTGGCAATGGCCTCGCCGGAATATACCACCGGCTCTTTCCGGCCTGGACGCCTCTTTTTCCAGCCCCTCTCTTTCAAAGGAAAATAGTCAAACAACAGCAGGTCATACTGGCAGTATTCCTCCCGATCCACAAGGGAAAGAAAATCCGGAGAGATGTAGTCGTCCGCGTCCGCAAAGACAACCCACTCCCCCACAGCCTCTTCCAGCCCCCGGTTTCTGGCTGCGGAAACCCCCTGGTTCTCCTGGTGGATATACTTCACCCGACCGTCCTTTTGGGCGTAGGACTTGCAGATTTCCCCGCAGCCGTCGGTGGAACCATCGTCCACCAAAATCACCTCAAAGTCCCGGAAGGCGGATCCCAACACCGAATCCACACAACGCCCCAGATATTGTTCCATATTGTAGACAGGAATGATAACCGAAATCACTTCTGCCCCCTCCTTTTTGGATTGAGCCCCCGCAGGCGCCATTTGATACACGAAATCAGGATTCTGTCCAAATAAGCGCACCTCTTTCTGAGCCCCAGCCGCCGCATCTGGAATAACGCTTTTGCGGTCCGGCCCCAATCCCGCTGCCTAACGGCCAACCCCACTCTTCTGTGGAGCTGCCATTCCAGAATCCCGGCGCGCTCCTTTTTCTCCATCCCGCAGATCTCCGCGATCTCATCCGTCATGGCCTCATAGGCCCGGTATTTCTCGTCCTCCTGCTCCCTTGTGAGGGGCTGGCGAGAATGGCTCCCCGACCGCTGCCAGACTCCGTAAAGCTCCCTCTGTATGGTGGGGCAGGGATAGCGGTAGAGATAGGGCAACAGCATCTGGAAGTTCTGGCCCACCGGGTACACAGGGATCCGGCTTTCCGGGTAGATCTGGAAAAAGCGGGCGGATTCCAGCATGTAGCACCCGCAGCACACAAAGGTCCGCGACCAGAGTATATCCCAGAAAAGCCGCTCTCTAGAGAGGTCGCCGAAGGATTCATCCCGTGCGGGCGCGGGCTTCCCGGTGGCGCCGTCCACGTAATAGGGCAGGGAGCGGACGCAGTGGTACTCCGGGCGGGAGCGGAGAAACTCCACCCGCACCGCCACGGACTCCGGCTCCAGTACGTCGTCGCTGTCCGGCCAGATCAGGTACTCCCCCCGGACCCAGGGCAGGCCCAGATTCATGGCCCCCGCCGCGCAGCTGTGCTCCCCATGGACGATCTCATAGCCATAGCCCCGAGTCGCGAACCGCTCCCGGTAGCCCTCCGCCAGGGCTAGGGTGCCGTCCGTGGAGCCGTCGTCCGCCAGAATCATCTGGATGGAGGGGTAGGTCTGGGCCAGGACGGAGTCCAGCATCCGGGCAAGATGCCCCTCTCCGTTGTACACCGGCGTCACCACGGACACCAGCCCAGGCACAAACTCCCGCATCGATTATCCCCTCCTTCTGAAATTCTTCGCCGGCCTACCGTCTCGGGATGCCAGAAAGGCCGGATAATCAAACTGCTCCAGATAGCGCCGGGACAGGATCCCAGGCCGGTAATTGGTGATGACTCCCAGCTCCGGCTCCTCTGAAAAACCCCGAATCCAGAAGGCCGAGGCGAACTCCGGGTACTCCCGCTGGGTAAAGACCACCTTTTTCCCAGGCAGGCTGTCGAAGCGCCGGAGGGTCTCATAGTCGCAATCGCTCCGCTCCGTGCCCATCAGCACCAGATTGTCCCAGCAGATCCGCTTTTTGCGCTCCTCCCACTTGGCCGCCGCCTGGGAGAAGGAGTCGTAGTGGACGAAGTTGATCCGCACGTCCCCCAGCATTCCCACCGGGCATGTGGCCTCCCTGTCCCGGAGCTCCCGAAGCTCCAGCTCCATGTACCGCCGGGGGTTCTCCGCCAGCTTCACGAAGTCCTTCATGGGGATAGCCAGATTGGTGGTGGGGCTCAGATACCGCAGGCCCATGTCGTAATAGATGATGGTCCCCACGCAGTTAGAGGCCAGGAGGGTCGCCTCTCCCCCTCCAAGGCGGAGCTTGTTCCAGTGGCGGTAGAGGACCCGTTCCCGCCACGCCCCCCAATGAAGCACCTTTTCCAGCGCCGCCCAGAAGAAGGAGGCCCGGAGTGCCAGGGCACCCGGCAGAACCCGGCTGGCCCCCATGAAGAGGCCCCGTGCCTTGGGGCGCTCCGTAGGGGCCAGAAGCCTGGGCTGCATCAGGTCCTTTTTTTCGCAGGGGAACCAGCGCAGCCCGCCCTTCAGCTCCTCCCAGACCCGCCGGGCCTTTTCCGTGTGTAGGATGAGGAGGGAGGTTCCCATGCCGTCGTCCCAGTCCGGGCGGACCTTCTCGATGCCCCAGAAGTCCCCCAGAGTGAAGTCGCCGCCCCGCTCTGTGCGGGTGAACCGGCACCGGTAGCAGGCGGGCCGCAGGGTGAACGCCCCGAAGAACAGCCGCCCGAAGTGGTCCCGGCCCAAGGGGCAGGCGTACTCCTGGCCGTCCACTGTATAGGCCCGGGTGCGGCCGCTGTCCCCGGCCCGCTTGTCCCGGAAGGAGAAGGAGGTCAGCTTCCCCTTGTGCCGGCGCTCCAGGCTGCCCACGTACTTCCCCCAGAGGCCTGGGGAGGGCGTACCGAAACAGACCAGATCCGCCAGGAGCAGCCGGGGCTCCTCCCGGCCCAAAAACAGCCGCAGGGCCTGAACCTGACAGGGTGTGCCCACAAAGAGCACCCAGCGGCCCTCTCGGAGGCGGGTTTCCACCTGGACGAACACGCCGGTGAGATTGCTCTGGACGTATTTTGTTTTTTTGAGGGCACCCAGCTCGCCGGAAGTCCGGGCCTCCCGATGGACCACGGCCATCCCCTCAGCGAACGCCGCCCCGAACACCGAGCCCTGCCGCTTCAGCACAAACTCCGCCAGAACCGGGAAAAGCCCCCCGGAGGAGCTGGCCTCCCGCGTGGCGGAGTCCAGGGCCTGTGCGCCGAAATAGAGCCGCTCTCCGGTGACGGGCTCCGGGTGCTTCACCGGACAGACGGCCTCGCAACGGCCGCAGCCGGTGCACCGGGCGGCGTCCACCTGGGGATAGGCAAAGCCCTCTTTATCTGGTTTCATTTGAATGGCCCCCGCCGGGCAGACAGCCTCGCAGGCCCCGCAGCCGCAGCAGGCGGCTTTTTCTGTGTAAAGCTCCATGAATTCCTCCAAGACCGTGGGGACTCTGTCTCGCCTGCCGGCTCGGTCGGCGCTTGACAGTCCCCACCGGGGACCAGCGCCCCCACACCCCTGCAATGGGGCCGAAACTTGGCAAGCCAAGTTTTCCGCCCCTTGACCGCGCAATGTCACTCCTCATTTCATTCGTCGTGAACGTTTTGATGTTTTCACCCAGCTAACCAGGGTAAAAGTTTCGTCAACCTTTTCAAAGGTTGCGGTGGTTTGGAGGCAGCGCCTCCAAGGTCTTTCCCTTGACCTTAACACCTGAGAAAACAACGCAGGAGGGTAGCATAAACGTCCCAGTGGGACGTTTTGCGTAGGGGACCCTCGTCGGGGGTCCCCTGTTTGGCTTTGCATATGCAAAGCCAACATCCCTTGGGCCCCAGAGAAGGCCAGCTCTAGGCGGAAGCACGTAGCCAATTCACCCGCTTGACGTGGTGCTCCGCAACCAGCCAGCGGGCGCACCCACGCGCCCATATCATCCAAGACCCCGGAGCACCTCCCGCTCCAGAAAGGCCTTGGAGGCCCGGACGCTCTCTCCTCCCTTCTCCCACGCGGCCCGCCAGTCGATGGGGGCGTCCACGTCCGTCCCGACCGGGAAAAGCCGGCCCTCCAGCCCAAAGGCCTCCAGCACACTCTGGATCCTGGCCCCGTACCGGCTGTGGGAAAAGGCCGCGAACCGCTTCTCGTAGATCAAGCTGAAGGCCACGCCGTGAAAGGAGTTGGTCACTACGTAGTCCGCCCGGTGGAGGTACCCCAGGAACTCCCGCGGTCCGGCGGCCCGGTCCACCTCAAAGCCATTTTCAAAGTCCCCGTAGGCCTGGAGCTGCACCACCGGCAGGCCCTTCTCCCGGGAGAGCCGTTCCGCCAGGGCCACCATCTCCGGGTTCCCCTGGACCTGATAGAGCAAAATGAACCCCGCCCTTTCCGGGGGCTTTTCGATCTCCTCCCAGACCGCCCGGCCGGGCAGAAACACCGGATCCAGCACGGCCCGCGCCTCCCTGCCCATCCGCCGGACAAAGGGGAGCGCCCCCGCCTCCCGCAGGGAGACCGCGTCCACATGGGAGAGCAGGCGGGCGAATTTCTTCTCATATTTTTCGGGGAGTTCCGTGCGGCCCATGCTGGCCGCGTAGGAGGCTGCTTTCCGGATATGCCTGTTCCAAAATGCGCCGAAATAGGCCCGGCGCAGGCCGTAGGTGATCTCCGGGTTCCAGATCTGGTCGCTACCCGCCAGCAGAATTTGGCAGTCCGCCCGGCCCAGGCCCCAGAACGAGCGGATTTTCTTCCGGTTCCCCTCCAGCAGGAATTCCCTCTGAAAGGCCGCCATGCTTCCTCCGGCAGAGGCTAGAGGCTTCTCTCTCCGGTAGAAATTTTTCAGCCCGTTCAGGACTTTGCTCACGTACCAGAAATTGCGCAGGAGGACCCTGGGCTGCACGTAGGGGAAGGGGCCTACATGCCCGGTGAGAAAGGGCGGCTCATAGGGAATGATCTCCGCCTGCGCGCCCTGGTCTGCCAGGTACCGTTTCAGGCCGTAGGCCTGGAGCAGCGCCCCCACGTTGTTGACGCAATGAAAGGTCAGAATGCCCACGTCCATGCTCAGCCCTCCTTTTTCCGGACTTTGCCCAGCATTCTCCCACCCCACTTCATGATTCGGTGGAGGGGCCAGCAGTATATGGCAGTAACCGCGCCGGTTCTGCCTGTCCAGTGAATCTCCCGATAGAGGGAATGCTTTCGTTCTTCTCGAACCATCTCCCGCAAGGTGGTGAAAGCCGCCTTCTGCCCAGGATGGTCCGCCGCCAGCTCCATTTTAGAGAGGAGAAGTCCCAGCAGCATCTGATGCCCGGCCACCGCATTGGCCCTCTCCCCTGCGCGGCCCTCTTCCTCTCGGATGATCTGGAACACCTTCCGGCTGGCATCCAGGCTTTGGGGACCCAAGGAGTGAGTAAGGCTTCCCGCCCTCATCCGGTAGACATACCAGGGATTCTCCAGACAGAGGGTCCGGGGGTCCTTCTGGACCAGCCGGTAAAGGAAAAGGGTGTCCTCTCCCTGAAGCAGGCCCTTCTCAAAGCGAAGCCCGGAAAGCAGCTTTCTTGAGAGAAATTTCCCTCCCATCTGCCGCAGCTGGACCCCCTGCTCGCTAGACTGAAAAAACCACCGCCGGACCTCGGAACCCTCGCCCAGCCGCCAGGAGGGCTCTTCCCGGCTCCGGAAAGCCCCCTCCATGTCTCCATCGTTCAGCTTCACCGTATATGAGAATGCCAGTTCCACCCCAGTTTCCTCCGCCTTTTGAACCAACTCTTCCAGCAGCCGGGGATGAATAGCGTCGTCGCTATCCAAAAAGAACAGATACTCCCCCCGGGCCTCGTCCATGGCCCGGTTTCTGGCGGTGGAAACGCCCCGGTTCTCCTGGGAAATCAGCCGGATCCTACGGTCCTTTTCGGCCAACGCCCGACAGATCTCCCCGCTGCCGTCCGTGGAGCCGTCATCCACTACCAGGGCTTCCCAGTCTGAAAACGTCTGCTCCATCACCGAGTTCAGGCAGGCGCCAATATATTTCTCACAATTATACAGAGGAATGATTACGGACAGTTTCACGCTCATAATCTTTGCTCCTTATAGTTAACGCGGTTCAAAAGAGGTATATCTCTTTTGAACCCGGCGGTGTAGCCGCCGGCCCGCTCCGCCCGGTCTCCTTGTATCTAGTGTAACATAATCTCGCCGGACTGGCAATATCTATGGCAAAAATTCCTGCCCCACCTCTGGCCCGGCCAAGGACCCCACCTGGATATTTTTCCGTTTCCTCCCAATTTTCTATTGCATTGTGCCGCTGGTTAATTGTATAATAAGTATAGAATTCATCATATAGGAAGGATGCGCTGGTATGAATCCCTTAGAAGCAATGAAACAAGCAGAATTGAATTGGCAGCCGCCCCAGGTCCCCGAGGACATCCCTCAGGGGGACACGCCTGGGGATAAAATATGGATCGGGCCCCAGCAGATCGAGAAGGCCAACACCCTCTTTCCCAAAATCCTCCCCATGCTCCGGGAGGCCATGGAGAAAAACCCCAGCCGCCGGGCGGTAATCACCGTGTGCGGCGGCAGCGGCGTGGGCAAAACCGGCATCTCCTCCCTGCTGGCGTTCTACCTGAACCAGCTGGGCGTGGGGGCCTACACCCTCTCCGGGGACAACTACCCCCGGCGTATTCCCAGCCTGAACGACGCCGAGCGCTTCCGGATCTTCCGGGCGGCGGGGGTGGACGCCCTGGTAGCGGAAGGGCTCTATACCCCGGAGACCGCCGAGGTTCTGAAGAATCTGCAAGAGGAAGGGCTGGATCCCCAGCCCAAGCAGGCCGAGGCTTACCCCTGGATGGAGGTCTATCAGGCGGCGGGCCGCAAGGAGCTAGACCAATACCTGGGCAACCCCGTGGAACAGGAGTACGACCGGCTGGAGAGCGTGCTGACGGCCTTCAAGAAGGGGGAGAACAAGCTGTGGCTGAAGCGCCTGGGCCGGGAGGAGACCGCCCTGTGGTTTGACGAGAAGGACTTTACCGGCGTGTCGGTGATCATCCTGGAGTGGACCCACGGCAACAGCGGGAAGTTCCAAGGGGTGGACATTCCCATCCTGCTGAACAGCACCCCCGCCGAAACCCGGGAATACCGCCTGCTCCGGGCCAGAGACGCCAACACAGACACCCCCTTCATCGCCATGGTGCTGGAGCTGGAACAGGCCAAGCTGGAGGCCCGTGCCCACGCCGCGCGGATCATCCTCTCCAAGGCCGGGAAGATTATCAGCTACGACCAGTTCAAGGCGCAAATGGACGCCAACCGGTAAGACCGTGGAGGCTCTGCCTCCACACCTCCGCAAGGGGCCTAACGCCCCTTGACCGCGTAATGTCACTCCTCATTTCATTCGTCGTGAAGGTTTTATGTTGTTTGACACGCTAACCTAACAACCGTAAAAGTTTCGTCAACCTTTTCAAAGGTTGCGGTGGTTTGGAGGCAGCGCCTCCAAGGTCTTGCCCTTGACCTTAACACCTGAGAAGCGTATTTTTGAAGGTGAATTGCCGCGCAGCGGCAAGAGGAAACTTTTTACAAGAGAAAAAGTTTCCTGAATACCGGAACCAGCCAGCGGCAAGCGTCCCCAAAACCGCAGGCCCAAACGAAATCCAAATCAAGGGAGCGATCCTCATGAAAAACCATTCTCTCAATTTCGGCCCCATGCTCAACGCCTACCCCGACAGCCTGGGCGGCTCTCTCCAGGAGGCCGCCGCCCTTCTGGGCTCTCCTAAGCTGAAGGAGGCCTTCACCTCCTTCTACATCCTGCCCAGCCTCTTCCACACGGACCTGGACCGGGGCTTCTCCGTCCAGGACTACGGCCTCAACGGGGACACCGCCCGGGAAGAGGACCTTGCCGCCCTGCGGGACATGGGCATGGACCTGAAGCTGGATTTCATCCTCAACCACCTCTCCGTGCTCTCCCCCCAGTTCCAAGATCTGGTGGAAAAGGGCGCGGCCTCGGAATATAAGGACTTCTTCATCCCCTGGAACCAGTTCTGGGCGGGCTGCGGGGAGATCGGCCCGGACGGCATCCTCCAGCCCCGTGAGGAGTATCTGAAGGACATGTTCTTCCGTAAGCCCGGCCTGCCTCTTCTCATGGTGGACTTCGCCGATGGCTCCAGCGCTCCTTATTGGAACACCTTCTACCAGGAGGTCACCACGGACGAGGCCGGGAAAAAGCACTACCTAGGCCAGATGGACCTGAACATCAAGTCCCCCCTGGTGTGGGATTTCTATAAGGATACCCTGGACGCCCTGGCGGGCTACGGGGCGAAGATCGTCCGGCTGGACGCCTTCGCCTATGCCCCCAAGGAGGTGGGCTCCCGGAACTTCCTCAACGAGCCCGGCACCTGGGACCTCCTGGACAAAATCGCCCAGCTGGCCAAGCCCCACGGGGTCACCCTGCTGCCGGAGATCCACGCGAGCTACGAGGAGGGCACCTACCGGACCATCGCGGAGAAGGGGTACATGGTCTACGACTTCTTCCTGCCGGGCCTCCTGCTGGACGCCTTCGAGCAGCAGAACGGCCAGGCCCTCATCGCCTGGGCCAACGAGATTACAGAGAAAAACATGCTCACCGTGAACATGCTGGGCTGCCACGACGGCATCCCCCTCCTGGACCTGAAGGGCCTGCTGCCCGAGGAGCGCATCCAGGGCCTGATCCAGACCCTGGTGTCCCGGGGCGGCTTTGTGAAGGACCTGCACGGGGCCAAGAACGTGTACTATCAGGTGAACGCCACTTACTACAGCGCCCTGGGAGAGGACGACCGCCGGATGCTTCTGGCCCGGGCCATCCAGCTCTTCATGCCCGGCAAGCCCCAGGTGTGGTATCTGGATCTGTTCGCCGGGAAGAACGACTACGCCGCCATGGAGCGGGCCGGGGCTGGAGGCCACAAGGAGATCAACCGCACCAATCTGAGCCTGGAGGACATCGCCGCCGGGCTGGAAAAACCCGTGGTGCAAAAGCAGCTGGAGCTGCTGAAAATGCGGTCCTCCCAGCCGGTGTTCTCCCCCGATGCAGAGATCTCCGCTGAAGCCCAGGGGAGCAGAATCGCCCTGCGCTGGCGGCGTGAGGGCCAGGAGGCCCTGCTGGAGGCCGACCTCGCCGACAGCAGCTTCCGGGCGGAAATCAAGAGCGAAACCGGAGAGACTGTTTTCGCCCTGGCGCAGTGAGCTAAGACCTTGGAGGCGTTGCCTCCAAACCTCCACCACCTTTGAAAAGGTGGACGAAACTTTTACTGTCACTCCTCATTGCATTCGTCGTGATGCTTTTACGGTTTTTGCATAGCCACAACATATTGCGCGGTCCAGGGGCGTTAGGCCCCTGGTAGGGTGTGGGACAACGTCCCACGGTCTTGACCTTGACCTTAACACCTGAGAAGCGCATTTTTGCCAGGGGTGAATTGGTGCGAGGCACCAAGAGGGGACGCTTTTTCTCTTACAAAAAGCGTCCCCTGGAAACCGGAACCAGCGCCCCTCGTCGGGGGGGGGGTGAGTGTCTGCCAGTGGCAGGCAAGCCGCGAACCGACCGAGTCGGCAGACGAGACCCCCTGTTTCGCTTTGCCTTTGCAAAGCGAACAAAAAGCTGCCTAGCGCTGGCTGCTTCCGGTTTCCAGGAAACTTTTTCTCTTGTAAAAAGTTTCCTCTTGTCGCTGCGCGGCAATTCACCTCCAAAAATACGCTTCTCAGGTGTTGAAGGACAAGACCTTGGGGTTTCATCCCAAACCCCACAAATTTTTTGAAAAAAGTTTGATCAAAAACTTTTACCCTGGTCAGCTGGGAGCGCACCCCAAAGGCCCCCATATAATATTAAATAAGAAAGGAGCTCCTCTATGCTTGATCTCTCTTCCTTTATCGAAACCGCCGGGCCCCTGCGGGCCCTAGGCGTGGTGGTCTCCCAGAACGGGACCCAAACCGCCCGCCACACCTGGGAGGGCGCCTGCCGCCGGAACGTGTATTCCGCCAGCAAGAGCTTCACCTCCGCCGCCGTGGGCATCGCCCTGAAAGAGGGCCTGCTCTCCCTGGACGAGAAGCTCACGGAGGCCTTCCCCGAGGAGCTACCGGAGCAGGTCTCCGAAAACCTCCAGAAGGCCACGGTCCGGGACCTGCTCACCATGTGCCTGGGCCAGCCGGAGAGCTTCCTTATGGGGGACTTCCGCCCCTATTATCCCGAACACAACTGGGTCAAGCTAGCCCTGGCCCAGCCCTTCACCGACCCGCCGGGGACCAAATTCGTCTACAACAACGTGGGCCCCTATCTGGCCGGAATTCTTGTCCAGCGCCGGGCCGGGTGCGATCTGGTCCACTACCTCATGCCCCGGCTCTTCCAGCCCATGGACATCCAGCTGCCCACCTGGGAGAACGACCCCCAGGGCCTCACCTTCGGCGCGGGTGGACTATTCCTCACCCTGGACGAGCTCCACAAGTTCGGCCTGCTCTACCTGCAGAACGGCCAGTGGAACGGCAGGCAGCTGGTGCCGGAGAGCTGGGTGGCGGAGTCCACCAAGAAGCAGGTGGACAATGGCAGCTATGGCTACGGCTACCTGTTCTGGGGCGGCCCCCAGGGCTCCTTCCGGGCGGACGGCAAGTATGGCCAGTTCTCCATCCTCCTGCGGGACAAGAACGCCGTGGTCACCATCGTGGCCGAAAGCCGGGAGTCGGAGAAGCTGCTGGCGGCGGTGTTCCAGCACATCTATCCCCAGCTGTGAGGACGGCGGGCTCCCCCGCTATTCCGGCTCTTCCCCCTGTCCCCCGATGATCTCCCGTGCAACCTGACCCTTTGTTAGCCCCAGGTCCATGGCGCGCTTCTCTATAAAGCGGTGGGCCTGGGGCTCTTCCATACCCTCTTGGTTGATGAGCAGCCATTTGGCCCGGTTCACCAGCCGGATCTCCGCCATCTTCTCCTCCAGGGTGAGGCTGCGCTTTTCCAGCTTCCGCAGGCGCTCCCGGGCGCTGGCCATCCAGCGCACCGCCTGGGAGACCGCCTGCCTGGAGGTGGGTCTGGACAGGGTGAACACCCCGTGCCCCACCACCTTGGCATAGACCTCCTCGTGGATCTCCGCCCGCACGATCAGCAGCGCCACCGTGCCCTGGCTCTCGCAGGCGTCCACCGCGAACCCCACCCCGGACCCGTCCGGCAGGGGGGAATTGACCAGCACAAAGTCGAAGGGCCGCTCGGCCAAAATCCGCCGGGCGGAGCCCAGGTCTCCGGCGAACTGCGTCTGGCAGAAGCCCGGCGAGGGCAAAAGGGATTCCAGCGCCATATTGAATTTTTCCGCCTTGGACACCGCCAACAGGCTGTATTGCCGCTCCCGCAGCTCCATGCCCGTCCCCTCCTTCCGGATTTATCTTCCGCAATAGCTCTCCAGAATTCTTCCCGGCACATGAGCCCGGAGAAATTCGCTCTCCCGGGCAATCCGGCGGGCGGATTCCCAATCCTCCGGCAGCCGACGGTAGCCAGCCAGCACCTCCGGCGGAGCTTTATATAGGTTGACGTCCGCCACCATGGGCAGCTCCAGCTGGTTTTCAATGCCGTATAGCCCCGCGTAGATCAGCAGTCCGAAAGCCAGATAGGGGTTGGCGGCGGGGTCCGGAGACCGCAACTCCGCCCGGCGGTACTCTCCCTCTCCGGCGGGAATACGCACCAGCTGGGAACGGTTCTCGCTGGACCAGGAGACGTATTTAGGGGCTTTTGCCGCGCCAAACCGGCGATAGGATGCCTCGGTGGGATTCAAAAACGCGGTTATCTCCTCTGCTTTACTAAGAATTCCAGCAATTATGCGGCACAAATCGGCAGAGCTATTTTCGGACTGTAAAGACAGATTAATATGGAATCCGTTGCCCGGCTGGTCCGCTAGAGGCTTGGGAGAGAAGTCCGCCCAGAGGCCGTTGCGCCGGGCTACAGTTTTTACCACTGTCTGGAAGGTGGCGGCATTATCTGCCGCAGTGATAGGATCCGAATAGCGAAAATCAATCTCGTTCTGGCCGGGTCCCTCCTCGTGGTGGGAGCTCTCCGGCCGGATGCCCATCTGCTCCAGGGTCAGGCAGATCTCCCGGCGGATGTTCTCCCCCCGGTCGTCGGGGGCGATGTCCATATATCCCGCCTGATCGTAGGGGGTCCGGGTGGGCCCGCCGTTCTCGTCCAGGGCAAACAGGTAGAACTCCTGCTCTGCCCCAAAGAAAAACCTTCTCCCGGCCTTTTCCCCTGCCTCCACTGCCTGCCGGAGGAATTCTCTGGTATCACAGGAAAAGGGGCGGCCGCCAGAAAGGGAGATGCTGCTAAACATGCGCACCACCTTGCCATGCTCCGGCCTCCAGGGCAGCACCGTCAAGGTGTCCGGCTCCGGGTGCAGGAGCAGGTCAGAGTAGCTTTCATCCCCAAACCCGGCAATGGCCGAGCCGTCAAAGGCGATGCCATAGGCAAAGGCCCTGGGCAGTTCTCCCGGCATAATGGAAATATTCTTTTGCCGGCCAAACACATCGCAGAAGGCTAGCCGGATAAACTTCACGTCCTCTTCCTGCACAAACTGCATCACTTCATCAATAGAGTATCTCATAGATATAATTCCCTTCCCCAAGGTGTAAACCTGGCGCCTCAAAAGAGAAAGCGTCCGATTTGACGCAGCAATCCCACGCCAAACGAACGCCATTGTCCATTTGCTTTATAGTTAACGAAGTTCAAAAGAGGTATACCTCTTTTGAACCAGGCAGCGCAGCAACTGCTGTGCCGCCCAGCTTGAAAATTGGTATATACCGATTTTCAAGTGTGTTTATTATATATTATAGCGAATTTTCGGGGGAATGTCAAGAGGCTTTGGCTGATGGTTTTTTAGGGGACGATTTGGGGGCGATATTTACGGCCTCCGGCGGCTGGGGGTTTCACCCCCCGTCCCCCACCACCTTTGAAAAGGTGGACGAAACTTTTACCCTGGTTAGCTTGCAATGCTACAGTTGGCAACATCGACCGGTCCAGCTGGTCTTAAGCTGGTCGTCGTGTGGGGGTGCTGGTCCCCTGTGGGGACCGTCAAGCACCGACCGAACCGGCAGGTGAGACCGAAACCCCACGACCTTGCCGGAATGCGCGCGAGTTCGCTTGCGAACTCTTCTGTGCGCATGGAGGCCTCCCAATACTCCAAAAAACACTTCCAGCTCCCCCCGCGCTTTCCGCTTGACATTCCGGCCCGGGAAGGATATAATCATATAGAAAAGGCAAAGGCGTCTTTTGGGATCTCCCAGGGCGCCTCTGCCTTTTTTACCTGGAAAGGAGCTATGACTATGAGCATCCACGAAGAATGCGGCGTGTTCGGCGCGGCCGCGCCCCAGACCTCCAGTATCGCCGTCCGGACCTACTACGGCCTCTATGCCCTCCAGCACCGGGGCCAAGAGAGCTGCGGCATGGTAATCAATGACGACGGCGTGTTTTCCTCTCATAAGGACCTAGGCCTTCTCAGCCAGGTTTTCTCTCCTGACGCGCTTTCCCGGCTGCCCCAGGGCAATATGGCGGTGGGCCATGTGCGCTATGGCACCACCGGGGGCAACGAGCGCCGGAACTGCCAGCCCATTGAGGTCAACCATCAAAAGGGCAAGCTGGCCCTGGCCCACAATGGCAACCTGAGCAACGCCGCCCCGCTGCGGAACCGGCTGGAACTTTCCGGGGCCATTTTCCACACCACCAGCGACACGGAAATCATCGCCTATATCGTCACCCAGGAGCGCCTGCGCGCCCCTTCTATTGAGGAGGCGGTCAGCGCCGCCATGAACCATCTGGACGGGGCCTACTCCCTGGTGCTCATGTCCGCCCAAAAGCTCATCTGCGCCCGGGACCCTTATGGCTTCCGCCCCCTCTGCTACGGGGTCACCCCGGATGGCGTCTATGTGGCAGCCTCGGAGAGCTGCGCCCTCACGGCGGTAGGAGCTCGGTTCCTGCGGGATCTGGACCCTGGGGAGATCGTGGTGTTCGGCCCAGACGGCGTCGTCTCCCGGCGGGAGCACTGCGGCACAAAACCGAAAAAGCTTTGCGTGTTCGAATACATCTATTTTGCCCGTCCGGATTCCGTCCTGGACGGCGTCTCTGTTCACGGGGCCCGTCTGCGAGCAGGAGAAATCCTGGCCCGCCGCAAGCCTGCTCAGGCGGATTTGGTGATCGGCGTTCCTGATTCTGGCCTGGACGCTGCCCTAGGGTTTAGCCGTGCCTCGGGGATCCCCTATGGGATCGGGCTCATCAAAAACAAATATATTGGCCGCACCTTTATTTCTCCCGGCCAAGGAGCCCGGGTAGATCAGGTGAAAATCAAGCTCAGCGCCATCCAGGAGGCGGTTCAGGGTAAACGTTTGATTCTGGTAGACGATTCTATTGTGCGGGGCACCACCAGCGGGCGGATCGTGGGCCTGCTCCGAGAGGCAGGGGCAAAGGAAATTCATCTGCGGGTTTCCGCGCCGCCCTTCCTCCATCCCTGCTACTATGGCACAGATATCGACTCCCAAGAGCGCCTGATCGCCTGCCATCACACGGTGGAGGAAACAGCAAAAATCATCGGGGCCGACTCTTTGGGCTATCTGCCGGTGGAGGAGCTGGGCTGTCTGGCGAAAAGTTCCGGTATCTGCACCGCCTGCTTTGACGGAGGCTATCCCACACCCGTACCCACCGACACCCGGAAAGACCGGTTCGAGGGCAAGCTCTCAGAGCGAGGGAAAAACTAGGGCGTGTTCACATTAAGCTAACGCACACGCCCTAGTTCCCCCACACAACTATAGAGATTTCTCAAAATATTGGGGCAGCTCCCGAAGGCTTTCCAACACCCTCTCCCCAGTAGATTCCAGCCGTGCCCGGCTCTGGTGCCCGCCGGCCACCAACACGCACCGGCACCCCATCTCCTGAGCGACCTCCCAGTCGTGGATCGTATCTCCCACGAAAACCGCCTGGGCCCCGTCCACGCCCTGTTTCCGGAAATAGCCCCGGGCCAACCCGGCCTTGCCCGAGGCCAGCACGTCACCCACTCCTAAGATTGCTTCAAAGAACCCGCTGATTCCACAGTTTTCCGTCTGTTCCGCCAGCGCCCCCTGCTCCGAGGCCGAGACGATGATCTGCCGCCAGCCGGTTTCCCGCAGCCGCTCCAGGGCTTCCTGTGCGCCGGGGCAGAGCCCGCAGCTTCGGGCCCGGCGGTTGTACTCCTCCACAAACTCCTGGGCCACCGCCTGGAAATCCTCCCGTTCCAGGTCCAGTCCCGCCGCCTGATAGTAGTCCCGCACCGGAAAGGTGAAGATCTCCCGGTAGCGCTCCGCTGTCAAAGGCGGAAGGCCCCGGCGTTCCAGCAGCCCATTCTCCACTGCCAGACACACCGGAACATCGTCCAGCAGGGTGCCGTTCCAATCCCACACGATGTATTTCAAATCCATATCCTCCATCTCCCGTCTAAAAATAGCAAACGCCGGTTTCCTTGGACCGGCGCTTGCTTATCTCAAAATTAGGCCGGAATTCTTCCGGTCAACTGGTTCAGCACCGCTCGTACTTCTTCGGCGGTATCATACTTGTTGCTGAAAAACTTCATCCCGCTGTCCAGCACCCGGAACAGCAGATCCAGGGTATCTGCCCGCATAAACGGCGCGTCAGAAAAGAAGTTCGTCCAGGTGTCCAGCCGTGGGTCATGGCCCACCGGGCCAGTACAGACGATCTTCGCGTTACCGGCGGAGCGTAGCATCAGCTTGCCCAAACCCAGGCTCTCCAGCATCTGGTCACGGGAGATGATGCCCATTTCCACCATAGTGTCCGCCGCGTCCAGCCGCTGGAACAGATCCAGCTTGCCGGAAAAATGCTCCCGCAGATAAGCCCTGTTCTCCTCGGTCGCCCCTTGAGAGCCGGGCAACCGCCGGGGCGGCTGGGTGGCCTTCCAGGCCTCATAGTCCTCCAAAATCTGTAGCCCAGGGTTACTGTCGCCGTCCAGAAACCCGTTCTGCACTGGCATAGACATCTTGCACAGCTGACGAAACGCGCTGCCCCAATCAAAAAAACGGGTGTCCTTGCCCTGCTGGTTCAACTGGTAGTACTGGTAGGCCTTTTCGGTAAAGCTGCTGTTACGAACTTCCATTGTAATCCCTCCAAAGGATTTGCGGCTTTCACGCTCCATCGCTCCACCGCATCTGTTTCAAATTTCCGCAGTGCCCGCGTTCCTCGCGTTTCTACTATACTTTTTGCAAGAAAGTGACTTTGCGCACTTGTCTTTCAGAAAGTTTACCTTTTATAGAGTAATCCTGTGTGGCTTCCGCTGGCGCAGAAGAGTTTCGCTTTGCGAACTCTCACCGACTACGGCAAGGTCGTGGGGCGCCGCGAGTCTCGCCTACCGGACCGGTCAAAACTGTCCAGGGTAAAAGTCTTGTAGACTTCGCGCGGCGAATGTCTTACTTTTCTCAAAAAGTGGCAGGGGACAGGGGCGGAGCCCTCAGCCGCCGGAGGCCATCAACACTACCCAAAAGTATACCAAATGATCGACTGACTGCCAAAAAAATCGCGGCACTCCCCCTTGGGAAAGTGCCGCTGCCACGCTTTGCACTTTTGATTATCTGTCGGTCTGTTGTTTAGAACTTGTTCCCCCGCTTCACATAGCTGGTATGGAGAATCTCATGGGCCTTATGGCTGCCGGGCTCGCCCAGGAACTCCTCGTAGCACTTCTTCACCACGGGGTTGTCGTGGGACTTGCGCAGGGGCATTCCCTTGTCCTGGTCATAGAGCGCTTTGGCGCGCAGGGCCTTGATGTCGTTATAGGCCCAGGCGTTGGCGCTCTGGACAGGCTGTCCGCCGCCGTTGACGCAGCCGCCGGGGCAGCACATAATCTCAATAAACTGGTAGTCCGCCTCGCCCGCGCGGACCTTCCGGAGAATCTTGTCGGCGTTGGAGAGGCCGCTGGCCACGGCCACCTTCACGTCCATGCCGGCCACATTGTACACGGCCTCCTTGATGCCCTCGGTGCCCCGGATCTCCTGGTAGTCGATGCTGTCCAGGCTCTGGCCGGTGAGCACGTCGGCGGCGGTGCGCAGGGCGGCCTCCATCACGCCGCCGGTAGCGCCAAAGATCACAGCCGCGCCGGTGGACACGCCCATGGCCTCGTCGAACTTCTCATCGGGCAGGGCATTGAAGTTCAGCTGGGCGCGCTTGATCAGCCGGGCCAGCTCACGGGTGGTCAGGCTGATGTCCACGTCCGGCAGGCCGGCGGCGGACTCGTCCTCCCGCTGAATCTCGAACTTCTTGGCGGTGCAGGGCATCACGGAAACGGAGACGATCTTCGCGGGATCGATGTTCTCCTTCTCGGCGTACCAGGTCTTGATCAGCGCGCCGGTCATGTTCTGGGGGGACTTGCAGCTGGACAGGTGGTCGATCAGGTCCGGGTAGTAGTGCTCGCAGAACTTGATCCACCCGGGGGAGCAGGAGGTGATCATGGGCAGGGTGCCACCGTTCTTCACCCGGTCGATGAACTCGTGGGCCTCTTCCATGATGGTCATGTCCGCGCCGAAGTCGGTGTCGAACACCTTGTCAAAGCCCAGGCGGCGCAGGGCGGCGGCCATCTTGCCCTCCACATTGGTGCCGATGGGCAGGCCGAACTCCTCGCCCAGGGCGGCCCGCACGGCGGGAGCGGTCTGGACGATGACGATCTTGTCGGGGTCGTTGATGGCCTCGATCACCTCGTGGGTGTTATCTTTCTCGGTGAGGGCGCCGGTGGGGCAGCTGACGATGCACTGGCCGCAGGCCACGCAGGACACATCGGAGAGGGGGTTCTCAAAGGCGCAGCCGATCTCCGTGTCGAAGCCACGGTTGTTGGCGCCGATGACGGCCACATGCTGGTTCTGGCAGGCAGCCACGCACCGGCGGCAGAGCACGCACTTGGCGTTGTTCCGCTCCAGGTACTGGGTGGAGAGGTCCTTGCTTCCGGCGGGCATTACGCCCTCGAAGCGGCTGTCCTCCTCAATGCCCATGTCGGCGCAGAGCTTCTGCAGCTCGCAGTTTCCGCTGCGCTCGCAGGTCAGGCACTTGCGCTCGTGGACGGAGAGCAGCAGCTCCAGGGTCATCTTCCGGGACTCCTGGACCTTGGGGGAGTTGGTGAAGATCTCCATGCCCTCGTTCACCGGGTACACGCAGGCAGCGGCCAGGGAGCGGGCCCCCTTGACCTCTACCATGCACATGCGGCAGGCGCCGATCTGGTTGATGTCCTTCAGGTAGCAGAGGGTGGGGATATCGATACCAGCATGGCGGGCGGCTTCCAGGATAGTGGCGTCCTTGGGCACCTGGTAGTCCACGCCGTTGATTTTAACGTTGACCATATCCATAGACTTGTAATCATTCCTTTCGGGATTCTCATACGAGATATTCGATTGCAATTTATTTCTTCACAACGGCGTTGAACTTGCACTTCTCCATGCACACGCCACACTTGATGCACTTGTTGGTATCGATCACATGGGCCTCCTTCACCTTGCCGGAGATGGCGCCCACCGGGCAGTTTCTGGCGCAGAGGGTGCAGCCCTTGCACTTGTCGGCCTCAATATGGAAGTTGGTCAGGGCCTTGCAGGCGCCTGCCGGGCAGCGATGCTCGGTGACGTGAGCCTCATACTCGTCCCGGAAGTATTTCAGGGTGGAGAGCACCGGGTTGGGGGCCGTCTGGCCCAGGCCGCACAGGGAATTCTCCTTGATATAGTAGCAGAGCTCCTCCATCCTATCAATATCTTCCAGAGTGCCCTTGCCACTGGTAATCTTGTCCAGAATCTCCAAAAGGCGCTTGGTGCCCACCCGGCAGGGGGTGCACTTGCCGCAGCTCTCGTCCACGGTGAATTCCAGGAAGAACTTGGCAATATCCACCATGCAGGTGGTCTCGTCCATGACGATCAGTCCGCCGGAGCCCATCATGGAGCCGATGGCGATCAGGTTGTCGTAGTCGATGGGGGTGTCGATGAGAGAGGCGGGGATGCAGCCGCCGGAGGGGCCACCGGTCTGGGCCGCCTTGAAGGTGTGGCCGCCGGGCACGCCGCCGCCGATGTCCTCCACGACCTCCCGCAGGGTGGTGCCCATGGGAACCTCCACCAGGCCCGTGTTGGTGATCTTGCCGCCCAGGGCGAATACCTTGGTGCCGGGGGACTTCTCGGTGCCGATGGACTTGAACCAGTCCGCGCCTTTCAGGATAATCTGGGGGATATTGGCGTAGGTCTCCACGTTGTTCAGCACCGTGGGCTTGCCAAAGAGTCCCTTCAGCGCCGGGAAGGGAGGCCGGACCCTGGGCTCGCCCCGCTTGCCCTCGATGGAGGTCATCAAAGCGGTCTCCTCGCCGCACACAAACGCGCCCGCGCCCAGGCGGATGTCGATATCAAAGTCAAATCCAGAATCAAAGATGTTCTTGCCCAGAAGGCCGTATTCCCTGGCCTGATTGATGGCGATCTGCAGGCGCTTCACTGCGATGGGATACTCGGCCCGGATGTAGATGTAGCCCTGGGACGCGCCAATGGCGTAGCCCGCGATGGCCATGGCCTCCAGCACGCTGTGGGGGTCGCCCTCCAGCACGGAGCGGTCCATGAACGCGCCCGGGTCGCCCTCGTCGGCGTTGCAGCAGGCGTACTTCTGGTCGGCCTGATTGGCTGCGGCGAATTTCCACTTCAGGCCCGTGGGGAAGCCCGCACCGCCGCGCCCTCTGAGGCCGGAGGCCAGCATGGTGTCGATCACCTGCTGGGGGGTCATCTCGGTGAGCACCTTGCCCAGCGCCGCATAGCCGTCCTGGGCGATGTACTCGTCGATGAGCTCGGGGTTGATGACGCCGCAGTTCCGCAGAGCGATGCGCATCTGCTTGGCATAGAAGGTGGTCTCGTTCAGGGACTTGGTGGTGTTGTCGTCCACCACGGTCTCCTGATACAGGAGGCGGGTGACGATGCGGCCCTTCAAAAGGTGCTCGGACACGATCTCCGGCACGTCCTCTGGGGTGACGCGGCTATAGAACGCGCCCTCGGGGTACACCACCATGATGGGGCCCAGCGCGCACAGGCCGAAGCAGCCCGTGCGGATGACGTTTACTTCCCTCTCCAGGCCCTGGGCCTTGATCTCCTCGTTGAGCTTCTCGATGATCTGCTCGCTGTTGGAGGAGGTGCAGCCGGTGCCGCCGCAGACCAGCACATTAGATCGAAACATAGGTTATTTCCTCCTTACTTCGCGCCGATGGCGTTGGCGCCGATGGTATATTCGGTGACCACATTGCCGTTTACCAGGTGATCGTTTACCACCCGCACGGCCTTCTCTGCGGTCATTTTCACATAGGTGACCTTCTCCTTGCCGGGGGTGATCACTTCCACCACAGGCTCATACTGGCAGATGCCGATGCAGCCGGTCTGGGTGACCATGGTGTCCTTGAGGCCTCTTTTCGCGACCTCCTCCACAAAAGCGTTGAGCACCGGGCGGGCTCCGGCGGCGATGCCGCAGGTGGCCATGCCCACCAGCACACGGGTCTCGGCCTCGGCGTTCTCCCGGATGTTCACAGAGGCCCGGGCCTTATCACGAATGGCTTGCAGTTCTGCTAAAGATTTCATATTTGATGTAGCTCCTTTCCAAAATATGGGTAAACGTTCCATAAAGCATTCAGGAAAAGTTTTTGAGTACTGTAATTGGTAATGTGGGGCGCTGGCGCAAAGCGACCTCCAGCGCAAGTCCACGAGACGCTGTCTCGCGCTCTGCAGCCTTGAAAGGCTGGCGAACTTTTTACCCGGCTTCGCCGTCGTTCCCCAAAAGCTCAGCGGTGTTCTCCTCCAGGTATTCCTTCACCCACTGGGTCACGTCCGGGGCGTTCAGGGGCACATCCTCCCCCAGCACCTGGCGCAGCTCCCGGGTGTCCAGGTCGAACTCCCGCTCCTCCCCGCTCTCCAGCCGGAGCTTCCGGGTGTACAGAAAGTCCAGCTGGGGGTTCATCATCACCAGCATGTTCACGGTACCATTGATATCCCCCAAAGGGATCATATCCACGCTGGAAGGCTTGAACACAGCGGCGGTGGTGGTCCCAACCCCCACCGTGGACTGGATGGAAAAGCTCCCCCCGGTCATCTCCGCCTCCATCTTGAACAGCGGCACGCCCAGCCCCACGCTCCGGGTGGTTCGAGTGGTGAAGAACGGATCGGTGACGTGCTCCACCTGCTCCGGGGTCATGCCCCGGCCGTTGTCGCTGATGGAGATGGACAGGGTGTCCGCCCCCGCGTCCTCCTCCACCGCGATGGTGATCAGGCTGGCCCCGGCGGAGATGGAATTCTGGGCGATGTCCATCACATTTAAGGATAGCTCACGCATGGCAGTCCTCCTTACTGGTCCTTTTTGAACATAGACCACCATTCGACTTCTTTTTTCGCCTCTCTGATGATCCCGGCGGCTTCTTCGGCGGTTTTTGCCTTGCTCTCCACCAGCTGGGCCAAAAGCTCCAGAAAAGCGTTTAACTGTGCGTCGCTCATGGGCTTACTCGGCGTATTTGTCCAGGATGCCGTCCACGTCCTCGGGGACCAAGCGGCCATATACATCCTCGTTGATCATCATGACCGGGGCCAGGCCGCAGGCGCCGATACACCGGCAGGCCGTCAGGGAGAACAGGCCGTCCTCGGTGCACTCCTCGGGCTGGATACCCAACTTCTGGGTGATCCGGTCCAGCACCTTGTCAGAGCCCTTCACATAACAGGCGGTGCCCAGGCACACGGAGATATGGTTGCGGCCCTTGGGTGTCAGGGAGAACTGGGAGTAGAAGGTAGAGACCCCGTAGACCTCCTCCAGGGGCACCTCCAGGCCATCGGCGATCTTCTTCTGCACCTCCAGGGGCAGGTATCCGTAAATGTCCTGGGCCTCGTGGAGGGCGGGCATGACCGCGCCGGGCTGGCCTTTCAGACCGCTGATCACTTCATCGAGCTTCTGCGCCTGCTCTGCGGTATCGTGGAAAGGCAGGCTGCTAATCCGTTTTTGCATAAATCGACCATCTTCCTTTCTTCATGCGTGCTTAGTTTAAATATAGCAAAAGAGCCGCGCCTTATAATTCTCTTAAAGAATCATTCGTAAAAGAACAACATTTTCCAACAAAAACTATCGATACTAATGGTAATTGTTACCAATATATCGATATAGGATGTGCAAATACTAAATCCTGCCGAACCGCACCGCTTCCAACACCGCCTTCCGGGATTTCTCCGGCAGGGCAATCTGCAAGGCCAGGGAGGTGGCCAGGGTATCCAGGTAGTGGCTGTCCGAGTCTCGAAGGATTCCCATCCCCCCCAACTCCGGATATTGAGCCCGGAGAGTCTCCAAATCACATTCCCGGGTGACCTCCGCCACGGTGTAGCCGCCCTCCGGAGGGATGCTGCCCAGAGAGGCGATCACACTGTAGGAATCCCGGTCCACATGGGCGGGAAAGGCCGTGCCGCCATAGCGCTCGCATAGCTCCCGCACCTCTCCCGCCCCCACAAAAGAGGCTACCAACAGCAGGTCCTCCAGGGTTCCAGTGAGCGCATCCTGGCTGTTGAGAATGCGCTGCTCCCCAAAAATCTCCGCCTTATTCTTGATATGCGGCATGTTGTCCTGGATATACCGGTCAAATTCCAGCGCTCCCTCCAACGTCTCAAAAAGGCAGACCACATGGGCTTCTTCAGCGGTGCACAGTTCCATGCCGGGAATGGCCAGAATGCCAGCCTCCTCCGCTACGGCCAGCACCGCTGGGGCGTTTTGGCAAGTGTTGTGGTCCGTGATAGCGATGATCTCCAGGCCGGAGATGGCCGCCATGCCCACGATATTGTTGGGGGTCATATCGTTGTCCCCGCAGGGGGACAGGCAGGAGTGGATGTGGAAGTCGTAAAAATACCGGTTCATTGCAACGTGTCGTGGACCTTGATGGCGGTCCGGTACAGGTTCTCCCCCGTCCCGTAAACGGGGATACCCTGCATCTCCGCCCGCTTGGCGGCGTCCTGGTCCAGGGCGGCGTCCTCGCAGAGCACGATGCAGGCGGTGTCCGCCAGGGCCGAAACGGCGATGGCGTTCAGGTTGCCCATCACGGTCAGCCACACGTCCCCGCTCTGGGCCCGGCCCATCACCCAGCTGAGCAGGTCCCCTATGTAGCAGCCCTCGGCCTGGTTCTCCTGGCCGTCCTCTCCGGCGAGAAGCCTCCAGCCGCAGATTCCCGCCAGTTCCTTTACAGTCATGTGAATCATCCTTTCTATTGTGTGAGACCTTGGGGCTCTGCCCCAAACCCCGCAAGGGGCCTAACGCCCCTTGACCGCGTAATGTCACTCCTCACTTCGTTCGTCGTGAACGTCTTACGATTTTTTGACGAGCTGACCTAACAACCGTAAAATGTTTCGTAGACTTCGTGAAACGAAGTCTTACCTTTCTCAAAGGTTGCAGGGGTTTGGGGGCGCTGGTCCCCAGTGGGGACCGTCAAGCGCTGACCGAGCCGGCAGGCGAGACCAGAGTCCCCAAGGTCTTTCCCTTGACCTTAACACCTGAGAAGCGCAATTTTTGCGGGTGTGAATAATAGTTAATCTCGCTCTGCTCGATTAACTATCCGAGTTTTGCAAAGCAAAACTCTTACAAGAGGGGGGCGGAGAGTTCATCTCGTGTAACGAGATGAAACTCTTTTGCAACTGAATAAAAAGCTCCCCTAGTACCAGAGAAAGCCAGCTCCAGCCGCAGTATCCCAGCCAAAGCGCCCGCCCAGCCGTGTGCTCCGCAACCAGTCGGCGCGCGCACTCACGCGCCCATACAAACTCTCAAAACGATATTCTCCGGCCAAGCCCCTCTGCCCCGGTCTATTTCTCCGGCTTATCCCCGCCGTTCCAGCCAAAGCCCTCCAGCTCCGAGAGGGTGCTGGCAACCTTCTGCATCTCCTTGCGGTAGACGAACACGCAGTCGGTTTTCTTGCACATGCCCTTCACCACGTCCTCGGCGAAGGCCCGGCAGGTAGGGGCCCCGCAGGCGCCGCAGTCCAGGCCGGGCAGCTCCTCCTCGATGCCGTCGATCTCCACCATCATCTGCATGGCCTGCTTCAGGTCCGTGGAGAGGGTCATCACATTGGAGAACTCCAGCTCCTCCTCCCACTCCATCTCGTTGGGCACGGGCCCTCCGGCCAGATGGTTCTGGCTGACAGGCAGGTATTTCCGCAGCCGCTGGATCCGGGCCTTGGCCACATAGGGGTTCTCCACGCAGAGCACGCCCCCCACGCAGCCCCCGGAGCAGGCGTTCAGCTCGATGAAGTCCAGGTCGCCGATGCGTTCGTCCTCCACCTCTTCCAACACCCGAATCACGTTCTCGATGCCGTCCGCCGCCAGATATTTCTCGTTGAGCAGCGCCGCCGACTCCCCGCCGCTGGTGGACCAGCCCACGCCGATGATCCCGGAGTTGGCGATGGGCTCCACGCTCTCCAGCCGGTCCATGGTGTGGCTGAGGGTGGGGAACACCTCGCTGATGGCGATGGCCCCGTCCACGCTGGACTTCTCCACGCCCAGGGGCATTTTGATGTCCGTCACCTTGGCCGGGCAGGGGGTGATGAAAAAGCAGCCGATGTCCTTTTCCGGCAAGCCGGTTTTCTCCATGGCCTCCTTCTTGGCCATGATGGCCGCAGTCTCCATGGGGGACTTCAGGGGCAGCACATGGTCGCACAGGTCCGGAAAGCGTACCCGGATCAGCCGCACCACCGCTGGGCAGGCCGAGCTGATGATGGGCCTGGGCAGGGGCAAGGCGCTCTCCGAGTTGTACATGAGCTTACGGGTGGCCTCGCTGACCAGCTCCGCCGCCCGGGACACCTCGTAGACCTGATCAAAGCCCATCTGCTTGAGGCCCGTAAGTACATAGTCGATATCGTCCAGATTGTTGAACTGCCCATAGAGGGACGGGGCCGGCAGGGCGATGGTATATTGAAACTTGCCCAGAGCCTCTAGATGGGTGAAATGGGCCCGCTTGGCGTGATGGGGGCAGATGCGGATGCACTCCCCGCAGTCGATGCACCGTTCCTTGGCGATGAACGCCTTGCCGTCCCGGATGCGGATGGCCTCTGTGGGGCAGCGCTTCACGCAGTTGGTGCAGCCCACGCATTTCTCTTCCTTTAATGTAACCGAATGGTAAAATTCCGGCATAATTGATGACAATCCTCCTTCTTTACGGGGCGCGAGTAGAATTCCCGACGGGCATCCCGGCCGGTGCGCCCGCGGGGACGGCAAAGCCCCGCCCTCCCCGGGCATGTTCCCCGCAAAGCAGAACCTCTGCTATTTTCTTCCGGGACAGACCGCCATTTTCACCGTGGTGCCCTCGCCCACGACAGAATCGATGGTCATCTCGTCGGTATATTTCTTCATGTTGGGCAGGCCCATGCCCGCACCGAAACCCAGGGCCCGCACATTGTCCGGGGCGGTGGACCAGCCGGCCTGCATGGCCTGCTCCACGTCCGGAATGCCGGGGCCGTGGTCGATAAGGGCGATGTCCACCCGATCGGGGTCCACATCCACAATGGCCACGCCGCCGCCGCCGTGGATCACCAGGTTGATCTCCCCCTCGTACATGGCGATGGCCACCCGGCGGATGGCGTCCGGCTCGTAGCCCAGCTTCTTCAGTTTATGTTTCACATCTCCGGAGGCCTCGCCCGCCCGGGTGAAGTCATCCCCCGGCACTTGGTATTCCAGATGCAGCATGCTCATTGGATCTCGCAGCCTCCCCTCAGCCCGCCCTCAAACAGCAGTCCGCAGGCGGTAAACATCCGGTATGGCGTGGAGAGCACGGTCATATCTTTCATCTCCGCCAGGTCCAGTACCTGCTGGTTCACGGGCTTGCCCCGCACAAAGATGATACAGTGCATATCCATCATCTCGGCCGTGCGCACCACCTGGGGGTTCATCAGCCCCGTCAGCAGCACGGACTGGTCTTTCACAAAGGCCAGCACGTCGCTCATCATGTCGCTGCCGCAGGCGGTTTTCACCTCCTGCTCCATGTCGCCCTCAATGAGCACCTGGCATTTCAGTATGTCCACAATGTCCTTTACTTGCATAATGTTTCCTCCTGGTATTTATATTTTGTGGTGATAGGGTATGCCTCTTCAGACCTTGGAGGCTCTGCCTCCAAGCCTCCGCAATGGGGCCGAAACTTGGCAAAGCCAAGTTTTCCGCCCCTTGACCGCGCAATGTCACTCCTCATTTCATTCGTCGTGAAGATTTTATGTTATTTGCCAAGCTGACCAGGGTAAAAGTTTCGTCCACCTTTTCAAAGGTGGGAGGGTGTGCCTTAGCAACGTCCCACGGCCTTGCCCTTGACCTTTACTCCTGAGAAAAAAGCGCAGGAAGGGTAAATGAAAGTCTCCAGTGGGACGTTTTGCGTAGGGGGTCTACGCTTCCGCTCCGGTCGGCGCTGAACGGTCCCCACAGGGGACCAGCGCCCCTCGTCGGGGGGCGACAATCGCCAGTGGCGATTTCCCGTCGCCGACCGAGCCGACAGGCGAGACCCCCTTGGAAAAGGGGAAGCCCATCTGTGGGCGGAGTATCTCAGCCAGAATGCCCGCCCAGACTGGTGCTCCTTACCGTACCCCCGGCCCCGGCAGGCCTCCGGAGCATCATCCGAAAGCCACTTTTGGACACAAAATTCCCCGCAACCAGTATAACATATTCCTGCGGGAAGTGCAATCATTTTGTGAATTCCGCCGCATTTTTCCGCCAGTCCCTTTTCCTTCCGGTTTTTTTCTTGCATTTCCCGCTCCCAAAGGGTATAATGAAAGTCACACACATTTTTCACCGCGCTAATTTATCAAAATACCACACTGAATTTTTAGGAGGCGTTTGTATGAACCGAGTCTACAATTTTTCCGCCGGTCCTTCCATGCTGCCGGAGCCTGTGCTGCAAAAGGCCGCCGGGGAGATCCTGAACTATGAGGGCAGCGGCCAGTCCGTAATGGAGATGTCTCACCGCTCCGGCGTGTTCGAGGGCATTATGGAGAGCGCCCAGTCTCTTCTGCGGGAGGTCATGGGCATCCCACAGAACTACAAGGTGCTCTTTCTCCAGGGCGGGGCCTCCAGCCAGTTCGCTGCCGTGCCTATGAACCTGATGACAGGTTCCCGCAAGGCGGACTACGTGCTCTCCGGCCAGTTCTCCACAAAGGCTTTCCAAGAGGGCTCTCGCTATGGCGACTGCAAGGCCGTGGCCTCCTCCAAAGAGGACAATTTCTCCCATATCCCCTATCTGGACAAAAACGAATTCCGCCCAGACGCGGACTATTTCCACATCTGCATGAACAACACCATCTATGGCACCCTGTGGCATGAGTTGCCCGACACCGGCAATGTACCCCTGGTGGCGGATATCTCCTCCTGCATTCTCAGCCAGCCCATCGACGTGGCCAAGTTCGGCCTTTTGTATGCGGGCGCCCAGAAGAATGTGGCCCCGGCGGGCCTGACCATTGTCATCGTCCGGGAGGACCTGATCGGCGAGCCCCAGGAGGGCACCCCCACCATGTTCAACTACGGCGTCATGGCCAAAAACGACTCCATGTACAACACGCCTCCCTGCTGGCCCATCTACATCTGCAAGCTGGTATTGGACTGGATCAAGGAGGACATCGGCGGCCTCAAGGCCATGGAGGAGCGCAACGTGAAGAAGGCCCAGGTGCTCTACGATTTTCTGGACAGCTCCCGGCTGTTTAAGCCCTGCGCGGAAAAGGACAGCCGCTCCATCATGAACGTCACCTTCGTCACCGGCGACAAGGACCTGGACGGCAAATTCGTGAAGGAAGCTACAGAGGCTGGTTTCGTGAACCTGAAGGGCCACCGGAGCGTGGGCGGAATGCGGGCCTCCATCTACAACGCCATGCCCCCCGAGGGAATCGACAAGCTGGTGGAGTTCATGGCGAAGTTCGAGAAGGAGAACAGCTGAGACCCCTTTGACAAATTTCCCCATATCCTGTAAAACATAGTTAACACCGTTCAAAAGAGGTTTTCTACCTCTTTTGAACCCGGCGGCGTAGCCGCCTAGCTTGAAAATCGGTAAATAACGATTTTCAAGTGTGTTTACTATAAAAGCGCCCCTCCCCCGCCGTGTCTGCGGGAAGAGGCGGGCGCTGTCTGTCATAAAACGGTAGGCGGTCGGCCCCCAGCATCAGGGACTCATCCCCCGGAAAGGGGGATTGCCATGGTTACATACGCGGGACTGTTTCAGTTCACGCTGGTAATGATCGGCATTGCGTCTCTGGTCATCCAGATATGCAAAAGAAAATGACCGCCCCCAGCCTAAGCTAGCGGTCATTTCGACCTGAAATCCAAGGGCCGACCGTTTACCGGTAGCGCCTCCTTATAATCATGTTTTTTGCGGATCTCAATACTCCGCTCTGCCAGGGAGTGTCCAAAGCGAGTGCTTTTTTGAAGTAATGGAAGGCCTTCGGGCCAAAGGACGGCCCTACGGCAAGGTCGTGGGGCTCCGCGCCCCACACCCGCGCCAGCTTAAGACCAGCTGGACCGGTCACTGTTGTTAACTGTAGCATTCATAGCTAACCAGGGTAAAAGTTTCGTCAACCTTTTCAAAGGTTGCGGGGTTTTCAGGGGCAGGGCCCCTGAACCGCCGGAGGCCATTACGTCGTCATAAAACACTCTCATTGGACACTCCCTCTGCCACCCCCAATGATTTTCATGAAAGGATGATTCCCATGTACAAGATTCTCTGCCTCAATAAAATCAGTCCCACCGGCACCAAGCGCTTCGGCGAGAGCTACACCTTCTCCCCCGAGATGAAGAACCCCGACGCCATTCTGGTGCGCTCCGCCTCCATGCACGGCATGGACTTTGAGGACAATCTGCTGGCCATCGCCCGGGCCGGGGCCGGCGTAAACAACGTCCCTGTGGAGGACTGCGCCAAAAAGGGCATCGCCGTCTTTAATACCCCCGGCGCCAACGCCAACGCCGTGAAGGAACTGGTGCTCTGCGCCCTGCTCCTCGCCTCCCGGAAGATCGCCCCGGCCATGGACTGGGTCAAGACCCTCAAGGGCCAGGGCGCGGAAGTGAGCAAGCTGGTGGAAAAGGGCAAGTCCCAGTTCGCCGGGCCGGAGATCCAGGGCAAGACCCTGGGCGTGGTGGGCCTGGGTGCCATCGGCATCCTGGTAGCCAACGCCGCTCACTCCCTGGGCATGGAGGTCTACGGCTACGATCCCTTCCTCTCTGTGGACGCAGCCTGGAGGCTGTCCCGGTCCGTGCACCGGTCCATGAGCCTGGACGAGATCTACCAGAACTGCGACTACATTACCCTGCACCTGCCCGCCACCGCCGAAACCAAGGGCATGATCAACGGCGAGACCATCGGCAAGATGAAGGACGGCGCGCGCCTTCTGAACTTCGCCCGTGGGGAGCTGGTGGATTCCGCCGCCCTGCTGGAGGCCCTGGAATCCGGTAAGATCGCGGCCTATGCCACGGACTTCCCCACCGACGGGATGCTGGGTGCGGAAAACGTCATCGCCCTGCCCCATCTGGGGGCCTCCACCCCGGAAAGCGAGGATAACTGCGCCCAGATGGCCGTAGACCAGATCAAAGAATACCTGGAAAACGGCAACATCATTAACTCTGTGAACTTGCCGGGCCTCACCATGTCCCGGGAGCCGGGCACCAGCCGCATGTGTGTCATCCACCGGAACGTGCCTGGCGCCATCGCCACCTTCACCTCCGTGTGCGGTCAGGCGGGCATCAACATTGAGAATATGCAGAGCAAATCCCGGGGAGAGTTCGCCTATACCGTGCTGGACGTCTCCGGCGGGGACGTGGCCTCCGCCGCCCAGTCCCTGGAAAACCTGGACGCTATCATCCGGGTGCGAGTGATTCACTGACCATGGCCCGGTTTGGCTTTGAGGAGATGCAGGCCATCCAGAGGGAGCTGCAGGAGAAATATTTCGACCAGTGGGGTGGGCTGCGCCCGGAAACCGGCCGGGATTCCCTCCTGTGGATGATGATCGAGGCCGGAGAGGCCGCAGATGTGATTAAGAAGCAAGGAGACGGGCTGATTATAGAGGACTCGGATATCCGCCGCCACTTCATCGAAGAGCTCTGCGACGTGATGATGTACTTCAACGACGTGATGCTGTGCTACGGTGTGACGCCGGAAGAGCTGGAACAAGTGTACCGGGAGAAGCATCGGCGGAATATGAGCCGGTGGTAAAAAACTTTTTGCTTAGTGCTGGAAACAATCATAAAAGCTCCCGCAATTTGTCTGCCGGTGTACTATTAAGCTGACAAGTTCCAAAGTTTCACAATAAAGAATCCCTGGAGAGTACTGTCTCCGGGGATTTTCGTGCTTATTTGCCCTTGACAAATACTCCCATGGGGTATATAATCAAGATACCCCGGTGGGGTATTATTCGCCCAGAAGCGGGCAGACTATGGAGGCAAGCCATGTGTGAGGACTGCGGCCCCAAGACCAGAGAGCGCTCGGAGGACGAATACCGCCGCCTGTGCAACCGCCTGTGTCGGATTGAGGGGCAGATCCGGGGGATTCGGGGGATGCTGGAAAAGGACGCCTACTGCGTGGACATTTTGGCCCAGGCGGCCGCCGCCGGGGCCGCCCTGAATGCCTTTTCCCGGGAGTTGATCGCCCAGCACCTGCGCACCTGCGTGGCGGACGGCCTGCGGCAGGGGGACGACGGCAAGGTAGAGGAGCTCTGCGACGCCCTGGGGAAGCTGATGAAGTAGGAGGAAATCTCGGAACAAGCCAACCAGGGTAAAAGTTTTGCTCGAGCTTTTTCAAAAGCTCGCAGGGGTTTGGGGACAGCGTCCCCAAGGTCTTGCCCTTGACCTTAACACCTGAGAAAACAACGCAGGAGGGTAACATAAACGTCCCGGTGGGACGTTTTGCGTAGGGGACCCTCGTCGGAGGGCGCTGGTCTCCGCTGGAGACCGTCAAGCGCCGACCGAGCCGGCAGGCGAGACCCCCTGTTTCGCTTTGCATCTGCAAAGCGAACGAAAGCTGCATAGCGCTGGCTGGTTCCGGTTTCCAGGAAACTTTTTTTCTTGCAAAAAGTTTCCTCTTGACGCTACGCGTCAATTCACCTTCAAAAATGCGCTTCTCAGGTGTTTAAGGGCAAGACCTTGGAGGCTCTGCCTCCAAACCACCGCGAGCTTTTGAAAAAGCTCGCGCAAAACTTTTACGGTTGTTAGGTCAGCTCGTTAAAAAACGTTAATCGTCTGCGACGAACGAA
Organism: Acutalibacter sp. 1XD8-33; assembly: GCF_003612555.1. Classification (GTDB taxonomy): domain Bacteria; phylum Bacillota; class Clostridia; order Oscillospirales; family Acutalibacteraceae; genus Acutalibacter. The sequence continues at coordinate 110,261 of NZ_RAZF01000003.1, forward strand.
GTGAGGAAGCAGGGTAAAAGTCTCGTCAACCTTTTCAACGGTTGCAGGGTGTGGGACAGCGTCCCACGACCTTAAAAGGAGGTCTTTCTTTGAAGCAATATTCCGTCACCGGCATGACCTGCGCCGCCTGCAGCGCTCGGGTGGAGAAGGCGGTTTCCAAGGTGCCAGGGGTCACCGCCTGCTCGGTCAGCCTGCTCACCAATTCCATGGGCGTGGAGGGCTCCGCCGCCCCCGGCGAGATCGTCGCCGCCGTAGAAGAGGCCGGCTATGGGGCCGCGCCAAAACAAGGCGGCCGGATGGCCGCGGACCCCCCTGCCCTTGAAAAAGACCTGGAGGACCGGGAATCCCCCCGGCTGAAAAAACGCCTCTTCTGGTCCCTGGGCTTCCTGCTTGTGCTCATGTACTTCTCCATGGGCCATATGATGTGGGGCTGGCCGGTCCCAGAAGCTCTCGGGCACAACCATGTGGCCCTGGGCCTCATCCAGCTGCTGCTCACCGGCGTCATCATGGTCATCAATCAGCGGTTTTTCGTCAGCGGCTTCAAGAGCCTCTGGCACCGGGCTCCCAATATGGATACCCTGGTGGCCCTGGGCTCCGCTGCCGCCTTCGGCTACAGCACCTACGCCCTCTTCGCCATGACCTTCGCCCAGGCCGCCGGGGATATGGCCGGGATGGAGGCCTGGATGATGGAGCTCTACTTCGAGTCCGCCGGGATGATCCTCACCCTCATCACCGTGGGCAAGATGCTGGAGGCCCGGTCCAAGGGCCGCACCACCGACGCCCTGAAGAGCCTGATGAAGCTGGCCCCCAAAACCGCCTCCCTCCTACGGGACGGGCAGGAGGTCCAGGTGCCGGTGGAGGAGGTCCGGCCGGGGGACCTGTTCGCCGTGCGGCCGGGGGAGAACATCCCCGTGGACGGCGTGGTGGAGGAGGGGACCGCAGCCGTGGACGAGAGCGCCCTCACCGGGGAGAGCGTCCCGGTGGACAAGGGCCCCGGCGACCCGGTCTCCGCCGCCACTCTGAACCAGTCCGGTTATCTCCGCTGCCGGGCCACGCGGGTGGGCCAGGACACCACCCTCTCCCAGATCATCCAGATGGTCAGCGACGCGGCGGCCACCAAGGCCCCCATCGCCAAGGTCGCCGACAAGGTCTCCGGGATCTTCGTGCCCGCCGTCATCGCCATCTCCGGGGTGACGGCCTTGGTCTGGCTGCTGCTGGGCCGGGGGGCGGGATTCGCCCTGGCCCGGGGGATCTCCGTGCTGGTGATCAGCTGCCCCTGCGCTCTGGGCCTGGCGACGCCGGTTGCCATTATGGTGGGCAGCGGCCTGGGGGCGAAAAACGGCATCCTCTTCAAGACCGCAGTGGCCCTGGAGGCGGCGGGCCGCACGGAGATCGTGGTCCTGGACAAGACGGGCACCATCACCAGCGGGCAGCCCAAGGTGACGGATCTGGTCCCCGCCTCCGGCGTGGAGGAAGCCGGCCTGCTGGCTCTGGCGGCGGGGCTGGAGTCCCCCTCCCAGCACCCCTTGGCCTCGGCCATAGTGGATGAGGCGAAACGCCGGAACCTGGCGGTTTCCCAAGCGGTGGGATTTACCGCCATTCACGGAAAAGGGATCCGAGGGGACCTGGAAGACGAAACCTATCTGGGGGGAAATCAGGCCATGCTGGAGGATGCGGGAATTTCCCTGGGAAATCTGGCCTCCCGTGGAGCGGAGCTGGCCGCACAGGGAAAAACCCCCATGTTCTTCGCCAATGAGAGCCAAAAACGGACCCTGGGGATCATCGCCGTGGCGGACACCATCAAAGAGGACAGCCCGGGGGCCATCCGGGACCTGCGGAACATGGGCCTGCGGGTGGTGATGCTCACCGGGGACAACCAGCGCACCGCCAAGGCTATCGGGGCCCAGGCCGGGGTGGACGAGGTGATCGCCGGAGTCCTGCCCGACGGCAAGGAGGCGGTGGTCCGCCGGCTGAAACAGGAGGGCCGGGTGGCCATGGTGGGGGACGGCATCAACGACGCCCCGGCCCTGACCCGGGCGGACACGGGCATCGCCATCGGCGCGGGCACGGACGTGGCCATCGACGCGGCGGACGTGGTGCTGATGAAGTCCCGGCTGTCCGACGTGCCCGCCGCCATCCGCCTGAGCCGGGCCACCCTGCGGAACATCCACCAGAACCTGTTCTGGGCGTTCTTCTACAACACGGTAGGCATTCCCCTGGCGGCGGGGCTGTTCATCCCCCTGGGGCTGACCTTGAACCCCATGTTCGGGGCCGCGGCCATGAGCCTCTCCAGCTTCTGCGTGGTGTCCAACGCCCTGCGGCTGAACCTGTGCAGGATCCACGATTCCAGGCACGACCACCGGTTTCTGGGAAAGTCGAAACCCAAAATTCAAAAGGAGGAAAAAACCATGACAAAGGCCATGAAAATCGAAGGCATGATGTGCGGTCACTGCGAGGCCCGGGTGAAGAAGGCCCTGGAGGCCCTGGCCCAGGTGGAGGAGGCCGCTGTGAGCCACGAGGCCGGCACGGCGGTGGTCACCCTTTCCGGGGAGATCGCCGAGAGCGAGCTGAAGGCCGCCGTGGAGGCTCAGGACTACACGGTGCTGGAGATTCAGTAAGAGGGAGACGGGAAGGAGCCGGGCGGAAGTCCGGCTCCTCTTCTGTCTCTTTTCTTGCTTCCTGCTTCTTGCATTTCTCCACCCAATGTTTTATAATGCGGTTAAACCAGTTTTGGGTAGGTGTCATCTCATTGAATACAAAAGTAATGATTATTGCCTGTTATTACGGCGATCTTCCAGACTGGATGGATTTGTGGTTACTATCCTGCAAATATAATCCGCAATTTCACTTTATGCTGGTGACGGACTGTGCTATCGCCTCTCTCCCCGGCAATGTCACTTTGCTGCACTTGAGCATGGACGAGCTTCGCCGCCGGTTCAGCGATGTGGTGGGGTTTCCCGTCGCCCTTTCTTTCCCCTATAAATTGTGCGACTTTAAGCCTGTGTATGGATTGGCGTTTCAAAAAGAACTCGCCGGCTATGGTTTTTGGGGACACTGCGATTTGGACCTCATTTGGGGAAATCTGCGGGCATTCATTTCTGATGATCTGCTTAGCCACTACGATCGCATCGGGGCTGTCGGACATCTGACGCTCTATCGAAACTGTGAGAATATCAATCGCTTTTTCATGAGGCCGGGAGCGGCTTTTCCATACCGCACTGTCCTGACCGACCCTGACCACTACGGCTTTGACGAGTTTGCTGGCACCAATCTGATTTTTCATAAAAATAACCACCCGTTTTATACAGAGCTTCCCATCGCAGACGCGGCCCGATTTCTCTCGCGCATTTCCGTTTTTCCTGGAAATACAGGTCCTGAGATCTATTTCTGGAAGGATGGGCGGGTTATCCGCGCATATCAAGACGGAGACGGCTATAAATCATCCGAATATGCGTATCTTCATTTTCAGAAAAAGCACCCTCCACATGATTCTGGCCAGAATTACGAAGAGGGTTTTTACATTAAATCAAAGGGATTCCAGCCTCGAAAAAGCACATTTCCTTCCCTTGATGAAATTCAATCAGAAACGGAATTTTCCAGCCGGTTTCAAGACCGTTTAGATCTGTACAGAGGAACCAGAAATAGAATCTGGGATTTTCTTGTTGGAAAATCCGGACATCAAAAGGCTATTATGCTAAAAAAAGCAGGAGTCTATTTTCTGGACAAATGGAAGCGCGCCCTTGCTTCCCCTAAAAAATGAGAATTGCCAAAACACAGAGTGTCCAAAGCGTATGCCTTTTGAAACAGTAGGGGGCCTTCAAGTGGGACCCCAAAAATTTCCCTAAAATGAGATATTTTTCTCCTCTCAAGGGTATTATGGGTGAAGGCCTTTCTATTTTTGTTCTATTGACAATTCCCACAGAAGGTGGTATGCTATGTTTATAGGTTTTTGTGCTTTCTGAGAATTGTTTTTTTGAGGGGGCCGGGTCCGCTCGGGTTCGTCCTTCGGACGAACCGCCGGGGAAACGGGCTTTGCCCGTTTCCCCACGGCCATTTTGCGGCTTGCCGCAAAATGCGAGCGGGGCGGATGGGGCAAAAGCCAGCTCTGTGCGCAGCATCCCAGCCAACTCACCCGCCCGGACTGGTGCTCCTTGCCATTCTTCGCGCCGTGTGCCCCCCTCTCACATACAACCCTCAAAAAGGATTGGTTGAGCCCGCTGGCCCCGGGAGGGGCTTGATGCATGTGCAAAAAGGTGATATAATGAAACAAAGAGGGGATGATTTTGGTGAAAAAGAAAAAAGTCATCGTGTGGAGCGTTATCGCCCTGCTGGTCGTGGCGCTTGCCGCTTGGCGGGTCTGGCCCCGGAGCATCGATTCCTATTTGAAGCAGCCCAGCCAGAATACGGTCTGGGTCGGAGGTTCTCTCAACGAAATCAAATTGGAGGACGGCCAGACCACTCATCGTCTTTATGAGATTGACGTGGAAACAGAGGAGGGAATTCGCCATGTGCTGGACATCCTGCGCCGTGGGCGGTATCAGGCCTCGCTGACAAACCTGCTCCCCTGGACCTGGGGAAAACTCGGCTCGGGCCGGGGCTACGACGGCAGGACCATCACACTCTGCGCGTCCTTCCACGCGACAACGCCGGAGGACGCGGAAGCGAGCATATTCACTTTTGTCGGCAGCGATAGGGCTACGGTGGACGACAGGCGCATTGTCCCTATGGGAAACGAGACGTTCGAGGAGCTGGCCCAGTACATAAAGGCCAACGGGAGGGAAAAATAGGGATCTTTCCGGGGAGATGGCGGGTTCCGGGACTAGGGGTGCTTTTTATTCAGTTGCAAAAGAGTTCATCTCGTTACACGAGATGAACTCTCCGCACCCTCTTGCAAGAGTTTTGCTTTGCAAAACTCGGATAGTTAACCGAGCGCAGCGAGTGTTAACCTATAATTCACCACCCGCAAAAATTGCGCTTCTCAGGTGTTTAAGGTCAAGGGCAAGACCGTGGAGCTCAAGAGTTCGCGAAGCGAACTCTCCCACGCCTCGCCGCCTTTAAGAAAGGCAAGACTTCGTTTCACGAAGTCTACGAAACATTTTAATCTGGCTGGCTGAGTGCCCAAAAGCCAACAAGGGTAAAAGTTTTGTCCACTTTTTCAAAAGTGGTGGGGTTCTTAGGGGGCGACAATCGCCAGTGGCGATTTCCCGTCGCCGACCGAGCCGGAAGGCGAGACCCAACGCCCCTAAGCCGCCGGAGACCACACAGTCTTACATTAAAAGGAGGTTATCGTATGAAAAAAGCTCTATCCGTCCTGATGGTCCTCTGTCTCTTGCTGGGGATCGTTCCCCTGTCCGCCAGCGCGGCGGAGAGCCCCTTCACCGTAGAGGAAGGCGTGCTCATCGCCTACACCGGCTCCGGGGAAAACGTCACCGTGCCCGAGGGCGTCACTGCCATTGGCCCCGGCGCATTCGCGGGCTGCACCACCATCAAAACCCTCTATCTCCCCGGCGGCGTGGCGTCAATCGGGGAGAACGCACTCCAGGGCTGCGAAGCCCTCCACACCGTCACCATCCTGAACCACAGCTGCCAGATCGCGGACACCCCCGAAACCCTGGGCACCCCCGCTTTCACCACTCTGCGGGGGCAGATGGATTCCACCACCAGCGGATACGCCCAGCGCCACGGCTACAACTTCTCCGGCTTCGTGGACTACATCCCCGCCCCAGATACGGATCCCACGCCTCCCCCCACGGACCCCGACCGGTTCACCGACGTGCCCTGGAACCACTGGGCTCACCAGGACGTGGACGACGTGTGCGACCGGGGCCTGATGACCGGCATGGGCGGTCCCTACAAGTTCAACCCTAACGGCTACACCACCCGGGCCCAGCTGGTAACTATCCTCTACCGCATGGCCGGGTCCCCCTACCCGGAAACCGTGATGCACCGCCCGGACGTGCCCGCCAACAGCTGGTTCCGCCCCCAGATCCAGTGGGCCCTCTCCAAGGATATCCTCACCGGCTACGCCGACGGCACCTTCCGGCCCAACAACCCGGTCAGCCGCCAGGATTTCGCCGTGATCCTGGCCCGCTACGCCAACTACCGGGGCATGAATATGGACGTGGCGGCCTCCGGGGATTTCGTGGACTTCCAGGAAGCCGGAAGCTACGCCCAGTCCGCCCTGAACTGGGCCACCGGCACCGGGATCCTCACCGGCACCCCCTCCGGCGGCTTCCTGTACCTGGACCCCAAGGGAAAGGCCACCCGGGCCCAGACCGCCGTCATGCTCAACCGCTTCTGCAAGCTGGTGGACTCCACCCCGGAGCCCGCCCGGATCCCCTACACCATCGACGGCCGGGAGATCTTCTCCGTGGCCATCCCGGACAGCTGGAACGGCACCTGGGGAAACGGCTTCGTCTATGAGCTCTATGAGCTGGAAGAGGAGCCCGGCGAGCCTTCCGGCCAGCTCCCCCGCCTGTCTTTCTATGACAAAATCAACCGGGAAAACGGTATGGGCGGCCACCTTTTCTCTGTGACGCTCCTCCGGGAGAAGGAGGAGATCTACTTCCCCCAGTACCGGACCTGGGGCACTATTGTGCTCGACGGCGTGCGCTACTGGCTGATCTTCACCTACCCTTCTGACGTGCAGTTTGAAACGGAGTCTCCGGGACCCATGCATAGCTACCTGAGCAAATATGACCAGCGGCAGGGGATCTTCGACTATGGCGTCACCCTGGCGAAGGACGTGGAGCTGATTGTGCCGCCGCCCTCCCCCGCTCCAACCCCCACACCTACGCCCAAACCGACCCCGAAACCCACTCCAAAGCCCACGCCTAAGCCGACCCCAAAGCCTACGCCGAAACCCACGCCCAAGCCCACCCAGCCCCCGGTGGTGACCGGCACAGTATACTGGACCGCCAACGGGGAGAAGTACCACTCCACACGCAACTGCGTGGCCTTGAAGCGCTCCACCCGTATCAGCAGTGGCACCGTGGCCCAAGCGGGCCGCCGTACCCCCTGTAAGCTGTGCCATTGAGAGGCTTTCGTTCCTGCCAAATCGTTTTGAAAGATTCAGAAAGGATGACTGAAGCCATGAAAAAGAAACTGCTGTCGTTCCTGCTGGCCTTGATCCTGGTGCTGGGAATGCTTCCCCTTGCCGCCTCCGCCGGAGGGTGGTTCAGGCTCTATGTATTCAAAGAGGACGGCGTATGGTATCAGGTGCCCAACCAAGGGGGAGGGACCAAGGTGTCCAATCAGGGCAAGGGCTGGGAGTGGGATCCCGTCACAAAAACCCTCACGCTGCATAACGCCTCGTTCAAATCCTCCTCTGGAGGCATTCAGTTCTGTGATGGCGCTACGATCCGAATGGATGAGGGCTCCGTCAATACACTGAGCGGCCGGTCTTTGGGAGATCTGGAGGCCAAGGGAGATCTCACCATCCTCGGAAAAGGCACTTTGGAGGTTATTTCCCAAGATGCGGGAACAGGGGCAATCCGCATTGGAGGCAAAGCTGTGATCCAGCAGGGCACCATAATCGCAGGAACCAGCTTCTCCTGCAATGGACTGGAACTCGCGGACGGTTCTGTCTCCTGCAACAGCTTTTCTGCCGGTTCCGTTTACAAGGACAACCCCTCCTCCATCATTAACAGCAGCGTCTCCATAGAGGGCTGGTCCTTCACCTCCTCCGGCAAAGAGGAATATCGAGGCAGCTTCTACGCGGGGAACATGACCGTGGAAAGCAGCACCATCACCGCCCACAACCTGGGAGATTCCATCTGGATCGGGGATCTGTCCGCAGTGGATTCTTCCATTATCCTTGAGCGGCACCCCGCATGCCTGACGCCCGAAGCTCTGGGGGAATATTTCCACTATACCCCGGGCTCGGAAAACCAGGGACCCTCCTTCTCCTTTACCAGCGGAAAGATCTGGATAGACACCCAAAATCTGCGCTTGGACCATTCTTCTCTGTCCTCCAACGTGCACGTGAAATGCGAAGGCCTGCCCAGCTTAAAGAACACTCAGGGTGGCAAAATCGCCGTTGCCAATGGTGATTTTTATGTTGTCTCCCCTGATGTGGCCGAAAATTATCTCGGCTATATGCAGGATGTGGCGACCGGCAGCCGCGAGATGGGCCCCATTGAAATCACCCCTTCTGACCCCAAGCCTATTATACCGATGGGGTCAAAGTTCCAGGATGTAAAGCCCGGACAATGGTATACCCCGGCGGTGCAGTACGCTTACGAGAACGGCCTGATGACAGGCACCAGTGCCAAGCAGTTTGGTCTCAATTCCACCATCTCTCGGGCTCAACTTCTGACCATTCTCTACCGGCAGGAGGGTGAGATGGAAATTGCCGCTGATTCTGGCACGGACACTGCGTTTTCCGATGTGAAGGCTGGAGACTGGTTCGCCAAAGAGGTAAAATGGGCGGCGCTCTGCGGCATCGTCCACCCCTACAATAACCACCCCCTGAAGCCGAACGCTTCCCTGACCCGGGCCGAATTTGCTGAAATCATGTTTCAATACGCTTTGGTCAAAAATGATACCTCCTGGAGAGATTTTCCCGATGAGGAGTCCATTAACAGCCAGCTCTCTTCCTTTATAGATGAAAAAGAGCTCAGGTATGGACGTCAGGCTATGGCCTGGGCTGTTTCCAAGGGAATTATCCGAGGCTCTTCCACAAAAGATGGTCAAAAGCTGAATCCCCTGGGAACCATCAAGCGTTCCGAAGCCGCTACCATTTTCATGCGCTTCTTCCAAGGGGAATCCGTGCCTTCTTCCCTGGAATAAGTGAAAAATCAGCAGAGAATTTTCAAATAGAAAAACCCAGCACCCCAAGCCAGTGTTATACATGTTCAAAAAGGCAAGAGTTCAGATAAGAGGGTGATTTCAATGAACATCTCAATAGCTCCAGCAATCCACCATGGGATGTTTTTCAGATTTCCGCCGGATGGTGATGTAAAATGAATGCTTTCCTAAAGCGGGTCCTTCCCTGGCTTCTCTGCGTTCCGTTGCTGGCCTCCTGCAAGGCCTCGGAGAAGCCCGCCGCTGTGCCGGTGGATTTACTGGAGGCGTACTCCCTCTCTCGGCCGGAGGCTCTGGCCCTGCTCCGCCTGGCGGATTCGGATTTTCAAAGCTCCAGCGGGGTTGATCTTTATGAAACAGAGGCGGTCTGGTGCGGAAAGAAGCTGCCCACAACCCTGGCTTTCCAGGAGGATGTCCCCCGGCTATTCCAGGCGGACGCAGAGCGGAAGGCTTCTTCAAAAACCCCGGAGGAGCTCACCGGCTTTCTTTCCCTTTTTGAGGCGCAGTTTACGCGGCCAAAGAGCATCGCGGTGGTGGATGAAACAGGAAGCGGAAAATCCCTGGAATACTCCAGCGAACAGGCCATGAGGGAGATCCAGGCCTTTTGCGAGGCAGCCGGCCCCCGCGAGGCGCGCTTTACCTTTTCCCTTTCCAGCGAGGGGGATGACTGCGTCTTGGCGGAATTTGTCTGTCGGAAAACCGGCGAAACCCCTGAAAAAATTCTTATCAGCTATTCCATTCAAAACTTGCCGCCCCCCTTGAACACACCCTAAAAAAGCGCCCCCAAGCCAACCGCCTGGAGGCGTTTTTGTTTTGTGTGGAGAATCTGGCTAAGCCAGGCGCTTTATAGGAAACAGCTGTGCCTATACCGCCCGGTTCAGAAGAAGCAACAAGCCTCTTTTCAGCCGCGTCAGCTGCATCCGCCCTCCGGAAACGCCCTGTGCTCCTGCACCGCTTTGTAAGAGGGGCGAATGATCTTGCCCCCACCTACCAGCTCCTCAATGCGGTGGGCGCTCCAGCCCGCAATGCGGGAAATGGCGAATATGGGCGTATACAGCTCCATGGGCAGGTCCAGCATACTGTAAATGAAGCCGCTGTAGAAGTCGACGTTGGCGGAGACGCCCTTGTAGATCTTCCTGTCCTTGGTGATGGCCTCCACAGCCAGACGGGCCACCTTCTGGTATAGCCTGTATTCCTCTGTGCGGCCCTTCTCTTGGGAGAGCCCTTCCACAAAGCTGGCCATGGTCTTGGCACGGGGATCAGAGATGGAATATACCGCGTGTCCCATGCCGTAGATCAGGCCAGAACGGTCAAAGGCCTCTTTGTGGAGCAATTTATAGAGGTAGGCAATAATCTCCTCCTCGTCCTCCCAATCCTGAATATGGGCCTTGATGTCCTCAAACATCTGCACCACTTTGATGTTGGCTCCGCCATGCTTGGGCCCTTTCAGAGAACCCAGGGCCGCGGCAATGGCGGAATAGGTGTCCGTGCCGGAGGAGGTGACCACATGAGTAGTGAAGGTGGAGTTGTTGCCGCCGCCGTGGTCCGCGTGGAGGATCAGGGCAATGTCCAGCACTTTGGCCTCCAGGGCGGTATACTGACAGTCTGGGCGGAGAATCCGCAGGATGTTCTCGGCGGTGGAGAGGCCAGGGTCCGGCTGGTGGATGAACAGGCTCTGGCCGTCGTGGTAGTGGCGGTAGGCCTGATAGCCGTACACCGAAAGCAGGGGAAACAGAGCGATCAGCTGCATACACTGACGCAATACGTTTGGAATAGAAATATCTTCTGCCGCTTCATCATAAGAATAGAGCGTGAGCACGCTGCGGGCCAAGGTATTCATCATATCCCCGCTGGGGGCTTTCATAATAATGTCCCGGACAAAGCTGGTGGGCAGGGTGCGATAGAAAGAGAGCAGCTGGCAGAACTCCTGAAGCTGGCCCGCGTCAGGCATCTGGCCAAACAGCAGGAGATAGGCGGTGCGTTCGTAACCAAAGTTTTCGCCTTTTGGCTGGCGGCGGATAAGCTCCTCCACATCATAGCCCCGATAGTAGAGTTTGCCCTCGCAGGGGACGCTTTTGCCATCTACAGTTTTGGTGGAGACAATTTCAGATATGTTGGTGAGGCCGGTAAGCACGCCTTTGCCGTTCAGATCTCGCAGGCCCCGCTTCACATCGTATTCCGTGTAAAGCGCGGGGTCGATCCGGCTGTTTTCTACGCAAGCCTGCGCCAATTTTTCTACTTCCGGCCGGATTTCCGAGTAAATCGACATGAGGAAAATCTCCTTTCATTTCTTTATTTTATTACAGCACAAAAAAATATTTAGTTTTTATTATACTAAAAATTCAGCGTTTCCGCAAGGGGAAAAATGTAAACAATTTTCGAAGCCCCCTGGCAGCGCAAGAAAGGAATGGTGCGGTTGATGGAGAAACTCTGCCGTTTAGGAAAAAACCTGGTCGTGCTGGCCTGCGCGGCGGTATGCATCTGGTGCGTTGCCGAAAATTTCCAAAGCTGGGCAAAGGAGCAAGGAGGCAAAGCACTGCTTTTTGCCGCGGGAATGGGCATTCAGGAAACGCCGGTCCCCGCGGCAGGTATGGCCTCGGATTCTCCGGTGACAACGGCGGAACCGCAAAAGCCTCAGACCGTCCAGCCCATGGAGCTGAACCTGCCCGATGACGGCATCGTCCCCTTTCACAGCGATCTGTTTCCCGGGCAGAACGCCACACCGGACCCTGACCGAGCCAACGGGCCGGTGGAAGAAATCCAGATGGATGGGGGAACCCAGATTGGCAATTTCTATGTGCGGGATTCCACCGAGTCGGGAACAGATCTGGCGGCGGAGCTGTTGGAGCAGCCGGATGTGGACATCAAAGCCGACGGCAGCGTGGAGGTACTGATCTACCATACCCATACCTCCGAGGCATATTCGGCCAGCAGCCCAGGCTTTTACTATACGGATATGGAGACCAGGACGCAAAACCAAGACATGAGCGTAGTCGCCGCAGGAGAAGAGCTGTGTAAGGCCCTGCAGGCCCGGGGGATCGGCGCGGTCCACGACAAGACGGTAAATGACGGAGTCTATAACGGGTCCTATGCCCGGTCATGGGAGGTAATCCAGAAAAACCTCCAGGAGCATCCGGGAATCCAGGTGACCATTGACCTGCACCGGGACTCTATGACCACGGAGTCCGGTGTGAAATACAAGCCCACGGCAGAGGTTGGCGGCCGAAAGGCGGCCCAGGCCATGCTGCTGGCCGGGTGCGACGCCGACGGCAGCTGGGGGGACTTTCCAGACTGGCGGCTGAACCTGCGGCTGATGCTGCGGGTCCAGCAGAAGGCCCAGGAGCTCTATCCGGGGCTGATGCGGCCCATGAATTTTTCCAACAGCAAGTACAACATGAACGCCACCCACGGTTCCATGCTCATTGAGGTGGGAACAGAGGTGAACACAGCGGCAGAGGCCCGGTACACCGGACAGCTGCTGGGAGAAATTCTGGCGGAGGCTCTGACCACAATATAATAGTTAACGCAGTTCAAAAGATGTAGAATACCTCTTTTGAACCCAGCGGCGTAGCCGCCTAGCTTGAAAATCGGTATTTACCGATTTTCAAGTGCGTTTTACTATATGACTGCGAAAAAGCAGCCGCGCCCGAGGAGGGGTGCAACTGCTTTTTTATGTGAGCGCATTTTACTATAGTATACTTTTCAAAGATCAACAATCCTCCATCGGTGCTCTATCGTTTCAGCGAAATTGCAGAAGAGGCGAAAGTTGAATCTTCTTGTCTATCATTCCAATCCCTTCGATTTTCACTTGTGCTAATTCAACAATTGTCAGAGCGTTTTGAATTGATTTTTTCCCAAAACCCTTGACATATTTAAAGTTGGGTGCTAGTATAATAGTATCCACAAAAGGAGGGAGGAATCTTTTCTTAATTAAACCGTAGTTTTTTTAATCCGAAAACAAGAAGGAGATTTTTTATGAAAAAACTGTCAACGCTAAAAAGATTTTTCTGCTTCTTGCTGGTTGGTGTACTTATGACATGCTCTATCCATGCTTCCGCTCTTGAAAAAGGAAATCTTGTTTTAACTCCTGAGCTTCAAGAATCAGATCTCGTTATTTCTCAAGAAGTTGCAAAATATATCGCGACGTTCTTTCTTCAAGATATGATAGAGGATGGACATACAGTTTGGACCGATAGCACAGTAGTAGTTAATGAAATTCCTTTATATGATGAGACTGGAGAGGGTATAACTGCATATGGTTTTACACTTTCTTCAGGATATATCATTGTTTCGGCATATGTAGATATGCCAAACCTTATACTAGAATGGGCTGACGATGGGGAACCTGTCTATTCTCAATTTGCAGCAGAGATGGCTAACTCTACTACTACTGATTCTATCTCCAGAATTATTTATTTGGGGGGATTAGATTATTATTATGATACTGGTGCAAATGAGGTAATGGATACCCAGGGTGCTAAGGTAAACAGAACCAACCTGCATCATGAATTCAATGCTATTCGAGATGTTAAGAATATTCCACAAGCCTTACTGACATATTTATCTGGAACACCATCAGTTTTTGGTGATACTATTATGCCTCTGGATAATAAGCCCGGCGAACCTATATCCGATCCCTTTGCTTATGCGAAGTATTATTACCCTGGTACTTGGAAAGCAGTAGATTGGCAAAACAAGTGGGAAAAGTATGCTAATTATGCTACAGTCAATGGCTTTGTTATCCACAAAGAATGTTGTGGACCAGTAGCTATCACTAATCTAATTAAAATGTACGGGAACATGTACTATGCTAAGAAGGGTATTACTCTTTCTGCCAAATCCAAAAGTAACACTGATATTTTCCTCTCTGTTCTATCCACTAATACCGAGAATGGAAACAAATACTATACTGATGCATCCAATGGGGGTTCTCCATGGAATCTTATGGGAGAATTCACGAAAAAATCTTTTGCTAGGCTTGGTATTACGGTTTCGATATACGGAACATATTCACCAACTTATGATGATATAAAGAATGCGACAACTGACTATCGCCTGATGCTTGTAAATATCAAAGGACATAATGGATATAATGGGGGGCATGCTGTTGTCGGTTATGCTTGTACTACTTTACAAGAAAGCAGTACTGGACGGCAATACAAATTTTTAAAGGCTTGTGATGGAAAGTCAACTACTGCAAGGTATTTTGATGTTGATTCTATGACTGGATGTGGTGACGAATATTGGGAGGTATACTTTAATGGGCTCCGATAGAGTTTACGGCTCTGGCCATATGTTTCAGAATCTCTCGCTCTTGGGGTGTCTTTTTGCTCTGGTTTTATTCTGCTCCGGCTGCTCTGCCAGCGCTGTCCCCGAAGAGGAACCCGCCTCCTGCGCCTGCAACTGCTGGACCTGCGTCACCGCCTCCGCCGACCGCCTCTTTTCCCTGACGGAGGACGACATTCTCCACGATATCCTGTACCTGTCCGACGGCGACAAGCGCGTCTACCTGGAGGGCGGTGACCTGAGCTCCGCTCTTGGGCTGCTCAACAGCTTCCAGCCGGTCCGCCAGGAGGAGGCCGGGGCAGCGGAGAGGGAGGGCTGCTATCTCTTCCTGAGCCTCCTGGACTCCGACCGGGAATTCTGGATCACCCGGGACTCCATCTCCATAGGGGACACCCGCTATGTGGGGGAGGAAGACTGTCTGGGCGGCCTCCTGGACGCCTTCCTGGAGGGCAAGCCCTTGGAAGCGCCCGCCACCAAGGAGCCGGAACCCGCCGCCCCCCAAAATGCTGAGGAAAATCCGGAGAACGCCTGCCCCTGCGGGTGCCAATCCTGCGGATGCGAGCCCTTCGGCCGGCTCTTCGCCTATCCCCGGGACCGAGTGATCTCCGTGTGGGCCGACGATGGCGGCGGGCGGATCGTCCTGGAGGGGGACCGCGCCCGTGCCTGCGTGGACATCCTCAACGATTTCCAGCCCCAGAAGGCCGAAAAGGTGCCCGAAATGGTGGGCGGCGGGGGCTACGGGCTGATCCTCCTGCTCCCGGACAGCGACCGGAGATTTACCGTATTCCCCGACTCTGTGCTTATTGGCGATGTTCTGTATTCCGGTGAAGAGGGCTGCATGGACGAGCTGATCACCTTCCTGGGCAGGACCGCAAGCGCAGAGCGCTGAACCGCCTCTGTGGGGCCATTGGTTTTCCGGCTTTGAGCGGAGGAATCCGCCACGCTGTTTATGCTGCATTTTTATGAACAAACGATCGATTGCATAGGATTTCTCTTCTGGGGAACGATACTCCCGAATGGAGGTGGTCCTATGTTTCAACATGAAAAAATGCTTTTTCACCCTGTGGAGGTGGAAAAAGCAAATCCCCAGTATGCCGCTCTGCTCCAGGAACAACTGGGCGGCGGCAACGGCGAACTAAAAGCCGCCATGCAGTATATGTCCCAGAGCTTCCGCATAAAGGATCCCGAAATCAAAGACCTATTTCTGGATATTGCCGCAGAGGAACTGGGCCATATGGAGATGGTGGCTCAAACCATCAATCTTCTCAATGGCCATGACCTGGACGTCTCCGCTGTGCCGGCCGGGGAAATCCAGTCCCATGTCCTGCTGGGCCTGAACCCCGGCCTGATCAACGCCTCCGGCTATTCTTGGACCGGAGACTATGTCACTGTGACAGGCGACCTGTGCGCCGACCTGCTGTCCAATATTGCCTCAGAACAGCGGGCAAAAGTGGTATATGAATATCTGTACCGGTTGATCGGCGACAAAAAGGTGCGGGACACCATCGACTTCCTGCTAAACCGGGAAGAAGCCCACAACGCCCTGTTCCGCGAGGCCTTTAACCGGGTACAGGATACTGGCTCCAACCGAGACTTTGGAACCACAAAGGCGGCAAAAATGTACTTTAGCATGTCCCAGCCCTCTCCCGGCGGCAACAGTTTCTCCGGCACAGAGGTCACTCCCCCCGCGTTTCAATAAAAGCAAAAAGGCCGCATAGCAACGGCCTTTTTCTTTTCCCCGCAAATTAAATTCTATTGGCTCTGGCTTTTGCCGCAATTTCTCGGGACTCTCTGCACAGCCGGGTGATTTCCTCCCAGTTCTGCTCGCCGATCAACTTCGCAGTTACCATATAAGAGCCCCCGCAGGCGGCAATGACCGGACAGGCCAGGTATTCCGCCAAATTATGGAGCCCGATTCCACCGGTAGGCATCACCTGAAACTGAGGGAAAGGAGCCGCCAGGGCCTTAATCTTTGCCAGCCCACCCGACTGTTCCGCCGGGAAAAACTTAATGACTTCCAGGCCCAATTTCAGCGCTGTATGATACTCGCTGGCCGTTGTACAGCCGGGATAGACCGGCACGCCCAGCCTCTGGCAGTACTCCACCAGCTCCGGGTCCAGCCCGGGAGACACTACAAACGCCGCCCCGGCTTCCAGCGCTTGATCAATCTGTTCCACGGCAGTGACCGTGCCCGCGCCCACAATCATGTCCGGGCAGGTCTCTTTCATGAGGGCAATGGCCTCCGGCGCTCCGGCGGCCCGAAAGGTTACCTCTGCCACCGGAACCCCGCCCGTACATAGAGCCCTTGCCAGAGGCCCGGCGTCCCGCCGGGGGGTCTCCAGCTTGATCACCGGCACAATTCCGATCTCCGCTATTTTCTCACTGATGGGATTCATGTTCCCTTCCTCTCTAGAGGGGCGTCCGCTTTCCGCGCACGCCGCCTCCTGTCGTTTAATTTTTGCCGTCATGGAAAAAGGCCCGTCGTTTGCAGCACAAACGACAAGCCCTTTCAGTATTATCCTCAGTCGCTGGTATAAGGCAGCAGCGCCAAATGCCTGGCACGCTTAATCGCCACAGTCAGGGCGCGCTGATGATAGGCGCAAGTTCCGGTAACGCGGCGGGGCAGAATCTTTCCCCGCTCAGAAATAAACCGGCGCAGCTTGGCCACGTCCTTATAGTCTATAAACTCCGCACGATCTACGCAGAAGCTGCAAACCTTCTTGCGGCCCTTGCGTCCGCGGCGGACTTCCCTCTCGGGTCTGTCTGGCATATCAAAAACCTCCTTCACTTCATATAATACACAGTCCCATTTTAGAACGGGAGGTCGTCGTCGGTCAGAATCTCCTCAAAATCGCCTGTATCCCCGCTGGAATAAGCGGCCGCAGGCTCTTTTAAGGCCGGCTCAGAATAAGAACGGCCTTCTCCCCCATAGGAAGAGACTCCGCTGTAGTCGCCGCCCCCCTGGGTCTCCCGCTTGGACCCGGTAAAGCTCACATTGTCCGCCTGAATCTCCACGGACTTGCGCTTGTTCCCCTGCTTGTCCTCCCAGGTGCGGGTTTGAATGGAACCATTCACAGCCATCATCTGACCCTTTGTGAAATACTTGCACACAAACTCGGCGGTCTGCCTCCAGGCAACCACATCCAGAAAATCCGTCTGGCGGTCGCCGTTTCTGGAAAAAGAGCGCTCCACCGCCAGCGTGAAGGTGGTAACGGGGACATCATTGGGCGTATACCGGAGCTCCGGGTCGGCAGTCAGCCTGCCCATAATAACAGCCACGTTCAGCATATTCAGGACGACCTTCCTTTCTTTGCGGCGGCACAAAGCCCCAAGCCTGTCCCGCGAATCTTGTTCCCTTTACTCAGCCTTCTGGGCTTCGCCAGCGGCCTCCACGGCTTCCACCGCGATGGCCTCTACGTCGATATCGCCGCTCTCTTCAGGCTTCTGCGCCTTTTGGGGCTTGCGCTCCACGATATGCCGGGGATCCCGCTTGACAATCAGCGTGCGCACGATTCCATCGGCAATCTGGTAGCGGCGGTCCAGCTCTGCGGTGAACTCCGGGCCACTCTCAAAATTGATGAGCGTGTAATAACCCTCGGTCTGCTTGTTGATGGGGTAGGCAAAGCGCCGCTTGCCCCAGTCGTCAACACTCTGAACAGTTCCGTGCTCTGCAATGAGCGCCTTGAATCTCTCCACCAGAGCCGCGCTGCCCTCTTCCCCCAGTTTCGCGGAAGTGACGATGACGGTTTCGTAGAGGTTCTTTCCTTCTGCCATTTGTATTGCACCTCCTTTTGGCCTTATGGCCCCGCGATGCCTTGGATTTTCGCGGAGCAAGGAAGTTTGAAACTCTGTCTCAAACAACTTTACTATTATACCACAATCTGCCGGAAAGTCAAGGGCCCGCGCCCCCAATCCGGCGGCTTTTTTCTCAGGCCAGCACCATGACCCCGTAGGGGGGCAGCTCCGCCTCACCCTCGCAGGGGAGCCCGGTGAGAAGGTCCGTCATGGGCCCGTGGCAGGTAAAGGGCCGGGGTGCATCCGTGTAATTCAGGAGGATATGATAGGCCCTGTCCCCCTTCTTCCGCACCGCCAATTCGATATCTTGGGGCAGGTCCAGCCACTGGGCATAGGGCTCTTCCAGCCCTGCGTAGCTCAGCAGCGCGGAGGCCATCTCCTCCGAGAAGGCAGCGCCCACGTAAATCGCCTCGCCCTTGCCGGTTCGCTTGCGCAACACGCCGGGTTGCCCGTCGTAGAACTCCCGGGTATACCACCGGCCCAGGGCCTCGCCGTCCTCCGGCTCCAGGATTTCATTGAGCCTGGGCATGGGCACGCTCCTCCCAAAGAGCACCACCGCCGTCCGGCTGTCCTCCGGAACCAGGGTGTACTCCCGCACGGTTCCCCCCACCAGCTCTGCCGCCGGGCCGGGGGTGGGGCGCATGGGACACCGGCCGAATTCGTCCTTGAAGCCCGTCCGGGCCCCAAAAATCACCCTGCCGCCCCTTTCTACGTACTCCTTCAGCAGCCCGGCGGTTTTCTCCGGCAGCAAGGCGATGTGGGGCAGCACCAGCAGGTCGTAGGGGGCCAGCGCCTCCAGGCCCAGGTCCTCCCCCAGGCAGAGCAGATCCATGGGCGTGTGGGCCACCTGGCAAGCCGCGAACCAGTTCATGACGGAGACGCCCTCCAGTGGGCCGTGGAAAATGTCCCCCTCCCCGTCCCACTGGGTGGGGTAGTGGTAGCACACCGCCACCTTGGCCGCATACCGGCTGCCCGCCAGCTCCGCCGCCCTGGCGGTCTCGTCCCGGAGAACCCGGAGCTCCTCCAGCTGGCGGCTGTCCCGGTTGTCCCAGGGCAGGATACCGTTCCAGTAGATCTCCATGCCCACATTGCAGGTGCGCCACCGGAAGAAGCTCACGAAGTCCGCCCCGTGGGCAATGGACTGCCAGGCCCACAGGCGCATCTGTCCCGGCCTGGGGGCGGGCTGGGGCATTCTGGTCTGCCAGCCGCCTCCCCCGGACTGCTGCTCCATGATGCCGAAATTGGGGGAGATGGACCGCACACGAGCAAGGCTCAGGCCGCTGACCCTGTCCCGCAGACGCCCGAAGGCGGAGGCGTTGCCGTTGGCCCCGCCCAGGGAATAGGCGAAATTGGGGTAGCTGTCGTAGGTGATGAAGTCCAGGGCCCAGCGGTTCAGGTCCTGGTAGTCGATATGGCCGAACACGCCGTTGGTGGTGATGAAATCCCCCGGCTTCCGGTATTTTTTGATGATATCCGCCTGCATCTTGAAAAAGGCGACGCTGTTCTCAGAGATGAACTTCTTCTGCTCCAGAAGCAGGTGGGGGTTGGGGGAATTGGCCAGGGTGGGCCGGGCCACGAAGATCTCCTCCCAGTCCGTGTACTCCTGGTTCCAGAACACCGTGCCCATGGCCTGGTTTAGAGCTTCCAGAGTGCCGAACTTATCCTTCAGATAGGCCCGAAAGGCAACGGAATCCGCCTCGGAATAGAACATATTGGTCTCGCAGTTGATCTCGTTGTCGATCTGCCAGCCGATGATGGCGGGGTGGGACCCATAGTGCCCGGCGATCTCCTCCACCACCCGGGCGCACAGCTTGAGAAATACCGGGGAGGTGTGGTTGCAGTGGCAGCGCATCCCGTGGCGCACCAAGGTGCCGTCCGGGAAGGCGTTCAGAGTCTCGGGGTACTTCTCGGTGAGCCAGGCGGGGGGCGTGGCCGTGGGGGTGCAGAAGATCACCTTCATGCCCTTCCTCTGGGCCAGGTCCAGAAAGCGCTGGAAGAAGGAGAAGTCAAAGGCCCCCTCGGTCCTCTCGAACTTGCTCCAGGCGAACTCCCCGATCCGGCAGACGGAGATCCCCGCCTCCAGCATCCGGTCCAGGTCCTGTTCCCACAGGCTTTCCGGCCAGTGCTCAGGATAGTAGCACACCCCCAGGGTGAGCCTGTCCAAATGGATGGAATATTCCATATTCATGCTCCTTTACAGTTGAAAATCCCGCTGGGAAAATCCCAGCCCCTGCAAGGTTTCCGGGCGTTGCCGCCAGTCCTCCTTCACTTTGACCCAGAGCTGGAGGTTTACCTTGCAGCCGAAAAACCGCTCCAGGTCCGCCCGGGCCGCGGAGCCGATCTGCTTGAGCATGGCACCGCCCTTGCCGATGAGGATTCCCTTATGATTGGCTTTCTCGCAGTAGAGAGTCACATGCAGTTCCAACAGTTCTCCTCGCTCCCGCATAATCTCCGTCACAGCGGCCACCCCGTGGGGAATCTCCTGGTCCAACAGGCGCAGGACCTTTTCCCGCACAAATTCCGCCGCCAGCACCCGTTCCGGCTGGTCGGTGAGGGTGTCCTCGTCAAAGAGCCAGCCCCCAGGCTGCGTCAGCGCCTTCAGTTCGTCCGAGAGCGCGTCCATGCCGCTGCCGTCCCGGGCCGAAACCGGCACCACCGCCCTGAAATCATACAGCCGGGAATAGGCGGCAATCTGCTCCATCAGGGGGGACTTGTCCGCCAGAAGGTCGATTTTGTTGATGGCCAGAAGAGCAGGAAGCCTCCCCCGGCGGAACCGCTGAACCAGCTCTTGGTCCGCCTTTGAGACAGGGGCTCCGGCCTCCGTCACCAACAGGCAGGCGTCCACCTCTTCCAGGGCGGCGGTGATGGAGCGCACCATATAGTCCCCCAGGGGATTCCTGGGCTTTAAGAGGCCCGGAGTGTCCAGGAACACCAGTTGGTCCTCTCCCTCCGTCAGCACACCCATAATCCGGGTGCGGGTGGTCTGGGGCTTCTTGGAGACAATGGCGATCTTCTCGCCGATGAGTTTATTGAGAAGGGTAGATTTGCCCACATTGGGGCGGCCCACAATGGCAATGCAGGCCGATCTCTGATTATCCATAATTTCTTCCTATCAATAGGCCGGGATCTCCCCGGCGTAATTTTTTGCCCGTTCCAGAAGAGGGCCCCTGGCCCCCATGGTAAAGGCGATATTGCTGCTGCGGATGCACAGGAGCTCCATTCCAGGGGCCAGCTCCAGCTCCCGAAGGAGCGCTTCCCCCAGGAAAAGCCGGCCCTCCGGGGAGACCTCCAGCCAGCCATAGCGCCGGCCCTTATAGGGGACCAGCGTCCCGGCCGGCAGGGCATACACGTCCAGGTCCGGATTCTCCCGCAAAATATGCCCCAGCCGCGAGGGGGCCAGCAGCCCCTTCCGGGTGACGCAGAAGCCGCCGGTAGCCTTGGCCCCGGTGAAAAAATAGACCCGGCCCTCCCGGCAGATCTGGTATTCCTCTATGGCCTGCTCCGGCAGGCAGAGGCTTCCGTCCTGGCGAACGCGGGACTTGCCAAACACAAATTTTCCGCCTTTATTCAGCTGCGGCATAAAACCTCCGTTTCCTGTTCACCAAAAAAGTCTCATATTTCAAGCGCCTTGAGGATATTGCTCCGCTCTCCCGCCACAAACCGGCGGAACGCCGCGAACCGCTCCTCATAAACGCTTCTCTCCTCCCAGGTGATGCCGTGCTCGCCCTGGGCTGTGCGCACCATGCGATTATCCTCCGGCAGATGGGCTCCAAAATACTTGCTGTCCTCGCGCTTTTTGCACATCTTGCCCACCAGCTTCAGAAAGTCTTCGTAGGCCCGGGAAGGCGTGTCGTAATGCTTCAAGAGCAGATACTGGAACTGGTCCGAATTCATGGCGGTACAGTCAAAGATGCCGCACTCCCGGTCCTTCAGCACCAGAAGGACGCCCGCAGGACCCTTTTCCACCACCGCATAGGCGGCATCCAGAGCCTGGTTTTCCTCCATCCTGACAACCGAGCGCACCATGCCATATTTCCCCCTTACGTTCCGGCCTTTTGCCTCAATTCAATGAAATAATGTCACACAAATCGCTCAGATCCCATTGCAGCACCTCGCGAACGCCGCCGTTCGAGCATTTCTCCGGCTCCCTTATCTTTAAAGTCACGCCGGCGTAACCATCTCCCGGAGACGCCTTATCGTAAATATCCCGCTGGGTTTTAATAGAAATTCTGTCATAAGATAAATGATACTCTTCTATTAGCCAATCCTCTAAAGCGACCGTCAGATAATACCCATCCTCATTATGAAACTTTTCAGCAATGCTGTCAATGGAAAGAGTCGTTATCATTGCGCTCTCATCTGGTTCTCCTCTGCCCGCCACAGCAAGGTATCCCGCGCCAATTACCACACAGGCCATTACGATGATTGCGATATAGACGTGTTTCTTCTTTCCTCTCATGAGAGTACCTCCTCACTCCCGCTTGAGCGGCGCCGCAAAGATCAGCAGGGCGCAGGCCAGCGCCGAGGCCCCGAAGGCCCCCAGCTTCCAGGGAGTCCCGGCGATGTCCAGAACAGCCGCCCAGAGCTCCGGGCGCAGCAAAACCGCCCCGCCCGCCAGCGCGGCAAAAAGGGCGCTCAGGACCACCGCCCCCGCGGCCATGTCCTTCACCGCGGCGATTCTGGGGTCCCGCTTGTTCTCCACAAAGTCGCAGAGCTTTTCCACAGAGGTGTTCATGGCCTCCGCCGCCGTGACGGCTCCCATGGCCAGCAACAGGCAAGCCAGCTCTCCCCCATGGACCCCGGATTTTGCCGCGAAAAACAAGACGTATCCACAGGCGGCGGCGTGGATACGCATGTTCCGCTCTGATTGCAGGCAGCGCCAGACGCCTTTGAACGCGTCCCGAAAGCTGTGAAACAGGCTGCGATGGCCGGCGGGGCGGGGGCTCTCATTCCTCGGGGGCATAGCTGCTGCTGGCGGGCAGGCCCAGCTCCCGCATGACCCGCTCCTCCTTCTCCCGCATACGCACCCGGGCCAGACCGCCTTCCTCGTGGTCGTAGCCCAAAAGGTGCAGCATGGAGTGGGCGGTGAGGTAGCCGATCTCCCGCTCCAGAGTGTGGCCATAGGTCTTTGCCTGCTCCATGGCCTTGGGTACGGAAATCACAATGTCCCCCAGGATTTTGGCCCCGGTCTCGTGGTTCACGTCGTAGTGACCGTCCTCCCCCATGGGGAAGGAGAGCACGTCCGTGACGGAATCCTTGTCCCGGTACTGGCGGTTCATCTCCCGGATCTGGTCGTTGTCCACAAAGCTGACGCTGATTTCCGCAGGATCCGGGAAGTCCTCCATCAGGAGAACCGCATGGCAACACCGGCGTATCAGCATACGGACTCCGGTGGGAACCCTGACCTGCTTTTGTCGGTTGGAAATGATGACCCGAATCTTCTCCATTTTCAAGACCCTTTCCTTTCTGAAATGAAAACTGTTTCCCTTCCGGACGCGCCGGAAAGAGGCGCTTGTCCGGCTATCCGTTTTTCCCCTTGCTCGCCCGCTCATAGGCCCGGATGATGTCCTGCACCAGCTTGTGGCGCACCACGTCCTTCTCCGTAAAGCGGAATATGACGATATCCTCCACCCCCCGCAGCACCCGCACGGCCTCTTTCAGGCCGCTGCGCTTGCCCTCGGGCAGGTCGATCTGGGTCACGTCCCCGGTGATCACCATCTTGGAGTTGAACCCCAGGCGGGTGAGGAACATCTTCATCTGCTCGCCGGTGGTGTTCTGGGCCTCGTCCAGGATGATGAAGCTGTCGTCCAGGGTGCGGCCGCGCATATAGGCCAGGGGCGCCACCTCGATGTTTCCCCTCTCTACATAGCGCTGGTAGGTCTCGGCCCCCAGCATGTCGAAGAGAGCGTCGTACAGGGGCCGCAGATAGGGGTCCACCTTCTGCTGCAGGTCCCCGGGCAGAAAGCCCAGCTTCTCCCCCGCCTCCACCGCCGGGCGGGTCAGAATAATCCGATTCACCTGCTGGGCCCGGAAGGCCGTCACGGCCATGGCCACCGCCAGATAGGTCTTTCCCGTGCCCGCAGGGCCCACGCCGATGGTGACGGTATTCTCCTTGATATTGTCGCAATAGGTGCGCTGGCCCACGGTCTTGGGCTTGATGGGCTTGCCCTTGCTGGTGATGCAGATGCAGTCCCCGGCCAGCTTCGCCACCTTGTCCTCGCTGTCCTCGGCCACCATGCCCATGCAGTACCGCACATTCTGTTCGCTGAGGCTCTGGCCTCCGCCGATAAGGGTGATGAGGCTGCGCACAGCCCGGGCGGCCCGGTCCACCTGCTCCGGGTCGGCGCCGGTGATCTTCAGCTCCGAATCTCGGAACACCAGCGCCACGCCGTATTCCTTCTCGATGAGTTTGATATTGCTGTCAAAGCTGCCGAACAGCTCCTCCGCCTGTTCCAGCCGGTCTACGCTAATTCTCTGTTCCAATCTTTTCCTCCCCGGCGCGAGGGCCGGTTTCTTTCTTTTGTTTCCACTGGCAAGATCCTCCACACAACACGGGGGAAAGCGAGCCTTTCCGCCCCGCCTTTATCCAACCGCACCGTATGGCGGACTTTTTTCACCATTATTACAACATAAAAATCCGCTTGGAGTTTTCCGGTGCTTTCGCAAAGCGAGAAGACGAAGAGTTGAGCACGCTCAACTCTCGCTGCGCAGGCGAGGGAAACTCCGAATGTGCGCTCTGCGTACATTATAACATATCACCCCTAAAATGTTCAACCCCAAACCCTATGAAATTTCGCTAAAAATTTTTGCACTTTGTTTGAGCTATTCCACAGAGATGATCTGCAATCTGGCAATATCCTCCAAGCACCGGCATTTTGCGTTGAGAATGCACATTCCATCCGCAAAGCCAAATTCCAATTTTTCCTCTTTGATGCTGCTCCCCTTGGGCAGGGAGGCCTTCTGGGACTCCCGCAGCTTGCGAAGCGCCGCCTCCCGCTGCTCCTCTTCCGTAAGGCTCCGGCGCTCCTCCCGCAGCAGCACCGTTTCCTCCCTCTCCAGTGCCAAAGGCAGCTCCACACCCAGCAGGCTGGCCCGGCTGACTTCCCGCCAAACCCGCGCTCCCTCCGGAGGGCGACTCCACAGGCCCAGGGGAATCCGCAGGCCGAAAACTTCCGCCCACAGCGCCGACTGCCTGCCCTCTTCCACCCGCCGGGACTCCCAAGACCCTGCCTGCACGGTAAACTCTCGGTAGGTTTCCGCTATGACCCGCCCCCGGGCCGGTCCCGCCCGCTGAAACAGCTTCTCCGGCTGTGGGCCATAGGGGTCGGGCTTCTCCTGATAAAGCCCGGAGATCAGCAGCTGCCCTGCCACTACCGTCTCTCCCAGCTCCACCTCCGGACGGCCCTGATAGGCCTCGATCTCCACCACCTGGCCCTCCCGGTCCGCCACAATATTGGACAATTCCCCCGCCTCTTCCACATGAGGGACGGGCTCCCCTTCCTTTACCGCAACCTGGGCAAAACATCCGTCGGTATTCACGCTCACCCAGCTCAGCTCCGGCAAATCAGAGAGGATCCCCTGTCCGGCGCTTTTAGGCCTCAGCCGGGCCTTTGGCGCACCCACGAAAACGCCCCGCTTCTCCGCCGCCTGAAACACCTGCCGGGGAGTGGTTCTCTCTGTGCCTGTCACTTCCACTCCCCAGAGGAAGCCGGACAAAAACACATAAAGCCCAATCCCGCAGACCGCTCCCAGCAAAAGCCCCTTGCGCTTCCACAGCCTTCCCAGCTGGAAGGGCGCCCCCCGCTTTTGGGTGATCCGGGACGTGGCCTGGCAGCGGCGGCAGGCATATCGGAACTTTTTATAGTCCCGGGGCTTCATGCGGGCGCGGGCCTTGCCACGAACCCGACGGAATCCCCAGAGGCCCAACCCCCGCTTGGCCGCCACGGTAAACACCCGGGCCCCGTCTCCCTCCACCTGAAACTCCACATACCCGGAAAGCCAGTGAAAAACCCGCTCCAGCATGGCCACCCCTCCCTAATAGCTGTATTCCATCCTGTCTATGATTCCCTCTATAATGGCGGAGCTCTCCGTCAAGCGGGTCAACCGCAGCCGCCGGCCGGAAATGCGGACGGTCAGCCTGCCGGTGCGCAGGATCACTTTTTCCTCGTCGTAGTCCAGCACGCCGTCGCAGCCGTCCACAATGGCGCTGCGGTTCCCGGTGACAGAGATCACCGCGCCTCCCCTGGGTTTTGGCTCCAATGCCAACACCCCCTTTCCCTCCTATTTTATGCCGCCCGCGCCACATATATCACAGCCGGGTAGCATATATAGTATAGTTAACGCAGTTCAAAAGAGGTAGGATACCTCTTTTGAACCAGGCGGGGAGGTCACGCCCTCCTCAGCCGCCCAGCTTGAAAATCGGTAGATACCGATTTTTAAGTGCGTTTACTATAAATGCCCCACAAAGACCTGCCTTTTCAAGAAAGGAGCCCCCTATGAACGCCTCTCTGCCTATCCAAAAAAGAAGCCTGGCCGCCGCTGCCTGCGCCCTGGGATTTCTCCTGTTTCTGCTGGCCCTGCTGCTCTACCCCCAGATGGTAAGCGGCGCGGTGGGGTCCAGCATCCAATATTGTCTTGCGGTGCTCACCCCTTCGCTTTTTCCCTTTATGGTCCTGTCCAGCTTCGCGGTCCACTCCTCCGCCGCCGCTTTCTTCGGTCGGCCCCTGGGCGGGCTGGTCCGGCGGGCTTTCCGCCTTCCTGGAAGCTGTGCCGTGCCGGTTCTCATGAGCTTCATTGGGGGCTATCCCGCCGGGGCCAGAGGCGTCTCCCTGCTCTTGGAAAAAGGGCGGATCAGCCGGGAACAGGCCGGGCGAATGCTGCTGTTCTGCGTGAACCCAGGCCTGGCCTTTGTTGTCACCTTCTTAGGCGGAGGTGTCTTAGGAAGCTCCAGGCTGGGGTGGGTCCTTTTCGCCTCGGTCACCCTTTCCGGCCTGGTGCTGGGCCTGGTTTCCGCTTTCCGGGCTCCCGCGCCAAAAGAGCCCCCTCCCCAGGAATATGAGCCCACCCGGGGAGCGCTCATGGCCTCGGTAACGGACTCTGCCAGAAGCGTCCTCATGATGTGCGCCTGCGTCGTTCTGTTTGCCGGGTTCACCGCGGTCCTGCACAGCTGCGGAGCCTACCGATTTCTGGTAAGTCTGCTCAGCCGCACCGGGATTTTCACCCCTATGGAGTGGGCGGCGGTGCTCTCCTTTCTGCTGGAGGTTACCGGAGGCGTGGGCATCAGCGCGGAAATGGCTGTTCCGCCGGTATTCTATGCCTTTGGTCTGGCTTTTGGCGGGCTTTGCGTACACATGCAGGTCCTGGCCTTCTTCCCAGATCCTCCCATAAAGCTCTGGCTCTTTTTCCTGGGCCGCTTGGTCCACGGACTGATGTCGGCGGGATGCTTTCTGCTTTTCTGCATCCTGCTGCCCCACAGAGAAATCTCCGCCTCGGCGGCTGTGGGCGCGGCGGGAAGCGCGGGTCTGTTTTCCGGCGGCTTTTTCGGCGGCGCCTCTCTCCTGCTCATGTGCGCGGCGTTCCTTCTGGCAGTGGGGGAAAAGAAGGCCTGACCCCCTTGCCAAACCCACCGCTTTCCGCTATAATAGTAATATGACAGTATAGCGCAAAGCGGTCCCCTTTTCGCAAGCCTTTTTCCTTTATAGGCAAAGCCAGGGAAACGCTCCCATCAGAATGAATCCGTTTATCGGGGTGAGACTTATGAAGAAGAATTCCGCTCTATTTGGGGAAAACGTTCCTCCCAGCTGCTCTTATTGCACCTATAACGGCAATCTCGACGGCCGTCCCGCCTGCCTGCAGGGCCTGAAAATGGACGAAAAGGGCCAGTGCCGGGGGTATTTCTACAACCCCCTGCTTCGAAAGCCCCGCACCGCGCCGCCCCTGAACACCCAGGATTACAGCCCGGAGGACTTCCAGCTGTAGAATATCGGGAGGCCCGGCGGCCGGGCCGCGCAAAGGAAAATTCCGGTTGCTTTTTCCCGGATGTTACGATATAATAGGAGTTAAGAAATGCCAAGGAATTCCTTGGATAGAATTCAAAATCGGAGGGAATCGTCTATGTTAGTTTCTGCAAAAGAGATGCTTACCAAAGCCAAGGCTGGAAAATACGCCGTGGGCCAGTTCAACATCAACAACCTGGAGTGGACCAAGGCCATCCTCCTCACCGCGCAGGAGTGCAACTCTCCCGTCATTCTGGGCGTGTCCGAAGGTGCGGGCAAGTATATGTGCGGCTTCAAGACCGTGGCCGCCATGGTAAAGGCCATGATCGAGACCTTGGGCATCACCGTGCCCGTGGCTCTGCACCTGGACCACGGCAGCTATCAGGGAGCCATGGACGCCATGGACGCCGGGTTCTCCTCCGTCATGTTTGACGGCTCCCACTACGCCATTGACGAAAACATCGAAAAGACCAAGGAGATCATCCGCCTCGCCGGAGAAAAGGGCATCTCCGTTGAGGCCGAGGTAGGCGCCATCGGCGGCGAAGAGGACGGCGTTGTTGGCGGTGGCGAGGTTGCCGACCCCAACGAGTGCAAGATGATTGCCGACCTGGGCGTCACCATGTTGGCCGCCGGCATCGGCAATATTCACGGCGTGTATCCCGAGAACTGGACGGGCCTGAACTTTGACGTGCTCGCGGAGATTCAGGAGAAAACCGGCGTTATGCCTCTGGTTCTCCACGGCGGCACCGGCATTCCCGAGGAGATGGTGAAGAAAGCCATTTCTCTGGGCGTTTCCAAGGTGAACGTAAATACCGAATGCCAGCTGTCTTTTGCCGCCGCTACCCGCAAGTATATTGAAGAGGGCAAGGACAAGCAGGGCAAGGGCTTCGACCCCCGCAAGCTGCTGGCTCCCGGCTTCGAGGCCATCAAGGCGACTGTGAAGGAAAAGATGGAGCTCTTCGGCTCTGTAGGCAAGGCATAAAAGCCTTTGGGTTCCTAGAAACCGCCGGAATGGCAGAAGGAATGCCTGGGAAAACTGTTTTTCCAAGCGCGGCGGACTGAGTTTGCAAGCAATTAAGCATCAGCGTGAAAACGGACGGCGTCTTAGAGACACCGCCCGTTTTTGCATTTTATTCGCCAATTAGAAGCTGTACCGATAGGATTTGTGTTATAGTAAATACACTTGAAAATCGGTATATACCTTTTTGAACTGCGTTAACTATACTTTCTGAGAGACAAGTGGCTGCGCACACGCTCTCTCAAAAAGTATACGATTTTCGAGCAAATGCAGTGGGGAAAAGCAATCTGGCGATTGGCAAGTTTTCACAACGCCGCTTCCCGGCTGAATTTGCCGGAAAGGGGAATACAAACACCGATTGGTACGGCTTCTTAACTTATAGTTAATTTACTATAAAGTCCCAAGGCACTTTTACTTCACCGCAGCCCGACGCATAAGCAGCCAGGCGAGGGTGGAGAAAAGAACCGCAAGCAGGGTGCAGGTAATGGAAATTCTGGGCAGAGAGCTGCAACACATCCGGGCCGCGTCCACAATAAACTGGAGCACCTTTTCCTGAAGCGCGGGATAAGCCGCGAGATAAGAGGAAAGCAGGATGAACAGGATAGGCGTACCCGCCCAGAAGATGATCTTGCCCATTTTATGCAGGCGATACATGAAAACCGCGATGAGATAGCCCAGCGAGCACACCGCCAGCAGGAGGAAGAAGCTGAACACCACAGACAGCAGCACGGTAGCAATGCTGCTCTGGACGTAAAAGCCATCCGCGGCGGGGGTCGAGCAATATGTCATCTCATAGAGAGAATTCCCATTAAAATTGTTGGGAAAGACAAAGTGGAGCGCTCCGACCAGCAGGGTATAGATTTCATCCGCCACAGCCATAACAGCGCAGGCCGCGCCCATGGCCCCCAGCCGCGCCAGAAACTGGCTGCGCCGGGAGACACCGTGCTGAAGGTTCATCAGAAAGCTCTCTTTAAAGGCACATAGAGAGAGAACAAAGGCAAAGACAAGGGTTACAGCCGTCACGCCGTTGGTGGAGACAAAGTCTCCGCCTTCGGCCGAGAGAAAGGGCATGGCGGCGAGGGACACCAGGATCATACAGACCAGCACGCCATAGTAGACCAGAATAGCGCCGCGCTGATCCCGAAGCTGATAGCGGAAAGACGGATAGATTTTCATAGGAATACCTCTTTTGCATTAAAGCAATCCCGCACAAAGATTGTGCGCGAGTTGCGCAGTAGATTTTTTTGTCAGCTTGTACGAATCGAGCGCAGACAACCTGGCGATTGACAAGCGACATTGGTGCAAGATGATGAAAAAAGATCAAGCAAATCGTGCGCAAAGACCGTAGGCCGGTCTTTGTGCGGGATTGCCTTAAGAATTGGTGAGCTGAATAAACAACTTTTGCAGGTCCATGGGGCCAAACTCCAGGTCTTTGGCAGCCTCTCCGTCTTTTTCCGGGACGCCCTGCACATAGGCGGTGCGCAGGCCACCCAGAACATCCACGCCCAGCACGTTTTTGCCCTGGATATAAGCCTCTACGGCCGCTGCCCCGCCGGAGACGGTATAGCCCCCGGCCAGCAGGGTTTCCCGAGACTCCTGCCGCAGGATTTCGCCGTCCTTGATGATTACCACGTCTTCCACCAGGTTCGCCACCTCTTCGATCAGGTGCGTGGAGAGCACCACGGTAAAGGGAGTTTCCGCGTATTTTTCCAGCAGGCGCTTGTAAAAGAGCTCCCGATGGTTGGCGTCCAGACCCAGCACAGGCTCATCCAGCAGCACATAGGGGACGTTCACCGACAAGGCCAGGATCAGCTTGAAGATGGAGCGGTATCCTGTAGACAGTCCGGAAATTTTTGATTTGGGAGCCAGCCCGAAGTCCGCCAGCAGCTTCTCCGCATACTCCCTGTCAAAGCCGGGGTAAAAGGCCTTTGCCCAGCGAAAAGCGCCGTTGACCCGCATCCCGTCCGGATGTAAAGCGGTCTCGCTCATCAGAAAGATCTTGGACTGGGCCCGGTCGTTTTCCAGAGCGTTTTCGCCGTCTACCAGTACCGCCCCCTCGTCGGGGAAAATGCGGTTTGTCAGGATATTCAGCAGGGTAGATTTCCCCGCGCCGTTGCGGCCCAGCAGGCCGTAGATCCGATTCTCCCCGAACACGGCATTGACCCCTTTCAAGGCCCGCACCTGCCCGAAATCTTTGGAAATGTTCTGCATCTGTATCGCCATTCTCTTATCTTCCTTTCTCGATACCGTCAAATTCCCGCGCTACCATGTCCAGCAGCTCCTGCCGGGGAATGCCCAGCCGCTTGGCCTCTGCCGCCATGGCGGCCACAAAGCGGCTGGAGAACTCTCCTCGGCGCTTCTTTTGCAACAAAGCCCTGGCCCCTTCCGCCACAAACATGCCTACGCCCCGCTTCTTATAGGCCGCGCCCTGGTCCACCAACAGGTTGATGCCCTTCAGGGCCGTGGCGGGGTTAATGGTGTACTGCACGGAGAGCTCCGTGATGGACGGAAGCTGTCCCCCCTCCGGCAAAGCGCCGGACAGTACCGCGTCCTCCAGGCTCTCGGCGATTTGCAGGAAAATGGGCTTTTCTCCGCTTAGATCCAGCTTTTGCATGTGTACCCCCTTTCTGAATCGGTTAACTACTCAAGTAACTAACTATGCGACTAGTATACCACTGCTCCCGACACTTGTCAAGGGGAATGGAAAAATATTTCAAATTTATTTCCACGCTTCTTGCCGGGGGCGGGACCCAGGCAAGAAGCGCGCCCACCAGACCGCCGAAAAAGCCAAAGGGCCTGCCGCCCGCATTCACAGGCAGCAAACCCTTTTCGTTTATAGTAAACGCACTGGGCGGCTGAGGATCTCGTGGCCTCCCCCACCTGGTTCAAAAGAGCTGGAATCCCTCTTTTGAACCGCGTTAACTATAGTTTCGATTTAGAACCTGTATTCATAGCCGAAAATGCTGGCAAGGCGAGGATTTTTCGTGCCAATCCAGGCAAATTCGCAGAGTTGCTTGCAACTCTTAGGTATCACTTGCCGTATGGCAAGCGGATTTAACGACGAGCGACACGAAAAAGACCGCTTTGGCAGTGTTTGCAGGCTGTGAATACAGGTTCTTACTTTTGGAACCGCTGCGAGAGGATGTCTCTCCTGTGCCTGAAATGAATTCCAATATGACCCACGCCCAGCACCGCCGCTGCCAGAACCATCCAGACCACCCGGCCATAGATCCCCAGAAGCAGAAACGCCACTACCGGCAACACCGCCCCCGGCACTGGTATCCCCAGAAAGGAGCCGTAGAAGTCCTCCAGCCTTCGGGGACTGCGGAAGTACCGCCCCCACCACAGCTCATACAGCAGCATCAGCAGGACAGAACCGGCCAGCCACAAGCTCCAAGCAGACCAGGGCTTGAGGTTAAAGTCTCGGAAAAATCAGAGCGCAGCAGGTAGTCCCCGCCTCCCCGATCCGCTCCACAGCCTGAAGGAAAGGGCTTTCGCCCTGGGCGGAGTAGCCCTCCGGCTTGGCGCGCGTCCAGAAAAGGTTCGGGGCGAAGAGCATCAGAAGATAGACCAGCCCCACATAGGAAAATCCCAGGTTCCCCATGGCCTACTTGAAATAGAGGGCATTGTTCAGAGCCCGGTCTGTGGGCCCGTAAAGCCACTGGCCGTTTACGTACAGGTTGGTGGACCCGCCGCCGTCCAGGTTCACGGCGCTCTGGCAGCCCATGACGGCCATGATGCCGGAGAGCTCCGGCAGGCTGGCATAGGCGGTGAGGATCAGCAGGGAGCCGTCGTACCGCACGCCGATGCACACCCGGCGGGCCTGGGATTCGCCCCCGATCCCGCCCAGGCCCTCCGCCGCGTAGGTGGAGGCGTTGCCATAGGGCCGGCCGTTTTCCACGATCTTGGGCCCCGCCGCAATGGACAGCTCCACATCCTGGGTGCTGGAGCCCGTGTACTCTGTCTCAAACCGCAGATACGCTCCGGGAGTGGCGGCCTGAATGAAGCTATCGTCCGCCCGGGGACCCCGCTGGGCCAGGACATAGCCGTCCTTGGGAATGGACACGTCTTGGTTCTGACAGAGGGCGGTCACGCGGCCGGAGCCGTCCACCACGGCGGCGTATCTGGCCTGGAAGCCCAGGCTGCCCCCCCAGTCGCTGGTGAAGATCAGCCGGGTGCCGTCCTTGGGGTCATAGGGGAAGCGGTTGGCGCCCACGTCCTTGACGGTGAGCTCCCGGCCGTCTGCGGCGGATACCGTGGCGGAGATGTTGGTCCTGTAATTCTCCACGGAGAACCGGCCGGAGGAATCCATGACAATGGCAGACTTGGCCGGGGAGAACTGGTTGTACACGGTGATCGGACGGCCCTCATGGATGATGGTGCCGTAGGCGTCGTAGGAGCCGAACTCGAAGAAGCCCCCGTTCACGGCGATTTTGGCCCCCACGCGGCTGAAGAGGGACTTGGCCTGCTCCGCGCCCCGGACCCTGTCATTGCCCAGAGCGACCCCTGCCGTGAACTGGCCGGGGTCAAACTCTACCGCAGCAATAGGCATGCCGTTCAGGCGCTTTCGAATAATCTTGTAGCCCGCCGACTGGGCTGTCTGCAAAAAGCGGGAGTACAGCACGGCCGCCTCGCTGCGCTTCGCCACGCCCTTGGGCCGGAAGGTCATGTCGCCGTAGCCATCGATCACCCCCGCCCGCTGGCATTTGGTCACGCTGTCCACCGCATAGCTGGAAATAGAGCGGTAGTCCAGAAACAGCTTGGGGCCGTTGATGGCGGGCAGGTCCAGGCCTGTGGCCTTGGCGTATTTTACCACCATCACCGCCATGTCCTGGCGGGTCAGCTGCTTCTCCGGTTCGAATTTCCCGCCGCCAACGCCTCCTGCCACGCCGGCCTCGCTGGCCCAGTTCACATAGCGGTTGGCCCAGTGCTTCTGGGGCACGTCAGAAAAAATCCCCCGGTAGGTATACTGGCCCAGCTCCCCTTCGCTGAGAGCGGTTCTCGCCAGCATGGTGACGAACTCCCCTCTGGTTAGTGTGCCGTTGGGCTTGAAGGTATTTGTTCCTTTGCCGTTCATGATGCCCCGGTCCACCATCTCCTGCACGGCGGAGGCGTACCAGCTTCCTGCGGACACATCGGAAAACCTCGCGGCCCCGGCATAGGCCGGAGCCAGGGCGCACAGCAGCGCTGCCGTCAAAAATAACGCCAGGCACTGGCAGAGTCTTTTTTTCATATACAATCTCCCCTTTCCCCTTCTAGAGTCTGTCTTAAGACCTGCGGTCAGCGGGCCTTTTCAGGTCTATAGTTATTAACTATAAGACCGCGTCCAATTTCCTTGAAAAAAGCATTTCTGTGGAAATATAAATTCTATTGTAGCATATTCTGCAAAAAATGTCTACTATCCTATAAAAATGTAAAAACTTGCCAGGAATGGCCGCTGAAAAAGGGTTCAAGAAAAAGATTTGCATTTTCTGAGGTTTTCTTGTAATATATAATACGTGGGCTAGTTTTCGCCACGCTATCAATGATTATGGAGGGTCTTATTATGATTTGTCCCAACTGCGGCCGGAATATCCCCGACGGCACCGTCTGTCCCTGCACGCTGGAAGCGCCGCCGCCCCTGCTCTCTGACAACCCGGCGGTGAACGTGGTGAAAACCATCGGTTCCTCTCCCCTCTTCCTGACCATGGCCATTCTGTTCTCCGCCTCTGCCCTGCTCACGGTATTCTCCTCTATGGGCTTGAGCGACGCGCTCTCCAACATTTACTACTATGCCTATGCCTATGGCCTGTACGATTACATAGATTCCATTGCCAACATGCTGGATATGATCCGTGCCACATCCGTAGCCAACGCTATCATCGGCTCCATCCCGGCCATCCTGCTGGCGGTTGCCATGTGGATCCACTTTGTCACCTGCCGCAATCGCATGTCCGGCAACATCTCCACCGCCGGGCTCACCATCTGCAAGGTATTCCGGTACATTTATATGGTCGCTCTCTGCCTGTGCGCCTTTCTGGTCCTGGCTGGCATTGCCCTGGTGCTGATCGTTGTTTTATCGGAAGGTGTTCCTCCCATGGCCTTTGCCGGCAGCGAGGATGAGGTGCTCCTCTCCATTATCGTCATCATGGCGATTGTGACCTTGGTGTGCATCTTTGCTTTCGTGCTGGGGATTACCTATCAGGCCAGCCTGATCCGCATGATCAACCGCACCAAAACCGTGGCACAGTCCGGCATGGCCGATGACCGGGTCTCCAGCTATCTGGTGGGCATGACCTATTTTGTGGCGGTGTGCACGCTGATCTCCGGGGTTTTCGCGCTGTTCACCGCCCCTATCAGTGCTGTGGGCACTCTCTGCCAGGGGTCTGCCCTGATCCTCGCCGCCGTGCTCCTGGGCCGCTACCGTACCGCCATGAACCAGGTTCTGTTCCCGCCGGTGCAACCTGCCGTGCCGCCCATGTACGCGGACCTGTTCCCCGGCCAGCAGCCTCAGCAGGCTGGTCCCGACGGGCAGCCCGTTCCCCAGGATCCGGCGGACGGCTTCCAGCAGCCTCCCCAGCAATAAGCAGCCCTATGGTAGAGATTTGTTTGCAGGCGGAGGGCTTGCCTGAAAAGGGAAGCGTGTTCCGCCGCAGGGCGGCCCGGGGAATTGTGGTTAAAGAGGGAGAACTCTTGCTGATTCACACAGGCGCGGGGGATTATAAATTTCCCGGAGGGGGCGTGGAATCGGGCGAAACCCTGGAGCAGGCCCTGGCCCGGGAAATGCTGGAGGAAACCGGCTATCCGGTCCTGGAAACAGGGGAAATTCTGGCTCTGGCCCACGAGCGCCGAGCCGGGCGGACCGCGGATATTCTGGAGATGGACTCCTACTATTTCCTGTGCCGCCTGGGCCAAGAGCAGGTGCCCCTTCATCTGGACGAATACGAGGAAGCGGAGCATTTCCGCCCGGTGTGGGTTTCTCTGGAGGAAGCTCTGGCTGCCAACCGCGCCCTGCTGGAAGGAAAATCCATTCCCTGGCTGGACCGGGAGGTCCGGGTGATGGATGCTTTGTGGGAAGTTGATTTTTCATACTTTTGAGAGATTGTTAGAAGCTGTACCGATAGGATTTCTATTTTGGTTTTCGAGCAAATTCAGTGGAGAGCAGCAATCTGGCGATTGGCGAGTTTTCACAACACCGCTTCCCGGCTGAATTTGCCGGAAAGGAGAATGCAAACGCCTATTGGTACGGCTTCTTACGGAACAGCTTAAATCAAGGAGGAAATTATGCGGAGCAAAGGCTTGCCGGTAACGGCGTTTAAAGAGGGCCGGGGATTTCTGGCCCAGCGGCAGAAACTGGTGCGGGAAACCGTGCTGCCCTATCAGTACAGCATTTTAAATGATCAGCTGTCCGGGGTGGAAAAGAGCCACGCCATCCAGAACCTGCGGCTGGCGGCCCAAAAGGTGGCCGGGGAGGAGGTCCAGGGCGAGTACTATGGTATGGTGTTCCAGGACAGCGATCTGGCCAAGTGGATGGAGGCCGCGGCCTACTCTCTGGCAGAGCGGGAGAACCCGGAGCTGGAGGCCCGGCTGGAAGAAGTGATCGGCCTGCTGGAGAAGGCCCAGCATCCGGATGGCTACCTGAATTCCTATTTTACCGTGAAGGAGCCGGACAAGCGCTGGACGAACCTTCAGGAGGCCCACGAGCTCTACTGCGCTGGGCACTTGATGGAGGCCGCCTGCGCCCATTACGAGGCCACGGGGAAGGACCGCTTTCTGCGGATCATGGAGCGGAACGCGGACTGCATCTACCAGCATTTCATGGAGGAATGCCCCCGGGGCTACTCCGGCCACCCGGAAATCGAGCTGGCCCTGATGCGCCTCTACCGCGCCAGCGGCAACGAGAAATACAAAGAGCTGGCCCTGCATTTTGTAGATGTGCGCGGCCAAGAGCCCCACTATTTTGAGGAAGAGAAGAAAAGGCGGGATTGGATTCTCTGGCAGAGGCCCGAGGAGCCCGTGGAAAAGGAGTACACCCAGAGCGCGAAGCCCGTCCGGGAGCAGAAAGACGCGGTGGGACACGCGGTACGGGCGGTCTATCTCTACACCGCCATGGCGGACCTGGCCCGGGAAACCGGGGATCCTACCCTGAAAGCCGCCTGCGAGACGTTGTGGGAGAGCATCACCCAGCGGCGGATGTACGTTACCGGGGGCATCGGCTCCACGGTGCTGGGAGAGGCCTTCACCGTGGACTACGATCTGCCCAACGACACGGTATACGCGGAGACCTGCGCCTCCATCGGCTTGATCTTCTTTGCCCGAAAAATGCTGGAGCTGAATCCTCTGGGCCAACACGGCGACGTGATGGAGCTGGCCCTCTATAATACGGTTCTGGCGGGAATGGCCCTGGACGGCAAGCGCTTTTTCTATGTGAACCCCTTGGAGGTTGCCCCGGGTATTTCCGGCGAAGCGGCCACCCAGCGCCATGACCTGCCCCAGCGTCCCCAATGGTACGCCTGTGCCTGCTGCCCGCCCAATGTGGCCCGACTGCTGGCCTCCATTGGCAGCTACGCCTATTCCGCCGGAGAGGACGCCCTTTTGATCCATCTCTACCTGGACGGCCATGTGGATACTCCCTTCGGCTGGGGGCTGGACTGCGTAACGGGCTACCCCAACAACGGCAAGGTCACCTATACCTTTACCGGTGGAGCCAGGGAGACGGTGGCCCTGCGAATTCCCGCCTGGAGCGGCAACACTGTGCTGAAACATAACGGCAAAACGGTGGACCTGGCTTCCGTGCTCCGGGACGGCTACGCCTGGCTCTCCGGCGGCTTCCAGGAAGGAGACATCCTGGAACTGGAACTAGACATGACCCCCCGGAAGGTCTACGCGTCCACCAGGATTCCGGCGGATACGGGCAAGGCGGCGGTGATGCGGGGGCCCCTGGTGTACTGCGCCGAAGGCGTGGACAATGACGGCGATGTGTTCTCCCTGTCTCTGGACCAAAACGGCGGGCTCAGCGCCGGGGCTTTCCAGCCGGAGTTCTTGGGCGGCGTGGTCCCCGTGGCGGCGGAGGGCTGGCGGACCCAGCCGGCAGAAGGGCTCTATACCAGCCAAAAACCCCGGCGGGAGAGAGGGGAAATCCGTCTGATCCCCTATTACGCCTGGGGCAATCGCGGACTGAACCAGATGCGGGTCTGGCTGCCGGAAAACTAAGAATTTATCCCGAAATGATCCGCGCACAGCTTGCCAGCGGATTTTCCGCCATAACCAGTCGGTTTTCCTTGCCAATCGCGGGATTGACGGCGCTCAATCTACCGGTTCTGACGAAACATCTCCTTGACAATCTGCACACGCCTAAGCTCTAAGCGCTTGTACCAAGGGAGCTTACACTTGGCTTTTCGGAACATTCCTGTGGCCAGGTCCTCCTAAAAGCCTGGAGTCTGTTTTAAGAAGCCGTACCAATAGGCGTTTGTATTCCCCTTTCCGGCAAATTCAGCCGGGGAGTGGCGTTATAAAAACTTGCCAATCGCCAGATTGCTTCTCCCCACTGAATTTGCTCGAAAAGCGTATACTTTTTGAGAGATCGTGTGCGCAGCCACTTGTCTCTCAGAAAGTATAGTTAACGCAGTTCAAAAGAGGTAATATATCGATTTTCAAGTGTGTTTACTACAATACAAATCCTATCGGTACAGCTTCTAAAAGTAAAGAAAGCTGCGGGAAAAGAGGAAGAAGTATGGCCCAGGAGAGCAGACTGCAAAAATTGATCGCCCAGGCGGGACTTGCCTCCCGGCGGAAGGCAGAGCAGATGATCGCGGACGGCCGGGTGACGGTGAACGGCCGTACCGCCCGGCTAGGGGACAGCGCCCGCCCGGGAAAAGACCTTGTGGCGGTGGATGGGATGCGGCTGAAGCTGCCGGAAGAGAAACTCTATCTGGCCCTCCATAAGCCCCGGGGCTTCGTCACCACCATGGAGGACGAGCGAGGGCGGAAGTGCGTGGCCCAGCTGGTGGAGAACGTATCGGAGCGGGTGTATCCGGTGGGGCGGCTGGACAAGGATTCCGAAGGCCTGCTGCTGATGACCAACGATGGGGACTTCGCCAACGCGGTCTCCCATCCCAAAACCCATGTGGCGAAAACCTACCGGGTAACCCTACGGCCTGGAATCAATGAGGAGCAGTTGGTGAAACTCAGCACGGGTATTTTGCTGGACGGAAAAATGACGGCTCCCGCCAAGGCACGGGTGTTGGAACAGCAGCCCGGCCGGGCGGTCGTGGAGATCATCCTCTATGAGGGCCGCAACCGGGAGATCCGCCGGATGTGCGAGGCCTTGGGGCTGGAGGTAGCCCGGCTGAAACGGACAGCCATCGGGCCGGTACGGCTGGGAATGCTGCCCCAGGGCAAGTTCCGGGAGCTGAGCAAAGAGGAGCTCCTGGGGCTTCTGGCGGAGTCCCGGAAGGGCTCGGGAAGGGGACGGCGGCTATGAGCGGGAGGCAGGCCCGGAGAGCCTGCGGCATCGTGCTGCTGGCCGCAGCGTTCCTTTGCTTTTTCTCCATCAGGGAGACTGGCGAATCTTCCTTGCCCATGGCCGACCAGAGAGACGCGCGAAAAGGGAGCAGCCTGACTCAGGAAGAGGAGGCTGCTCCTTCTCCGTCCCCGCCGGAGCTGGACGGGCTGGTGAATCTGAATACCGCCACCGTGGAGGAACTGGCCCTCCTGCCGGGCGTCGGTCCGGCCCTGGCCCAGCGGATTGTGGACTACCGGGAGGCCTACGGCGGGTTTGTGGCCGTGGAGGAGCTGAAAGAGGTGAGCGGCATCGGAGAGAAAAAGTTCCAGGCCATAGAGGCCTATCTCATACTGAGGTGAACAGAGGAGTGTCCAAATCGAATATTTTTTGAAGTAGTAGGGGGGCCTCCGGCGGCTAAGAATTCGTTAGATTTCGTCTTACGAACTCTGCCCCCCCGACCCCCACCAATTTTGAGAAAAGTAAAACGTTCGCTACACGAAGTCTACAAAACTTTTACTCTGGACGGCTTTGGCCGGTCCAGCGGTAAACTTGGCAACGCCAAGTTTACCGCTGGCGGGGTGTGGGGGGTGAGCGTCTGTCAGTGGTAGACAAGCTGCGAACCGAGCGAGGCGGCAGACGAGACTCTGTGCGCATGAAGGCCACTTCGTATTTTCAAGAACTCTTCGTTTTAGACAGTCCCGGTGAACAGCCCGCTCCTACCCCAATCCCAGCAGGCGGCAGGTATTGGCGATGAGAAAGCACAGCCCCAGGCCGCAGACCGTGGGGATGGCTACCGCAACGGCGGTCCACTTCCAGCTCTGGCTCTCCTTTCTGATGGTGAGGCAGGTGGTGGAGCAGGGCCAGTGCATCAGGGAGAACACCACCACGCACAGGGCCGTGACCCAGGTCCAGCCGTTGTCCACCAGCAGGGCCCGCAGGGCGGACAGGTCCGAGAGTTCCACAAGGCTCCCCTGGGAGAGATAGGCCATGATAATCAGGGGGATGACGATTTCGTTGGCGGGCAAGCCCAGGATGAAGGCCAGAAGGATGACCCCATCCATGCCGAACATCCGGGCGAAGGGGTCCAGGAACCCGGCGCAGTGGGCCAGAAGGGACGCTCCCCCCACATGGAGGTTAGCCAGCAGCCAGATCACCAGCCCGGCCGGGGCCGCCACCGAAGCCGCCCGGCCCAGGACGAACAGGGTGCGGTCGAAGATGGAGCGCACAATCACCTTGCCGATCTGGGGCCGGCGATAGGGGGGTAACTCCAGCGTAAAGGAGCTAGGGACCCCTTTCAGCAAAGTGGAGGACAGAAATTTGGAGACGGCGAAGGTCATCAGCAGACCCAGGCCGATCACCCCCACCAGAAGTAGGGCGGACAGCACAGAGGCCCCAAAGCCCCCGGCGGCCCCTACGAAAAACATGGCGATCAGGGAGATGAGCATGGGCAGACGGCCATTGCAGGGGACGAAATTGTTGGTGAGCATGGCAATGAGCCGCTCCCGGGGAGAATCAATAATCCGGCAGCCCACCACCCCGGCGGCATTACATCCAAAGCCCATGCAGGTGGTCAGCGCCTGCTTTCCGCAGGCTCCGCAGCAGTGAAAGCACCGGTCCATATTAAAGGCCACCCGGGGCAGATAGCCCAGATCTTCCAGCAGGGTGAACAAGGGGAAGAAAATTGCCATAGGGGGCAGCATCACCGCCACCACCCAGGCCAGGGTCTTGTACATGCCGTCGCAGAGCAGG
Organism: Acutalibacter sp. 1XD8-33; assembly: GCF_003612555.1. Lineage (GTDB taxonomy): Bacteria > Bacillota > Clostridia > Oscillospirales > Acutalibacteraceae > Acutalibacter. Next base: position 151,392 of record NZ_RAZF01000003.1, read on the forward strand.
CCCCGCAGCCACCCAGGCCACCCGGCCCATGCCAGAAGTTCTCCCAACTGGTCCCCCAGCCAGAACAGGCCCTGGCTCAGCAGCTGGGAAGGGTAGTTGGCCCCGGCGATGGTGAGCCAGAAAATCCCCAGCAGCATCAGCAGCATAATTGGAAAACCCGTAAGGGGGCTGGTGAGGATCCGGTCGATTTTCCGGTCCCGGGGACTGTAACCCCCGTTTTCCGTCTTTGTCACCGCTCGGGCAATCTCCTCCGCCCGATGGACCATGCTAGCGGCCATAGAGTCCCGAAGGGCCTCCCGCTCCGGCCCGACCTCCTCCAGAACCCGGCGGATCTCCGGGTCCTGGGAGAGGGGGAGCCTCAGCCGCTTCCCCATGGCAGACTCCAGACTGGGGTCCACGCCGTCCAGCAGCTTTGCCGCCAGCCAGCGGGAGTTGGCCACACCTCCATGCAGGGACTCCACTCTGGGCAGAAGCCGGGCAATCAAACCTTCCGCCTGGGGGGAATAGACGACGACAGGAGGCTCTCTGGGAGGCAGAGGAGTGGCAGACAGGCGGCCGGCCTCTCTCATGAGGGCTTCCAGTCCCTTTCCCTCCCGGGCGGAGGCCCCTACCACCGGCACGCCCAGCAGGCCGGAAAGCTCCTCCAGATCTACTCGAACTCCCTTTCGCCGGGCCTCGTCCAAAAGATTTACGCAGACCACGGTGTTGGGGGCCAGCTCCAGCACCTGCAGGACCAGGTTCAGGTTCCGCTCCAGGCAGGTGGCGTCGCAGACCACGACCACGCAGTCCGCGCCGCCAAAGCAGAGAAAGTCCCGGGCGGCCTCTTCTTCCGCGGAATGGGCCTGTAGAGAATAGCACCCCGGCAGGTCCACCAACAGATAGCCGGTTCCCTGAAACTGGCAGTAGCCCTGGGCGTTGGTCACGGTTTTCCCAGGCCAATTTCCTGTATGCTGATGCAGACCGGTAAGAGCGTTGAACACAGTGCTCTTTCCCACATTGGGGTTTCCGGCCAATGCCACCACACGGTCCTGTTCAGAACGTTTTTGCAGTATCAGCTGAGTGTTGGACGCACCCAGTCCGGTGGATGATTTCGATAGCCCCATACCACACCGCCTATTCAGCCGCCGGAAGGGGAGAGACGGGAGACGCCAAAACTCCGGCGGCATAGGCCGGCCCAATGACGATCGTACTGGCGTCGCACTGGCGCAGGGCAATGACCGCCCCCCGGATCAGATAGGCGCAGGGATCCCCCAGGGGACCGGCCCCCAGACATTCTACTGCGGTGCCCTCAATAAGGCCCAGATCCTGGAACCTCCGGCGCATAGACCCCTGCGCTTTCAAGACGGCGACTTTGGCGGCCTGGCCCTGGCGCAGGCTGGACAGCGTTGCTTCGTGGAACATATATTCATCAACTCCAGAATACGATGTAAAGTTAGGAGAAAGAAAGTTTCTTTCTTCTCTCTACTATATTCCGGTTGTCCGGACTTGTGACAGGGAGGAATCGTTCCACATGGGGACAGAGGGGTTTTACACGCTGAAAGGATACAATCTGATTGAGCACGGCCTGCTTACCTCCTCGATGGAGGACTATTTGGAGATGATTTACCGGATGCAGAAGGATTCGGAAGGGGTGGTGCGGGTATCCACCCTGGCCCAGGCCCTGCATGTGAAACCGCCGTCGGCCTCCAAGATGGCCGGAAATCTCCGGGCTCGGGAGCTGATCCAATTTCCCCGGTATGGATACATCACTTTAACAGAAACCGGGCGGCAGGTGGGAGAGTATCTTTTGCGCCGCCACGAAATCGTCCACAGGCTGTTATGCGCGGTAAACGGCACCCAGGACGAGCTGGAGCAGTGCGAAAAAATTGAACATTTTCTCACGCCCCGCACCGTAATGAATATTGAGAAGTTTCTGGAAAAAGTTCTGGAGGGATAGTCTTGTGGGAAATAGCGGAACCGGGCCTCGCTCTTTTCATTCCATGCGTTATAGTAAACGCACGTGAAAATCGGTATATACCGATTTTCACGCTGGGCGGCACAGCAGCTGTTGCGCCGTCTGGTTCAAAAGACGCATACCTCTTTTGAACTGCGTTAACTATATTGTGCGCCAAACCACCCCCGCACCGTCTGCCAAAGGCCTTCCCAGAAGCCGGGTTCTTCCGGCAAAAGGGCCTCCACCCCTTCCGCCGCCAGGATGGGCACGCTGTAAATCTCCTGCCCCCCTGCCAGATACTGCACCCTGCCCACCTTCTCGCCCTTTTCCACCGGCGCGTACAGGAATTTGGGCAGCAGCACCCGCCGGACGACACCTTCGGCCTCTTCCACCGGCACAGTGGGGGTTACGCCCTCCCCCGCCCGCAGGGGAACCTCCTCTCCCCCCGCCACGGCAAGAGAGCCCGGAATCTCCCCTCCGTCCAGCGACAGGGTTTTCACCGTCTGAAAACCGTAATCCAGCAGAGCCATGTGGTCGTTCCAGTCGTCCGGGGCGTTGAGGGTGACCGCGATCAGGGTGGTGCCCTCCCGTCGGGCGGCGGAAACCAGACAGCGCCCCGCCTTTTTGGTAAATCCGGTTTTCACGCCAACACAGCCCTCATAGATCCGCAGCAACTTGTTATGGTTGGAATAGGTGACCTTCTGGGCGGGTTCCAGGAACTCCACCTGGAGGCTGGCGCTGCCGGCAATCCGGGCAAACTCGGGATTTTCCAGAGCCTCCCGGGCCAAAATGGCCATGTCGTAGGCAGTGGAGTAGTGTTCCTCGTCGTCCAGGCCGGAGGGGGTGACGAAATGGGTATCCTTCATGCCGATCTCCCCCGCCCGGGCGTTCATCATGTCCCCAAAGGCCTCCTGGCTTCCGGCCAGATACAGGGCGGCGGAGTTGGCCGCGTCGTTGCCGGAGGCCAGAAGCATCCCCGCCGTCAAGTTTGAGAGGGTCAGCCGGTTTCCCTCCTGCAGGCCCATGGAAGAGCCCTCCACCCGCACCATCTCCCCGGTAATCTCCAACGCCGGATCGCCGGAACGGGCAGCCTCCTCCAGGGTGAGCAGGGCCGTCATAATTTTAGTGGTGCTGGCCATGGCCAGCTGCTCGTGGGCATTCTTCTCAAAGACCACGGCCCCGTCCCCGGCGGAAATCAGCACCGCGCTCTGGGCGGACACCCCGGGGGCCTGGGCCTGGGCCCCTGGGCAAAAGGCCCCCAAAATCCAGGCCGCAAGAGCCCCCCAGGCCGCTATTCGTATGGACTTTTTCAAAAAACAAGTCACCCGCCTCTCTTAGAGCGTGTTCATACAGGGTGAACACGCTCTAAGAATATGCGGACAGGCGGCAGGATATGCGAAGGGGCGGCTCCCCGGGGAAACGCCCTTTTCTCAGGATTTCCCCTCCGCTTTTGCGATGCTTGCGGCTGCTGCGGCCTCCGCCGCTTCCGCCGCAGTCGGGGACTTTTCTCCTTCCGCTCCTTCGCTCTCCTCCTGCGCGTCTTTGCCCCGGCGGAACAAGGAGTTGAGCATGTCCACAATTTCCGGGATCTTTTCCAAGGCACGGTCCACCGGGCTGAAATAGGGCTCAATCTGGATCACCCGGGTAACACCGTTATGAATGGACAAAAAGGCGACGGGAGCCACCGTGATCCCCGCCCCGCTGCCCCCGGCGAAGAGCCCCCCGGCGGGCTGGGCCTTGGAGGGCAGGTCCGAGCCCCCGGCGGCAAAGCCGTAGTTCACCCGGGAAATGGGGATCACGGTGGTGCCGTCCGGCGTGGAGACAGGGTCCCCTACCACCGTGTTCACATCCACCATCTGCTTAATCTTTTCCATGCTGACGCCCAGCAGTTCGTTTACCTTGTTTTCGCTCATTTTGTCCATTCCTTTCGTGTGTTTCGGTTTTGGCGCGATATTTTTATGATTGCTATACTTCTAAGTGACGGGGGCCTTTGGGACGCGACAGCCCGGCAAGCAGGCCCCAAATCCGGCCAGCGTCCCAAAGTTCTTAGAGAATTCGTTTCAGCGGGCGCAGGCTCTTAAAGAACAGCTTCAGTCCTTCCCAGAGGATCACCACCGGGCGGATGGAGAGCCTGGCGGAAAAATCCACCTGGGGCTCCCCTGCGCTGTAGTCCAGGTCCACCGTGACGCCCTTTTTTTTGCAGGGCAACAGGCCAAACAGCGCCCCACAGGCGGAATAGACGCCCCCGGAAACCTGCCCGTACAGGACGGCGGCCTGGGCGGCGTCCCCAGAGCCGCCCAGACAGAGGTACAGATCGAACTCCTTGAGCCGCAGCCCCCGGAGAATCCCCGCCGAGGCTCCGCCCGCCAGTCGGACCAGCTCCCCCAAAGCCTCCAGAAATCCGGACAACCCTTCCCGCTTCAGGGCCTTCTTCATCCGCTCTCCCACGCTGGATTTCTTCTCCTGCCCCTCCCGCGGCTGTTCCGCTTCCGGTTCAGGCTCATCCTTCTCCGGCTCTTCCCGGCCGGGCAGCAGGGGAATCCGCAGAAACAGAACCCGCAGCTCCAGGGAAAACTCCCCGCGAAAGGCCAGCGAGGCCTGCACCGGGAACAGGGAAACCACCAGCAGGAGCGCCAAAAGGGCCAGAACCAAGGCCATCAGCCCACCTAAAACGCCCCCCAATACATACAGGACAATCATTGGCTTCTCCCCTTTCCCGGCTTTCCGCTATCCGTATAGGCTCAGCTTGGTCTGGTCTCCTTCCTCTTCCTCGCCATCCTCCTCTTCCTCCTGACCGCTCTCTCCAGGAGGTGGGGGCAGCTGATCGATGGAGGAGAGCTGAAAGCACCGGAGAAAATTTTCTGTGGTGCCGTAAAGCAGGGGCCGGCCGGGCAGCTCCAGGCGCCCACGCTCCTCCAGAAGCCCCTTCTGCACCAGACTGCCCACCACGCCGGAGCAGTCCACCCCCCGCACCTGCTCTACAAAAGCCTTGGTCACCGGCTGGTTATAGGCCACCACCGCCAGCACCTCCATGGCCGCCTGGGAGAGAGGCGTGTTGCGCTTCAGGTCCAGGGCGGCCCGCACCGGCTCGATATAGGCCGGATTGGTGCAGAACTGGGCCGAATCCCCCAGCAACAGCAGGTGCACGCCGCTTTCCGGGGTATTATATTTTTCCTGGAGCCGAGCCACCGCCGTTTCCACCGCGTAGACACGCACCCCCAACACCTGGGCGATTCTGTCCAGCGCCACCGGCTCCCCGCCGGCGAACAGAATCGCCTCTGCCTTCCCTATCAGCTGTTCTTCCGTATTCATATGCCATCCTCTGCTTGTATACTTTTGGGCGCGTCCTCTTCTCTGGTCTTGTCTCTCGGGAGAAGCCGCACCCGGCAGCCGCCTCCTTCGCCCTCTACCCGAATCCGCCGGCTTTTCACCAGCTCCAGCACCGCCAGAAACACGGCGATCCGGGCGGAGCGGTCTGTCTTTTCCCGAAACAGCGCCTGATAGGCCATCGTTCCCTGCTTCCACAGCCTGCGCAGCACGTACACCGTCTGGCTGGCCACGGACACAATCCGGGCCGATACCAGCGCCGAAAAGCTCTCGGGCTTGGGGGGCAGCAGACTCTTCCCCTTGCCCCAAGCAGCCCGTAGGGCCTGTCCCAGCTCCCGGGGGTCATGGATCCGCTTATAGATATAGTCTGCGGGGAGTTCCTCCGCCGGACGCGTCACCGTGTCAAAGGCGGCCCGTTCCCGCAAAGCTTCCGCAGCCTGCTTGCACTGTTGATATTCCAGCAGCAGCCCCGTCAGCTCCAGACGGGGGTCCTCGTCTTCCTCCTGCCTGGGCAGAAGGGAAAGGGTTTTGATGTACACCAGCCGGGCAGCCATCTCTAAAAACTCGCTGGCTATGTCCAGGTCCGCCTCCCGCATGAGCTGGATCTGCTCCATGTACTGCTCCAGAAGCTCCGCGATGGGGATGTCGTAGATGTCGATCTTGTTCTTTGCCACCAGGGCCAGGAGCATGTCCAGGGGACCCTCAAAGACCTCCAGCTTATATTGCAGCTTGTCCATTACAACAGGCCAAACAGCCGGAAAGGCAGGGCGGCGATCCAGGAGATTCCCCGGGTGAGCACGTTCTCGATGGCGTAGAGAGGACCGGAGAAGGCCCCGGAGATCATCAGCACGAACAGCACCATCACAAACAGGTTCTGGTAGCGGTAATAGGCGGCCAGGGCCCGGTCGCTGAGGAACGCGCCCAGAATGCGGGAGCCGTCCAGGGGCGGAATGGGCAGCAGATTGAAGGCCGCCAGGGTCACATTGACAGTGACATAGTAGCTGAAGACCTTGATTATGAAGCTGGTGACGCCGTTATAGGGCGCCAGGGTGAGCATGGCAAAAAGCAGCACCGCGCCCACCAGGGCCGCCAGCAGGTTGGAGACAGGCCCTGCCAGGGCCACAATGGCCATATCCCGCTTGGGCTTGCGGAAATACCGGGGGTTCACCGGCACCGGCTTCGCCCAGCCAAAGCCGAAGAGGAACAGCCACACCGTGCCCACCGGGTCCACGCTGGCAAGGGGGTTCAGAGTCAGCCGGCGCTCCAGCCTGGCCGTGGGGTCCCCCAGCTTATTGGCAACCCAGCCGTGGGCGAACTCGTGCAGGGGCAGGATGCACAAAATCACAAACACAATGGCCAGCACCTGGGCGCTGACCGCCGCGATATCCACCGGCTGTCCCGCCAGGATGGTTCTGATTACGCTGAAAAACATGGTATCCCTCACAATCTTTCTGGAAAAGGGCTGGTTGGAGGATCCCACCCAAATCCCTTTTCGGTTCACAATCTCGTTATCCTATGGATTATACCCTATTTTTGGGAAAAAGACAATTCCTTTCAAAAAAAACTTGCAATTTAGCCCCTCATCTGCTATAATTCATCTTGTTGACTTGAGAACTGCCTACCAAGGAGGTGCAGATATGGCAAAATGTGAATTCTGCGGCAAGGGCGTAGCTTTTGGATGTAAGGTTTCCCACTCGATGCGGCATTCCAACCGTGCCTGGAAGCCCAATATCCGTCGGGTAAAGGCGATTGTTGACGGAACCCCCAAGCGCGTATACGCTTGCACCCGCTGCCTGCGGTCCGGCAAAGTGACCCGGGCTGTGTAAGCAAACATCATAATGGAACAAGTTAGGGCTTTCCGGCTTCTCCGGACAGGCCCTATTTGTTTTGTTCTTTTTCCCCTTTGAGGTGTACATCCAGCTGAGGATAGGGAATCTCCACGCCCTCCCGGTCAAAGGTCAGCTTCACCGCCTCCTGCATGGAGAAATACAGGTTCCAGTATTCCTCCTGACGGCACCAGAGTTTCATCGCCAGGGTGACAGAGCTGTCTTTCATCTCCCCAACAGCCACCAGGGGCGGGGGATCGTTCAGCACCCGGCCGTCTTTCTCGGCCAGCTCCCAGAGGATTTCCTTGGCCTTTTTCAGATCCGCCCGGTAGGACACGGCATAGCTCAAGTCCAGGCGGCGGGTGCCGTTGCTGGAAAAATTCACCACCACGTCCCCGGTGATCTTAGAATTGGGCACGATCACCTCTTTGTTGTCGAAGGTAGCCAGAATGGTATAGAGGATCTCGATGCGCTTCACGCTGCCCTCATAGCCTCCGAAGGACAGGTAGTCCCCTTGCTTGAAGGGTTTGGTGAAGATGATCTGGACCCCGCTGACAAAGTTGGAGAGGCTTCCCTGCAGGGCAAAGCTGGCGGTGAGACCCGCCGCGCCCAGGGCCGCCACCAGAGACGTGATATTGATTTGCAGCTGAGCGATAGCGCTTACCGAGGCCATCAGAATCACCAGGGACCTGACAATGGAGCCCAGAAACCCCGCCACCAGGGAATCGGTGCGGCCTTTTTCCACAGCCCGCCGGGTGAGCCTTCCGGCCAGCTTCGCCAGCCACCAGCCGCCCAGAAAAATCAAACCCGCCAAAAGCAGGTTCCCTCCAAAATCCAGCAGCCATTTGAGCAGCTGACCTGCCATGTCCTGCACGCTCTTTTCCACAGTTCTTCCCTCCTCCGGTCCGCAGCGGGCCTGTTCTTCTTGTAATCTATGCTTTATCAAAATTTCCCGGAAGTGCAGCCCAATGCCAACCGGTATATGTCCGCCGCAGCTCCCTCGTGAAGAAAGCTACGCTCGTACACGCCGCCGTTGGCCTGGATTATCCGGACAGAGGGCAGGTTGCCCCGCTCCACAGAGATGTGCAGCTCCGGAAGCCCGGCCCGCCGGGCCTCCTCCAACACCAGACCCAGCATCCGCCGCCCATAGCCACTCCGCCGCCGGCTGGGCCGCACGCTGTAGCCGCAGTTGCCCAGGTCCCGGAGAAACTCGTTCAGCTCATGACGCAGGTCGATGATTCCCACGATTTCCCCCGCGCCGTCTGTGGCGAAGAAGGTGTCCGTCAGCACCCAATTGGGGTTGACGGTCTCCGGGCTGGCGTTGCGAGTCACAGAATCCAGCCAGTCCTCGTAGCGCTCCGTCTTGTCCAGCAGCCCGCTGCCGGAGATGATCTCTTCTCCCTGGTCGAAAAACTCCCGTCGGAAAGCCAGGGCCTTCTCCCTGTGCTCCGGGCCGGGACGCGCCAGCCGGATTTCCGCCGCGTTCATAAAAATTCCTCCTTTTTCTCCTTCAACCGGGCGAGAATTCCCTGGAAAACCTGTTCCCGCTCCCGGGCCGTCTCATAGACAGGCAGGCCGTGGGCTTCACATTGGCCCCGGATCAGACGGCTCTGCTCCACCAGATATTCGCAGCCCTCCATGCGTTCCTCGTCCGAGAGGTCATAGGTGTAGTCCTCGGGGGTGTCGAATTTTTTCTGGATGGCAAACCGCTCCTCCGGGGTCACGTCTCCAGTGAGGAGATAGAGGATCCGGCAGGTGGAGGAGAGCCCGCAGCGGACGTAGTCCTCGGGCAGCAGTTGGTACATGTCGATGACCATGGGCCCGTTTTTGTGATCGTACTCCTCCTCGCTGGTCATGGCCCGGAGAAAGGGGGCAATTTTTCCGCTGATGATCCGCAAGATTTCCAGGGAGGATTTTCCCTTGTTGACACTTATACCGGTGTCCACGCCGGTTTCGGGAAAGCACTGCTCGAAGCCCGCGATCACCGCGTCCATACACACGTGCTGCCAGCCGAATTCTTTTGCAATCCTGCGGGAGAGGGTGCTCTTGCCGGACCGGGGCACTCCGGCCACAATCAGATGCTTCATAGGGACACCTCTTTCTATTGCTATTGGAAAATTTTTTGGACGATTGTTATGGGGTCTCGCCTGCCGGCTCGGTCGGTTCGCGGCGTGTCTGCCACCGGCAGACGCTCACCCTCCGGCGGCTGAGGGCTTTGCCCCCCGTCCCCCACCACCTTTGAAAAGGTGGACGAAACTTTTACTCTGGTTAGTTGTGTGCGGTAAAGCCAGACACATTGCGCGGTCCAAGACTTGGCGAAGCCAAGTCTCAGGCGTCTAGGCCCCTGGCGTGGTGTGGAGCAGAGCTCCACGACCTTGCCGGAGGGCACGTGTGCCCTCCGGCCATAACATACATCAAAAACATTTCCCACTATTCCGGGGCCTTCATGCTCTCCACCATGCTGATGGCGGTGAGCTTGCGGTACATCACCAGATTTACCAGCACGCTGAAAACCACCGTGAGTAGGGCGGCCCAGATGTAGCTGGGGGCGTAGATGGCCCGGCCGAACATGATCATATCCACCTCCGCCGTGCGGATGACGAACTGGTGCAGCACCACCCCCAGCAGCAGGCCCACCCCCGTGCCGATCACCGTGAGGGCGGCGGTTTCCCGGTAGACATAGGCGGCCACCTCACCGTTGTAGAAACCCAGGACCTTGATGGTTGCCAGCTCCTTCATCCGTTCGGTAATATTGATGTTGGTGAGATTGTATACCACCACAAAGGCCAGGGCCCCGGCGGAGACGATCAGCACCACCACAATATAGTTGATGCTCTGAATGCTGTTGTGGAAGCTCTCCGAGAGCTCCACAGTGGAATTGGTCATGGCCACGTCCGTGCATTTCAACAGCTCCGTGGTCAGCTGGTCCTCACCTCCGGCAGGACCGTCCGGGGGAAACTGGCATAGGATGGAATTGTTTTCCGGAGGCTTGCCAAAGGCCTCCTCATAAGCCCCGGCGGAGATGTAGAGGTAGTGGTACACGTAGTTTTCGCAGATATCCGTGACGGTGAACTCCCCCCGGATCTCGTCCTGGTTCTTCACGGTGATCACGTCGCCCACGCTCAGGTGCTGGCGCTCCGCCAGCTTTTCCGTGACGATCACCGCGTCCTCCCCGTACTCCACTGGCTCACTGCCGGTCCTGTGGCGGAAGTGGAAGAACTCCGGCAGGCGGTCTGTCTCTGAGGGCACAAAGATGGTGATGTCGTCGGCGGGGTCGTCCCCCTTGGGCACCACGGCCCCGCTCTCCTGAAGGGCAGGAAGATACCCGGCGATCCGGCTCTCGTCTCCCAGGATCTCCTTTAAGGCGGAGCCCTCCAAAGCGCTTTCATGCTTGAGGCCCACAATGAGCTGGTAGGAGGAGAGCTGGCTATACTGGATGCCCACAATGTCGGAGACAGAATCCCGGATGCCGAAGCCGGTGACCAGCAGGGCAGTGCATCCGGCAATGCCGGTCACTGTCATAAAGAAGCGCTTTTTATAGCGGAACAGATTTCTGGCGGTGACTTTCTGGGTGAATTTCATCCGTCTCCACAGCGGGGAGATGGATTCCAGCAGGATGCGCTTGCCGGCCTTGGGAGCCTTGGGCAGCATCAACCGGGCGGGGACTTCCCGCAGAGCGCTCCAGCAGGCATTGAGGGTGGCGGCCAGAGTGCAGAGGGTGGCGGTGACCGCAGAAAACAGGGCCAGACTCCAGCTGAAGGGGGTGACGATCTCCGGCAAGTCATACATGATGTTGTAGGCGTTGATAATCACGGTGGGGAACAGCCACATGCCGATCAGAACCCCCGCCACGCAGCCCAGAAGGCTGGCCGCGGCGGCGTAGAACAGATATTTCCCCGCGATCTGCACGGGGGTGTAGCCCAGGGCCTTCATGGTGCCGATCTGCTGGCGCTCTTCCTCCACCATGCGGGCCATGGTGGTAAGAGCCACCAGCGCCGCCACCAGGAAGAAAAACACCGGGAACACCTGGGCGATGGCCGCGATCTTGTCCGCGTTGGAGGCGTAGCTGGAGAAGCCCGGATTATCCTCCCGGGAAAAAACATACCATTCCCCCTCCTGGATGTCGTCGATCTCCCGCTGGGCGTCCAGGAGCTTTTCCTCCGCCTCGGAGAGCTCCTCTTCGGCCTCGGCCTCCCCCTCCCGATAGTCCTGCCAGCCGTCCGCCAGCGCCTGCTTCGCGTCCTCCAGCTGCTTTGCGCCATCGTCGTATTCCGCCTGGCCGCTGGCCAGGTCCTTCTCCGCCTGGGCCAGCCGGGCCTCTGTGTCCGCCATGGTGGAGCGCAAGGTCTCCTGAGAACTGGTCAGCTGGGATTTCTGGGCATTCAGGGTGGACTGCTGGCCTTCCAGCTCTCCCAACTGGGCGTTCAGCTGGGCCTGACTCTGGTCCAGCTGGGCCTTGGACTTTTGGAGCTGGTCCAGCCCCTGCTGATACTGGGCCAGCCCGACCTCCAGCGCCTGCCGCGCCCCAGCGGAATCCGTGCCCTGAGCGGCCAGAGCCTCCAGCCCCTGCTTCAGGGGGGCGAACTGGGCGGCGGCCTCCGGGGCCAGCTGTTCCAGCTGGATGATGAGGCCCAAAGCCTCCTGGTCGGAGCCAGGGGCGGGAAGTCCCATCTGCTGGGCAACCCCGGCCAGCGCCGCCTTGCCCTGGTCGATGCCGTCCAACTGGGCCTGGGTCTGGTCCAGCTGGATTTTGGACTCCGCCAGCTGGGCGGACCCGGCCTCCCACTCCCGCCGCCCGGCGGTGATCTGCCCCTGAGCGGCGGCAATCTGCTCCCGCCCGGAGTCGATCTGGCTCTGGTAGCCGTTTACCTGGGCCCAGCCGTCGTCGATCTGCTTCTGGGCGGAGGCCGTCTCCGTCCGGTACTCCGCCCGGCCCTCCTCCAGCTCTTCTCTGCCGTCCTCCAGCTCCTGTTTGGCGTCCGCCAACTTGTCCTCATTTTCGGCGATCTCCGCCTCTCCGTCCAGGAGCTTTTTCTTTGCGTCGGCCAGCTCCTCCTCCGCCTGGGCCTTGGCGTCCTCGTATTCCTTTCGGGCGTCGGCCAGTTCCTCGTTGGCCTCGTCCACAATCTCCCGGTAGCGCACCCCCGCTCGGTCCTCGCCCAGCACTTCCAGCAGCTCTGCTGCGGACCCCGTCAAATCCTCATACTCCTGATAGAAGGCGTTCAAGTCCGCGCCGCCGGAGAGGGTGAGGTAGGCGGTGGTGTAGTAGTTCTGGTCAAAGCTCTCCGGCACGGTGCAGAGCTTCAGGCCCAGGGTGCCGGTGCCGGCGGTGGAGCGCTCCTGCTCCAGAGAAAGATACAGGGAGCTCTGGACAGTGCCCACCACGGTGAAGGTCTTTGGCAGGGCGTCGATCTTCTCTTCCGGGTCCACGGTGAGGGTCTGGCCGATCCAGTCCGTCTCCCCGGTAAAGCTCTTGGAGAGGATAACGGCGCATTCCCCGGGGGCCTCCGGCAGGCGGCCTTCCTGGAGGACAGGAGTGTTCAGCTGGGGGGAGCCCGCTTCCGGCAGGCTGTGCAGGCGGGTGGTGTAGGCGTCGCCCTCCTCTGAGAGCATCACCAGATCCATGTCATAGGCGGGCATAACCGCTTCCACGCCGGAAACCTCCGCGATTTTCTCCATATCGGCAGAGGTGAGCCCCAGGGTGGAGACCACCCGCAGGTCAAACATGCGGGCGCTGTCATAATAGCGGTCGGCGGAGACGCGCATGTCCAGGGGAGAGGCCAGCACGCCCGCCAAAAAGCCGGATCCCAGGGCTACAATGGCAAAGATGGCGAGAAATCGAGAGAGGGTGCCCCGCACGGTGCGCAGGATGTTTTTCCGGTAACTCCGATTCATAGATATGACCTCCTGCTTACCATTCGATATCCTCTACGGGGGTGGGGCAAGGATTCACTTGATTGGAGATGGCCTTGCCGCTTTTGATGCGGATCACCCGGTCGGCCATGGCGGTCAAGGCGCCGTTGTGAGTGATGACCAGCACGGTACGGCCGGTATTCCGGCAGGTATCCTGCAAGAGCCCCAGCACCGCCTTACCGGTGTTATAATCCAACGCGCCGGTGGGCTCGTCGCAGAGGAGAATTTTCGGGTTTTTGGCCAGTGCCCGGGCGATGGCCACCCGCTGCTGTTCGCCGCCGGAGAGCTGGGCGGGGAAATTCCGCAGCCGGTCCCCCAGGCCTACCTGCCGCAGGGTCTCGGCCGCGTCCAGGGGATGGGGGCAAATCTCGCTGGCCAGCTCCACGTTTTCCAGGGCGGTGAGGTTCTGCACCAGATTGTAGAACTGGAACACGAAGCCCACCTGCAGCCGCCGGTAGGCGGTGAGCTGCCGGGGGGAGTAGTCGCTGACTATGCCGCCGTCCAGGGTGATGCGGCCCTCGTCGCAGGTATCCATGCCCCCCAGCATGTTCAGCACGGTGGTTTTTCCCGCGCCGGAGGGGCCCACAATCACGCAGAACTCCCCTTTTTCCACATAGAAGCTGATGTGGTCCGCGGCGGCGATTTTTTGGTCGCCCATGGTATAAAACTTGCACACGTTTTCAAACTCAATAAAATGCATTTTTGAGCCCCCATCTGATTCGCGGTGTATTTTCGTAAAGTATACTTTTTGAGAGTAATACTGTGTGGCCTCCGCCGCAAGGGGCGCGGCTTCGGCGCTTAGGGGCGTTGCCCCTAAGAACCCCACCACTTTTGAAAAAGTGGACAAAACTTTTTCCCTGGTTAACTTTTGCGCACTCAGCTCACCAGCGTAAAAGTTTCGCCAGCCTTTTCAAAGGCTGCGGGGTTTTTTGGGGGGAACCCCTAAACCGCCGGAGGCCAAAACACACTCTCAAAAAGTATAGTTTCACACAGTTCAAAAAATGCCTTTATTATACTTAAACTGCGCGTACAGGATGAACCCGCCTCCAACCGCAATCCCCGCCAGAATCAGGCAGAAAAGCGCTTCCACCTGGAACAGCATCAAAAGCAAAGCCGTCAAAACAATGGATAGGCCAATAATCAGCGTGCCAAGCCCCATAGCCTTTCCATAGTAGGGCACGTCCTCCGGGGCGACTCTGCGCCGGTTGTACCGATGGACCGTGGCTGGATTGCCCCGCAAATTAGGGACGCTAACCAACGCGATGAGCAGTCCCATTGTCAGCAAGGGTAAATACTTCATTGGGGTTCCTCCTCATCCGGCGCCCAATCTGGCAGGGGCGCCGGCCCTTTTTTGTGTCCGCTCTTGCGTTTCCGGACACATTCCGTCAGCAGAAATTCAATCTGCCCGTTAATGGAGCGAAAATCGTCCTCCGCCCATTCCGCCAATTCTTTCCACAGGCTGGGGGAAATACGCAGCAGAATCTGCTTTTTTGACTTGTCACTTTTTTCCTCCATGGGTATCCCCCCAGTCTGCTTAATAGATGGACCCGCTGTTTACCACCGGCTGAGCGTCTTTGCTGCCGCAGAGCACCACCAGCAGGTTGCTTACCATGGCCGCCTTTCGCTCGTCGTCCAGCTCTACCACCTGATCGGCGTTCAGCTGGTCCAGGGCCATTTCCACCATGCCCACGGCGCCCTCCACAATCTTCTTCCGGGCCGCCACAATGGCCTCGGCCTGCTGCCGCTGGAGCATGGCCGCCGCAATCTCCGGAGCGTAGCTCAGGTGGGTGATACGCACCTCCAGGATCTCCAGCCCCGCCATGGAAACCCGCTCCTGCAAGTCCTTGGTCATCATAGCGGCAATCTCCTGGCTGCTGCCCCGCAGGGTCTTTTCGTTTTGGTCGTCCTCGTCAAACAGGTCATAGGGGTACATCCGGGCGATGTTCCGGGTGGCGGAGTCACACTGGGTGGACAGGAAGGTCCGGTAGTTCTGTACATTGAACACCGCCTTGGTGGTGTCCACAATCCTCCAGATCACGATGGTGCCGATGATAATGGGGTTGCCCCGCTCGTCGTTGACGGTCTGCTTCTCGTTGTTCAGGGTCATGGTCTTTAGGCTGACCTTCTTGCTACCGCCCACGTAGCTCATGCTGCCGTTGGCCCCCATAGTGATGCCTGTGCGCTCTGAGCCGGGGTTGATGCCGGAGCAGAAGATGTTGGTCCAGTAGAAACCGTCCTTTTTCAGGGTGCCGTAGTATTTGCCGAACAGGGTGAGCACCAGGGCCTCGTTGGGATTCAGCACATGGAACCCGGCGCAGAGAATGCTTCCTGCCGTTACCACGAGGATGCCGCCGAACAGCAGAACCATGCCCAGGGCGCTGACAGCGTCCTCACTGCCCATCTCGGCGGCGTAGCGCACCAGTTCCATAATACCGAATACGATTCCCCCGATTCCTACTGCAATCATCAGTAGGATCACCACCAACATCGCGAAGCCACTGTAGGCCCGGGCGGTCTTTTCGGTATAGCGGTTGACAATTCTCTCCGTATTCTCATTGTTTTCCATAGGTATTCCCCTTTCATCACCGGCTATGTTGATTGCCTTTGATATTATTATAATATCATTTCATATCATTGTCAAGAGAAATCTATAAAAACATTGTCCAGTGATTTACGCTTTTG
Source organism: Acutalibacter sp. 1XD8-33 (assembly GCF_003612555.1). Classification (GTDB taxonomy): domain Bacteria; phylum Bacillota; class Clostridia; order Oscillospirales; family Acutalibacteraceae; genus Acutalibacter. The sequence goes on from NZ_RAZF01000003.1 coordinate 167,073, forward strand.
GAGCTATCTGTTTTAGCGCTTTTTCGAGAAAGCAACAAATTTCCTTATGAGAACGCAAAACAATGAATTTCTGAGGGTATTCTTTGCCCAGCGCCATATAAATGTCCTGATACCTTTTCCAATTTTTCGCGTCATATATCCATTTTTTGATTTGCCTTCGGCCTAATTCGTGCAAGGGGAGAACCTGATAATCCGCATATTTCTCGCTTTCTGAAGATAAATTGGTTTGCCCTCTATAAGAGCAAGATACATACCGGAAAGCGGTTTTTATGGCACGACCTATAGCCTGGCTAAGACATTTCCAGAAATTTAGATTCAAGAACACAATCGCGTCTGCCATTTCCAGCCATTTCTTATCGACATATTCCCGTATGTACCCATCTATAACCCAGTTTTCCACATTATTCAGCTACGTTTCAAACGCTTCATGGATTTCAGAAATTTCTCGGATTTTTAGGTCGCCTCGGATAAACAGCTTCATCCACATGGAGGAGGTTATAGCCCCTCCCTAGAGAGTTGGCCAACGTGGTTTTGCCCACACCGCTATATCCAATAATCACCATTTTCATGCAAGCTCCTCCTTTCCTCTCTTCTTTAGCTCCGGCCCGGGCTTCAGCCCGAAATCTCGGTAGCCCGCCAGGCAGCGTTCCACATATTCCCGGCCAGGCTCCGTCTCCACATGGCCGGGAACCATCACATAGACAAAAGCCTCTGCCCGGCGGGTCCGGCCCGTGGCCAGCTCCTGAAACTCCACCTGGATTTCCTCCTTGCTATACAGCTCCGGGTAAACCTCATACTCGTCCAGGGCCAGCTCATCCTCCGGGGTTACCGCCCAGAGGGCCATGGGGGCCACGCCTCCCTCACAGGGCTCCACAGTCAAATAGACGCCCCTGCCACCCGCCCGGAACACCAGGCGGTAGTCCCGAAGCTCTCCCACGCCAACCGCCTGGGCCTGGGGGCAGCGGACCGCCATCTCGACCCGGTTCAGGTTGCTGCCATAGGCCACATAGAGTCTGCGGCTGTCTCCCATGGCTTTCTCCAGATCCAGCACAAACCTGCTGCCCTCCGGGGTGCGCTCCCCCTCCCGAAAGCCGCAGGAGAGGAACAGCCGCCGGGAGCCTTCGTTGTAGCGGTAGATCTCTTTCACTGTCATAGCAGGGAAATCCAGCTCCCTGGCCCGGGCGATGAGCGCACGGACCACCCGCCGTCCAATCCCCCGTCCCCGGCACTCTTCCGGGCCGACGACAATGGGCAGGTCGCCTCCAGGGAGAAGGCACACGTCCCCGATGGGGGCGAAGCCCTGCCCCCGGTCCTCCTCTATCCAATAGAGCTCGCCGTTTTGATGGAGATAGCTGTACATTCTCTCCAGCCTCTCCGGAGTATAAGGCTTGGCGGAAGGGCTGTCCACCAGGCGGGCGGTCTCCGGGTCCCGATACCACGCAAGGGCGCTGGCGGAAAGCGCAGGGGTCAGGCCGGAAAACCGGCGCAGGCGCAGGCCTGGTCCCAAAGAGATATATTCTGGCTGAGAAATGTGATTGATCGGCATAGGGAAGCCTCCTTACTGGTGCAGGTCCTCTTTGATCTGGGTGGTGGAGATCTCCGGCGTCCTGGGCAGGTAGACTACCTGACAGTAGTCCTTGAGGAAGTCGAACTTTCCGGTCCAGTCGTCGCCCATGACAAAGGTGTCCACATGATAGAGCTGCACGTCATTGACCTTCTGCTCCCAGCACTCCTCGGGGATCACCAGGTCCACATAGCGGATGGCCTCCAGCAGCTGCTGGCGCTTCTGGTAGGAGAAGTAGCATTTTTTCTGCTTGCTGTTCCAGTTGAACTCATCGGTGGAAAGGGCCACGATCAGGTAGTCCCCCAGCTCCCGGGCTCGCTTGAGCAGGTTGATGTGGCCGTAATGGATCAGATCGAAGGTTCCGTAGGTGATGACACGTTTCATGGCGTTCTCCTTTTCTTTAAATTTTGATATGGGACGCGGGAAGAAAGCCGGGCGAGCAGGCAGGCCTTACCGCCCGCGTTCCAGGCCGGGCGGGCTCGGAATTTGTCCCGCCTGCCTGCCGCACAGCGCTTGTCTACTCCGGGACCAGGGCTTTTGTCCCGCCTGCTCCGCAGTCGGGAAGTTCCTGAAAGCGCTGGCTTACTCTGGTTTCCAGGGGACTTTTTTCTCTTGCAAAAAGTCCCCTCTTGGCGCTGCGCGCCAATTCACCTTCAAAAAATGCGCTTCTCAGGTGTTAAGGTCAAGGGCAAGACCGTGGGACGTTGCTAAGGCACACCCTACCACCTTTGAAAAGGTGGACGAAACTTTTATGGTTGTTAGGTTAGCTTGTCAAAACAATATAAAACGTTCACGACGAACGAAGTAAAGAAGCAGGATAAAAGTTTGTGGGGTGTGGGGGTGAGCATCTGCCAGTGGCAGACATGCCGCGAACCGACCGAGCCGGCAGGCGAGACCAGAGCCCCCAAGGTCTTGACCTTTGGGTGCGGTCTTAGCCCTTGGCGGCGTACCAGGTTTCCCCGGCGCTGGCCTCGGCGATCATAGGCACAGAGAGGGAGACAGCCTGTTCCATCTCCTCGGTGAGCAGGCGCTTCACCTGGTCCTGTTCCTCTGTCGGGCATTCCACGATGAGCTCATCGTGGACCTGGAGGATCATCCGAGCCCGGAGGCCCTCCGCTTCCAGGCGGCGGCTCACCCGGATCATGGCGATCTTGATGATATCCGCCGCGGCCCCCTGGATGGGCATGTTCCGGGCCACCCGCTCCCCAAAGGCCCGCATGTTGAAGTTGCTGCTGCGCAGCTCCGGCAGGTACCGCCTGCGGCCAAACATGGTCTCCACATAGCCCTGCTCCCGGGCCCGCTCCGCCACGTCCTTCATATATTGGTCCACCCCGGCGTAGTTGCGCAGGTATTCCTTGATATAGGCGTCCGCCTCCTTCCGGCTGACCCCGATGTCCTTGGAAAGAGAGAAGGCCCCGATGCCGTACACAATGCCGAAATTCACCGCTTTGGCCCGGCTGCGCATCTCAGAGGTCACCAGCTCCTGGGGCATATTGAACACCCTGGCCGCTGTGGAAGAGTGGATGTCGTGTCCCTGGAGAAAATCCTCCCGCATGGCGGGGTCGTTGGCCACATGGGCCAGCACCCGCAGCTCGATCTGGCTGTAGTCCGCGTCTACCAGGACACAGGGGCCTCCCACCTGCTCCGCCGCGAAAAACTTCCGCAGCTCCCGGCCGATGGGCGTGCGCACGGGAATGTTCTGCAAATTGGGCTCTGTGCTGGAGATCCGCCCAGTGCGGGTTTCCATCTGGTTGAAGCTGGAGTGGATCCGGCCATCGGGACCAATTACTTTCAGCAGGCCGTCGCAGTAGGTGGATTTCAGCTTGGCCACCGTGCGGTAGCGGAGGATCTCGTCCACCACCGGATTGATATGCCGCAGGTCTTCCAGCACGTCCGCGTTGGTGGACCAGCCGCTTTTGGTCTTTTTGCCGTGGGGCAGGCCCAACTTCTCGAACAGAGCCTCCCCTAGCTGCTTGGGGGAGTTGATGTTGAATTCATAGCCTACCTGCTCAATGATGGAGTCGTGAAGCCGCTCCACCTCCTGTTCCATCTGCTGGCCGTATTCCTCTATGCTCTCCTTATCCACATAGAATCCGATATGCTCCATCTGGGCCAGCACCTGGGCCAGAGGAATCTCGATACTTTCCAGCAGTTCCCGCTGGTTATTTCCGTCTATGGCTTTGGAGAGGGCGGCGCAGAGCCCCGGCATCGCCGCCGCGCCATTGAGGGACGGATCCTCAAAGTCCGGCAGGGCCACAGCATATTCCGCCGCCAGGCGGGCCAGATCGTAGCTGGAAGCGGAGGGGTTCAGCAAATATCCGGCCAGAGCGGTATCCATTGCCACCCCCTCCATCCGGCATTCCAGAGAAAAGGCCAGCCGGTGCAGAGGTTTCACGTCATGGGTATATTTGCGGATCAGGGGATTGGGCAGAAAGGCCCGCAGAAAGACCCTGTCAGGTTTCACCCGCCAAAGCTGGTCCTTGTGGGCGAAAATGAGCTCGTCCAGAACAGGCGTTTCCTCAGCTTGGACCCATTTGCAATAGAAATAGGCCTCACCCGCGTCCTCCAGCCTGGGCAGCATGGGGGCACCATCGGAGAGCTCCACCAGCTCCGGGCGGCCGGCAGCGGGGGCGGCCGACTGTCCGGACACAACGGTAAGCCCAAACTTCTCTACCAATGAGAACAGCTCCAGGCGCACCATCAGAGCCCCGGCCTTCTGGGGGTCCCCCGCCCCAGGCACATAGCTCTGGATATCTGTGTCGATGGGCGCGTCCCGGCGGATGGTCCCCAGGTCGTAGCTCAAAAAGGCGTTCTCCCGGGAGGCCTCCAGCTTCTTTCTGGCGGCGGGCTTGATGGCCGGGTCCTCCAGGTGGGCGTAGATATTCTCCAGGGAGCCGAAGGCCTGCACCAGCTCCCCCGCGCCCTTGGGACCGATGCCCGCCACGCCGGGGATGCAGTCTGAACTATCCCCCTGGATGGCCTTCAGGTCGATCATCTGGCGGGGGGTAATCCCATACTCCTCCTGGATCTTGGCCTCGTCGTACAGGGTGACCTGGGGCTGGCCGAACTTGGTGGTAGCCAGGCGCACGGTGGTGCGGGGGGAGACCAGCTGGAGGCTGTCCCGGTCGCCGGTGGCAATCATGCAGTCGTGGCCGTCCTTTTCGCAGGCGGCGGCCAGGGTGCCCAGAATGTCGTCCGCCTCCCAGCCCTCGCAGGTAACAATCCGGTAGCCCAGGTCCGCAAGGAGCTCTTTGAGCAGGGGAAGCTGCTGGGCCAGTTCCTCCGGCATTCCCTTGCGGTTGGACTTGTACCCAGCGTATTTCTTGTGGCGGAAGGTGGGCGCCCGCATGTCGAAGGCAACCGCTACCGCGTCGGGCTGGGTCTCCCCGGCGATTTTTTGGAACATGGTGAGGAACCCATAGATGCCGTTGGTAAAGTCGCCGGATTTTGTGCTCAGGAGCTTGATGCCGTAGAAGGCCCGGTTCAGGATGCTGTTGCCGTCCAGAACAAGAAGTTTCATGAAGGATACCTCCTTGAAGTGTGGGGTGTTTATAAAGAAACCCCGGAGAATACCGTCTCCGGGGTGAAGCCACTGCTTTACGAAATTATTATAGCACAGTCCGCCGGGATTTGCAAGAAAAAATTGGGCAAGCATTACAATTTAGAAGCTGTACCGATAGGATTTGCGTTTTGGGTTTCGAGCAAATTCCGTCGGGAGCAGCAATCCGGCGATTGGAAAGCTTTCATAACGCCGCTTCCCGGCTGAATTTGCCGAAAAGAGGAATGCAAACGCCCATTGGTACGGCTTCTTAGGTTGAGGCGGCGGCACGGTACACGTCCTCCACCAGCCGGTCCAGGTCTGCCAGAGTACACAGCTCTCCGGCCCGCCGCCGGAACTCCGCCGCGCCCCGCATTCCTTTCAAATACCAGCCCACATGCTTGCGCGCCTCTCGCATGGCCCGGGGTTCCCCCTTGCATTCGCACAAAAGGCCGATATGCCTGCGCATCACCAGCAGCCGTTCTGTCAGCGTGGGACCGGGCATGATCAGACTCTCGTCTCGGAGATGCCCGTTGATCTCCCGGAAAATCCAAGGGTTCCCCAAAGCCCCCCGGCCCACCATCACCATGTCGCAGCCGGTTTCCGCGAGCATTTTTCCAGCGGAAAGGGCCCCGTCCACGTCCCCGTTGCCGATGACGGGAATTCCAACAGCCTCCTTCACCGCCCGAATCACGCCCCAGTCCGCCCGGCCCTGGTACAGCTGCTCCCGGGTCCGGCCATGGACACAGACGGCGGCGGCTCCGGCCTCTTCACAACGCTTGGCCACCTCCACGGCATTCCGGTGGTCCCGGTCCCACCCGGCCCGGATTTTCACTGTAACCGGGATTCCCGCCCCCTCAACAGCCTTTCTCACCGCAGCCGCTACTTGACCGCACCGCCGGGGGTCTTTCATCAACGCGCTGCCCGCGCCGCCCCCGGTGATTTTTGGCATGGGACAGCCCATGTTGATATCGATTCCCGCCGGGGCATAGCGGAGGAGTTTTTCCGCCGCCCGGGCCATGCAGGCCGGATCCTCCCCGAAAATCTGGAGGAAAACCAGGCCCTCGTCTCGAGAGAGATCCGCCAACTCCGCAGTTTTCCTGTCGTCAAAATCCATAGCCCGAGCGCTGATCATCTCGCTTATCCCATAGGCGGCTCCGAAACCCTCACAGATGTTTCGGAACGCCCCATCCGTTACCCCGGCCATAGGGGCCAGCGCCGCCAGCCCCTTGATCTCTAAATTTCCTATCTTCATATGGCGAGCCCCCGCTATTTATTCAGCACCTTGGAGAACACCAGTTGGGAGGACTCCCCGAACTTCAGCCCGGCCTGACGGGTGTAGTCCTGCTCCTCAATGGTGAGGCCGTAGCCGGGCATGAACTCCCGCAGAAAGGCGTTCGCTTCCGGCAGGCCCATGTCCCGGATACTCTTTAATATGGTCTGCTCTGCCTTAGAAAAATCCCGGTTGCCGCTCTGGCGCTCCTCTACGCATTTGATCACAGCGGAGATCCGGTCAGCGGCCTTGACAAGGGGCGTCAGCTCCTGGTCTCCGGGGGCGCTCATGGTCATCAGCGCCCGGTACTCTGGGCGCAAGTCCTCGGGTAGCATGGAAACCAGATGCTCCACCGCCATATCCTCCACCTCGCCGTATGCCTTGCGGATCTCCTCCGAGTGGTATTTCACCGGCGTGGGCATGTCCCCGGTGATGATCTCGGAGGCGTCGTGAAGCAGGGCCAGCGCCGCTGCCCGCTGGGGATCGTAGGTTTTGCCGAAGCGCTTGTTTCCAAGCACTGCCAAAGCATGGGCCACGATGGCCACCTCCAGACTGTGTTCGCAGAGGTTCTCCTCCCGGGTATTGCGCATCAACCCCCAGCGGTTGATATATTTCATCCGGGATAGCATGGCAAAAAAGGGGTACATCCCATCCTCATCCTTTCCTCAGCAGACCGCTTATTCGATAGGATTATACCACAAACAGGCAGCCAAGACAAGAAGCGCCCAAGAATTTACACATCAAACGGAAAATTCCAGAAAAAAGCCGCCGCCCCCAAGCCAAGCACCCGGGGGCGACGCGTCATATGGGAGATCTAGCTTAGCAGGGCTTCCCGCCGCATCCGCAGTCCAGGTCTGTGGCCCGGGGCGGGAAAAACTCGTTGGTAGGGAAGTCGATCCTCCGGAACAGTTCACAGGGGTTGTCGGAGGTGGTGACGCACTCCTTCTCCGGCACACAGAAATCGTAGGCCGGAATCAGCATCTGCACGCTGCGCACAATCTGCACAATGGTAAACAGGCCGATCGTCACGTATACATTGTTCCGCTGGGGGGCGGAGTCGAGCTCTCCGCCATACCTCTGGCAGATGCAGTCCGGAATCCGGCAGTAGGGCTCATTGCGGCAAAGCCGGTCGCAGAGTTTTGCGGAAAGGGCCACCGGTTCCGCCACCTGCACGGTGGCTTTGGGCAGGGCCCGGGTATCCTCGTTCCCGTCCAGCTCGTCTGTACACTGGGTGGAAGAAAAGACTTTAACGCTGCCCTCGCTGCCATAAAGCACCACTTTTTTGTTGAACACCGCCACGCCGTTAACCGGCACCGGGCAAGCGGTAGGCCCGCCGAAAAGTTCTACGGCCACATCAAAAAAGAACGTCATATCCACCGAATAAAATCCCTTGTTAAAGGGGATGGGCTGCAGATCCACATAGACGGTGATAACGTTCACATCCTTGATCCGCACATTGGTGGCGCTGTCGACCATGGCTTGACTGGCCGCAGGGAACAGCACCCGTATGTCCTCTACACAATCTTTATCGCTGCAACTGTCGTAAATACGCATTGCGTCGATACAGACCGCCTCTTTAAAGCAGTCCCGGCTGTCAAACTCGGGCATGCCTTCGTTGTCCGGCATAGTATCTCCTCCTTTGGGGTTCTTACTCCATTGTATGTGCTGTGGAAATTATTGTGCAGGACCCATAGATGGGACCATGGAAAAAAGCATCCGCCGGCCCGCTCCCGGGGCCAAACCTCCTCTCTCCCATCCGCCAAAAAGTTCTATATAGAACTTGACAAAAGTAATTCTATATGGTACTATATTTCTGCAAGGGCCTTTGTGATCCGCATTGTTTAGGGGGAATTTTTATCGAAACCAGAACCGGCTTTCTCATCAGTCAAATTAAACAGATACAAGGGCGAGTGTTCCAGCGGCTGCTGGCGGAGAGCGGCGTGGAGGAATTTAACGGCCCCCAGGGGCAGATTCTCTATGTGTTGTGGCAGCGGGACGGTGTGCCCATTACAGAGCTGTCCCGCCAGACAGGTCTTGCCAAAAACACTCTCACTGCCATGCTGGGCCGAATGGAGTCCTCGGGACTGATTTACCGGGAAGCCTCCCCCTCTGACCGCCGTCTGGCGCTGATCTCCCTGACAGAAAAAGCCCGGGGCCTGGAGAAAAAGTACGACCAGGTATCCCAGCGGATGAACCAGCTTTTCTACCGAGGCATGACCCAGGCGGATGCCAGCACCCTGGACGGCCTGCTGGACCGGGTTTTGGCGAATCTTCAGGACGTTCTATAAACCGTAATATACAGCGAAAGGAAAACGAATATGGCAAAAGTACAGAGCTCGGGCAATGATTTCTGCCCTCAATCTTTATTCTTATATGGAAACTACGAGGAGAACGGCACACCCCATTTCGGGCTGTTCTGTTGGTTCAGCTACTGCTGGCTGGACTCAGGCCTGGGGGTGATGGCCTGCATCGGCGAAGAAAAGACAACCAAGGACCTGATCCGCAAAACAGGGGTATTCTCCGCCAACCTGGTGAATGAGCCGCTTCTGCCCTTGGCGGACTACTACGGCAGCACCAGCGGCCGGGAAAACCCGGACAAGATGAAGCGTTTGCCGACCATAGAGCGAGGGCGGGTGCTGAACGTGCCTCTAATCGCCGAGAGTCCGGTAAACTTTGAGCTGAAAGTGCTCAGCGAGCGGAACCTCTCCCCGGGCTGCGACCTGTTCGTATGCCGGGCGGAAAACGCGCTCATGGATGAAAGGCTCAAAGACCAGAGCCTGCCTGTGATAGAGCGGATGAAAATCGCCCAGCCGGTAAGCACCGTGGCGGAGAGCACCTATGTGAATTTCTTCGGCCAAGAGCTGGGGAAATGGGGGGGAATTGCAAAAGGGGCTGAAGCCATAAATAGGCCCCGCCCATGATATAGAGAGGAGCGGACAACAGGAAAAATTCCGCTGCCCTCGCTGTGCGGTGTCCTATTTTGCTCAACGGTGATGAGATTTTCTGGGATAGCGCTCATAAGATGAAGTCTACCGAACTCTGAACCGCCGGAGGCCGCTCCGTATCATCTAAGAAAAGATTCAATAAAGAACCGGAGGCTGGGTTTTTGTCCAGCTTCCGGTTTTTGCTTTCCCCACAGGCGCGGAGCCAATGGCTTGAGCGGCGCTCTATAGGAGGGAACCCCATCCCTGCGTGGTCAGCTTTCTCCCAGCACGTCCCAGGGGGTGAGCATTCCCAAGAGAGGCTGGTCTGGCTTTCCGTCCTGTGTAATGAAGATGACGGACACCCGCTTGTTTTTGGCCCGTACCTGCTCAAAGCGCTGGCGCACATAGATGTAAGTGGCTGTGGCGGGAACGAATTCGTAATTCTCGATGTGCTCTTCCACCGCCAGATATCCCCGCATATCCCGGATCGTGGTTTCCGGGGTCACGCCCTTTCCTCCGTTCTTCAGCAGATACCGGAACACAGACCCAACACTGAACACCCCGTAGAACCGGTTTTCTTTCATCACGGGCACATGGGAATAGCCGTTTTTCTCCATGACTTCCATCACACGCAGCACCTTCTGCTTGGCGTTCACCTTCAAGACCCGCTCGCCCTTTGTGGCGTATTCCAGGGCAAGGGGCGGCCTGCGCACAAAATCCAGCACCTCCCGTAGGGCGTCCACCACCGGCTGGGAGGGCTCCACTACCGGCTCGCCGTCCATATTGGCGCTGTGGGCCATCAGGTTGCGGATGTGCCGGCACACGTCCAATTTGTCCCGCACCGGGGCGCTCTCGTAATCCTTGATGAACTCGAACACCACGCTGGCGTAGTGTCGGCGGGCGTTGCGGTATTTGTCCTCCAGCTCGTCCTCGATCTGCTTGTAAAGGTCCAGAAACAGCTGGGCTCTGTCTTGACCGTCCATGCATTTTCCTCCTTAATCTTCCGTCAGCCGGGCGCAAAGCCGCCCCAGCTCTTCCACGCTTTCCACAATATATGCCGCCCCCGCGCCTTTCAATTCCTCCGGCGACCCGTAGCCGTAGGCCGCGCCGATGGCCTCTATGCCCCAGGCCTTGGCCCCGTCCACGTCATAGCTCCGGTCCCCGATCATCACCAGCTCCTCCACGGGCGGGTTCCCCAGCAGCCGCAGGACCTCCCCGATCACCTGGGCCTTCCCTGGCCGGGTGCCGTCGTCCCCCACTACCACGGAGAAGCGGTCCTCGATCCCCCGCATGGAGAGGATTTTCCGGGCGCCGCTCTCCCGCTTGGAGGTGGCCACGCACAGCGCCGCCCGGCGGGAAAGCGCCGCCAGCAGACCGTCCATGCCAGGGTAAAGGGGGCTCTTATAGAGGCCATGGGCGTTGTACTCCGCCCGGTAGAGCTGGATAGCCCGCTGAGCTTCGGCCTGGTCCATGCCGCAGAACTCCCGAAAGGATTCTTCCAGAGGCGGCCCCACAAACCGCCGGAGAAAGGCCTCCTCCTGGGGCGGCCACCCCAGCTGGGCCAGCGCCCTTTGCGCGCTCTCTATAATGCCCGCCCCGGTATCCGCCAGAGTGCCGTCCAGGTCGAACAAGAAATATTTCTTCGTCATAGGTGATCCCCCTTCGAAAAATCTTTCAGAAGCTCCAGGGTTTCCTCCCGGGAATAGAGCGCGTTCAGGGCCTGTAAAAGCCCGTTGGCCGAAAGGCGCTCCGGCAGGCCCAGGCTTTTTTGCAGGGCCCGGCGCTTTCCAGCGCTGTCCTCTCCACCGCTGAGACCGAAAGCGTAGAGATCCCCTTTGGTAAGGGGAGAGCCTGCCGCCCCTCCTGGGGAATCGCCGTCCTCGATGGTGGCCCCCGCCCGGCGCAGGCAGTTTTCCAGCAGCGCTGGGGTCATCCCCTCCACCCCCAGCTTGCCCTCCTTGGAGGGCCTGGACTTCCGCCGCTCCTTGCCGGGAATATCCGGGATATAGGCATGTTTCACCTGCTCTGGGGGCAGACATTGGCTGAGCCTGCTGCGGATAAGGAACCCGGCCCCATCGCTGTCTGTGAGGACAATCACCCCTCGCCGGGCGGCCAGCAACCGGATGAGCTCCATCTTTTCCCAGTCCTTGAAGATCTGGAACCCGCCTGTTTCTACCATCGTGCCTTCCAATACGGCGGCGAGCTTGGCTTTATCCGCTCTTCCCTCCACGATCACAGCTTCCTTTACCTGGATCATCGTTTCTCCCCCCCTTGCCCGGATAGCAGCAGTTTCGCTACCAATCCTTCCAATACCAGCCGGGGATCCAGCCGGGAGCCTTTTAAGGCCAAATCCGCCTCCAGCAGGAGATCCAGGCAGTTTTTAAGAGCAGCAGAGGGGATACCCTTGCTGTTGCGTTCGGCATTGCGCAGGCGGAACGCCCGGTTTTTGTAGTCCTGGGCGTATTCCGCTGGGGCGGCGCTGGTCAGGCCGCTTTCCAACGCCGCCCGCACCCGATACATATCAATATAGGAGGCGGACATGGCCCCAAGAATGGCGATGGGCTCCTCTCCCCGGTAAAAGAGAGCGTCCAGCAGACGGTAGGCTTTTTCGTAGTTTCCGGCTACCAGGGCGTTTACCATCATGAACACCGTTGTCTCGGTACTTTTGGGGGTCAATTCCTCCACCATGGCCGGGGTGACCTCCGCCGCGCCCATCCCCTGGGCGTAGGCACAGAGCTTTTCTGTCTCTCCCAGCAACAGGCGCAGGTCACTTCCCAGGTATTCCAGAAGCCGGTCCGCCGCTCCCCGGGACAGGGGGCAGCCCAGCTTCTCCCCCTGGCGGAAAAGGGTTTTCCGCAGCTCGGAGGGCTCCATCCGGCTAAATTCCACTATGCATCCGGTTTTCCCGGCCCTTTCTCGGAACTTTTTCCATTTGGCGGACTTCTGCCCCTCTATCTCCAAGGTTGGATAAAAGAAAACCAGCGTAGCGCTCTCCGGCAGGTCCCCCAGCAGATCATAGAGCTTGTCCAGCTCTGCCTGGGGCTTTTCCTCAATATTATAGTCTGCCACGGCTACGCATTTCCGTTCCGCCATAAAGGGCAGGGCCTCCACCGCCCCGGCGATGCGCTCCATATCCGCTTCGTTGGAAAACTCGTTGCGGTTAAACTCCGGAAAATTTTCGCCAGCTTTGTCAATCAGCCTGCGGGCCGCTCGCTTTACCAGCAGCTTCTCCTCTCCATAGAGCAGGTAAAAAGAGGCGAACTTCCCCGCCGCCAGATGTCCTTTTAATTCCTGTCCGGTAATGGCAGGCATTCCCCCGCCTCCCTTTCTTCCATCATTCCCCGGCGCTCATGGTAATCACATGCCGGGGGCAGGCCTCCGCACACTTTCCGCAGCCGGTACATTTGGTTGGGTCCACCTGGGCCAGGGCGTTTTTCACCGTAATGGCCCCCGCCTCACAGATCTTCTGGCACTTCATGCAGCCGATACAGCCAACTTTGCAGGCGGCCATCACGTCCTTGCCCTTGTCGCAGCTGGAACACCGCACCACCGCCATAGGCTTCACCGGGGCCAACCGGATCAGCCCCTTTGGGCAGGCGGCGGCGCACTTGCCGCAGGCCACGCATTTTTCCTCGTGGATGACGGCCACTCCATTGCAGATCTCGATGGCGCCGTAATCACATGCGGCGGCACAGTCGCCCAGACCTAGGCACCCGAACCGACAGCTGGAGGCCCCGCCGTTGAGAAGAGAGGCGGCGGTACAGCTCTTAAGGCCGTCGTAGGCCATTTTTTCGGTGGTGTTGTCCGCGCTGCCCATGCAGTGGATGAAAGCGGCCTTGCGTTCCATCTCCACCGCGCCGGAGCCCAGAATCTCCCCGCACTGGGCGGCCACCGCCGGTCCGCCGGGAGAACAGAGCCCAGGCTGGGCCTCGCCCTTTGCCATAGCCGCCGCATAACCCGGACAGCCCGAATAGCCGCAGGCGCCGCAGTTGGCCCCGGGCAGGACGGCCTCCAGGGCCTCGGCCTTCTCATCCTTGGGCACGGCCATGACGATGGAGGCCACCGCCAGCACCACGCCGGCCAGAAGGCCGATGACCCCTACAATTACAATGGGAATGACAATGTTCATAGTAACTGCTTCCTTTCCTAAGCAAATAATTTTGCGTATTTGTGCGCCCTACGGCAAGGCCGTGGGGTTTTGCCCCACACCCCACAAACTTTTTGAAAAAAGTTTGATCAAAAACTTCTACTTCGCAGCTTTGCTCGACCGTTCCGGAAAATATCCGCCCGGAACTGTCCTTGCTTGCGGGGGAAATAGCCCAGCCTGCCTTACCTCCAAAGGTTGGCGCGCGGTGGACCAGCTATCTCCCCGCAGTGGCGAGGGCATCGCTTTGCCCGACATCGCGACGTGTCACCGGGGGCACCCCGGGACCTGCCGTCCGCTAGGACTCTGCCAGCATCATCTTCATAGTGGTGTGGCATTTGTCCGTGGCCTTGCGGATGTCCTCATCGGAGAGGGCTTCGCCGTTGTCTATCCGTACGCAAAGGTCCGCAAAGAGGCTGTCCAGCTCCCTGTCAAAGTTGCTGGTAATATAGACAAAGGTGATGTTCTCCTGAGCCTCCGCCAGAGCCTGGCGCTGGGCAAGACCCAGCCGGTTGTTCCGATACCGCATCTTGCCGTTCACCAGCAGCTCCGTGTGTACGGGAATGACTCCATGGGCTGTGTCGCCCAGAAGGGGCATGTCCACAGAGGCCTCCTGCCGGTTCCAGAAGTTCATGGCGGAGAGGAGTTCCCGGCTCAGCATGATGTCCACAATGTAGAAGGCCTCCTCCGGGTGCTTGGTGTTGGCGCTGACGGCGCACCAGTGCTCCACGTCGGCGGTCACGTCCCCGGTTTCCTCCGGGGATGGTGAGCCGCCCTCCGCCTCCCGAAGCTCCTCCTGATAGTTCCACATATTCCAGATAGTCCAGGGACCAGTAGTGGGCATTGTTCTCCTCGTAGATCAGCTGTCCAGGGAATTTTTCGTACAGGGACAGGGCCTCCCTTGTGCGCTGGAACAGGGTGTCCTTGTCCAGCAGGAGCTCCTCGCCCACATTGTCGGCGATCCGGCCAAAGGCGATCTCCCGGAACCCCGGCACGGAAGAGGCAGCCGCCAGGGCGTACATCCTCTGGATGTCCTCCTCCTGGCTGGCAGCGGCCTCGTCCCAGCCGGAGGGCAGGTCCTCGGGCCCCGCCTCCCGGAGAAGCACCCCCATGGGAAGCCGGTAGAACATGGGCAGGATATATTGGGCCCCCTCATACCGCCCGGCCTCCATCACGGAATCCAGCAGCTTTTCAGGCTCCATGAACTGGGCCTCTTCCATGTACCTGTCCAGGGAAAGGAAGAATCCGGAGGCCATGGCGTGTTCCGGATTGGGGAACAGGGTGTCGGTGGGCAGGCTGTCCTCACAGCCGCCGAAGCCGGACAGATAGCACACGTCCGGCCCGCCCCCGGCCATGATCTCCGTGCGCATCCGGGTCAGCGCGGCCTGATAGCTTCCGTCCTCTGCAGGCAGCACCTCCAGCTGGACCTCCGTCCCACCGGGCATTCCACCGAAATAGTCCAGGATCCTGGCAAAGGTTTTCTGGCCCTGATAGGCCTGGGTCCTGCCCCTGTACCACTGGGCCATCCAGTCCATGTCGGTGACAACCTGAAGGGCGCCCTCCCCGGCCTCCGCCGCCTGGAACTCCTTCTGGGATTCAGCGGCCAGCCTGGGCGCTTCCTCTTTCCGGCAGCCCCCCAGAAACCCGCAATTCAGGCACACTAGCACAACCATCCACAACGTGTGGAATCTTCTTTTCATCCTTACATTCCTCCTTAGTTATTTTCCGGCATAATGCCTCTACCTATAAGAAGCCGGTATTAGGAGAAATGGTTGCGCTTTTAAGAAAATTTAAAAATCAGAATAGTCCTTCGGTCGGGCGCATACCCTGCGGGCTCCCTGAGCTGGGACGCGAGGTAAAAGTTTTTGAGGATTGTTAAGGAACTTTTTTCAAAAAGTTCCTTAACCCGCCAGACGGTCCACCACGCCGTTGAAGCCCAGGAAGGACACTGCCACCAGAGACGCCGCCACCAGGGTGATGGGCAGGCCCCGGAACATCTCGGGGATGTCGCAGTCCTCCAGGCGCTCCCGCACCCCGGCGAACAGCAACATGGCTACCAGAAAACCGATGCCGGAGCCGAAGGCGTTCACCAGGGACTGCACATAGCCGAAGCTGGGGTCCGCCGCGCCCTTTTCCAGCACCAGCATGGTCACGCCCAGCACCGCGCAGTTGGTGGTGATCAGGGGCAGGTAGATGCCCAGGGAGTTGTAGAGGGGCGGCATGTACTTCTTGAGGGCCGTCTCCAGAAGCTGCACCAGGGCGGCGATCACCAGAATAAACACCAGAGTCTGCAGGTATTCCAGGCCGTTGGAGACCAGAATGTAGGTGTAGATGGGCCAGGTCACCGCCGTGGCGATCACCATCACCACGGTCACGGCGCAGCTCATGCCAAGGGCCGTATCCAGCTTTTTGGAAACCCCCAGAAAGGGGCAGATGCCCAGGAATTTATTGAGTACATAGTTTTCCGTGAGAATCGCCGCCAGAAAAATGGCGACCAGAGAGCGGATCATTTGCGCATCCATCAGTCAGCCTCCTCCTTTCCTTTGCCCCGGTTCTTTTCCGCGATCTTCGAGCAGCTGGCCGCCAAGGGGCAGCTACCGCAGCCCATGCTCTCCGGAGCCTTGCCCTCCTTGGACAGCTTGCCCGCCAGGGCGATGAGCATCCCGAACACGAAGAAGCCCCCGGGAGGCAACAGGAAGATGATGATGGGCTCCATGAACCCGGAGAGAATGGGCAGGCCGAATACCGTGCCCGCGCCCAGCAGCTCCCGGATGATGCCCATGCACAGCATGGCAGCGGTGAAGCCCACGCCCATGCCCAGGCCGTCAATGACAGAGGGCAGCACCTTGTTCTTGCTGGCGAACATCTCCGCCCGGCCCAGGATGATGCAGTTCACCACGATCAGGGGCAGGAACACCCCCAGGGCCGTGTCCAGGGCCGGGGAAAAGGCCTTGATGAACATCTGCACAATAGTTACAAAGCCGGCGATTACGGTGATGAAGGCCGGGATGCGCACCTTGCCGGGGATCACGTTCCGCAGAAGGGAGATCACCGCGTTGGAGCACACCAGCACAAAGGTGGTGGCCGCGCCCATGCCGATGGCGTTGCTGGCCGCCGTGGTGACGGCCAAAGTGGCGCAACAGCCCAGCATCAGCCGCAGCACCGGGTTTTCAATGATGATGCCTTTGGTAAACTCGCCCCAAAGGCCCTTTTTCTTCTCCATGCTCAGTTGCCTCCTTCCGACTGATAGGCGTCCTGGTACTGCTCAATGGCGCTGTTCACCGCGTTGGTCACGGCGGTGCTGGTGATGGTGGCCCCGGTCATGGCCTGGATCTCCCCCTCGTTGGGGGCCTGGAACTTTACCACCCGGATGCCGCCGGTCAGGTTGCCCACGGGCTGCTCCTTGTACTGGTCCCGGAAGCTCTCCTTTTCCGCGTTGGCCCCCAGGCCCGGGGTCTCGCTGTGGCTGAGGATCACCACGCCGGTGATGCTGCCCTCGGTGCTGATGCCGGTCATCACCTTCACGGTGCCGCCGTAGCCCTTGCCTTCGGTCTCGAACACATAGCCCACGGACTGCCCCGCGCCGTCCAGTCCGGCGTAATGGCCGTCCCGCTCCTCAAAGCTCTCGGCGCCGGGGAACACCACCATGCGGCTCTCCTCGGCCTTCTGGGCCGCGGCCAGAGCGATACGGTCCTCGGTGAGCAGATTGGTGCCCGCCAAGGCGGCGGAGACCGCCACGCAGATCACAAAGAGGATTGCCGCCGGCTTTATCACTTCCTTGATATTCATGCCGCGCCCTCCTTTTTCGCTTTTTTCTCCGGTTTTGCCTTTCCAAAGGCTGTGGGCTTCACGTACCGCTCAATGAGCGGGGTGATGATGTTCATCAGCACGATGGAGTAGCTGACGCCCTCGGGCAGGGAGCCGAACTCCCGGATGATGATGGTCAGAAGCCCGCAGCCGATGGCGAAGATCACCCGAGCCCAGAAATACAGGGGGCTGGTGGTGTAGTCCGTGGCCATAAAGAACGCGCCCAGCATCAGCCCGCCGGCCAGCAGGTCGAAGAGGGGGTTCCGGCCCAGCAGCGCCGAAAACACCGCCACGGTGGCAAGATATGTAACGGGGATCACGGGGCTGATGACCTTTCTCACGATGAGATAGATGCCGCCGATGAGGATTGCCAGGGCGCAGGTCTCCCCCAGGCACCCGCCGTGGACGCCCAGGAACATGTTCAGGTAGCCCGGCCAGCCCTCGCCACCATTATTATAGAAGGTGACCAGGGGCGTGGCGGTGGTGACGGCGTCCGCCGTGGCTCCGTAGTCGAAGGCGGCGGTCCAGTGGGTCATGGGGGCGGGGAAGGAGTTCATGAGCACGATGCGGGCGGTGAGGGCCGGGTTCACGAAGTTCTGGCCGATGCCGCCGAACATCTGCTTTACTACAACAATAGCCACCACCCCGCCGAACGCCGCCATCAGGGGGTTGATGGTGACGGGCAGGTTCAGGGCCAGCAAAAGGCCTGTAACGATGCAGGAGAGGTCGCCCACGGTCTGGGGGCGCTTCATGGCCCTGCGGGAGAGGTATTCGCTGAGCACGCAGCTCAGGATGCAGACGGCGATCACCAGCAGGGCCCTGGGCCCGAAGATGACCACGGACGCGATGGCGGCGGGACAGAGCCCGATGATCACGTCCAGCATGATGTTCCGGGTGGTTTTCTTCCCGTTGAAATGGGGGGAAGAGGAGACGGTGAGTTTTTCCATTCTATCAGTTCCTTTCCTTTAGAAATAGAAAGTGTACTTTTTGGGGCGCGCGCCGGGCGGAGCGCAGTCGGCCGGCCTTCCGCCCGCGAAGCTGGCACACCGCGCCAAGCAAGGCGAAATGAGCGGGGTGGGTTTCGCGGGCGTGTCAAAAAGATAAACTCTCGCGTCGCTCGGTTTATCTTTCCGTTTTGCAAAGCAAAACTCTGCCGGGGTGGGTACGGGTACTCGTCGCTGGCTGGTTCCGGTTTCCAGGGGACTTTGTCCCGCCTGCTCCGCAGTCGGGATAAGAACCCCCCGACGAGGGTTTCTTACGGTGAACAGTACACCGGACTGTTCACCTATCTTCCTGCGTTATTTTCTCACGTGTTTTAAGGTCAAGACCTTGAGGGCGTTGCCCTCAAACTCCTACGAGCTTTTGAAAAAGCTCGAGCAAAACTTTTACGGTTGTTAGGTCAGCTCGCCAAAACAATTAAAACGTTCACGACGAATGAAATGAGGAGTGACATTGCGCGGTCAAGGGGCGGAAAACTTGGCTTTGCCAAGTTTCGGCCCCATTGCAGGGGTTTGGGGACAGAGTCCCCAAGGTCTTAAAAGCGCTGCCTATTTCTTCTGGCTTGCCTTCTTCACGTAGGCCTTGCCCATGCGGATGCTCTGCACCAGCCTTCTTCCCGCCGGGCAGGAGAAGGCGCAGCAGCCGCACTCCATGCAGGTCATCACGTCCAACTCCAGAAGGGCCTCCACGTCCTTCTTCTGGGCGGCCTTCTCCAGCTTGGTGGGCATCAGGTTCATGGGGCAGGCCGCCACGCACCGGCCGCAACGGATGCAGTCCGTGGTCTCGTAGAGCTTGGCCTCCTTCTCGTCAAAGGCCAGAATGGCGTTGTTCTGCTTGAGAATGGGCAGCTCATCCCCCACAATGGCAATGCCCATCATGGGTCCGCCCATGAGCATCTTCTTGGGCTCTGATTTGTACCCCCCGCAGAATTCCATCACGTCCTTGATGGGGGTGCCGATGGGCACGATCACGTTCTGGGGGTTCTTCACCGCCGAGCCGTCAATGGTGACCCGCTTCTTGGTCAAGGGCATCCCCGTGCGCATGTAGCTGGCCAGGAAGGACACCGAGGCGATGTTCATCACCAGGCACCCCACGTCGGCGGGCAGGCCTCCCGCGGGGACCTTCCGGCCGGTGCAGGCCTGCACCAGCACCTTCTCCGCCCCCTGGGGGTAGCGGCTCCGAAGGGCCAGCACCCGCACCTCGTCCCGAGGGTCCATCTGGGGGTTGTCCGCGATCTCTGTGAGCTTCTGGATCACGTCGGGCTTGTTGTCCTCCACAGCGATGAGCACCCGGTGCACGTCCAGAATCTCTTTCACCTTGTAGATGCCGTCCAGCACGTTTTTGCCGTTTTCCAGGGCCTCCCGGTGGTCTGCGGTAACATAGGGCTCACACTCGGCCACGTTGATGATCAGGGTGTCGATGCTTTTACCCTCGGGCACGTTGAGCTTCACATGGGCCGGGAAGCCCGCGCCACCCAGGCCCACCAGCCCCGCCGCTCGGGCCGCGTCCGCCAGGGCTTTTTTGTCTTTGATCTCCGCCGGGGGGGCAATGGCCGGATCCGGCTCCATCAGGCCGTCCGAGTCGATCACCACGGCCTCCACGGGGGCCCCGCCGGTGAGCATGACGTTCCGGATCTCCGCCACCGTACCGGAAACCGTGGCGTGGACCGGCGCACTCACGTAGGCCTCGCTGTCGCCCACCACCTGGCCCAGGTAGACGTGGTCGCCCTTCTTCACCGTGGGCTTGCACGGTGCGCCGATATGCTGCTGCATGGGCAGAATCACCCTCTGAGGGGGCGGCATCACCTGGCTCTCAGCCTGCCAGGTGTTCTTGTGGTGGGGCACCGGCGCGCCGCCATGGGTCCTGAAGGGGCGCTTGGGAAATTGCTCCATGATAGTCACAATCCTTTCTTGGACGGGAGGGGAAGGCGCCCGCCCTGATTCCTTCAAAAAAAATTCACAAATTCATTTTACCGCAAAACTTCCGTTTGTGCAACAATAAAAGATTGGATTTTCTCAAAAACCTCCGGAAACGCGGAAAGCAGCCCACCCAAAAGGATGAACTGCTCTGCTATAATTAACGTGGTTCTATTTCGCGGCCCAGTGCCGGAGCTTGGGCAGCTCTTTGCTGAAATATTCCCGCGCCTGCTCCGGCGGGAAGTTCTCGTTGGACATGTGATCCGTGAGAAACTCCAGCAGCTGGTCCATGGAGCTGTAGACAAAGGCGCCGTCTGTGTAGCACCACTTGCAGTATTCCTCGTTAAAGCTGCCGTCCGGCTCCCGGCTGGTGGTCCCGTCCTCCAGGGGCATCCCGCAGCACTGGCAGACCAGCTGCCGGGGCGAGCCCAGCAGGGTGTTGATGGACACATCGAACACTCGAGAGAGCAGCTTCAATGTTTCGGGATTGGGGACGGTATCCCCGTTTTCCCAGCGGCTCACCGCCTGCCGGGTGACAAACACCTTTTCCGCCAGCTCGTCCTGGGACAGGCCCGCTCTATTTCTCAGCTCCAAAATGACTTCTTTTGCTTCCATGTTTTTGCTCCTTTCCCGGCCGCGCCGGACGCTGTCTTTGGTTTCGCCCCTATTATACACCGGCCCGGGGGAAAAGAAAAGCAACTGCCTGTTGCTCCCCTACCGGCGGCTATAAATCCAGTAGGCGCCGGCCTTCAGGCAGACCGCTGTCACCAGCACGGCAAAGGCCGTGTAGAACGCCGGCATATTGTAGGCGGCCGCCCCGGCGTTCAGAAAGAGCAGCAGCACCAGGAGGATGTCCAGCACCACGCCGCCGCTCTTGTCGTGAAGGTACTGCCGCCGCTCCTCCAGCTCCCGGTCCATCTGCTCCCTGCGGCGGATTCCGTCCGCTAGCAGGCGCTTATTGTGGACGATCCGGGCCACCGCCAGCCCCATCCCCCCAAAGATGACCAGCCGGGACACGTTGGAGGCCAGGGGCGTCATATACCGGGAGTCCGCGCCGCCGGTGACGCCCACTACCACCATCAGGGCCACCAGCGCCAGCAGGAGTCCCCAGAGCCCCCAGATCCGCAGCCGGAGCTTCTCCGCATACGTCCTATTTTGAAAGCCTTTCATAGTTCTCATCCTCCTTTTTCCGGTTTTCCTCCAGGCAGCACAGGTCCTCCACGGTGGAGCCGAACACACGGGCCAGCCGGTAGGCCAGCATCAGCGAAGGGCTATACTGCTCCTTCTCGATGGAGATGATGGTCCTGGCGGATACCCGGACCATCTCCGCCAGCTGCTGCTGGGTCAGCCCCGCCTGGGTCCGCATTTCCCGCACCTTGGTTTTGATAGGCCCCGCCCCTCTTTTTGTGAAGTTAACTTCTCGTGAAGCCAGCTTCATGTTATCACAGATTGAGGGGCTTGTCAAGGGAGTAAAGCGTGTTTTTTTTGAAGTAGTAGGAGGCCTCCGGCGGCTGGGGACTCCGTCCCCCGTCCCCTGCCACCTTTGAAAAGGTGGACGAAACTTTTACCCTGGTTAGCTTGAAATGCTACAGTAAACAGCATCGACCGGTCCAGCTGGTCTTAAGCTGGCGCGGGTGTGGGGTGAGCGTCTGCCAGTGGCAGACAAGCTGCGAACCGACCGAACCGGCAGGTGAGAAACCCCCTAAACTGCCAGAGGCCAAAACATCGTCCCCAAAACACTGATTTTTGTCGCTCCTCGGCTGCCTATTGCAAAATCCCGCCGCTTGGGATATACTGTATTCAGTATCAAATTCTATCTTTGAAAGGGCGGCTCATCATGGAAAAAATCATCAGCGGCAAGGTCCGAGAAATCTATAGCGTCTCAGAGGACCGGCTGGCCATTGTCACCACGGACCGGATCTCTGCCTTCGACGTCATCCTCCCCACCCCCATTCCCCAGAAGGGCCAGGTGCTGAACCGGCTCTCCTCCTTCTGGTTCTCCTACACCCAGGATATCGTCCCCAACCACATGATCTCCGAGGACCTCTCCCAGATGCCGGCGGAGCTCCAGGGGCCGGAGTTTGAGGGCCGGACCATCCTGGTGAAAAAGCTGCGGATGCTCCCCTTCGAGTTCATCGTGCGGAGGTATCTCTTCGGCTCCATGTGGAAGGAATACCAGAAAACCGGCGGCTACTGCGGCATGAAGCTCCCCGAGGGCATGAAGCAGGCCGAGAAGCTCCCCGAGCTCATCCTCACCCCCTCCATCAAGGCCGAGGAGGGCCACGATGTGAACGTCTCCTTCCAGTATATGGCGGAGAAGCTGGGGACGGAGCTGGCCCGGAAGACCTGGGACGCCTCCCTGGCCCTCTACCAGCGGTGCTACGACTACGCCTACGACCGGGGCATCATCATCGCGGACACCAAGTTCGAGTTCGGCCTGGACGAGAATGACAGACTGGTGGTAGCCGACGAGGTCCTCACCCCGGACAGTAGCCGCTTCTGGAGCCGGGACGCCTATCAGGTGGGCGTATCCCCCGAGAGCTTCGACAAGCAGTATCTCCGGGACTGGCTGACCCAGAACGGCCTGGACGGCAAAACGCCTCCCCCGGAGCTGCCGGCGGAGGTGGTGGAGAAAACTAGAGAGAAGTATCTGGAGTGCCAGCGGCGTCTGGTCCCCGAGGAGTGAGTGCCTTGTACCGGCTTCTGGTTGTGGACGACGAGGAGAAAATCCGGGCGCTCATCCGCAAATACGCGGAATTTGAGGGGCACCAGGTTACAGAGGCGGAAAACGGGATGCAGGCGGTGGAGCTCTGCCGCAAAAGCCCCGACGCTTTCGACCTGATCGTCATGGACGTGATGATGCCCGAGCTGGACGGCTTCTCCGCCGCTGCAGAAATCAAAAAGACCTGCCAGACCCCCATTCTCATGCTCTCCGCCCGAGGGGAGGAGTATGACAAGATCCACGGCTTCGAGGTGGGCGTGGACGACTATGTAGTAAAGCCCTTCTCCCCCAAAGAGCTGATGCTCCGGGTAAATGCCATTATGAACCGGGTGCGCCCGGCGGCTGGGGGCCAGCCCCGGCAGACGGAGAGCTTCGGGGGGCTCACGGTGGACTTCAGCGCCCGGGTGGTCACGGTGGACGGCCAAAGAGTGGATCTCTCCCCCAAGGAATACGATCTTCTCTCTTATCTAATAAAGAACAAGGGGCTGGCCCTCACCCGGGAGATGCTTCTCACCAATGTGTGGGGCTATGACTTCTACGGGGACGACCGCACTCTGGACACTCATATCAAGCTCCTCCGCCGCCGCCTGGGTCCCTACAGCAAATACATCGTCACACTGCGGGGGGTGGGCTACCGGTTCGAGGGGGACCGAAAGGAGGGCGTGTCTTGAGACGAAAACTCTTCTGGGGACAGATCGCGGCTTTGAGCGTCACCATTGTCAGCGTGATTGTTCTGGGCGTTTTGATCCTTACTCGGCACGGGCTGGAAAACCTGGCCCTGGTCTATGTGTTTGCCGGCCTTGGAATCGCGGGCTTCTGGGCCAACGCCGGACTGGCTGTGGCCCGGGTGCTGTGGGAAAGGAATGGCCGAAAATGAGGAAAAAGCGCGCCCCCGCAGGGGAACGGAAGCGCATTCCTATGGCTGTTCGGAAGCGAACGCCCATGGGAGTGCGCTGGCAGATGGCCCTGGGCTTCGGCATCTTCGCCCTGGTGACGGTGACCTTGCTGTGGATCTTCCAGATTTTCCTTCTCCGGCCCTTCTATCGAGGCATAAAAACCTCTGAGGCCAAAAAGATCTCCGCCGCCGTGGTCCGCCAGCTGGACGGCGACAATCTGGCCTCCACCGCCCATGAGCTTTGCGCCCGCACGGGGGTAAGTCTCTACGTGGGGGACGAGCTGGGGAAAACCCTTATCGGCTACCAGTACCTCTTTCGGGAGAGCATGATCTACAGCCTCTCCCGGCAGGAAAGAGTGCAGTTTTTCGAGCAGGTGAACCTGCTGGGCGGGGAGTACTCCCGGATCTTCCAGTCCCGCACCCCCATCCAGGACGGCTCCCAGATTCTGCTCTATGCCGTCACTCTGCGCACCCCTCAGAACAACTACCGCATGGTGGTGGTGGAGGCGGAGATCACCCCCCTGAACTCCACGGTGGAGACCCTGCTGGTCCAGCTCATCTGCCTGACGCTGGTGCTTCTGCCCCTGGGGGCGGTGCTGGCGGCCTATATTCCCCGGCGGATCGCCCGGCCCCTGACGGAGATCAACGAATCCGCCAAGCGCCTAGGCCAGGGGGACTATTCCGTGCGCTTCGCCCAGCGGGGAGCCAAAGAGGTCAGCGAGCTGGCCCAGACCCTGAACTTCGCCGCCGGGGAGCTCTCCAAAACCGACAGCCTTCGCCGGGAGCTGCTGGCCAACGTCTCCCACGACCTGCGCACGCCCCTCACCATGATTAAGGGCTACGCGGAGGTGATGCGGGACCTGCCGGGGGAGAACACCCCGGAGAACGTGCAGACCATTATTGACGAGGCAGGCAGGCTGAACGACCTGGTGAACGACCTGCTGGACCTGTCCCGGCTCCAGGCCGGAGTGATCCAGCTGGAGACCGCCCGCTTCAACCTGACAGAGAGCATCCGGGAGATCCTCTCCCGCTACGACCGGCTGGCGGACTACAGCTTCCCCTTCCAGGCGGAGGAGGACGTGTATGTGGTGGCGGACCAGCTGAAGATCTCCCAGGTGGTGTACAATCTGGTGAACAACGCGGTGAACTACGCCGGGGAGGACAAGACCGTCTCCCTGCGCCAGGAGCTGCGGGAGGGCCGGGTGCGCGTCTTTGTCACGGACACGGGCGAGGGCATCCCGGCGGACAAGCTCCAGGACATCTGGGACCGGTACTACAAGGTGGACCGGGAGCACCGCCGAACCCAGGTGGGCACTGGGCTGGGGCTGTCCATCGTGAAGAACGTGCTGGATATGCACGGCGGGGCCTACGGGGTCATCAGCCAAGTGGGCAAGGGCAGCACTTTCTGGTTCGAGCTGGAGGCCGCGCCGCCCGAAGCCCAACTGCCGCCGGGCTGATTCGGGCGGGGAGATTTTTGGGCCCTCCGGCGAGGGACAGCCGGTTCCGGTTTCCAGGGGACTTTTTTCTCAGTTGCAAAAGAGTTCATCTTGTTTCACAAGATGAACTCTCTGTCCCCTCTTGCAAGAGTTTTGCTTCGCAAAACTCGGATAGTTAATCGAGCGAAGCGAGCATTAACTATTATTCACCACTTCAAAAAATGCGCTTCTCAGGAGTTTAAGGTCAAGGGCAAGACCTTGGAGGCTCTGCCTCCAAACCACCGCAACCTTTGAAAAGGGCGCTGGTCTCCGGTGGAGACCGACCCGACCGAACCGACAGGTGAGACGACGAAACTTTTACCCTGGTTAGCTTGGCAAAAAACGCAAAACGTTCACGACGAATGCAATGAGGAGTGACATTGCGCGGTCAAAGACTTGGCGAAGCCAAGTCTCAGGCGTCTAGGCCCCTGGCGGGGTGTAGGGCAGCGCCCCACGACCTGAAAGGAGGCTCTTATGCGTGCGAAAGCTCTGCCCCGAAACGGGGCCATTGGCCTATGCTCTCCCAGCCACATTCCCCTCTACGAGGCCGCGCCCGGTCAGGAGGTCCCCCGGAGCTGGGAGTACAAAAACATCATCCAGTCCATGGAGAAAGAGGGCTTCCGGGTGGTCCAGGCGGACAACCTGTACAAAACCACCTGGGGCTATCTGGCCTCGGACCAGGAGCGGGGGGCCGACCTGAACCAGTTGGCGGCGGACCCCTCCGTGGACTGCATCCTCTTCGGCGGGGGTGAGGGGGCCCCGGAGATGCCGCCCTATCTGGACTTCGAGCTGTTCCGGCGGAATCCCAAGCGGATCTGCAGCTACAGCGACGGCACCACCATCCTGAACGCCGTTTGGGCCACGACGGGTCTAGAGACCTATTACGGCCAGAATCCCACCGTTTTCACCGGCTGGACGGACTACAACCGCCGCCACTTTGAGGGGCATATCCTGGGCGGCAGGATGGCGGTCCACGAGAAGAATTCCCCCTGGCTCTGCCTGAATCCCGGCACAGCGGAGGGAGTGCTCACCGGCGGCTACACCATGAATTTCGCCCTGCTGCTGGGCACAAAACACTTCCCGGTGGACCTTCGGGAACCCCATATCCTGTTTCTGGAGGACCACGAGATGTTCGGCGGAGAGGATCACGTCAGCGCCATGCTGGGGTACATCGAACAGAGCGAGTTCATGAGCTCCGTCACCGGGGTGATCTTCGGCAACTACGCGGACCATCCCTGCCCCAACCTCTACGCCCGGCTGAAGCTGCTGGGGGAGCGCCACGGCATCCCGGTGGTCTACTGCGACGACTTCGGCCACGGGGAGAACCACGCCATCCTGCCCATCGGCCGCAGGGCCCAGCTGGACGCGGACCGGCTGGAATTGTCCTATCTGTCCTAAACTTTCCAGAAAAACCGCCGATATTTATAAAAGGACCTGTTTTTCGCGGTCTAATTTTGGAAAAGAAGGGATTCCCCGAAATGGATATGAAGATTGAAACCAGTGCAAACTATATCTCGCTTATGAAGCCCGGCGCATGGACGAAATTCCAGGCCAGGCCCCAGGAAATGCCTTCCGTCGCTGACCGGGTGGAGATCTCTCCGGAAGCCAGGGCGTCCCGGGAGGCCCAACCGCCGGAGGACCGGTTCTCCCAGCTGGAGACCCTCTTGGAGGGCCCCAATAAGGACGCCCTCATGGCCCAGGTGCGGGAGTGGCGGCAGAGCCATCAGCTGGAAGTGAACTGGAACGCCACAGTGGACCCGGACGGCAGTATTTACGCCCGATCTTATATGGAAGGGCTTGTGAACCAACTCGAAACACTGCGGACCACCGTGGAGGACTATTACCAGGAGGGCCATCAGGAGAACCTCCGCTTCCCCAACCCCCACAACCATCTGGTGGAAAAATACCGGTATTCCGGCTCCCCTTATTTCCGTGGGGACCTGCCCCAGGCCCAGCGGGATATGGCTTTCCGCCAGGAGGAGGCCCTGCTCCGGGGCGGCCGGGTAGCGCTGAACGATCCTTGGGCGCTGGCCCCTGTGGGCGGTGTTCCCAAAGGGGAGGATCTGGAAAAAGCTGCCAAGGAGTACGCCCAGAGCGTGCTGGACGGCCTGATTGCCGACTACAAGAAGCTCCACGGCATTCAGGAGTAGCGGAAATAGGGTCCGCGCGCCGCACGCGCGCGAAAAGGGCGAAACAGCCCTCTCAGGCTTTCCCTGTGGCGTCGCCTGGATCCCCCCAACTGAGGGCTGGTTCCGGTTTCCAGGGGCTTTGTCTCGCCTGCTCCGCAGTCGAGATAGGGGACCCCCGACGAGGGTCCCCTACGCAAAACGTCCCACCGGGACGTTTATGCTACCCTCCTGCGTTGTTTTCTCAGGTGTTAAGGTCAAGGGATAAGACCTTGGAGGCGCTGCCTCCAAACCACCGCAACCTTTGAAAAGGTTGACGAAACTTTTACGGTTGTTAGGTTAGCTTGGCAAAAAACGCAAAACGTTCACGACGAATGAAATGAGGAGTGACATTGCGCGGTCAAAGACTTGGCGAAGCCAAGTCTCAGGCGTCTAGGCCCCTGGCAGGGGCTTGGGGACAGCGTCCCCAAGGTCTTAAGAAAGGAGAAATCAGCAATGACCGATATGGAAAACTGCACGCACGACTGCTCTAGCTGCGGGGCGGACTGTCCCTCCCGGCAGAACCCAGAGAGCATGATCGAAAAACTCAACGACCTGAGCCAGGTGAAAAAGGTGATCGGCGTGGTCAGCGGCAAGGGGGGCGTGGGCAAGTCCCTGGTGACCTCCATGCTGGCCACCACTCTGCGCCGCCGGGAAAACGCCGTGGCGGTCCTGGACGCGGACATCACCGGCCCCAGCATCCCCAAATGCTTCGGGCTCAAGGGCATGGCCATGGCCGACAAAAACGGCCTCTACCCCCGGGAGACCAAAACCGGCATCAAGGTGATGAGCATCAACCTGCTGCTGGAGGAGGAGACCGCCCCGGTGGTCTGGCGGGGCCCGGTAATTGCCGGAGCCATCAAGCAGTTCTGGACTGATGTGGTCTGGGGCGACGTGGACTACATGTTTGTGGACATGCCCCCCGGCACCGGCGACGCGCCCCTGACGGTGTTCCAGTCCCTGCCCCTTGGCGGCATCATCATCGTCACCTCCCCCCAGGAGCTGGTGAGCATGATCGTCTCCAAGGCCGTGGAGATGGCAAAGCTGATGAATATCCCCGTACTGGGGCTGGTGGAAAACATGAGCTACGTCCAGTGCCCGGACTGCGGCAAGCGCATCAGCGTCTTTGGGGAAAGCCACATCGACGAAGTGGCCGCAAAATACGCCCTGCCCGTGCTGGGCAAGCTGCCCATTGACCCCACCTTGGCCTCCGCCTGCGACAGGGGTATCATCGAGCTCTTCGGAGGCGACTGGCTGGAAAAGGCCGCGGATATCGTCGAAAATTTACAATAACTTCCCGCAGTCCCCGCTCTGGGGACTGCTTTTGTAAGGAGAACCCCTATGGCAAAAAGGAAACAAAAACTCTCAAAAGAAGAGCGCCGGCTCCGGCGCGGAGAGGACCTGCAAAAGGCCAAGCTGGAGATCAAGGCCCACCCTGTGCTGTTCACCGTCTATGTGGTGCTGCGGGCTCTGGTGGTGGCGGTGTTGATCCTGCAGCTGCTGAACCAGGACTATTACGATGTGTTCCTCTGCTCTCTGACACTGGTGCTGTTCCTGATCCCCAGCTTTGTGGAACGCCGCCTGCACATCGATGTGCCTAACACCCTGGAGGTCATCATCCTGCTGTTTATTTTTTCGGCGGAGATTCTGGGGGAAATCCAGGAATACTACTTGACCTACCCCTTCTGGGACACCATGCTCCACACCATCAACGGATTTCTGATGGCCGCCATCGGCATCGCCATGGTGGACATCCTCAACCGCTCTCGGCGGTTCAAGGTGCGGCTGTCCCCGGTGTTCGTGGCGGTGGTGGCTTTCTGCTTCTCCATGACCATCGGCGTGCTATGGGAGTTTTTCGAGTATGGCATGGACACCTTCTTCCAGATGGACATGCAGAAGGACACCTGGGTCAGCATGGTAAACACCGTCAGCCTGAACCCGGAGGGCAGGAACTCCCCAGTGCGCATCCCCATTGAGAGCGTGGTGGTGAACGGCCAGGAGTGGCCCGGCTATCTGGACATCGGCCTTAACGACACCATGAAGGACCTTCTGGTAAACTTCATTGGCGCGGCGGTATTTTCGGTGATTGGCATGATCTACATTATGGGCCGGGGCACGGGGAAATTCGCCCCCCGGTTCATTCCCCGGCTCAAGGAGAGGGAGCTTTCTTCGCCGGACATAAAGGAAAAGAAGGAGGAGCGCTCTCCCCGGGAACGCCTGCCCGGCCTTTTGGAGCCCATCGCCCTGGAGGGGCCGGAAGCCCAGGAAGGGCCGGAGCTGATGGATCTTTTCACCCGGGACGGAAAGTTTACCGGCCGTACAGTAGAGCGAGGAACGGATAAAGGAGACGGGTTCACCCTGGGAGTTCATGTGTTCCTGTATGACAGCCAGGGCAGGTTCCTGCTGCAAAAGCGGTCGGAGAACAAGAAATTCCTCCCCGGCCAATGGGAAACCCATATGGGCCACGCCCTGGCGGGGGAGAGCAGCTTTGAGTGCGCTCTGCGGGAAATGCGGGAAGAATTGAGGGTAGACCTGTCTCAGGAAGATTTTGTGAAGATCTACCGCTGGGTGGAAAAAGACGCCCAGATGCTCACGGATCTCTATTTTGTCCGAGCCAATCTGGACGAGAACAGCCTCACCCTGCAAAAGAACGAGGTGATCGGCGTTCAGTGGGTGGCCAAGAGGGAGATGCTGGACTTTGTTCGGGCCATGGACTACCGCCCGGAGTGCTACAAGGCTGTCGTGGCCCAGTATATTGAGGACTGCATCCAGGAAGCCCCGGAGAATCCCGCCGGCGGCTCTGAAGAATAACCCAAAAATCACACAGGAGGAAACCGTTATGCAAACCATTGTTCAAACCAAGCAGGGGGCCGTGGAGGGTCTGAAATCCGCCGATGGCCAGACTATTATCTTCAGGGGGATCCCCTACGCCCAGCCCCCGGTGGGAGACCTTCGCTTCCGCCGGCCCCAGGAGCACGAGCCTTGGGCGGGAACCCTTTCCTGCAAAGAATTCGGCGATTCCTGCCCTCAGGCGGACCTCTCCGCCGACCCCTTCTACGGCAAAGAGTTCTACGACGTACCTTTGCCCGCCCTCAGCGAGGACTGCCTCTACCTGAACATCTGGACCCCGGAAACCGCTGGACCGGACTCCAAGTTGCCTGTGCTGTTCTGGATCCACGGCGGGGCTTTCATGCACGGCTCCGGCAGCGAAAAGGAGTTCGACGGCGAAGGCTTTGCCAAGGACGGAGTAATCCTGGTCACCATCAACTACCGGGTAAACGTGTTCGGCTTTTTCGCCCATCCAGAGCTGGAAAAGGAGAACCCGGAGGGTGTCTCCGGCAACTACGGCATCCTGGACCAGATTTTCGCCCTGTGGTGGGTGCGGGAGAACATCGGGAATTTCGGCGGCGACCCGGATAAGATCACTATCTTCGGCCAGTCCGCCGGATGCATGAGCGTACAGACCATCGTGTCCTCCCCTCTGTCAAAGGGAATGCTCCGGGGCGCGATTCTCCAAAGCGGGGGTGGCATCCGTGCCCTGGGGACCACCGCCTCCAAGGAGCAGATCTGCTCTGTCTGCCAGAAGCTCATGGACCATCTGCACGCCTCCACCCTGGAAGAGCTGCGGAAAGTGCCCGCCGAACAGCTGCGGGACGCGGCCTATACTGTGGGCCAGGGGGAGGGCCTCTGTTGGACACCTCATGTGGACGGCTGGTTGCTGGGAGATACCACCGATGCCCTGGCCGAGAAGGGAGAGATCCACGATGTGGCCTATATGATCGGTTCTCTGGGAGACGACATCGGGGGTGAATCGCTGCTTCAGGAGAGCGGGGCCCGCTGGTGTGAAAATCAGCTGAAGCTGGGGCGCCAGCCCTCGTACTTCTACTTCTTTGACCGCAAGCTGCCCGGCGATCAGGCGGGAGCTTTTCACTCGGGAGAGCTGTGGTACATTTTCCAGACGCTGGACCGGTGCTGGCGGCCCTGGGAGGACAGGGACTATGCGCTTATGAAAATTCTCTCCGGCTATTGGGCCAATTTTGCCAAAAACCTGGATCCCAACGGCCCCGGCCTGCCGCCCTGGAAGCCCTATGTCAAGGAGCATACGGCGCCGCAGGTTTTGAAATAATTTCGCCTGCATGGTCCGGGTAAATTTCTATTGACACCTCGGAGCATTTCTATTATAATAGATTTGAAATCCTTCGAGGTGTAGCTCACCCGGTAGAGCGCTTGGTTTGGGACCAAGAGGCACGGAGTTCGAGTCTCCGCACTTCGACCATATTCAGAACTTATCCCGAAATGATCCGCGCACAGCCTGTCAGTGAATTTTCCGCCATAATCAGTCGATTTTCCTTGCCAATCGCGGGATTGACGGCGCTCAATCTACCGGTTCTGACGAAATATCCGCTTGGCAATCTGCACACGCCTGATTTGGGGATAAGCTCTTAGAATGCGCTGCGTTTGTACGCAACGTGGCATTAAAAAATAAGCTCCCGGAAAACCGGGAGCTTATTTTTTAATGCCTAATGAGTTTGCCTATCATAAAATCATTGCGGCTTAAAATTTCTCTTTACACTTTCTCCACGCCCAGAGTAGTCTCCTGACCGTTTACGTCCCAGGTGGCTTGATAACCGGAGAGCTCTCCATAACGGCAGCTCTCTCCCAGCACACCGGCAAGGATTTCGCCCTCATTTTTCCGGAAGATCTCCTCCACTTTGGGGCTGCCTTGGTGGTATACCCGGATGTGGTCGGTGACATGGAAGCCCGCGTCCTTGCGCATGGACTGGAGCTTCGACACAATCTCCCGCACGAAGCCCTCCTCGATCAGCGCCTCGGTGAGGGTGGTATCCAGCACTACGGTCAGGCCCCGGTCGGATAGAGAGGTGTAGCCCTCCTTCTGGGCGGTCTCGACGAGCAGCTCCTCCGGGCTCAGGTCGATGGCCCCATCGGCCAAGGGCAGGTGTAAAGCGCTGGTACTGTCCAGCTCCTTTTTGGCTGCGGCGCCGTCCAGCTGCTGCAGGGCCTGCCGGATGGCCCCGATCTGCTTGCCATATTTCTGGCCCAGCAACCGGAGCTGGGGCTTAAAGGTATAGGCCGTAAAGTCCGACATATCGCTGAGAAAGTCGATGACCTTTACATTCAGCTCCTGGCGGATGATATCCTGATAGAGCTCCCCAAGGCCGGCGTCCGCGTCTGTGCACAGGCGGGAGAGAGGCTGGCGGTTCTTGATATTGGCCAGATTCCGGGCTGCGCGGCCCAGGCCCACAATTTTCAGCACCTCGTCCATATCCGCCTCCAGCTTCTGGTCGATCCAGCTCTCATTGCACACAGGATACGCGCACAGATGCACGCTCTCCGGGGCGGAGGCGTCCACGGAGCACACCAGATTGCGGTAGACCTCCTCGCTCATAAAGGGGGCCAGGGGGGCCAGCAGCTTCGCGGTGGTCACCAGGGCGGTGTACAGGGTCATGTAGGCGGCGGTCTTATCCCCGGCCTCCCCCTGCACCCAGAACCGCTCCCGACTCCGGCGCACGTACCAGTTGGAGAGCTCGTCCACAAAGTCCAGCAGGGCCCGGGCGGTCTCCGGCACGTGGTACTGGGAAAGTTGGAAGTCAACCTCCTTTACAGTGCTGTTCAGGCGGGAGAGCAGCCACCGGTCCATGACGGTGAGGGCACAGTCCTCCAGCCTGTGCTTTGTGGGGTCGAATTCATCGATATTCCCATAGAGCACGAAGAAGGCGTAGGTATTCCACAGGGTGGAGAAGAACTTCTTCTGGCCCTCCACCACGGTCTTTTTGCTGAAATTCTTGGGCAGCCAGGGGGCGGAACAGGTGTAGAAGAACCACCGCAGGCTGTCCGCACCAAAGGCCCCCAGCGCCTCCATGGGCTCCACGGCGTTGCCCTTGGACTTGCTCATCTTCTTGCCGTCCTCGTCCTGCACCAGGCCCATCACCAACACGTTTTTATAGGGGGCCTTGTCGAAGAGCAGAGTGGAGATGGCAAGCAGGGTGTAGAACCAGCCACGGGTCTGGTCCACCGCCTCGCTGATGAAGTCCGCCGGGAACTGGCTCTCAAAGAGGGCCTTGTTCTCGAAGGGGTAGTGGTACTGGGCGAAGGGCATGGCTCCGCTGTCGAACCAGCAGTCGATCACCTCGGGCACCCGGCGCATCTGCTTGCCGCAGTGGGGGCAGGTGATGGTCACCTGGTCCACAAAGGGCCGGTGGAGCTCGATGTCCTCCGGACAGTTGGGGGACATCTCCCGAAGCTCGGCAATGCTGCCCACGGCGTGGCGGTGGCCGCACTCGCACTCCCAGATGTTCAGGGGCGTGCCCCAGTAACGGTTCCGGCTGACGGCCCAGTCTTGGAGGTTCTCCAGCCAGTCCCCGAAGCGGCCCTTGCCGATGCTCTCCGGCAGCCAGTTGACGGTGTTGTTGTTGCGGATGAGCTGGTCCTTCACCTTGGTCATCTCGATATACCAGCTCTCCCGGGCGTAGTAGATGAGGGGAGTGTCGCAGCGCCAGCAGAAGGGGTAGCTGTGCTCGAATTTGAGCGCGGAGAACAGCAGGCCCCGGGCCTCCAGGTCCTTGAGGATCTCCTTGTCCGCATCCTTGCAGAACACGCCGGGCCACTGGGTCTCCGCCGTCATCTGACCCTTTCCGTCCACCAACTGGACCAGGGGCAGGCCGTATTTCCGGCCCACCTTGGCGTCGTCCTCGCCGAAGGCCGGGGCGATGTGCACCACGCCGGTGCCGTCGGTGAGGGTGACGTAGTCGTCGCAGACCACGTACCAGCACCGCTCCTTGGGGCTGACGAAGGAGAACAGGGGCTCGTACTCCTTGTTCTCCAGGTCCGCGCCCTTGTAGGTCTCCAGCACGGTATAGGTCCCCTCTCCCAGCACCGTATCGCACAGGGCGGCCGCCAGATAATAGGTGAACTCCCCAGACTCTGTACAGTGCTTCACCTTCACATACTCCTCCTTCGCGTTGACGCAGAGGGCCACGTTGGAGGGCAAAGTCCAGGGGGTGGTGGTCCAGGCCAGGATGTAAGTGTCCTCTCCTTTACACTTGAACCGGGCGATGGCGGAGCGCTCCTTCACGTCCTTATAGCCCTGGGCCACCTCGTGGGAGGAGAGGGGCGTGCCGCAGCGGGGGCAGTAGGGCACGATCTTGAAGCCCTTGTAGAGCAGACCCTTGTCCCAGATCTGCTTTAAGGCCCACCACTCGGACTCGATGTAGCTGTTTTCGTAGGTCACGTAGGGGTTCTCCATGTCGGCCCAGAAGCCCACGGCATGGGAGAAGTCCTCCCACATGCCCTTGTACTTCCACACGCTCTCCTTGCATTTTTCGATGAAGGGGGCGATGCCGTAGTCCTCGATCTGCTCCTTGCCGCTGATGTGTAGCAGCTTCTCCACCTCCAGCTCCACCGGCAGGCCGTGGGTATCCCAGCCGGCCTTGCGCAGCACCATCTCCCCCTTCATGGTGTGGTAGCGGGGGAACAGGTCCTTGAAGGCCCGGGTCTCCAGGTGGCCGATATGGGGCTGGCCGTTGGCGGTGGGGGGGCCGTCATAGAAGGTGTAGGCCGGCGCGCCCCGGCGGGCCTCCACGCTCTTCTCAAAGATCCCGTGCTCGGCCCAGAAGCGCTCCGTGGCCTTTTCCCGTTCCACGAAGTTCATATTCGCGGAAACCTCCCCATACTTGCTCATGCTCATCATCCTTTCCAGAAAATCAAAAAAGCCCCGCCCCAAAACGGGGCGAAGGCAAACTTCGCTATACCACCCATTTTTCACGTACCTTCCTTATATTGGGACGCGCCCAGGGCCAGATCGGGCCACTGGCCCAGTGCCCGCGCGCGGCGGCGGATACGCTGCCCGGTAACGGCGGGCGCCCGGCTCCCCCTACTGAGCGGACAGGCTTCGGCATCCCCAGGGGGGCGCGGAGCCAACCGCTGTTCAGCTGGCGGCTTCGGAGGGATGCGGCCGGGGGATTCGCGCCGGTTCACACCACCCACCGGCTCTCTGAAGCGCAGGGAACCCCGCCGCCTGTCTCCATCAAGGCTTTGGGCACATTATAGCATAGGCTTTGTGGAAAGTCAAGGCCCAGCACACGGGGTGCGAAGAACGATTCCGTCCCTTTTCGCATAGCCTAAAAAGAGGCCCGCTCCAACCGGCAAAGGCAAAAGAAATGGGGAGCCGGTTAAATTGAGAATATAGCGGCTTTTATGTTTAGAAAGGAGGCGCGCTATGGCGGATTATCTGGCTTCGGGAATTGATATTTCCCAATTTAACGGGGATGTGAATATCGCCGCCCTGCGGGGAAAGGTGGACTTTATTATCATCCGCTGCGGCTATGGCAGCGACTATTCCAGCCAGGATGATACCCAGTACCGGGCCAATGTGGAAAAGTGCCGGCAGGCGGGGATCCCTTTTGGGGTGTACCTGTACTCTTACGCCCGAAACCGGGAGATGGCCCTCAGCGAGGCCCGGCATACCCTGCGGCTTCTGCGGGGGATCGAGCCCCTGTACGGTGTTTGGTATGATGTGGAGGACAGCACCCTCCCTGCCGGGGAGGCCATTGTGGACAACTGCCTGACCTACTGCGGAGAGCTTCAGAAGGCGGGGTATTACTGCGGAATCTACTCCTTCCTGGAATGGATGCGCACCCGGCTGAACAGCCCACGGCTGGCCCATATTGACCGGTGGGTAGCCCAGTGGAACTCCCAGCTGGACTACTCCGGGGCAGGCATGTGGCAGTATAGTGACAGCGGGATCATCAATAACCAGCGGTTCGACCTGAACCGAGCCTTCCGGGATTACCCGGCGATCATCAGCAAAGGAGAGTGGACGAATATGACAAAGGAACAGGTGGCTGAGCTGGCCCGCAAGGAGGCTCAGAAGGTGTATGACGCCAACGAGCGGCGCTATCCCCGGATGAAGGATGTTCCCGCCTGGGCCCGGCCCGCTGTAGAGGAGGTATACCGGCGGCTGGATCTGACCGGTACGGGCTCCGGAAACGAGTCCAACGCCAAAATCGACGCCAGCCACACCTATATCCGAGCCCTGTACGTGATCGAGAGGGTCCTGCGGGAGCTGGACGGGCTGGAGCAGTAGAGTTTTTTTGAGTGATACGGTGTGGCCTCCATGCGTATAGAAACGCGCATTCCGGCAAGACCTTGGAGGCGTTGCCTCCAAACCTCCACCACCTTTGAAAAGGTGGACGAAACTTTTACCCTGGCTGGCTTTGTCGCATTCAACTAACCAGGGTAAAAGTTTTTGATCCAAACTTTTTTCAAAAAGTTTGGCGCAGGTGTGGGCCGCGCAGGCCCACGACCTTGCCGTAGGGCGCGACCTGTGCGCCCGAAGGCCTCCTACTACTCCAAAAAACAACAGCCCCCGCGTTCCTCGCGCCCCTACGAAAAAAACCTACCATTTTCCCGGAAAATGTGATATACTAGTCTTTAACGGGCAAAAGGCCCGGTTTGTGAAGGAGGACGCGGAAATGTGCGGATTTGTAGGATTTACGGGGGACGCGGACCAGGGGGTCCTGCGCTCCATGACAGAGGCCATCGCCCACCGGGGGCCGGACGACGCCCAGTATTACCAGGACGGCAGGATGTCACTGGGCTTCCGGCGGCTGTCCATTATCGACCTGGAAGGCGGGCGGCAACCCATAGAGAACGAGGACGGCGGCAAGGTGCTGGTCTTTAACGGGGAGATCTACAACTACCGGGACCTGCGCCGGGACCTCTTGGAGGCCGGGCACCTGTTCCGGACCCAGGCGGATTCCGAGGTGGTGCTCCACGGCTACGAGGAGTACGGACCGGAGCTGCTGAACCGGCTGCGGGGCATGTTCGCCTTCGTGATCTGGGACAGAGAGAAGGGGGAGCTCTTCGGGGCCCGGGACTTCTTTGGCATCAAGCCCCTCTACTACGCCAAAATGGGGGGCGAGCTGCTCTTCGGCTCGGAGATCAAGAGCTTCCTGCCCCACCCCGCCTTTCAGAAAAAACTCAACCAGCGGGCCCTGGAGAGCTACCTGAGCTTCCAGTATTCCCCCGGGCCGGAAACCTTCTTCCAGGACGTGTACAAGCTGCCCCCCGCCCACTATTTCCTCTACAAGGCCGGGAGCATGGAGATCACCCGCTACTGGGCCGCGGAGTTCCGTGCGGAGGAGGACAAGCCCCTGGACTACTGGGTGGACGAGATCGAGAAGGTATTTGATAACAGCGTGGAGGCCCACAAGGTCAGCGACGTGGAGGTGGGCTCCTTCCTGAGCTCCGGGGTGGACTCCAGCTATGTGGCCTGCTCCGCCCATGTGGACAAGACCTTCACCGTGGGCTTTGACAACGGGGAGAAGTACAACGAGACCAGCTACGCCAAGGAGCTCTCGGAGCTGATCCCGGTGAAGAACATCAGCAAGGTGATCAGTCCGGAGGAGTTCTGGGGGAATTTCCCGAAGATCCAGTACCACATGGACGAGCCCCTGGCGGACCCCTCCGCCGTGGCCCTGTACTTTGTGTGCAACACCGCCAGCCAGCACCTGAAGGTGGTTCTCTCCGGCGAGGGCGCGGACGAGATCTTCGGCGGGTACAATATCTACAAGGAGCCCCTTGAGATGGCCTGGTACGATAAGATTCCCTTCCCCATCCGCCGGGCCATTGGCAAACTGGCCGGGATGCTCCCCGCCCACCGGGGGCTGAACTTCCTGGTGCGCCGGGGCAAGCGGCTGGAGGAGAGGTTCATCGGCAACGCCTACATGTTCACGGAGAAGGAGCGCAAGGCCCTTTTGAAGCGGCCTACGGACGCCAGATCCCCGGCGGAGCTGGTGAAGCCCTACTACGACATGGTGGCGGGCAAGGACCCGGTGACCCGGATGCAGATGGTGGACCTGAACATGTGGATGGTTGGGGACATTCTGCTGAAGGCGGACAAGATGAGCATGGCCAACTCCCTGGAGTTGCGGGTGCCTTTCCTGGACAAGGAGGTCATGGCCCTGGCGGGGCGAATTCCCACCAAGTACCGGGTGAACGGAGAGAACACCAAATTCGCCATGCGCAAGGCGGCCCTGCGGCGGATGCCGGAGAAATGGGCCGGAAAGAGGAAGCTGGGCTTCCCGGTGCCCACACGGGTATGGCTAAAGGAGGAAAAATACTACAACCAGGTGAAGGAGGCCTTTCTGAGCCCCCAGGCGGAGGAATTTTTCCACACGGAGAAGCTCCTACAACTGCTGGACGATCACCGGGCGGGGAAGGCGGACAACAGCCGCAGGGTGTGGACGGTGTACACCTTCCTGGTGTGGTACGAGGAGTTTTTTATCAAGAGATAAAAGAGAACCTGGCTGGCGGCGACGGCCGCAAAAGTTTTTGAAGATTATTAGGGCTTGTTTGAAAATAGAGGAAATGACGGATTTTTGGCCTTAGAAGAAGAGTTGAGTAAACACAACTCTGTCAATTTCAAGGAGGAGAACCGCTATAGTTAGCTACGCTAACTATGCCAATCTTGTGATTGACGAGGATTCCCAACGCAGAAAGTGGCCCCTTATGGGCAAAAAGACGATGTTTTCGATTTTTCAAACAAGCCCTAAGGGACTTGTTTCAAAAAGCCCCTTAATCTAGAGGTTTGGAGACGTTGCCTCCAAAGTCTTTTACTCCTGAGAAGCGCGTTTTTTGCGGGGGTGAATAATAGTTAATCTCGCTCTGCTCGATTAACTATCCGTGTTTTGCAAAGCAAAACTCTTGCAAGAGGGGGAGCTTTTTCCAAGAGAAAAAAGCTCCCCCTAAGCATGGGTTCCAGCTGGCGATTTTTCGCCCCAGCCCTCGCCTTCTGCCGTCCCCGCGTGCCGAAAGCCAGCGGAATGCACTCCGCCCGGTGCGCGCCCCCAAAAGTATATTTTGCATTTTGGGTTTTGAGAGGGTCCTGCCGGGCGCACCCACCAGCTTTTCACAGGTTCCGGTTGATTTCCCTGATAATCTCTGCCACTTCGATGTCCCCGTCCACCAACAGTTCTTTGACCGGACGTCCCTCGCCGCTGGGGCCGTTCTGCCAGTAATTCCGAGCCAGAACCAGATTTTGCTCCCGGTCTGGCAAACCATCGAAACAGTTACACGCGTCGCCAGAGAAGAGATTTCCCCGCACCCGCAACTTCACAATATGATAGGTGGGCCGCTTGCAGCCTTCGGCGAAAAACTCTGCCCAATCCTCTGCCTCCCGAAGGGTTTCCGACACATACAGGGAGGCCATCCGGGAGGGATACTGGGGGAAACTCTCCCGCCGCACCTCCTCCATGGCCAGCTCCCGCAGGGCTACCGCCGTATGGTGCTCTAAAGAAGCCCCCGCATACCGATCCGGATGGGCATAGATCTCCTTCACCAAGGCCATTTTGGCCATCACCCGGGCATAGACCCCGTTATGGTGGCCCTGGCCAAGCAGGATGTGCTGGCCCAGCTTCATGGGCCGTTCTGTTACCACATGATAAGCAATAAATTCCGGCATACTATATCCTCCTGTCAAGGGCTTGTTTGAAAAATCGAAAACATCGTCTTTCTGTCCAGAAAGCGGCTACTTTCCGCGTCAAGAATCCTCGTCAATCGAGGGAGATTAACTTGCGGCTTTCTCCCTGAAATTGGCCACTTCTGGCCAAAATCCGTCATTCCCTTTATTTTCAAACAACCCCTAGAAAATTCCACGTCTATGTAATTACGTTGGCGTCCTGCCGCTGGCAGAAGGCGGAGCCGCGTTTCCGTCTTCTAGCCCGGCAGCGCCTGGAAAATCAGGAATATTCCCATGAGCACCGGCTGGTGCAAAAGGTAAATCAGCAGGCTGTGCCGGCCCACAAAAGCCAGGGGGGCAAACCCCGGCTTCAGCATCTTCATCACGTTCCGCCGGGGGCTGAGCATCCGCCATAGAAAATATCCGGAGAGATACAACAGAAACCAGGGGATCAGAGGGAAATAGTCAGAAGAGGAAAAGCCTGGTCCAGGCAGGCCCGCCACTGCCAGCCAGTCCCACTGGTATAGCTGCTCCGGCAGGGGAACAAGGGCCAATCCCTCGAAGCCTAAGTTGCCCCGGGGCACATTCCGGGTGAGGAAAAATCCCCCCAGCGCCAGAGCAAAGCCCAGCCCCGCAGGAAACGGCGGCCAATCCAGCTTGCTCCACAAAGCCCAAACCGCGCATTGGATCAATCCGGCCAGTCCCAGAAGGTATAACACCCCAAAGAGGATAAATTCCGAGGGCATGGCGGCATACGTGACGGCGCTTACCAGCACCCCCGCCCCTAAAATGA
This sequence comes from Acutalibacter sp. 1XD8-33, assembly GCF_003612555.1. Classification (GTDB taxonomy): domain Bacteria; phylum Bacillota; class Clostridia; order Oscillospirales; family Acutalibacteraceae; genus Acutalibacter. Next base: position 207,766 of record NZ_RAZF01000003.1, read on the forward strand.
TGAGCCCGTGGCGCACTGGATGGGAGGACAGCCGGAAGCAGAAACCCGACAGGAAGATGAAGCCCCAACAAATACTCTGCTGCCACACATAGCCCGGCCAGCCGGTATACCACTCCATAGGCACGCCTATAATATTCACTACATCATATAGCGCGTGATAGGCCACCATATTGACCACCAGAAGCCCTCTCAGGGAATCCAGCGCCCGGTATCTCGCCCCGCTCAATAGCCCAGCACTCCCCGCAAGGACTCGTCGTCCTCCACCCAATCCCGCACCTGAATCACCCGAAAATGCTCCTTGTCGTCCCGCACAATCACCTGTTCAATCCCGGCATTGATCACCAGCCGCTTACACATAGAGCAGCAGACAGCGTCCTTGATGTAGCCGCCCTCATTCACTTCGGTGCCCGTCAGGTACAACGTCGCGCCGATCATATCCCGGCGCGGCGCGGAGATAATCGCGTTGGCCTCGGCGTGAACCGAACGGCACAGCTCATAGCGCTCTCCCCGGGGGATGCCCAACTTTGTCCGCAGGCAATAGCCCAGGTCCGAACAGTTCTGGCGGCCCCGGGGCGCGCCCACATAACCGGTAGAGATTACCTCGTCATCCTTGACAATGACCGCGCCGTAGCGGTGGCGCAGACAGGTGCATCGCTGAGAGACTACCTCGGCTAGATCCAGATAATAATTGGTCTTGTCCCTGCGCTCTATGGCTTTCATAAGAACGCCCCCTTCCCTTATTGGGAATATTCTAGCACAATCCGCCCCAAAAGGCAACTGGGCTTTTGGGAGGAACCCCGTAGGCGCGCTACCGCTCTTTACTTTCTTTCAAAAAAATGGTAAAATGGTGCTATTCCATATCATGCAGAAATAGAGGGTGGCTTCATGTACGGTTCCTTTTCCGGCGGCGTTATGGCTATGGCCATGATCTGCTTCTTCCAGGCCTGCGGCCTTTGCCTGTCCGCCGTCCTGCTGTCCCGGGAATCTCCCGGAGCACGGGTGCTTTTGGGCAGTGTGCTGGGCAGCGTAAGTATGCAGTGGCTTCCGGCACTGTCCGCTTTTGCTTTTGACTTCACTCTCGCCGCCCAGATCTCCGCCATGATCCTAGCGGCTGGAATGGTTTTGGCCTGCGCCCTCTGGGCGAAAAAGCGGGGCCTCGCCCTCTCCCCCTTCGCTGGGCTCAAGGAGTCCGCCAAGGCCTTTCTCCGGCATAAATTTCTCTTTGCCGTGGGGGCCCTCTGGGTGTTCTTCTGCTTTCTGGTCCTCCACTCCTTTCGCTGGGAGGAGGGCAAGGTGTTTAGCAGCCAGGCCACCTTTGGCGACATGGCCATGCACCTGAGCTTTATCACCAGCCTGGCCCGTCAGGGTACTTTTCCTCCAGACTACTCCCTGCTTCCCGGCACGCGCCTCTCCTATCCCTTCCTCTCTGACAGCATCTCCTCCAGCCTCTATCTGCTGGGCGCGCCCCTACGTCTGGCCTATTGCCTGCCCATGTTCTTGGCGGGAGCTCAAGTGTTGTTTGGGGGCTGGCTCTTCTTTCACCGGATGACTGGAGGCCGTTCCCAGGCCGCTGTGGCCTGGACGCTGTTCTTCTTTAACGGCGGCCTGGGTGTCCTTTGGTTTTTGGGGGGACCGCCAGAGAATTTTACCCGAATCTTTACAGCATACTATGAAACGCCTACCAACTATACCGTAGAAAATATCCGCTGGGTCAACGTGGTGGTAGACATGATGCTCCCTCAGCGGGCCACCCTGTTCGGCTGGGCGGTGCTGTTCCCAACTCTCTGCCTGCTGTATCGGGGCGTGTTCCAAAAGGACCGGCGGTGCTTTCCCATCGCGGGGCTTCTGGCCGGGGCTCTGCCCATGATCCACACCCACTCCTTCCTTGCCCTGGCATTGGTCTGCGGCTCCTGGCTAACGGCTGAGCTCCTGGATTTTCACCGGCGGGGTTCCATAGCCGTCAAGACCGGCAAGGTCCTGATTCTCCTGGGCCTAGGGATCATGACGGGACTCAAGGTCTGGCTCTCCTCCACGGAACAGGCGGATTCTCCCTGGCTGCTGACTTTTGTCGTCTTTGCCTTTAGCTTGTGGGCCGGCTTTCTCCTAGTTCTCGCTGTCCAAGGAGTACGCAGGGGAATGGGGCCTTGGTTGGGAAAAACCTGGAGGACTTTGCTCCTTGTCACCTGCCTTCTGGCTTTGCCCCAGCTTTTTACCTGGACCTTCCGGCAGGTAGGCGCCGGCGGAATGGTTCGAGGTCATTTTGGCTGGATTACCGGGCCGGACAATTACCTGTGGTTCTATCTGAAGAACCTGGGAGCTGCGGCTGTGCTGGGGCTTCTTGGGCTCCTCCTGGCAAAAAAGGAGGACTTCGCCCGGTACTGCCCGGTGATGGCCATTTGGTTTCTGGCGGAATTTGTGGAGTTCCAGCCCAATGACTACGACAACAACAAGCTGCTCTACGTGGGCTACCTGTTCCTCTGCTGTGCCGCCGGGGACGGGCTGTGCTGGATTCTCCAGCGGCTTATGAAAAAGGCCTCCCGTCGGGTCCAGGCCTGGACAGCAACTGCTGCCATATCTCTTTTCTCTGTTTCGGCGGTCCTCACCATGGGGCGGGAGGCTGTTGCAAGCTACGAGCTTTTCGGGGAAGGCGCTTTGCGGTTGTGCCAGTACATAGAAGAGGAGCTTCCGCCGGACGCCATCGTCCTCACGGACCAGCGGCACAACAACGAGGTGGCGTCCCTCTCCGGGCGGAACGTGGTGTGCGGCTCCTCTGCCTATCTCTTCTACCACGGCCTAGGATACTACCACAACGAGGAGGCCAGCCGGTTGATGTACCAGCAGCCAGAGGAGTACCGGAATCTTTTCCTGCAATTCGGCGTAGACTATGTGCTAGTCAGCGACTTTGAGGAGAGTTCCTTCCAGGTGGACACCGCCGCTTTGGAGGGCATGTTCTCCTGTATCTACGACGATGGTGTCCGAAAGCTATACCGGACCCATTCAGAGAGCGGAGGAAACCCATGAGCCATTTATCCGACCCGGCGGCGGTCCGGGAGCTTCTGGCCCGGCACGGGCTGCGGCTTTCTAAGGGATTGGGACAGAATTTTTTAATCAATCCCAGCGTATGCCCCCGTATGGCGGCGGCCTCTGGCGCGGCGGACTGCGCCGGGGTTTTGGAGATCGGGCCGGGAATCGGGGTGCTCACCTGGGAACTGGCGCAAATCGCGCCGAAAGTCATCGCCATTGAGCTAGATCGTCGGCTTACCCCTGTCCTAAAGGAAACTCTATCCGGCTGCGGTAATGTGGAAGTAATCTGGGGTGACGTGCTGGAGCTGGACCTATCCCGGCTGATTCAAGAGAAGTTCGACGGGGAACAGATCTGTGTCTGTGCCAATCTCCCCTATTACATCACCTCCCCGGTAATCATGACGCTGCTGGAAAGCCAGCTGCCTCTTTCCACCATAACGGTTATGGTGCAGAAAGAGGCAGCACAACGGCTATGCGCGCCCCCCGGCGTACGCGCTTGTGGCGCAGTCAGTGTCGGCGTACACTATCGCAGCCGTCCCAAGATATTATTTCAGGTAAGCCGGGGTAGTTTTCTGCCCCCGCCCAACGTAGACTCCGCTGTCATTCGTTTTGATCTGCTCCCCACTCCCCCAGTTGCCGTATCCCATGAGCCCACACTCTTTCAAATAGCGCGGGGAGCCTTTTCTCAGCGCCGGAAAACTGCCGCCAACGCCATTTCTGCCGCTCTGGGGATCCCCAAACCTCAGGTGGAAGAGGCGCTGTTGGCCGCAGGATCCCCTGCCAATGCCCGTGCCGAGCAGCTTACTCTGGAACAGTTCGCGGTTCTGGCAAATATATTATCGGAATAAATTTTTGGGAAAGGAATGGACTCCATGACAGATTTGGAACGCAAACTTTACAAATTTCTTCTTATGATAGACGCGATTGCCATTGTGATCAGTATGATTGCCGGACCGCTCCGCCACACGGCCATCTCTATTGGCGCGGCTGCCTCCGCCGCATTGATTTCGCTCTCTCTCATTCTTTACGGTCTGTACTTTTGGGCCAAGCGTTAAAGGTGAGGTTACTTTGCATGCCGCCCCGCAAAATCTTCGATTTTGCCGGAAAGAAAGGGCCTGGAGAAAATTTCTCCAGGCCCTTTCTTTCCGAGGTTGGGCAGCAAAGCTGCCCGACCGGGCGGCGGCCTTCAAAAATCCTAGACTGAGGAGCAAGTTATCTCCTTCCTGCTCCGCCGCCACGACTGCCACCGCCACCATGGAATCCACCGCCGCCAAAGCCACCTCGACCAGCGCCTCCTCCATGGGAACGTCCTCCTCCAGTGAATCCGCCGAAGCCGCCTCTAGGCGGATGGGGACCTCCAAACCCAGGCCCGCCAAAGCCTCCTGGAGGCGGAGGCGGCGGGGGCCTCCAATAGCTCCGTCTCCGGTTCATCATACTGCCCAGCATCATGCCCTGCCAGAAGCCTCCGCCTCCACCAGAGCCTCCTCCGGGTCCGCCACGGCCTCCTCGGCCCATCCGGCCAATCAAATTAAAAACCAGCAGGATCACTACCGCCACCACAACCACCCGGCCGACGGCAACCAGCACCGAAACAGCCTTTCCCAAGCCGGAACGCCGTTCCGAATACCTACCGTCCGTCACGGTTTCATGGCCGCCGTAGGGTTCGTTTTCCTGGTAGTCCTCGTAGTAATCCTCGATCTCATCTACAACCGCATCGAAGAAATTTTCCACACCTTTGTCATAGTCCCCAGCGGCAAAATCCTCCTCCAAATATTCATCCAGCAGCTCCTGGAGCTTCGCCCCGTCGAAATAGCCGTCGATCCCGGACCCCGCCTGGGCATAGTAATCCCCGTCCCCCTCGCCGATGGCCAGCACCAACAGAATACCGTTGTCCCGTTCCTGAGAGCCGATCCCCCAGCTGTTGAACAGCTCATAGGCGTAATCCTCAATATCCTGACCGCCCAAGAAGTCCACCGCTACAATCACTACTTCCGCGCCGCATTCCTGAAATAGCTCTCTGTTTTCTTTCACAATCTCCCGCTCAGTAGAACTGGAAATCACCCCGGCAGAGTCCAGCACATATTGATTCTCCGGCCGGTCCGGCACCGCAGCCAGAGCCGCCGGAGCGAAACCGATCAGCAGAAAAACCGCCAGCAACACGCCTGCCAAACCGCGTCTTTTCATCTGGGCGAACCTCCCTTTCCAAAATGGTATACTTTTATGGAGTACATATTGGCCTCTGGCAGCTGGGCGGTCACCCCCAGACCCCTGACCAGCTTAAGACCAGCTGGACCGGTCAATGCTGACCAAGGAAAAAGTTTCGTCCACCTTTTCAAAGGTGGTGGAGGTTTGAAGGGCGCTGGTCTCCGGTGGAGACCGTCAAGCGCCGACCGAGCCGGCAGGCGAGACCCAGAGCCTCCAAGGTCTTGTCCTTAAACACCTGAGAAGCGCATTTTTTGAAGTGGTGAATCATAGTTAACGTTCGCTCCGCTCGGTTAACTATCCGAGTTTTGCAACTGAGAAAAAAGTTTCCCGGAAACCGGAACCAGCCAGCTGTGTGCGCAGAAAATCAGCAAGTTCGCTCGCCCAACCTTGTGCTCCGCAATCAGCCAGCGCGAACACCCACGCGCCCATATAAAAATACTGACGCTCAAAACCAATACTTGCCAGCTTTCAACAGATTTTATTCAAAAATGTCATCCAGAACATCATCTACGAAATCGCCCACCTGTTCTCCTACAGCCTCCCCGTACTCCTGGGCCCGCTGGCCCATATCCTCGCCGAACTTCGCCGTCCGCTGGGCAATCTGCTCCGCCGTTTTACCGGTGTCCCGGGTCGTGGCAGCGGTTCCCTCTTCCACAGGGGGACTCTCCTCGCTCCAGCCTTCAAAAGTGGCCATGGGCTTGACCAGGGCGATGGGCCGCAGCCGCTCCACCTTCTGGTTGAAACTCCGGGCGTCGTCGTTGTAGCTGCTGCGCTCGATCTTATCCTGCTCCGACTCCATCTGGGCGATCATCTGTCCGGGATATTTTTTGTCCCGCTCCGAAAGGTCCAGCTCCTCCAGGGTGCTGGCGATGGCCGCCGCCATGGGGTCCAGGTTCCGGTTGGCCTCGGCCTCCTCCCAGAAGGTGTAGTCCCCGGACCAGGCGTTCTCGGAGGCGCTGATCCGGTACTCCAGCTCGTCGATCAACCCCTCCAGGCCGGGCTCCTGCTGGGTGTAGCGCTCTGCCACAGTGATCAGATTCTGGGCAGCCTCCCGGCGCTTTTCGATCCCCTCATAAATCGCGTACCCGCCCTTGTCGTAGTAGTAGTCCTCGGCGGCTCTGTCCCGCAGCTTGATAAGAGAGCGGTTGACGCCCAGGGGAACAGAGGCAAGAATGGCGGCGGACATGATGATTCCGCCCACAAGATTTTTCGTTTTCATGGAGAAGCCGTCCTTTCTATGCAAATAAGACCTTGGGGGCTCTGCTTACAAAGCACCACAACCATAGCCACAACCATTGCGCGGTCCTAGACTTGGCGAAGCCAAGTCTCAGGCGTCTAGGCCCCTGGTAGGGTGTGCCTTAGCAACGTCCCACACCCTGCGAGCTTTTGAAAAAGCTCGACCAAAACTTTTGCCATGGTCAGCTTTCTCCTCTCAGCCAGCTCTGGGCGTAAACGGAAAAGCCAAACCGCCGTTCTCCGCGCCGAAAATCAGGTATGGATGTCCAGGAGCTTCTGCTTCAGCTCGCCCTCCAGCCGGCCGATCTCCGCCTCGGCGGCCCGGCGTTTGGCCCGGCCCTCGTCCTGAATCCTCACCACCTCGTCCAGGGTCTGGATCAGAGACTGATTGGTGATGCGCAGGGTCTCCATGTCCACCACGCCTCGCTCGGATTCCCGGGCGGTCTCGATGGTGCTCATCTTCAGCTTTTCAGCGTTTTTGCGCAGGAGCTCGTTGGTCATGTCGCTGACCTCCCGCTGGGCCCGCACGGCCTGCTCGCTATGGACCAGCCCCAGGGCCAGCACCATCTGGCTCTTCCACAGGGGGATGGTGTTCACCAGGGTGGACTGGATCTTGTCGCTCATCAGCTTGTCGTTGTTCTGTACCAGCCGGATCTGGGGGGACATCTGCACGCTGACCATCCGGGTGAGCTCCAGGTCGTGGAGCTTCTTCTCAAAGCTGTCGCACTGCTGGGCGAAGTCGTTGGCCGCCTGGGCGTCCTCCGCAAGGCCGCTCTTTCGGGCCTTGTTCTGGAGCTCCACCAGCGTGGTGGCCCGCTCCTGCTGGAGCTTCTTCTTCCCCGCGATGATGTACATGGAGAGCTCCTTGTGGTAGTTCAGGTTCATGTCGTATAGCTTATCCAGCATCACCACGTCCTTCATCAGCTGCACCTGATGGGACTCCAGCGCCGAGGCGATCTTGTTCACGTTCACCTCTGCGCTGTCATACCGGGCCTTCATGGCCACGATCTTGTTCCCCGTGCTCTTGAACCGGCCGAAGAAGCCCTTCTTCTCCTCCTCGTCGATATCGAAGCCCTTGAGCTCCACCACCAGATTGGAGATCTGGTTGCCCACCTCCCCCAGGTCCTTGGTGCGCACGTTGTTCAGGGCGGTGTCCGAGAAGGAGGCGATCTTCTTCTGGGCGGCGGATCCGTACTGCATCACCATGGTGCTGTTCTGCAGGTCGATCTTCTGGGAGAACTCATCCACCACCTTGCGCTCCTCGGGGGTCAGCACGCTCTCGTCCAGGGTGGTGACCTGTGCCTCCTCCTGCTGAACGGGCTGGGGCTCCGGGGCCGCCTCGGGCTCCAGGGTCAGCGTGGGCATCTGGGGGGCCTTCTGTTCCAGCGTCAGTTTGATTTCATTGTCCATCCTTACGACCTCGTTTCAAATTTATTTTAAATCTGTCTCTTTACAGGATCTTGTCTGGTTTCTTAACGATTTATGAAGCTATAGCCCTTTCTTCTCCTCCACAAAGCCCTCCTGCTTGAGCATGGTCTCAAACACGGTGATGTCCGCCGAGATGTCCATGGCCTCGTCGGTGAACAGGGAGTCCAGCTGCTTCTCGAAGGCATCCGCCACGGTGTGCATCATACCCGCTATGTTGAACAGGGTGGAGGTGATGTTCTCCCCCTTCACCGATTGCCGGGAGAGCCGCTCGTAGCTGTTCAGCAGCTTCAAGGTGGTGGGCAGGTAGTAGTTCATGAATTTGCGGATCTGGGGGGCCTTCTCCGGGCGCTTGGCAATGTAGTTGAAGATGTCCGCGGAGGCCCGCTCCATCCGGTCGATATCCGCCGAAAGAGCCTCGTCCGGGATGGCGTCGTTGGCGGCCCGCAGCTTCTGGATCATCTCGTGGCCCTCGTCGATAATCTTATCCACCTCCGGGTTCCCGGTGGAGGATTTCTTCTCCTTCTCCGGCTCCGGTTGCTTTTCAGGTTTAGGCTCAGGCTTTTTCTCCGGCTTCGGCTCCTCCACCGGCACAAACTGCTTCTTCCCCCGGAACAACGCTGAGGAGAGAAGGAATGTCAGCGCTACCACAATCGCGAATACTGCGAAATGCGCCGGTTCATACATGGGAAAGCGCAGAGCGTAAAACAGGGCCATAAAGCCCGTTATATAAAACTTTGCCGGGCTTCCTGCCCGCACCAGCTTCATGGGGGGCATCTGCGGGGGCGGGGCGGGGGTCACGCCCTGCGGGGGGCGCACCGTCTGCCGGGGCTGCGAATTCCGGCCAGACCATCCGGATTGCCCCGCCTGCGCCTGCCGGGGCGGCTGGGCCCAATGTGTCTGGGATGGCGGCTGGGCGGTATACCGGGTCTGATGTGGCGGGGTAGGGCTTTGCTGTCCGGCCGGCTTTGCGCCGTTTTGCCCATTGTACCGGTATGTTCCGTTGGGATTTCCCTGGGCCGGCTGGTGCTGCTGGGCTTCCCGGATATTTTCCGCCGCCGAACGCACCGCCGGTCCCACGGAATTCAGCGCCGCGTCCAGGCCGGCCGCCGCCTTTCCCAACCCTTCTGCCAGCTTATCCGCTCCCGGAATTCCTACGCCTGTAAGGGTTTTATACATCTGGGACGAACGGTATTCATTCTCCACAGGTTTCTTGCTGTTCTGATTCATCGTCTATTTCCCTTTCGCCAGGCCAGCTGAAACGCTATGGCCCTATTCCTATTTTACGGGTTATCCGCTCTTGTGTCAACTGCATTTTCCCCAAAAAACCGGTGGTAAATCTCAACTACCTCTTCCCCTGTGGCAATTTTGGGGGAGAAAGCCGTGGCGGCTCCTGCGGACACCGCCCAGTTCATTGCTTCGGCCGCGCTCTTGGTCTTTTGCCAGCCATAAAGGAACCCCGCCACAAAGGAGTCCCCCGCGCCCACCGAGGACCGCTCTTCTCCCGGCAGCGGAGCCCGAACCAGGACCTGGCCGTCCTCCGCCAGCAGCATGGCCCCCTGGCTTCCCATGGAAACCGCCACGTTCCGGGCTCCCTTTTTCTGCAGCTTCCGGGCATAGGTTTTGGCCTCGTCCTTCTGGGCGATCGTTACCCCGAACAGGGCTCCCAGCTCCTCCAGATTGGGCTTAATCAGAAACGGCTTCGCTTTAAGGCCCGCCAGAAGCGCGTCGCCCACTGTATCTATTACTATATTCACGCCCCGGCCCGCGGCCCTGGCCAGCCGCAAGTAAATCTCTTGGTCCAGGCCTGCGGGCACACTGCCCGCCAGCACCAGGAAGTCCCCCGGACGCAGAGTAGCCGCAAGCCGCTGCTCCAGCCGGTCTATCGCCTCCATAGGGATTTGGGGCCCGGCTCCGTTAAAGGCGGTCTCCTGTTCCGCCAGGATCTTCACGTTTACCCGGGTGAGGCCCTGCTCCAGCTCAATGAATTCCCCGAGGCATCCGGCCCGCTTCAGAGCCGCTGCCAGCGCCTTGCCGGTAAATCCCCCGGTAATTCCCATGGCTACACTCTCCATGTTCAAGGAGTTCAGCAGCAGAGAAACATTGATCCCTTTTCCGCCGGGAAAAAAGCTGGGCTCTCCGTAGCGGTTGATCTCCCCGGTCCGGAATTTCTCTACAGCGAGAAAGCAGTCCAGCGCCGGGTTTAACGTCACCGTACACACCATAATCATACCCTCCTAGTCTTACAAGTTTCTTAAAGTATTCTATCATTTTGAAAAAATTTTTTCAATCTTTTCCGGTGTATTTTCTTCCGTTTTCCGGTAAAGCTAACACCGTCTGTTGAAAACTTTTTGTAAAGAAGGGAATCATCATGCTAAAAAAGCGTTTCTTCATTTTAACAGCCTGCGGCCTTCTGGCCCTTGCCTTTGGCGGCTGCGGCGACGGCAAGGTGCAGAGCACCGTCTCAGAGGTCGTGTCCCGGGTGGGCGACGATGTAAGCGAAACCATCAGCCGGGTGGAATCCGCCCTTGACTCCATGGTGGACGGGGACGATGAGAGCAGCCTCACCAGCCGTCTGGACGACGAGATTTCCGGCAATCTGGACAGTGATCTGGCCGATGACGGCGTGGCCGGCGACGATACCAGCTCTCTTTGGGAAAACGAGGACGACAGCAGCGCCTCTTCCAAAAACACCAAAGACCGGTAGTCAGGTGGGGCTTGAAACAAAAAGTAACCGCGTCCAGAAACGGCGCGGTTACTTTTTTCATTCAGCCGGCTTTTGGGGGGTTCTCCCCTACTCCTTGCCCCTCTCCCGGGCGGCTGGAACCGCGAGCAGGAAAGGCCTTCTCCACGCATACAAAAAAGCGCTTTTTATAAGAAGCCGTACCAATAGGCGTTTGCATTCCCCTTTCCGGCAAATTCAGCCGGGAAGCGGCGTTGTAAAAACTTGCCAATCGCCAGATTGCTTTTCCCCACTGCATTTGCTCGAAAATCGTATACTTTTTGAGAGATAGCGTGCGCGGTCGCTGGTTATCAGAAAGTATAGAAAACCGCTGCAAAAGAATGGGGAATTGGCAGAACAGGCTCTAGGAATACCGGCGAATCAGCGCGGAAAAGAGCATCACCACGGCGCACAGAGCAAATAAAACCAGGGGTACCGATTGGAAGGGTAGGGAAATACACGGCTCCCGATAGAAAAATTGAGCCGGAGGGGAGCCGAACAAGCCATAAAGTAAAAATGGCACGAAAGGCGCGAAGAACAGCTCCCGAAGCCGCTGTCCGGCAATCCATCCCCCCGCCAGGGCCATCCCCAGAAAGAGGGCGTACCACAAGGTCTCGGAGGCAAAATGGTGCCCGCCCGCTAGCCCCAGCAGAAACGCAATAGGATAGACCGGCAGGCAGGCGGCCAGACAGGCCCCGATCAGCCTGACCCGGAGGAATTCCCCGCCCCGCTGCCAGAGGGCCCGGTTAAAAACCCAGGCGGAGGCCAGCTCCAGCAGGAGGTAGATCAGGCTTTCCGTGCCTGCAGGGCACATGTAGAGCGCCAGGGGCGGAATCGCCAGGATGGGCCACAGCTTTTTGGGCCGCGTGCCTGCCACAGCACCCACCAGTACGCAAAAGGGCGGATACACAAAGAGCAATACCGGCACAGTGATTCCTGCCAGGGGATTTTTGTCCGGCGGAATTTGAAGCTGGCGGGGCAGCAGGAGCACCCAGCCCAGAAGGACGGACACTGTAAAGGTATAGAGGTAAGCCAGCAAGGGGAATCCCTTGCCCCCCTTATCAGCAAGAAACTTCCGCATTTTGCGCGGCCACAGCGGCGCGGATAATCTCCCCCATCTCTTCCCTGCGTTCCTCCATCTGCCTGACCAGATGGAACTGGTTCCGGGCCCGGTCCAAGTTCTGCCGGGGATGGGCGGTGCGGAAGTACACGTCCCCGTTGAGGTAGTCTGCCAGGAAGCGGATGCCTACCTCATAAGTCATGGTCCAGGCTCCGTCTGGGAGAGTGTCAAGCTCTGTGCTTGTCAGGGTGGACCCGGCGGCATTCAGAAAGCCCTCTGTATACGCCCTGTAAAGGTCCAGGTCAAAACACACCTTATTAAGATCTGTCTCGTCCTCAGCGGCCGTAGAGGCTCCGGCACGAATAGAATCCCCGAAATCGTAGGCGGTAAGCCCGGGCATCACAGTATCCAAATCGATAACGCAAACGGCCTTGCGGGTTGTCTCATCAAAGAGGATGTTGCTCATTTTGGTGTCGTTGTGGGTGACCCGCAGAGGCAGCTTCCCCTCTGCCAGAAGTCCCGTAAGCAGGCCTGCCTGGCCCTCCCGGCTAAGGGCAAACTCCATCTCTGCGGCTACCTCTTGTAAGCGGCCTTTGGGGTCCCGGGAGGCGGCGTCCTTCAGCTGCTGGACACGCACCGGAGTGTTGTGGAAATCAGGGATAATCTCATGAAGGGTATCCGCCGGGTAGCCGCTGAGCATGGCCTGAAAGTTCCCGAAAGCCCGTCCCGCCTCCCAGAGCATCTGGGCGCTGTCCGGCGTTTCAAAAGAGGCTGTGCCGTCAATGTGCAGGGTGCAGCGCCAGAAATTGCCGGTCGCGTCCTGGCAGACAGGGGCACCGTCTAGGGTGAGGACCACCTGAAGGATCTCCCGGAAGGGGTCGCCGCCCTGTGCCCGTACCTTATTTTGCAGGAACTGGGTGACGCCCACCATATTTTCCATGATCTCCCCGGGATGGGGAAAGACGTAGTGGTTAATGCGCTGCAAAACGTACCGTCCGGAGACTAGGTAGGTATCATTGATGTGCCCGCCGGGCAGTGCCTCCAGGAGGGCGGAGGGTGAGAGGCCGAAGGCCCGAAGGACTTCATTGGGGATGGGGTTGGGAATGAGATTGCTGTTCATGGGGATCACTCCTATGGGATGATAATTTTATGGGGGTGCGGCGGGCGCAACAGCGCGTCCAGATTCCAGCTGGTCCAGAGCGCCTTTGGGCTGGTACGCTCGTGCGCTCAGATAGCGGGTTCCGGAGCCTAAGTTCGCTTTGCAAATGCAAAGCGAAACAAGGGACCATTCAGCGCCGACCGAAGCGGAAGCGGAGACCCCCTACGCAAAACGTCCTACCGGAACGTTTATGCTACCCTCCCGCATTGTTTTCTCAGGAGTTAAGGTCAAGAGATAAGACCTTGAGGGCGTCGAGTCTCAGCTGCCGCTTCGGTCGGTTCGCAGCTTGGTCTGCAATACTTGATTTTGCCAAGTATCCGGCAAAACGCTCACCCCTCAAACTCCCACGAACTTTCTCAAAGGTTGCAGGGTGTGCCTTAGTAGCGTCCCACGATCTTGCCGTAGCCGCGCCCTTTGCCTTTTGCGGCGGAGGCCATCACATACTCCACCTTAAAAGCGCAGCAAAGCCCGAATGATGACCTCTTCGCCGGTACAGGATACGGTCAGGCTGCCGCTGTGGGCCAAAACGATTTCCGCAGCATTATCCAGTCCCCGCAGCTCCGTGTCCTCCGGGGCGGGGTCATCTAGCAGCCAGGCCAGCAGATCGGTAAACTTCTTCCCCTTTGGGGAAAACCTCTCCTTTTCCGGCAGGGTTCCGGTAAAAACCACCTCCAGGCGCAGGGAATCTTCCCCTGGTATGGCCGTGAACCGCAGGCGGCGCTTGCCCTCATAAGAGGCGGCGTCCTGGCATGCCCGGCTGAGCAGCTCGTTTATGAGGACACACAGCTCCGAAGTTTTGATAGGGCATTCGGCGGAGGACGCATTGCATTCAAAGTCAATCTCGTTTTGAAAGGCATAGGCCGCTTTTGTGGCAATCACGCCGTTGAGATAGGGGTTTTCATGATAATTGGCCAAAATAGGATTGTGCTGGGCGTTACGCTTGGTCATACGGATGTAAACCGAAATCTTTTCCATCTGATCCTCCCGCAAGAGCTGATCAATGGTATCCAGCGCGTATTCCCCGCTTTTTTGAGCGGCACGCACTTCCCGCACAGCGGCCAGCATATCCAAAAAATCCCCAGACTCCATCGCCAGCATCCGCTCGTGGGCAGCCTGCTTGGTAATCTGGGCCTGCCAGCGCCCAGCCTGATAGATGCTACGGAAACAAAAAATCAGCACGCAATAAACCGCCACAGCCAGGAACAGCCGCCGGTTTGGAGTGAGAATCCCCAAAAAACGGTCCAGCTTGCCTAAGCAGAGCAGATACTGGACAGAGGAAAGCACCAGCATCCCCCCCAGAAAAAGGGAGGGCCCCCGTTGACTGAAGCGCTGAAGCGGCCTGTAAAGGCACATCCCTGTCAACAGATAGAGAAGCAGCACAGCCAATATTGACAATACGCCGCCCATCGCCCCGGCGGTAGAAAACGGCAAAACTCCCAGCAGCAGAGGGACAAACAGGAGGCAGAATGAGTAGTTTGCCACACAGAGCATGGCCACAAAAAACTTTTGCAGAAGATTATTGGTGTGGATAAAGATGGATGCCGCAAAAAACAGACCGGCCCCCAGCCAACAGGGAACCTGCTGGGAGAGCTCCGGCCCCTTTGCCATGCCCTTGGCAAGAGAGGCCGCCACCAGGGACAGTATGTATACCCCGGCCATAACGGCAACAGTGGTCCAGATCCGGTAGCGGTCCTGCAAAAGGGTGATAAAGAATCCCGCCATGCAGAAAAAGATAACCGGGAAATAGATCATGGTAGACACTCTCCTTCTTGGAGTCTGGTTATAGTCACTCAGCTTGAATTTTCGCCTAGCATTGATGATATGGGCCAGGATTTCATGCTTGGAAAACAAAATGGCTGTGGGAGGTGCAACGCCATGCCCACAACCTATTGTACCATACTTTTTGCAATAATACCAGACCCAATCCGGAATGGGGCGGTAAAATTCGCTCTTTTTTTGAGTAATAGAATGCCTCCATACGCACAAGACTTGGCAAAGCCAAGTCTGTCGCGCATTCCGGCAAGACCGTGGGACTATGCGGACCGCACCTGCGCCAAACTTTTTGAAAAAAGTTTGGATCAAAAACTTTTACCCTGGTTAGCTGGATGCGTCAAAGCCAGCCAGGGTAAAGTTTTCGTCCACCTTTTTCAAAAGGTGACGGGGTTTTTAGGGGCAGAGCCCCTAAACTGCCAGAGGCCGTAAACTTCGTCCCCCAAACATCGCCCCAAGCCTTACTCCCCGAATATGCCGGTGGAGAGGTACCGGTCGCCCCCGTCCGGCAGCAGGGCCACAATGGTTTTTCCCTGATTCTCAGGAAGCAGCGCCATCTCCTTAGCCGCCCAAAGCGCCGCGCCAGAGGAAATTCCCACCAGGACTCCTTCCTGCCGCCCGCAAAGCCTGCTCATGGCAAAGGCATCCTCGCCGGTCACAGGGACCACCCGGTCCAGAAGGCTCTGGTCCAGAATCTCCGGCACAAAGTTCGCGCCAATGCCCTGCAGCGTATGGGGACCCGCCTGTCCGCCGCTGAGAAGGGGCGAAGAGGCCGGCTCCACCGCCACAATCTCCACGTCAGGCTTCCGATCTTTCAAATACCGGCCCACTCCCGTTATGGTGCCGCCGGTGCCCACTCCCGCCACAAAAATATCCACCCTGCCTTCTGTGTCCTCCCAGATCTCAGGCCCTGTAGAGGCAAAATGCGCGGCGGGGTTGGCCGGATTCCGGAACTGCCCGGGAATAAAACTGCCAGGAATTTTCCTTGCCAATTCCTCGGCTTTTTGGATGGCCCCGGCCATACCTGCCTCTCCCTGGGTGAGCACCAGCTCCGCCCCATAGGCCTGCATCAGCTGGCGGCGCTCCAGGCTCATGGTTTCCGGCATGACGATCACTACCCGGTAACCCCGAGCTGCCGCCACGCTGCACACCCCAATCCCCGTGTTGCCAGAAGTAGGCTCAATGATAACCGAACCGGACTTCAACAGGCCTCGGGACTCGGCGTCGTCCAGCATAGATTTTGCCGGCCGGTCTTTCACGCTGCCTGCCGGATTCAGATACTCCAACTTTCCCAGGAGACGGCCTCTAAGGCCCAGATGCTGTTCCAGCCTGCTCAGCTCCAGAAGGGGAGTGCGGCCGATCAACTCTTCGGCCGAGGTATAAATTTTGCCCATGGAATCGCCCTCTCTATAATAAATTGTGGTTATGCCTGGATATGCCAGATAGGTAAGGCGGACTTTGCCTCCAAGCTGACCGCACTCCGGTAGGCGGCTGGCAGCGGCTCCCGAGCGGTTCTGGCCCGGTTGGCCCTGGCACGCTTTACCTTGCGTTCTTCCGGGGTTTCCGCCTTGGCCGCGTCTCTAACAAGCTCCTGGGCCTCTTCCTCCCACTCCAGATCCTCCTCCAAGCTGGGGCAGGCCTCCCTCTCCCTGCCGGCTTCCCGGGCATCCTGTTCCGCTTTGGTCTCTTCCGTCTGGGTAGGCAGCTTTTCGTAGTCTCCCCGGCGAACAAACTCCTGCATACTCTTCTCCAGGCGGTCACAGCGCTGCTTTTCCTCCATCATGATCTCCAATTTTTTCTGCTGCGGGATATTGGAGTTGTGTTCCACCGCTTTCACCTTAACCAAAGAAGAATTGAGATAGGTCATTCTCAGCCGCTGAGCCTCCTCCTGAGTTTTGCACCGTTTCAGCTTCTGCTCAAAAGCCCGTTGTTCCCGCTCAGAGGCCTCCAATTTAGCATAGGCCTCTGGATCCTTGACCTGAAGATAGCGTCGTTCCTCCGCTGTAAGGCTTCCTCCTGCCTCCAACTTCTGATGAATGGAGCGCAGCTGTTTATCTCCGCCCCCACCAGCTGCCTCTTCCTTGGACTGCGCCTCTCCCAGCCATTCCTCCAGGGGCTTGTGGCTGTTGAGCTCTCCCCTCTGCTGCTTTAGCTGAAACTGTGCCTGCATTTTCAGATTCTTCGTATAAGCATTCAAAGAACCAATCATCAGCATATCTTCTTTCCCCCTCTCTTAAACGAGACCTCGTTATATAAACCGAAAATGCCGTCTTTTTGTCCGGAAGCAACCAGTTTCTATAGTAAACGCACTTAAAAATCGGTATATACCGATTTTTAAGCTGGGCGGCTACGCCGCCTGGTTCAAAAGAGGTATTCTACCTCTTTTGAACTGCGTTAACTATATAAGAAATCCTCGTCAATCGCAATGATTGGCATAGTTAGCGCAGCTAACTATAGCGGTTCTTCTCCTTGAAACCGATCACTTCTGGTCAATCTTCCGTCATTCTCTCTATTCCCAAGCAAAACCTAACGTCAAAACACTTCAGAAGTATCAAACAAATGGGTTTTAGATTCCAAAAATCGCAAAGATTTTGCAATAGGAAAATCCTTTACATATAACCTATCGGCAATGGACAAAGGGAAATTAAGAACCTCGCCGGGTAGCCCACAGAAAAGTTTGCGGCTCTTGCCATTGCTGTCGTGTAACGCGAAAAGCGTAAAAGAAAAAAGGCTCCCCAAAGGGGAGCCTCTTGAAAGCGTCTCTTAGGAATTGATGGCGGTTACAACGCCGGATCCAACGGTACGGCCGCCCTCGCGGATAGCGAAGCGCAGGCCCTCCTCGATGGCGATAGGAGTAATCAGCTCAACGTCCATATCCACGTTGTCGCCGGGCATGCACATCTCGGTGCCCTCGGGCAGAGTGATAACGCCGGTCACATCGGTGGTACGGAAATAGAACTGGGGACGATAGTTGTTGAAGAAGGGGGTATGACGGCCACCCTCGTCCTTGGTCAGCACGTACACCTGTCCCTTGAACTTGGTGTGGGGATGGATGGAGCCGGGCTTGGCCAGCACCTGGCCGCGCTCGATCTCGTTGCGCTGCACGCCGCGGAGCAGAACGCCCACGTTGTCGCCGGCCTCAGCGTAATCCAAGGTCTTGCGGAACATCTCGATGCCGGTAACCACGGTCTTGCGGGTCTCCTCGGTCAGGCCCACCAGCTCGACCTCCTCGCTCATCTTCACCTGTCCGCGCTCCACACGGCCAGTGGCAACGGTGCCGCGGCCGGTGATGGTCATAACGTCCTCAACGGGCATCAGGAAGGGCAGGTCAGCCTTGCGCTCGGGGGTAGGGATATAGCTGTCAACCGCGTTCATCAGCTCCAGAATGGAAGCATACTCGGGGGCGTTGGGATCGGTGCTGCTGCTCTCCAGAGCCTGCAGGGCGGAACCCTTGATGAAGGGGATATCATCGCCGGGGAACTCGTACTCGCTGAGCATCTCGCGGACTTCCATCTCCACCAGCTCCAGCAGCTCGTCGTCGTCCACCTGATCCACCTTGTTCATATACACGACCATAGCAGGCACACCCACCTGACGGGCCAGCAGGATGTGCTCGCGGGTCTGGGGCATGGGGCCGTCGGCAGAGGAAACCACCAGGATCGCGCCGTCCATCTGCGCAGCGCCGGTGATCATGTTCTTCACGTAGTCGGCGTGGCCGGGGCAGTCCACATGGGCATAGTGGCGGGCGTCGGTCTGATACTCTACATGGGCGGTGTTGATGGTGATGCCGCGCTCGCGCTCCTCAGGAGCCTTATCGATGTTGGCATAATCCATGAAGTCGGCGTCGCCCTTCATCGCCAGCACCTTGGTGATGGCGGCGGTCAGGGTGGTCTTGCCATGGTCCACGTGGCCGATGGTTCCGATGTTTACATGGGGTTTGTTGCGTTCAAATTTTGCCTTAGCCATTGGGAAATTGCCTCCTTGCAATATAAAATATTCCTAGCTTTGCCTTGCTCTCATTTTACCAACAAAGCAGCAAAAAAGCAAGCTAAATTTATCATTTACTCAGACTTTTTACCTCGGTCGCTGATAATCTTCTCAGAAATGTTCTTGGGCACCTCCGCGTAGTGGGCGGGCTCCATGGTATACTGGCCACGCCCCTGAGTCTTGGAGCGCATGTCGGTGGCATAGCCGAACATCTCGGAAAGGGGAACTTCAGAGTTCACCTGCTGCGCGCCGGGCAGGGCGTCCATACCCAAAATCATGCCGCGTCGGGAGTTCAGATCGCCGATCACGTCGCCCATATACTCCTCGGGGGTGATGACGGTGACCTTCATAATGGGCTCCATCAGCACCGGGTCGGCCTTGCGCATGGCCTCTTTAAAGGCCATGGAGCCAGCAATCTTAAAGGCCATCTCAGAGGAGTCCACCTCGTGGTAAGAGCCGTCGTACAGGGTGACCTTTACGTCTACCACGTTGTACCCCGCCAGAACGCCAGAAAGCATGGCTCCCTGGATACCCTGGTCAACAGCAGGGATATACTCCTTGGGAATCGCGCCGCCCACCACTGCGTTGACAAACTCGTAGCCTTTGCCCGGATTGGGCTCAATGCGGATCTTGGCGTGGCCGTACTGACCCTTACCACCGGACTGTCTGGCATATTTGGTGTCGCTCTGGCTCTCCTTGCGGATGGTCTCCTTATAGGCCACCTGGGGCTTGCCTACGTTGGCCTCCACCTTGAACTCACGGAGCAGACGGTCCACGATGATTTCCAGATGGAGCTCGCCCATACCGGCGATAATGGTCTGGCCGGTCTCCTCATCGGTATACGCCTTAAAGGTGGGGTCCTCCTCCGCCAGCTTGGAGAGGGCGATGCCCATTTTCTCCTGGCCGGCCTTGGTCTTGGGCTCGATGGCCACCCGGATCACCGGGTCTGGGAACTCCATGGACTCCAGAATCACCGGGTGCTTTTCGTCGCACAGGGTGTCGCCGGTGGTGGTATTCTTCAGGCCCACGGCGGCGGCGATGTCTCCCGCGTACACCCGGTCGATGTCCTTGCGGTCGTTGGCGTGCATCTGCACAATGCGGCCCATGCGCTCGTTGTTGTCCTTCACGGAGTTGTAGACCGTGGCGCCGGCCTCCACAGAACCGGAATAGACCCGGAAGAAGCACAGCTTACCCACGTAGGGGTCCGTGGCGATCTTGAATGCCAGGGCAGAGAAGGGCTCCTCGTCAGAGGAATGCCGGACCTCCTCCTCCTCGGTGTCGGGGTTGGTGCCCTTGATGGCGGGCACGTCGGTGGGGGCGGGCATATAGTCCACGATAGCGTCCAGCAGCTTCTGCACACCCTTGTTCCGGTAGGAAGTGCCACAGGTGACAGGCACCATGTGGTTGGCAATGGTGGCCTTGCGAATGCAGGCCTTGATCTCCTCTTCGGAGATCTCCTCTCCCTCCAGATACTTCTCCATCAGGGCATCATCCAGCTCAGCCACATGCTCCACCATCTCGCTGTGATACTTCTCGCAGAGCTCCTTCATATCCTCGGGGATTTCCTCCTCGCGGATATCCTTGCCCAGATCGTCATAGTAGACATAGGCCTTCATCTTCACCAGGTCTACCAGGCCTTTGAAGGAATCCTCCGCGCCAATAGGCAGCTGGATGGGCACCGCGTTGCACTTGAGGCGGTCTTTCATCATCTGGACCACACGGTAGAAGTCCGCGCCCATAATGTCCATCTTATTCACATACGCCATGCGGGGAACCTTATATTCGTCCGCCTGACGCCATACGGTTTCAGACTGGGGCTCCACGCCGCCCTTGGCGCAGAACACGGTGACAGACCCGTCCAGCACGCGCAGAGAGCGCTGTACCTCTACGGTGAAATCCACGTGGCCGGGGGTATCGATAATGTTGATACGGTTCTGCTTGCCGTTACGGTCCGGCCAAAAACAGGTGGTGGCAGCGGAAGTGATGGTGATGCCGCGCTCCTGTTCCTGGGCCATCCAGTCCATTGTGGCGGCACCCTCATGGGTTTCGCCTATTTTATAGTTGACGCCTGTATAAAACAGGATGCGCTCTGTCGTCGTGGTTTTACCAGCATCAATATGGGCCATGATGCCGATATTTCTAGTCAATTCTAGTGGTACCTGTCTGGCCATAGATACGTTGTTTCCTCCTTAAATTCCAGACAGCGGCATGATCTTCCCGCTATCTGCAGTGTGCGCACTTTACCAGCGGTAATGTGCGAAAGCCCGGTTGGCCTCTGCCATTCTGTGGGTATCGTCCCGCTTCTTGGCCGCGCCGCCGTTGCCGTTGATGGCGTCCAGGATCTCCCCGGCCAGCCGCTCGCGCATCGTGCGCTCGTTGCGGGTGCGGGCAAAGCTGGTCATCCACCGCAGGCCCAGGGTCTGCCGGCGCTCGGGACGCACCTCCATGGGCACCTGATAAGTGGAACCGCCCACGCGGCGGGACTTACACTCCAGGCTGGGCATTACGTTCTCCATAGCCTGCTCAAAAACCTCCAGGGGCTCCTTGCCGGTCTTTTCCTGGACGATCTCGAAAGCGCCGTAAACGATCTTCTGGGCCACGCCCTTCTTGCCGTCCAGCATTACGCTGTTAATCAGCCGGGTAACCAGCTTGGAGTTGTACAAGGGGTCCGGCAAAACGTCGCGCTTTGCCACATTGCCTCTTCTTGGCATACTCTTCCCTCCTTCATAGAATGAATTCATCGGTACTCGAAAGCCTTTGGCTTCCGATCAGCTAATAGGCAATTTACCAAGACCCCGATGGGTTCTGTTGTCGGAAAGACCCGCAGCCTCTTTGGGCTTTCACGCGGCCTTCCCGCAAGCATTCCCTGAGAATCTATATAAATCAAGCCAAATAGCTTAGAAAATTCTTTTTACTTCTTGCCGGCTTTGGGCCGTTTCGCGCCGTACTTGGAACGGGCCTGCATCCGCTTGGCAACACCCTGGGTATCCAGAACGCCGCGGATGATGTGGTAGCGCACGCCGGGCAGGTCGCGCACACGGCCGCCCCGGATCATTACCACGCTGTGCTCCTGCAGATTGTGGCCTACGCCAGGGATATAGCAGAGCACTTCCACCCCGTTGGAAAGACGAACGCGGGCGATCTTCCGCAGAGCGGAGTTGGGCTTTTTGGGTGTACGGGTGGTCACCGTGGTACATACGCCCCGCTTCTGGGGAGAATCCTGGTCGATGGCCGCGCGCTTTTTAGAGTTCCACCCCTTCAAAAGCGCGGGGGACTTGGACTTCTTCACAACGTCAGACCTGCCTGCTTTTACCAACTGGTTAAAGGTTGGCATACAGCTGCACCTCCTTCTTTTTCTAAGATATCTATGCGAAGCGGACTTGCCCGCTTTACGCCTTTTTGGGGATTTTTTGAGAGTGATACGGTGTGGCCTCCGAACGCACAGAGACGCGTTCTCCGGCAAGGTCTTGGGGCTTTGCCCCAAACCCCACCAAGGGCCTAACGCCCCTGAACCGCCGGAGGCCTTCCAGTACTCATAAACACGCGCCCAAAGGCCATCATCACTCTCACAAATCATAGATTTGGCACTATCTACGGATTATAACACCAATCCTCTGTATCTGTCAAGGTTTTTCCTGTGTTTGTTGTGAAAACTCTTACACGACCTCTGGCTCGGGCCGGTCGTCCGGAACAGCTTCCTCTCCGGGGAGGAAATCCTCATCCTCGCCGTCCTCATCCTCAAAGCCCTCCAGGGGCTCTTCTTGGGGGGCGGCCTCCGTATAGACCACGGGGGCGGCGGGCTCTTCCGGGACGGTGGATTCCACCTCGACCTCGCTGTAGCACTTTAGACCCGTGCCTGCGGGCACCAGCTTGCCGATAATAACATTCTCTTTCAAGCCTACCAAGGAGTCCACCTTGCCCTTGATGGCCGCGTCGGTGAGCACCCGGGTGGTTTCCTGGAAGGAGGCCGCCGACATAAAGGAATCCGTGGCCAGAGACGCCTTAGTGATACCCAGCAGAATGGGCGTAAAGACGGCCTCTCGCAGCTGCGTCTCCCCCAGAGCAATGCGCCGGCGAATCTCCTCGTTGGCGGAGAGCACCTCGTTTTTATCCGTGAGAGTACCCACCATCAGGCCCGTGTCTCCAGCGTCGTCCACCCGGACTTTCCGCAGCATCTGCCGCACGATAATCTCGATATGCTTGTCGTTGATATCCACGCCCTGCATCCGGTAGGTGCGCTGTACCTCCTGAATCAGGTAATTCTGCACCTCCTGCACGCCGCTGATAGCCAGCACGTCATGAGGAGACACAGAGCCCTCGGTGAGATACTTGCCCCGTTTGATATACTCCCCTTCCTTCACGGTCACCCGGGATCCAAAGGGGATCAGATAGGACCGGGAATCCCCGGTTTCATCGTTGGTCACTACAATATGCCGGTTCTTTTTGATCTCCTCAAAGGTGACCTTGCCGTCCAGCTCGTTGATAATGGCCACGTGCTTGGGCTTGCGGCCCTCGAAGAGCTCGTCAATGCGGGGAAGACCCTGGGTGATATCCTCGGCGCTGGCCACGCCGCCGGTGTGGAAAGTACGCATGGTTAGCTGCGTACCGGGCTCGCCGATGGACTGGGCCGCAATGATGCCCACCGCCTCGCCTACCTGCACTGGCTTGCCGGTGGCCAGAGAAGCGCCATAGCAGCGCTTGCACACGCCGTTGTGGGCCCGGCAGTTCAGCACGGAACGGATCGTGATGCGCTCCGTCCCCCGGTCGATGATTGTGTCCGCGTCCTGATCGTCCATGAGTTTATCCCGGGAAACCAGAACCGTGCCGTCCTCATCGCAGAAGTCCTCTGCCAGATAGCGGCCCACCAAGCGCTCCTTCAGGGGCTCGATGGATTCCGGGCCAGACTTGATCTCAAACACCTCGATGCCCTCATGGGTGCCGCAGTCCTCCTCCCGGATCACCACTTCCTGGGAGACATCCACCAGGCGGCGGGTCAGATATCCAGAGTCGGCTGTCCGCAGAGCGGTATCTGTAGTACCCTTTCTGGCCCCTCGGGAGGAGATGAAGTACTCCAGCACGTTCAGGCCCTCCCGGTAGTTGGACTTGATGGGGATCTCGATGGTCTTGCCTGCGGTATTAGAGATGTTGCCCCGCATCCCGGCCAGCTGGTTCAGGTTGGAGATGCTGCCACGGGCGCCGGAGTCCGCCATCATATAGATGGGATTGTACCGGTCCAGACCCTTTTGCAGAGCAGAGGCCACATCCCTTGTGCATTTGTCCCAGACCTTCAGCACCGCTTCATAGCGCTCCCGCTCAGAGAGGAAGCCCTCGCTGTACTCGCTGGCGATCTCGTTGACCTCTTCTTGGGCGCTGGCCACCAGCTGCTGCTTGTCAGCGGGAATGGTGGCGTCGCACACAGCCACCGTAATACCGCTAATGGTGGAATACCGGTATCCTTGGGCTTTGATCTCGTCTAGCACCTCGGCGGAACGCTCCGTACCGTGGACCTTGATGCAGCGCTCGATGATCTTCTTCAGCTGCTTGGAGCCTACCAGGAAGTCCACCTCAAACTGCAAAGCGCCCTCTGGGGTGGAGCGGTCTACATAGCCCAGGTCCTGGGGAATGGGCCGGTTGAAGATCATCCTGCCCATGGTAGTCTCCACCAAACCGGTAACCTGCTCGCCATTAAGCTCCACCGTGCGACGCACCCGGATTTTCGCGTGCAGACTGATCACCTTGGCGTCATAGGCCATCATGGCCTCGTCCATATTCCGGAACACCTTGCCCTCTCCAATCTCCCCCTCCTTGTCCAGAGTGAGGTAATAGGAGCCCAGCACCATGTCCTGAGTGGGCACGGTAACCGGCTTGCCGTCCGAGGGCTTCAAGAGGTTGTTGGCAGCCAGCATCAGGAACCGGGCCTCTGCCTGGGCCTCGGCGGAGAGGGGGACGTGCACGGCCATCTGATCCCCGTCAAAGTCCGCGTTATAGGCGGTACACACCAAGGGGTGGAGCTTCAAGGCCCGGCCCTCCACCAGCACGGGCTCGAAAGCCTGGATACCCAGACGGTGCAGGGTGGGGGCCCGGTTCAGCAGCACGGGATGGTTTTTGATAACCACCTCGAGAGCGTCCCAGACCTCCCCCTTGGCCCGCTCCACAGACTTGCGGGCGGCCTTGATATTGCTCACCGCGCCGGTCTCCACCAGGCGCTTCATTACAAAAGGCTTGAACAGCTCCAGGGCCATCTCCTTGGGCAGGCCGCACTGGTACATTTTCAGTTCCGGGCCCACCACGATTACCGAACGGCCGGAGTAGTCCACCCGCTTGCCCAGCAGGTTCTGGCGGAAGCGCCCCTGTTTGCCCTTGAGCATGTCGGAAAGGGATTTCAGGGGCCGGTTGTTGGGGCCGGTGACGGGCCTGCCCCGCCGGCCGTTGTCAATCAAAGCGTCCACAGCCTCCTGAAGCATCCGTTTCTCGTTGCGCACAATAATATCCGGCGCGCCCAGCTCCAAAAGGCGCTTCAGACGGTTGTTCCGGTTGATCACCCGGCGGTACAAGTCGTTCAGATCACTGGTGGCGAAACGCCCGCCGTCCAGCTGAACCATGGGCCGGATATCCGGGGGGATCACCGGCACCACGTCCAGGATCATCCACTCGGGGCGGTTGCCGGACATCCGGAAGGACTCCACCACCTCCAGGCGCTTGAGAAGGCGCATCCGTTTCTGGCCGCTGGCGGCTTCCAGCTCTTCCCGCAGCTCCTTGCTGAGCTTCTCCGGGTCCAGCTCAGAGAGCAACTCCTTGATGGCCTCCGCACCCATGCTGGCCTTAAAGTCGTCCTCATATTTTTCCTTGAGATCCCGGTATTCCTTTTCTGTGAGGGTCTGCATTTTGGAGAGCTCCCGCACCTCCCCGGGGTCGGTGACAATGTAAAGGGCAAAGTACAGCACCTTTTCCAGAATTCGGGGAGACAGGTCCAAAATCAGTCCCATACGGCTGGGAATGCCTTTAAAGTACCAGATATGGGACACCGGGGCTGCCAGCTCGATGTGGCCCATGCGCTCCCGGCGCACCTTGCTGCGGGTGACCTCCACGCCGCAGCGGTCGCAGATCTTCCCCTTGTAGCGGATGCGCTTGTACTTGCCGCAGTGGCACTCCCAGTCCTTGGTGGGCCCGAAGATCCTCTCGCAGAACAGGCCGTCCCGCTCGGGCTTCAGGGTACGGTAGTTGATGGTTTCGGGCTTCTTCACCTCGCCGTGGGACCACTCCCGGATTTCCTCCGGCGAAGCCAAACCGATCTTTATAGACTCAAAAGTGTTGAATTCCATAGATACCCGATTTCCTTTCTCGCGAAGCTATATATAGAAGAGATATGCTGGAATGGCGTACGTTTTGGGACGATGTTTTGGCCTCCGGCGGTTTAGGGGGGGGGCTCACCTACCGGTTCGGTCGGCGACGGGAAATCGCCACTGGCGATTGTCGCCCCCTAAAAACCCCGCAACCTTTGAAAAGGGCGCTGGTCTCCAGTGGAGACCGTCAAGCGCTGACCGAACCGGCAGGTGAGACTGACGAAACTTTTACTTTGGGACCTCCGTTCTGGCTATCCTTCTAAAAATCGTCCTCGCCGCCCTCGTCGTCCAGGCCGAAGTCCTCGTCGTCCAGGCCGTCGCCGTCGTACTCGTCCTCTTCTTCGTCCTCCAGGGGCTCGCCGTCCTCATCCTCCTGGTAGTAGCCGTCCAGGTCATCGGCCACGTTCTCCTCGTCGAACACGTCGCCGCCCTTGTTCAGGCCGATATCGTCATCATCAAAGGTCTGCTTCAGGTCGATCTCCTGATTCTCCCCGTCCAGCACCTTCACGTCCAGGCCCAGGCTCTGGAGCTCCTTGATCAGCACCTTGAAGCTCTCGGGAATGCCCGGCGTGGGGATGTTCTGGCCCTTCACGATGGCCTCGTAGGTTTTCACACGGCCCACCACGTCGTCGGACTTCACCGTCAGGATCTCCTGCAGGGTGTAGGCCGCGCCGTAGGCCTCCAGGGCCCAGACCTCCATCTCGCCGAAGCGCTGCCCGCCGAACTGGGCCTTGCCGCCCAGAGGCTGCTGGGTAACCAGGGAGTAGGGACCGGTGCTCCGGGCGTGGATCTTGTCGTCCACCAGATGGTGGAGCTTCAGATAATACATATAGCCAACGGTAACCGGGTTGTCAAAATATTCGCCGGTACGGCCGTCCCGCAGGTAGAACTTGCCGTCCTCGTGCATGTTCCCCATGCGGAAGCACTCCCGGATGTCCGCCTCGTGGGCGCCGTCGAACACCGGGGTCATGATCTTCCAGCCCAGGGCGTGGGCCGCCATGCCCAGATGCACCTCCAGCACCTGGCCGATGTTCATGCGGCTGGGCACGCCCAGGGGGTTCAGCACAATATCCAGGGGGGTGCCGTCGGGCAGGAAGGGCATCTCCTCCTCCGGCAGAATCCGGGAAACCACGCCCTTGTTGCCGTGGCGGCCGGCCATCTTGTCGCCCACGGAGATCTTCCGCTTCTGGGCGATATAGCAGCGCACTACCTTGTTCACTCCGGGGGAAAGCTCGTCATGGCTGTTCTCCCGGGTGTACACCCGCACGTCCACCACCACGCCGTATTCGCCGTGGGGCACCCGTAGAGAGGTGTCCCGGACCTCCCGGGCCTTCTCGCCGAAGATGGCCCGCAGCAGCCGCTCCTCGGCGGTGAGCTCGGTCTCGCCCTTGGGGGTCACCTTGCCCACCAGGATGTCCCCTGCCCGCACGTCCGCGCCCACGCGGATGATGCCCCGGTCGTCCAGGTCGCTGAGCAGGTCGCCGCTGGCGTTGGGGATGTCCCTGGTGATCTCCTCGGGGCCCAGCTTGGTGTCCCGGGCCTCCATCTCGTACTCCTCGATGTGGATGGAGGTGTACACGTCGTCCCGCACGATCTTTTCGTTTAAGAGGACCGCGTCCTCATAGTTGTAGCCCTCCCAGGTCATAAAGCCGATGAGGGCGTTCTTGCCCAGGGCGATCTCGCCGTTCTTGATGCCGGGGCCGTCGGCGATGACGCTGCCCTCCTCCACCCGCTCGCCCACGTCCACCACGGGCACCTGATTGATGCAGGTGCTCTGGTTGGAGGGCATGAACTTGGTGACCTCGTAGTCGTCAATGTCCCCGTTGTCCGCGGTGACCCGCACCAGATTGGCGCTGACGGACTTCACAACGCCACCCCGCTTGGCCAGCACGCACACGCCGGAATCCACCCCGGCCTTATACTCCATGCCCGTGCCCACGATGGGGCTCTCCGTGCGCAGCAGGGGCACCGCCTGGCGCTGCATGTTGGAACCCATCAGGGCCCGGTTGGCGTCGTCGTTTTCCAGGAAGGGAATGCAGGCTGTGGCCACGGAAACCATCATCCGGGGGGTGATGTCCATGTAGTCGGCCTTTCCGGCCTCCACTTCCACGAACTCGTCCCGGTAGCGGCCCACTACTCGTTTATGGACGAAATGGCCCTCCTCATCCAAAGGCTCATTGGCCTGAGCCACCACGAATTCGTCCTCCACGTCGGCGGTCATATAGGTCACTTCATCCGTCACCCGGCCGGTAGCCTTGTCCACCCGGCGGAAGGGTGCCTCGATGAAGCCGTACTCGTTGATCTTTGCGAAGGTGGCCAGATAGGAAATCAGGCCGATGTTGGGGCCTTCGGGAGTCTCGATGGGACACATGCGGCCATAGTGGGTGTAGTGCACGTCCCGCACCTCGAAGCTGGCCCGGTCCCGGGAAAGGCCGCCGGGACCCAGGGCGGAGAGCCGCCGCTTGTGGGTGAGCTCCGCCAGAGGGTTGGTCTGGTCCATAAACTGGCTAAGGGGCGAAGAGCCAAAGAACTCCTTGATAGCCGCCACCACCGGCCGGATGTTGATGAGGGAATGGGGGGTCAACTGCTCCAGGTCCGCAGCCTGGAGGGTCATGCGCTCTCGAATCACCCGTTCTAGGCGGGAGAAACCGATGCGGAACTGGTTCTGCAGCAGCTCGCCCACAGAACGGATCCGCCGGTTGCCCAGGTGATCGATGTCATCGGTAACGCCCAGGCCCACGGCCAGGCAGTTCATATAGTTGATAGAGGCGAAAATGTCCTCCACGGTGATGAAATTAGGGATCAACTCAGCTTTTCGGCTGCGCAGGGCGGTCTTCAGCTTCTGCTCATCCTCCCCGCACTCCTCCAAGATCTCCTGGAGCACCGGAAAGCTCACCCGCTCATTGATGCCGCATTTCAGCAGAGTCTCCTTGTCCAGATCCACATATTTCTGGATATCCACCATGCCGTTGGAGAGAATTTTTACGTCCTTGTCCTCCATGGTCACGGTCACCGAGGTCACGCCGGCATCGTCCATCTGTTCCGCCAGCTCCCGGTTCACGGTCACGCCCACATCCGCCAAAATTTCTCCGGTGGAGGGGTCCGCTACCGGCTGGGCCAGCGTCTGGCCGGTGAGGCGTTCCGCAAGGCGCAGTTTTTTATTGTATTTATACCGGCCCACCCGGGACAGATCATAGCGCCTGGGATCAAAAAACAGGCCGTTGATATGGGCTTGGGCACTTTCAATGGTAGGCGGCTCACTGGGCCGCAGCTTGCGGTAGATCTCGAACAGCGCCTCTTCCACCGTCTTGCAGGTATCCTTCTCCATGGTGGCCCGCATCCGGTCGTCGTCGCCAAACATGTCGAAAATCTGCTGGTCCGTGCCCAGCCCCAGGCAGCGGATGAACACCGTGATGGGAATTTTTCGGTTCTTATCAATGCGCACATAGAACACATCGTTCACGTCGTTCTCATATTCCAGCCAGGCGCCCCGGTTGGGGATGATGGTGGAGCTGTAAAGCTCTTTGCCGGAGCGGTCGTAGTCCATCTTAAAGTATACGCCGGGAGAGCGCACCAGCTGGGAGACGATCACCCGTTCCGCGCCGTTGATGACGAAAGTGCCACTCTGTGTCATCAGGGGGAAGTCCCCCATGAACACCTCGCTCTCCTTGATCTCGCCAGTCTCTTTGTTCAGCAGCCGGGCGGTCACCCGCAGGGCCGCCGCATAGGTCGCGTCCCGCTCTTTGCATTCGGTAACGCTGTAGTTGGGCGTGTCGTCCAGCTTATAGTCCACAAAGTCCAGAACAAGGTTGTTGTTAAAGTCGGTAATTCCCGACACGTCCTGAAAGACCTCGCGCAGTCCATCTTTCAGAAACCACTCATACGAGTTTTTTTGCACCTCAATCAGGTTGGGCATTTTCAGGACTTCCTCGATCTTGCCAAAGCTCATCCGTGTCGTTTTTCCCAACTGGACCGGTTTCACATTCACCATTAGGCACAGCCACTCCTATCTTTGAATTTCTTCGGCACTCGCTCCACCCATAAAAGTACACAAAAAAACAGTTTTTTCGCGCCTGCCTCTTGACTCCCCCAAAATCCTGTGGTATACTGTACACAGAGAAAAGGGCCTGCTTTTATAGATGATGATACAGTATATTATTGTAAACCACCTGTAAGGTATTGTCAAGCCCTGCCAACAAATTTTCTGTATATTTTTTGTGGATTTGGATAAAAGCCCCTGTACCGGAGCTTTTATTATTACGAAATTTTCGAGGAGGAGAGCCCATGGAATTCTCCATCGCCAAAGCCTGTGCTTCCAATCTGGAAGAAACCGGCGTCCTTTATGGCGCTGTCTGCGACAGTCTTGCGGACAAGCCCTATAACCCGGGCTGGCGGCGGGACGGCTTTCCCACTGCCGCCAACGCCAAAAAGTATCTGGAAACCGGTACACTGCTGCTGGCCCGGGCAAACGGTATACTGGCTGGTTCTGTAGCCTTTACCCCCAACCCCAGTGCTGAAGAAGAGGAGGATGGCTCGTTTCCCGTCCCGCCTCCCTCCACCGGTGCGGTCTGGTATATTCATGTTCTCGCTGTCCACCCTGATTTCCTTCGACAGGGCGTAGCCTCTCAACTGTTGGATGCCGCCGGAGAGCAGGCCCGCGCGGCCGGCGTTTCCGCTCTGCGGCTCTATGTGTGGGAGGGGAACACTGTGGCCATCCACGCCTACGAGAAAAATGGCTACCTGCCCATTCAGGCGGGTGTGGACATTGGCCTCGCGGAATTCGGTCTGGAGCGCTTCACCCTATACGAAAAGGCCCTGTAGACAAAAAACACCCGCCCCGGCATCTCGGAGCGGGTGTTTTTTGTCTGGGGTTTGAGGGCCGTGCTCGCTTCGCGGCGTAGGCTTCCGGCCCGAAGCCCAGTTCCGTATTCTCATTCCACCTGATATCCCCGGCTCTTAAAGAATCCTCGGTCGGCCGCGTATTCCCGGACCAGCTCCGGGTCGCTGTCCATCAACCGTTCATAGAGCTCCGGGCCCAACTTTTCCAGGGAAGCCCTCTCAAAGACCGGGACGTTCAGCGTGCGGCCGCAGGCTTCGCACCGGTAAATAAGCCAGACATCCAGCCTTCGTCCGTTGGCGTTCACTCGGAATTTTCCAGAACACTCAAATTTCTGTTTTCTGCCGCATCTTCCACAGCGGAAGATGATTCTATATGTTTTTCTTGTATTTGCATAGCCCATGGCGTCTTTCGAGAAAGCCTTTTGGCGGGTTCTCCGCCGGACGCGACGGCTATTGCAGAATATTCTTTTATTTCTCTTTCCTCACGTATGGATTTGCAATAGCCGCGCTATGCAAATCGCTGGGGTTCCCGTCCTCTGAAGACGCATCCCTCCTCTGTTTTTGATAGTATAGCATGTGTAGCCTCCGGTGGGAAGGGGCGTTGCCCCCTCATCCCACCACCTTTGAAAAGGTGGACGAAACTTTTACCCTAGTCAGCATTGACCACGCCAGCTGCTAGTGGCAGATACGCTGCGAACTGACCGAACCGGCAGGTGAGACTCGCGCAGGCCCAAATCTGGCCGTAAGGCGCGATCTGTGAGCCTGGAGGCTACACAGTATTTCTCCCCCGGCCCTTCTTCACTCGCAATCCGGCTCCGCCGGACCGCCGCTCTGGGCCCCCTCCCCCTGTCGCACTCCGCAAATCACGTCGAAGGTGTAGGATCCCAGCTCTTGGCGCACGGTAGAGCTGACCTTCTCATAGATGCTGTGCAATCCACAGTGCTCCCGACCGCAGCTGTACTCCTCTTTCTGACAGCGGCTGAGCATATAGGGACCCTCCACACTCTCGATCACCTCCAACAGGGTAATCTCCCCGGCGGGTCTTTCCAGGCTGTAGCCCCCCTTGGAGCCTTTATAGGAACACACCATGCCCGCCTGCACCAGTCCCCGGAGAATCTTCAGGCAAAAGCGCATGGGCACCTGCATGTTCTCCGAAATGGTCTTTGCGTCCCGGCGTCCGGGGTTCTTTGTGAGATATTCCACAATGCGGACCGCGTAATCCGCCTCTAAGGTCATTACCATAGCTTTTCACCGTTATCCATCCCGCTCGTCCCCCTTGATGTCCAGGTCCAGCCACTCTTTTTTGTAGTGCCAGATATCATACAGCGCCCAGCCCAGGGTATAGCCAGCGGCCATCACCGCCCCGGTGAGAAACCGCCCTCCCCCGCAGGCCCACACCACCATTTCCGTCAGGATTAGGTTTTTCATCAGTTCCAACACATAGTCAAAAGCCCGAGCCTTCAGATGCCTTTTCAGCCGGAAGCTCTTTTTCTCCTCCGCCGTAAACGCACCCATGGCGTCCGCCCCCTTTCTTCGGAAAATGCCCTGGCCTCCCCTACGGCCGGCTCTTCATAGCCCGCTTCACCCAAGAGAAGGCGTATTCATCCGCCCGCATACTCCTACTCCAACCCATCGTTTTCCTCCATGGCGATATGATTCAATACCTTGTCCTGATGTGCTTCAACGGCCAGTAAGAGTAACAGAGCCGCGAATACGGCTCCCGCCAAAAACAGCATGACGACAGCAAGCCGCTGCCAGCCTGCCGCCCAAAACAGAACGCCAGCCAAAAATAGTGCTCCGACGATTTTCATCATGATAAGTCCCGGCTCAAGCATATTCAGTTTGTGCTTATAGCGGTTCTCATAGCTCACATGCCTACGCTTCAATTCCTTGCCGCCCGCCTCAGTCCAGAAAATCCTTCAGCTTCTTGGAGCGGCTGGGGTGCCGGAGCTTTCTGAGGGCCTTAGCCTCGATCTGCCGGATGCGCTCCCGGGTCACGTTGAACTCCTTGCCCACCTCCTCCAAAGTCCGGGACCGGCCGTCCTCCAGGCCGAAGCGCAGGCGCAGCACCTTCTCCTCCCGTGGGGTCAGAGAGTCCAGCACATTGCCCAGGGTCTCCTTCAGAAGGGTATGGCTGGCGGCGTCCGCCGGGGCCGGGGCCTCGCCGTCCCGGATGAAGTCCCCCAGATGGCTGTCCTCCTCCTCGCCGATGGGCGACTCCATGGACACGGGCTCCTGGGCCACCCGCATGATCTCCCGCACCTTGTCCACAGGCATCTCCAGCTCCTCGGCGATCTCGTCGGCGCTGGGCTCCCGGCCGTTCACGTGGAGCAGCTGGTTGTTGGCCTTTTTCACCTTATTGATGGTCTCCACCATGTGCACGGGAATCCGGATGGTCCGGGCCTGGTCCGCGATGGCCCGGGTGATGGCCTGCCGGATCCACCAAGTGGCGTAGGTGGAAAACTTGAATCCCTTGGTATAGTCGAACTTCTCCACGGCCTTGATCAGGCCCAGGTTGCCCTCCTGGATCAGGTCCAGAAACTGCATCCCCCGGCCCAGATAGCGCTTGGCGATGCTCACCACCAGCCGCAGGTTGGCCTCGGAGAGGCGCTTTTTGGCGGCATCGTCCCCGTTGGTGATGCGCACGGCCAGCTCCACCTCCTCCTCGGGAGTGAGCAGGGGCACCCGGCCGATCTCCTTCAGGTAGACCTTCACCGGGTCGTCGATGGTGATGCCCTCGCCGCCCTCCAGGTCCGCCACCTCGCCGGTTTTCACCAGATCCACGTCGTCCAGCTGCATGTCGTCAAAGTCTTCCACGATCTCCACGCCCTGGTTTTCCAGGGTATCGTAGAATTTCTCAATCTGCTCCGGGTCGAAGTCCAGCTCGCCCAGGGCGTCCAGAATCTCCTTTGTGCTCAGCTGGCCCTTCCCTTTGCCGATCTCCACCAAGTCTTTAATGATCGTTTTCTTGTCCGGCTGTGCGCTCATTCCGCCACCATTCCTTTCTATTTTCCCCGTACTGGCTTAAGACCTTGGAGGCTCTGCCTCCAAATCTCCGCCATGGGGCCGAAACTTGGCAAAGCCAAGTTTTCCGCCCCTGGACCGCGCAATGTCACTCCTCATTTCATTCGTCGTGAACGTTTTATGCTATTTGACGAGCTAACCTAACAACCGTAAAAGTTTCGTAGACTTCGTGAAACGAAATCTTACCTTTCTCAAAGGTTGCGAGGTGTGGAGCAGAGCTCCACAGTCTTTCTCTTGACCTTAAACTCCTGAGAAAACAACGCAGGAGGGTAGCATAAACGTCCCGCGTTTTGCGTAGGGGCCCCACGTATGGGGCGCTGGTCTCCGGTGGAGACCGACCCGACCGAACCGGCAGGTGAGACCCCCTATCCCGGTTGCGGAGCAGACGGGAAGCCCTTGGGAGCGCGTCCAGCCATCTGCGTGCGCAGTATCCCAGCCAATTCGCCTTCACGCCTTCTTTTTCTTCAGGCCCTCAAGATAGGTTTTCATCTCTTCGTCACTGGTATTTTTAATCCATTCCGTGCCCGTGTGCCCGGCCTCGCTTTGAATGATCCCAATATACTCCTTCACGTCTCTTCCGGTGGGAGGGGCTTCCCTGCGCTGGGCCAGAATCCGGCTGAGCTCCCCCATCTCCTCCGGGGTCAGCTCCCCGGCAAAATCTGCCAGACCGGCCGCGCCAAGGTTAGTCTTGCCCAATATCGCCCGGTATACTCTGCGGTTCCACTCTGTCACGAATTTTTCCGGGGGCAGCAGCTTCTGCAAGGCCTCCGCCTTGTCCTGGTGCAGGAAGAGGTAGGCGATGACCCCCTCCTCCGCCAGGGCGGCCCGCATGTGGTCCTTCTTCTCCGGGTTGGCCCCCGGCCCGGCCCCGGCGATCTCCATCTGGGACCGCACCAGCTTCTTCTCCTCCTTGTGCCGCTCCCGCTTGGAGAGCCGCCCCACGGTCTCCAGGATCCGCCCCTTGTCCACGCCGGTCTCCTGAGAGAGCTTTCCCGCGTAGACGTCCTGCTCCATGGGGTCCCGCAGTTTTGAGAGCACCTGCTCCGCCGCGTCACCCAGATACCGCACCCGGCCCTCCTCCGTGGCAAGGTCATACCGGCCCCGCAATTTTTCCAGGCGGTACTCCACGTCCGTGCCGCCCCCCTCCAAAAGCTGCTTGAAGCGCAGAGGCCCGTCCTTTCCGTGGAGCTTCATGAACTCGTCCGGGTCCTTCCCCCCGGGCACGGTCACCACCTTCACCCGCAGGCCCGCGTCCTTCAGGATGGGGATCGCCCGCTGGGTGGCCTTCTGCCCGGCCTCGTCTGAATCATAGCAGATCACCGCCTCATCGGCGTAGCGCTTGATGATCCTGGCCTGCTCCTCGGTAAGGGACGTGCCCAGAGAGGCGATGGCGTTCTCGAAACCCGCCCGGTGCAGGGCGATCACGTCCATATAGCCCTCGGCCAGGATCAACTGGGAGCTGCCGGTGTTCTTGGCCAGATTCATGGCGAAGAGGCCGCTGCTTTTGTGATAGACCGGGGTGTCCGAGGTGTTGATGTACTTGGGCTTCTCGTCGGTGAGCACCCGGCCCCCGAAGGCCACCACGTTCCCCCGCAGGTCGAAGATGGGGAACATCACCCGGCCCTTATACCGGTCGTAGGGGTTGCCCCTCTGGGAGATCCGGGCCACGTCCGCCTGGGACATCTCCTCGTTAGAATAGCCCAGCTTTTTCAGGTGGTTCACCAGGGCAAAGCCCCCCTCCGGGGAATACCCCAGACCAAAGCGCTTGATGGTCCCGGGGTCCAGTCCCCTGCTCCGGAAATAGTCCAGCCCGGCCCGGCCCTCCGGGGAGACGAGGGTTCTATAGAAGAACCGCCCCGCCTCCCGGTTGATCTCTAGAATCCGCATCCGCAGGCGGCTCATACTGTCATCCTGGCCGTTTTCCGGCACCTGGATCCCCGCCTGCTGGGCCAGCCATTTCACGGCCTCCAGAAAATCCAGCCGCTCAATGTCCATCACAAAGTTGATCACCCCGCCGCCCTTGCCGCATCCAAAGCAGTAATAGGAGTTATTTCCCGGGTAAATATTGAAGGAGGGCGTCTTTTCGCTGTGGAACGGGCATAGGCCCACCAAGTTCTTGCCCCGGCGCTTTAAATTCATATACCGGGCCGCGATCTCCTCGATCCGGCTGCGGTCCTCCAGCTCTCGCAGAAATTCCGGCGGAAACGCCATCGGTTCTCCCCCCCCCCTCTCAGGTCGTGAGGGCTCTGCCCTCACACTCCCGCCACCTTTGAAAAGGTGGACGAAACTTTTACCCACTCCTCGCTTTGCTCGTCGTGAACGTTTTATAATGTTTCCACCTAGCCCCAACACATTGCGCGGTCCAAGACTTGGCGTAGCCAAGTCTCAGGCGTCTAGGCCCCTGGTAGGGTTTGGGGCAACGCCCCAAGGTCTTGCCCTTGACCTTAAACTCCTGAGGAGCGCAATTTTTGCGGGGTGAATTGGCGCGAAGTGCTCTCTTTTCGCCATTCTTGGCGTCATGCGCCCCGCGCCCAGCTTGGCAGGGTTTTCGCCGCACTTTTGCGTAGCAAAAGACAGCCATTTCACGGCTGGGGCGGAAACTCATGTCACACCGCGAAGCCTAGCCTGCTCATCTCGCCTTGCTTGGCGCGGTGTGCCGCGGGCCGAAAGCCATCCGCTCCCTCCAGGCCCTGTTCGCGCCATATTATATACCATTATGTATAGCGCGCACAAAGCTCCCGGCGAAGGGAAGGCCTCCCGCCCGCGAAGCAGGCCGGAACTCCCGGCGGATCCCCCTTCTGGGCCCTTCGCCGCGCGAAAGCCTCTCAAAAGAGCCTCCCTAATTATCCCAGGCCTTGGGGATGAACAGCTCCTTGTACTGGGCCACAGCGTAGCGGTCGCTCATGCCCGCCACAAAATCGCAGGCCGCTGTGTGCTCCCCCTCCCGCCGGGCAATCTCCCGCATATAGCCGGGAAGGTTCTCCTCCCGCCGGAAATGCCGGTAAAGGCTGTCGATAATGTGGGGCACCTTCTTCTCCTCGCTCTTGGCGTACTCGTTCCGGTACACCGCCTGGAACATGAAGTCATGGAGCTCCTGATAGGCCCGGTAGTCCTCCGGGTTCATGGCGATCTCCCTCTCCCGGCTGTTCTCCACCACCGAGGCGATCAACGCGGTGATCCGCTGGGTTTTGGAGTGTCCCAGCCGCCCGGTGAGATGCGGGGGGATGTCCTCCTCACGGAGCACCCCTGCCCGGATGGCGTCGTCGATGTCGTGGTTGATGTAGGCGATGTGGTCCGCCAGCCGCACGATCCGCCCCTCGGCGGTGGCGGCCTCCTGGCCCTCCGTGTGGCAGAGGATGCCGTCCCGCACTTCCCAGGAAAGGTTGAGACCCAGGCCCTCCTTCTCCAGCCTGTCCACCACCCGCAGGCTCTGCCGGTAGTGGCGGAAGCCCCCCGGAACCAGCTGGTCCAGGGCCCGCTCCCCCGCGTGGCCAAAAGGCGTGTGGCCCAGGTCATGGGCCAGGGCGATGGCCTCGGTCAGGTCCTCGTTCAGGCGCAGGGCCCGAGCGATGGTCCGGGCAATCTGGGATACCTCCAGGGTGTGGGTGAGCCGGGTGCGGTAGTGGTCCCCCTCCGGGGACAGAAACACCTGGGTCTTGTGCTTCAGCCTCCGGAAGGATTTGCAGTGGATCACCCGGTCCCGGTCCCGCTGAAAGGCCGTGCGCAGGGGGCACTCCTCCTCGGGGCGCTCCCTGCCCCGGCTGTCCGCCGCTTTTGTCGCCCAGGGAGCCAGGGTCCGTCGCTCCAGCTCTTCTGTCTGCTCTCTTACCGTCATACGGGCTCCCCCTTTTCAAGCCGTTTCAATTGTATATACGGCGTTTTCCGAAAAAATACTTTTCCTTTGGAAAAATTTTTCAAAAAACCTGATTACAGTTCAAAGGGATAGAATGCCCGGCCAATTTCCGCCAGCACCCCACGGCCTGCTGTGGCGTCAGCCAGACGCCGGGTCAATGCTTCCACTGCTTGGGACTCCAGATGCAGATTTAGTTTCACCTGGTCGGTAAAATCCGTACCATCCACCACGCCCCCACACTCCGGCACAAGCCCCTGAACCCGACCGTAGTGGTCGTATCCACAGGAGAGCTCCAGCAGCAGGCACTCCTTCATGCGCACCTTTTCCGCCGCGCCCAAGGCGATACTGGCAGTGTGGGAATAGGCCCGGATTAACCCGCCGCCTCCCAGGAGGATCCCGCCGAAATACCGGGTGGCAACCACCACCGCATCCACCACTCCCGCCTTTTTCAGCGTGTCGATCACCGGAATTCCCGCTGTACCCTGGGGTTCGCCGTCATCGGAAAACCGCTGCACGCCGCTATCTTGAAGAATATACGCATAGACATTGTGGGAGGCGTCCCAATACTCGCTTTTCTTCTGGGCCACAAAAGCCAGGGCCTCTTCCTCGGTTTTCACCGGTTTGCAGGAACCGATAAACCGGGATTTCTTTTCTATAAATTCCGCCGTGCCTTCCTGCCGCACCGTAATATACTCTGCCATCAAAAATCACCATGCGATACAGAGCTCGCGCAATAAAGAATGAGGCATCCGCTCTTTATGCCCGGTACCGCTCCTTTCGTTGTATTTTCTCCGGATTTCTCCTTTTTCCTGAAAGCAGGATCT
Organism: Acutalibacter sp. 1XD8-33; assembly: GCF_003612555.1. GTDB lineage: Bacteria > Bacillota > Clostridia > Oscillospirales > Acutalibacteraceae > Acutalibacter. Next base: position 246,237 of record NZ_RAZF01000003.1, read on the forward strand.
TCCCCCTTCTACTAGCCCCGCGCGCCCCGCTTCGCGGGGCCTGCCGGACGGCAAAGCCGTCCGCCGCGGCGGCGCAGCCGCCGGCGCGGGGCGTTGGCATCAGACCAACCACAAAAAGACGGCGCTTTTACACGCCGTCCTTCCGTATCAGTTTTTCGCCGTATCTAAGCCGAATCCGGCAAACCTTTCCCTCTAAGAAAATCCTTTGAAGGCGTTCCGCCAGACTACTTCAGGCCATAACGCTTCTTAAACATGTCCACCCGGCCACTGGTGTCCACCAGCTTCTGTTTGCCCGTAAAGAACGGGTGGCATTTGGAACATATTTCGACTTTGATGTCCTTCTTTGTGGAACGGGTATGGATCACGTTCCCACAGGCGCAGGTGATCGTGGTCTCCTGATAGTCGGGATGTATATTCTCTTTCATCGCTCTGTTTCACCTCTTTGCAGTCAATATGGAAATAGTATACCACGTTCCCCGAAAAAATGCAAGAGCCATTTTTCGGGGAACCATCATTAGAGTTTCCCTGGAAGCGCGCCAAAATTGATTGACAATTTTCCCTCTTCCCGTTTATACTAGATCTATCACAAAATCAGGAGGCGCCCAATGGACGACAGTCTTGTTTACGAAATTCTATCCGTAGTGGAAGAAATCCCCCCAGGAACCGTAGCCAGCTATGGCCAGATCGCCCGCCTCACCGGTCGGGAGAAAAACGCCCGTCTTGTGGGAAAGATCCTCAGCCGGGCAGAGTTTTACGGAGACTACCCCTGCCACCGAGTGGTAAACCACGCGGGCCGTACCGCCCCCGGCTGGTTCCAGCAGAAATCGCTTTTGGAGGCTGAGGGCGTGGAATTCCAGTCCAACGGCTGCGTCGATATGAAAAAATATCAATGGGAGGCATGAATTCCATGATTTGTTATACCGAAGTTCCTTCCCCTCTGGGAAAAATTACCCTGGCCAGCAATGGCGCCGCGCTGGCCGGCCTCTGGCTGGAAGGCCAGAAATATTTCGGAGGCTCCATCCTAGGCGGGGCGGAACGGCAAGACGGCCTCCCGATCTTCCGCCAAACCCAGGGTTGGCTGGGCCAGTACTTTTCCGGAGAAAAGCCTGCCGCTTCCCAATTACCTCTCGCCCCTATAGGAAGCCTCTTCCGCGAAAAAGTCTGGAATGCTCTTCTCCGCATCCCCTATGGCCAGACGGCCACTTATGGCGCTATCGCTAGGGAATTAGGGGCTAGTTCAGCCAGCCAGGCAGTAGGCAGCGCGGTGAGCCACAACCCCATTTCTATTATCATCCCCTGCCACCGTGTAGTGGGAGCCAGCGGAAGCCTTACCGGCTACGCCGGAGGCATTGAAAAGAAAGTCTGGCTTTTAAAGCTGGAAGGCGCGGATACGGCCGGGTTATTTGTCCCTAAAAAGGGTACGGCTCTATAGTATTTGGCAGGCGGGAATCCCCCGTCTGTTTTTTACTTGACAAAGCGAACGATTGATAGTACAATATATAAACTATCGATTGCTCGCCATCGCTTATTCCCTCCTAAGGAGGCGTCTATGAATACCAAAGAAAGAATCCTCTGGGAAGCCCTAGAGCTGTTCTCCCAGAGAGGGTATCACGCGGTATCCGTCAGGGACATCGCCGGAGCCGTAGGCATTCGCGAAAGCTCCTTATATAACCATTTTGCTGGGAAAAAGGAGATTTTCCAGGCTGTTGTGGATATCTGCTGGCAAAAGGCAGAAGAATACTATCACAACCACGGCCTGCCTTTTTCTCCGGAAGAGGACCTTTCCCCCTTTCAGCAAAAAAGCCCCCAGCTGGAGGAAACTCTGCTGGAGGTATTCGCTTATTTCTTTCAAGACCCCTGGAACACCCGCTTTCGACGGCTGCTTACCCTCAACCAGTTTGACGACTCCCAGATGGGATCCCTCTACCAGCAGCTTTACTGCCAGTATCCGCTGAAAATCCAGTCGGCCATCTTTTCCGGGCTGATGGAACGGGGCATTCTCCAACAGGCAGATCCCCATGCACTGGCCCTGGAGTTTTACGGCGGAGTGTTCCTTCTGCTGAATCTCTGCCCAGACTGGGAAGAAGCCCGTCCCCGGCTGCTGGACCACATTCGGCTGTTTCAGTCCCAGCAAATCCAGCTTCCCGGCTAGCTCTACGCCCTTTGATGTTCTTACCCAATCTAAAAAAGGAGAATCACTATGAAAACCATCATACTATACTGCTCAAAGACCGGCTTCACCCGTCAATATGCCCAATGGCTTCAGGAAGAGCTTCGGTGCGACTGCGTCCCCTTTTCAGAGCGGAACACTGTGGATCTCAGCCAATATCAAGCCATCGCCTTCGGTTCAGGATGCTATGTAGGAAAAATACGAAAATTGGACTGGTTCAAAAAGCAGGCCCAGAAGCTTCGGGGCAAAAGGCTGGCCGTGTTCTTCACGGGAGCCATGCCGCCCGATGCCCCTGACGTCCACCGCCTGGAACGGGAGAACTTTACCCCGGAGGAACTTCGCGCAATAAAACCCTTCTATCTGCAAGGAGGGCTGAACTATAAGCAGATGTGCCTAAAAGACAAGCTGCTTATGGCGGGATTCCGGAAAATGCTCAAGGCCCACGCGGATTCCTCTAAGGAAAAGGTCATGCTTCAAAACATCCAGCATTCCTTCGACAAAACCAGCAGGGAAAGCCTCCTCCCCCTGCTGGACTACCTCCGTCAGTAGTACCTCACCACTGCGATCACTCTGCCCAGCAGCGACACCTGGTCGCTGTAAATCGGCTCGAAATCCGGATTTTCCGGCTGCAGGCGTATTCTGTCCGGTTCCCGGTACAAGCGTTTGACTGTGGCCTCGTCCTCAATCATGGCCACCACAATATCCCCATCATCGGCAGTGGGAACCCGCTCTGCCACCACAAAATCCCCATCCAGGATTCCCGCGTCCCTCATACTCAGGCCCACCACATGCAGGGCAAACAGCTCCTTGCCTTCCTTTTGAGGAAAGGGGATATAGCCCTCGATATCCTCCACCGCCAGAATGGGAATCCCGGCTGTGACCCGGCCTAGAATAGGCACCTGCGCGGCTGGCTGGCTGCCCTCAATGCGAATGGCCCGGTTCAGTCCCACCTCTCTATTGATATAGCCCAGCTTCTCCAGGGTTTTCAGGTGGGCATGGACGGTAGAGGTGGAACGCAAGCCCGTGGCTGTACAGATCTCCCGCACAGTGGGAGGGACCCCGCTGGGCATGGTTTTCACCAGAAAATCATATACCTTTTGTTGGCTTTCTGTTAAACGAGCCATTGCTTTTCCTCCTATATCGTTTCCTTTTCTGAGAGTAGTACTGTGTGGCCTCCGAACGCACAGAAACGCGTTCTCCGGCAGGACCATGGAGCTCCGCTCCACACCACGCCACCTTTTTAAAGGTGGACGAAATTTTTACCCTAGTCAACCTTTATGCACTCAGCCAACCAGCGTAAAAATTTCGCCAGCCTTTTCAAAGGCTGCGGGGTTTTCAGGGGTGGAACCCCTGAATCGCCGGAGGCTTGCGTAGCGAAGCGAGCGCCTCGCGCGATGGGAGAAAACTCATGAGACACAACGAGGCCGGGCTTTCTCCTTGCGCTCCCTTGGCGTTGTGTCCATTATACCACATTCTCCAGGAAAAGTAAAACGAATGTTTGAAAAAATTTCCAGAGCTCTTCAAAACAGAAGGTTCACAAATTCCCCTGGATTTCTTTAAGGTTTATTCACAGCACTTTAACAACTCCCAGGGAAGTTTGGGCTATAATAAGCATGTACTCGAAAGAAATGGACCGCACCTTTTCTTGAGATACATGTTCTACCCTCCTCAATAATACCCCTCAAGCAAAACGGAAACGGGCTGGCTTCGGCTGGCTCGTTCCGTTTTTGCGTTTTCCCCGGGAATCTTCTCCCACGCCCTGCATAATGCTTTGCCTTTCCGGCCAAAATACCGTTGACCGAAAACCTCTGAAAGGAAGCATAGTCTATGAATGGAAAACGCTTTTCTGAAAATAAGGCCCGGCGCAACGGCTTCTATCTTGCCCTGGCGGTCTGCCTGGTAGCGGTAGGCATTGCGGCCTGGAGCACCTTTGACGCGGTGCAGGGGTACATTGCGGCCAACGGCGACCCCGGCTCCAGCACCTCCTCCGGAGCGTCCGGCTCTTCCCAAGAGAACCCGGGAAGCGATGACCCGGAGGCCCCCCGGAGCCCCGCTCCCAAAACCCCCGCTCCAAGCACCCGTCCCTATACAGCGGTGAAGCCCTCAGAATCGCCGTCTGCCACACCCAAACCCCGGCCCTCCGCCCCCACTCCCGCTCCCAGCGCGGACCCCCAGGACACCCAAACCGGAGAGGAAACCTCCGGCGAGGAGCCCCAGGTGCCTGTCAACGCCCCCCTCTATGAGATCAGCGGGGAGATGATCTACCCCTTGAGTTCCAAGGAAGTGTCCAAGGCCTACAGCGCGGGCGCGCCAGTCTACTCCTCTACCATGAAGGACTGGCGGGTTCACGCGGGCATGGACCTCTCTGCCGAGAGCGGCGAGCAGGTGTTGGCCTGCGGCAACGGTATGGTGAAGGAAACCTATACCGACAACATGCTGGGCAACGTGATGGTTGTCGAACACGGAGAATACCTGTTTTATTACTGCGGGTTGGGAGAAAACTATCTCTGCTCCCCCGGCGACGTGGTGTCCATGGGCCAGGCCATTGGAACTGTCACTGCCGTACCCGCCGAATCTGCCGACCAAGCCCACCTCCACCTGGAGGTCCGCCGAGACTCTTCTTATCTGAATCCCCAGGCTGTTCTAGAAGGAGAAGAATAGCCCCGAGGCAAAAGCATTTCCCCCCTGCCAAGATGACTTTTCGCTGAGAAAAGTCATCTTTTTTCATTCCCACATTACTCTTCTCTTTTTGCCTTCCTTTCATGATATAGACCTTTGCTTCAAAACTCTTAATACTTTTTGAGATGTCGTGTGCGTAGCCATCTGTCTCTCAGAAAGTATACTTTTGAGCCATACGAAGCTGTAATTCCAAAAAATGAGCTTTCGCAGAAAAAAGCAGTTGAATTTCTCTGATGAATAGTTTATAATTAAAAGGAGCCTTGTGATAAAACTTGTGCAAATTTAATAATACATGGCGAAGGGCCTTGGCGAAACCGCCAAGAAAATTTCCCGGAGCCTGTGGAAGGGGCAATTCGTATGAACCAATACCAGGAAAAAAACATCATTAACCTGGCTGTAGCGGGCCACGGCGGCGCGGGAAAAACCACTCTTGGCGAGGCCATGCTGTATCTGGCGGGAGCTTCGGACCGCCGTGGCAAAGTGGGCGACGGCAATACTGTATGCGACTATGACCCAGAGGAAATCCGCAGAAAGGCCTCTATTTCGGCTGCGGTAGCCCCTCTGGAGTGGAAGGGCAAGAAGATCAACCTGCTGGACGCCCCCGGCCTGTTCGATTTTGAGGGCGGAGTCTGTGAGGCCATGCGCGCCGCAGACACGGCGCTGATCGTAGTTTCCGGCAAGGACGGTCCTTCTGTGGGCACTGAAAAGGCCGTGGCAGCGGCGGAGAAACGGGGGCTTTCCAAGATCTTCTTCGTCAACGGTCTGTGCGACGAAAGCGCCCGGTTCTACCGGGTGTTTGAGGACTTGAAAGCTCAGTTCGGCCCTTCTGTCTGCCCGGTGGTGGTGCCCTTCATCGAAGGGGATCAGGCGAACATCTACATAAACCTGCTGGAGTACCGGGCCTATGACTATTCCGGCGGCAAACCCGTGCAGGTGCCCCTGCCGGATATGGGAGACAGGCTGGAGGGCTTGCGCACCGCCATCTGCGAGGCCGTAGCCGAAACGGATGACGCCCTCTTTGAGAAATACTTCGCAGGCGAGGAGTTCACCCCGGAAGAAGTGATCGTGGGCGTGAGCAAGGGCGTAAAGTCCGGCGCGATTTCTCCTGTATTCTGTGGCGACGCCATGCTCATGCGGGGCATGGAGCAGTTTTTGGACGGCCTGGCCTGGCTGGCCCCCTCCGCGGCTGAAAAGGCTGGAGAAATCGGCATGGACCCCGATGGCAACCCGCTAGAGCTTACGGTAAGCAGCGATGGCGCTGCGGCGGCGATTGTATTCAAGACGGTGGCGGACCCCTTCATTGGCAAGCTCTCCTATATCAAAGTGGTGTCTGGCAAGATCTCCACAGAGTCCCAGCTTATTAATATGCGTACCGGAGCCGCAGAGCGGGTTGGCAAGACGGTCATGCTCACCGGTAAAAGGCAGGAGGACGTAAAGTTTATTGGCGCGGGAGACATTGGCGCGGTGCCCAAGCTCTCCACCACCAATACCGGCGATACCCTGTGCTCTCCCGCACGGAAAGTGACTCTGGAAGGCGTTGAGTATCCCACAACCGCCCTTTCTATGGCAATTGTGCCCAAGAAGAAGGGAGAAGAGGATAAAGTGGCCCAGGGAATGTTGCGCCTTTCCGAGGAGGACCCCACCCTGCGCTTCTCTACTAACAACGAAACCCACGAGTTGATTATCAGCGGTCTGGGCGAGCAACACCTGGATGTGGCGATCACCAAGCTGAAAACAAAGTTTGGTGTGGAAGTCACCCTGAAGGAGCCCAAAGTGCCCTACCGGGAGACCATCCGCAAAACCGTGCAGGTCCAGGGCCGGCACAAGAAGCAGACCGGCGGCCATGGCCAGTTCGGCGATGTGTGGATTGAGTTTTCTCCCTGCGACAGCGAGGGCCTGGAGTTTGGTGAGCGCGTGGTAGGCGGCTCGGTACCCAAGGGTTTCTTCCCGGCGGTGGAAAAAGGCCTGCGGGAATGCATTCTCAAGGGGCCCCTGGCCGGATATCCGGTGGTGGGTCTCTCCGCAGTGCTGTACGATGGCTCCTATCACCCGGTGGATTCCAGCGAAATGGCCTTTAAGACTGCGGCCAGTCTGGCCTATAAGGCAGGTATGCCAAAGGCGGGCCCGGTGCTTCTGGAGCCCATCGGCCACTTGAAGGCCACTGTGCCTGACGGAAACATGGGCGACGTCATGGGCGAGGTGAACAAACGTCGGGGCCGGGTTTTGGGCATGGAGCCCGCCGGCGCGGGCCGTCAGACGGTAGAGGCCGAGGCGCCTATGGCAGAGATGCATGATTTCAGCACTTTCGTCCGCCAAAGCACCCAGGGACGGGGCAGCTTTACCTTTGAGTTCGAACGCTATGAGGAGGCCCCGGCCAACGTGGCCCAAAAGGTGATCGAACAGTCCAAGGCGGAAAACGGCGAGGACTAAGCGTCATGTAAATAGAAACTCCCTCCGGTTTTCCGAGGGAGGAGATGAAAAAAAGTATCCTTGATGTTTCGGGGGCGGTATGGCTTCGGCTATGCCGCCCTTGTTCGGTTTAAGTAAAGTAGGGGATAAACGACAAAAGGAGCTACTGCCCGCAAGCGGTAACTCCCAGAATTTGCAACTTTTTCCTGATAGGAAATTGTATAGTTAACGCAGTTCAAAAGAGGTACTCTACCTCTTTTGAACCAGGCGGCGTAGCCGCCCAGCTTGAAAATCGGTAAATGCTGATTTTCAAGTGTGTTTACTATATCAGACATTAAACCGGAACAATACGATATCTCCATCCTGCATTACATACTCTTTTCCTTCTGAGCGCACCAGACCCTTTTCCTTGGCGGAGACCATAGAGCCGGATTCCATCAGGTCCTGAAACCCGATTACCTCCGCTCGGATAAATCCCCTCTCAAAGTCGGTGTGAATTTTTCCAGCGGCCTGAGGCGCTTTCGTGCCCTTTTGGATGGTCCAGGCCCGAACCTCATCCTTGCCGGCAGTGAGATAGGAAATCAGCCCCAGCAGGGAATAGCAAGCGGTAATCAAACGATCCAGACTGGACTCGCTGAGGCCCAGATCCCCTAAAAACAGGGCCTTGTCCTCCGGTTCCAGGCCGGAAATCTCCGCTTCCATCTCCGCGCAGATGGGCAGCACGGCAGCATGCTCTTTCTCCGCCGCAGCTTCTACCGCCTGGAAAAAGGGATTGCCCTCCACGCCAGCCTTAAAATCCTCTTCGCTTAAATTAGCGGCGAAAATGACCGGCTTATTGGTCAGCAGGGATACCGAGTTCATCAGCTCCCGTTCCTCCTCGCCACACTCCATGCTTCGGGCAGACCGGCCACCTTCCAGAGCTTCCCGCAGCCGCAGAAAAAAGTCCAGCTCTGCCTGGTATTTCTTGTCCGCCTTCAATAGCTTCCGGGTCTTGTCAATGCGTCTGTCCAGCACCTCGATGTCAGAAAGAATCAGCTCCAGGTCAATGGTTTCGATGTCCCGGACCGGATCAATGCTGCCCTCCACATGGATGATGTCCCCATCCTCGAAGCAGCGCACCACATGGACAACCGCGTCCACTTCCCGGATATTGGCCAGAAATTTATTGCCCAGGCCCTCGCCTTTTGAGGCGCCCCGGACTAGTCCCGCGATATCCACAAATTCGATGGTGGCGGGGGTGAATTTGTTGGGCTGATACATCTCTGCCAGCCTGTCCAGTCTTTTGTCTGGCACCGCTACCACGCCTACGTTCGGCTCGATCGTACAGAAAGGGTAGTTGGCGGACTGGGCTCCCGCGTTGGTAATTGCGTTGAACAGCGTGCTTTTTCCCACATTTGGCAGGCCGACGATTCCTAGTTTCATATATCTTCACTTCTCCTTTGTTTTCTAGGGATTTTAGTACTTCCTTTTCTTTCCGCGCCATTTCCGCACCAATATGTTATGGGGATTTGGTGCGAGACAACTCAAACTGGCGGACAGCGTCTGCCATAGAGTCATCTGTGACATGAACATATCTACCCATGGTCGTCTTGATACTCGCATGGCCCAGCAGCTTTTGGAGGACTTTGGGCGGCATACCGCTTTCAACAGCGCAAGTTGCGTATGTGTGCCTTAATGAGTGCATACAGAACCGTTTCATACCAGCGTCGTCACACAGCTTATAGAGGTAGGTATCGTAGGAACTGTTTTTGGGAGCTCCCCTGTCCTCCAATTTATGAATACGGGGTCACGCATTATTAAGTATTTTATCTCATCTGTCCGCCTATCGATATACTCCAAAATCTGGGAAAGGATTTCTGACTCTTTTCTGAATTCACGCTCCAAGTAACATTCCTGCAAAATGGAGTATGCACTGTCGGTCAGCGGTGTTGTCCTGTATCTTTTCTCTGTTTTGGACGGACCTGCACGCCAGTAACCTTGTTTGTGCCGGCACTCCAATGTTTTGTTCACGGTCAGGGTATGCTTTTCCCAGTCAATGATATTCCAAGTAAGACCAATCATTTCCGGCGTGCGCAGACCGGTTTCCAGCAGCAATGCGTACTGACGGTAGTTATGAGATTTTTTTGCAGCCTCCAGAAATTTTATCTGTTCCTCAACGCTTAGAAATTTGATGTCATCTACTGCCCTAACCGGCTTAGTATATCTGACGCCATCCATCGGATGCTTTACGATAATGTCATTTATCAGAACAGCTTAAAACATAGCTCCCATGGCTATATATGTTTGCCGTATGGTTGAACCGGCATAGTTAAGCTCCATACGATTTTAAACCGTTTTGCAACATATTGGTTTCCCATCGGAAATAGCCATATTACCTAAGATAGGCTGCATGTTGTCGTCATAGCGTTCCCTATAGTTTCTTATAGTATTAGGGGCAAGGTCACAAATCAGGTTTTCAATTCAGTAGATAAACCATCCGTCTACCGTCATATCACGTTCTGCTAGTACGATGCCATGCCGACTCTCATATTGTGCATCGGCAAGCCAGTTTCGTGCTTCTGGAAGGGGGTCAAAATGCTTTTCATGGCGTCGACCATCCTTTCCGCTGAAACGTGCAGTGTATTTTTCGTCCTTTCTTTGGCAGAGGCTTTTCCCGCATGCTCTGCCTTTTAGATCTTTTCCCGTACGATGAACTCCTTTCACAAGGCGCATTCCTACTTATTGTGAACGAGTCCAAAGTGACAGTTCATTATAGCATATATCTCTTTGGATTTTCAAGGTATACTAAAGATTTTGGTGCGCACCGGCTTAAAAAAGGCGGGAGAACACCGTGGAAATTGCGCAGCCCCGCTTCCTAATTTCAAATTACCAGCTTTGTGTGAATATACTCCTCAAACTCCCGGCATTTTACTAACTTACGTGTACCTACGTAAAGAACAAAGGTACAGTTCGGCTGTTTTAGCATAGAATCTATTTTATTTATACCTATGTTACTGTATTCTGCTGCCTTACGAATCGCAAGAGTCATTTTTAAGTAAATAGGAACCTTTTCAAGATTATCACTTTTTAGGTTAACCGCTTGCTTCTAAATGTTTTGCATAAGATTACCGCAGCTTTCTTTGAATGTGCGAATATCTCTCCGCAGGCGCTTGTTTTTTTTCACAACTGCTACACGCCGCAGACTAAAATCTTACAACCGAAAAAATCTTCCCCGGCGTCCGTAGCTAACAGATTGCGGAGTGGTCGGTTCTCCCATATCTTCTGCAGGGGTGTCGCATTGGGGCGGCGCCTCATATCTACTCTTGACCACCTCTGGTGGATAGCCGCTCGCCCACAGGGATATGTACCGGGTCAGACTGTGAAATTGTCAAGGCACAAGGGGCATGGAGAAATACCTTCATATAATAAAGACATTTTGAAGTGCGAAAATCTAATCGTCCTATCAAAAAATTTTTCTCAGATTTCAAATTTGGGAATTTTTTCGAGGAGATGAAGCAGAATGGAGTGCCGCAAATCTTCATCCAGCTTACCGTCAACACAACTATAATAGTCGATTAGCGTCATATACAGTTCTACAATATCAGCCAGAGCCTCAATATCTCCAGCAACGGCCTCAGTCAGGGCAGTACAACTCTTCCTTGGTCGTGCCTGTCACCCCCTGGCGGAGCTGTTTGAGGACCAGCGAGCGTTGATTGTACACATTCTGTACCGTACAGCCAAGTTTACTCGCTATTTTTTCCGGCTCCATCTCAAGGACAAACAGCATGGTAAGCATCTGCTTTTTCATGGCCGGGAGCTTGGCGAAGGCCTGCGCGAACTGTTCCTCCGAAACTCTATCCAATGGTATAGATAATGGATTTCTGTTACCATCCCGCAAATAATTTCTCCTGATTCTGTATGCCAAAACCTCCATCCACTTAGTAAACCTCGCCCTTAACTCGTCCCGCTCCTGTTCTTTGCCGCACATAGTGCGCGCCTTTACTTCCCATTCTTGCACATACGCTTACCCTCTCGACCGGGCCAGCTGTTTTTCCCCAGCATTTCATAGCCGGCGGTATTATCATGGGGAGAGTCGATGAACTCTGCCTTACCAGCCAGCGGGGACTCGCCTAAATATGATTGCAAGAGGATGCTGCCACCCCCAGTGAAGATGGCCGGGTTGGAGCGGAGGTCAACCTGAAGCTCTCAGAGCTGGTTTTGGATATCGTTGGCATGGAGACGAGCGACGTTATAAATTTCCTCCTTCACCTCATCGGGAAGGTACTCCTCTTTACCCTGGAAGACATTGGCAATATGTTCATCGTCGATCTTCATGTCGTACTGAGAGCTAATTTTGCAGATAACCTCGTTGTTCATGGTGATGACGCCAGTTTCCAGGGAGCGGCAAAACTGCAAATCAGGCTTGCCGTTTTGCATAGAGTGGGATACCAGTTGTTTGCACCGTAGTAAAAATTAGTTGGAAGATTATTCCCGCAAAATCTCCGATTTTTCCGGCTGCGTTTCCAGGTTGTAACACACTATACCTTGCAAGCCCGACAATGATAGCGAAGGTGACAGCGGACACATCACATAGCATTGGCTCTCCCAGAAGCCCCGGCAGTTCCCCCGCCAGCTCCACCGCCGCTGGAAATTTTCCGCCCCGTTCGCTCCGATAGGCTTCTAGTACGGCGTCCGGGCAGCTAAGGCCGCTCTTCCGTGCTCTTGCTGTGGTCCGTAGCTTCTCTACAATACATTCGCAGCTGGTTTCACGCATAGCCTTTCTCCTCCTTCACCTGAGTTTGATCTTCTGTTACCGGCAGCTTTTTCCTGATGAACCGCCGAAAGTAGGCCGCATTGGTAACAGCTGTGAGAATGTCCGAAACCGGCTCGGCCAGTACAACGGCAAATACACCCCAGCTAAAAATATTCGGCAGAACATAAATCAGGGGAATCAGCAAAATCACCTTGCGGTAAAACGCGAAGAAGAACGATTTTCCTCCCTCGCCCAGAGAGTTGTAGGTTTGCTGGAAGGTGGAGTTGGCCCCAGTGGTAAACACGCCGAAGATGTAGATTTGCAGCATTCTGCCGCCCAGCTCTACTAACTCTGGGTCGGAGTTGAAGACACGGATAAACAGCTCCGGGAAAATCACCACAATCGCCGTGACAATAACGGTGAAGATGGAGTTTGCGGTCAGCGCCAGCTTGATGGTAGCCCGCACCCGGTGGTAGGCCCTTGAACCGTAGTTGTACCCGATAATAGGCTGGGAGCCTTGGGCCACGCCCTCCACTGGCAGCAGCACGAACTGGAACATGGAAAAGAGAATCGTCATAGCCCCCACGGCTAAATCCCCGCCGTAGGCGTAGACCTGCCGGTTGAAACACACGTGCAGCACCCCTTCCGAGGCGCTCATGAAGAAGGGCGCGGAGCCCAGGATGATAATTTGCCTGAGGATTTTCCAGTCGGGCCGCAGGTTCTCCCGCCTGATGCGCAGGGTGGGCTTTTTCCCCATCAGGAACAAGAGCACCCACACGAAGGACGCAAATTGGCTGATAACCGTAGCCAGCGCCGCCCCTGCCACGCCCATGTTCATGGCAAAGATAAACAGCGGGTCCAGCGCCATATTCAGCACCGCGCCCAGCATGGTGGTGATCATGGCGGTCTTGGCAAAGCCCTGGCTGGTGATGTAGTAATTCATGCCAACAGTGATTTGCACGAAGATGGTGCCTATAATATAGATAGTAAGGTAGCTGTCGGCATAGGGCAAGGTCTGGTCGCTTGCCCCGAAAACGCGCAAGATGGGGGACTTGAGCGCCAACACCCCTGCGGTGATGAGCGCCGAGGTAATCAGCAGCATAGAGAGGCTGTTACCCAGAAACTTCTCGGCGGTCCGGTTGTCCTGCTTACCCATGTGAATAGCCGCATGAGGCGAGCCACCACGCCCAAACATCCCGGTGAAGGCCGTCACAACCGTGACAATGGGCGCACAGATGCCGATGGCCGCCATGGCGATGGCACCGTCCTGCATCTGACCGATGTAGATACGGTCTACCAGGTTGTAGAGCAGGGTCACAATCTGGGCGCAAATGGCGGGGAACGCCAGAGACCATAGGAGCTTGGGTATCTTCCAGTTGGCGAGCTTTTGGTTTTCCATTTGTGTCACTCCTGATTTTATACTTTGAGACTATTATAGCATAGCCACAAGCCGCTTTGCGTCTTGCCAAATCGCTTTCGCGATTTGTAAATCTGCTACGCAGATTTGGCTCTACTGAAATCTCCTGCGGATATTATAGCAAATTTCAAACACAAAATCACGGATTTATTTTAAGTCCATGTGTGGCTAATTGTAACACGCTCCAACTAACACATGAGAAAAAGCCACACCACATCTTAGAAGCTTTATCGATAGGATTTGTGTTGCGATTTTCGAGCAAATTCAGTGGGGAGCAAGGCGTGAAAACGCCGGCAATCTGGCGATTGGCAAGTTTTCACAACACCGTTTCCCGGCTGAATTTGCCGAAAAGGGGAATATAAACGCCTATTGGCACGGCTTCTTAGCTTTTGCCCTTGCTTTTATGCTCATTAAGATGTATAGTTAACCCAGTTCAAAAGAAGGAGAATACCTCTTTTGAACCAGGCAGCGCAGCTGCCCAGCTTGAAAATCGGTAAGTACCGATTTTCAAGTGCGTTTACTATACAATCTGCCCAATACTTCACAAGCATTCCTATAGAGAATGAAATTTGAACTTTGAAAAAATAAAATCTCCCCGTATGATGTATATGAGTTT
>NZ_RAZF01000042.1 GCF_003612555.1 Acutalibacter sp. 1XD8-33
CGCACCCAGCTGTTATCCTTCATGAGCCGCCCACCAAAGGGCATAAAAAACTCATCCATGGATAGCTGCTCATTGCCACATTGTCAAGCGGTAAATTCAAAAAGTGGACCGCACCTCCGACGTGCGGTCCACTTTGAGTAGCAAATGTTGGCGTAATTAACCTGGGTTATTTTCTATAATAATTTGTAAATAGATTGGGAATTTGTTCCGGAGTAAGCTTGTTTACATCTGTAAATTCTCGGAGATAATAATCATTTCCAAATGGAACAGGCTCTGTATAGCAAGTTTTGAACACGAAAGTATGCTTTCCATAAACCATAGGTGTTTTCATCTGAGTTAGTAAATGCATTCTGTACGCTTCTGGAATGTCTTGGCTATTCCTAATAAATTCTTTTATCGTGTGCGTATAGCGATCTAAGTCTTGGGAAATTGCGGTAGCATCATGTTCTATACCGCATAGCGGAAAATCATTAATCAAAGTATAATCTATGCCATACTTTGTTGCATATTTTTTTGCTGCGTTTTCGTCATTGGCAATTCCAATAATAACATATCCTGTTCTATTAGGCCCTATATTATTGATTGCTGTAAGCGTCTTTAAGACCTGATTTACTACAGACACATCAATTTTCGTTTCATTTAAGGGTACAAATCCGATTTTGAAATCATAAAGAACTTGTTCTGTTTTCGACTTGTTTAGTATATTAACAAAATCAAGGGACCAATCATCAAGCGCAGGATCTTCTTGTGAATTTTGTGTAAATGCCGCTTGAATTAACCCATAAACTGCATCAATGGCGCTCTCCCGATTTTGTATGTTCCCACCTACGATACGTGAACACTTACCATCAATTTTACTTGCAAGCAGATGATAGTCCACCAGTCCTCTCTTTTCCGTAATGATAAGGCGATGGATTGCCATAAATATAATTTGAAATGGGACTATTAAATCTGAAACAGTTTTCGAAATTCCCATCATCTGCCTGAACGTTTTTTGAGAAACGTTTAACATTTCTTCGATGCAAGACATCACAATCCTAAACTGCTTCATCACGAAATCCAGTCCAATGCGATCAATAGCATTATTGACTTGGGTCATTTCAATTGGAATATCAATATTTAACGGGTTTGGAGAATACCCATAGAGTTTATTGAGTGCCATCGTATTTAAGTAAAAATGATTCTTTTGTGGGAGAATCATATTAGCTACTATGAATGCAAGCGCTTCTTCATCACGAGACTGGCGGATTTCAGGTCCATTTATAATCCCATTTTTGACCCAAAAAATATCATCAATAAAGATCGAATACGGAAGTCGATAATTACTGAGGCTAATATTAGACATATTCTTCAACAACAATTTATCTTCCGATATATCGCCACGAATTTCCGATGATAACTGTCTAATGATTGTTGCAAATTGAGTATCTACACCTACTTGCCGTAATTCCTGAAGTGCCAGATGCTTTCCTGTTGAATTGATACGCTTAAAAATCTCCTCAACATCTTCGTCGCTTGCGGCTGGGAATATAGAAACAGGAAGCGGATAATTTGATATAGATTTGCAGATACTTGCATCTACAATCGGTTTCTTTTGCTTTAATTGATTTTTGCGTTTCTGTTCAATAGTATCAGGCATTGATTCAAGATTAAAGTGTCCATCTTTGAGTGCATATTTTTGGCTGATGAACGAACAGATTGCGTCCAGTCGTTGCATTCCATCAATAATTTCATACTGACCATCATCTGTAGCTGCAAATAAAAACATCGGAACAGGCAATCCACGTTCAATCGTATCCAAAAAATTTCGTTTTTCCTCGATAGTCCAGCACAACTTTCTTTGATACTTACGGTTTACAACCAGCTTATTGTTGGCATACAGCGAATATATCTGACTGATTGTCATTGCTTTGATGGATAGCTCCTCTTGAATATACATTCATATCCACTCCATTTCTTGTTGTCTTGTGCCAAGTTTATAAACTCAAGGAGGCCCTTTAATCATTTTGAAAAAGGGCCTCCTCAAATTCAAATCACTTAAATCTCGCCCACAAAATTATAAACAATGCGGACTTTCTGCACCTTTTCGCCGTCAACGACTTCGACTGCGCTAATGATAATTTTATCAATCAGCCGATTCAAAATGGTTTCATCCAATTCGGTGATGGACGCATACTCTCGGATTTCTCCAATGAACCGTCGCACATCGCTGTCCGCGCTGCTGGCAATGCGCAACTCGTCTGTGATCGCCTGCATCCGGGTTTTATTGTCTGTCTGCTCCTGTTCCAGCCTCTCCGTCATACGGAGGAACCGCTGCTCGGTCAAGATGCCCCTTGCCTTGTCAGCGTACAAGCTCATGAACATCTCGTCAATTCCCTGGTTGCGCCTCGCAAGCGCGTCCTGTTCCTTTTTCAGACTTTTTTCGTCAATGGAATACCGCTGCTCCAGCCGACGGGTCAGCCGCCCATAGAAGGCTTCTGCATCTTGCAAGGCCATTTTGCCATGCTCCATGATGTCCGACAGCACCAGATTGTAGAGGTCACGGGCTTCAATCTTATGGCTGGTGCAGGCGTTTTTCCCCAGCCGATTATAGGTCTGGCAAATGTAATACGCCTTGTCAATTGGCTCCCGCATTTCTCCGGTGAAGCGGTTCTTCCCGGTTCTGCCGACTTTCTCATAGCGTACCTGCATGGATTTCCCACAGGTGGCACAGTAGACAAGGCCGTGAAACAGATTGTAAAAGGGACAGCTATTCCCCTGCATGATGGTCGGGCGGCGGTCAATCAGCTTTTGCACCCTATCCCATTGCTCCCGACTGACAATGGCCTCGTGGCAGTTCTCGATAATTTCCCACTGGTCACGAGGAATGAAATTCACCGTGTTGGAGCGAATGGCCTTTTGGTGGCACTTGCAAACCACATGATCGCCCTTATAGACCGGGTTACGGAGCATTTTCCCAATCACCGAACCGCTCCACGAATAATAGCGGACTTCGGATTCCACAGGCTCTTTAATGCGTGTAATTGGGATTTTGCGCTCTAACAGGTGCTTGGCAATCTTCATCGTGCCGTACCCGTTCAGCGCCAGATCAAACACCAGCTTTACCGTAGGGGCAGTTTCCGGGTCAATAATCAGATGCCCGTGATCGTTGGGATCGCGCATAAGGCCGTAAGGAGTGGGACCACCCAAGAATTTCCCCTGCCGGGAGCGAGCCATCCAACCCGCCAAAACTTTTTTGGAAATATCCCGGCTATACATATCGTTTAGGATATTTTTGAAGGGGGTAATGTCCATCTCCTGCCGGTTCAGACTGTCCACACCATCGGTGACAGCGATATAGCGGACGTTGTGGCGCGGGAAGAAGATTTCGATATAACTGCCAGCTTCAATGTAGTTCCGGCCCAGCCGGGAGAGGTCTTTTGTGATGACACATTTGACCTTCCCCGCCTCAATGTCGGCAATCATCCGCTGGAACGAAGGACGGTTGAAATTACGGCCTGTGTAACCGTCATCAACATAAAATTCGTAGTCCAGCAGGCCATTTTTCTCAGCAAAGTCGCGGAGCAAAGCCTTTTGATTGCTGATGCTCATGCTCTCGTTTTCCCGTCCGTCCTCGATGGAGAGGCGGCAGTACAGAGCGGTGACAGAAGGGGTAAGTTTATTCTTCCTGTTCATTGGTGATCTCCTTAATGAACAGGGACACGATATGGTCATGATACCATATTTCGGCAAAATTTTCAACAGGCATTTTTATCGCTCTCCCTCTTTTCAAGCCAGGATTCAAACTGCCCGCAAGCCTGGGATTCAATGGCCTGTTCAAAAGCGGCCCTCATGCTCTGTCTGCCGTTATATTCACGGGTCACGATGAATCGGGGTTTGTTCTGGCGTCTAGTCTTGGGTGCAGCGGGTTTATCCTGTTGCGTTTTTCTCATAGGCAACTCCTTTCAGTCCATCAGATTTTTCAGCCGTGCCAGCTTGTCCTGCGCCGTGGCTTTACGAAAGTTCTCACCAGAGAATCGAATGGGGGCGCACATTTCCAGCAGACGGTCGTAGATACGGGCGTGGGCGGTGTTCTGGGGGTGCTGTAAATCTTGGAGCGGAATATTGGTGGTGACAATCAGCGGTTTCTTACTGCGATACCGGCTGTCAATCACGTTGTAGACTTGCTCCAATCCGTACTCTGTACCACGCTCCATGCCGAAATCGTCTATGATAAGCAGCAGGGCGCGACAAAGCTGGGATATGTACTCATTGCGGCCCTCAAAGCTGGCAGTCAGATCATTCAGAATCAACGCAAAATTTGTCATACGGACGGTGATCTCCTGCTCCATCAGGGCGTTTGCGATACATCCCGCGAAATAGCTTTTCCCGGTGCCAACGCCGCCCCAAAGCAGATAGCCGATGTTCTCCGCCAGCATGGTGTCCCAATGCTCGACATAGAAATGAGCGTGTTTCATCTGCGGGCATTTGCCGTTGTCATTGGCGAATGTCCAGCCGCGCATAGCGGGGTCGGTGAATCCCCGGCGCTTCAGATCGGCCACGGCCTGAAGGTGGCGGCGGGTCTCCTGCTCCGTAGTCTCCCGGTCGATACGTTCCTGCTCACACCGGCAGGGACAGGGGAGCAGCCGCCCCTCCAAGGGCGCTGCGTCCATGCGAAACTGCTTCGGGGTACGGCACTTGCCGCAGTACAAAAGCCCGTCCTCGCCGGTATAGTCCTCCGGCCCTACATGGGTCACGGTCATGCGCTTGATAATGCTGTCAAAATCATTCATAGGCTCTCGCCCTCCTCATAAGTGTAATTGGGTATGCTCTTGCCCTTCCGTCTGTCCTCCGCCGCCCAGCGGCGAATAGTGGCGGCATGGTTCTGATAGGTCTTGCCCGTGGAGGCCATATACTCGGACAGCTTCTCCACATACTGCTGCCAAAGGTCAGAGAGTTCTGCTTGCAGTTCGGCTATCTCCGTATCCGAAAGAAAAACATTCTGATAGCGGCCTCGCGCAGGCGCGCGTGTACGCTCTCCCTTTAGGTGGTTTATACTTAGGTTGTTATTACTCAGGTGGTTAGGGGAAAGTTTTCTGTCCATCATAGGGACAGTTTTCTTTCCGTCAGAAGGACAAGTTTCTTTCCCTATGACGGACAGTTTTTTGTCCGTCAGTCGGACAATATCCTGTCCATCAGGTATCTTCACATAGATGTGATTCGGTGCGGAGAAGCCCCGCCTCTGCCGCTCGATCAGGCCAGCAGTTTCCAACTCCGCCAGGGCGTTCTTAACGGTCATGGGGCTGCGGTCGATAGCGTTGGCAATTTCCTCAATGGGAAACACCAGGTACAACCTGCCGCCCTCGTCTGTCCAGCCGTTGGCCTGGGAGAGCGTGGCCCTGTCCAGCAGAACCATGTAAACCAGCTTTGCGGCCTGCGCCATATCCGCTTCCAACAGGAACCGGGGATAGGGCAGGTACGGCGGCAGCTTGGTATCTTTCGTCATGTAGTCAGCAATATAGATGTCACCTCCCCGCCGTTGCGGGCCATCTGGGGGCCTTCCGGAGTGCTGGACAGGGAATGTATCAGCCCTCTATCGAGCCGCTCCCGGAAAGCCTTGCAAAATCAGGGCTTTTTAAGCCCTAAAGCGTGACAGTTCTGCCTTTGTTTCCGCTTACGCTCCGTAGCCTTTGCCCGCTTCATGCGAATGGAGCAGTCGGGGCAGTATTTCGCCCGGTTGGATTTCGGCAGATAGTAGCCGCCGCAGAGGACGCATTTCTTTCTGTCTGCCCGGTGGAGCAGGGCAGCGCACAGGCTAGTATCTAGGGGCAGGACAGCGGTGCGGAACCATTTGCAGATCAGCGAGTAAGTGATGCTCTGCGGGCAGACACATTCCTCGCCATCGTCCAGAAGCAGACAGCACCCGCCGTCATAGTTACAACAGCTATGTATCAGCCGCCGCGCCGTCCGATACTGCTGATAGTTCATGTGGACAATCACGGCTCATTCTCTCCGGCGGGTAGCTTGATGTAGATGTGATAGGGGGTATGGAGGGCAATCAGCTTCTTCTCCACCAGCCCCACGACCTCCAACTCCCGAAGGGACTGCGCCACGGTGCTGGGGGTGCGGTCAATGATCTCCGCGATGGTCTTGTTGTAGAACGCCAGATACCGCCGCCCACGCTTGTCGGTCTGAACCATATCCGAATTGAGCGTCATATCCAGCATGATCGCGTACACTTCTTTCGCAGTCAGCCGGATATTCATGCCCAGCAGGAACCGGGGATAGGCCAGATAGGGCGGCAGGGTGGAGCCGCTGGTGATGTAGTCAGTTTTCATGTTCCTTCTCCATTTCGTGTCGGATTTCATGCACTTTCTCGAAAAATCCTTTGATTGCGGTTGTGACAGAATAGGCGCTATCGCCCAATGCGTCAAATTGGGAAATTGTCATTCCGGCGAAAATATCCGCCCGGTGATGGAGGGATTCGATGCCGGAAACGTAGCGGACGCATAGGGCCTTAAACTCGCTCAACGCCGATTCGCTTTCCATCATCCCCTGCCGCTTCGGTATGGGCGGCGCTATCGTCAGAACCGCAGCGGCCTCCGCCTGCCGGTCAGGGGGCAGCTTGGAAATTTTCAGTGCGGCCCCTTTGGTGATTTTATCGCCAGCATCCCGGATGGTCCTCTTTGCCTCCGGGGTCAAGTCACGGGCGGTCTGGACAAGCTGCTCAACGGTGCGTTTGCTGACGCCCAGTTTGTCAGCGGTATCCTGGGCAAATGACTTCGTTTCTAAAAGCGAAAAATTTGCGTTTTTAGCCGTCTGCCCGTTGCGCTGACCTTGGCGTGTCTCCGGGTGAAGGGCCTCATAGAGTTCCTTCCGGCGTAGAAGCAGATCGCCCAGTTCCCGGTGGGACAGCCCCGCCCGTACAAAGTTCTCGTCAATCTCCGCCAACTCCGCTTGCAGGCCGTCCGCCTCGCTGACAACGCACTCGATCTCCGTCCAGCCCAGCGGCTTCACAGCTTCCAGACGATGCAGGCCGGCGATAAGCGTGTTGTCCTGGGTGACGGTGATCGGATTCATCAGGCCCACGGTGGCAATGCTCCGGGCCAGTTCCTCCACGTTCCGCTGCTGGGTGTCCCGCCGTCCCGGATTGATTTTGATTTCGCTGATTTTCATTCGCATGGTGACTGTCCTCAATGCGAAAATGTGGCGATAATCCGGTTGAGCATTTCCTGGTCGGGGCCATCCAGGGATTCCCCCAGCCTACGGAGAAACGTGATCTCCGCAGAGTTCAGCGCCCTACGGTCAAGGTGGAACCACTCTGCAACTCTGACGCCGCCGTGACCGCCCTTCACCGTCTCAATCGGATAGGAGCAGGTCAGCACCACAATGTCTCGGCGAATTGTCCCGGTACTGACGTTAAACTCATGCGCCAGATTGCCGTAAGTATCGTGCCGCCGGAGGCACAAAGCCTCCAAAATCTTCTGACGGCGTTCCCACGGGTTCATATCCATTTTCGTAACCTCCTGATAAATTTATCGTTCATTTTCCTTCTGCTGGTGCTGTCCATCACGGGCCAGACGGTCAGCGGCCTTTCGCAGGGCTTCCACCGCTTTGATTTCATCCCGCATATCCCGCATTTTCTGATAATCGAAATCCTTCTGCATGGTCAGCTTCGCGGCCTCGGCCCGCCACACCTTGGGCGTGATCGCCTCGCCGGATTCTTTCAAATTTTTCAGAAAATCGGCGGCAGTATCAAAGGTAGCGAGTTCTGCCCTATGCTCCTGCTGGTATTTCTCCCGCTTGCCCGGTTTCACCTTGTCCAGCTTTTGGCGGATGGGCTTGTACTTGTCGTACTGCGCCCAAATTTCCAGCCGTTCATCCAGGACGGCAAGGCGGCGCTCGGTTTTGACGATTTTGCCGCGCAAATCGTAATAGGCATCATTCATGGCAGAGACTTTTTCATAAAGCTGTTCCATGGAAGTAATACCGTTGCCCTGCAAAAACGCCAGCAGCTTTGCGTTCTCTTGGAGGGCCTTAATCCTGCCGGAGCGGTAGCGGGCTTTGTTCCTGTTGACCTCTGCCTGGGCTTCATAAAGCCGGGTCACGAGACTGCCGCTGTCTTGGGGCTGTTCGGCCTTGGCCTGTTCCTTCGTCCAGTTGTAAATCCGGGTGATGCGGGCCTTGAGTTCCTTCAGCAATTTGTTATCTGCGGCGATCTGGCGGTTGACGTTCCCTTTCTCCGTCTGGATACCCTTCCGCTCCATCTGGCTGGCGGCAACGCCCATGTGGATGGATGGGATTTTATCAATGCCCTGCCGCTCATAGCTGCGGTGATCTATTCGCTCCGGTCGGCCCGCCGCCTCCAACGCGCGATTGGCGTAAGCGGCCCACGCCGCCCGCCACTTTTCAGCGTTCTCCCGATTGTTCCAGTCGGTGGTGTCCTCC
Organism: Acutalibacter sp. 1XD8-33; assembly: GCF_003612555.1. Classification (GTDB taxonomy): domain Bacteria; phylum Bacillota; class Clostridia; order Oscillospirales; family Acutalibacteraceae; genus Acutalibacter. The sequence continues at coordinate 8,428 of NZ_RAZF01000042.1, forward strand.
CGATGATTCTTCCAGCCGCCTTTACCGTCCGGGATGCGGTTGCCCTGGCTGTCCAGGTCGTAAACCTTGCGGCACTTCGGCCCCCAGCGTCCGTCCGATTTCAGTGGGCGAATGGTCAGCAGGATATGAGCGTGGGGGTTGCCGTCACCCTTGTCATGGAGCGCAAAATCGGCGCACATTCCCTCCGCCACAAAGTTATCTTTGACGAATGATCGGACAAGGGCCAACTGCTCCGTCCTGGACAACTCCACAGGAAGGGCAACTTCGATTTCACGGGCAAGCTGGGCGTCGCTGGCTTTCTCGATCTGCTCCACGGAGTTCCAGAGGGTGGAGCGGTCTTGAAACTCTGGCGGGGCGTGGGCTGGCAGCATGATCTCCTTGTGGACGATACCGGGCTTATGCGTGTAATCGTGGGTTTTGCCATCCCATTCATTTGTCAGCTTCTCGCCGCTCCGGTAGGCGGCGGCAGCGACAGCCGAACGGCCTACACTCCGCTTGATGATTTGAATGGGACAGTGAAAAATTGCTATCTGCTTTTCCTCCTTCCTCCGCAGTCGGTGGCGGGGGATATAGGCCAGCAGAAACGAAACAGACGCAAAGCGGATGTTTCGTTTTTGCTGGCGCACATGGGGTTTGGGGAAGGTACTTCCCCATCGCGTCCGCAGGACGCAACAGCTCCCGGCAGGGCGCACGGCACCGGACACGGTGTATAAGTGCGCCGTAAGAAACGAACTTTAGTTTGTGGGGGCGTTTTTTTGCGCCTTTTCCGCCGTCTCCGCTGCTCCCGGCAGACGGGAAAGGTCAATCAGGAACGCCTTGATTGCCTCGCCGTCCATACTGGCGGTGAAGGGGAACACGCCCTCCATAATCGCGCCATGCACAATCAGGCGATGGTTCCGGGCGTTGCGTTCTTCCTTGCGGATTCGGTTCAGAAGTATTTTCTGCTGGTTCTCCAACTGGCGGACTTCCTTCTCCGCCTTTGCCTTTTGGACCTCTAATGATTTGCCCATTTTGTTATCAAGCCTCCTTCGGCATCCAGCCGTTTTTGAGAAAATACCGTTCCAGCTTCGTGATCGCGCTGGCGGCGGTGCGGGAATGGAGTTGCTGGACTTGGGCCGGGGGCAGATTCGCCAGCAACAACGCTACTGCTGCTCCATCCTCGCCTTGGACTGTCAGATTTTCCAGGGGCAGTATCAGGAGTGGAACGGAAGTGCAGTTGATCGGGCAGCGGGGGTGGCAGTGGTGCAGTCTGATAATTGTCATAAAGACCTCCTTCAAATGTCAGGAGGGACAAGCCGACACAGCAGCTTGTCCCTCCCGGTAATGGAGCGTATTGCCCCTCACCTTATAGCCGTTTTGAAAAGCTGATCGACAAGGGGGTTAGCGGAAAAATTTCATAAACTTTTTGCGGACCGCTTCAATGCTTAACCGGACAGCCTCTTTCGAGCAACCGCACAATTTAGCAACCTCGGCGTGGCTGAGATCGTACAGAGCATGGAGCAAAAACCGCTCTCGCTGCTTCTCGGTGCAGAGAGCCAGCACCGCAAGAATTTCCCTGCGGGTTTCCATGCGGCACACATATTCCTCTGGCGATTCGCAGCAGGGCAAACGTCCCTCGGTGACAACTATGTACTCGTCATAGCCGCGCTCGTCCCAATGGTCTTTCCACTCACGGTAAAAGCTCCGGTCAAACTGCTTGGCTATCACCCAAAGCTCGTCAAGGGTGGTAGCATCGTCATAGGACAGATTGCGCCTATGCTTTCTGATGGTAATTCCCATCCTGCATTTTCCTTTCGTTCAGATTTTTGCTGGGGTCTGAACGAAAGGGGCGGGGAGCGGCAGCGTGGCCGGAGTAATCGGCTCGGAAATACAAAAGCACCCGAACGGCATAAGGCCATTCGGGTGCAAGTAACAACATTATGGGCCGGCGGAAAACGACGGTTTTTGCAAGTGCAGGTGGAGTGCGCCGTTGCAGAGATCAGGCTTTTTTTGAAATATCAAGTTGATTTTGCCATTGTAACCACATAGCGGCATCCTCCTATTGCCGCCTATTGGACATAAAAAACGGCGGCTTTAATTTCTTAAAACCGCCGCTGGAAATGGATTTTGGACATGAGTAATGGGTCTGCCCAGCAGCGGTTTTTTTCTTTTCTGCCGCTGGGCAGATTTAATAGGATTATTTCATAGAATGCTCGCAATGCGAGCAAACGCCAGAAGTAAAATATTTATTTATCATAGGGCATAGCGTCTAATCTCTCCGTGCAGCCCAGCCGCTTTGCAATTATATCCATAAGCCATCTACTGAACTTGCTCAAACGCTGGAATTGCCGAATCTGTTTCTCTGATAAATACTCCGGGCTTGCGTACTCTACAATAATACTTTCGTGGAAATACCCATATTTCCCGAAGGAATGCCCAATTTCAATGAAAGGCTGCACCATTTTACTGCCGTGCTTTTTCCCTAACAGACCGGTCGAGAACATATCCCCTCTGATAAGCGTTCCACCATATGCACATCCTAACTGTTCGGGGAGCGTTTTTAGAAAACACTCACAGCAGCGTCCCTGTGAAGCCTCTGGAAATCCACCTTGCACAAGAAATGACAGCCGAGTTCCAGATGTTGTTTTAGGGGGCAGGCTCTCTAAAAACTCAAGCATTGTTCCGGGAACATTCTCCACATACAGCGGCAACGCAAACAAGATATTGCTATTTTCACAAAAGGCCGCTCTTGTTCCCGCCCAGCTTGTCCTGTCAGAAAGATACCAGACCTCGGCGGTGTGACCACATTTCTGAAAGCCTGTCAAAAATACGCTGATGATTTTTGCCGTATTACTCCTTTCACGCGGGCGTGTCGCCCCACTGATAATTGTCAGATGCATAGAGATACCTCCTGTATTTTTTCGACAGGAAATGCGCCAATACTCACACTGTTGAAGTTTAGAGCAAACCGTTTTAGCCAAAGCTCCAAATACTCCCGATCAGCTTCGCCTGTGTAGATAAGACCAAAGTGGAACACTTTATCGTAGCGCGGGACGTGACGCATTTGTCCATTAACAATATGGGTATACATGGTGCCGAGGGGAATTGACCGGTCGATGAGGTTTTTCGTCCTATGGTCAATGAAGCCCAGGCTGGTGCCGGAAATGAAAATAGCAGCATCGTATTCCAGATAGGCTTTCAGGATTTGTTCGTAGTCATCTTTCAGCGCACATACTCCCGGTGTCTTTAACCAACAGCAATTGCATCCAACACAGGGAGCAATCCTCATTGCAGCGGTGTGAATGACGCGATACTCATCCACTTTTTCTGCCAGAGCGCAGATCACTTGTTGTGCGGCTGGTTCTGCCTCCGGCAAAGTATTGATAATTAACAGGTTCATTCTCTCCCTCCATTTTCTCATGCGTAATCGGGCAAAAAGCACCGACCCTATAAAAGCATAAGGTCGGTGGAAGCCCCCAAGTCAAGAGCAAATTGATATTTAATTCCGCGTCATTTGAGGGGAACCCATACCTCATAGCAATACTGGTCGGTCAACTCCCCTAACACCACAAGACGCGCGAAGATATAGCACATCCCGCGAAAAGAGAAACCATTTTGTTCCGCCCATTCATAACACAGACGAAACATCTTTTCCATGATAGACTGGTCTCTGTTATCAGCCGTAAACAATACATGCAAGCTCTTTCCGCTTTCCAAAACTGTTTTCTGTTCTGGCGATCCTTCTCCATGAAATGGCTTCACAATATACATTCCCGAAGTGATATAGCCGTTTTCATCAAAAGTCACAACGCGCACCATATTTGATAAAATATCCTCTTTCTCTACATTGAGATAAGCCAATACTTTATCCCGGTACTCGTCAAGAGATGCTCCGGTGCCTAGCGTATTCACCACATAGTAGACAGGTAATTCCTCGATTGAAAATGCAGGCTGGTACTGTGCCGTATATTCACAAAATTCCCGCATATGTTCCAGCCGTTTTGTCATTTCAGTCAAATCGCGGATTTTTTCATGGATGGCGCTAATTTTTTCTTGTGTGATTTTGGCGTAGTCCTCTGCTGCCGTACCTTGAAGCGCACTGATTTCGGCAGTAGTGAATCCTCTTTTTTTGAGAAAATCTATCGCCATAATTCGAGTCATATCATATAAATCAAATTCCCGGTACTTGCTGTCACCACTTCTTTTGGGCGTGATCAGCCCCATTTCTTCGTAGTACCGTAATGTTTCCCTGGTTAGGCCGAGACTATTTGCAATATCACTTGTATGGTATATACTATCTAACGCACGCTCGTTTTCTGCATACGGTATCCCGTATATCTCCTCACTCTTGAATCCATTCCCACGGTTTCGTCCATCAACAGGTTTTTCAGCATCAGCGGGGATAAACCATGTTTTCCCTTTTTTGACAGCTCCATCAATTCTGCCTGCTTTACAATAGTAGGCCACCATTCGGCTTGATATGTGCCATTTCAATGCAGTTTCATTCGCCGTTAGATAGTCCATGGAACCACCTCCTGGCTTCATTATATTTCAGATAAACGAAATTTACAAGGCTGAATATGTACCAGCCGCTCTCGCGACTGGCTGCCTTGTTAGTACTGCTCTCTGAACCAGGCTAGTATATCAGGTAAATGTCCGCGAAATGTTACAATGAGGTCAATTTTTTATCTGGTACTTAAAATTGGAAACAGAGGACGAGTATGCCCTCTGTTTCCATCAGCCTCTAGCTATAAACTAATTCGCTGAATATGATTTCCTCCACCTGGGCCTTACAGCAATTCATCAGTCCCACCCATGCCATTTGGTCACGGGCTTTCAGTTCCTCGGTCACGCCAGCAGCTTTCATCATCTGCGGCAGAAGCATGTCCATGCGCCGCTCCGCTGCCCGCTCAATGCTGGTCAGGTGATCGTCTGCTCTGCCGGTGTTCACCAGTACCATCCACAACTTGGGCTTATGTTTCTGGAGGTAGGTACGGCGAAGATCACCATATTTGCCATAAAACTTCTCTGTTGCTGGGCCCTCGTCAAGTATCAGATCGGGAATGTAGTAGTCGCCTACTCTCGTATAGGTTAATTCTGCCATAATGAACCTCCTTGTGTTCAAGTCCCATTGTCCTATTCTTTCCACGAAAAGTTCAGTTGATCGTGTCCCTGTTCGTGAATTTTATTGGGCAACTGAACTCGTCACAAGGTATTATGGCACATCTTTATCATCCCGGTAATACATGGCTTTCTACCCCCATTTTCCAGGGTTTCTCCTATAAAACCCCATTTTTGGCCCCCTTCATTATACCACATTCCCTTGCTTCTTGCACGCTTTTTCCCCTTTTCTTCCCTGTTTCCATTTGCATTCCTTGATTTTGACTCCCTTTTATCCGTTTTTCAGCAGACACTAACTATTTCTGTATAACCGTTAGGCTCAAAAGTAAAGCCGTCCTTAACAATAGGACCATAATCTTCCCAAAACTTCAAACTGCGCTGAACTAATATTTTTATATTTTGAACGGTTGCATTATCTGGATTAGTTTCGTCTGCACCCTTAGCCATTATTGCACCCATAGGATTTCTAAACCACACATCATAAGTTACTAATTTGCAAGCATTGATAACCGCTTTTTCATCAATTCTTTTTATGCCAGATAATAGTTTACTGGCAGTTTTCATCGCATTTTTTTGCTGAAACATTTCTTCCGCCACTTTTGCACCCATGCAAGATATTTTGAAAGCATCTAAAAGCTCTGCGCCCATCGCATATCTTGTTAAATAATCAACAGTCATTCCGATTATAGACGCATGAACATTTTCGCTCTCATTCAAAATACATTCATCATCCATTTTATGTACGGAAAATTGAGATGGTTTTATATATCCGCCTCTCGGTTGCTTTATTTCGCTAATTCTTTTCGTAACTGAACTCATTATAACTGCTCCTTTCCTAAATCCTTAAATTTTGTTACTTCCGTCCCCGCTGCGGGATTGGATTTTTCAGCAAGTCCGATTTTCCTGCAAGCCGTTTCAGCGCCGCTTTGTCTTCCCCGTTCAACTTGCCATAATTGAGCCGGAGCCGTTTGCAGATAAACACCAAAGACGCTCTCTCCGGGTCGCTGTCCTTTTTAGCGGTTTCTTCGGCGGTCTGCAAAAAATCTTTCAGCGGGTTATCCTCCGGGACGCTGAAAAAATCGTCCTTATGGGCTTCCCGTAGGTCAAGGGCTATCCCGTTTATATCTTGCTGGATTATGTAACGGCAAAAGCTGTCATCATCAATATGGGCGGCGACAAGCTGCCGCAACTGCGGGTCACTTATGTCGGGATTGTGCTGTTTGACAATCGTTGCGCTCATAGCGTCCACTATCGCATTTGCGCCCTGTACCTGCCTGACCGCCACACCGTTTACATAGATTTCAAGGTCTGCCATCAGCCTGACAAAATCCGGGTGCGCCGCCAACTCACATAGCAGAGAGTTATCCACCCGCCCGCTTTGTAACAGTTCAATCATATCATCACTCAAACGCAGGTCTGCAAGGTCGGCGTTTGGATGATTTTTTGTTTCTGCCAGCCCCAGCAGATAATCAGCGGTCACGCCGTAAAACTTTGCCAGCTTGATAAGGGCATAGTGGCTGATGTCCTTGAAGTCCTCCGCTTCATAACTACCCAGCGCAGACTTGGAGAGGTGCGTCTGCTCCGCAAGCTGTTCCAGCGTCAGCCCACGCTCTACACGCAGGTCTTTTAAGCGTTCTTGTATTGTTAAAGCCATTCTGCCCTCCTTAGTGATAACCTTTAGGTAAAGTCAGATACAGAACGTAGAAAATCCGCTGATACAAAATAAGGATTGTTTGTATCGCCAATCTTCTCAATCAAAACGGATTCGCCATCTGATTCCAAAATTCTATATGTATCGTCAACATTTAGTACTAAGTTTTTCCCATCTTCCCCGCTGACGACAACTTTATAAACTTGCGACATTTCAACCCTATCTGTCCTGTCTGCCAGACCTTTTAGGGTATGATATGCTTTTTTAACTGCCATTTCGCCGCATTTATATACTACTCCCCCCGCCCCCAAAGTTAAGAGAAACAAATTTCGGGGGCCACCAACCTTTTTTGCCGCAGTAGTCATTACCTGATACCAACCCAAATTACTCATAATCTTTCTCCTGTCCCAAATTTTGTAAATTAAATTTTGTTTTCTCCTATTATACCACAATTCCGAGAGCGTGGAAATAGGGAGATTTCCGGGCAGATTTCCTACCTTATGGATATACGGCACAGGCAATCAAAAAAGTATACACTTGAGATAGTTCATCGATGGACAAGCCCCTTGAAAACCGAATGACCGTTTGAAAAGGAATACCCCGGCTGGGGAAGTGTGCCGTGACCCTGCTTCTGGACACCGTGACCAGAGCAGGCGAGCGCACCAACGCCGGAACACGCCGCAGGAATGGGGCAGGAAGCCTTTTTGGGAAAAACGGCAACAAAAAGAAAAACGGAGGGACTGCATGAAAGAAAGACCCTATCAACATTTGCCGCCGCTGGAACACAGGCCGGACAGCTTCCCCTACCGCATGACCCCAGCGCAGCGGAAACGGGCAACCACCCTTATCCGCCGGGAGTGCTGTAACTGTGACGGTGGAAACTGCCTTGCGATAGATGATGGCGACACCTACACCTGTCCACAGATGATTACATTCTCCGTCTGCTGCAAGTGGTTCCGCTGGGCGGTCTTGCCGCTGGACGGGACGCTGGAAGCGGAGATTTACCGTGACAGTGCTTTGAAACGCTGCTCGGTCTGCGGAAAGCCCTACGTGCCAAAGTCCAACCGGGGCAAATACTGCCTGGACTGCGCCGCCAGAGTTCACAGGCGGCAGAAAACAGAAAGTGAACGGAAAAGGAGGTCTGCTGTGGACAGTTAAGGCGGGAAAAAGCCTTGATTTGCAAGGCTCTGCAAGCCCCAAACCGGGGCGGGTGGTATGATTTATCACCCACCCCGGAAAACGGGCTTCTAACCGTCCACAAAACACGCTATGACAAACACGATTTACATTCACCAGCCGGAAAAAGCCATCAGCTTCACCCGGCTCCCCAATTTCCTCTTTGAAGCCCCTGCATTCAAGCCCTTGTCCAACGAAGCGAAGATACTGTACGCCTTTATCCTGCGCCGGACGGAGTTGTCCTGCAAGAACGGCTGGGCAGACGAATACGGACGGATTTACCTGTATTACCCCATCTGCGAGGTGGTCGCCCTGCTCCACTGTGGACGGCAGAAAGCGGTAAACACCCTGCGGGAGTTGCAGTATGCGGGGCTTGTGGAGATACAGAAACAGGGCTGTGGAAAACCCAACCGTATCTACCCAAAATCTTATGAAGCGGTTTCAAACACCGACTTCAAGAAATCCGGTTCTGGTACGCCGAAGGGCTGAAATCCGTACTCATGGAGTACGATAATCAATCCTCTTGAAGTACGAAAACCGGACGGTATATAGAAATACAGAGATTAAAACGATTTATTTATATCTTATCCATTCCAATCCTATCAGAGATAATTCCGGCGGGATTTTCCTGTGGAAAAGTCCCGGATAGGAAAGGAATGGGGAAAGGAGTTCATGACACAGCACGCAATTTTGCGATTTGAAAAGCATAAGGGCAACCCAGCAAGACCGCTGGAAGCCCACCACGAACGGCAAAAGGAACAGTACGCCAGCAATCCCGACATTGACACCAGCCGGAGCAAGTACAATTTTCACATTGTCAAGCCGGAGGGCAGATACTACCATTTCATTCAAAACCGTGTCGAACAGGCGGGGTGCAGGACACGCAAAGACAGCACCCGGTTTGTGGATACGCTGATAACTGCCAGCCCGGAGTTTTTCAAGAAGAAGTCCCCAAAGGAGATACAGGCGTTTTTCCAGCGGGCGGCGGATTTCCTCATTGACCGGGTAGGCAGAGAAAATATCGTGTCGGCGGTGGTACACATGGACGAGAAAACGCCCCACCTGCATTTGACTTTTGTTCCGCTGACAGCGGACAACCGCCTGTGCGCCAAAGAAATCATCGGCAACCGGGCGAATTTGACAAAGTGGCAGGACGATTTTCACGCTTACATGGTGGAGAAATATCCCGACTTGGAGCGTGGGGAAAGTGCAAGTAAAACAGGTCGGAAGCATATCCCTACCCGGCTGTTCGAGCAGGCGGTCAACCTCTCCAAACAGGCAAGGGCGATTGAAGCGGCTCTTGACGGAATTAACCCGCTGAACGCCGGAAAGAAGAAGGAGGAAGCCCTTGCCATGCTGAAAAAGTGGTTTCCGCAGATGGAGAACTTCTCCGGGCAACTGAAAAAATACAAGGTTACGATAAATGACCTGCTGGAAGAAAATCAAAAGCTGGAAGCGAGAGCCAGAGCCAGCGAAAGCGGCAAGATGAAAGACCGCATGGAACGGGCGAAGCTGGAAAGCAAATTGCAAAACATTCAAAGGCTGGTTGACCGTATTCCGCCAGAGGTGTTGGCGGAGTTGAAGCAGCAACCGAACTATGGAAAGGAAAGGTGATTTTATAACAAATATCAGATACAAAAAGGAAACCGAAATCGTGACTTTTCAAGGAAAGGAAATCACGCTGGAAAATCTCTCCCCAATATTCACACCGGAGCAGGAAGCGGCAAAACGCCGGGAACTGGAACAGCAGCTTTATGAGGTGTTCCGCAAGTACGCCGACAAGCGGCGGAGTGAGGAAGCCAGGACATAAGTTTTTCCAGCCACATTATTGATTTACGGGGCTGTTGGCAGTATAATGGAACTGTCAGCAGCTCCGTTTCTTTTTTAAGAAAAGGAGCGACAATATGAATAATTGTCAACGCCAATTTGAAATTGTAAGAAAACGCCGAAGAAATTTTGTAGTTTTTCGGCGGGGGGGGGGTAACAAAACTAAGCGTTTCCTTGCTCAAAAAGAGTGTTCACGATTTGCTGTTTCTGGCGCATG
>NZ_RAZF01000043.1 GCF_003612555.1 Acutalibacter sp. 1XD8-33
GTCCGGGCCAACGTGCAGAAGCTCATGGGCTATGAGACCCAGGAGCAGGAAAAGGAAGCGGACCGCCGGGAGGAGGAACGCTGATTTTTCCACTGTTCCAGAGGGCCGCAGGCCCGACAAAAAAGCGTTCCGCAGGAACGCGCAGCCAGCCCAAAGGGGTCCCCGCGCAAGCTCAGCGAAGCGGGTTGCGTGGGGAGAGGACGAGCAACGGAGTGAGTGAGCCTTGCCGCTTGCGGCGAGGCGAAGGATACGGAGTTTGTGAGGCCGATGGGGCTGTTCAAAGGGGTTTGGGGGCGCTGCCACCAACAAGCAGATTGGACCTCCCGCTGTGGGCGGGAGGTCCAATCTGCTTGCCCGTTTCTCCGGCTTCCGTTTCCCTCGTTCCCGGCCCCTATTCCAAAGGGGCATCTACCGAAGCTATAAAATATGCCGATGCTATCCTTGTGCAATCTGAGGGGACGGACTATAATAATAGAAATTTGCTAATTCTCGAAGAATGGTATATGACCTTGACGAAATTTTGACTTTCTCCCTATATGATGAAAAGGACTGGAGGTGTCCGCATGGCATACAAAATTTTAATGGTTGATGATGAACCAATCCTGACCGAATTGCTTTCAACCCATTTGCAGGATCACGGCTATACGGTTTCCGTAGCCAACAGCAGCGATGAAGCCCTGGCGAAGCTGAATACAAAGCCAAATCTCATCCTTCTGGACATCAATATGCCGGGGATGGATGGGCTGGAGCTGTGCAAGGTCATTCGGAATCATATCGTCTGCCCCATCCTGTTCCTGACGGCGCGAATCACAGAGCAGGATAAGGTCAACGGCCTGCGGGCGGGAGGGGACGACTATATCACCAAGCCTTTCGGCTTGCAGGAATTGATTGCCCGCATTGAGGCCCATCTGCGCCGGGACGAGCGGAACAACCGCCCGCCGGAGGTCGTGACCTCCCAGGGGCTGATTATCAACCTCTCCGACAGAAAAATATTTTGGAACGAGCAGGAGCTTTCCTTTTCCAAGAGAGAATTTGACATCATCGAATTTCTGTCCTCTAATCCCAATCAGGTCTTTGACAAGGAGCGCATTTATGAGGCGGTATGGGGCTATGACGCAGAGGGCGACAGCAACGTGATTAAAGAGCATATCCGTAAAATCCGCGCAAAGCTCATGCAGGCCAGCGGAAGTGAGTACATCGAAACAGTTTGGGGGATGGGCTACCGATGGAAAAAATAGAAAGGCAGTCATTGAAACGCTCTTTTATGAAGGCTGTGGCGGTCACAATGCTGATTGTGTTCCTTTGCAGCGTCCTTGCGATTTTCGGCTGTTACCGCTTTCAAAAGCATATTCTCCCTGATTCCAATGAGGTCTGGCTGACGCAGCAGACAACCGCCCCGGATGGTACGGTCACAGAGGCAAAGATGAGGTATGTCCTTGATGGCTCACCAGAGCCATTTGGCCAGCTGGTAAGGGACGGCCAGGAGCGCAATGAGAGCCAGGGACAGACGAGCTACAGGATAGAGCGTATTGAATCCAGTTACTCTATGCTTTCCCCTAAAGCGAGAACGACCTACCGTACTTCGCAGATTTGTATGGTGCTGCTGCCGTTTCTGTTTGCTGTGATTGGAATTACTTTGTGCGCGTGGTGGTTTTATCACAAGGTACTGGAACCGCCGATCACTGTCCTGATGGATGCCACCGCGCACATTCAAGACCGGGATTTGAACTTCCAGATCAACTTTGATGGACAGGATGAATTGGGCCAGCTTTGTGCCGCCTTTGAGAAAATGCGGCAGACCCTATATGAGAATAACCGCCAGATGTGGAGTATGCTGGAGGAACGCCGCGCATTGCAGGCATCTGTGGCCCACGATCTGCGTAACCCCATCGCCATTATGACCGGCTATGTGGAATATTTGCAGGAGAACAACCGGGGTGGGACCTTGACAGAGGAAAAGCTGGAAAAGGCGCTCTCCAATCTCGGCATCACCGCAGAGCGCATGGGCCGCTATACCGATACCATGCGCGACCTGGGCGCTATCGAAGAAACAGAAGTTCAACGCAGAGAGGTGGGGCTTCCTGATTTTTTACAGCACATGGCGGATTCTCTATCTATCCTGTTTCAGAATACCGAGGTGCGCTTTTCCTGTGATCTCCATGTGCCGAAGGGCTGGGCCGTCCTTGACGGGGAGTTACTATATCGTGTTCTGGAAAATCTGATCTCCAATGCCCTCCGTTTTGCGGAGCGGGAAATTGAGCTGGCTTTTTGTCTGGAGCATGGAATCCTGTTGGCCACCGTGACCGACGACGGGCCGGGCTTTTCGGACAAGCTGCTGCAAAAGAAAACCGCCCTGTTTTACTCCGAGGATACCTCCGGCAAGCACTTGGGGCTGGGGCTGGCGGTGAGCCGGGTGCTGTGCCAGAAGCATGGGGGAACCATAGAGCTGTCAAACCAACCGCCCCATGGGGCCTGTGTAAAAGCCTCCATTGCGGTCAAATAATCCCTATTACGGCGGCGCAGGTAAGGAATTGACTTTGGGGGAAGACAGATATATAATAGAGCAACAGCAAATTCTGCTTATTGTAGGAGGGCAAAATGAAAGAGACATTGGAGTTCAATCATAAAAAGCAATGTGGTTTATGGCTGATCCTTATTGGAATTGTACTTATCATAGCTGTTATTTTCGGCGGGAAATTCCTTGTGAACCCGTTTGTGTTTCTAATAGGCTATTATGCTTGTTTTTTTAGCGTTAACGCGAACAAAAAAGTCAGGGAAAGGCTCTCCCAGGGGGCTATTTCCCAAAAGCAGATAAAGATGATCTATTTTTCAATTGCTGCTTTGTTCCTGTTGATGTTTTGCATTGCTGGCCCATTTATCCCCGGGTGGCATTGGAGGCAGATATGGCTGGGGGTACTGATGGCGACCTCAATACATTTCTTCTTGTGGTTCTTTATACATGGTTGGAGCATGGTTGTGCTGGGGATTGTATGTATCATTATCGCAGCAATAGGCTATGTATTCCCCGCTATATCGGTTTCCGTTATTTGCATTGCCGATGCAGCAGCTAAATTGATATGCGGGATATATTTGCTTTTCTTCTCAAGACCATCAAAATTTACTCCCAGCGCAACGAAGTAACATTGGGGCTGGGGGAAATGAATATAGGAGAGGTTTATGGTATAATAAAGATTTTGCGGCTATAATACAAATTCACATTTATCAGGCAGTGGGCTATTCGGCTCACTGCCTATTCTGTTTTCTTGACCGAATTTTGACCTTTGCCCGTTATACTCGACCCATCAAAGCAAAGGAGGCCATATATGCGAAAACGATTGATCGCGGTTCCCCTGATGTGCGGCGTACTTTTATCCCTCGCCGCCTGCGGGAACTATGACATCAGTACGCCCCCGCCGTCACAGGCTGTTGCCGCAAACCCGTTTGAGGCGGCGGAGGAGGACGCCGGATTTCTGGCAATGCTCACCCACGAAGCTGCTTCGGCTGATTTCTCCGAGAGCGGAGAGTGCCTACCATTTCCCTATGACGGCGGCAAGTTTCGGCTGGAGTATCGGTTTTCCCTCACCGGCAAAATGGATACTGTTGGATTTCTTCTGTTCTTAGACGGCCAGCCCCAGCCCTATAAGGTGAACGATACCACAGCGGAGTATGAGTATTGCCACAGCTTCCCCGCCGGGGAGAATCAGAGCTTCTCCTTCCTCTTTGAGCCTGTGACCGGCAGCGCCGGAGATACGCTGACCCTGACCGTGGTGAGCATCACGAACCCGGACTTCCAGCCGGATATGGAATCTACCTCCAGCTATGGCTGGTATCATAAGACGCTGGAATCCTGTGTTGAATTGAAGTTCAACGCGGATGCGCCCACCGCCCATTCAGACCTTCCGCCCGTCCGGGAAATCTTTTCACAAAGCGAAGTGCGGGAGGAAAAGGTCACAGCGCAGTATGTGGAAAACGAGCTTCCCAAATACGGCTGGGGCGGTGTGAGCATGGACGCGCTGGACAGCGGAATCTATTACACATTCTCCTGTGACGGCGGCCTCACCTATGATAACCTGCGGGTCTCTGCTCCCATTCCCCTGCGATTTACCATGTGCGGCACAGCCGGGACAAGTTACAGCATCGCTTTCTTCCTGGATCATCAGCCGGTAAAACTTGACGAAAGCACTTCCTGCTCCATTACATTGAGCAAAGGCGGCGTTATGGAGCTTGAGGCCGTGATCGACCCGGACAAGCTGGGACAGTTTCACACCTTCTACTGTGTGGCCGTCCCCCAGGACGGAGCCTCTGCTCCGTTCCTTAAGACCGATTCTATTCTATTGTATAAGGAGAACTGAACATGAAAAAGACATTCTGCATCACATTGGCGCTGTTTTTTACCCTGGCGTTGTCCGCCTGCGGCAAGACGGATGCCCCTGCCCCTGCGGTTTCGGGGAGTGACCCCTCCGACACTCCCGTGGTTTCTGTTCCCACCTCTGGCGGTCAGCCGGGGCAGTCCCCTTCCTCCTGCACCTTCGACCCCGCCCTGTTTGGCGGCAAGCTCCGGAGCTGCGCCTATGCCGGAAATGGGAGGCTCCTTGTGCTGGCGGATAAGCTGTACCTCTACGACACCGGGACTTCCTCGGTGCTGGCCACCGCAGAAGCGCCCCTGCGCGACTTTGAAGCCCAGGCCATTGACGGGGGCTACGTCCTGTCCGGCATGGGCGACAGCGGCATGATGGCGTACATCTACGACAGCTCGCTTTCTCTGAACAAGGAGATCGCGGTGAATGAGCTTTTGCAGGGAGATTTTGTTGTCAGCGAAACCGGGGGCGTAGCGGCCTCCACCGATGGAAGGAAGCTGGCGTTCACCGCTATGGGCGGGCTGTATCTGTATGACCTGGAAAGCGGGAATCTGACTACCCTCCTGGACTTGGCTCAAAACGCCGGGACAGCCAGCATCAGTATTTCTATGCTGAACGGCGCCGCCTTTGCCCAGGATAACAGCCAAATCGTATTCTATGGCAGCGGTAGCCCGATTCCCGAGGTAGATGGCGAGGAAGGCTTTTCCATCTATGGGAGCATCGCCGTGGATGGCAGCGGTCTGAAGCTCACAAAACCGTCCAACTATGAAATGGAAGAAATCCAGAGCAGCGTCAGCCGGTTGTTTTTCCCGCAGGCCTTTACCCAGGCCAACGGTACGCTGCTTTGGATCGACCGGGCAGCGGGCAGCGCCAATACGCTCTCCTTCTCTGCCAGCGGTGAGGGAAAAGACGGCGTGTACGGCTCGGAGCAGGGGGACTATGTGGCAACCGCCGTTCTGGGCAGCAATCTGACTGTTCGCGTCTATGACGTGGCCTCCGGCGAATTGGTTGCCACCGAAGTGATTGAGAACTCCGACCCCACATACTTCTATCGCGTCCCCAGGATTTACCTTTTAGACGGGGCCAAAACCGCTGTAGTCGTTCTTGGAGGCAATATCAGCGAAGTTGATACGCTGGTATCTACATTTGAGTTTGGAGCATAACATGGAGATTACATT
Source organism: Acutalibacter sp. 1XD8-33 (assembly GCF_003612555.1). Taxonomy (GTDB): domain Bacteria; phylum Bacillota; class Clostridia; order Oscillospirales; family Acutalibacteraceae; genus Acutalibacter. The sequence goes on from NZ_RAZF01000043.1 coordinate 5,537, forward strand.
TGAAAGCGTATCGAAGCAATACAGAAGCAAGTATGCGCTGAAAAACTTTACTGCCACCTTGAGCGAGGGCGTGTACGGCCTGCTGGGTGAAAACGGGGCCGGAAAAACCACGCTCATCAATACCTTTGTGGGCATCCTGCGTGGGGACAGCGGCACGATCCGGGTGGACGGTCAGGATGTGAGGACGCTGGGTAAAGCGTTCCTGCCCCAAATCGGCTATATGCCGCAGTACCCCATTTTTTACCGTGATTTTACAGTCAAGGATTTTCTGCTCTATATGTGCGCGCTGAAGGATATTCCCACCCGTGAAGCACAAGACCGGGTTTCGGAGCTGCTGGCCACGGTGAACCTGACGGACGCACAGGACAAGAAAATCGGTGCGCTCTCCGGCGGTATGCGTCAGCGCGTCGGCATTGTGCAGGCCATGCTGTCCGACCCCAAAATTCTGATTCTGGACGAGCCTACCGCCGGTCTTGACCCCAGCGAACGGATACGGTTTCGCAACCTGATCTCCCGATTTGCCCAGGGGCGGACGATCCTGCTGGCAACCCACATCGTTTCAGATGTTGAGTGCATCGCGCGGGAAATCCTGCTGCTGAAACAGGGAACGCTGCTCATGCAGGGAACGCCCGCCGCGCTGGAACGGAACATTGAGGGCAAGGTTTGGAATGTGACCGCCGGGGCCGAGAGCGCCGCGCTGCTGACCGATATGTACTGCGTCAGCAACATGAAGCAGGAGGGCGGACAGTTTACCCTCCGCATTGTTGAGGATGGAAGCCCGATCAAGACCGCACAGCCTGTCCAGCCCAACCTGGAGGATGTGTTCTTGTACTATTGCAGGGGGGAGCGCCATGATACGCCTGATACGGTATGAGTTTATCAAGCAGTTTTGTAAACGCTCCATCCTGGCGCTCTTTGTGGTGTTTAGCCTCGCCAACCTGTTCAAAATCTACGGCGAATACAAATCCTACTCCTTTCTGACGGATGGGAACGGAGAGCGGAGCTGGCACACACTTCATTGGCAGCTCTATGAGGAATATCGGGGCGAGATCACCCCGGAGAAGGTCGAACGCCTGCTTGCGGCCTATCAGCCTCTTGTGGAGGCCACATCGGATATGACCGCAAGCACCGCCACCGATGACCCCAACACCATGACCGGGAACCTGTATAGCGACAGGAACCTGCTGGACAAGTATTTCGTCACGCCTATGCAGTATTTCTATGAGTACAGCGGCCAGTCGGAGCAAGTGGCAAATAGAGCGCGGCAAAGCGCCGCGCTCTACGGGGAACGGGGAGCGGTCTATCAGCAGAGGGAGAGCGGCGCAATCTATAACCTTTATGCTGGCCGCACCATCCCCGCCTTTGCCTACCGGGAAATGTGCAATTACTATCTGAACTATGATTTTTCCATTATCCTGACCCTCCTGCTCTGTCTCTATGGGATCATCGGGACCTTTGTAAGCGAGAGGGAGACGCAGATGGATATGCTGCTGCTGGTAAGTCCCAACGGCGGCAGAAAAACCACCCTGGCAAAAATCCTCGCGGCCACCCTGTTTCTGCTCCTGACCTCGCTGTGGTTTTCTCTCCTTGACCTGATTGGCTTTGCGGTCTCTTTTCAGACTTTGGAAGGGCTGACCCTGCCGGTATTCGCAATTCCGAACTTTGCGGAGGCATCCGTCAACATCAGCATTTTCCAGTATGTTCTCTTGTCTGCGGCGCTCAAATGCGCCGGTGCATGGGTGATCGGGATGCTCTGGCTGTTGATTTCGATGTTCTGGAAAAATGCCCTGCTCCCGTTTGTCATCAATTTTGCCCTCTGTATGGCGCTGATCGTCAGCGGAGCCGCCTGCGCCTACTCCAATTTCTCAAAGGTGCTGAACCCTTATTCTCTGCTGACAAACCGTGTTCTCCTGGGCAAAACGGAGTTTGTAAACCTGGGCGGATTTCCCATCCTGACTTGGCAGGCCGCAATATGGTTTGCCCTGATCGCGGGCCTTGCGGTTGCTGTTATGATTTATTTTCTGTCAGCGGAAAACTGTCACCGCTGTGTTTGGAGGGCAAAATGAGCGTTTTCTCTTATGAATGGAAAAAACTGATGATTTACCAGCGGGGCCTATGCTATATCTTGGCCGCTCTCCTGGTCAGTACGGTATGGCTGGCCGCAACCGACAGGCCGCAGAACAGCGCAATGGAAGAATACCGCGAGGAATATGAGTGGTATCTGGAACGGCTGGACGGGGCGTACACAGAGGAAAAGGCCGCTTGGCTGGAGCAGGAGGCCCAGGCCATCACGGAGGCCCGCTACACCCGCTCTCGATCCCAAGAAAGCTATTACAGCGGTCAGATCACAGCGGAACAGTATGAGCGGCAGATCGCAGAGGTCAACACGGTTTTGGCCCATGAGCATGGCTTTGAAGCCGTGTACCGGCAGTATTTATACGTCTGCGAGAACACCGGCAACCGTTACTTTCTGAACACAAACGGCTGGGCGGGGCTGTTTTCCGCCCAAACGCTGGACTTCTCGCTGTTCCTGGTCATTTTGATTTTGGCAGCTACGGTTTTTTGCTCGGAGTATAGCTGCCAGATGGACGCGCTTTTGCGGACGGCTCCACAGAGCCGCAAGAGTGCCAGGAGCAAAGCTGTAATGACCCTCTGTGTCGTGTTCGCTCTCTGCGGGGGGCTGGCCCTGATTCGCTTTGCTTTCTTCGGAATAAAATACGGCCTGCCTCACGGGGAGTACCCTGTCCAGAGCATCGCCTGCTTTGGGGGCAGTACAAAAAATGTCTCCCTGCTGGCCGCATATCTGATTCTGACCGGCCTGCGCTGCTTTGGCTCAGTGTACCTCGCCGTCCTGCTGCTCTTTACCTCCGTTTTGGTGAAGAAATACGCTTTGACGGTGGTGATCGGGGTGGCATCCACCTTGATACCGTACATCGGACTGTCCAGGCAGATTTGCTACCGCTTGCCGATACCCCTGCCTTTCCTGCTGGCAGCCGGCTTTCTGGAGGGGGCTTCCTCTGTGGAGGATTCGCTGACAGGAGAACCCATCGTGACTTTTTCGGAGCGTTCCCCCCAGGAGCTGCTGGCCCTGCTCGTCCTGTCCGCTGTGTGCTACGCCCTCATGGTATGGTGGGTGCTGCGGCAAAACACAAACTGCTGGCAGTCTGGAAAGAAACTGGTTAGGCGGCATGGAGCCGCAGCGTTGGGACTTCTAATTTTGCTCTCGCTGTCCGGCTGCTCTGTCGCAGAATCCGCAAACGGGATATTCAATTCATCTTCGCAAAGTGTGTCGGAAACTTACAGTGTAATCTACGATGACCAGACGCGGACATACGCTCTGGAAAACCGGGCAACCGGCGCTTTGACGGATTTGGCCCTCTCTCCGCTGTTTGGGGCCTTTTCGGATGGGGAATCCATCAAGGCCGTTTATATGGATGCCCCGTATATTTACTATATGTCCTCTCGCACAGAGCAGTATGTGGATCGGGTCGGCAGCTACAACAGCACAGCCACCCAGGTGTCCATCGTCCGGCTTGATACAGAAACCTTTGAGGAACAGGTTATTTTTGAGAAAATAACGGACAGCGGGCGCTCTCTGCTGGGAATTGACTATACCGTGGGGGATACCTGGATGTTTCTGCAATACTGCTACGGCTTTTTCTTGAACAACGACAGTCTCTTTTTCATTACAAATGATGGGGTTACGGAAGTGAGCAGGAATATCCAGCGAACGCAAGTGCTGGATATTCCCACCAAGGGGAATATAGCGTTTGATGGGCGGACGATCTACTTCATCAACGAAAATTCTCTGCTGACAGCGTATGACACCAAGACCCACAAGGAAAGACCGTTTCGGAATGTGGTTGCTTCCGACTTCTGCCTGACCGATCAGGGACTGTATTTTATCAACCGTATGGATTCCGACTGCGTTTATCTATGTGGCAGGGATGGCGTTGGCAGTCTGAAGATTTCAAATGACCCGGCCCTGTCTGTTGTTTATGACGGCGAGAAAGTTACCATGATTCTAAAATCGGACGGGAAGGAGGTAGTTTTTGAGCTGTGACGGTACGGGAGCGCCAAGCGTCCGTCAGAGCAAGACGAAAAAAGCGCGGCAGAAGGTTGATGATCGCCTATGCTTTGCGCGGTATAATCTTCCTTCTGCTGGCTCTGATGATTGTCCTTATGGTATGCGGGGGGCTTTATATCAGGGAGCATCTGGCTCATGCGCCCGACAGCAAATTGCCGGATGGGAATATAGGAGATTCAACGGGCGATACCACTGTTGCGGGAAGCTCTATTATCCCGGTAGCACCTTCCATTCCTGGACAAGTGAGAATCGTCTTGGATGCCGGACACGGTGGAGATCAGCCTGGGTGCGTAGTAAATGGCGCAACTGAAAAGGATATTACTTTGTCCATCGTTTTGCAACTCCAAGAAAAATTGGAATCAGAGGGTGCTACCGTTGTTTTAACACGGAGTACCGATTATGATGTCAGTTTGCCTGACCGTTCAGAGGTTGCAAACAACGCTGGAGCGAATTATTTTATCAGCATCCATTGTAACTCGTATGAAGATGATTCTTCCGTCAAAGGATTTGAGTGTTATTACTATCAATCTGCCGAAAGTGAGAATCTGGCAGAAGCTATCACATCAGAGGCAGATAGCCGTTCGATTTCAACGCGGAAGGTAAAGGAGGAAAACTATGCCGTGTTGCGCGAAACAGCGATTCCAACCGTTCTAATTGAGGTCGGCTTTTTGACAAACTCAGAAGAACGGGGAAAACTGTTGTCCCTCGAATATCAGGGGTTACTGGCCGAGGCCATCGCAAACGGCATACTTGGTTATAAAAATGCTTTTTGACAAAAGCAGGAGGTACACCATGAAGTCAGAAGAATGGATACTGTGTCCTATTTGCGGCAATAAGACCCATGACAAGATGCGGGAGGATACTGTACTGTTGAATTTCCCGCTATATTGCCCTAAATGCAAGCAGGAAACGCTTATTGAGGTACAACAACAAAGAATCACCGTCACCAAAGAGCCAGACGCATAGACGCAGAGCCGATGAACTTGTGAGCGAATCACCAGATCATCGGCTCTGCATTTCACATTACATACTGTTTTGGAGCATAAGTATTTCTATTTGCTCGTCAGCTCATTTTACTATAGCGCGTACAGCGGCCAAAACCAGCCGCCGCCCCTGTTCCGGGCAGACCCGGTAAAGCCCAGCAACTTCCTGGATTTCGCGCTCCACCTGTTCATCCGCCGGGTTAAAGATTGCATCAAAGGAAGTGCCAAGCGCCGTTATGATCGTGTAAAGCACCTCGAACGACGGATTTGCTTCTCCCTTTTCGATTCCGGCGATGTGGCGAGTAGAGAGCTTTGTCAACTCTGCCAATCGTTCCTGTGTGTATCCTCGTTCCTTTCGGATCGCCCTTAACCGCGCTCCACCCTTTACTAAGACATCATTCGGCATAATTCTTCACCTCTACTGTATTGTATAGTTCGGAAAGCGCAAAATGAATCCCCATACACTTCCGACTATTAAGCAATATATTTCCGATTCTTGCCGAACTTTTCAAGAAAAAACGATTCCGGGAGGCTGTCAAAAAAAACGGAAGCTTTGCGGAACGCTTCTGTGCGCTCAAACACTATAGCCGCCGGTTAAGGAGATGGCTATGGTGCTTTTGTTTTATATGATGGAGCTGTTCCGGCTGCTCCAGACACGTGAATTATCAAAAAAATCCTTGCGGATAGTACGACCTATTCTACCCATCAACCGGAACTGCATAGGTATGTAAGCAAGAACTGTCATCCAGACACACGGCAGAAGGCCGGGTACTCAATGGAAGTACCCAGCCTTCTGCGTTGTCGAATCCTGGGGAAAGCAGTCTGTCCCTGCGGGTGTCGCGGCCCGCCTGACCTCCATTTCAATTTTGCGTCCGTAGGCCCCTACAAATGAAATGGAGGAAATTATGTTTGATACCAAGAGCGATTTTGCTTTGAATAAGTTTGACCAGGACGCTATCGTATGCAGAAGCGCCACCGGCGTACATATCCGGCTGACCCGCGAGGACTTTGCCAGCGAGGAAGAATTTCTTCGCTGGAAGGTCTGGTCCGACGGCGACTACTACGACACCGAAAAAGACGGGCGCGGCTTCTACGACAACAGCCTCCCCCTGGACCCCCGTGTGGACAAGCTGGGAGCGGCCCCTTCCGTCGAGGCGGACATCCTCACTATGTTGGACGCTGCCGAGGCCAGCGCGGAGCAGGCCCGGAGGACCGCCGACTTGATCGAGCAAGTCAAGAGCTGCCTGACCGGAACGCAGTACCGCCGTCTGTGGATGCTCTACGCCCGGAAAATGAACGTGACCGCCATTGCCAGGGCGGAGGGCATCTCGAAAGCGAGTGCATCCAGGTCCATCAGCGCCGCGCTGAAAAATATTTCTGCTTTTTTCCTGGAAGGGGGCGAAAATAGGTAACAAACACCCCTCATTTTTGTGTTAGGTGAAAGGTGCGTTTTCCCCCATCACCTTCACGAACCTTCAAAATTGAATACACGGTATTGCAGGCACAAAACCCATGTGAACAGCGGTAAAAGGGGCGCCGCCAAGACGCCAGCTTTAGGAGGTGAACGGACAAGCTGGCCGAGCGATCTACGCACACTTTCAACCGGCTCTGGCAGGCCGGGATGCGACGACAGCATGGAGGACAATGAGACTTGCTCACGCCCGCTCACAGACTTGAAGCGGAACCCTGCGGCGCACGTTCAGAACGACGCTGTGGAGTTATGACAGCTGTGCCAACAGCGGCCTGCAATATCCCCCTCGCCGGGGGTGCGTGGCAAATGCGGCGAGTTTGAAAGCAGCTAAAACCGAATCAGCCGCGCCGGAATACCGCCCGCCTTATGTTATGCGGACACAGCATTTTCCGGCGCGGCTGTCCTGTTTCAAAGGAGGATACAGGACTATGCGTAATGCGATTATTCAGCTGTCGAACAGCGGGTGCGCCCCGGCTGTGCAGCCCTTTGGGGCTGGGAAACTCGGCATGACGATAGACGAGGCTGCCGACTGCACCGGCATTGGCCGGAACACGCTGCGGAAGCTGGTCTCCTGGGGAAAAATCCCCGTCCTGCGGATTGGGCGCAAGACCATCATCCGCGTCGATGTCATCAGCGCCTTTATGGAGATCAACCAGGGGTGCGACCTGCTGGACTGCGCCCAGGTGCAGCAAGTGACCTGACTTGAAAATACGGACGGCATGTTTGCAACGGCTGCGGCTCTCTGTCATAATGTGACCATCACATCACGACAGCGACCTTTGCCGCCATCGAAAGGAGTACAGCTATGGCAAAAGGTTCTGTTAGAAGAAAGGGAAAGAAGTGGTATTACCGCTTTTACGTCGAGGACGCCAGCGGCAACCGCATCCAGAAGGAGTTTCCCGGAACGGAGAGCAAGAGCGAAACGGAGTCCCTGCTCCGCAAGGCGATGGAGGACTACGAGACCAAGATGTTTCTCGCAGAGGCCAAGAACATCACCCTGGGCGATATGCTGGACATGTGGGTGGAGGAGGACTTAAAGCCCGGTTCTCTGAGCAACGGAACAGTCATGGCCTATCAGTCCACCGTTAGCCGGATCAAGCAGCATCCCATCGGCAAGCGCAAGCTGAAAACCGTCACCGCCGACCATCTGCAAGCCTTTATGGACCTGTTGAGCTTCGGCGGCACGAATCCTGACGGTACACCGGCAAAGGCGCTGAGTGTGGGGTACATCCGTCTGTGCTCTGCCGTCCTTCAAAATTCCTTCCGCTTCGCGGTCTTTCCCAAGCGCCTGATTACCTTCAATCCCATGCAGTATGTGGTCCGCCGGTCCAAGGGCGACGACTACGATCTGTTTGAGAGCGGGGCCGATCAGGAGGGCGCGGTTCCCACCATCACCTATGAGCAGTATCAAAGCCTGACCGATTTTCTGAAAGCCAAGAATAACCCCGCGCTTCTCCCCATCCAGATCGCCTACTACACCGGGCTTCGGATTGGCGAGGTCTGTGCACTGACATGGCAGGACATTGATCTGAAAGAACAGTGTCTGACCGTCCGCCGCAGTATGCGCTACAACGGGACGCGGCACAAGCTGGAGGTCGGGGCCACCAAGCGCAAGAAAATCCGAACCGTGGACTTCTGCAACGCCCTGGCGGATATTCTCCAGCAGGCTCGGAACAGTCTGAAATATGGGGCGCTTTACCGGCTCAACTACTGCAAAGAGGTCAAGGAAAAGAACCGCACCTATTATGAGGTCTACATTTTTTGATTTTTCTAATCATGGTAAAATAATTATGACTGATTCCATTGTTTATGTTGGGTCAGCTAATTATTCAGAAGAAAGTGCAAATAACACAGAGTTTGGATTTATTTCAAGTGATAAAGATTTGATTGATTTTATTAAGGCTGAAGTTTTATCTAACATTCAAAACTCATCTGTACCATACTATGAATATGATTATACAGCTCTTTTACTTGAGGCAAATGTAGCGCTTTCTGCTACATACAATATTAAAAATGAACTTTATGAAGAAGTATATAGACTGCATGATGATGTAGATGGCGAGTGGTATTACTATGTTGAACATGAGGCTACTTTGACAGTATCAACATTAAATAAAGTTGTTGAATTTGTAAATGAGGCGTGTAAGATCGCAAGTGATATTTACGATGCGATTGATACTATTACCGATGGAAATGAAGATGAGACTATTGTTGCCAATGATGTATATGAAGAATTGTTGAGTAAATGTTCGAGAATTGAAGCAATAAGAAGCTTTGATACATTGATTGAGTTATCAGAGTTTGATTCGGAAGAATATATAAATCAACAATTACAAGAAGAATATGCAATGGAGGCATATGAGGATAATTTAGAAAATTGCATTGAGAGTGCATCCGGCGAAGCAATGAGTGTCGTTTGGGATCTTCCACAAGCAGCAAAAGAGGATATAGATGAATTAGTTAAAGAAATTTAGAGCTTTTGCGAAGTTTACTCATCTCTTATAGAAAATTTACGCAAGAGAGAGATACAGAAAATCAGTTCTAAAATAGATAATACATGAACAACCACTTTTGCATATTAGAATATATATTCTATTGGTCAAGAGTCAATAATGATGTTACATAGCCGCTTGGTTTTCTTATGAGAATCAGGCGGCTATATTTTTGTTTAAGGAGGTGTCCGCATAATGGACGAAACAGATTACAACATCCTGCTCTATGAGAAAATGAAAGCCGAGCAGGACAAATACCGTGACTGGCTGCTAACACAAGAGCCTGCTGAAATCTTAAATCATACCTACGAATACATAATGCGTGAGGATATTGTGATGGCAATGGAGGAATTGGAGCTTACACCGAAACAGGCAAAGGCGCTCTTGAAATCTCCCTGTCCGCTTGACGATGTGTATAAGGAGTTTAAGGACAGAGAGGTCGAACATATGGATACGATTCGTGATTCCATTGAAACAGAAGCAGATAACAGTATTCGTAGAGAGAAAGCAAAAACCGGACGGGAAAGCAGGTGATCTTATGCCGTATATCCCACCGGAGGTGATCGAACAGGCAAGGCAGATAGACTTACTCTCATATATGAAAGCCTTTGAGCCAAACGAACTTGTCAGGATTTCCGGCAACAACTACACCACCCGGACGCACGACAGCTTAAAGATTTCCAACGGTAAATGGATGTGGTGGTCGCAGAGAATCGGCGGGTATAACGCCCTTGATTATCTCATAAAGGTTAAGGAATATTCCTTTGTTGAAGCGGTGGAAACTCTGATGGGAAAGGCAGCAGTTATGCCTATGCTGACGGTCAGACCGAAGCAGGAAGAAAAGCCAAAGGTACTGCTTCTGCCTGAGAAAAGCGTCACCACAGATAAGATAACAGAGTATCTTTTTGGGCGTGGCATTGACTATTCCATCATCGAATACTGCATTACGAAGGGTTATATTTTTGAGAGCCTGCCCTATCACAATCTCGTCTGTGTCGGCTTTGATGAGAACGGAAAAGCAAGATACGCCGCATACAGAGCGACAATAGACCGACGCATTTTGGGCGATTGCTCCGGCAGCGACAAGCATTATTCTTTTCGGATAGCAGACAGCAAAAGCGATACCGTCCATTTGTTTGAATGCGCTGTTGACCTTCTTTCCTATGCCACGCTTGCAAAGATTTCAGGCAGGGATTGGCGGCAGGAAAACCTTGTTTCCCTTGCCGGGGTTTACCTCCCGAAAGAAAAAATTGAGGACAGCACCACGCCAGCCGCACTTGTTCAGTATCTCAAAAGCAAACCGCATATTAAAAAAATCGTTCTCCATTTGGATAACGATAATACGGGCAGAAGGGCAACCGAAGCGTTGAAAGTGATTCTGCCGGACAGTTATGAAGTCATTGATGATCCGCCGCCAAAAGGTAAGGATTTCAATGACTTTCTTTGTGTTCAGCTTGAAATAACACGAAATAAAAATAAGGAAAGGAGCTGTGAACGCTCGTGAAAATTAAAATCTATCAGGCAAATATGGAGCGTGATGAGAACCGTGTCGCTTTTATGGCATACGAATCTCTTGCTAAATTTCAGGACAGTCCCGATGTTGACAGCCGGATTTATGACAAGGTTTTTGAAGGGGAGGTAAACTGCTTCACGCTGGAAAAACTTTATGAAATATTCAATCGTGAACACCCCGCAGGTTATAAAGGACGGTCGATGTCCGTGTCTGATGTGGTGGAAATCGTTGACGGAACAACGGGAAAAAGCTATTTCAATTTCAGTGATAGTTTTGGTTTTCAGCAAGTCTCCTTTGAGCCTGACAAGACGCAAATCAGCGAACGGTTTTGTGATGGTGATAAGGCGGAAACTATTTCCGTCCTTCTCATTCAGCCGGGGAAATATCCGAAAACCGTTACAATCGAAGATTCCCTTGAAGCAATGCAGGAGCTTGTGGGCGGCGATATTGAGGAATATATGCCCTTTGATGATGAGGCAGCAATCATTTGTAACGAGGAAGGAAAGATAAGCGGACTGCCGCTGAACAGAGCAGTTTATGATTTCGAACACCAAATGATTGAGATTATGGCGGGGGATTTTTTCATCTGCCACGCTCCCATTTCTTCGGAAAAGTTTTTGAGCCTGCCGCCTGACTTGGAGAAAAAATGCTCGGAAAAGTTCCGGTATCCTGAGAAATTTGTTCAGACGGATAAAGGCATAAAAGCGATACCATATAAGCCTGCCGCAAGAGATATGGAGAGATAAATCAGTGAGGTACGGGCTACCCCAAAGAGACTGCATTAGCTTAGCGAGCAGACTGTTTTTACTCCTACCGTCGCAAAAACAGTAAAACTCGTTAGGGGACTTCCCCTAATACCCCGCTTATCAGAAAGGAAAATATTATGCACGAATTATTATTCTTTATCATCGGCTGTCTGCTCGGCGGCATTGTCGGCGTCGTTACGATGTGCCTTTTGCAGATCAACCGTATCAGCGATATTCATTCTACAAGGAAGGAGGACAACGACTTATGAAACGAACCGTAAAAAAGCAGTTTTGGTTTTCCAAACCCGAAGCGCAAGACTTACAAAAGAAAGCAAAGAAAACCTGTCTGTCCGAAGCGGCGCTCGTCCGGCTTTTGGTGCGTGGCTATGAGCCGAAGGAACGCCCTGACGAAAAGTTTTACGATGTTATGCGTCAGCTTTCCGCTATCGGCAACAATATCAACCAGCTTTCCGTTAAGGCAAACGCACTCGGCTTTATTGATACGCAAATGCTGAAAAATGAAGCTGAACGCTGGCATAAATTTCAGGCGGATATTGAGCGTGAATTTCTGCGACCTGAGAAAAGCGGATTGAAATGGCAGTAAGCAAGCTGTGGAAGGTAACAGAACGGCTCGGTCAGGTAATCGACTATGCGACCAACCCGGAAAAGACCGCCAATCCTGAATACTCGCAGGAGGAATATCAGGCTCTGAAAGATGTGCTTGCCTATGCAAAGGACGAGGAAAAAACCGAGCGTGAATTTTTCTGCGAGGGTATCAACTGTAATGTCACAACAGCCCGTGACCAATTCATTACGGTCAAGGAACAGTACGGCAAGACGGACGGGATTCAAGCCTATCACGGGTATCTGAGCTTTAAGGAAAATGAAGTAACGCCGGAGCAGGCGCAGCAGATTGGAATGGAGTTTGCAAACAAGATGTGGGGTGAGCGTTTTCAGGTCGTAGTAACTACACACCTGAATACAAAACATCTGCATTGCCACTTTGTTATCAACTCGGTTTCCTTTGCAGACGGAAAGAGATTACAGAACAAGGAAAAATCTTGGTACTACTTCCGTCATATCGCAGATGAGATCTGTCTGGAGCATAAAATATCCATCGTGGAAAATCCGAAGCTGCACCAGTCTCCTAAGTATCTTACGAAGAAGGACGAGGCGGGTATGCCCACCCGGTACAACAACGCCCGAAAAGCGATTGATGAAGCGATTGCTATGAGCCATAACCTGAAACAGTTTCAGTATGAGCTTAGCGTAATGGGCTATCACTCGAATCTCAGTCCTAACCGCAAGTACGCCACCATTATCCCAAAAGGCGGCGAAAAGCCTATCTGATGTGGTACAAAAAAAGTAGACACCTCCAACTCACGGAAAAGGAGTAAAATAACGAGAGTAAGGAAGGT
>NZ_RAZF01000044.1 GCF_003612555.1 Acutalibacter sp. 1XD8-33
GCTTTTCCTCGTTGCGTAGAGTTTTTCGCTGATTTTCGGGTCCTTTCTTTTCATTTTTGCTTTACAGTGCCGACTTGCGGTTTTTACACCGTGTGTGGTCTACCTCTACTGTGGTGAACGTTCTCAAACGGCGGGAATACCTGGGGCATACTGTCAACTTCAAGACACGCAAGCACTTTAAGGATAAGAAAAGTCAGATACTCTCATTGGCGGTCAGGAGAAAAAGTGTGGCATAAAGCTGGGGTGTGTTCCGGCCCTTGCCATAGTCCATCTCGGCCAGCATACGACAAAAATGGCGGTAGTGCTGCTCGTCCTGCGTGAGCGTGGCGATCTGATAGGCCGGGGTGAGGGCGATTTTTTTATCGTCCACCATCTACATCAGCTCCAGCACAAGGTCGGTCAGAACCATGTAGTTACGGACGGTATCGCCGCTCATGCCCATCTGTCTGCCGATTCATCATCACTGCGTAACTTCGCCGAAATTTTCGGCGAAGTTGAATCTGTCCGCGCGCCCTGCCGCTTGATAGCCTCGTACTTCATTTTGATGGCCTTTGCTTTCTCGCGCTGGACATTGGAATCTACCATGAGGATAACAGCAGTGTCGTAGTCCACATTGCGGACTACACAGGGTATGGCCGCATAGCGGGAATAGTTCGTCCAAAAAGATTTGTACGATTGTCTCACCCGTCTGTGAGGGCATGGTTTCGTCGGTGTTCTTCTTTTGAGCGGTGTCAAGTTTCGCACTCAAACCTTATCCCCTCCGAGCATGAAAAAAGGGCGCTCTAAATTAGGAAACGCCCGCTAAAATGACTGTTGCTATTCAGTTTTTAGGGGTAAATATCGCTGCGTGATGGCCCGCAAACCGTTAATATGACTGGATTTCTTCAAAAAACGCTGTAAGAGCATTCGCGCCATCCTGCGAATATAAAAAAGATATTCGCTTAAAAGCCTAGATTTGAAAAGTGCAAAAGCGTCTATGCCAAAAGGTTGCTCTGTTTTTCCGGCAGGAACTGAACCCTCCATAACAACATAATCATGTAAGGCAAGAGAACCAGCGAAGGAAAACTGCTGGTCTTTTTGTGTATAGGGGCGGCAGACCGTTGCTACCTACATAAGGACGGATTCGGTTGCATACATACCAGTCTCCGGGAATCAACGCCCAAATAAGCTAAAGGCACCTTTCAATGTATCCGCAGGTGAAGGGAAAGAAGTCAAATCTCTTTGTATCCGTGTGGCGGAAACCATGGGCTTCATACCAACGGCGCAGAATCTGATTTTCCTCCACGATGCCCAAATGCATCTTCTTATATCCCAGCCTTTTCGCGGTTTCCAGGGAATGGGCCAGAAGTTCCTCCCCTACTCGCTGATGCCGGCGGGCTGGAAGCACGCATAAATTGTTCAGCTCACAAGAACAGCCTTCCTCCTGGAGAAAAAGAGAGTAAAACCCGGCCAATGCGCCGTCCTGAAAGAAGCCATACATAGGCCTTTTCTCCTGCAACAGCTGTCGGCGAAGCCGTTCCTCAGTAACTGCAAAAGCCGTAAATCGGGGAGCGTTTTGAGCGGTCAACCCCAATTCCTTTGCCACAGTAGAAAAGCTCTCCCAGATCACACTGACGCACAGGGAAATATCTTCTAAACCGATTGCCCTTATTTGGGAAACATTCATGAGGCCCTCCTAAAAGTGCTACCGGAGATGCTAAAATTTCCGGAACCGCTGGTATCGGGCGCGCAGTAACTCGTCAATGGGCGTAGCCGAAAGCTGGGGCAGCAGATCCGCCAAACGGCTTTTAATGTCCTCATAAGCCTGGTCAAAATCTTCCTCAGCAATCACCTGCTCCACAACTCCCAGTTCCCGCATATCCTGAGCGGTAAGGCGCAAGCACTCTGCAGCGTCTTTCACCCGCTTGGCGTCCTTCCATAAAATACTGGCGCAGCCTTCAGGAGAGATCACCGAGTAGACCGCGTTCTCCAGAATCCAGACCTGGTCTGCCAAGGCCAGCGCCAGAGCGCCACCACTACCCCCTTCTCCAATGAGAATAGCAACCACCGGCGTGCGCAAGGAGGACAGTTCCATCAGGTTTTCCGCAATAGCCTGGCCCTGGCCCCGTTCCTCTGCTCCAAGGCCGCAGTAAGCCCCAGAAGTATCCACAAAGCAAACCACCGGCCGGTGGAATTTTTCCGCCTGTTTCATCAGACGCAAAGCCTTCCGATACCCCTCCGGGTTGGGCATTCCGAAGTTCCGCCGGAGGCGCTCTTTGGTGTCTGTTCCCTTTTCAATGGCAATCACTGTCACTGGATTATTCTCCAGAATCGCCAGTCCGCCCACTACCGCAGGATCGTCGGCAAAACGCCTGTCGCCGTGGAGTTCTATAAAGTGCTCGAAAATATTCTCAATATAAGAAACTCCCGTAGGCCGACCCTTGGACCGAGCCGATAAGATCTTGTCATATGCGCTCATAGCATTTCGCCCCCTGCCTCGTCAAATATCATACTGCCTGGGACATGCACCCGCAGCAGCTGCGTAATCACTTCCTTCTGCTGGGCACGGGGGACGATCAGGTCCACAAAGCCATGTTCCAGAAGAAATTCCGCTGTTTGGAAGCCCTGTGGCAGTTTTTTGCGGATGGTCTGCTCAATTACCCGCGCGCCGGCAAAACCGATGGTTGCCCCTGGCTCGGCCATAATAATATCCCCGTCCATGGCAAAGCTGGCAGTCACGCCGCCGAGGGTGGGGTCAGTGAGCACCGTAAGATAAAAGAGGCCCGCAGCGCTGTGCCGCCGGACGGCCGCGCTGGTTTTCGCCATTTGCATCAAAGAAAGAATACCTTCCTGCATTCTGGCGCCTCCGGAAACAGTGAATCCCACCACCGGAGCCCCCAGCTCAGTGGCAATCTCAAAGAGCCGGGTGATCTTCTCTCCCACCACAGTACCCATGCTGCCCATCATAAAATTGGGGTCCATCACAAACAGGGCGCAGGGTTGGCCGGAAATTGTGGCAGTGCCGCAGACTACCGCATCCTTTTCCCGGGAGGAGAGCTTCGCATTGCGCAGCTTTTGATCATAGCCGGGGAAATCCAGAAGGTCCCGGCTGAGAAGATCGCCGTCCAGCTCTTCAAAGCTGCCCTCGTCTGCAATATAGGCAATGCGCTCCCTGGGTCCTACCCGGAAATGGTATCCACAGGCTGTGCAGACGTTCATGTTCTCCTGTAAATCGCTTAAAGGCAGCTGCACGCCGCAGCGAGGGCACGCGCTGTGGATTCCGGCGTCCTCAGCCTCCTTGCCGCCCTTTTCCAGCTCATTCTGCGGCGAGCGGAACAGTCCCATCAAATTCATATGGTATATGCTCTCCTTCCCTGGGGATTGGAAATTCTAAGGCTTTTGCCCTGTCTATTGCCTGGAGTGGAAGAACTTCATGAAGTCGGTGAAATACTCCCCGGCCCGGAACCGCCTGTCTCGGACGATTTCGATTTGGTCCTCAATATTATTGGAAACCCCGTCCACAATCAGCTCGCACAGGGCGGACTGCATCTTGCGGATGGCCTCCTCCCTGGTAGAGGAATAGACAATTAATTTTCCCAGCATAGAGTCGTAGTAAGGCGTGATATCATAGCCCTGATACAGGTAGGTGTCAAACCGTACCCAGGGCCCCCCCGGCGGGTGGAAAAACTGGATTTTCCCCGCGTTGGTGGCATTGATCCGGCATTCAATGGCAGCGCCCTGAATCTGGATGTCCTCCTGGGTAAAGTCCAGAGGCACCCCGGCGGCAATCCGGATCTGCCATTTTACAATGTCGATCCCGGTGACCAGCTCAGTGACGGGATGCTCCACTTGCAGGCGGGTATTCATCTCCATAAAATAGAACTGTCCGGCCGCGTCCATGAGGAATTCTACTGTGCCAGCGTTCACGTAGTTGGCGGCTTTGGCGGCTTTGGCGGCGGCTTCTATCAGCTTTTTTCGAACGGCTGGCGCCACCCCCGGGGAGGGGGACTCCTCAATGAGCTTCTGGTTGTTCTTTTGGATAGAACATTCCCGCTCTCCCAGGCAGACAGTGTTTCCATTCTGGTCTGCCAGCAGCTGAACCTCTATGTGTTTCACCGGATTCAAATACTTTTCCATATAGACCCGGCCGTCCCCAAAGGATTTCTCCGCTTCGGAAGAAGCGGTCTGAAAAGCCCGCTCCAGATCTTCCGGGTGATCTACCAGACGGATCCCCTTGCCCCCGCCGCCCGCGCTGGCCTTAATCATCACCGGATACCCTAGAGCCTGGGCGGCAGCTTTGGCGCTGGCGATGTCAGGCAGGATATCGGTGCCTGGTGTGGTGGGCACGCCGTTTTCCCTCATCAGCCGGCGGGCAGCCTCCTTATCCCCCATTTTGGAGATAACCTCTCCGCTGGGTCCGATAAAAGTCAGGCCATGCTGGCGGCAGAGCCCGGCAAATTCCGCATTCTCCGACAGGAATCCATAGCCTGGATGAATCGCCTGGGCTCCTGTGGCCAGAGCCGCGCTGACCACCCTGCGGGCATTGAGATAGCTGTCCTCCGCCCGAGCCCCTCCTACGCATACCGCCTGGTCTGCCAGCGCCGTATGCAAGGATTCCTTGTCCGCCTGGGAATAGATGGCTACTGTAGAAATGCCCATCTCCTTACAGGCGCGGATGATGCGGATGGCAATTTCCCCCCGGTTGGCAATTAAAATTTTTGTGAACATTCTGCCCACCCCTTCGGTTTTGCTCTTACTCCGCCTTCACCAGGGCGAAGGAAAATTCCGCCGTCACGCAGAGCTTGCCGTCTACGCTGCCGGTGCCTTTTGCAAAGTAAAAGTTTCCCCGGCTGCGGGTGATTTCACATTCCGTCTCAAATACATCCCCGGGTTTGACCTGTCCCCGGAATTTCACATTGTTCAGCCCGGTATAAAGAGGGGTCATCCCCTCCGCCTTGCCAATAAGCAGCACACAGGCGGACTGGGCCAGCATTTCACACTGTATAACGCCGGGAACCACGGGATTCCCCGGGAAATGTCCCTGCAAAAAGAACTCGTCGCCCCGCACCCGATATCTTCCCCGGGACTTGCCGTCTACCAGCTCTACCTCGTCTACCAGAAGCATAGGTTCTCTGTGGGGAAGGATGGATTTGATTTCATCTCTGTTCATGATGTCCTCCTCCTGGAATTCCTTAGGGCGCAATACGGAACAGGGGCTGATTATACTCCACCACCTGTCCGTTGCTCACGCAAACTTCTACTACCGTGCCGTCTACCTCTGAGGGAATCTCATTCATCAGCTTCATCGCCTCAATGATGCAAAGAGTATCCCCCCGGCTCACCTTGCTTCCCACGTCTACAAAGGGCTCGCTTTCAGGCGAGGCGGCGGCGTAAAACACTCCCACAGTAGGTGAAAGCACCAACGCGCCTTTTTGGGGCGCTGGCTCCGGCTCCACAGGGGCAGTGGCAAAAGGAGACGCAACCGCTGGAGCGGGCGCCGCTGGATTCAACCCGGTCTGGCGCTCCAGCTTCAGGCTGACGCCCTCCTGGGATAGCTCCAGGGCGGTTAAGCCCGTCTCCTTCATCAATTTCGCCAAGGTTTCAATCGATTTTATATCCATAGAATCACGTTCCTCTCTTAAGAGACTATAACGTTGGGATGGTATGGGTTGAGCTATCAGAAAGTATACTTTATCTAGAGTAATACGGTGTGGCCTTCGCCGCAAAGAACTCGGCTACGGCGCTTAGGGGCTCCGCCCCTAAGTACCCCGCCACTTTTGAAAAAGTGGACAAAACTTTTACCCTGGTTAGCTTTGACCGGTCCAGCTGGTCAAAACTTGGCAGCGCCAAGTTTGCAGCTGGCCGTCGTGTGGGGGTGAGCGTCTGCCGGTGGCAGACAAGCTGCGAACCGACCGAGGCGGTAGCCGAGACTCGCGGAGCCCCACGGTCCTGCCCTTGACCTTAACACCTAAGAAGCGCATTTTTTGAAGGTGAATTGGCACGTAGTGCCAAGAGGAAACGGAGAGTTCATCTCGCCGTGCGAGATGAATCTCTTTTGCAACTGAGAAAAAAGTTTCCTAATCCCCGAACCAGCCAGCTCTGGGCGCAAGCAGAAAGCCAACTTTCACGCCTAGCCCTGTGCGCTCCTCCGTGCCATCGCGCACACTCACGCACCCATATAAAACTATCAAAAAGTATAGTGCGTCTTGCTGCCTTACCCCTCACACTTCCGGAAAGCCAGATAGGCGTTATGCCCACCGAAGCCCAATGATGCTGATAGCGCCAGCTCAATGTCCGCCTCTCTGGCCAGATTGGGCACATAATCCAGGTCGCAGGCCAGGTCAGGTTCCTGATAGCCAATGGTGGGGGGAACAATTCCCTCCCGCAGGGTCATGGCGCAGGCAATTGCCTCTACAGCCCCTGCGGCCCCCAGCATATGGCCGGTCATAGACTTGGTAGAGCTGACCATACAGGCTCTGGCGACCTCCTCGCCCAGCCCCTTTTTGATTGCCAGCGTTTCACAGGCATCATTCAAGGGGGTGCTGGTGCCATGGGCATTGATGTAGATCCGGTCTGGCCGCTGACAACCGCCCGCCTCCTCATAGGCCAGCCGGAGGGCTCTGGCGCCTCCCTTGCCCTCTGGGTCTGGGGCGGTAATATGGTGGGCGTCGCAGGCAGCCCCATATCCGCAGACTTCCGCATAAATAACGGCGCCCCGGGCCTTGGCGTGTTCATATTCCTCCAGCATCAGAGCGCCGGCGCCCTCACCCATGACAAAACCGTTCCGGCGGGCGTCGAAGGGGACGCAGGCACAGGTAGGATCCTCTGTGGTGGAGAGGGCTTTCATATTGGAGAAGCCGGCCAGCCCCAAAGGCACAATGGCTGCTTCCGCGCCGCCTGCCAATACGGCGGAAAGATAGCCGTGCTTGATCGCCCGGTAGGCCTCGCCAATGGCATTGTTGCTGGTAGCGCAGGCTGTTACCGAAGAAACCGCCGCACCCTGAAAGTTATGCTTGATGGCGATCAGACCCCCAGCCATATTGATAATCAGTGCCGGGATAAAAAACGGAGACACCCGCCGGGGACCCTTTTCCAGCAGAGCCTTCTGCTGCTCTTCAAAGGTTCCGATGCCGCCAATGCCAGACCCAAAATATACGCCGATTTCCTCCGGCGACAGGGTTCCCTTGATGCCGCTGGCCTCCACTGCCTGAGCGGCTGCGGCCAGAGCATACTGGCAGAAGAGGTCGTATTTCCGTAGGTCGGATTTATCCATATGCAGCAGGGGGTCGAAGTCCTTGACCTCCGCCGCCACCTTCACCTTATAATCCGTGGTGTCGAATCTGGTGATCGGGCCGATGCCTCCCTTGCCGGAGATCAGCCCCTGCCAAAAGCTGTTCAAATCGTTGCCAATAGGCGTTATGGCGCCCATGCCGGTAATCACAACTCGGTTCAACAAAACTCATCCCTTCCTAAGGCCGCAGAACACTGAAAAGACTGGCGGCAAAGCGGCCCTGCTATATTGTAACTCTTTTTGTCTCAAATTGCAATACCACAAAATCTAGTTTTTGAAATCGGATTAAATATTTTTTTATATCACGTAGCAAGGCCGCCATCTACCCGCAGGGTTTCGCCGGTAATATAGTCGGACTCGGGGGAGGCCAGGAACAGGGCGGCGTTGGCCACGTCCTCGGGAGAGCCCATTCTCTTCATGGGCACCTGGAGCAAAAGCGGGTTATCTTCTTTGATGTTCTTGGTCATATCTGTAGCAATAAAGCCGGGGGCGATGCAGTTGCAGCAGATGCCCCGGCTGCCCAGCTCCTTGGCAACGGACTTGGACATGCCGATCAGCCCGGCTTTAGAAGCGGAATAGTTCACCTGGCCGGCGTTTCCCACCAGCCCGGCGATGGAGCTGATGTTGATGATCTTGCCGGAGCGACGGCGCATGAAATCCCGGTAGCAGGCGCGGATCATGTGGAACGCGCCCTTGAGGTTGATGTCCAGCACCATGTTGTAGTCCTCGTCCTTCATGCTGACCATGAGGCCGTCCCGGGTGACGCCGGCGTTGTTTACCAGGATGTCCACCTTACCCAGGTCCTTGCCCACAGCGGCTACGGTGTCGTTACAGGCGGTTTCATCCCGCACGTCGCAGACATAGAGCTTCACCCGGCGTCCCAGGACCTCGATCTCCTGAGCGGTGGACAGGGCGGGCTCTTCGGGCCCTACATAGGCGATGGCGATATCCGCGCCGTTTTCAGCCAGCTTCAGGGCAATGGCCTTTCCCAAGCCCTGGGAACCCCCAGTCACCAGCGCGACTTTTCCTTCCAGCTTCATAACAGATCTCCTCTCTTTCCTTAAGACCTTGGAGGCTCTGCCTCCAAACCTCCGCAACCTTTGAGAAAGGTAAGACTTCGTAGAACGAAGTCTACGAAACTTTTACCCACTCCTCATTTCATTCGTCGTGAACGTTTTACAGGTTTTAGCTCAGCTAACCAACGTAAAAGTTTTGCTCGAGCTTTTTCAAAAGCTCGTGGGAGTTTGAGGGGTGAGTGTCTGCCAGGGGCAGACAAGCTACGAACCGACCGAAGCGACAGCTGAGACCCAACGCCCTCAAGGTCTTTCTCTTGACCTTTACTCCCTTTACTCCTAAGAAGCGCAATTTTTGCAGGTGGTGAATAATAGGTTAACACTCGCTGCGCTCGGTTAACTATCCGAGTTTTGCAAAGCAAAACTCTTGCAAGAGGGGTGCGGAGAGTTCATCTCGTGTAACGAGATGAAACTCTTTTGCAACTGAATAAAAAGCACCCCTGGGAACACTCCCAGCCATCCTGACCGGAGCCGCCCCCGGCACGCACCTCGTGCGCCTCGCCAAGGGGTGGGCGTACGCCAGCGGCTGCGAACCAGCCACGCCGGGGAGTAAGCCCCCTCACCACAAATAAAAACATCCCTACCGCGCGCCCAGAGCCTCCAGAGCCGCGTTCAGCGTCTCTTCGTCCTGGACCTGGAACACACGGGCGGTTTTCACCGTCTTTTTGACGAGGCCGCACAAGGTCTTGCCCGGGCCGCACTCCAGGAAGGTGTCCACGCCCGCCGCCGTCAGAGCCTCCAGGGTCTCCTGCCAGCGCACGGGGCTCTTCACCTGGTTCACCAGCAGGGACCGGGCGTCCTCCCCATAGGGCCGGGCGGTGAAATTGGCGTATACCGGCAGCCGGGGCGGAGCGAGCTCCATCCTGGCCAGAACGCCCTCCAGCTCCCCGGCGGCGTCCTCCATAAAGGGAGAGTGGAAGCCGCCGCTCACCGCCAGGGGTGCGGCCCGGCCTCCGGCCTCCTTCACCTTCTCCAGAAAAGCCTTCAGCTGCTCCGGCTCGCCTGCCACAACCAACTGGCCGGGGCAGTTGTAGTTCACCGGCCACACCTGAGAGAATCCCGCGCAGAGCTCCTCCACTTTCTCATTGGGGAGTTTCAGCACAGCCGCCATGCTTCCCGGATGGGCCTCCGCCGCCCGCTGCATGGCCTCCGCCCGCTTACAGACGAAATCGAACCCGTCCTC
Organism: Acutalibacter sp. 1XD8-33; assembly: GCF_003612555.1. Taxonomy (GTDB): domain Bacteria; phylum Bacillota; class Clostridia; order Oscillospirales; family Acutalibacteraceae; genus Acutalibacter. Next base: position 9,527 of record NZ_RAZF01000044.1, read on the forward strand.
CGGGGAGAAGATCCCCGCGAAAGCGGCAGCAGCGGCCTCCCCCAGGGAGAATCCGGCGGCGAAATCCGCCTGGACGCCCCGCTCCTCCAGGGCCCGGGCGGCGGCCAGATCCACGCAGTAGAGGCAGGGCTGGGTGTTTTTGGTGAGGGAGAGCTCCTCCGCCGTCCCCTCAAAGCACTGGGCCGAGGTGCCCGGACGCAGCCGGTCGGCCAGCTCGAACACGGCCCGAGCGGCGGGGCTGCACCCGGCCAGAGACTGGCCCATGCCGGGATACTGGGCCCCCTGGCCCGAGAATACGAACGCGATTTTACCCATTCTTTTTCTCCGTTTCCGTTTTATTCTTTTCCAATTCCGCGAGAGCCTCCTGGATGCCGCTCTTCATGGCGTTGCGCGTGCCCACCTCCAGATGCCACAGAGTGTCCTTGATGGCCTGGGCCACGGCGGACCTGATGATGGCGTAGAGAACGGCGCAGAAAATCACCAGGCCGATCAGATAGATGACGAGAGAGACTAAAGCATCCATTTTGGGGCCTCCTTTTTGTCTAGAGTGTACTTTCTGAGAGTAATACGGAGTAGCCTTCGGCAAGGTCGTGGGGTTTCGCGAGTCTCGGCTACCGCCTCGGTCGGTTCGCAGCTTGTCTGCCACCGGCAGACGCTCACCCCCACACGACGGCCAGCTGCAAACTTGGCGCTGCCAAGTTTTGACCAGCTGGACCGGTCGATGTTGTTCACTGTAGCATTCCAAGCTAACCAGGGTAAAAGTTTCGTCCACCTTTTCAAAGGTGGTGGGGGTGGAGGGGGCAAAGCCCCTCCCCGCCGGAGGCCATCAACACGCTCCTACAACAGCCACTGGCCGGCGGTTTTCAGCACTTCCTCCGCCTCCTGGAACATCTCCCGGATGATCTCTGCGGCGGGCTGCTCCTTGTTCACCATGCCCGCGATCTGCCCGGCCAGGAAGTCGCCGGTTTTCTCGTCTCCCTCCACAGCGGCCCGGTAAAGCGCCCCCCGGCCCATGGCCTCCAACTCCTCGTCGGAGATCTGGCTGTTGTATTCAGCCTTGAGGAAGTCCTTCGCGAACTGGTTCTTGATCTGCCGCACCGGGTGCCCCAGGCGTTTGCCGGTGGTCATTGTGGCGATGTCGTTGGCCTTGAGCACCTTTTTCTTGTAGTTGGGGTGTACGCCGCACTCGTGGGCTACCAGGAACCGGGTGCCCACCTGGACCCCCACGGCCCCCAGCTGGAAAGCCGCCGCGATGCCCCGGCCGTCGCCGATGCCCCCCGCCGCCAGCACGGGGATGCCCACCGCGTCCCGGACCTGGGGGACCAGCACCATGGTGGTCAGCTCCCCCACATGCCCGCCGGACTCGCCTCCCTCCGCGATGACGGCGGAGGCCCCGGCCTTTTCCACCAGCCGGGCCATGCTCACGGAGGCCACCACGGGGATCACCTTGATCCCGGCCTCCCGCCACATGGGCATGAATTTCGACGGGTTGCCTGCGCCGGTGGTCACCACCGCCACGCGCTCCTGGGCCGCCAGCTCCGCCACCTCCCCGGCGAAGGGGGACATGAGCATGATATTCACCCCGAAGGGCCGGTCCGTCAGGGAGCGGCAGAGGTCGATCTGCTCCTTGAGATATTCCGCGTTGGCGTTCATGGCGGAGATGATCCCCAGGCCCCCGCCGTTGGAGACCGCAGCGGCCAGCTTTCCATCGGAGATCCAGGCCATGCCGCCCTGGAAGATGGGGTATTCAATCCCCAGAAGATCGCATAAAGGTGTCTTGATCATAGCGCTGCTCCCTTACCATAGATTAGAATTTTCCTCCGAAATTTTTATGAATATTTGGGGGCCTTCGGGGGCAAAGAAGCGGTCTCGCCTCTCGGCTCGGTCGGTTTGCGGCTTGTCTGCAATACTTGGCTTTGCCAAGTATCCTGCAGAATGCTCACCCCCTGCGATTGTCATCCCCAAGCCCCACCAGGGGCCAAACTTGGCACGTCCAAGTTTTCCGCCCCTGGACCGCGCAATTTACCATCTCACAAGCTATACATTGTTTTTGAAGTCCAGTACGGCTTCTCAGTCTTTCCATTTTATCACGCAGGCCGCGCTGGAGAGCCCGCCCCCAAAGGCGGCCAGCACCACATAGTCCCCCGAAGAGATCAACCCGGACCGGACCGCCTCGTCCAGCAGAATGGGCTCGCTGGCGGAGGAGGTGTTGCCGTATTTCTCAATATTGGTGAGGAACCGGTCCGCCGGAATCTCCGGCAGGCGGCGGCGTGCCTCGGCGATGATCCGCAGATTGGCCTGATGGGGAATCACGGCCTTCACCTGCTCCCCGGTGATCCCGGCCTTCTCCATCACGGAGCGGATGTCCGCCACCATGGAGGTCACCGCGAACTTATAGGTGTCCTGGCCCTTCATGTGGACGCAGCTCTTGCCCCGCTCCAGCTCATAGAAGGGGGAGTTGTCCCAGGCGGTGGGAATGCTGATGATGTCGTCGCCGCCCTTGGTGTGCAGCTCGCTGGAGAGGTAGCCGTCTCCCTCCCCCAGCACCGCCGCCCCCGCGCCGTCGCCGAAGATGCAGCAGGTGGACCGGTCGGTCCAGTCCAGGAGGCCGCTCATCCGCTCCGCGCTGACCACCAGCACTTTTTTCACGACCTTCCGGGCAAAGAACCCCGCCGCCACGTCCATGGCGAAGAGAAAGCCCGGGCAGGCCACGTTCATGTCAAAGGCCGGGCAGGCGGCCCCCAGGCGGTTCTGCACCATGCCCCCCAGGCCCGGGGAGATGGTGTCCGCACTGATGGTGGCCGCGATGATCAGGTCCAGCTCCTCCGGCCGGACCCCGGCGGCGTCCAGAGCCCGGCGGGCGGCCTCCACCCCCAAGTCCGTGACGGTTTCCGTGGTGCACACATGGCGCTCCTTCACGCCCACCCGCTGGGTAATCCACTGGTCCGAGGTTTCCACCATGCGGGAGAGCTCCTCGTTGTCCACCACCCGGCTGGGGACAAAGCTGCCGGTGCCGAGAATTGTAAAACTCATTCCAATCTTCCTCTCCGCCCAAAGAGGCAAAAGCGGGCACTGCCTTGGGAAATGGGCCGTTTTTCTCTGAGTACTGTGATAACCTTTTTATTTTAAAGGATTTTCCCGAATTTGTCAATCGTTTGGAACAACTTGAAAAGTGTCCAAAGGGCATGCTTTGGCCTCTCACGGCCAGTCGGTTAAAACCATTTTACCTTCATCACAAAGTTCTTCGCGTTCCCATATCCGGCCTTGGCATAAAAATGCTCGTGCATCTGGCCGTTGACCGCGCTGAGCTCTATCCCCGCCGCGCCCTGTTCCCGGACCCGGCGTTCGGCTTCCGCCAGCAGGGCGGAACCCAGGCCACTCCCCTGACGGGCGCGCTCAATGACAATTTCCTCCAAGATAAAGGAAACTAGGTCGTCGTATTGCTTGAAATAGCCCATGGCAAAATCTGCCGGTCCCTGTTCGTCCTCCAGAAGCAGACCGTAGCCGCCGTCCATGCCCAGCACCTGCCGGATCCGCTTTCCGGCGGTTCCCGGGGTCCACTGGCACTCCTCGCGGGTGTTGTAGTAGTCGATATACAGGGGCAGCACCCTTTCCACGTCCTCCATCTTCATTTCTCGATACATGGTATCCTCCTTTCAGCCAGGCAGTTTCACAATATTCAGCACAATTCCTTGGGGCGTGAGGTCAATAGTACCATAGGTAGGCTCCCATCCGCTGAGCCGGCCGGGATTCATGATGTAAAGCCCGTCCTCATAATCCTGCCTGGGCTGGTGGGTGTGACCGAAGAGCACCACCCGGGCTTTACGGTCCCTGGCGGCGGAAAGAATCTCATAGTCCCCGGACTTCACCCCGAACAGATGGCCGTGGGTAAAAAAGAGCTTTCCCTGCTCTGTCTCATATTCGCCGGTGGGGGGCAGGGCCGAACCCCAGTCGCAGTTGCCCCGGACCTGCAAAAAGGTTTTCGCTGGGAAAGACGGCCTCACATAGTCTACATCGTCCCCGCCGTCTCCCAGATGGATGACGATTTCCGCTTCCGGCTGGGCCAAAATGGCCCGGCGCAGGCTGCTGGAATCCCCGTGAGTATCGGACGTTACTAAAATTCTCATACATCTCCTCCTAAAAACAAGTGTGTAGAACGGCAGAAAACCGGTGTTCCAAGGCCACGAGGAATCATCCGGGAGGGACCTGCATATGATGGGTTGAATGGAAGGGAGGGTTTCACATGAACAATGGCAATCAAATGGACAACAGCCGCTTGGAAGCGCTGCTGAAAATAACGGCCCAACGGATGGGTTCCACGCCGGAGGCACTGAAAAAAGCGGCGCAGAACGGCAACCTGGCCCAGGTTTTGAACGGCGTCAACCAGAGCGAGGGAGAGGCCATGCAAAAGGTGCTCTCAGATCCGGAGGCGGCGAAAAAGCTGCTCTCCAGTCCCCAGGCCCAAGCTCTGCTGAAAATGTTGCAGGGCGGAAAATAGGCAGAAATCCAGGCGGTTCCGGCAGGAAGGGGGCGGGGTCCATTGGACGACTTGAATCAACAGCTGAACCAGCTTTTATCTGATCCTAACAGCATGAAACAGCTTCAAACGATGCTCCAGTCATTGGGGCTGGGGGGCCAGGGAACGGGAAACGCCGCCCCTTCCCCTCAGGCGCCGGGAGGGAGCGCTTCCCCTCCTGCGGCATCCCCAGCGGCTTCTGGAGAGGCCGCGCCATCCGGCGCTGCCAACGGCGGGAGCGCGCCGGATCTCTCCGCCCTTTCCGGTATCTTAGGCGCGCTGGGAGGATTGGGAGGCCTGGGGGCGCTGGGCAGTCTGGGGCAGTCCCAGAACGCTCAGCCCGCCCAACCGGGAACCGCCCTGGGCGTTCCGGGGGCGGACGCCCTGGCTATGGCGGCAAAGCTGGCTCCGCTGTTGGGCCAGCTCAACCAGGAGGACGACTCCACCCGGCTGCTCCGGGCTCTTCGGCCTTTGCTCAGCGAGGCCAAGCGGAGAAAAATCGATGAGGCCATAAAAATTCTGCATCTGATGCGGATGCTGCCCCTGCTGCGGGATATGGGCGGTCTGCCAGGACTGCTATAATTTAACACGGTTCAAAAGAGGGAAAAGGCCCCTTCTGAACCAGGCAGGGAGGTAGATACCTCCTGAGCAGCCCGCCTTGAACACCGCAAAATACTGATTTTTAAAGCGCGTTTACTACGAAAAGCACCAAAGTCGGCGGCGCTTCCCCATAGGTGGGAGCGATAACAGGAAGGAGGAAGCGGGAGTATGCCGGATATGGATATGAAGCGGATGCAGGAGGAAGCGGCCCGGCGGGCCAGGGAGATGCAGTCCCGCGCCCGGCAGAACAGACCCAGGACTTCCCCGCCTCCGGGTCAGAACCGAGAGCCCCCGGCGGCTCCCGCGCCTCCGCCTCCTTTGCCGACCGCGCCGCCAGAAGAACCTGTCCGGCAGGAATTACCGTTTCCGCCGGCACAGCAGCAGCCGGCCCCCGGCGTCCAGGAACTGTCCCCACCCGCCAGCCTGCTGGAGGAGCTTTTCAAGGACCGGGAGCGCACAGTGCTTTTGGCCCTTCTGCTGCTTTTGGGAGGTGAGGGCGGAAACAACGAGCTCATGTTCGCTCTGCTGTTTTTGCTGCTGTAGACCAAGGCAGCGGGGGCCTTGCCGAAAGTCATCATCGTGCTCCTGGGCTCACTTTAAACCGCCGCTTTCGGCAATCACCCCGCCGCCCACCACGATATCTCCATCGTAGAGCACCACGGCCTGGCCCTTGGTGATGGCCCGCTGGGGCTCGTGGAACCGCACCTCTAACTCGTCCGGGCCAGTCTGGACTACCATGGCGGGCTGTTCCCTGTGGCGGTAGCGGATCTTTGCGGAGAGCTCCCTGGGCTTTGGAATACTCTCCACCGCAATCAGGTTTAAGTCCCGGGCGATGAGGCGGTCCATAAACAGCTCCCGGTGCTCCCCCAGCACCACCTGGTTCTTCTCCGGGTCGATGGCGCACACATACATGGGCTGGGGAAAGGAGAGCCCCAGGCCCTTCCGCTGGCCCACCGTGTAGTGGATAATCCCCTTGTGCCGGCCATAGACCTGCCCGCCGGTACCGGTAAAATCCCCTGGCTTGGCGGGGATCCCGGTACAGCGCTGGATGAATCCGGCGTAATTCCCGTCGGGCACAAAGCAGATGTCCTGGCTCTCCGGCCGGTGGGCATTGGCAAAGCCCGCCTCCTCCGCCAGAGCCCGCACCTGGGGCTTGGTGAGTTCGCCCAAGGGAAGCAGCAGCCGGGAAAGCTGAGCCTGGGTCAGGTTATAGAGGACGTAGCTCTGGTCCTTATCCTGGTCCAGGCCTTTTTTCAGCAGCCAGCGGCCGGTGGAAGGGGAGAACTCCACCCGGGCATAGTGGCCGGTGGATATGTGGGTGCATTCCATCTCCTCCGCCCGGCGGAACAGCTTGCCCAGCTTCACATACCGGTTGCAGTCGATGCAGGGGTTGGGGGTTTCCCCCCGCTGATAGGCTGAGATAAACCGCTCGATCACCTCCCGGTGGAAGTCTGGAGCAAAGTTGAACACATAGAAGGGGATCCCCAGGCGGCGGGCCGCGTTTCTGGCGGTCTCTACGCTTTCCAGGGAGCAACAGGCCTTTTCCCCCCGGAAAGACTCTTCAGCTTCGTCCGCCCCCTCCCCGGAAAAGAGCCTAAGCGTGGCGCCTATTGCCTCACAGCCCCGCCTTTTCACCAGCAGAGCCGCTACGGCGGAGTCCACTCCCCCGCTCATCGCCACCAAAACTTTCCTCTGAAAGGGGGAAATGCCGGTGCTCATAGAGCGGAGCAATCCAGGCCCTGGCCGTTCTCCTGGAAGAAGGCCTGGAGTTTTTCCCGGATCAGGGCCACACCACCGGGAACCGCGCTCTCCATATTTACCGGCAGGATGGGGTCGTGGACGGAAAGCCGAACCAGGAACCAACCCTGCCCTTGGCCCTCCGGGAAGGACACCCGGATGCCCTCGAAGTTGTCCGGGGCGATCTGCCAGTCCTGGGCTTTGGCGTAGGCCTCTAAGGCGGCGATCACCCCTTCGCCCCGGCAGCGGAAATCCGGGTCCAAAATAGGAAGGCGCACTTCGGCGGCCTCGGCGGGCTCCTCCAGAGAAGCCAAAAGATCCTCCAGTTCCCTGCCCTCCCGGCGGAGCGCCGCAACCTTGATAAGGATCTTTGTCACCAGATAGGCGCCGTCGTCCAGGAAATGATTCTCCCGCAGGGCGGCATGGCCGCTGGTCTCAATGGCCAGAGGGCAGTCCACCCCTTGGGCGTTCAGCCGCAGGGCCTCGTTGATGACGTTTTTATAGCCCCGGCGGAAACGCCTGTGCACACCGCCCAAAGCCTCCTTAATATATGTGTGGAGGCCGTCCGAGGTGATGGAGTCGGTGACCACCGTGCCGCCGGGCGCATTTTCCAGAGCGATGGCCGAGGCAACCGCCACCAGCCGATTGCGGTTGATCTCCCGCCCCTGGCAGTCCACCACAGCGGCCCGGTCCACGTCGGTATCAAAGATGAGGCCCAGGTCCGCCCCAGAGGCTGTTACCGCCTGAGAGATGGAATTCATGGCTTCCGGGTCTTCCGGGTTGGGGATATGGTTGGGGAACCTGCCGTCCGGCTCCAGGAACTGGCTGCCGGAGATGTCCGCGCCCAAGGGCTCCAGCACGTCCCGGGCGTAGAAGCCCCCGGCCCCGTTGCCCGCGTCCACGGCGATCTTGAACCCTGCCAGAGGATGCTGGTAGTCCGAGGCGTTCACCCCCTCCTGGATGATCCGGCGCAGATGGGCGGCGTACTGGGCCATGTGGTCCACGGGCTCCCAGGACCCGCCGTCCATGGGGGGAGGACAGGCCCCCTGCCCGGCCAGCTCCAGAATCTCCGCGATATCCCCGCCGTCCAGACCGCCGTCCGCCGTGAAGAACTTCAGGCCGTTGCGGTGGTAGGGGTGGTGGCTGGCGGTGATCTGCACGGCGCAGTGGCAGGGCAGGTCCAACACCGCCATAAACATGGAAGGCGTGGAGGCCAGGCCGCAGTCGAAACATTTCACGCCCCGGGCCAGAAAGGCCTCCTTCAGCGCCTGGGCGATCCGGGGCCCGGAGAGCCGGGAGTCCCGGCCCACGGCCACAGTCAGGTCCTTCGTGGGAATATTGAGACGCTTTTCGCACCAGACTAGAAACGCCGAGGCAATGTCCCCCACGGCCCGGTCCGTAAGCTGCACCGGCGCGCCGGGGGTCTCGATGGCTGCGCCCCGCACGTCGGTGCCGCTCTTCAAAGAGAGATAATCCACCTTGCCAACTCCTTTTGTGGTTTTATTTTTTCTATTGTACCAAAAAGAGGGAGCGGAATCAATCGCTTTCGCGGGAAAACTTCATGTTCCGGCCCCGCGCGTCGCTCTTGACCGCCCTTGCGGGGCTGTGGTATAATGGGAGCGGAATATTATAGCTGGTTCCGGGACTAGGGAACTTTTTTCTCAGTTGCAAAAGAGATTCATCTCGCACGGCGAGATGAACTCTCCGTTTCCTCTTGCCGCT
>NZ_RAZF01000045.1 GCF_003612555.1 Acutalibacter sp. 1XD8-33
TTCAGGCGCAGATCGTTGCCAATGTCGGTTTCAAGGATGATGTCCTTGCATTTTTTCATCAGCGCATAGGTAACAGCTATGCGTGGAAAAAAGCTGTTGACATTTCTTTTGCAGAGTGGTATACTATAAAAGAACAAGAGAATAGATAGGGGTATAGCTCAGCTGGTAGAGCAGCGGTCTCCAAAACCGCGTGCCGAGGGTTCGAATCCTTCTGCCCCTGCCAATTTTCCCCCGGAAACTCTAGGGTTTCCGGGGTTCTCTTTTTTTCTTTCTATCAGTTTCCAGCGGCTTTTCTATCAATTTTCTATCACCCAATCCATCAGGTGGGTTGATAGATGGCCTTCTCCATGGCAGCGGCCATGTCCAGCTTGGAATTTTTATCGACGTGGGCGTAGAAATTCAGCGTGGTGGACGCGCTGCCGTGGCCCAGCCACTGTTGTACCTGGACGATGGAAAAGCCCATGTTTAGCAGATTGCTGGCCGCACTATGCCTCAAGTCATGAAGTCTGACACTAGATAAGCTGCTTTTTGAAATGATGTTATGGAACGTGCGGGACAGATAGTTGGGTGATATAACCGTTCCGTCTGCCCAGGTGCATACATAGTCGCTCTGTATGTACCCTTTGCCGAGAGCAGCCTGTATGCGCTCCTGGTCGCGTTTCTGTGTCTTTAGGAGCGCGTACACGCTGTCTGTCATGGGCAAGGTGCGGTAGCTGCTGTTGGTCTTTGGAGTGTCCACATAATTGCCCTTAACGCCCTGCTGGAGCGTTTCTGTGACCGTCAGAGTGCGGTTCTCGAAATCGATATGCTCCCACTTTAGGCCCAGCACCTCGCTCCGGCGAAAGCCGTATACGGCGCACAAGTTGACCGGCAGTTCCACCACGTTTCCTGTAAACAGGGCCAGCAGGGTGTCTATCTCTGCCGGGTTGAGAAAACTGGCATTGTAGCGCTCGGCCTTCGGCTTTCTTGCGGTTGCAGCGGGGTTAAACTGAATTAGGCTGTCATGCACCGCGTCATTCAGCGCCTTGGAAATCACCTGATGATGGTGCCGAATAGACATAGCCGACAGCGTACCTTTACCGTTCTGTTTGCTCCCTGGCTGTTGTTTGGCCTGGTAATACGCGTCCAGGTCTGTGGGTTTCAATTCTTGCAACAATACCGGGTGCTGTTTGAAATACGGCACTATGTGATTAGCGACCATCGCTTGGTATGTGCGGTAGGTATTGGGCTTGATGTTCGCCCCAGCCCGCTTGATCCAGCGCTCTAGGTAATCAGCAAAGGTTAGCTGGCAGTAAGGCACTTCCTTAGCCTCCCACTCGTCTATCAAGGTGCGCAGAATCTTTTCAGCGTTACGTTTGTTCCCTCTCAGCGGTAGGTCGGTGGAGAACCACTTTTGCTTGCGCTTTCCGTTCTCGTCATGGAGATTCAGGACGGCATAATATTTGCCGCCTTTCGTTGTTACAAAGCCCGTGATTGCCATTTATTTACTCCTTTCGAGGCTTTCACACGCTTTACCTGATGGATTCATTATAGCAGGTTTCGCGCCCTTATTCAAGCCCAAGAAGTCAATCACGCTGGCTTTCGGAATTATATACCTCTTCCCCACCCTCACCGTAGAGATTGCCCCACTTTGCAGTAGGCTATAAGCGGCATTTCTGCCGATGTGGAGCATTGTCTGTAAATCATCTACTGATACGACATCCGGGTAATTGCTAAACATAGCATTTCCCATATGGCACACTTCCTTTACTTTCGGTATAAGGTACAGCACACAAACCCACGTTGGCGCGTGGCGCGATACCAGTGGACGGTGGCGACAGTTGACTAAGCTGCCCAAGCCGATCTACCAGTACCCCCCTTTGACCCTGCGGTACGGGTTATTTGCGGTACATCCCGCAGTTACGGCCTTGCCGGGGCCGGCTGCTCTCAAGGTTTCGCTTGTGCAAGGGGTTTGCAGTCTTGGCGGTTGAATGGCATGGCAGGATGTAACACTTGTGTGCTGTGATATTCCGTTGTCAATGTCCAGTATGTAGGTCAAGGAGCAAATTGGCTCAAAATACTATCAAGAGTGTCTATGTCACTGCCTGAGAGCGATTTCCGAATCCGCACAAGCAACTCTGTTTGCTCAGCATTTAGGGTGCGTTTGGAAGATGAACCCTCCAAAGATAAATCGGTCATAGCCCTCACACCGCCGCCATAGCGACCTCTAACTGTTTCGATTGGATATGAACACATGAGTATTTGAATATCGCGCTGAATCGTCCGTGCTGATACCCCAAATTCAAACGCAAGATTCGCATAAGTATCGAACCGTCGGCAGCGAAGGACTTCAAGCAATGCTTGCCGCTGCTCAACGGAACTCATGCGCTCATCTCCTCCCTTTGCTCCTTTCCACAAAGGATAAACTATAAACTGGACACCTAACGTCCTCTTTATAAAAGTTTTGAAAAGATTTACCCGAACTCTATCAACACTGTAATATTAGCGTGTCCCTAAATCACCGCAACCCCTGGCGTCCCTTCTATATACCTTTTAATCAAAAAAGCGGCAGTTCTGATTTCTCAAAACTGCCGCAACCGAAGATAGTCCGAACATAGACAGCTGCTCCGCTCAACGGTATCTTTCATTCCCACCGCTGGGCAAACTGTTCGTTCATATTTATCGTGTTTCAACCCTTTTCAGCAAAAGTCCGCACAGTAGCACGGCTATGATCAAGACCACAAATAAAGGCAAAAGGTTGTGCCAAGTAAAATTGCTTTCTGTCATAAATGCGTACCCCCATGTGGCGGGAAATAATTTTCCAGCTATCACAAATACTTTGGGAAGCATATTGCTTGGAAACATAATCCCTGAGAGCATAGTTGAAGGAAGAAACAATAGGATAGATAGCATAGATGTATTTGCCGTATTTTTTACAGCCAATCCGATAATGCTGGCAACACTCAGCGATACAGCAATCAGAGTAATCAGTCCAACAAAGTATGTCCCTGGATGCGCCGGGATTTTTGCATCAAAGGCAACCGGCGCAATGACATAAAGGATGAAACTCATGATGAGCAGATGGACAAACGCTGAAATGTTCGTCAAAAATAATCCTAATGACAGAGGTACGCCATTCGCTTGATATGCGTTCTTCACGTCGCTCCTGTATATTTCCACAAGCGAGGGAGGCAATCCGATCAGCGCACCCAAAGTGACAGTAAATACAGACATGGACTGAATCAAAGTTTCGCGGCTATCTGGCATAACGGATGTAAAAATTCCTCCCATAACCGCGAAAAACATAAGCGGAACAGCATAGCACGTAATCAACATTGTTTTGCTTCGCAAGTCTAGTTTCCACTGCAATGCGACTCCATATAAAAATCCGCTCATTCCTACTCCCCCCTTGCTATCTTTACGAAATGCTGTTCCAGAGAACCACGGTTTACCTGGATATCTTGAATTTCTATCTCTTTTTCATGATAGCCTTTCAATATAGAAATCAAACTTTCTCCTATGTTATCCACTTCAAACTTTTCCATTCCCTGGCTTGTTTTTATACAGATATTATAATGTTTTCCGACCGCCCTCGTCAGTTCGCTCACAGTTCCCGCGAATGCGATCCGGCCGTCTTTCAGAATTGCGATATTGTCACACAGGTTCTCTACTTCGGCCATGTCATGGCTGGCTAACAAAATCGTTTTTCCTTGGGCTTTCAGAGTGCGGATATACTCGTGGAGAGAAATCCGTCCCTCAATGTCCAGTCCGGCGGTCGGCTCGTCAAGGAATACAATATCGGGATCACTGATTAAAGCCAGGGCCAAATGAAGCCGCCGTTTCTGCCCGGTCGACATTTCCTGATACTGTTTGTTCGCCAGATTGTCTACACCTAACGCCGTTAGCATAGAGGTATTGACCGATACCTTGTTCCATTTTTCAAAAAGGTGAACAGCCTCTATTCCCTTGATATGGACAGGCAGAGAAGCCGATTGTAATTGAATACCCATACGTCCATTTATAGCGATACTGCCGCTATCGTACTTTCGTAAGCCCTCAATACATTCAAGCGCTGTTGTTTTTCCCGCGCCATTTACGCCGAGCAAAGCGAAAATAACCCCTTTGCGTATGCACAAATCAATACCCTTTAGTACCTCTTTTTTTCCATAGCTTTTACGCAATCCTCTTACTTGTAATGCGTCCGTCATGTTGTTTCCTCCTGGAATGGATTTATCCCCGAATTTGAAAAGTACGCACCCAATGCCGGTTCAATGAAAGCATTTGCTTTGGCCTGCATCTGCTTCAATTCCTGATTGAATTCATCACTTTCTCCTATTTGCATGAGTTTCGGGAGCATGGTAGCATCCCCGTTTGTGAACTCCAAAATCATATCCCAATAGGCTTTTGCGAATTGCAGTCCTTCCGGGCTTTCCACGGGTACGCCCGCATTCTGGAGCCGAATTGCCTCGTCCTGGAGATGTAGAAATTTTTGCAGAAACGCGATACCGCTTTCCTTATCAAACCGGCTGCGGATATGATCCAAGGTTTCTCCGTCAAAATGCTTGATAAGCCAATAAAAATCATTTTTCATTTCCAGATTAACGATGATATCCGCATATTTTTTGAAGTCCACCGTCTGTATTTCGAGCACTTCTGTTTTTAGCGCCTCAATTTCCGACAGCGATTCTGTCAAGTTTGCTATCTTATTGCGTATTGTAGCTGCTTGCTCTGAAAGAATTTGTGCCACATCCGCCGGATCGTCCAGTGGAATCAGTCTGTCTCTGATGTCATTCAAGGAAAACCCTAAATGTTTCAAGGACAGTATCTGGTGCAGTTTGACAATATCTTTGTCAGTATAAAGTCTGCGGCCTCCATCACTCACGGCTGACGGCGAGAGTAACCCTTCTTTATCGTAATGCTGCAATGTTCGGACTGTAACATCCATCTTTTTTGCAACCTCGCCCACCGTCAAATATCCCTGTGGGATAGCTCTATATTTTTCCACGCTTAAACTACCTCCTGCGAATAGTATAACTCATTACGTTACGTCATGAGCAAGACTTTTTTCTTGTTTTTTATAATATCGGCAACAGCGCTCGAAAAATGTAGCTTATAATGCAATTATGACATTAGCAGCAAGAGGAAGGGAAAATTTGCATTTCTAACTATCATAGCCTGTACCAATTACCGTTTGCTCAATGCGCCGCAAAGAATCCCGCAAGTGAATCACGTTTTCATTGTAAGTGGCCTCGTTAATCAGGTCACTGGCATTAGTATAACTTTCTTACTTGAATCCAGCCCTTTACTTTGATATATTTCATGGCTTTACTTCAAATTCTGCATGTGGTATAATATTTTAAAGCAAGAGTGTTTTCACAGTTTTTCAACAACGTGATTCCAAGTAAGGGTGTATTAATGCATGATTATTTTTAAGCAAATACTAAAAAAGATAATTAGGATTGTAGAATACATGGTTGTATACTTGGTTGTCATGGGAATGCAAATAGCATTTTTTGCTTTAATATACTCCAATTATAAAATATCTTCACCGCTTAATGCAAGCATAAACACATTTTGGGGAAATTCAACTGATATATCCATTCCGAAGCACTTGTTTGTTTCAGAGTTAGTTATTCGTGACATATTCTTTATTTCTTGGCTTGGAAATTTTCTAGTTAAATTTTTGGAACCTCTCAATCCTATCTTCTTTTCGAAATATGTGATATATAGCAAAAATAGAATGAAGTTTAGATACTGGATCATGTTGCAAAAGGAAAATTATTTGTATGATGTACAACTTAGACTTTTGCTACAGGACGACTCCAATAAAGAAACCGAACGAGGGGTCAATAAAGTTCCCTTCGAATGGGAATTAAAATCAGATCCCGATATCCAGAATCTTTCATTAGCTCGCGGCATAAGATACCTAGAGCTCTCAGAATCTGATAGCTATGAACTGCAAGAGAAAATTAAAGAAATAGAACATAGACAAGGTATCCCGAAAATGCAAATTATGATTCAGGGAACCACCAAAAATGGTGTTACTTACTTTGCTCATAAAACATATTCAATTCAAAAAGCTTTGGCATTTGGATACGATTTTGTTTATACTCGGCAAGATGAGTGCTATGATCTAGCAATGAAATTAAACTACAGTGGAATATGGCCTTGCGATATCAAATACGCATACAAATTCTATTATGAAAATTTCGACAAACTATATCAATGTGAAAAAATTGTCATTCCGGAAGGCTATCTTACGCCTGAAAATGACGTATTATCTTTAGATCAAATTGTCAATGGACAGTATAAATTGGGTGTTTTGAAGATTTTGCTAGAAATAATAAATTTGCTTATTTCATTCTATCTTCACTCATATTCTATTACTACGTCTGGATTAAAATACAAATAACCTAGGGCTTGTTTGAAAAATCGAAAACGCCGTCTTTTTACCCAGAAGCAGCCATCTTCTGCGTCGAAAATCCTCGTAATACGCAAGTATTCCTTGCGGTTTTCTCCTTGAAGCTGACCGCTTCTGGTCAAAATTCCGTCATTTCCTCTATTTTCAAACAAGCCCTAATTGTCAATAGCACATTCTAACGATAATGGTAGCGATGTAATTTGAAATGCACAGGTCTTTTGTTTATAATACTATCTGTTCTTGCCAACAACACTTTCCTCAATACGTAATAAGCTGTCCCGCAGATGAATCACGTTCTCATAATAGGTAGCCTCGTCAATCAGGCCAGTAGCGTTCGCCATAAAAGCCAGTTGATTCATATTGTTGCCTATCTCTTTTAACTCTCGGGTCATAGCAAAGTAATCGGCAGGCGGTGATTCTCTTGGCTCATATCCAATGATAAGCTGACGAACATAAGCCGACTTGGTAAGCCCGCAAGACTTAGCACGTCTTGTAATCCTCTTGTACTCCTTTTCGCTCAGCCGAAGGCTCAGTTTCTTTGTTCTGCTTGTATTGATATAATCATCTCCTTTCTGCGCGTAACAGTGCGGCTCTAAAACCGCCGGTGCTTTCACCAGTAGGGTTGTAGGGGCTGTACCCCTACCCAGCCGCGCAAGCGGGCATTTGATGGCAAGTGTCGGACAGAATGTCTGACACGTTGTCCTACAAATGCGATGCTGGCGCGTACTTAAAACTCAAAAATTTTCGTTTTAAGTACTTTTGGGCTTTCGGCCCCTTTTTGCGGCCGAAAGCCGCTTACGAATCCTCGCCCCAGCAGAAATCTTCGGCGCTTTCGCTGCCGAAAAGAATCACGCTCAGCGTAGCAACCGCCCGATTTAAGTTCTTGTAAAATGTCGAATGTTCAATCGCAAAACGCTCCTCAATAGCGGATATGCTTATCGGAGTATCGCAAAGATAGCGGGCATAAATGAGCTTATAACCCCTCTGAGCGGAAGGGCTGGTTTCGTTCTTGCACATCTCTTTGAAACAGTCCAGTGCTGCATTTAAGCGCGCCCATAGCACTTGATTTGAGGCAGTAAGGAGCGCCATAGAGGTCAATTTCTGGTTTCGGACGCTTTCTTCCTTCTCCATCAGGCGCTGGTATTCGTAATCCTCCAGCAATTTCAGGTTGTGTTCCATGCCGCATTTCAGGGAAACTTTCAGGTTTCGGTAGTTCTTCAGCAGCTTTTTTGTGGCGGCAATCCGCGAATTTTTCTGAATTTGGCGCTGCTCCTTGGCAACCGTTTCCGCCCTTTTCTTGGAAAATCCGGCTACCAAGGCCAGCACTTTTTCGGCCTGCTGTGGTGTCCAGCCGGTAATCAGGGCCAGTTCTTTTGCGGTATTCTTGTACTCGTTTTCCAGTGTATCATACTTGTTTTTCATGATGAAATCCTCCTTGAATTTCAATTATTTGCGTTATACATTGCCTGTGTTGCGGTGCTACATGAAGCCGGAGCATGGAATAAAAGCGCCAGTAAATACCTGTGTGGGTTATGTACCGGCCCAGCTTTCCCTAGGTTATCCAGCACATAGGAAACGTGCTCATAGGTCAAAGAGCGCATATGTTTCCTCGCCAGCGCCATTGGAAATACTGTGCCTCCAATCTTCATTTCCGGCCCGTCCCGGCAGAGAGTTTCCGTGATGATCTCCACGACTTCGTCCGCCAAATCTTCCTCGTAATTTTCACAAAGCACTGTGTACTCGATTTGCGAACGCACGTCAGCCTGCAATTCCTCAACATCTTTCTCCGTCATTTCGTTTACTTCATATTCCTGGGTTTCTGGAAGGAAGGTAGGAAGGATAAGGTCTTTATTCTCAAGTTCTTTATTATTAAGTTCTATAGGTGAAAGATTTTTAACGTCCAGAAGTTCATTTTCTTTACTGCAAGAAGTCAAATTCTCTGACTTGCAGACGTTAAAATCTGGCAGTCTTTGAGCGCTAGAATCCACAGAAGTAAAGTCCTTTATGTAGATTCTAGCAGGCTTTCCCTGTCCTTGTTTTACCTTATCAATCAGCCCAATATCAGCTAACTGCTTGGTGAATTTGATTACTGTGGGATGTGAGCGCTGAATGTCTTTTTCCATCTGTTCAACGGTATAGATGATGAAAAGACGGCCATTTTCATCGGTGAACTTGTCCTCGTGTTGAGCGGATAGACCGGCTCTTTCCAGCATTTTTGCGTACAAAATGACCGCGCCATAGTCCAGCCCAGAGAACGCCGGATTCTCCAAAAGCTCCTTCGGAACCGAGAGATAGCGGTACCCCCTAGCGGTCTGGGGGCGCATATATTCCAGTTCAGTTTTGCTCAAACTATCATCTCCTTTTTTCCTTCTACCGATAAATTTTTCCGGTAAGATTATCCATTAGCACCACCCTTTCCACAATCGAAAAGCTGGATAATTCAGCTAAACGCCGCAATTCGCAAATCACCTTTTTGACTTCCTCGTGGCGCTCCTGCATAATATTATCTAAAGCCTGTCCGGATGTTGGGTCACAATAATGCTCTGAATTTCTGTATATCTTCACGATTCCTCCTCTCTGCCAACTCTATAAGCACAAAAAATGGCCCTGATAACCGAAGTCATCAGGGCCAAAGTAGGGCTATTATAGCTGACTTATCACGTTGTACACTGCCTGAATATGTGCTTTCCAGCGTTCACGATCAGCCGGATTCTCCCATCTGGAACACATATCATGGTCGGGTTTCTGAACCTTTCTGAGCACTCGCAAGAGCATATCTGCCTCGGTTTCCGTCAAAACAATCTGACGGATTTCGTGGTCGATGTACTCCCATGAGTTCGTATTCAATTCAGAAAAAGCAATCTTCCCGGTTAGGAAAAACTCTGCCACATACTCCGCTACCAGTACCCTAGCAGAATCAAAATAGGTGGGGTACATAAAGCGTAGTTTAGACGGATACTCGCCTTTCTGTGGTGCGAACTTGCTGACAAGATGGCTTTTCATTGTCTTGATAGCCTGCGGAACGTCTAATTCCCGGAACTTAGCTTGCTGGAGCTGCTTTTCAATCAGCACCTCTAGCATATCCTGGCCGAAGGCCGTTTCCTTTACGCTGATTTTATTGTTGGTCGTATTCATTTTTGATGCTCTCCTTTGGCTTTCGCATTTACAATTTTGGCAAAGTGATATTCTAGTAATAAAAATCAGGTAAAGCGGATATAAAAGCCTTCTATCAAGTTATTGGATTCTTTCTATCACATTTTCTATCAAACGTGCAGAAAAATTGCAGATTCAGAAAAGTTCTAAAACTTGGAAAACGTCAAAAGCCTAGGTTTTAAGCCATTTTTCGGTATTCCATAACACTTTCTAAAACACCTTAAAACAGGTTAAAATTATTATTACCGTTCTCCAAAACCGCGTGCCGAGGGTTCGAATCCTTCTGCCCCTGCCATACCAGAGTCATACGAACCCCGCCACAATTTATTTTGTAGGTCCGGCGTTCGTGTTGGCTATGATGTTGCCCAAAGAATAAGGCAATTAGAAAAGCACTCGGTAATAACCGGGTGCTTTTTCTTTTGCATATAATCTCGAGGCGGGAAGGGGTGAAAAAATCAGGATAGCGGTACACACGCCAATGCCCCCCGCTATCCTCCGATGCCTCAAACAAGGCGGGCCGGAGGAAACAGACTTGGCGCAAGCCAATGTCTTTCCCCCGGCTACCTTGATTTTAGCAGAGCAGGAACCAAAAATCAAGGAGGAAATAAAAAAATGTGTACTGAAAACACCAGCGAGGCCACAATGGCCACCAAAGACCAGGAGCGGGGAGTCCTGCAGCAGATCAAGGCTATGGTGGCCGAATTGGGGCCGAAAAGCTACATTGCCACCGCGTTCCGCGGCGTGTTCGCCATCGCGGAGGAGAATATCGAGAACGACTTTTCCGGGAACCCGGTCGACCACGCCCAGGAGCTGGGGGAGCAGTTGGCCCAGCGCACCGTGCAGGTGGGCCAGCTGGCCGAGGAGCGGGACGAGTACAAGGCCAGAGCCGAGGCGGCTGAAGCGCAGCTGATTGTCCTTAAGGCCAAACTGTACGACTATATGACGGCCTAAAGAAATACACAAAGGGGGAGTCAAATTTGACTCCCCCTTGCTATTCCCTGCCGCTTTCCTCCTGCGCTATCCTGTCCAGCTCCAACAGGTCCTCAATATGGCACCCCAGCACCTGTGCCACCTTGTATAGCTGGTAGACGTTCGGGCTGGTGCGCGTTCTCTTGGCCCAGCCCTCTATGGTGCGGATCGGCACCCCGCTCTGCCTTGCCAGCTCCCGCCGGGTGATACCCTTTTCAATGCACAATTTGTCCATTGGAGTCATGTCCTCTTTGTATGTCATACGCCTCATTATGAGAGCCCCCTTCTCCATTTTACTCTATTATCCCTCAAATGCGTGGTTTTGTCAAGCCGGCATATGCACCAGGTATCAAGGCGAAAGTTTGTGCGCCTTAGCCTCTTGTAATTACGGCGATTGCATGGCAATATACAGCCACAATCAAACCACGGAGGGAAACAAAATGAACGCGAAACTTGCTAAAATGGTCGAGGACATGAAGAAGCAAACCATCGGTGTGGAAATCGAAATGGCCGGGATCACTCGCCAGCAGGCCGCTAAGGTGGTTGCGAAATACTTTGGCACTGAGCGCACTGTGCGGCACGAGGCTGGCAGTTACGATTCCTGGAGCTGCCAGGACCGGCAAGGCCGGGTGTGGAAAATCACACGGGACTCCAGCATCCGCGCCGCCCGCGATTCCGAGAAGACCGAGCTGGGCACCCCGATCCTTACCTATGACGACCTGGAGGACTTGCAGGAAATCGCCCGCCAGCTCCGCCACGCCGGTGCCATCAGCAATCCGGCCCACGGCTGTGGGGTGCATATCCACATCGGAGCCAACGGCCATACCCCCGCTTCCCTGCGGAACCTGGCGAACCTGATGGCAAGCCACGAGAGCCTGCTGGCCAGCGCCCTGAATCTCGACCAGGGCCGGATGGAGGACTACTGTAGAACCGTTGATCCTCGCTTCCTGGAGCGGCTGAATCGGGAAAAGCCCAGCACGATGGCGGCCCTGTCCGATGTGTGGTATGAAAGCCAGAACGCCGACTGGGGCCGGGGAAACCACTACAATTCCAGCCGCTACCATATGCTGAACCTCCACGCCACCTTTACCCACGGCACTGTTGAATTCCGGCTTTTCCAGTTCGACAACCCCGGCAAGGGGCGCAGGGGCGGGATCCACGCCGGCCAGCTAAAGACCTACATCCAGCTGTGTTTGGCCCTGAGCCAGATGGCGAAGGTTGCCAAGAGCGCCAGCCCCCGGCCCCAGCAGAACGAAAACCCCCGGTACGCAATGAGGACTTGGCTGCTCCGCCTGGGCTTCATCGGGGAGGAATTCAAAACGGCCCGCGAAATCCTTACCCGGCGCCTGAGCGGCGACACCGCTTTCCGGCACACCAGCCGCCCAGCCGCTTGAAGGACTTAGGTGCAGTTAACGTAGTTAACTGCTATGCCCATGCCGAGAACCCGCCAAAGAGCGGGCTTTCGACGTGGTAAAAAGATTGAAAAACTCCGTTTTTCAACTTTGCAACTGTGCTATAATAAACTTGAAAGGAATGTTGAACCGTGAAAAAATACTACCTTGCTTATAGAAGCAATCTGAACCGGGAGCAGATGGCGTACCGCTGCCCCACTGCCCGGCCTGTGGGTACCGCCCAGCTGGAGGGCTGGCGGCTGCTTTTCCGTGGGAGCGGATCCGGGAACTATCTTACTATTGAACCGGCCCCCGACTATGTTGTTCCTGTGGCAGTATGGGCTGTCACAGAGGCTGACGAGGCGGCCCTGGACCGCTACGAGGGCTTCCCTGTGTTCTACCGTAAAGAAACCCTGCCTATTACTTATACCGGCCTTAAAACGGCGCAGGAGCGGCAAGTGGAGGCTTTTGTTTATCTCATGAACGATGGGCATCTGGCGGGACTGCCTACCACCCGGTATATGGACATCTGCGAGGTAGGCTACCGGGACTTTGGCTTTGACCCCGAGGCGCTGCTGGAGGCCAGGGCATACACGAGGGAGGTGATGGCGCGTGAAAGAAACGAGTGGTAACCTATACCAGGTGACGGTCTGCCCCAAATGCGGCAAGCCCTGCCGGGGCGCCCCTGCTATCTCCCGGGACAGCACACAGCTTATCTGTCCGGACTGTGGCACCCGCGAGGCGCTGGAGGGGTTGGGGCTGAGCCGGGAGGAGCAGGAGCACATTTTGGGGAATATCCACCGATACCAGGGGGAGGAAGAATAAAGCGGGGAGCGGTCGAGTTGGCAAGCCAGCTCGTGGGCCGCTCCTTTTTGCTGCCATTACCACCAGGAAACCCGGCGAATGTTTGTGCGTCTTAGCCTTTTGAAAACACTTCAAACGTATGGTAATATAGGGACAAGATAAAAGAAAGGGGAACACAAAAATGACTTTGGAAAACCTGGTAGTTGGAAAGAAATATTGGTGTGGATGGGCCAGCCGGAGGGCGGTATACATTGGCACCAGAACGGTCAAGTGGGGCTCGGAGCTCATCACAGAAGTTCGTTTTCGAGATATCTGCGGGGCCTATATCGAGTGCAGCCCCGAGGCAGTCAAAGAGTGGGGCGAAGAACGATAAACAGCCGAAACGCTCCGCTGGGGGCGTTCACCGAGGAATGGCCTCCCGGTGCTGAAGATGGCAGGCCAGAAAGGGAAAAATCATGAAATACATTGATATCAATAAGCGCTTTACCGAAATCGTTTCCGAGTACATTGCCACAGGGTACACGATGAATACAGCCACGATGACTGGCAGCCAGGGCGAAATCGCCAGCATCGACCTGACCAATGGAAATGAAATACTCCGGGTGCTGGTCCGCCGGTTCGATGATTGTGAGAGCCTGTGCAGCCTGACCGGCGTGGAGATCGCCGTGGGGCGTGTGCCGGAGGAAGACCGGGTAACCCCTCACGATGACAGCGGATGGCATACCATCTGGAATAATCATCTGGAAGTGCTGCGGCAGGAGCGGTTTTACCAGGTTGGCGAAAGCCGCAGGAGTGGGAAGTTCTACGGCAATCTGGAAGAGGCCGAGGCAGCAGGTGCTCTCCGACTTTCCAGATACAGAGCCAAGCATTCCGACGAAAATAAGCCGCTTCCTGCGCAGGCTATAGAGGTTGCAAAACGGGTGATTCGGGAGCGGCTCGGTGTCAAGCGGATCTGCAAGGATGATGTGAAAATTTCCCGTGGAGAACGAGGTGGGTATACCGTATCCTATCGAAATAGCGCCTGCCGAATTCACTAAAACAAAAAAGCCCCTGGCCCTCCCAATGAAAAGGGAAAGCCGGGGGCTTTGTTCCAAGTTGTTCTAAGTTTGCTGCAAGTTACCAGCAAGTTAGGATTAGGCATAAATCGTAACATTGGTGCAAAGAACGCACTCCGCGGGATTACCTGAGCAAGTTAAACACACGCGTGCGATGTCGTACGTTTCTTACGATGCACTCAGAGTGACAACACCCATTTTCTGGTTGCGAACTTCGGCCTCGATCAGCCCCTCAAGGTAGTCGTCGAGCTTTCCGTAATACTCCTCGAGAAAGACTTTCGTCTCAGCGGTTAAGAGGCTCTTCGCCTCCGCGATTGCCATTTTCAGGGCTTCTCTCTGATTTTCCTCCGTGAACTCGCCGGACTTCTTCAGCGCGTCCACGTAGGTCTGGCTGGTGTAGGTGACGGCGGTGCTCACCGCGTCGGCCACAGCCTCCAGAAACCTTTTTGCCGTGGCGCTTTCGGACTTAACGCCAAGATAGTTTGCCAGTGCCTTGAGCCCCTTGCCGATGAACGCCGCGCACACGGGTACGGCGGCCACCAGAACGGCCTGCAGTAAAGTTGTCAAAAATACATTCATGATGATTTCCCTCCTAGCCCATCGGGCCGTCGATGCTGTTTTCGTCTGTCGCGAAGCTATTTGCTTTCGCGCTCTCAAAAGTGATGCCGCCCTCCCGGTGGTCGGACTTGGCCATGTTCAGATAGAACGAGCACACCACCCCATGCGCCGTCCAGGGCAGGCCCACCCATGGTCACGGCCCAAAGGAGCCAGCGAATGTCGGAGATAAGCTGCTTGGAGAAGTCGGGCCGGGTCTTGGTCTTGACCACCTGCTCCTTCATGTGCGCGGCCATCACAGTTTCTCCCGGATGCGCTTGGCAAGCACAGCGGCCTTGCAGTCGCTGTGTGTCAGGCCCAGCCGAGTTGGCTCGCCAACTCGACCGCCGCCCACGCCGCCGATGATGCCCTTGTCCACCAGCTCCTTGATATCGGCCCACCAGTAGCTGGGCACCTCGTCGATGGTGTTGTAGGTGGGGTTGATCTCGTCGTACATTTTCTTGAAGGTCTTGCCGTCCATGATAGAATCCTCCTTTGCCGCCAAATCTTTGGCCGACGCGATTTTGGTGATGTAATCCAGGCGCACCCAGCCCTGGCCGCAGCAGCCCCAGTTCCCGTCCTCTTTGGTGATGGTGAGCACAGTGCCGTCGGAGAAGGTCTTGATGACGTTGCCGCTGACCGGGGCCGTGCGGCAGTTGAGGCCGTTGTCCGCGTTTACCTGGCCCTGGTACGGCTTAAATGGCCCGGCCGGCACTCCGCTGAGCTTCTGGTTCACCTCTTTGGCGATCTGGCCCAGGCGGTTGTAGATGTAATCACCGGGACAGGATTTATTGGCATAGTCCCGGTGAACGGTGAGATTACAAGCATTTTTGTGATTGACACGCGCATTTTTGTCCGTGGACCACACCAGCTTCGGAATGCCGTTGCGCCTGCAAATGTCCGCGCATAGCTCGATGAGGGACTTCCAGACGTTTGCATTTATGGCGTAGGGGTAGAAGGCGTCGCTGGCGCACTCGATGGTGATGGCCCGGTTGTCGTTCTCCCCGCTGGATGTACACCAGGAGCGATCTTCCTCATCCACCACGGTTACGATGCGGCCATCGTAGCCGATGCCATAGTTGCAGCTCGCTCCTTTGGACTCCCTGCTGAACTCGCTGCACAAGGCGTCAACCCCCATCTGTCCCACCACGCAGTGGATGGTGATGGTGTCGATTTTGTGGTTGCGTGGGCTATTGCGGTTGGGGCTGATCACCCGCTTGCAGCTTAAAGCGCTGTTACTCATGATGAATCTCTCCTTCCTGCAAAAAATCATGTTTCTGCAGCCGTTCCTTATAGTTCTCCCGGATGTTCTCAATGGCGAGCACGGCCCGGTTGTTGGGGTAATCCTCGTGATCCTTGCAGAAGCGCTCGTAGGCGTCGATCTCGGCCAGCGCCTCTATGAACTCCTCTTTGGTGTGGTCGATGGAGCGCAGGAGCTCATTGTTGAACTGGAGGATCTTCACCCGGTGGCTGTCCGCGTCCCGCTTGTCGTCGGTGTTGATGTGCTCGTCCAGGCGGGCTTCCAGCCGCCTCAGCTTGCCCAGCACCTCGCCGTTGATAGCCTTACCGATCCACCGGGCAATGGCCGACCAGGGGTTCACCTTGATAGGGGCCAGCTGGATCAGAGTCAGCAGAACGAAGAGCCCGCCGCCGGAATAAGCCAGGAGCTTATCCAAAGTCATTGGCTTTCACCTCTCATAGAAAATGAAAGCCCCGGCCTTGCCACTTGACAAAGCCGGAGCCTGTGAGTATAATAAACATAAAGAGGGCGCTGCTACATGGCGGTTGGCCCTTATAGCTAAAATTGATTTACAATGTTAGCCGTTCGGGTCGCAGCCGAGCGGCTAACACGCTTTTACGGGTGCTATGTAGGCCAGCAGCAAAGCCGCCAGAAGCAAACACAGCACGAAA
>NZ_RAZF01000046.1 GCF_003612555.1 Acutalibacter sp. 1XD8-33
CGGCCCTGGATGCTGCCGCATAAGTTCCGCAAATCTTTGAGTTGAATGTGTCAACTGATATTGACAAGATCACGTGGACTGCGTTGCAAAGCTCAGCCTGAACGCTTTTGCCGTGAAATACCAGAAGTGGTGCAAGCGCTACGGCAATCCACGAGAATGCCCAGACACTGTTTCCTCTGGTTCCAAAGTCGGATACCACGAAACTGTTGGTCAGGGAGGCCATCACTCAACTCAATACGATTTCTCACACCGCCGAGGTCTTCCGTGCGGAAATGAACCGACTTGCCGCCCAGTTTCCAGAGTATGAGACCGTTATGGCTATGAACGGTGCTGGCCCCTCTGTCGGCCCCCAGCTCATGGCGGAGATCGGCGATGTGCGCCGCCTTGCACAAAAGAGTTCTCTAATAGCTTTTGCAGGCATCGACCCGGGCAGGAACGATTCCGGTTCTAAAGAGTCCAATAAGGGCAGAATCGGCAAACGCGGCTCTCCTCATCTGCGCAAGACTTTGTTTCTCATCATGTCCATCCTGCTTCAGCTGAAGCCTGAGGATGATTCCGTTTACCAGTTCCTGGACAAAAAACGGTCCGAGGGGCGCTGGTCTCCGGTAGAGATCGTTCAGCGCTGACCGAACCGGCAGGTGAGACAACCATTTTACGTCTACATGACTGCTGGCGGCACAAAGTTTCTGCGCATTTACTACGGCAGGGTTAGAGACTGCCTCAAAGAAAAGGGCCTTTGGGACGAGTCTGTGACGGACTGACAGAAATAATCCTTTCTTCCTGACTCCTGCTTTTGGGCGGCAGTCTGTTTGCTGTATACATTTTTTCAACCCCACTTTCTTTCAACTTTTTCTATTTTAGGGCTTGACTTTCTATTTGCAGGCTTGAGAAGGCAATCGCTCTGATTGACCGTATTTTTCCTGAGTACGAAACTCAGTTTGAAACCATATTCTGCAAGTCCTCCATTGCTGTGCTAACGAAATATCCCACCCCGAAAAAGCTGGCCCACGCGAACCTCTCCAAGCTCACGGAAATCCTTTGGAACAGCAGCAACGGACGCTTCGGGGAATGGAAAGCTCAAGAGCTGAAAAACCTTGCTCATGACAGTTTTGGCGTGGAAAACTGCGAGGACATTTACTCCATGGCCCTGCTGACGATGCTGGATGAGATTCAATCCCTGGCAGAAAAGGCGGACGAATTGGAAAAGAAGATTTCAAGCTTACTCAAGAACTTCGACAGTACGATCACGTCTGTTCCAGGTATTGGTCCCATTCTTGACGCTTGTATCCTCAGTGAGATTGGGGATGTGACTCGTTTTCGTTCAGCGGATAAATTGGCCGCCTACATTGGCGTAGACCCTTCTGTAAACCAGTCCGGGGAATACACCAGCGACCACACGCGGCTCCCCTTACCTGCGAAGAGCCGTTTGGATGGCCTCTGTTGTTGCTGTGCAGCGTGACCCCATGTTCCGTTCTTATTATGACAAGAAAGTGGCCCAGGGGTTGAAATATATGAATATTATCGGGCACGTCACCAAGAAGATGACCGCTGTGATCTTTGCTATCCTCCGGGATAACAAGGTTTATGCTCCTGTCCTTCCGGATGCCTCTTGAACTTGTACTTAGCGATTAAGATGGCTCCCTTGTGCTCTTATTGCTCTGCTGATTATTTATTCATCTTTTTTCGGGTTTCTCTCTTGACAAAGTCTTAGCCGGCCGCTATTGCCTTATAATTCACTCCCCACCGCTCCATCGCATCCAGAATAGGCCGCAGGGTTTCCCCCAACTCACTCAGCGCATACTCCACCCGAGGAGGCACTTCGGCATAGACCGTGCGGGTGACGATGCCGTCCGCCTCCATGGCCCGCAGGGAATCCGTCAGCACCTTCTGGCTGATTCCCGCCAGGTCCTTGTGCAGCTCGTTGAACCGCCAGGGCCGGGCGCGCAGGTTGCGAATGATAAGCAGTTTCCACTTTCTGCCGATAACTTGAACGGTGGTAGCCACCGGGCATTTGGGCAGTTCTTCCTTTGTCAGCATGTGATCCTCTCCAATACTTCAAAATATAATGTTACGCCATGATTGTACTCTATTGGTCTCGCCAAGTCTAGAGGCGGGTCACTTTTTTGTAAGTACCCCACAAAAAAGTGCGTACTTGCGGGCCTGAAAAAAATCCGTATAATGGAAATCACAGGGCAGGAAATCGCCCCGAATAAATCAACGGAGGTACACAAAATGGCACTTGCAAACCTGGCTGAATGGAACGAGGAGAAGGCAACTTCGGCCTGTGGCTCCGCCTGCGGCGCGGCTGACGAGAAGAAGGAAGAGAAGCCCGCAGCCTGCGGCAGCGCTTGCGGCGCTGGCGACGAGGGAAAGAAGGAAGAAAAGCCCTCTGCCTGTGGCAGCGCTTGCGGGGTTGGGGACAAGTAATCCGCCTGTTTCAAGCCAAATCCTGTTCCCGGCCAGCCGGTCGGGAACACCCGAAAATCACCCCGGGCAACCGATTCAACATAGAAAGGAAACGCACTATGAAACCCTATTTTGCCTTTCAATGGCATATCACCGACGACTGCGACCAGCGCTGCCAGCACTGCTACATCTTTTCCGAGAACGCCTGCAGGCAAATCGACAGCATGGACTGGGAGCAAATGGAAGAAACATTTGCCAACTGTCTGGATTTCTGCCAGGTCCACAGCCGCTCGCCCTACTTCTACATCACCGGCGGCGACCCCATTTTGCACCCGGACTTCTGGCGTCTCTTAGAGCTGATGAAGGAGAACGCTGTGCCCTTCACCATCCTGGGCAACCCCTTCCACCTGACAGATGAAGTGTGCGCGAGGCTCAAGGCTCTGGGCTGCGAAAAATACCAGCTTTCTTTAGACGGCCTGCGGGAGACCCACGACTGGTTCCGCAAGCCGGGCAGCTTCGACATTACCCTGGAAAAGATTCAGACCATCAAAAAAGCCGGTATCAAGGCCGTCATCATGACCACCGTCTCCGGCACGAACATTGACAAAATACCAGCGCTCATCGACACGGTGGTGGAGCACGAGGCTGATGTGTTCGCCTTCTCCCGCTACTGCCCCACCAGCGGGGAAAAGGATGTGGGCATTGAGCCCATGCGCTACCGGCAATTATTGGCCGACTGCGACAGGAAATTCAAGGCGTATAAGGCCGCCGGGTGCAGAACAGCAGGGTGGCGAACGTGTTCGAGGACAGGCTTGCCGATGTGTGGGTGTGTCAGATGGAGCGCTACCGGAAGTACACACAGTTTGAGAAGTGTGCAAAATGTGAGCTGCTGGCCTGGTGCCGGGGCTGCCCGGCAGTAGCCAGCGGGAGAGACGGCAACTTCTACGCCGCCGACCCCCAGTGCTGGAAAGAAATCGAATAAGGAGGATGCAGACCATGAACGAAGTGATCAAAAACATGCAGGAGCGCCGCTCCGTACGCAAGTACCTGCCCCGACAGGTGAAGCGGGAGGTTTTGGAAGAAATCCTTGCCGCCGGGTACGCGTCCCATAATGCCGGGAACCGCCAGCAGCTACGGCTGGTGGTCTCCCAAGACCCGGAGGTAAACGAACATATAGGTAGGGCGCACAGCATTCTGATAGGCAAGTTCAACCATTTCGGCCCAAGTGTAAAACTGGAAGATGCTGATTTTTCAGCCCCGGACCTGCGCTCGGCTTTTCACAATGCGCCTACCGTGCTGATGCTGTTCGGCCCCAGGAACTTCTATTTTACTGACGCTGACGGCTATATCTTTGCGGAGAATGTCTGCCTTGCCGCCCGGTCGCTGGGGGTGGGTTCCTGCATTGTGGGCGAGGTGTTGGACGCTTTTTCGGACGATTACGGACGGGACCTCCTGCACAAGTGGGCCATTCCGGAGGCCCACCGTTCCGTGGCATTTGTCACGCTGGGATATTCGGCAGCGGGGGAAAAGCCCGCCCGCGCCAACAAATATACCTCCCCGCTGTGGGTGTGATTTCAAGAAAGGGATGATTTTATGGACGTGAAAACCTGCCTGCAAAAACTGCAATATGTGGGCGTGCTGGCCTTTGCAACGGTGGACGGCGCGGGTGCGCCACAAATTCGCAACATCAGCGCGATACACTACGAGCCGGACGCCCTGTACTTCTTCACCGCCCGGGGCAAGGACTTCTGCCGGGAGCTGCTTTCGGATGGTCTGGTGCAGATTCTGGGCTATACCAAGTTTAAGGAGATGATACGGCTCTCCGCGAAAGCTGCCCCTGCGCCGGAGGATGAACAGAAAAAGTGGATAGATATTATCTTCGCTGAACAGCCATATCTTGCCAACGTCTACCCCGGCGACACCCGGAAGATCGGCATTGTCTTTGAGATAAAGTCCGGGAGCATCGAGTATTTCAATCTAGGCGAGAAACCCATTTTTCGGGATAATTATGTCTTTGGAAATGCAAAGGCTGATGTCAATAAAGGATATAGAATTACGGAAAATTGTATTGGCTGCGGTACCTGCCTGGCCCACTGTCCCCAGCAGTGCATAGAGCCCGGCACGCCCTACCGCATTGAGCCCACCCACTGCCTGCACTGCGGGGCCTGCTTTGAGAACTGCCCGGCCGGGGCGGTGGAAAGGCTGGGGAGCATACGACACAGAGCGAGCGCCGCCGCTGGCTGATAGAAACCCTGTTAGATGAGCGGAGAGAACGCATAGGAATTCCGGATGATGAAAAATCGCAAAAGCGACTCCTGCGGGCACTGTTCAACGTGCGCCCGCCCATGCCCGCCAGCGGAGAGTTTTTGCGGGTGCAGGACGCATATCTGCAAGAAGAGAGCAAAGAAAAGGGCATCACAAATTATAGGGATTTGCACCCTATCCAGCCGGGAATTTACCTCTGGCAGGGGGATATCACCACGCTGAAATGGTTGTCTTCCTGGCGGTATTCGTAGTTGCCGGTATGCTGGCTACTTCGACAATGGGTATTACGGAATGGTGAATGCTTTATGCAAATCTAAAGTTTTTTGTCATAGCAGCATCCTTTCAAAACTTAATGCTTGTGCGAACACAAAACCACCGCCCCCAGAAGGCTCCCACTTCGAGAGCCCTCCACCAGCGGCGGGACGGACTACATATCACCTCCCCGAATATTTCTTAATGAATTATGTTGGACATTACCTCCTTTACTGTCAGCTTGATTGATGGGCCTCACCCCTTTCCGAAAAATTGGTATGAAAAAAGCATCTACCGTTTTCGATAGATGCTAATTCCTCATAAGAATTATAACTTTTAAGCGCACGTATGGAAAGTGGATTTCCCCTTTCCGTGGCGCTCTATAGTCTTTTCCTCTATGAGCTTGTTCAGAGCGCTAACAATCGTGGCCAGAACCACAACCGGCCCGCCCTGGCTCACTCGACGGTATAATTCTTCTGGGCCTGAGCCGGTGAGGTCTACCGCGTGAAGAGGGGAGCCTTGGTCCTGAAGATAGCGGTTGGCCGCCAAAACCAGGGCTCCTGCCCCGCAGACGCAGCCCCACTCCGTTTCCGGATCCCCAATAAAAAGCTGATCCAGATCTGGCCCATAGAGCAGGCCGTTCTCTCCATAGCGCAGGTCCATGGGGGATTGGGGCAGATAGTTTCGGGCCAGATCGACTTTGTCAGCCGGAATACCGTAATACTGGAGCACCATGGCCATAGCCGTGATTTCACAGCCGGTGGGCAGCTCCGGCAGTTGATAGAGCAGAGGAAGCCCCTGAATGTGGAAGCGGGAGGGAACGGGGGCCGGCGTGGGAGAGGGGATGCTTTCCGGGGAATGCTCTAGAGGGGAGGATACCGGAAAGGTCTGGCACTCTTCTGTGGGCACGGACGCTGGGGAGGGAAAAGCGGCTTCCAAAGCATCGGATGCAAAGACAGAACAGAGCACCAGGCTAGATAAAAGGCTGGACAGGAGAAGGGGATGCCGCATATAAAACGGCGGGGAAGGAGAGCCCATAATGCGCGCCTCTTTCGTTAAGTTCGTTTGAGGGCCGATTGTTCCAGGCATTCGATGCCCCCGGCGGACAGAATATAGAGGGCCGGCTGGATTCCATACACGTACCGGGGCTGTATCTCAATGAGCAGATAGACGGCGAAGGCGGCAAACACCAGAAAAGCGGGAAGCAAGCCTTCCACAGAGGCCCTTCCGGGGCGGCGGCTGTGAAGGAAGCCCAGAAGCCCCAGAATCAGGGTGGATACAGAACAGAAATATTCGTACTTTTGGACGCAGCCGTAGAGGAAGGGGTGGGCCTCGTGGAGGTAGCCCAAGGGCCAGAGCAGGGCGCTGCCCTTCCACAGAATCCGCAATTTGTCTCCGAAAAGTTGTAGGAGGCCTCTAAAGCCAGCGCTCTGGAGCTCACTCCAGAAAACAGTCTTTTGGGCTATGGTCCGGTCCATGCCTTGGGCGGTAAGGTGAGAGATCGCCTGATTTGCGGCTTCGCTATACTGTCCGCAGCTCTCCTGGCTGAAGCCATAGACAAATTTCAGCCAGAAATTCCCTGTAGACAAGCCATGGGCGTTGATTCCCAAGGCCGCTACCCCCCAGGAGAGAAGCCCGGAGAGCAAAAGATAGGCCCCCAGAAAGCAGAGAAGTCCCAGGCCGAAGCGCTTTAGATGGAGAGCCAGGGGCTTTTGCAGTCCGGCAAACAGACAGTAGGCGCCCACAGCCGTTAGGGCTAGCAGGCCGTCTGGACGGAGGGCGTTGGCCAGAGCCAGGAGGATCCCCCCAGCGGCAAATCGGGCCGGGAGACTGCCCCCCCCTCCCACACACACATCGGCCCGGAAATCAACCGGTGCGCCGAGGAGCAGGTAGACCCCCAGAAATGTAAGGAAAGTAGCGGTATGTTGATTGGTGAGCACAGAGACCATAGTAAGGGGCAGGGCGGAGACACAGTGGAACAGGGAGGCGGCGCGGGCGGCGGACTCCTGAAAAAACCGCCGGGCAATAAAGTAGACCAAGACCACAGTACCGGAAGCGGCCAGACAGTTGACCAGCTTGATTGCCATTGGGCTGCTCCAAATCCGGAGCAAAAGCCCCTGAAAGATCACCTGACCGGTCTGACCCGCCCAGTTTTGAAAGTATCCCCAGGATTGAAAGCTGTAGTCGCCATCCCGAAACAGTTGGGAGGCCTCCAAAAGTACAGCAAAATCTGACTCAACCGGGGGATGGAGAGCCAGCACCACTCCCAGCCGCAGAAAAAGGGCCAGCGCAAAGGCCACGAGCCCAAAACGGGGGATCTCCACCCGGCGGCACAGAAAGACTGTGAGCATTCCGGCGCAGAGGCTCAACATTACGATTGCGGTATAGTTATCCAGCAGGATCCATGTGAAAGCCAGGATCATGGCCCAGGAAAAGATCAGATTGAGGATCCTGCCTGGGGAGGAAGCCTGGAATTCGGGAGGGATTTCAGGAGTGGGGAGCTTTGCCATGGTTTCACCTCAGAAAAGGATTAGGCTCATTTTGACATACTCTATCAAAAAGTATATTCATATATACTATAGCATAGGCCGGGGGGAAAGTCAATTCGTGCGAAAGCCAGTTGGAAAACAGCTCTGGACTTTCAGAGAAAATCCGGTATAATAGTAAGAAAGGGGGAATGTCAATGGGGAAAACTGTGATTGTGACGGATGGAAAATACCGCAGCGCTATTGCCGCTGTGCGGGCCCTGGGCCGGGAGGGCTGGCATGTGGTTGCGGCGCAGACACGGGAGGAGGCCGGGGCGTCCCCGCCGGTTTTCGCTTCTCGATATGTCCAGGAAACCCGCTGGATCCCCGGCAGCTGCCAGGATCCGGATTATCCTGCCCTGCTGAGGTCGCTTTGTGGGGAATATACCCGGCCGGTGCTGTTCTGCGTGGGAGCGGCAACACTGAATGCCGTAGCCCGGGAGCGGGAGCGCTTTCAGGAGGTCTGCGATTTCCTCGTCACATCCCCGGAAGTATTGGACCAGCTCAATGACAAGGAGGCCGTGCACCGCCGGGCCCTAGAACTGGGGCTGCCCGTGCCCAAAGAATACGCTGGTGAACCAGAAGCCTATCCAGTGGTGGTGAAGCCCCATTGCGGAGAAAAATTTGGCCTGAAGGCCCGGGACCGGTATAAAATTGCCCGGAACCAAGGGGAGTATCAGGCGGCGCTGGAAGCCCTGGGGCCTTACGACTCCGCCCCCATCGTCCAGGAAAAGGTGGAGGGGGACGGATTTGGGGCCAGTCTGCTGCTGGATAGAGAGGGGAGGCTGGCCTGTGCTCTCTGCCACCATCGGGTGCGGGAGTACCCCATAGGCGGCGGCCCCTCTGCCTGTTGTGAAAGCCTCTATGACCGGGAGCGGGTGGAAAGGGCATACCGGCTGTTGCAATCATTCGGCTTTGTGGGAATCGCCATGGTAGAGTTCAAGGGGGACAGGCTGCTAGAGGTGAACCCTCGTGTCTGGGGAAGTTTTCCCCTCACGGAGAAGACCGGCAGTCCCTTTGCGGTGCGGTATGCCCAGGCGGCCCAAGGCGAACGCCTATCCTATGAGCCGGAGGACTATCAGGCCGGGGTACGGATGCGTTTTCTTCTCAACGATGCCCTGGCTACCCTCAGCCTGTGGAAGCAGGGACGTCTCAGAGAGGGGTTGAGGGGGCTTGGGGATGCGTTTGCCGCGAAAGAGGCCCTGTGGGCCCGGGACGATCCTCAGCCCTTCTGGCAGTATCTCCGCCAGACCCTTCACCGGAGGTAAGGTAGCGGGGAACTTCCTCTACCACCGCTGCTTCTCCCTAAAAAGCCTCCTTTTAATGAGATGCAAAGAAATAAAAACTAAGAACCGGTATTCATAACCGAAAATGCCTGCTGAGCGAGGATTTTTCGCACTGCTCTAGGCAAATTTGTGAAAACATACTTGCCGTATGGCAAGCAAATTTAACGATGGGCAGCGCGAAAAGGACCGCTCAGACAGCGTTTGCAGGTTGTGAATACCGGTTCTTAGGTAGGTTCTGGCCTACGGCGGTCAGGGCTTGGCAAAGCCCCCCGTCCTCTGGGCCGCGCAATTTTTCTATCGTTCGTTGAAGCGGTAGCTTGGAAAGAAAGGAAATGCCATGTCACTGATTGTAAAGCTGGGAAAAAAAGCGAAAAAAATCCTCCGCAAGGTGGCCCCTCCTCCGGCTCCCTGCGTCAGCTATACCCGACGGATTGAACGGATCTGTACCAAAAAGCGGATTGTGGCCATGACCTTCGACGACGGTCCTATGGATCTGCCCGCCTCTCCCGACCGCTTTGGGGGCAGGGCACTCACCGATGTGCTCCTGGACATACTGGAGAAATATGGGGCGAAGGGCACCTTTGATGTAATCGGCGATACCTCTGAGAACTACCCAGACAAGGCAGGGGCTTTGGGCAGCGCCGCTTGGGGAGGTGTGCGGTACGACCATTACCCGGACATCCATCAGGACTCCCACGGAGGCGCGCTGCACAACGACCGGCTGATCAAGCGTGTTCTGGCCGGAGGCCACCAGATCACCAACCACGGCTACCGGCATATTATCTTTGGAAAGAAACCCTTTGTCTACGGAAGCCGGGTGTTCCTGGGCAGCTTTGATCTGGCGGCGGAAGATCTGCGCCGCCTGCACACCCTTATGGAGGAGCGCTACGGTTACACACTCTCTCTGATGCGCCCCGCCCACTATGTGGACCCCATCGGGGATGGGTTTAATACGTATGATGTGTGCGACCGCATGGGATATCAATATATGGCGGCCTCCTACGACGGAGCCGGTTGGCTGCCCAGTACCTTAAGTGATCCGGAAGCGGCGTTGGAGGCGGAGGTCAATGCCATGGTGGAGCCCATGCGCCGCCTGCTGGAGCAGAATCCGGATGCTCTTTGCGGACAGATCATCTTCCAAAAGGATGGCTATAATATGGCGAAACGCACTCCTGTAGCCTGGGGATTGGACCGCCAACTGAAGCTGCTCACAGAGCTGGGATATCAGGTAGTTACTGTAGAGCAGCTGATGGCGGAAAGTCCCTTTACGGATCTGGACAGGGAGGACCCCCTGTTTGAGAAGATGCGGGACCTGGCTAAGACTCGGGCCGTGGCATATTCGGACAACTGTCTGCGTCTGGATGTTGGCATGACCTGGGGGGAGCTGGCCATGCTGCTCAGCCCCAAGGAAGAGGCCCTCAGCCGCCGGTGGGAGAAAATCCGAGCCACGGGCAAGCGCCAGCATCCCTACTGTGGAGCTATGGAATACTGCCAGGAGCATGGGCTAATTCCTGCTGACGCCATAAAGAGCGCCCCGGTGAAAACGTTGCCGAAGAAGTTTTTTACATCCACAACGGGGATTTCCCGGCGGGAAGTCTACAAGGCATTCCTAAAATAGTGCTTGAGGAAATGCCTGGCCTGCTGCCGCTTATGATCTCCACGGAA
Source organism: Acutalibacter sp. 1XD8-33 (assembly GCF_003612555.1). Classification (GTDB taxonomy): domain Bacteria; phylum Bacillota; class Clostridia; order Oscillospirales; family Acutalibacteraceae; genus Acutalibacter. Next base: position 10,400 of record NZ_RAZF01000046.1, read on the forward strand.
GCAATTTTCTGCCTCTGCGCAGCCTCTATACGGTTTTCAATCATAATCAGCCAGCTGGCATTCGGTTTTGTCTGCCAACTGGCTGATTCCTTTTTCCGATATAGAAGTTCGGTGGCAATGGCAGCCGTCCCCAAATCGTTTGTTTCTGTGAAAAAGTGTTCCAGTTTGACCCATTCCAAGCCGCCGTACAACGGGTCTTTGTGGTGTCCTTGCTTGAGAATCGCCGCTTGTGCTTCGTCGGTTGTTTTTTGTTTCCTTGCCATGATTTTATCAGCCCCTTTCTGTACCTAGGATGAATTTGTTCCGATAGACCTTTCCGAATGGGAAAACGCTAATCCATCGCCCATAATCTTTTCTTCTTTCAGAATTTCTAATGCGTGCATGGATATTTCCAGCATTTTCCCGGCTTCCGCCGGGGAATACTGATCGACAAGGGTCGCAAGCTTTCGCGCCGTCCGCTTCGTTTCCTCGCTGGGCTCCATCTTGTCTGTTAGGAACAGCCACCAATGGGGATTGTTGCGGTATTCCCTATACTGGCAGTTGTCACAATCTTTCGCCGGACAGCAGTTGCAGAACCGTTCGTGAAAGACTTCGTCCCATGGCCCCTCAATGCAGGGCAAGGACGCAAGGAACACCGCCAGTGTTTGCCGGCTTTTGATTTGAAGAAGATTCTATTTGACAAATACCGCGAAATGGTATAAAATAAATATGGACTTCTTGAACTGTAAGAATATGCTGGAATTCTCCTGAAAGTGGCCCAACACTTGCTCTGAGAGGGCAGGGGAAATGTTGCAAGTCCCACAATTTCATAGTTTTTATAAATGTTTCCGTAGCTCAGTTGGATAGAGCGACCGTCTCCTAAGAAAGTGTTCCAACGCTCGCCTTGGGAGGGCAAGGAAAATGTTGCGAGTTCCACAATTTCATAGTTTTTATAAATGTTTCCGTAGCTCAGATGGATAGAGCGACCGCCTCCTAAGCGGTAGGTCGGGTGTTCGAGTCACCTCGGGAACGCCAAAAACCCCGCCGAAAACCCTGTAAAATCAAGGTTTTCGGCGTTTCTTATTTTCCGAGAGAAATCGGACAGATAGCAAAGTGCGATTAGCAAAAGCCCATCTTGCCAATCAGACGCACCAGAGAAAAGTCGAACTTTGATTTTTTCGTTCATCGGTTAGCCTGCTTCGGCTTGCTAATGATTAGCAGGATTTTTGCCGAGTTTGCTGATCAAAATGCCTTTCCTGCTAATTTCCCGAAAAAAGCTGCTAAAAATCGTGCTAATTTGAGAGGCGATAGTTCCAAGTTCAATAGCCTGTTTTATAGGTTTACCTGTTACCAGATGCGGCACAATTGAGTATGCCATCGCTTCTATATATAATGGAAGCAGGAAAGGTCGGTGAGCTGCATGAGAGAAAAGAAAACTCACATATATGTGGATAGCCAAGAAAAAAGCATTTTATTACATAGCCTTGTGGAGCTGAAAAATCAGCTCATAAGGCAAGGCAGATACGGGGACTGCGTTGACGAGCTTATCTTTAAGGTAGCCAATGCCCCGATAAAGAAAATAAAAATTGAATATGTCTAAGGCACATTACCATGAACATGAAGCCGCTTATTCTTAACCCCCATTAAGAGTAAGCGGCTTTTTTGCGTTCTGCGTCCTCTGGTACAGTTACATAGCCGCCTTTGACAAAGCGGCTAAATCTATGAGAAAGGAGGACGCACCCATGTCAATATTGCTAAGACATTCTTCAGAATGTCTCGTAATCGCTTTAACCAATCAGAAAGGCGGTGTCGGCAAAACCACCACGGCGGTCAATCTGGGCGTAAGTCTGGCACAGCAGGGCAAGAAAGTCCTGCTCATTGATGCCGACGTCTTGACGCCGTATGCACGCGAGTTTTTCAAACTCGCAGGCAAATCTAACGATGTCCCTCGGCTATAACAGACCAGACGATTTACCCGTCACGCTCTCCACCATCATGCAGGACATTATTGAGGACAATCCCATAGATGTTCAGAAAAGTATCCTGCACCACGGCGAGGGCGTTGACCTGTTACCGTCCAACATCGAGCTGTCGGGCTTGGAAGTAAGGCTGATTAACGCCATAAGCCGTGAAATGTGTGCAATAGTTGGCTGCGCCAACTATTAAAACCATGCGTGAACGAGGTCAAGAAGAACTATGACTATTGTTTAATAGACTGTATGCCGAGCCTTGGTATGCTCACCATCAACGCACTGGCGGCGGCCGCCACTGCGCAGCGTGGTTATCCCTACGCAGCCCCACTATCTTTCTGCCAGAAGGCGAAGAGTTCGCTTTGCAAGCGAACTCTTGAGCTGCTTGCTTCGCTCCGTGTCGAAAGTCAGACGGCAAATCAACCCGTATCTGCGGATTGACGGCATCCTTATGACGATGGTAATGCCACGCACGAACATCTCTAAGGAAATCACGACAACGGTTAAAAGTGCCTATGGGCAGAGAATCAAGGTATTTGACACACAGATACCCCACTCCATCCTGTGCAGAATAGTTCACGCCTTAGCGTGAACTATTGGCCACACGCAGAGGGGAAAAGCATTTTTGCCTATGACAAAGGCGGCAAGGCAGCCGCAGCTTATGAGCAGTTCGGAAAGGAGGTGGCAGAGCTTGGCGAAAGGCAAAAGAACAGGAATCGAGCTGACTGCATACGATGACATCTTTGAAACAGATGAAAGCCGTGCAGAAGCCGCACTCAGCAAGATAAGGGACATTCCCCTTGCGGAGATTGACGAGTTTCTAGACCACCCGTTCAAGGTCTTAATGGACGAGGATATGGAGCAGCTTGTCGATAGCATCAAGCGAAGCGGCGTGATGACACCTGCTACTGTCCGTCTGACCTGGAGCAGCGCAAGGGCCGTATTGTCCGGCAGGGCAACAAAAATACCAAGGTACACGTTTACCGCTATGTCACAGAGGGGACATTTGACAGCTACTTATGGCAGACTGTGGAGAATAAGCAGAAATTCATTTCTCAAATCATGACGAGTAAATCCCCGGCCCGGACCTGTGAGGATGTGGACGAGGCGGCGCTGTCCTATGCGGAGATCAAGGCCCTGTGCGCCGGGGACCCCCGCATCAAGGAGCGTATGGACCTGGATGTGGAGGTATCCCGCTTAAAGCTGATGAAGGCCGACCACCAGAGCAAGCAGTACCGGCTGGAAGATCAGCTGTTAAAGCACTTCCCGGAGCAGACCAGGCAGAACGAGGGCTTTACCGCCGGATTCAAGGCCGACATGGAGACCCTGGCGGCACACCCCCACCCCATGATCTCCAAGGCGGCGGAGACCCCGCCTCCGGCTGACGGTGAACAGCCCACCGCCCCTGATGCCCCCGCCCCGGAGGATAAGCCCGCCGCCGTGGAGGTGAAACGGGGCTTTGCCGGGATGGTGGTGAAGGGCGAGACCTTCACGGAGAAGGACAAGGCGGGCGCGGCGCTGATCGAGGCGTACAAGGGCGTTGTCAGCACCGAACCCCAGGAGATCGGCAGCTACCGGGGATTCACCATGTTCCTGTCGGTGGAGGACTTCGGGCGGGACTACATCCTGACGCTGCGGGGCCAGATGTCCCACCGGGTCAAGCTGGGCAGGGACGCGCTGGGCAATTTCGTCCGCATTGACAATGTGCTGTCGGAGATGCCCCAGCGTCTGGCCGCTGTGCAGTCGCAGTCGGAAAATATCCAGCGGCAGATGAAGGAGGCCAGGGCCGAGCTGGGCAAGCCCTTCCCCCAGGAGGCGGAGCTGCAAGCCAAGTCCGCCCGCCTCGCGGCGCTGGATGCGGCGCTCAACATCGACAGCAGCCACAGCCAGGGGGAGCAGGCTATCGCCAAGAGCGCCCGTCCCCCTCGGTGCTGGACAGCTTGAAGCGGTCCCTTCCGCCCAGGGAAAAGGCCCCTGATAAACCCAAGCGCCCCCAACAGGAGCGTTGACCGGCAGGCGGGGCCACCCCTGCCTGCCCCATTTTAGAATAGGAGGAAATCGTTTTGGACGCTGAAAAATTGACAGCTGCGCTCTATGAGAAAATGAGCGCGGAGCAAGATAAATACCGGGCGTGGCTGGTGTCCCAGCCCTCGGAGGAAATTTTGAACCACACCGCCGAATACACCACCCGCGAGGATATTTTGATGGCGATGGACTTCATTGAGCTGACCGAGGCCCAGGTGTCCGCGCTGCTGGATTCTCCCTCGCCCCTGGCGGATGTCTACAAAAATTGGAGCAATATGGACTTCAATGTGATGGACAACATCGTGTCAGCAATCGAGGACCGGGCGGACACGGTGATCCGGCAGGCGGAGGAGCTTTGCAAGGCCCCGGTTTACAAAGAATCTTTTGAATACGCCTATCAGCATGGCGAGACTGAACAACACCTCGCGTCCAACCGCGCCAACATCGCCTGCCGGGACGCGATTGAAAAGGCCGTCAACAGCCACTATCAGAACAACTGCTTTGACGCTGCGGCGGCGGTGCGGGAGGTGGTGAAGCGGTTTGGCTATGAGCGGACGTTCTATGTCCTGGCGAACACGGTGCAGACCCAGGGCGGGGATGGGCGCGTCTCCCAATCCAACAAACAGTGGGCGCAGACCGTTCCCATTGTCTTTGAGCAGGGAAAGCGGGACATGTCCTATCTTATCACGCGCACCCACCCTGGCATCTTGAATATGTTCGTCAGTCAGGCGCGGCATGAATTTCTGCTGAAGCAGCCCCTCAAGGCGGCGGACATCAAGGCGGAGGCCGAACACATTTTGAA
>NZ_RAZF01000047.1 GCF_003612555.1 Acutalibacter sp. 1XD8-33
TTTCTCGCCCTGATTGGGAGTCTATCTTTTTCCCTTCACCTCCGCCACAAAACTACATTTTTTCCTCGGCGCTTTTTTACATTTTATCACTGGCGCTGACACTTAGCAAGTGGGAGGAATAGCCGTTTACTCTTTGATTATCAGCTTATTCAGGTCAAAGAGCGCCGCCTTGTAATTCTGAACCCGGTACAGACGCTTGTTAGGATCAGGCTGCTCGATCACATGGCCCTCTCGTTCCAAAAGCTCCTTTTGCGCTTCCTTATCAAAATAGTGTCCATAGTCTATCAGCATCCCCCGGAGCGAGATCATGCGCCAATAGGGTATCAGGCTATCTTGGTCAGGTTTGCCGTAGTCTTTGAGTTCTGTGATAAAGTCCACCCGCTGAATATCGGCGGGCTTCCAGAACAGCTTTTTATCAAAGGGCGTGATGCCGTCGTTCTCGATCTCGCAGCGGTCAGCCCCCTTCCGTCTGGCCCACATCTCGCAGATGGCCTCCTGGGTGGTCAGCTTCCCTGCGGGGATCATGCACATAATGGTGGCGAATGTCTGCTTGTCCAGATACACCGCCTTTTTTGCGGCGGGGATATGTTCGCGGTCTGCCATGAGGCACCTCCATACGAAATTTTGCTTTTGCCGCATTATACCATCTTTTTTGTCCTGATACAACAGGAACCGTACATAGCCGGGGAGATTTTCAATCCGAAAGTCCCCCGGCTATTACTATCTGAAAAAGGAGTTGATGAACCATGACAGGCGAGGAACTGTGTACCAAGCTGTACCAGCGCATGGCCGCAGAACAGGAACACTATCGGAACTGGCTGCTGGGCCAGCCACCCGGCGAAATCCTGAACCATGCCGCCGAGTACACCGTCCGGGAGGACATCGTGATGGAAATGTCGGCGCTCAAACTGCCGGAGACCCAGGTCAGGGCGCTGCTGAAATCCCACAACCCACTGGCAGACATTTACAAGGAGTGGAACAAAGTGGAAACCCACCACATGGAGGACTTGCGGGACGTGATCGAGGCCCGCGCCGACGCTGTGATACAAGCTGAAAAGAAAGCGGGCCAGCGGGAGGGACGGTAGATGGGTTACGTCACGCCGGAACAGATCACCCAGGCAAAGGAGCTTGACCTGCTGACCTACCTCCAGCGGTTCGACCTCCATGAGCTGGTACACGTCAGCGGCAGCACCTACTGCACCCGTGAGCATGACAGCCTGAAAATCAGCAACGGGAAATGGAATTGGTTTTCCCGTGGGATCGGCGGCAAGACGGCCCTGGACTATCTTATCAAAGTCCAGGGCTTTTCCTTTACCCAGGCGGTGGAGGCCCTGGTGGGCCAGAACTTCTCCCCTGTGCCCCGTGCGGCCCAGGCCAAGCCGAAGGAACGGGAACCACGGAAGCTGCTTCTGCCCCAGGCCAGCCGGTGCGCCACCCACATGGTCAGCTATCTCCACGGGCGGGGCATCGACTATGACGTGATCGACTACTGCATCCAGACCGGGCGCTTATACGAAAGCCAGCCCTATCACAACTGCGTATTCGTAGGCCGCGACCTGAAAGGCCAGCCCCGGTACGCCGCTCTGCGCGGCACCGTGGGGGACTTCAAGGGCGAGGCCACCGGCAGCGACAAGCACTATTCATTTTCTATCGCGGAAAACACCCGCGCCCCCGGCGTCCACCTGTTTGAATCGGCCATCGACCTGCTGAGCTACGCCACTTTGCTGAAAATGAATGGCCGGGACTGGCGGCAGGACGCCCTTCTCTCCCTGGCCGGGGTGTTCAAACGGAAGCGGGAGGGCGTTGTCCCTCTTGCTCTCAGCCAGTACCTCCAAGACCACCCCGGCACCAATACGCTTTATCTCCACCTGGACAACGACGAGGTGGGCCGGGACGCGGCGGCTGGCATCATGGAGGGCCTGGGGGACAAGTACACGGTGCAGGACAGACCGCCGCCCTATGGCAAGGACGTGAACGAACTGCTCCAACGGAAGCTGGGGCTGACACATCGAAAGGAGGAATGGAGCCGGTGAAGGACTATCAGGGCATGAGGATCATCGGCATTGACAACGGCTATGGCAACATCAAGACCGCAAACTGCTGTTTTCCCGCAGGACTGACCGCCCATGACGTGGAGCCGGTGTTCAAGGACGAGCTGTTAGTGTGCGGCGGGCGGTACTTTTCTGTCGGGGCGGGCCACAAGGAGTTTACCGCCGACAAGACCGGGGACGACGACTATTATATCCTGACCCTGGCGGCTATCGCCCGTGAACTGAACGTGCATGGGCTGACCGACGCCACGGTGCGCCTCGCCGTGGGCCTGCCACTGACCTGGGTGAGCCAGCAGCGGGAGGACTTCAAAACCTACCTCATGCGGAGCCAGGAGGTACGCTTTACGTTCCGGGGAAAGCCCTACCGGGTGGAGATCGCCGGGGCCGATGTGTTCCCCCAGGGCTTCGCGGCAGTGGCAAGCCAGATCAGGGACTTTCAGGGCGTGAATATGCTGTGCGACATTGGAAACGGCACCATGAACATCATGTTCATCAACGACCGCAGGCCCGCCGCTGACCGAATGTTCACGGAGAAGTACGGCACCCATCAATGTATGCTGGCCGTCCGGGAGAACGTCATGCGAGCTCACCACGCTACGGTGGACGACTCCATCATCAACCGTGTGCTGCGGTTTGGCACGGCGGACATCCAGGAGGACTACCTGACCACCATCCGGGAAACCGCCGCAGGGTATGTGCGTGAGATTTTCCGCATCCTGCGGGAGCGTGAGTACAACCCGGCCCTCATGCGCCTCCATGTGCTGGGCGGCGGGAGCTGCCTGATCCGCAACTTTGGGGAGTATGACGCCGACCGCGTGACCATCTACGATGATATTTGCGCCACGGCCAAGGGCTACGAGTACCTGTGCGAAATGGCGCTTTGTAAGGGCGGCGGTGCCCATGCAACGTAAGAAGATGACCCTCCGCTTTGACCTTGACCGCCCGGAGGACAGGCAGGCGTGGGAGTATCTGCAAGGACTTAACCCGGCGTCCATGAACAAGGCCGTGCTGTCCATTATCAACCAAGCCGAGTTGACCAGCCGTATACAAGAAATCGTCCAAAACACCATCCGGGAAGAACTCGCCGTCTTGAAACAACTGCCTGTTCAGCCCGTGCAAACGGAGCTGGAGGGCGACGACGGGACGGACGACGCCATCATGGGCTTTCTGGATAACTTCATGTGACGGCAAAAACGGCCAAAAGTGCCGTCACCTATTTTGCGCTTAAACAACCGTGACGGCAAAAGTGCCGTCACTTTTTTGACCGCAAATCACCGTGGCGGCAAAAATGCCGTCACCCGCTGAAAAAAGGAGGTGTTTTCCCATGCAGGGCAAACCGCCGCAGAGCAAGCCCCCTCCCAAACCCGCCCGCCGTGTTTCCCCAGCGGAGTGGGCGTGGCTTGACCGCATCAACCGCCAGCTTGCCTATGACGAATATATGCAGGCCAAGCGGGAGTTCTGGCTTGCGGCCCGCCCCGCCAGGGGGAATCCGACCGGGCTTGAACCTGCCCCGACCGTTCTCCCGCGCCGCAGGCGCAGAGGGCGGTATTGTCTTAACAAGCAACGCCTTTGCTACAGCAAAGGCCGCTTGACAGGGGCTTGCCGCCCCTATGACCCCGCATTTACAACCGACTTTCCAGAAAGGAGCGTTTCATTTTGAGAAAACGGAACTGCCGCGTCGTCGTCTATTTTTCCAAGGACGAGTTAGACGCGCTGACGAAAAAAATCCGCAAGTCCCACCTCTCGCGGGAGGGCTTCATCCGTGCGGCTGTTGCCGGTAAGGAGGTCAAGGACGGGCCGACTGCCGACGTGCCTGCGCTGATCCAGGAGGTGCGGCGCGTGGGGAGCAACCTCAATCAGATTTTGAAGCGGGCCAATTCCATCGGCCTGCTGGACGTGCCCCAGCTCCGCAAGGATGTGGCCGACCTCCGCACGGTTGAGAAGCTGATCGTGGACGCCTACACCATGCCGGACTGATATGGCCGTTACCTCTATCTGGCCCATCAAGGGGCGCGTGGACAGGGTGATAAACTACGCCCGGAACCCGGAAAAGACCACCGAGGGCAGCTATGAGGAACTGGCGTCCCTCCACGCTGTTGGCGATGTGCTGGAGTATGCCGCCAATGACATGAAAACCGAGCGCCGCTCTTATGTGTCCTGCCTGAACTGTGAAGAAGAAACCGCCGCCCATCAGTTTATTGAAACGAAAAAGCTATGGCAGCGCATATCGGGCCGGGACAAAATGGGGGGCCATGTCTGCTTCCACGGCTATCAGTCTTTCAAGGCCAATGAGGTCACAGCGGAGATTGCCCATAAGATCGGCGTCAAGCTGGCGCAGGAGTTGTGGGGCGACCGCTTTGAAGTGGTGGTAGCTACCCACTGTAATACCGGCCATTATCATAATCACTTTGTTCTGAACTCCGTTTCTTTTGCGGACGGGCTGAAATTTGATAACACTCCCGCCGACTATGCCCGTATGCGGGAGGTGTCAGACCGGCTTTGCCGGGAGTACGCCATTTCCGTCATTGAGAACCCCGGCGGGCGGGCCAAGCACTACGCCGAATGGCAGGCAGAGCAGAACGGTAAGCCCACCCACCGGGGCACCATCCGGGCGGATATTGACCGGGCCATCCTCGCATCCACCACCGAGCGCGACTTTCTGCGGGTGATGGGCGAGATGGGCTATCAGATCAAAACACGGGGCAAGGGCGGCAAGCCCCTGAAATATCCAGCCCTGAAACCGCCCGACGCTGGCGGGTACTTCCGCTTTCACAAGCTGGGCGAGGGCTACTCCCTGGACGAGATCAAGGAGCGTATTCTGCACAACCTCCAAAAGCAAGTGCCATTCCCGGAGGTGGTGCATCGTCCGCCCCGGCGCTGCCGGGTGCGGGGCAAGCCCCGGAAGAAAGTCACCGGCCTGCGGGCGCTGTACTTCCGATATTGCTATGAACTTCACATCATCGTCAAACGACCGGCATCCGTCAAGCGGGTGTCTTTTTTGTTGCGTGAAGATATAGCCAAGCTGGACAGGCTGGACGCGGAAACCCGGTTTTTGGGAAAGCACCACATCGGCACCATCGGGGAACTGACCGCCCACCGGGAAACGGTGTCGGCGGAGGTGGACGCCCTGACCGCCCAGCGGCAGGAACTCCGTAAGGAACTGCGGCGGCTGAACCGGCAGGGCGACCCCCTGGCCGTGGACGAGGTGAAGCAGAAGACCAGCGCCCTGTCCAGCCGGATCAGGGCGGCACGAAAGGAGGTGGTCTTATGTGACGGTATCCCCCAGCGTTCCGGGCAGGTCAAGGAAAACCTGGAACGGCTGATAGAGCAAAAGGAAACCGAACGAAAGGAGTTGACACAGCATGAGCTATTCAGGCGACGCGGCGGAGCAGGTCGTGAGGCTGTCCCTGGAAACAGGTGAGGTAGCCGTCAAGCTGGCCGGCGAGGGTGCCAAACAGCTTGCCATCCTCTTGTACGCCATCCTGCGGGAGCAGAAGAAAACCAAGGGCAAGACCCGCCTGACCAATATGCTCCGCAGCGGCAAGGAGTTGAAGGTGTTCGCCGTGAAGGACAGCGACCTCCAGCTTTTTTGCCGGGAGGCCAAGAAGTACGGCGTCCTCTACTGCGTCCTAAAAGACCGGGACGCCACGGACGGGCTGACCGACATCATGGTACGGGCCGAGGACGCCAGCAAGATCAACCGCATCTTTGAGCGTTTCAACCTGGCTACGGTGGATATGGCCGAGGTCAGGCGGGAGATCGAACAGAGCCGGGAGGCCCAGCAGAACGCCGCCCCGGAAGCGCCAGCGGCGGCGGAACCGATGACCGAGCAGGCGGTGGACGATCTGCTGGACGCCATGCTCTCCCCGCCCCCGGAACAGGAGGGCGATTTGCCCATCCCGGAGCGCACCGCACCCGAACCCGAACAGGATATGGACGAGTTTTTAGCGGCGGTGCTGGGCGCATCCCCCACCAGGGAGGAGGGCCAGACCGAAAACCCCACCGAAGGCCGGATCGAGAAATCCCGTCAGTCCGAGCCTACCTCAAAGCCCAAAGAGCCAACCGCACCGGGTACTTCTGATCCGCAGGAGCGTTCCCGCCGTTCTGTCCGGCAGGAGTTGAACGACATCAAAGCGGAACAGCGGCAGAAAGCGGAGGACAAGGCCAGGGGGAACACCAAGCGCCAGAAACCGGCCCAGCACAAGGCACCCCCCAAGAAAAAATCTAAAAAGCAGAAGGAGCGATAACAATGCCGAATTATGATGATCTGTTTACCGGCCAGCCCGCCCCGCAGGAGGAATTTAACAAAGACGCATGGGCGGCGAAAAAGCAGGCGGAGCGCGAGAGCATCTACGCCATGATCGACAGCCACGTTCACGACATGGGCGTGGACGGCGGCGTGTTCCAAGCCTATCTGGATGTGCAGGCCCGCTTTGACCTCTACTCCGTGAGCAACGCCATCCTGATCGCCGCCCAATGCCCGGAGGCCACCAAGCTGGCTGACTTCGACAGTTGGAAGGTCGACGGCGTGTACGTCAAGCGGGGCCAGGATGCCATCACCATTCTGGAACCGGGCAAGGAGTACAAAAAGGACGATGGCAGCACGGGCGTGTCCTACAATGTGAAAAAGGTCTTTGATATTTCTCAGACCAGGGCCGAGCAGCGGCCCGCCCCCGCCGTGGCCCGTGACGAGCGGCTTTTGCTGAAAGCCCTGATGAACAACGCCCCCTGCCGCTTCTCCATCTCCAACGAACTGCCGGAGGGCACCAACGTGGCCTATCACCCGCAGAACAATATCATCTATGTGCGGCAAGGGCTGGATGCTCCCACCATTTTCCGGGGGCTGGCCCAGGAGCTGGCCCGCGCCCACATGGACAAGGGCGGTATCACCTGTGAAAGCCCCGACTTCACGGCGTACAGCGTGTCCTATATGCTGTGCAAGAGAAACGGCGTGTCGGTAGAGGGCTTTTCCTTTGACCGCCTGCCGGAAAGCTACGCCATGATGGACGCCAAGGCGCTCCGGGCCGAGGCGGGCGTCATGCGGGACGTGGCTGGCACCATCACCGCCGACATGAACCGGCTGTTCCAGGCTCAGGAAAAGGCACAGAAAAACCGGGACGGCGGCGCGAGATAAGGAGGGCGCTCTATGCGTGATGAAAAACGTGTGGTCACGCTGAACGGCTTCGAGCAGCGGCTTATGGTGGCGGGCCTGACCGACTTCCGCAACGACGCCCTCCGGGACGGCAAGCCCACCGAGGACGTGGACGACCTGATATTAAAGGTAATAGACGCCCCCACCAAGCGGGAGAAACGGAGGGCTGACCGTGAGGCAAGATAAGTTTTCCAAGGCCCACCTGACCCTCTACGCCTGCGGCGTTATCCCCGTGGTCTGGCTGGCCCTGCTGCTGGCCCCCTATGTGGGCGGCGGTCTGCTGGGGCTGGTGCAGTACGGCGGCGCGGCGCCGAACGACCCGTTCCACATCGTACTGTGCGGGGACAGCCTGAAAACTGTCCTCGTTTTTCTGCTGTGTTACGGGCTGGGCATCGGCATCTACCTCTCCACCGACCGCAACTACCGCAGGCGGGAGGAACACGGCTCCGCCAAGTGGGGCACCGCCCAGGCCGTCAGGAAGAAGTACGCCGACAGGAACGTGACCGAGAACAAGATACTGACGCAGAACGTGGCTATCGGGCTGGACGGACGCAAACACCGGCGCAACCTCAACATTTTGGTGTGCGGCGGCTCCGGCGCGGGCAAGACGAGGTTTTTCGCAAAGCCCAACATTATGAACGCCAACACCAGCTTTGTTTGCCTCGATCCGAAAGGGGAGCTGCTGCGGGACACCGGGAACCTGTTGAAAGCCAAGGGGTACGACATTAAGGTGATCGACCTTATCAACATGGAAAAAAGCTACTGCTATAACCCATTCGTCTATCTCCGCAGCGACAACGACATCCAGCGTTTGGTGACGAATTTGTTTAAGAACACCACGCCAAAGGGCAGTCAGAGCCAAGACCCGTTTTGGGATCAGGCGGCGCAAATGCTCCTGCTGGCGCTGGTGTTCTATCTCCACTATGAAGCCCCGCCCGATGAACAGAACTTTCCGATGGTCATGGAAATGATACGGGCCGGGGAAGTCCGGGAGGACAACGACGAGTTTCAATCGCCGCTGGATGAACTCTTTGACCGTCTGGAAATGCGGAACCCGGAGCATATCGCCCTGAAATATTATCGCAATTACCGCTCCGGCAGCGGCAAGACCCTGAAATCCATCCAGATCACGCTTGTGTCCCGGCTGGAAAAGTTCAACCTGGAATCGCTGGCCGGTATGACGCAGACGGACGAGATGGAGCTATGGAGCCTGGGCGAGAGAAAGACGGCCATCTTTGCCGTTATCCCCGACAACGACAGCAGTTTTAACTTCATCGTGGGTATGCTCTACACCCAGCTATTTCAGCAGCTCTACTATCAAGCGGACGTGGTACACGGCGGCAGATTGCCCGTCCACGTCCATTTCGTCATGGACGAATTTGCGAATGTGGCTTTGCCCGACGAGTTTGACAAGCTGCTGGCTACCATGCGGAGCCGGGAGATCTCCGTGAGCATCATCATCCAGAACCTCGCCCAGCTAAAGGCCCTCTTTGAGAAACAGTGGGAGAGCATCGTGGGCAACTGCGACGAGTTTATCTATTTGGGTGGAAATGAGCAGGCGACCCATGAGTACGTTTCCAAGCTGCTGGGCAAGGAAACCATCGACACGAACACCTACGGACAGTCCAGGGGGCGGAGCGGCGGCTACTCCACCAACTGGCAATTAGCGGGCCGCGAACTGCTTATGCCGGATGAAGTGCGTATGCTGGACAACCAGTACGCGCTTCTTTTTATCCGTGGGGAGCGGCCCATCCAGGACTTCAAGTACGACATTCTGAAACACCCCAACGTGAAACTGACCACTGACGGCGGGGCCGAACCGTACCGGCACGGCGAGGACACCCACAGCATCGTGTCCATCCAATTTGACGAGGAACTGCTGAAGCAGGCGGCGAAATCGGATGAACAGGACGCCGGAGAACACCACTTCATTCTTCTCACCGAGGAAGAATTGGAGGAATATATCAACAGTCATGGAGGTAACACACAATGAACATTTTCGAGAAGAACGAGAACCGTCTGCCCACGCCCGACAAGGTGAAAAAAGGCTTCCGCTACTACTGCTCCCTGGTGGCGACCGTGGCCCTGATGGGCTGCTGCACCATGACGGCCTTTGCCGCCCCCGCCGCTGGCGGCGACCCCCTCACCGTTATCAACAACCTGTCCACGTTCATCTTCGGCCTGATCCGGGCCGTGGGCCTCATTCTGCTGGGCTGGGGCATCGTCCAGGTGGGCCTCTCCCTCCAGAGCCACGACCCGTCCCAGCGTTCCAACGGCTTCCTGACCCTGGCGGGCGGCGTCATTATAACTTTTGCAAAGGAGATTTTGACCCTTATCACCGGCGGCTAATTTCGCAGAGTTATCCGAACACATGGGGCAGGCCCGTCAGGGCCTGCCCCTAAAAGGAGGTGCTTTGCGTGTCGGATAATTGGGTAGTCCAAAATTTAGAGAACGCTTTGGAGGTCTGGAATGGCAAGTTGAGCGAGATATGGCAGCTTATCACACAGTCTCCCCAGGACTTCAAAGGCGGCGCGATCTGGAACGTGGTGTCGGACATCCACGGGGCGCTCCAAGCCATCGGCTACGCCCTGCTGGTGCTGTTCTTTGTGGTGGGCGTGGTAAAGACCTGCGGCAGTTTTGTGGAGGTCAAAAAGCCGGAACACGCGCTGAAGCTGTTCGTCCGCTTTGCGCTGGCAAAGGCCCTAATCACCTATGGCATGGAGCTGTTGCTGGCCCTTTTGAGCATCATCCAGGGCGTGGTGTCCACCATTATGAACTCGGCGGGCTTCGGCGCTCCCAACTCCACCGTCCTGCCCGACGAGATCGTGACGGCCATTGAGGACTGCGGATTTTTTGAGAGCATACCCTTATGGGCGGTGACGCTGATCGGCGGGCTGTTCATTTGGGTGCTGTCCTTTGTTATGATCTTGAGCGTCTACGGGCGCTTTTTCAAAATGTATATGTACGCTGCGCTGGCCCCTATCCCCCTGTCCAGCTTTGCCGGGGAACCCAGCCAGAACGTGGGCAAGAGCTTCTTGAAAAGCTACGCCGCCGTCTGTTTGGAGGGGGCCGTCATTGTGCTGGCCTGCATCATCTTCTCCGTGTTCGCCAGCTCCCCGCCCACCGTTGACCCGGACGCGGCGGCGGCTTCTATGGTATGGAGCTATATTGGAGAATTGGTGTTTCATATGCTTATTTTGGTGGGCAGCGTCAAAATGTCCGACCATGTTGTGCGTGAAATGATGGGCCTATAAGGGAGGACAGACAATGAAGCGATTTTATGTTTTCAAAGACGGAACGCAGGTAGGCAGCACCGCTACAAGGGAGCAGGCAATCCGCATGATCCGTCAGCACCAGGAGCTTGAAACCCATCCGCTTTTGAAAGCGGAATTTAGCATCATCGCCGGGGAGGAAGAATTTATCCCCTACCCCTCCCGGCAAAAGTCCCCCAGAAAAAGGAGCGGGATGGAGCGATAAAGGAGGTCTATTTTTTGGAAGTCAAGATCAACCGTGAGATACGCAACTACACGGAGAGTATGTTTTTCGGGCTGTCCCTGCGGCAGCTCATTTTTTCTGCCCTGGCGGTGGCCGTGGCTGTGGGGCTGTACTTTCTGCTGAAACCCTATGTCGGCGCGGAAACCGTGTCCTGGATGTGCATTGTGGGCGCGGCCCCCTTTGCCGCCCTGGGCTTTTTCACCTACCACGGCATGACGGCGGAGCAGTTTATTTGGGCGTGGCTGCGCTCCGAGGTGCTGGAACCCAGGGAACTGCGCTTTGAATCGTCCACGCTGTACTACGACCTTTTGAAATCCAGCCTGGAAAAGCGGGAAAAGGAGGAATACAAACGCCATGATTAAGAGTATCAAGAATATCATGCGGCAGGATCGGGAGCCGTACCGCATCCCCCGCAGGGTGCAGGACGTGATACCCATTCAATGCGTCTGGCCGGACGGCATTTTTAAGGTGGGCGTCAAGTTCTCCAAGACCTACCGCTTCACCGACATCAATTACAAAGTGGCAAGCCGGGAGGACAAGGAAACCATGTTCCTGGCCTACTCGGAGCTGCTGAACGGCCTGGACAGCGCCGCCACCACCAAGCTCACCATTTGCAACCGCCGCCAGAGCCAAGCGGACTTTGAGCAGTCTGTCCTTATGTCCATGCGCGGGGACGGTCTGGACAAGTACCGCCAGGAGTATAACCAAATGCTCATTGACAAGGCGACCGGGGCCAACGGCATCATCCAGGAGAAACTTGTCACCGTGACCGTCTACAAGCGGGACATTGAGGACGCCCGCGCCTACTTCACCCGCATCGGGGCCGACCTGACTGCCCGCTTCGCCGCCCTCGGCTCCAAGTGCGTGGAGCTGGACGCCGCTGACCGTCTGCGTATCCTCCACGACTTCTACCGGGCCGGGGACGAGGGCAGTTTTCACTTCGACATGGCGGACATGGCCCGAAAGGGCCACGACTTCAAGGACTATATCTGCCCGGACGGGATCGAAAAGCACAGCGACTACCTGAAGCTGGGCGACCGCTATTGCCGGGTGCTGTTCCTGAAGGACTACGCCAACTATATCCAAGACGAGATCGTGGCGAACCTGACCGACTTGAACCGCAATATGATGTTGTCCATTGACATTCTCTCTGTTCCCACCGATGAGGCCGTGCGGGAGGTGGAGAACCGTCTGCTGGGCGTGGAAACCAATATCACAAACTGGCAGCGCCGCCAGAATCAGAACAACAACCTCTCCGCCATCGTCCCCTACGATATGGAGTTGTAGCGCAAGGAGAGCAAGGAATTTCTGGCTGACCTCACCACCCGCGACCAGCGGATGATGCAGGCCGTCCTCACACTGGTTATCACCGCCGACAGCAAACAGCAGCTTGACAGCGACACGGAAAAAATACGCTCCTTGTCCGGGCGGTGCCAGTTGGCCGTTTTGAAGTACCAGCAGATCGACGGCCTGAACACCGTCCTGCCCATCGGCACCCGGAAGATCGACGCTTTCCGTACCCTGACCACCGAAAGCCTTGCCGTGTTCATGCCCTTTAAGGTGCAGGAGATCATGGACAGGGGCGGCATCTACTTCGGGGAGAACGCCATTTCCCACAACCTTATCATGTGCAACAAGGCGAACCTGCTCAATCAGTCGTCCTTCCGGCTGGGCGTCCCCGGCTCCGGCAAGTCGTTCAGCGTGAAAGAGGAAATTGCGTTCCTCATTCTCAACACAGACGATGATATTCTTATAGCAGACCCGGAGGGCGAGTACGCGCCCCTTGTGGAAGCGATGGGCGACCTGGGGGCGGTTGTCCGGGTGACCGCTGGCGGGAAAGACCGCTTGAACGCCATGTATATGGTGGACGGCTACGGCGAGAACAACCCCATCGTGGTGAAGTCGCAGTTTATCATGTCCCTGGTGGATCGCATCGACCCCAAGGGCGTGGAGGCCAAACACAAATCCATCATTGACCGCTGTACGGGAGATTTGTACGAGGAAGCGGAACGGAGCGGCACCGTGCCTACCCTCGCTGCCCTCCGGGAAAAGCTGATGGAACAGCCGGAGGATGAAGCGAAAGGGCTGGCCCTGGCCCTGGAGCTGTTCACCACCGGCTCCCTTGACATCTTCGGCCATGAAAGCACCGTTGACCTGGACAAGCGGGTGGTGGTGTTCGACATCCACGGCCTGGGCGAACAGTTGAAGCCCATCGGCCACCTTGTCATTACCGACACCATGCTCAACCGCGTCACCCTGAACTGGAAGAAGGGCAAGCGCACCCACGTCTTTATCGACGAGTTCCACGTCATGTTTGAGAACGAGTTTTCCGCCGCCTTTTTCAACTCCGCGTGGCGGCAGTTTAGAAAGCGAAATGCTTATCCGACAGCGATTACCCAGAACGTGGAGTATCTTCTGGACTCCGTGCAGGCCAGCACCATGCTCAGTAACTCCGAGTTCATTGTCATGCTGAACCAGGCGGCAAGCGACCGGGAGAAGCTGGCCCGCCTGCTGAACATCTCCGAGGAACAAATGGGGCACATCACCAACGCCCCCGCCGGGTGCGGGCTTATCAAGTACGGCTCCGCCCTGGTGCCCTTTGTCAACCGCTTCCCCTCCAATACCGAGCTGTACCGCTTGATGACCACCCGGCCCGGTGAGGGCCGCTTTGCGGGGGGCCAGACATGTGTTAAGTCATAAATAAGTCTTATATTTTGATAAATAAATGCCATAATTTCTAAAATAAGTTATATAAAATAGGAGAAGCACAGGATTTCAAAATAAGTTCCATAATATGACTGCTGCTTTCAAAAATAAGATGTATAATTGAATCAAAGGCGGTGATCCGATGGCGAAAAGAAAACGCATATGGAACAAAGAAAAATACCACAGATATTTATCAGAAGGAAGAGGCCAGGGCACTGCATCAGAGTATAAGCCATGGATTTATATCCATGACTTCTCTTCCAACGGCATCGTGTCGCGGGTAAAAGGAATGACGACAGGAAGGATTCATCATCTGCTATCCAATCAGGAGTTATGGTATTTTTATCTGTTGGATTGGTCAGAAAAAACAATGGATATCCGGGAGCAATTTCCATTATCAGAGTTAGAGGAAGCCATAAAAATCGCAGATAGTTTGGGAATACGCTATCCTTTTGATAGGAAAAGCGGATTCCCTTATGTCCTTACCAGCGATTTTCTGATCACTACCGGGCAAGGGACTGTTGCCCGCTCTGTGAAACTGACAAAGGATCTGGACAACCCCAGGGTATGTTGATGTGGTACAAAAAAAGTAGACACCTCCAACTCACGGAAAAGGAGTAAAATAACGAGAGTAAGGAAGG